>CAYFGX010000025.1:0-115523 GCA_964342405.1 uncultured Verrucomicrobiota bacterium | reverse complement strand
TCATTTCTCATTTCTCATTTCTCATTTCTCATTTCTCATTTCTCATTTCTCATTTCTCATTTCTAACCCGGCACGCTGATTGCTTTTATCAATTTGAGGAAAATGGGCTGGCTCTCTGTGGGGGGGAGCCATGTGGGCGGACCCTGGATGATGGAAGCTGTAGGAGGCGTCTCCAGGGTCCATTCCTTTTCCTCGGATTGATTGTTGAGAAGGGGTGTTTTCTCGGGGGAGAACGTCTTCTGATGATCTGTATTGACTACATTTTGAAATCTCATGGATGAAGAACGGATGATTCAGCTTCAAGATTCGTTGAACGATCTGCAAGAATTGGCCGCTAGAATCGAGTCAGGAGAGATGCATCGCGATGATGTTCTGTGGCGCTTACAGAGCTATTTCCACGCTGTTGGCGTGGTGCTCGATGAGTGTGGAGGTTCAGGAGAACCGAGCGAACCTGTCAGACAAGCAGTGAGCGTCTTGCAGTCGATTCAAAGTCAGGTGCAAGACCTCGTGCTGGAGATTGCAGAGCGCGAGCGCACTCTGGATCAGGATTCTCTCGGACACTCCGTGCTGCCCTCGCGCAAGCAATCATCTTCCTTCGCTGCCAGTATCATCCCGTTTCCAACTCGGCAGAAGTCTGATCCGGACGAGAGTTGGTAGTTCGTCGATAGCGGGATCTTCTTCGAGCTTTCTGATCGGCCCGTTGAGGTTGAGCCTGCCAACACGGGCCCAACTCCTGCGATGCCTTATATTGTCTGGTACGCTGCCAAGGAGGGCATTCGGCTCATGTCGCCTTTGATTGATGTCTGACTTGACCATCTTTGGGCTGACTTGCGAGGGTGGTGTCATGGCAACCCACGATGAGTTCGTCGACTATACCCTGGAGCTCATGGCGTGCTTGGGAGCGGTTCGAGCTCGCAAGATGTTTGGGGGCTATGGGATCTATCTCGACGATTTGATGTTCGGGATCGTGGCCGATGACGTTGTTTATCTCAAGGCCGACGATCTCAGTCGCGAAAGCTTCGTTCAAGCTGGCCTCGAGCCTTTCCGCTTGGAAAGCAAGAATGCCGTCATGTCTTACTTCACGGTCCCAGAGGAAGCGATGGACGACGCCAACCTGATGTGCGAGTGGGCTCAACGAGGCTTGGATGCGGCTCAGCGGGCTGCGAAGGCCAAGCGGCCGAGGAAGAAGCGGAAGAAGGGATAGAGGCTGTCCTGTTTTCGACAGGTTCAGTTTCCCGAGATCCCTATGGCCTCGATCAGTCGATCGAGGAACGGGCCCTGGCGTGACTTGAGTTTCTTTCTCGCTGTGGCGATTGAAAAATACGCGGCTCGATCGATTTCCGGAATTCGGATTCGCTTTTGGCTCCCCTTCGGCCACTCAATTTCGATTTCGTTGCTTTGAATGTGGTCGACGGGTAATCCCGTCCCATCGAAGGCCCATGCATGGACGACTTTGCCTCCTTTCTGCTGGATGGTATCGAGGTCGATGTAGGTCGTTTCCGGGGCTTGAAGTCCGGTCTCCTCATGAAACTCGCGTTTAGCTGTCTCGAACGGCGTTTCCCCAGCTTCGAATTCTCCCTTGGGAATGGACCAAACGCCCTCGTCCTTCTGGGCGTATTTGGGCCCGCCAGGGTGGGCGATGAAGACTTCAAGGCCGTCAGCAGACTGGCGATACATCAGAAGGCCGGCGCTTTGACGTGTGCCCATGGGATGCTAAGGACTCAGAGTGTCGTGCCGAGGGCTGTAGCTGCGAGTCCGATGAGGCCTCCGAAAACTCCTCCCCAGACGACCAGCCACCCGAGGTGCTCTCGGATCATCTGCTGGATGATCTCTTTGACCATTTGAGGCGTGAGCTCGTCGAGTCGATGGGTCACGATTTGGCTGACTTGACCGAGCATATCCTCTGCAGTCGCTCCCCCAGAGAGTTCTTTACCGAGGGTGTCTTGGAAGGCTTCGCTGGCGCTGATGTCTTCGAGTGCTTTGCCAATTTTCTCTTTGAAAGGGTCTCTCAAGGGTTCCAGCGCTTGAGCTCCTCCCACCATGGAGAGCATGCCTCCGAGAGGAGATTCGGTGATGGCTTCGATGAGTGCTTCGAATGCGGGGGTGAAATCGGTTTGTGCGATGATCGGTTTCAGATCGATTCCTGCCTTGTCCTCGGACGATCCAGAGCTGTGGAAGAGTCGGTTGATGTTTTCGACGGTGAAGAACTCTTTCATCATGAGATCATGGATGCCAGCTTTGAACTCTTCGAAATGAAGGGGAATGATCCCGGATCCGTAGAGGCCGGGCACTTTTTCGAAGAGCATGTGGATCGCGATCCAATTTGTCGCCGCCCCAGAAAGGGCAAACAGGCCCATATTCTTCACCGGCGTTCGGTAGGGTTCGGGGAGAAGAAAACCAACTCCCAGGCAGGCTCCGGCGGCAAGATTCGTGGTGAGGCTCTTATTCGATTGATCTATTTTGCTCATCGAGAGCCGCTCTTACTGCCGTTAAAGCGCCGCGATTTCAAGTCAAAGGTGCGATTCACTGCTGACTGCTCATCCGTACTGGATTCAAGAGGGATCCGGAAACGCGAAATTCGCGAGAATACCAAGTTTTCCCGCTTGAAACCCACGTTAGCTCAGCAAGCGAAGAGCAAAGGGATAGCGAAACCGCTCCCCGTGGCTCGCACGAACCGAAGCTTGGATCGTCAGGGCCATATTGACGAGGATGAGGGATGGCAGAAGGATAAACCAGCCAAGGATCGGGATTAAGGTGAAGATGAACTGGAGTCCGCCCATGGTGATCTGAAAGTTGGTGGCCTCGCGTCCATGCTCATCGACCGAGGGGAATTCGTTTCGCTTGGCGAGCCAAACGATAAGCGGGCCCGCGAAACTGAGGGGGATAAAGAACGAGACCGTGACGATATTGAGACCCAGCCCGATCAGCCCGGCCAGATGGCAGAACATGGACCAATTTCGGGAGCTTCGCTCCGTTTCGCTGAGGCGCTGCTCGTGGGAAGCCTCTGACTGGGTGTTGCTAGCCGCCTTTGGGTCTGAACTGGGTTGCGTTTCTGACATTCGTATCCCTCTATAAACTCGACCTTTCGCCGCATGTTAGACAGCGGCGGGAGCATTTCAATCTGAATTCTCCTGGCATCCCACGGCACCTTTGCTTCCGAGGGCGCCTTCAGATCGTATGAGGACAAGGGATCGTGTGGCAGAGAGGTTCGAAAAGGGATCTTCAGGTTGTGACGGGCAGAGAGTTTGCACCAGATCGTCGTGTGCGAAACAAATTCTGACTAAGTATTTGCGGGGGATCTTCCTGAAAGATAGTAGTGTTACTCGTTGAAGGAAGTCTCTGGGGATGTCCATGAATTCTGTATTGACCTGTGTCTGGTGCGGTGAAACGGGGACCGCGTATGAGTATCAAGTTTTCTCGATCGATAGTGTGTTTCGCGACATCGGTGGAAACTATATCTTCTGTGAGCGAGATGCGATGGGGGAGTGGGACCCCATTTGCATTGGCCAGTCGGAGAATCTCTTTGATTGCTTGGGAGACCAATCGTTGAAGGATTGGATGGCGGAGAACGGGGCAACTCATATCCATGCCCGCATGAATCGCAAACCTGACAAACGAGCTTTGGAGATGGAGGATCTGATTCGCCGATTCTCACCTCCCTTAAATCGAGGTCTTCCTGTCTAGATTGAAATCCATGGGGCAGCGAGACACCATTGGGTTTCCTCTTGGGGAGTTGGTTTCGGTTCGGCAGGGGATGACTCAGAGGGGCGGCAAGTGTCGGGTCGAGCGAGTCGAGCAGGGGCCGCACTATTTGAGAATTGGGGATCTTTCAGGACAAGGTGAGATTCGAGTTCAGAGACCGTTTCCGATTTCGATAAGGCATGTCTCGGTTCGGCGTTTTCTCGTTAGTGATGGGGATCTTGTGATGGCGAATCGTGGGGAGCGATTTACCGCTGCCTTGATCCCGGATGGGATGGCTGCTGTGGCGAGTGGTCAATTATTGATTGTAAAAATACTTACAAGAAACCTTGAAAAGGAGTATCTAAACTGGTATTTAAATCTGGATGAGACGCAGGCTCGATTGAGAGCCCTGTCTCGTGGGAATCGGGTGAAAACCCTGTCCGTGTCGGTGTTGAGAAGCAAACTCATTGTTCCCGTGCCTTCGGTGTCTATTCAAAAAAGAATCGCTGAGCTTGTTCGACTTGTGCGGCGCGAGGAAGCTCTGGCTGAGCGATTAAGGATTCTGCGGCGACGATGGGTTGAGGACGTTCTCCTCGGTGCGGTGCTGACAGGCTAGGAGGCTTCGGGTGAAGAAGAGTGAGCGCCAGCAGCTGTACGGTGAGGTTTTAAGGATTTGGGATGAATTCTCTAGCGATGAGAATCCGGTTGAGTCGCTGAACTACTTGTTGGCGATCCTTTTATGGAGGGCCGCTTCGGATCGATCGGAGAATCGTCGGGCCTATTGGCTGAAGCGGCTTGGGGGGGATCGGGCTGAGGCTGAAAAACGGCTGGGATGGGAGCGGATTCGGATTCCTGCCGGATGCGGTATTCAGGATCAGTGGACGCATTTCGGGGCCAAAGACCTGGGGCGTTGGGTAAATTCAATGATGATCCGAATTGAAGAAGCGAATGGGCCTCTTTTGACGGGCTTGCTGACGCAGCTGGATTTCGCTTGTGAAAGGCGCTTGGGTGCTGTTCGAGACCGCAATGAACGCCTTCGGCGTATGTTAGAAGGCCTAGGTGGGCCATTGGTTGATCTCGGCTCAGGCGACGTTGCAGGCGGCGATGGTTGGGACGAAACGTTTGCTGAGCTTGTTCAGATGTTGTTGAAACGACTTTCTTCCCAGGTAGCAACTCTTGGGCGAAGTTTTTTGACTCCACCTGGAGTTTGCCGGCTGGTTGCGAAGCTGCTTGTGCCTCAGAAGGCGCATCGGATTTATGATCCTACCTGTGGTGCGGGAACTTTGCTGTGGTCGCTTGCTCAGGAGCTTGATGGGCTCGATTGTGGTTTGTTTGGTGAGGAAAGGAATGGGGAGGTATTGCTGCTTTGTCGGCTTTGCTTGTTGCTCCGTGGAGTCGACAGCTTTTGTGGACATCAGGGTGACTCGCTGAAAGGGCCAGGATGGGTCGAGGGGAACAAGCTCAAAAGGTTCGATGTTGTGGTTGGTCACCCCCCGTTCTCGGTGGATGACTGGGGACGTGAGTGGGCCATGGAGGATCCTTTCGGCCGTTTTTCTTGGGGGCTGCCGCCAAAGTCGAAAGGGGACTATGCTTTTATTCTGCACATGATTCATCGTGCCGAGGAGTGTTCCGGGCGTGTGGGTGTGATTGCCTCCCGAGGGGTTTTGTTTCGCAAGGGAAGTGAGGCGAAGATTCGGCGACGATTGATTGAGGAGAACTTAGTGGACGCCGTTGTGTTTCTTCCGGCCCGCGTTCTCGGTCGTTCAAGTGTTCAGGGGGTGATTCTCGTTTTCAAGCGTCAACGACCGTATCGGGATGTTCTTTTGATCAATGCATCTGGTAGGAAAGACGAGGGGGCCGGAACCGATTGCCTCACGAATCGAGAGATGGAGAGAATTATTGCAGCCTACCGGGAGCGATCTCAGGTCGAGGGGTTTTCCTGCCGGTTGAGTCCGGAAGCGATTGCGGCGAAAGAGTACTCTCTCGAATGGGATGATCATGGACGGACGGATGAGGTATCAGATGCGATCGATCGCACAAGTCTTTGTGCCGAGATGGACTTCCTGAGGTCCGAACTAGAGGGTGTTCGTCGACAGATCGAAGCCAAGCTTGGAGCGCTGAGCCAGCTATCCGATTGATGAACGAAACTGTCCCCGCCTTTGTGTTGTGAGAGGATTCAAGCTCAGGGCTAGCCGTGGGAGTCTTCTGTGAATCCTTCCATTCTTGGAGCTTATCGTGAGAGGAATCAATGTCGGGCCTCTGCCGTGCTCTTTCTGAAGCACTTGGGGTATGAAGAGATATCGATACAAACCAGTCGGGGGAATGGTTTCGTGCTGGAAGATATCCTCACGGAGCAGATGGCTCAGATCAACATGTCCTTTATCGACCGCCGGAAGCCGGCTGAAGGGAGAGAGCTGATCGGACGGGCAGTCGCAGTGCTCGGCCAATCGCGCTGTCCGTATCCTCTTGAAGAGAGTCGTCGAATCTTCGAGCTGCTCTTGGATGGAATGGCGATACCTTCCTCGGGGGAGGGGCGCTTGAGGTATATTGATTGGAGCGAGGCGTCGAGGAACCGTTTTCAATTCACGGTGAACTACGATGCTGAACCGCAGGGTGAGGGGAAGCAGTGGTTTACTGATATCGTCTGTTTCATAAACGGCGTGCCGCTATTGGGGATCGAGGTTTCTGCAGCGGCCGGGCTTTCTGAACTCAAAGGGGACTGTGCTCTCTTTCATGCTCAGATCAGGTCTCATGGGCCTCCCCAATTTTTCGGTTTGCTCCAGGTCTTGATCCTCCTATGTCGGAGTGGAGGATATTACACCTCACCTGAGAATACTGGTTCGCCTTGGCTCACTCAGCCTTTCGTGGCTCGAGAGGATCAGTGGTCCGAGTTTCTAAGGGAACTAGATGAAGCGGCATGGGGCCAGAGTCGCAGGTGCTCGGAGCGGCGTGAGATGGCCAGATGGGTTGAGCGGAGACCAGTAGAATGGCTTCTTTGGTCCATGTGTCGGCACGAAAATCTGTTGGAGTTACTGAGCCAGTTTCGCATCGTTGGCTCCGATAATCATTCTGGGGGGCTGATTGACGGATGGGGACAAGCCTCGGTTCGGGCGGCCACCAAATTCTTCTCGATTGAGACTTCGGAAGATCCCAAGGATCGATTGACCGCAGTCTGGAGGCCAGAGAATGAGTTCCTGCCGGGGGTGCTGGAATTCTTGGTGCGAAGCTTAGTTGTCACGCCGAGGTGGAGGCCCTTCAGAAAACTACTGATCCTCTCAGATTGGCGACGTCGGAATGCTCTTGAAGGGGCCTTTCGAGGAAGTGGCGAGAGCTGGCAATGGATGAGGTCTCCCCATGAACTCGCTCGTGGTCTGAGTTCCGAGAGCGGGATGGGGCTGATTGGGGGCTATGATGATGTTGAACGGGCCTTGGAACATTGTTCCTCTGAGGGGCTTGCGGTGAGGGAGTGGCTCTTGATTGTCGACGGTGATTGTGGGTTGGGAAGCCGCCGGGGTGAGCGGATTTGGCGTCAGGTGCTGACTTGGGGGCGGATTGTCTTTGTTTCTGATCGAGTTTTTTGCGACTCGGCATTGGATTTCCTGCGGAGGCTTGGGATGCAGCGGATGCCTTTGTTTTCCCAAGAATTTGTAAGAGAGAACGGATTGTTGGTGCCCGTCTATTTCGAAGGTCGTCCAATGGTTTTTGAGTCGTTGGCACCTCAAGGAGAGCGCGCAGAAGATGACTGTGATTCTGAGCTTCTCCGCGAGAAATGGTTGCGTCAGATTGCTCGTGAACTGAAGGGGGATTTCGCTCGTCATTCACACTCCGGAGCGCGGCGCGTGACCGTTTTGGTGGTGGGCAATTTGGTGGATGCGTTTCTTCTCAAGGAGATGCTAGACGAGTCCAGCAGTCTGCGATCGGTAGTTCTCGATGGGCAGATCGGATTGCGACCAACCGAAGCTTGCGGCGACGAAACCATCCGCCCTTCCGATCGACACCCCTTATCGTGCGTTTCCTTGAATGAAGTCTCTGTCGATCAGCGAGATCTCCTTCTCGTTCCTCTGAACAGTCTCGGCCAGTTGAGGCGAACTGGGTGTCGTATAATATATTTGGTCGGTATGATGGACAGTTCTTTGATTGCTGACGCCATTGAGATTGTTGCTCGGACGGAACACGGAAAGGACTTTGGTCTCCTGGTTTGCTTCAACGACGAGGTGTCATGTGCACTTGGGGATGCTTGCTCGCCTGACGTGGTTCAGAAGACTTGCGGTAACGTTGCGGGGTGTCAATCGATTGAAGTTGAAGTTTCGCGTCTTTCGGATCGTCTTGAAGCGATTGAATCCTTGTTCTGCAAGGCCAGGGAGGGAGGTGCTCTTGCGGCCGATGAATCGATTGTTTGTGAGGGTGACGATCGGGCTGAGTTCTTTCGGCTCTTTTTTGAGTTTCAACGAAATCTTGTTTTGGCCCAGCGGAGCTGGAAATGGTTGAGGGAGACGCCACCTGCTGAACAATTGCGCCTTCTCGAGAAACTCCGGTTCTTCCAACAGGTGCGAATTCGAACGAAAGTGCGGTACGCCGAGGATCTAGATCATCCCGAGTTTGAGGGTGAGCTCCTCTCAATGCTGGGAAGTGAAAATCCTGTTGCGAGTGGACTGGCGATGCCGCCGGGGCTGAATCCACTTCGAGCGGATCCATTCGAATCCCTTATCGCCGCTCTACCCGGTGCCGCTGCAAAAGGTGACATGATCGCGTGCTGGACTCTGAAGATCATTGCGGATCGAAGGAGTGGGTCGAGTCCGGAGCTGATCAAGATTTCTCAGGTGGTGGAGATGGCGGTGTGTGCCTTTTCTGAGAATAGGTTGTCTCCACTCGAGTATCAGACATGTGTTGAGAATGCGCTACAATGGTTGCGACGAATTGTTGGTGCGCCAACCTCAGTTCAAGAGACGGATGGTATGAAAGCGGAAGTCCGTGCGATTACTGAGCGCGTGATTGCCCCTCAGCTCCGCGCTGGCTTGGCCCGGCATTCCTTCGCTTTGGAAGAAGGAGCGGTGGAATACATGGCTGCTGGTGCCGAGTCGGACCTTTCCCAACACTTGAGCGAGATTGTCGGTCAGGTGCTTGTGATTCTGCTAGAGTCATTGGGGAAGCCTTGGTTGGAAAACCAAGTCGTTGAAAATCGTTTCCGGAGGGAACTTGATAGCTATTTGTTGGATTTTCAGGAAGCAACACGGATTCATATCTCAGTAGCTGCGACCGACGAGTTGATCGAATCCCTTTTAACCTTAGCGCGGCAGCGATTTCGGCAAGAGAAGGTGCTTCGGCAGAGTTCGGAAAGACCGTCGAATTGAATGTGGAGTTGGCAGCGTCCGAATTCCATGGAATAAATGCGGCCGCCCTGAGTCTTAGGGCAAGTAAATGAACCGGTTTGATCAGTTAGTTGCGCCGCACGAATCTTCCTTTGCCCGAGGGAATCTGGAGATTCTCCAATTGAACCTCGGGCGGAAGTGCAATCAAGCTTGTCGGCATTGTCACGTAGATGCCGCTCCCTGGCGGACAGAGATGATGGGACAGGAGACCGCGGACCGGATCGGTGCTTGGATTCGAAAGTTTCGTCCCAAGACTGTGGATATCACGGGAGGAGCACCCGAGATCAGTGAGTTCTTTCGATTCTTTGTTGAGGTCTCTCGTGATTCAGGAGCGCACGTGATCGATCGGAACAATCTCACGATTATCGAGGAGCCGGGGTTTGAGTATCTGCCTGATTTTTTGGCCAAGCATGAGGTCGAAGTAATCGCATCACTTCCGTGCTACTCAGCGAAGAATGTGAATCAACAACGTGGGAATGGGGTCTTTGACAAGAGTATCTCTGCACTCAAGAAGCTGAACCAGCGGGGGTATGGGAGCGATTTGATATTGAATCTGGTGTACAATCCGCTGGGACCGAAATTGCCGGGGCCTCAGGCCGAATTGGAGGCCGACTACAAAACGGCCTTACGAAACGAGTTTGGGATTGAGTTTAATCGGCTGCTAACGATCACCAATCAGCCGATTGCTCGTTTTGCTGAAGATCTTCGAAAGCAAGGGGCATGGGATCAGTATCTTGAATTGCTCGTCAACAACTTCAATGCCGAAACGCTTCCGTCGGTCATGTGTCGTCAAACGCTCAGTGTCGGATACGAGGGTGAACTTTTTGATTGCGATTTTAATCAGATGTTGGGCATGCGGATGAAGAACGGCAAGCCATTGTGGTTGTGGGACGTGACACCGGACGATCTCGTCGGGATGAAAATCTTGACGGGTGATCATTGTTTGGCCTGTTCGGCGGGGGCGGGGAGTAGTTGCGGAGGGGCTCTGTCCTAGGGACGAAATATTTGGAATAAATCTTTTTTGAGTAACGTCTATTTAAGCAGAGAGTCATCTTGTTAAGAAAGTGAAGCGTATGAAGAAAAGTCTAATGAATCTGAGCGCGGGAACGCTGCTCCTGTTGTCGCTGTTGTTCTTGCCTGAATCCATCCGTGCAGCCGGATTGGAAGCAGGGAAAAAAGCGCCCGTGTGGATCCTGCCCTCTCCCGAAGGGGCTGATGTCAAATCAACTGATTTCAAAGGCAAGATCGTCGTCCTCAACTTTTGGGCGACCTGGTGTCCTCCCTGTGTCAAAGAAATCCCGGATTTCATCGAAATTCAAAAGGAACTTGCGAGCAAGAATGTGACCTTTGTCGGCGTTTCCTTGGATGCCTCCTCTGCCCCTGTCAAAAAGTACCTGAAACGAACCAAATTGAATTATCCGGTCGTAATGGGGAATGCCGACGTGGTGAAAGACTATGGCAATTTTACCGGAATTCCACACACGTTTGTGATCGATAAGGATGGTGTTATTCGAGTTAGCAAATCCGGGATGATTTCTAAGCAAGCTCTGATGGCGGGAATCAAACCGCTGCTTTAGTTCGATTTTTCAGTTTTCGCAGGGCCGTTCCTCTTTTGGGGAGCGGCCTTTTTTCATGTTGGATGGTTGCGGATTTTGGGGGGATCGCTAGACTTCGCCGCCATCACAGAACGTCGAACGACGTTTTCGTGTCCTTTGCCTTATGTATTTTGTGAGACGATGTCTATTGGGTGTCTCGATCTGGCTCATCGCGACGTTTATGAGCCCACAGGTCGCTGCTGCTGAATCCGTATTCGAGATAGGGACCTTGCCGGGGAAACTTCGCTTCGATATCGAGCTGCTAGAGGTTCGGCCGAACGTAGAGATCAAGCTGACGCTCAAGAACACCGATGAGATGCAGCACAATCTGATCATCTGCACCCGAGGTGAGAACGTGGGCATGAAGGTCGCCCAGGCAGCCTGGGTGCTCGGTGCTCAGGCGATCGAGAAACAATATGTGCCCGATCTCCCGGAAGTGCTCGTTCACACCAAGGTCGTTAATCCCGGGCAGGAGGATAGTATCACGTTTACAACTCCGAGTGAGGCAGGAGACTATCCGTATGTTTGCACGATTCCTGGGCATGCATTCTCGATGAAGGGTGTGATGCGGGTGACGGCCAATCCTGCGGCACCCCAAATGGTGAAGGCGGAAGCAGATCAGAAGGGGCGGAAACAACTTCATCTTCATGTGAACGACAAGCCTTTGGTCAAACGAGGCTATGTCAAAGGGGGGCCAGGGCGTTCCATTTTGGTGGGCCTTCCTGGCGGGATTAACTACTGCTTCGATGCGGAAACATGCTGTGTTCGTTTCGGATGGTTTGGGATGTTCCTTGATGTGGGGCCCGACTGGGGAAATCACCCTGGACATCGGGGGGGGAAGCCGGTGAAGACTCTTGGGGAACGTTTCAAAGTAGGAGCGATGGATCTACCGGTTCGGATTGGAGGGCCTGATCTGACGCCTCAAGTTGAGTTCAAGGGATACGAATGGGATGGCGAGCAAGTGCCGGTCATGCGCTTTCTCGTGAACGGAGCGCCGGTCCGACAGACGGTTCGTCCAGCGCCGATGGGAATTGGGCTGCAATATGATTTTGAATTCGACCTGATCAATGCACCCGTCTTCATTAAGTTTGATGACCGGGCCGTTTCCCTGTCCGCTTCGGTGGGCGAGTGGAAAGAGGGAGTCCTGCATGTTTCGAATGATCAGGCCCAGAAGTTCAGTGTCATTGTGAAACCTCGTGAAAGTGCCCAAAATGATTGAAGTCATGAAACGATATTTTGTGATCGCCGCTGCCTGCTCATTTTGCCATGGGGCCGCGTTGGCAGCTGAACCCGAGATGAACGTTCCCGAAGGCTATCGGGTTGAGACAATCGCTCTCCCAGAAGGGCAGCAAATCGGAGTAGGCGGATTGGCTTTTTTGCCGAATGGCGATCTCTTGATCAGTACTCGTGAGGGCCAAGTTTGGCGATACTCCGATGAGGAGTTCTCCTTGTTTGCAGACGGTCTTCACGAGGCACTAGGCCTTTATGTGGATCAGCAAACCTCTGAGGTTTGGGTCATGCAGCGCCCCGAATTGACCAAGCTGGTTGATCATAACGGAGACGGACGTGTGGATGTGTATGAGACCGTGAACGCCGGTTGGGGCTTGAATGATGACTACCATGAATATGCCTTTGGGCCGGTGCGGGATTCGGAGGGCAATTTCTACGGTACGCTCAATACATCATTGAGCTTTAAGGGATGGTCCGGGAGCCATCGTTGGGACGTTGCGCGGGTTCACGGCGGAAACATGGGACGGGCTCGACGCTTTGGTGGTTGGTGTTTCAAGGTCACACCCGAAGGCCAGTTCGTCCCGTTTGCCTCTGGTATGCGGTCTCCATCGGGGCTGGGAATGAACAAGCACGAGGAGATCTTCTACACCGATAATCAAGGTGACTGGAATGGTTCTTCGACCTTGCAACATGTGGTTGAGGGCCGATTCCACGGTCATCCGTCTTCGCTCATGGACCATCCTGAATTTCAGGGCAGGAACCTGAACGAGATTCCCATTGGTGACTACGCGTTGCGCCGTCATCCGCCCGCAGTGTATTTCATCCATGGCGATCTGGCGAATGCCCCAGGTGAGCCGAGATTCAACGAAACAGGTGGAAAGTTTGGGCCCTGGTTCGAGGATCAAGTATTTGTTGGGGATCAATCCAAGTCCGTGATGATGCGGGTGCACTTGGAGAAAGTTCGTGGTGAGTATCAAGGGATCGTCTTCCCGTTCATCAACCCCATGCAGACGGGAATCATTCGGAATATCTTCGATGACCAGGGGCGTTTGTGGGTAGGACAGACTGGCCGTGGTTGGCGTTCGGTTGGGAAGGCTATTTTTGGGCTACAGAGAATTGAATGGGACGGATCGACCACACCCATGGAGATGCAATCCGTGCAGGCACAGAGAGATGGTTTCCGTATCAATTTCACCAAACCGGTGGACCCAGCCGAGGCTGCCGATGTGAAGAATTACCAGATTCGGAACTGGCACTATCTCTACCATCCACAATACGGTTCGCCGAAGGCGGAGAACAAAGCGATCGATGTCCGCGAAGTTCATGTTTCGTCAGATGGCCTGTGGGCCGAATTGAAAATGGAAATGACGCCGGGAAAAGTCTATCAGATCCAAGTAGATGTTCCGGGCGCCGATGGGGCTGAACTGTCCAATAAGATTGGTTGGTACACGTTAAACTGGCTGCCATAGGGCATACTTCTTTCCAATAGAAATCAGTGTGAAAGCGGGTGTGGGATGAGCATGCCCGTTTCTCATTTCGAGGTGGAATTCTGGAAACGAGTGATCTTTCTACTCTCGGTCTGAGAGTATCTCGGTTAGGGTTGTGGGAATGAGAGGGCGAAAGCTTTTCTGGATTTTTTCCATTGCAGTGTGGGTTTGGTTTGGATCGTTTTCCAGGTCTAGAAGCCCATCCGAGAATGCCCTGTGCGAATTGATGGAAAGCTTGACCATTCTAGAAACAGAACACCTCTTTGGAGCGGAGGCGCTTCAAAGAGGTGTCTGAGAATGGTAAGTGATAGAGTCTTCCGTTATTCGAGGAAGCTGACCTGACCTGTTTTAACGTCGTAGATTGCCCCCGCGATGATGAGTTGGCCCTCATCTACGAGTTTTCGGATGGCATCACTCTTCTGGGGAATTTCGGCCATTGTGCGACGGACGTTCAATTCGGTAACCCGGTTGGTAAAGTCCTCATTTTCTGACGTCCGATCTTTCGTGATCGTGGTCTCAGATTTGATGACTTCCGTAATCTGGGTGGCGAAGGTGGAAATATGTTTGCACCCGGTTGCTTCCACTGGGTCAGTGTTCTTGTTGACCAGGTCGATTGTGGTGTTGATCGGTCCGCAGCGGTTGTGTCCCATGATGAGGAGAACCTTTGCGCCGGCGACGGCGCATCCGTATTCGAGGCTGCCTAACTCTTTTTCACCAGCGACGTTTCCGGCTACCCGAACACTGAAGATATCACCGAGTCTCAGATCGAAGATCATTTCGGTCGAGATACGCGAATCCATACCAGCTAGGACGATTGCTAGCGGATACTGAGCGTCCGAGGTAGCTCCAACCTGGCGACGAACGTTTCGCGCAACTTGTTCTCCCTTCACGAAGCGCTCATTGCCGGCCTTGAGGAGTTCAATCACTTTGGAGGGAGTGGCTTCAGCCTGGACATCGCGGGTAGTGGCGTCGACGTATTGAATCTTGTTTTGGACCTTATAGTTATCCTTAAAGCCAACTAGGCTGACCTTCAGATTGTGGGCTACCGCAGTTTCCCGCTCGAAATCAGAAATCAGGTCGAGGATGTCGGGGTCGATGTAATCTGTGTTGGAAGCGTCGATAACAACGTGACTTCCAGGCTCGATCTCAGCCAAAGATGCGCTCAAGCTCGCTCGATTTAGAAAGCTCACTTGGTTGGACAGCACAATTCGAAGAACTTCTTCGCCGACGTGCTTTTCGACGATTCTGCGAACGGGCTGCTTGAGGCTACTACGCAAGATAAACCCGATGGCTACCACGATACCGATCATGATTCCTATGAGGAGATCGGTAACGATAATTGCGGTAATGGTTGTCGCGAAGGGCACGAACTGGCTTTTGCCTTCATTCCACATCTTCTTGATGACGGCAGGACTAGCGAGTTTGAACCCGGTCACCATCAAAATGGCGGCGAGACAAGACAGCGGGATTAGATTCAGAAGTCCCGGGAACAGACTTACGAGGAGTAACAAGAGAATGCCGTGGATGAAGCATGAGATTCGGGTCTCGGAGCCTGATGTCACGTTGACTGAGCTTCGGACGATCACGGACGTGATGGGCAATCCACCGAGAAGACCGGATGAGACATTGCCAAAGCCTTGAGCAACGAGCTCACGATTCGGTGGTGACACTCGTTTCTTGCGGTCCAATCCGTCAACCGCCTCCAAATTCAGTAGGGTTTCGAGACTGGCCACAATGGCGATCGTGATGGCAGCGATGTAGACGGTCGGGGTTGAAACGATTTGCCAGGACGGGACGTAGAGAGAGTTGAATAGTCCGGTAAGGCCATCGGACACCGGAACCTTTACGAGGTGATTGGTGCCGATTGCCATCAAACTTGTGGTCTCGATCGCTCCTTGGGCGAAGAAATGACGGAAGGCCTCGGAAATGAGAACACCGAAAACGACAACGGCAAGCGGGGCTGGAACGCCTGTTTTTTTCAGTGGTGTGCGATCCCAGAATACGAGCATAAAAACCGAAAAGAGACCGATAATTGTAGCCCCGGTGTGAATGTCGAACATCGTTGCTGCCAGCTCTGTGAAGGTGTTTTTGCCATCCTGCTGGTTGAACGCGAGGTCTCCCATCCAGTCTGGATCGTGTCCGAAGAGATGGGGGAACTGTTTCAAGATGAGAATGAGCCCGATGGCTGCGAGTAGGCCCTTGATCACGCTCGACGGAAAGAAGGCTGCGAGTGAGCCGGCGCGCATGACGCCGAGCACGATTTGGAGAACCCCGGCCATGATCACGGCGACTAGGAAAGCTTCAAAACTTCCCAGCGCTTCTATCTGCGCGATAACGATCGCGGTGAGACCGGCTGCCGGTCCGCTGACACTCGTATGAGACCCACTGAGCCAGGACACGAGGACACCACCCACGATTCCGGCAATGAGACCCGACAGAGGCGGGGCTCCCGAGGCGACGGCGATTCCCAAGCAGAGTGGGAGCGCGACCAGGAAGACGACGATTCCGGAAGAAATATCGCGCGGGAGCGCTTTGATGTAGGACTGGAGATTCATGATTTAAACTTCAGGATATTACGTGCTGGCTTCTTCAGGAAAGGACATCCCGCGACCTCAAGAGGTCACAATAATTTTGTGAAAAGTAAGCAGGGACAGTCTCTTCGAGCAGAATTTAGCGTATCAGTATGGATAGTCGAATGGAAATTAATATTGATAATACATAGATTTTATCGATATTAGAATTGTGAATTTCCTCAACTATCATCACTTGCAGTACTTCTGGACCGCGGTCCGTGAAGGAGGGATTACAAAGGCGAGTGCTGTTCTGCATCTCACCCAGCCGACCTTGTCCAAGCAGATCCGACTTCTTGAAGAGCAGCTTGGAGAGGCGCTCTTTGATCGGTCCGGGCGGCGACTTGTGCTGACAGATGCAGGAAGGATTGTCTATCAGTATGCTGATGAGATCTTTTCTCTGGGACAAGAGCTTCAGCAGAATCTCAAAGGCATCGGAGTCACCCGCCCGAGGAAGCTTCGGGTTGGTGCCTCAGATCTTCTCCCGAAGTTGGTGGCTCATCGAATCTTGGCGCCCGTCATGGAGGATGAGACGAATACCCATTTGGTTTGTGAGGAGGATTCGACTGAACGCCTCCTTGCCGAGCTGACGCTACAGAATCTTGATTTAATCCTCGCCGATGCGCCTGTTTCGGCTGCGGTCAAAATCAAGGCTTTCAATCATCTTCTGGGAGAATGTGGGGTCACGTTTTTTGCCACACCGTCCCTTGCCAAGACCCTGAAGGGACCTTTCCCGGCGAATTTGAACGGAGCGAGATTCTTGTCGCCGACGGATAATACAATCATTCGCCGCTCACTAGATCATTGGTTTAGCGAAAAACGAATTCGACCCCGGATCGTTGCTGAATTCCATGATAGCGCGCTCATGAAAGTATTCGGGCGGGAGGGAGCGGGAGTCTTTGCGGGACCCTCTGTGATCGATCGCGAGATTTGTATGGAATATGGTGTGAAACCCCTGGGGACGACTGCCGAGATCCGTGAATCTTTCTATGCAATAACGGTTGAACGTAAGGTGAAGCATCCCACGGTTGCGATCATCACCGAGAATGCTCGACGAAATCTGTTCAAGGAATCCTGAGCTGTCAGAATCAGGACTCAGAAGTTCTTGTCCCGATAGACTTCATTTCCCGCGAGGAGGGTTAGCAATACGGTCGTTTCGCTGATTCTTGCGTGCGGGATGGTGTAAATGTTCTGATCCAAGATGATCAGATCCGCGAATTTTCCGACGCTGAGCGAGCCGGTGCTCGCTTCCTGTTTCAGGAGTTTTGCTGGCTTGATTGTCATCAACTCAACAGCCGTCTGAACATCCGGAATCGTGTGGGGAGCGGGTTGAGAGAGGACCTCCTCGATTTTGATGAAGGGCGAAAGCTCATCCGCATCGAAATCGCTACTTAGCGTAAGCTCGGCCCCGCTCTCCAGGAGGGGTTTTGCGGCAAGATAACGGTCGGTGCGTTCCCCAATCAGGAACGAAACGTCGGCCAGATTCTCCTCGGTTAAGGAACTCGGCGAGAGTTGGAAATCAGCAAAGACCTCCAGCTCTCGGAAACGGGGCACATCGCTCGGGGCGACCATGAAGAGATGTGTGATTCGGTGACGTTGGTCCCGGGACCCATTCTCCCTTCGGGCGTGAGCAATGGCGTCGAGCGCAAGCCGAGCTCCGCGGTCACCTGTGGCGTGAAAATGGAGCTGAAATCCCAGCTTTTCGAAACGGGTCGCATAACGATTTAGAACGCTGGGAGCAAAGTAGGTAAATCCCGTTGCCGTGCTCAGGCCAGGCAAAGCCTGAGATTCATAAGGGGCGAGGAGTGCTGCTGTGGTTTGCGAGATGATTCCGTCGACGTAGATCTTAACTTGATTGAAACGAACGAGTTTCGAGGGATCATTCGATCGGAGTTGGGCAATTGCCGTAATCTGTTGTTCGAAATCTTTTTCCGGGTAGACGTAGAGAGCATTGTTTGCGCGGACTTTGAGTCGTCCTTCTCGCTCGGCTCTCGTCCACACGGTGTGATGTCCTCTTGGCCAGTAACCTCCAGCGTCGCTGACGGTGGTGATGCCGAAGCGAGAGAAATTGTCGATGGCGGCCAAGAAGCTCTGGTAGGCGAAGTCTAGAGCTTCCGGAGTGGGGCTCTGGGACGCATCAATCAGGGTTTGGGCGACACTTTCGAATACGATTCCCGTGAGCCTTCCATCCTCATCTCTGTCCAAAATGCCTCCGGGTGGATCCTCGGAAAACTGGGTCACACCGATCTGTTGAAGAGCGGCTGAGTTTGCCCAAGCTCCATGCCCAAGATCGTCGAGAATGACGGCCGGTCGAGTCGGGATGATGCGGTCAATCAGTGCGATGGGGGACTCGAGTGTTTCCAGTAATGAGACCATGTTGACGCCGGCGGCAATGATCCAATCGTCGCTGGTTCCCGGTTGATCTTCGATGGCTTGCTCGAGCGAATCCCTGATTTCAGAGGCACTACCGAATTGAGGGAATAGGGTGTAGCTTTCGTTGATGCCGGCTTCTACCGCATGGACGTGCGCATCTTGAAATCCTGGCAAGACGAGATTCTGGTTGGCATCGATCAACGCTGTGTTGGGGCCCTGTAGAGCCTCAGGTGAAGTATCTCCAACGTAGGTGATCCGACCTTCCGTGATGGCAAGCGTCTGCGCGCGTTCAAGCGTCGGGTCAAGGGTGTAGATGTTCGCATTGTGGATAATCGTATCGGCAGGCGTCGTGACTCGGTAGAACGTTTCCTTAGCGGATGGTTGAACCACGAGCGGGCTCTCCGCATTTGGGACGGTGCTCCAACTTTTGAGGTCCTTTGATTCCTCTAGCACCCCACCATCTCTCCATGACAGCTGCAGAAGACCGTTCTGCCGAGCGAACTGAATGCTGACAGCTGCAGTCAGGATTGAGAGACAGACGATCGAGGCGAAGATTAGGTATCGGGTCATGTCAGGTGTGTGAGCGATAGGTTCGGTTGCTTGCTGTCCCTGCATCGTTTCACCTGCAAGCGGCTTGTCAATGAGGTACTGCTCGCGTGGCATCAACGGAAATGAAGTATGGCGCCGAACAGGATGGATTCATTTGAAACACTGCCTATCCTGAGAGGGTTTATAGAGGGGAAACCTTTTTGTAGTGTACGCATTCGAGGGGTTGGCGTATAAAGATACCGTATTGGAGAAAAAAGATGCTTGTCGATATTCTAGATCCTTCTATCCAAGGCTTCTTGTGGGTCTTGGCCATCGGGCTAACGATTGTGGTTGCGGACGTGTTCTTCGAAACGGAGATACTGAGCAATGCCGCTATCCTCGGGGTATCGATCTACTTGTCTCTCCTGTTTGATGTGGAGCTCAAGTGGAGAATCTTAGTCGCACTGCTCGCGTGGGTGGCCGTGACGTTTCTCTTTTACTTTGGATGGAAGAAGGTGGTTTCGCCCATGATTCGTCGGGGTGTCGTTCGCGGCATCGACGAGTCCGTGAACAGTGCTGTTGGGGCCCATGCCGACTATCGGTTAATCGATGGGAAGCCGTTTGTTTATTGGAACGGTGACCTGTGGCCGCTGGCTGAGAGTTTTGATCCCACAAAGGACGGTTCAGCGCTAAACGACAAAGATCGAGTCGAGATCGTGTCGATGGAAAACGGAATCGCCAGCATCCGAACGATTTCTTCAGAGAAAAACAACACAGAATCAAACTAAGCGGAGTGATGCAATTATGATAACAACAGTACCTCAAAATCACTGCCGAATCGTTGAACGTTTCGGCAAACCAGTCCGAGTTCAATACAGTGGACTCGCGTTCACCCTTCCCTTCATCGAGCACGTGAAGAACGTGACGGAGGAATGGGGCAATGACACCAATAAGGAGGGAATCTACATCGAGCTTTCCGAGCAGATCTCGGATACCAACCCTCGGGAATGTATCACGCGGGACAATGCGAAGGTGATGGTGGACTGCGTGGTGAGTTGGAGGGTCTCAGACCCCATCAAAGCAGTGTATGAAGTCGATCACCTACACCAATCCCTGTTGCAGTCGGCCATGAATGTGATCCGGTCTGAGATCGGCTCTCGTGATCTGGACGATGCGCTCGCCACCCGGGCGACCTTGAACGAGCGGATCGTCAGTGGGCTCTCCGACACCGTGAAGAAATGGGGGATCCAGATACTTCGGGTTGAGATTCAAGAACTCAGAACGGATGATCAAACCAGTGCGGCAATGCTTCAGCAGTTGGAGGCTGAGCGAAAAAGCCGCGCCTTGGCTTCCGAGGCAGAAGGGCAGGCCCGGGCCACGATTAAGAATGCGGGCGCGGAACGGGAGGCCGCGATCAAGGTAGCTGAGGGTATGGCGAAGGCGTTGGAAGTAACGGCCGCTGCCGAGAAACGTTATGTTGAAACCCTGGCGGAGGTCATCGGCAAAGATAAAGCGGCGGAAGTCTTGCTTGCACAAAAGGTTCTCGATGGCTTCGATCGAATCAGTCAGAACCCGGCTGACAAGGTGTTCTTGCCCTCGAGTATGACGGGCGTATTGGATTTGGGTTCTCGCGGGGGGACATCTGCCCCGGCGGTCACATCCACTCCGACGATCTCGTAAGGCGCTCATTGTTCTCAGAGAGACGGACATCTAAAGAGAACAGGATCATTAAGAGAGAGACATCGATGCGGGTAGGCCGGGCGAATGCCTTGCCTCCCGCATTTTTCATTACCAGATGAACTTTGTATGAGCCACTCGCTGAATAATCGATTCCTGGAGCACACGTGCTTCCTCGATGGGAAGATGCCTGATCGTAGGACCTCCACCGGTGTTCGATTGTCCTGCGGTATCGATGGCCAGCGAAGCCAGCTTGAGACGTCGATCGAAAGGGCTTTGGTTCAGGGACACGTTTTGAATGTTCTTGATGGGGAGAAAAAGAGCCGTTCGCTGGATCCAGCCTGTCTTCCACAGTATGTGTCGATCCGTTAGATTGTACCCGGTGTTTCGGAACCATTGAACATTGGCATAGTAGGCAATAAGCGGAGTGGGAAGCCAAGCAAGTGCCACCCAATCAGCGATGATAAACGTCTGGCCCGCTGCCAGAAGAAAGAACATTGATACCACAAATGTTCGACGGAGAATGGCCTTGGGAGATAGCGCCTGCCATTCAGCGGGGTCGAACTCGAGCTCTGGCTGAATATCTTGGATTGTCGCCATTGCGTGGTCTTTCTTGGCCACCGGTAGAAGCCACTCTCGCTTCTTATTTTCGTCGATTTGTTGGCGATCGCCCGCGCTATCTGCTCGGATAGCGACCAACCCGAAGAGTCTGCGCAGGAGTCCCTCCTCAAGCCTGATGGCCTGTATACGATTCTGAGAAAGACTGGTACGGCGGGTATTGAGCAATCCATAACTTCGCGAAATGATGTTGTTGTTTCGGATGAGTCTGAATCCGTAGTAGCGAACAATGAAGGAGGCGATGGACCCTAAGGAGCCGAAGATTGCAAAAAGGAGGGCTTTCCCGACGGAGCCAGAGAGGAAGAAGAAATGGATGATAGGAGTGATCATGGTCGTCAAAGGAACGCTATGATTCATTTTTTCTGTCTGCTCCTGGATCATGTCCTCGAAACGAGAATCGAATTCGCTCATTCCCCACGATTCGAAGTAGTCGAGATATAAGAAGGCGCCAAGCATGGCGGCGAGAGCGGCGACTAGATTGGAAGTGAGTCCTCCAAGAGCGAGATCGCGCCAGCCGAGCGCGGCGAGCTCTTCCGAAGCGTTCTCCTCTGGTTCAGATTCTGTCTCCGGGACTGGCGAAGACTTAATCTGGAAGCGTGAGACTTGTTCTCGCATCCGTTCGGCCTCGGGCAAGCTGAGTACATTGAGGGACGCTTCCTCGGTTTCAGCCCCAGCTGTGGTGACCTTTAAATTCGCTAGTCCGAGGAGCCGTCGAAACAGGCTTTGGTGGATCTCAATGTCTTGAATGCGCTCTAGTGGGATGCGCCTCTCTTTACGAAAGATGATGCCGGAACGAATGAATAGTTCGACCTCATCGAGCCGATAGTGCGTGGAGGCATACTGGAGAATGAATCGAATTGCGGTTGGAAGTGCGATGAACAAGCCACAGATGAGCGAGGCGCGCCTCGGTGTCATCGCGAAGCTCATCACAACAAATGGAATGATCAATCCAAAGAGAGATTCAACGAAGGGGATTCCCATCGTAGACACGTGCAGGCGCTTCGTGCCCTTCGACTCAACGAGCGGAGAGCCTGTTTCTGCCGAGTCCTCGTTTGGCGCGGTAGGCAGGTTCATGCGGATTCGATTTGTGCCGCTTTGACCAAATCATCGCGTAGTTGAGTGGCCGTGTCTGGAAGCAGGCCCGGAATCTTGTGAGTTGCGTTTTTGGTTCCCGCGGTGTGAATCTCGAGCGAGCTCAGTCCGAAGTGCCGTTCGAGTGGGCCGCAATGAAGGTCGACATGTTGCAATCGTGAGAGCGGGATGAGAACGGCCTTTTGCCAGATGACCCCGAAGCGAAGTTCAAGAATCTGATCTGTCATCTCGTAGGACCATCTCTCGTATTCTCGCTGTGGAAACCAGAATACCTGAAGCAGAAAAATCGTCAGGACGATCAGACAAATGAGAGCCATCAAGACGGCTGGGGCTTCGGTGTTTGCAACGAGTGCAATGCTAGCCGCGAGAGTGCCCACTAGCAGTAGGCCCAATCCGATGCAGTTCTCGAGTTTCCAGACCTGAACGATTCGGGGATCCAGGCAGTGTTTTGAAGAAACTGAGCTTGGCTCAATGACTTCAGGGATTGATTCGATTGCCTCAGTCTCTGGCTGATTCTTGGGTTCCTCGTCGTCCATGGTCTGGTCTGCTCTGCAGGGGAGCCTAGTCGAGTCTCGCCGGAATCCAATGACACAATACCTTCAAAATTGTAAGCCTTGGGAGAACGAGAAGATTGGGTGGCTTGGTACGCGCTTTCGGACCCTACAAAGCGGCCAAACAGGAGTCACACCGAGCGGGATGATAAGCATCCGCTCTGGGGCATGGCTTCGAGGTGATCAGATTTCAGGCCGTTGCGCTGATGGGAACGGGCTGAGGATTGGCTCGGCTGTAGTTGCCCACCAGCTCTGCAGTCGGACGAGCGATTTCGAGGAAGATGTTTGCGACGGTTTCCCAGCGGAAATGTTCCGAGAATGCGACGGTATCTTCTGAGCGGAGCTCGAGACATTGGAGGCAAGCTTTCTTGAGATCCCAATCCAGCACTCCGGCTCGCCTATCGGTGATGACATCTCGAGGCCCGGTCACCGGAAGGGCTGCCACTGGAAGGCCACTCGCCAGCGCTTCCAACTGAACGACGCCGAATGTGTCGGTCTCGCTTGGGAACACGAATACGTCTGCTGAACGGTAGCTTCGCGCAAGTTCTTCACCTTCTCGGAACCCGGTCCATACGACATCGGGGTAGCGTTTCTTTAGCGACGGGAGTTGAGGCCCATCGCCGACAACGATCTTGGTGCCGGGGAGATCAAGGCTGAGGAACCGATCGATGCCTTTCTCTTCTGCAACCCGACCGCAATAAAGAAATCGGGGACCCTCGACACCAAGGAATTCTGTTTTCCGCCCAGGATGGAAGCGACTTCGATCCACCCCCCTGGTCCAGACCCGCAAATGCCCGAAGTCGTGAGCCCTCAGTTCGTCGCGGACTGATCGGGTAGGAACGAGAGTGAACGCTGCGGGAGCGTGAAAGGCTTGGAGCTTTTGGTAGACGTAGGATTCGGGAACGCCCAAGTAGCGTTTGAGATACTGGGGGAACTGCGTGTGGTAGGACGTTGTGTAAGGTACGTCGTTCGCCAGGCACCAGGCGCGAGCGGCCCATCCAATCGGTCCCTCCGTTGCAATATGAATGACGTCAAATTCGAGAGATTCTAGATACTGTCTGAGTCGTCGCTTCACGAAGATGGCGAGATCCAAATGGCGATAGAAGGGGCATGTGATCTTAGTGAAGTGATTCGGTTCGATCACGTGAAACTCATGTCCCTTGGCCAAGAGCTCTCGGCGTAGGTTGAGGTAGGTGGTTACGACCCCATTGATCTGCGGACTCCAAGCGTCGGTTGCTAATACGATTCGCATTGTATGATTCCTCTGGTCTTTACCGCAGCCTTTGGGTGATAGACTCTGCTGCTTTCTCTGTTGTTTGTAGCGAGTGAGGAGGTATGGAGCACAGCTTGCCCGCTTGAGAGGAGAGTCTGCTCTCGTCCTCAGTGCTGAGGCAGTAGATTCGCTCTGCTTGGTCGTAGAGCCAGGTGATGTATTTTTGAGCCAAGACCTCAAAGTTGGGATCATCGGTCATCTCGTAGACATGCTCGGAGAATTCAGCGTGCGCGAGGATGGTGCACTTAATGTTGAGAAGCCGGGCCGCAAGGACGGCTAGAACGCCCATTGGGCCCGGTGTTGCAACGACAAGTTCCTGAAATTTTTTCTCCTCGAGATAGGCGATGATCTCCAAAAAGGGAGGGAAGGCCGTTGTCGTGGCATTTTCGAAGATGTTGAGTTTGCCCACCGGAGGAAAATTGCGGACGTTCATGTCGACAATAGGCTCGTTTTCTTGGCAAGAAATCAGGGTGGGGATGAGCGCTTTTGAACGGAACCAGGCGACCATCTGTTCGAGCTTTTGTTTAGTGCCGGGTATGCTGGCTTCGGCCTCGATAATGAGAGCGACTCGTTGGCTTCGCTCGACCATCGTTTTGGCGTGGTCAAAGCGTTCAGCGACGGCTCTGAGAAAGATCTCGTCTTTGTGTTGCGTGGCGAACGCGGCGACATAGGGAATCACGGATAAACTCACGGGGCCGAGAGAGGCCAAGTTTTGCAATCCCTCGATGAGCTTTCCATCCCGGAGTTTCTCGTTGAATTTCTTAACGGCAATCCATGCCCACTGATGCGAGATGCGGCAGGAGGCTGCAAAGGCCCACTCGTGTCCTTGTTCGGCGTCTGGTCTCTTGAGCCCGGTCATCAGACTGGAGAAATCTTCCACCAGTTGTCGTTCCGGAGCCTGAGGAGAGAAGCCTTTAAGTCTCCAGTAAATGTCATGAACTCCGGTCCGGACCCGTTCGCCAAAGGTGTTTCCCCGCGTTTTCTTGGGGGGCTCGATCAGTTGTTTAAAGAGCTCGCTGATAAAGTCGTTTTGTGAAGTGGAACGTTGCTTGATGACGTGACCATAGTATTGACGGGCGATTTGGTAGAAGCTGTGAGAGAGAGCCAAGCTATTTCCTGATTTGCCGCCCATCTCATGTTCATTGTTGCGAATCTTGTTGATGAAATCTTCGACGTTTTCGACATGCGGAGTTTCCGTGTAGGCGCTCGCGATGTAGAGGCCTCCGTGATCGTCGCTCCCTCCCGTGAAGGTTTTCTCCCAAGGGGTTCGGCCGACGGGTTGAATGCCATGCTTCTCGGTCATCCCATCAATCATTTCGGGGGTGAGATTTCGGAAGACGGCGCGGACAAGCTCCGCTGCCCTTGGGTCTCGCGTCCCGTTGATCCCTTCGAAACGGTTGAAGAGCAGAAGAACCTTTTCGATGTGCTCTACATCGACTCTAGAATTCACTCGGAAAAGAGGGTGAGCCAGGGAATGAACGATGTTCTCCTGGACGAGATAGTCACGCAGCTCGCGAATATCCACCCTGAGCTTGTCGATCTCGGCGAACTGCGATTCGCTGATCCCCGTGACAAGAAGGTGAAACTTGGCGTTGTCATCCGGGAAGTAAGTGGTGACTTCGCAGCTGATGAAGGTGTCTTCTAAGTGAGCGATTTCGAGTGCGCCATCGATGCAATTGTGGTCCGAAATGGTGACAAAGTCCATGCCGGCTCGCTTGGCTCTTTCGTAAACTTCGCTGGGTTTAGTGTAGCACTCTGCGGAACCAATTCGTCTGAGGAGCCATTCACTAGGGCGGTCAGAGAATCTGCTATGAACGTGGAGATCTGCTCGGGAAGGCTGCTGGCTTGATTCAGGTGTCATGGGCTTGGGGGATTCTCAGGCTTTGCGTCTTCAGATGATACGGTAGCTCCGACGGTAGAAGTGAAGTGACTCGTCACACGGAACTTGAAGCAGGTAGTGTGTTCCGGTTCTCAGAATGCTGAGCCTGTCAGGTCACGGCCGTGAACAGATCCGAACCCTAGTTCGTGGATGGTCAGCATCGTCATTTCTCTTTCTTTGCCTCGTCTAGACTTCCTTTCCTTGCAGGGGAAGATCAAGCTACTCGCTTGTCGACTATCGCTCTCTTTCATTCAGTGGCCATCGTGGTGGCTACTTCAAATTCGGACTCGGAACAAGTTGCACGATGATGGGAAAAACTTGAGGATACGACTGACGCTCGTGTTGTTTACGACTCCGATAAAGTGGCTCGAGAATATTTCGAAACGAGAGAGGATCCGTGACGATAAGGAAACGATGTGGGCGGCTCCCATTGCAGGAAGCAGAGGGGGCGTCTCGTGAGAGAGCGGTGTTGGCTGCTGGGGGATGTCGCCTAGGTAGACTCCATTTCACACGCCTCTGTAGTTGATTGTGCGGAACCGAAGGGCTCCGGCGAGGCGGTGGTCGAGGGCGGCATTGGCAAGCTGCTGAACCCTCGGTTAGAGAGAGCGGTCATGGGAGCGATTGGACGCTTGTCTACCGATGTTGCGCAATAGCCTTCTCCATGACTGATCGATGAATCGGGGGCACGAAGATGACCGTTCGGGGTTGAGGGAAGCGAGAGTGCTTTTCAATGACAAGGCTGCCATTGTCCACCCATTCGTGGGATTTGATGTGATTCCATTTGATCAAACTGACGTAGTGCATGATTCCGTTCTCGCATAATTGAACGTGACTAATCGACAGGAGAAAGAACATGACGATGAGGCACAGCAAATTAATTTGAGTTGTCCCGTTGATCCCTTGACTGGTGAACGAGAAAAGAAAGCCGAAGACGAAAAGACTGCAGGAAACTGCAGTGTGTTTCCATACCGGGTTGGGGCCGCAATCCTGTATCACTCTTCCCCTGTTTCGAATCCCACTGACGTACTGGCCAATGAAGATCGCCATACAAATGCCCAATATAATCCGGAAGGCAATTGAAGCTCCCTCTTTGAAGTCGCTTCCTTGGATCCCAGAAATCACAAGTGCAAGGACGGCCCATCCTGCCAACCCGAGGAGAATAAAGTAGGCAGCTCCTAAGAGGCGGTATTCCAGGGTGGCCTCCGTGACGTGTGCTCTACTTTCCAAGGTGCTCATGATCTTAAGGCGTCTGGGGCTTTCATCTGGGTGCGCTTATGCTCGGGCGGGTTGACTCCTTTGATGTTAGGCTAGGTATCAACGAGGGGAATTCAAGACCTCAATTGGTTTCGCTCTATTCACTCAGTGTGTCTGATTCTAGTCCCAGGGTGATGGGCGGCGTGTTCCCGTGGACCTGGCAAAGCCCCCCAAGGATTTCCAATGGCTCAACCCGTCTACCTTTGTGAGATGGTAGCCTCGTATTCTGCCGTAGTCTCGAGTTTCTTCGATCTCCACGTTCACGATGGTTTTGCCGCTTGATTCGAGATGCTGGGCGAGTTCGGATGAGTGTTCGTCAAACGAGTGACCTGGATACTCGGCGAAGGGTAGAATGACTTCAGCCTCGTTGTGTGTTTCGGGCGTCGGAGGTTCGGTTTTCCAGGTCATTCGGTAGGTTTGCGTTTGTACGTTACCGATGAAGGGCCCGTATTCGGTTAGAAACAAAATGAATGCCCCGATGTAGACCATCGAGGAGAGGAGGAGCAAGCGTCCTTTGCCGCCCTTGGAAGCAGTGAATCGCCGCCCGAGAAACACCACAACGACAAACAATATGAGGCCAGGGATGAAGAGAATGGGCCTTACGTCGATGTAAGCGAATGTCGTCACCCTGTCGTTGGGTGCAACGCCTCAATCAATTTTGAAGCGTAAGCCTGCCCTTCAATGTTGGATCTGAGTTCCGTCTTCCTTCCTTGGAACTCGTCAAGAATGCGCCGGTGTTCTCGATAGGAATACTCGTCATCACGGGATTCGTATTCGGATACCCACTTGAGAAGCATCTCGAGGTTCTCGTCTTGTGCGTCCTTACTGGGATACTTGTGGGGTTCCCACGGTCTTGAGCGGCAATTGCTAAGGCAGGTTTCGGTTCCCGGATTGAGGAAGATCAGGTTGCTGGCCCATGTAGAGGCGAAGTCGATCAGGGATGCGTAGCAACCCTCAATGATCCAATTACGTTGGGATTCTGCGAACGATTGGATCTTTCGCTGGCTTTCTTCGATAGGCAATCTCTGGGGAGGTTTCTTCCCGGTCCAGGCGACGGTATCGAGATCAAGATAGGCGAGCCCTCCTGCCTGAGACACGTTTTGAGCGAAACGAGATTTCCCGGATCCAGAGTTCCCAAAGACCACGATTCGCATTTTCTCCGAAGGCATCCGCTTAGGAATTCTCTGCTGAGAGTTTGCTGGCTTCTACCCGTGGTTGGGGCCTCAGTCTCAATGCGGTGTAGTAGAAGGCATACGCTACAAAGATCGGGCCGAAAGTCAGGAGAAGGGAATCACTCTCAAGCGTCTTCATCGTGAAGGTTGATAGGACACTCCACAGTTGGAAGGAGAGAATCCCGATGATTCCCGGGCCGATGAATTCACCGGGTAAAGGCTGTTCACCGAGGAAGTTTACAATCAAGAGCTTCGAGATCTTTGCATAGACTGGGAGAGTGACCAGCGTGACGAGAAAACAGGTGTAGCTTCCTTCCATGTCGGGGGCGAGTAAGCGTGTCACACCTGCGATGGCAAAGAAGCACACAATGACGCTTAGTCCGCCGACGGTTCCCTTAATGTTCTTTCTGCTGGGAGTGGAGTAGAGTCGTTTTCCGTAAAGGAGTGACAGTCCAGGCAGGATGAGTATTGAAAGTGAGATGATGGCTACGAATACCATCATGAGTTCGTTGTTTCGATCAGGCCGAGAAAAAACGACTTTTATCCCCAGGAAGGTGACAACACTCAGTGCTGCCAGAACGATACCTCCAACGATCATCGACCGAGTGGCTAGAGTCCGGGTTTGTTGCGTGCTTTTCATTCGATCTCCCACTCCTTTTCAGACAATTCTATCGTCGTATGGGAGACTGTGGTAAACGGCAGCCCTTGGCAAAGAAAATGTCTTCCTCGTTCTTGGTCGCCGTAGTGGGGAGGGGCATGCGTCGGGCAAGAAGTCTCCTTCCGACGAGGCCGAGGGAGGGTGTCAACGCGCTTCCGCGTTTCGCTTTGTTCCTCCCGAAAAAAAAGCGCCTCCCGATCAGGGGAGGCGCTGTAAGTGATCTTAGCTTGGTTGTTCGGGAGCCCGTTACTTCTTCTCTGCGAGGACTTTCTCGAGCAGCGAGTTGAGGCGTGAAACCAGCTCGCGAGGATCATCAACAACGCCGGCCGCCATTCGAGCATTGTCGAATAGTTGAGCCGTTACGGACTTGGCGAGATCTTCGTCTTCGGACTTGGTCGCGAAGAGACGTTTGATGACCTCGTGTCGTGGATTGATTTCCAGGTCGTATTTAGTCGGGCCCGAGTCTTGATTTAGAGCCTTCATGAGTCGCCGCATATTGGCGGTCATGGTCTTGTCCGAGTCAACGACGACCGCGGGGCTATCGACGAGTCGCTCGGAAGCCTTGACCGTGTCGACGCTCTCACCGAGGTTTTCCTTGATCCAAGAGCCGAGTTCTTCGACTTGCTCGGTGGTGAGTGCGGGCTGATCATCAGGGGAATCGAGTTTGATATCCGCGCGTTCTGCCGCAGTGATCGACTTCTCTTCGAAGCGAGCCAAGTTCTCCATAACCATCTCATCCCATGGATCATAGACGAAGAGAACCTCGAATCCTTTGGAGCGAAAGGCTTCGTAGTAGGGACTGCTCTCCGCGGTTTCTCGGCTCGGAGCAAAGACAAAGTAGATCTCGTTCTGATCTTCTTTCATTCGCTTGACGTAGTCCGTCAGCGAGGTGCGTTCTCCTTTGTCGAGGGTTGAGCTCTCGAAGCGAAGCAGCTTTCCAAGGGCTTCGCGGTGAGTGAAATCAGAGATCACACCTTCCTTGAGAAAGCGTTGATACTCGTCATAGATCTTATTGAACTTGTCCTCGTCCTTCTTGCTGAGTTCGTCCAGGTACTTCAGGAACCGGGTGGTGATGACCTTGTTCAGCTTCATCATGAGCTGACTATCCTGCATCGATTCCCGCGAGATGTTGAGGGGCAAGTCCTCGCTGTCCACCACACCTTTGAGGAAGCGGAGCCAGTCAGGAAACAGTTTCTTGGCCTTGGGCTCGATTAAGATCTTTCGGCAGTAGAGGTTGACCTCGTTGTCGCTTCGGCCCATGCCCATGTTCTCGATGTTCTTGCCGGGGACAAAGAGCAGCGATTGGATGGCCAGGGGGGCGTCTGCTGTGAAATGGAGCCGTCCGAGGGGCTCCTCGTGATCGTGGCCGATGAATTCGTAGAATTCTTTGTATTCCTCATCCGTGATCTCGTTCTTGCTACGGGCCCAAATTGCCGAGACTTTGTTGGTGACTTCGCCGTTAAGCTCGATGGGGAAGGGAACGAAGTTTGAGTACCGCTTGATGATGGTTTCAACCTTCATCTTCTCGGAGAACGAGTGGTCCTCGTCCTTGAGAGTAATGAGGATGCGGGTTCCTCGGTTCCAGTCTGGGGCGCTGTCAATCTCGTAGGAACCTTCTCCGGTAGAGGTCCAGGAGTGACCTGGTTTGTCGGGTTGATAGGAACGCGTCAGGACTTGAACTTCCTTCGCCACCATGAAAGCACTGTAGAATCCAACCCCGAATTGACCGATCAAATTGGCGTCTGGCTTTTCTTTCTGCTCTTTGAGTTGCTTGAGGAAAGCCTTAGAGCCGGAATGAGCGATGGTGCCGAGATTCTCAACGAGTTCGTCTCGGGTCATCCCCACTCCGGTATCGGTGATGGTGATGGTCTTTGCCTGGTCGTCGGTTGCGATCGTGATCTTGGGCTCGATATCTGACTCATGCACATCGACACCAGAGCTCTTGAGGAATCGAAATTTCTCGCAGGCGTCGGCTGCGTTCGAGATGAGTTCGCGGATGAAGATCTCTTTGTCGGTGTAGAGTGAATGGATGACAATATCCAGTAGTTGCTGGATTTCGGCTTGAAACTGATGTTTTTCGGTCTCGCTCATTTCTGTTTTAAATAAAGTGAACCGAGTTGGTACGTCAAGAGAGCCTCTTTTGGGAAGTGTTTTCGCGTCCGTTTTTTGTGGAATCCCGAGTTCTTGATGGCGGGATTCCTTCGAAAGAGCCCTCGCTTTTGAGGTTTTAGTCGAGCGACTCGCATGGAATTTGCTAGAAAACGGGGATTGCAAGCATGGTGAAAAATCTAGTTTTTGTCGGCATCCTCCTCTTCTCTTTCTCGACTGGCCCTGCGGAGCTTCGGGCGGCTACGCTGATCGCGAAGGGCAGTCAGTGGCGGTATTGGCCGGGTGCTACGGCTCCGTCTGCGGAAACAGAGGCCTGGGCTCAGCCGGCGTTCTCTGACTCTCGTTGGCGACAGGGCGCGAGCCCCTTTCGGTACGGAGATGGCGAGGGGGGAACTCTCATCACGGGCATGCGGAATACCTACTCTTCGTTTTTCTTGCGTCGCTCCTTCACAGTGCCGGAGGTGGCTAAGATCGAGGGCTTGGAGCTCAATATGGATTACGACGATGGATTCGTCGTTTGGATTAACGGGAATCGGGTGCTTCAGTCGAATGCTCCCGAGACGATTTCGCTCAATGCCTTTGCGCCAGCAAACCACGAGTCTGGCAGTTTCGAAGTGTTCTCCCTCGACGGGGCGATTCGGCATCTTGTCGATGGTGAGAATGTGATCGCCATCCAAGGATTCAACACAAATTTGACAAGCAGTGATTTCATGCTCCATCCGGAGTTGACCTCACGTGGACTGGATACAGTGGCCCCAACGGTCGTCGCAGTCGACCCACCACCGGGACCTATCGGAAATTTCCGCCGGGTTCGCATCACATTTTCAGAACCGGTGAGAGGGGTACAGGCTGAGGATCTAGCCCTCAATGAGCAGGCGGCTCTTCGGGTGAGTGGTCGAGACGATAGCTACCTTTTCACGTTTGCCCCACCCGCACCTGGAGAACTCACGCTTCGTTGGCAACAGAATCCTGGAATTGAGGACTTGGCTGCCCGCCCGAATGCTTTTGATTGGCAGGCTCCCTCTGAGCTTCGGGTTTACCAACTTTTGGATGCGGACGCTCCTTTTGTGAGTCGAGTCTTTCCATTGCCTGACCAGCGCCTCTCGGACTTTACCACGCTGGAACTTGTGTTTTCGGAACCTGTCTTGGGACTCGATGTTGACGACTTGCTGGTCAACGGGGTTGCCGCCCTTTCAATGGAGGGGGCCGGCGCTGGCCCTTATCGGTTTACTTTCCCGGAGCAGAGTGACGGACTTCTGAAATTGGAGTGGCGAGTGGATCATGGCATTGAAGATTTCGCGGCGGAACCGAACGCCCTTCAGACCAGCTCTTGGCAATATCAGGTCGATTCAACGGTAGCCTATGACGGCGTTGTGATTTCCGAAATCATGGCAGGGAACCAGAGTGGTATTCTGGATGATGATCGTGATCGGGTGGATTGGATTGAGCTCTTCAACTCCAGTGAGCAGGAGGTCGACTTAGCTGGCTGGTCTTTGTCGGATGATCGCGATGATCCAGGGAAGTGGGTCTTTGACGATTTGAAAATAGGGGCGGGTGAGTATTTGATCGTCCATGCCTCAGCAAAGAATCGTGCGAATCTACGGGCTGGAGGTTCCCCTCATACCAACTTCCGCTTGAGTCGAGCGGGTGAGTTTCTGGGGCTTTACAGTCCAGAGCTTCCGAGACGCCTGGTGAGCGATTTGGGAGAAAGCTATCCAGAGCAGCGGAACGACCACTCTTTCGGTCGCTTGCCTTCGGGCGAACTTAGTTATTTCGCGTCTCCAACGCCGGGGGCTATCAATGGTTCGGAGCTCATTGCGGAAATTCTTCCGCCTCCCCGCTTCAGTGCCTCACGCGGCTTCTATGACCAACCCTTTCAACTCTCGCTGTCCTCGTCTGTGGACGGCGCGGTGGTTCGATACACGACGGATGTCTCAGAGCCGACTTTGGAGAACGGAAGGCTTTATGAAGAGCCTATTCGGGTGACTCGTCGCTTAACGGTTCGTGCGGCGACGTTTAAGCCTGGATATCTACCTTCGGAAACCGTGACCCATTCCTACCTCTATCGTCTCAGTAGTTCTCGGCGCTCTCTTCCTGTTCTTTCTTTGGTCACGGACCGAGATCATCTCTTTGGCCCTCAGGGGATTATGGAAACCAGTCCAAGAAACACCTCGAAGCGCGGTCGGGCCTGGGAGCGACCGGTCTCCGTTGAGTATTTCCTGCCGGATGGTTCCACGGGATTTCAGATCGATTGTGGATTGCGAATCCAGGGAGGAAATTACGTCCGCGGTCGTTACGACCCGAACGGCCGCCTCCCTTTCAGCAAGTACTCCTATCGGCTCTACTTTCGGGGCGACTATGGTGAGTCGTCGCTTACGTATCCCTTGATCCCCCGATCTCCCGCCGATGAATACAAACAGATCGTGTTGCGCGCAGGGATGAATGATCACTCAAACCCATTTGTTGTGGATGAGCTTGTTCGGCGACTCTCCGGTGACATGGGACAAGTTTCGAGTCAAGGCACTCTGGTGAATCTCTATGTGAATGGGGTCTACAAGGGATATTATAATCCGACTGAACGGATCGATGAAGACTTTCTGGATACCTGGCAAGGGGGGAATGGAGAGTATGATATCATTGCCCAGTTTGGCGAGGTACGGTCAGGAGATACTGTCGAGTGGGAGCGCCTCAAACAGGTGATGAGGCGTGATCTATCCGTGACAGCAAACTATGAATTGGCGAGTCAGTTGCTCCATATCGACAACTTCATTGACTACCTGATCTTGAATATCTACGTCGGCACGCGAGATTGGCCGCACAACAACTGGCGTGCGGCTCGGGAGCGTGTGGAGGGTGCCCGATGGCGTTTCTATGTCTGGGATGCTGAATGGTCATTTTTCAATCAGGGAGGATCTGTGCGACACAATACCCTGACCTCAGAACTCGCGGTGAATCAGGATATCGCGCGCTTCTATCAGGCGCTCGCGCAGAACACCGATTTTCGAACGCGATTTGCCGATCGAGTTCACCATCATTTTTTCGGATCCGGAGCGCTGACGGACGAGAATGTGCTCCGCCGGTTCCAAGAGTTGAGAGGTGCGATGTCGTCGGTTCTGCGCAACATGGCTAACAATATTGCGACCTCTTGGATTCCGCGGCGGCGATCGATTGTATTCGAGCACTTGGCCGAGGAGGGCTTGTTCTTGGAAGGCAACATCCCGAGTTTTTCCGAGGAACCTGGTAGCCTGCAGGTTCCATCCGTCAGTTTGTCCACGGACGCCGGCGACATCTACTACACGCTGGACGGGTCCGATCCTTTTGTACCAGCGACCGCAACGGGTGCGAGGACGGAGTTGGTGACCGAGAGAGCGGAGAAAACTGTTTTGGTGCCAACGGATTCTAGTCTGGGCACAGATTGGCGGCGTGCGGATCGGGGTTTCGATGACAGTGAATGGCTTCGAGGACGGGGTGGGGTTGGTTACGATGAGGCGCAGACCTATCGCACCCATATTGGAATCGATGTGAATGAGGTCATGAATGACAAAAACACTTCGGTCTATGTTCGGATTCCGTTTGATATCGAGCTGGGGGATATCGAGGGGTTGAATCTAATGAACTTGAGGGTCAAGTATGACGATGGTTTTGTGGCTTATCTCAACGGGATTCGCATTGCCGAAGCGAATGCGCCATCGACCGTGCGGTGGAACTCATCAGCGGCCGGAGACCACGCCGACTCAGCGGCAGTCAATTTTCAAACCTTTAAGGTCAGCGATCACATGGGCCGATTGCGTGAGGGCGCCAACATGCTTGCCTTCCAAGGCTTGAACGCTCAGTTGACCAGTTCGGATTTCTTGTTGGATGCCATCTTAGAAGTGGGTGTTGTGGAGTCGGGAAAAGTGGCGGAGGGGGCGCTGTTGTACCGGGACGAGATTGTCGTCGATGATGTCACTGAGATTCGTGCCAGGAGCTTGGCCAATGGGCGTTGGAGTGCATTGAGTCAGGGGGTGTTCTTCCCTGGCGAGTTGACGGCTCCGATCAAATTTTCTGAGATCATGTATCATCCTCCAGGAGGGGAAGCATTTGAGTTCTTGGAACTGACGAACTTTGGTCCGGTGACCATGGATCTTTCGCAATACTCGATGCGTGGGGTTTCGTTCGAATTTCCCTTTGGCAGTTTCCTGGATCCGGGAGCTTCGTTGGTTTTGGCTTCTGATGAAAAGCCTGAGTCGTTTCGTCAACGTTATCCGTCCGCTGAGATTTGGGGCTACTTCAATGGGAGCTTATCCAATGGAGGTGAGTCGCTGGTGTTGGAGGATGCAGCGGGAAGATATGTCACGGGTGTGTTCTATGGGGATCAGGGAATTTGGCCGACAGAGGCTGATGGAAAGGGGTACAGTTTGGAACTTGTCGATTCCGATGGAGATGCGGCTGTTCCGGCCCGTTGGTGGCGAAGTCAAGATCGGGGAGGAAGTCCGGGCCGAGTGCAGAGCCTCTCGCAGGCTTCTTCGATTGTGATTAGTGAGGTTTTGGCTGCCAATGTCGAGGAAGCCGTTGGCGATGACGGGCAAGCGGATTGGATCGAGATCGAGAATCGAGGACTAATAAACCGCTCGATTGGGAATTATCGACTGCGGGATGAGTCCGGGAATGCGGACTACATCTTTGCCGCAGACGACACACTGGATCCCGGAGAAAGGAGAGTGATTCGGCGTGCGAATTCTCCTGACGATGGGCGTGGCTTGCCTTTCGGGCTGAATCGCGAAGGGGATTCCGTGGTGTTGCTCGATGACGAGGGCAGACGTCTTGATGCGGTCACTTTTGGGCGGCAACTCGACGGCTACTCATTGAGTCGAGATGCGTCGGGCGATTGGAAATTGAGTGAACCGACTCCGGGCGGTGAGAATGCATTGGCAGCTACTGCCGCTTTGGAAGTGGTCAGAATCAATGAGTTGGTGGCCAACCCTTCACCGGGAGAAGACGATTGGATTGAAATCTTCAATACCGATCTCAATTTACCTGTGTCGCTAGATGGCCTTCACATTGAACTCAACGGTCACCTGCACGGATTCGTTCCCCATTCATTCCTTGGGCCTCAGGGGGTTCGTATTCTCTACTCGAACCCCTCGACACATCGTGAAGCACTCCGGTTTAGAATTCCGTCAACTGGAGGGCAGCTAGCGCTGCGGAATGCTGAAGGCGAGCTCATTGATCAGTTGATCTATGGTGTTCAAGATGAGGGGGGCTCCCTGGGACGCTTGCCGGACGGATTGGGCGAGTTTCAGATCTTTACATTGAACATGAGTCCTGGGGCTAGGAACTACCCGCCTACCGATCGGACCGTGCAGTTCAACGAGCTGATGACTCGCAATCAAACGGTTCACTACTTCGGCGTAGAAGGAACTCCGGACTGGATCGAGTTGGTGAACCTCACTTCGGAGCCGCTTAGATTTGACGGCATGCGGCTTCGTTTCTCGGATGACTATGAGTGGACCTTTCCCGAAGGGGCGTCGGTGAGTGGTGGAGGATACTTGGTGATCTGGTGTGACGGCGATGATCTCGTCGCTCGCGGGGCTTTGGGCAGTCTCGTCGTGCCCAGATCTCTCAGTGGTCAATCGGACCGAATCGAACTCCTGGACGCGCAGGGTCGTATCATGGATCACGTGGTGTACGGTCCGCAAGTTGTGAATCAAACGATGGGTCGTGCCGGCGAGGACTGGATGCTGCTGTCTGCCGGTACTCCGGGGCTCTTGAATGCATTGGCAGTCGAAATGGGTTCGGTGGACGGGCTGAGGATCAATGAATGGAGGTCACGAGGCAATGACGATGATTGGCTAGAGCTCTACAATTCAAATCCTGAACCTGTTTCCCTGGCCGGTCTCTATTTGTCTGACGACCCATCGCTGGCAGGGAAGGCGAAACATCAGATTGGTCCCGCAACCTTTGTCGGCGCGAATTCCTGGGTGATCTTTCGTGCCGATAACCGGTCGGAGCGCGGGGCGAATCATCTGAGCTTCAGGCTCGATACGAAGGGAGAAACGTTACGCTTGTATTCGAGTTCCTTTGCCACTCTGGATGAGGTGCAAGTTGAGCAACTGCCTTCTGAGGTGCATGCGGTGGGGCGATTACCGGATGGAGCTGATCGGATCGTATTCTTTGGGGAAGGGGATGCGAGCCCAGCCCGCGGGAATGGGATTGAAGTTGCTGGCTTGCGATTCAATGAATTGATGTTCGACGCTGCTCCGCCGTTCGAACGTGCCATCGAACTCTACAACGGCTCCGATGAAGCCGTGGACATGTCGGGATGGGTGCTCGGGAGTCATCGAACATCTGTGGATCGGTTTCGCTTGCCTGAGCGAACAATGGTGTTGCCTGGTGATTTTACCGTGGTTTACGAGAGTGACTGGCTGGACTCCGAGAGTGTGAGCGCGGATCCTTGGCCCCTTTTAGAGGGCGACATGATCTATTTGACCGAAGTCGGTATCGAGGGTGAGTTCACGGGGCGAAGAATCTCCATTCCAACTGCAGCGGTTCAACCGGGAGCGTCCTTCGGCGTGTTCGAGACCAGTGCGGGAAATCAGGTAGGTCGCTTGGAGCAGCTTAGCTTTGGGGTGTCGTCTCCCGGCAATCTAGAGTCGTTTCGGCAGGGGAACGGTGAATTGAATGGGGCGGCTTGGGTGGGGCCCGTGGTGCTGAGTGAACTCCTGCTCGATGATGGCGCAGTCAGTGGAGTGGAGCCCGCTCTGGATGGACTTGAGTATGTGGAACTCACGAACCGATCTGACCTGCCCATCGAGCTCTCAAACGCCGTGGATCCAGGAATCGCTTGGAGGTTGCGAGGGGGGATTGACTTTACTTTTCAAGGTGATGTCTCCCTTGAGCCGGGAGCTTCTCTTGTTGTGGTCAACTTTGATCCGGCGGATGCCGTCAGACAACAGGCGATGGTCCGCCGTTTGAATCTTCCGATGGATGTGGCGGTGGTCGGACCCTTCCAAGGACGCCTTTCCAACGAACGAGACCGTTTGGTTTTGGAAAGGCTCTACGAAGAAGTCGTCGCGGGGAATTTGCCGGCAACGAGGCTTCGTTGGCTCGAGGAGGACCGGGTTGAATATCGGTCTGAAAGCCCCTGGCCGCTCCCGTCTGGAACGGACCTGCTCGCTCTCACGCGGAGATCTTTGGTGGGATTCGGAAGTGAACCGGAAAATTGGGAATGGTCTTTGCCAAGTCCGGGGGATTCATCAGGTGGTAGTGCCCCGATCATGTCCGAGCGTCTGATGAATGGTCTCTCTCTGACCGGTGGAGTGCTAACGCTGGAATTGAGCCTGCAGCCGGGGCGAAGTTATCAGGTTCAGATTGCCGACAGGATTGAGGGCGACTGGGAACTGCTCCAGCGAGTGTCGGGTGAGATTTCTCAACTCCAAGTAACGGACGAGATTCTGCTCGGTGCGGCTCGCTTTTTCCGAGTGGTTCCAGAGTAAGTAATTCAGCTGAGGAATACGGTCCTGCCGGGAATCTTGGGGCTAGAACGCGGGGTGGGCTTACTGCTTTTCGTATTCTCCCTTGCTGGTCTTCTTGAGAACCGTGAATCCGGCGTTCTTGGCGTCGGAGATTGAGAGTGGCTTCAATTTGATTGGGGAACTGAAGTTCGAAATCAGCTTCTTAACCTCTCGTTTGCAAAGGGGGCAATTCGTGAGTGGAGGGGCAGACAGCGGCCGACGAAGCGTGAATTCTCCACCGCAGACTTTGCAGTCTCCTTCTTTAAGGGCGTATTCGTAGAGGGGCATAGGTTCTTTCAGCTCTAGGTGTCCGTCGGAGTCAAACTAGACTCTTTACCGCTTCGAAGCAACTTATGAAAGCGTCGCGACTGGATCAGGAAAAACAGATGACAGAGCAGAACGCCAAGCGCGGCTAAGTCTTCGATTCGAGGGGAAGTAATGGATGCTAGCGATAGCCCGTGACGGTTATTGATCCCAAGGATAAGCAAGGCGCCAGCTGAGGGGAAAACCCAGAGTACAGTGAGCATTCGAAAACGGTCCCGCTTGCGACGGATTGGGGCGGCCGAAGGCGTTGTCGAACTCGTTGGTGAGGAAGGCGAAGGCATGACTGACCGGGGGGGGCTCAGATTTGAATCGAGGTGCCGAGCACTGTAGGAGCCCTAGATGTAAAGGACGCTCGTGAAGCGCCGATAGAATTGGTCTGCGACCGGGTGCCTGATACCGAGCCACTGGAAGATTGCCTTCCCAAGGCCAATTGCAGAAGCGTCGAGAAACGCTCGGTCTGCTTCGATACTCTCGATCAGCCTCTCTAAGGCCGAGGCGTAGTCTCGTTCAGACAGCGCCTTGAGTCCGGCCAGATAAGAGGCTTTTCCTTTTGAATCCGGAGCCTCGGAGGCGCTGGCAGCGGCCAGCTGATAGTCGGCGATGTTGCAGAGGGCCCGTGCTCGATCAAAATGGTCTGAGCCGGCTTTGATCATTGCCAGTAAAGTTTGGCTCTCCTGAGGATCTGAGCCGATCTCAAGCTCTGCCTTGAGAAGAATTGCTGCTTCTTCGGTTGGATCGTTTTCAAGGATGGTATCCAAAATTTCACGAGCGGCGGAATCCTCTCTCTGATCCAAGAGTTGTTGGGCTCGTTTCAGTTCTTCTGCAGAGGCTGAGGGGAGCGATTTCTCGAGCCATTCTCTCAGCTGTCTCTCGGGAAGAGCCCCGTTGAACTCCTCTGTGGTTTTTCCGTCGACGAATAGTTTGACCGCAGGAATGCTCGCGATTTGGTAATCTTGGGCGATGGCGGCTTGTTCCTCGGTGTTGATCTTGACGAGTTTCCATTTTCCGTCTGCCTCGTCGGCTAGTTTCTCGAGTGCGGGACCAAGCGCCTGACAGGGGCCGCACCAGGGTGCCCAGAAATCGACGACGACAGGAATGCGATGGCTGGCTTGGATCACCTCCTCTTCAAAACTGGCGTTCAGTTCGTAAGACATGAGAAAGATGTTGGCCGTTTGTCCGGCGCCGGTCCAACGAAAACAGATCCGGGTGAGGGAGTGCTTTTCGAGTCGGACGCGGTTTGGCTGCGAAAAAGATTCTTGTTCGGTTTTCTGTTCGGGCGGGTTCTAATGATGAAGCAGATGATGTTCGGTGGTCAGGATCCAGCGCAAAGCCGTTCTCCAGTTTCTCAAGCGAGCCTCAACGAGGTCATTCGAGAAAATGGGGATCTGGTCTACTTGACGGCACTGCGCTGCCTGAACGGAAATGAGAACGAGGCGAGGGATCTGGCGCAAAGTGTTTTCTTGGATTTCCACCATAAGCGGCAGCGGCTCGCAGCTGGAACGGTCATTTCGGGGTGGCTCTACCGTCACACCCGGTTCATGGCCTCTCGGTTTGTTCGAGCGGAAGATCGGCGGCGGCGGCGTGAGCAAGAGGCGATGAGACGGCAATTGATTGAGGCTGAGCCGAGTGAACTTTGGGAATCCATTCGTCCCGTACTCGATGAAGCAATGGACCGGCTGAAAGAGGCGGATCGGAACGTTGTGGTCCTACGCTTTCTTCGCGGACTCTCGCTGCGTGAAACCGGGGTCGCGCTCGGTATTTCGGAAGATGCCGCACGCATGAGAATTGGTCGGGCTCTGGATCGGCTCCGGGAAGTTCTAAAAGCCTTCGGGATCCAGTCAGCTTCGGGCACACTCTCGGCTTCTTTACTTTTGGCTTCGCTGGGGAGTGCGCCGGCTGGCTTTGCGAAGGCGACCACGGCGGCAGTGGCGCTTGCGGGAGCTGCGCCGTCGGCTGGATTCCTTATCGAAACTTTGACGATGACAAAACTGAAGACAAGCTTGGTGGGCCTGGCTCTCGTGGTGGGCGTGGGTGTTCCGTACTATGCAACGCAGAAATTCGCCCGGCAGCGGGCTGTCCATGAACGGGCGGTAGCGGCCTTGCATGATCGAATTGCCGAGTTGGAGGCGAGCAATAAAAATCTTGCTGAGTCTGAATCCGCGTTGCAGGAGCAAACCGCAAAATTGAGCCGAGAGCGCGCGGAGCTCTTCAAATTGCGAGGCAGGGTGCAGAGCTTAAAGCGGGAAAATGAGCAACTGCGTGGTGAGCCCGAAACAGCAGGCGCCCAAGAATCCCCGGATGGGACACCTGACGAGGGACCGATCAAGACCTTCTTCGGCGAGTTGAACACGGATCTTCGATCAGGAGAGGCGGTCGTGATCGGGGGCTGGCCGGTTGAGGAAGGCCAGCTGGGTTTCATGGTCTTACGGGCGGAGGCCGTGGAAGGGACCCCGGATGGTCAGGTCGTCGTCAAGAGCGGGATTCTGAAGGGCTCGGAAGACGTTGCTCACTCGCTCAATCTCGACGCCGTCACCACTCAGGACGGCAGCTCTTCGAGTGGCGTTCTAGATTCCGAAGTCCTCGATGCCTATCTAGATCTTGAGCGTGAAGAAGGAAGCATTGAATACATGGGGAGCCCGATGGTGACGACATTGAGCGGGCAACAAGCGACGATCTCGATGGCTGAGGAGAGGGAATTTGAGGGGGCAATGCACAAGGTGGGGACGACGCTGAATGTGATCCCGGAAATTCTCGAGGATGGATCAACGGTTCGAGTCACGCTGCTCTCCGAGTGGGCACTTCCGTCTTCATCTGTGGCGGATGATCTTTAGCCCTCGCGGTTCTTCACCATTGTGACGTGACTCGGCGTGGGTTTTTTCCGAAGCTAAACCCGCCGAAGCCCGAGAATTCCTTCACTACCGGGCTCTCCCGGCCGCTCAGACGCCTCTCGTAAGGGCTCTTGTCCTAGGTCAAGAGACCCGTGGCTGGGTCGTTAGTTTCTAAACGGCACGAAAAACAATTCTTTTGCAGTGCATATGCATTATTCTTGGGCTTGGCTTTGGAAAAAACGATTGCGCTTACCAGAGCGGTAGCTAACCTTCGGCGGTTTTGAGACGAGTGAAGTAATATGTACCCGAGACTAAGTGACTCCCTATATCATCCGAGTTTTGAGCATGATGCTTGTGGTGTTGGCTTTGTAGCCAATCAAAGTGGTAAGAAAGAGTACCGTATCTTAGAATATGGGCTTCAAGCCCTGTGTAATCTCGCTCATCGCGGTGCGCTCGATGCGGATGCGAAGACAGGAGATGGGGCAGGTGTGCTCATCCAAATCCCCCATGAATTCTTCCGAGCTGAGGTCGACAAACTAGGCGCCAAGCTCGCTCGGGACAATGATCTCGGAATCGCCTTCGTCTTCCTTCCCAAGGACAACTCGTATCAGACCAGTCATGGTCAAGAGGTGATCGAGGCCGCGTGTAAACAATTTGGGGTTCATTGTATTGGCTGGCGGGATGTCCCAACCAATCCTCGCTGTCTTGGCGAGAAAGCGCTTTCGACCGTTCCAGAGATGAAGCAGCTCTTGATGGCGCGAGCCAAGGGCTGGGACGATGAAGAATTCGAACGTCGGCTCTTTTTGGTTCGAAAATTAGCCGGAATCAAGGCCAAGGAAGCCAAGATCGATGACTTCTATATCACTTCGTGCTCGTCAAAAACGATTGTTTACAAGGGACTCTTCAATGCTCCCCAACTGGCGAAGTATTTCCCTGATTTAAGAAGCCCGCTCTTCACGACGGCTTCGGTTGTGTTTCACCAACGCTACTCGACGAATACCTTTCCTACTTGGCGGCTCGCCCATCCGTACCGGATGATGGCCCATAACGGGGAAATCAATACGCTGCTCGGCAACAAGAATTGGACGCGTGCTCGCGAGCAGGAGATCACTTCGGATGTTTGGGGGGAGAATATTGAGTTTCTCCGCCAGATCATCCAACCGGAGAGCTCTGATTCGGCCGCGCTTGATAATGCTCTTGAGATCCTTCGATTGAGTGGGCGGAGTGTTTTGCACAGTGCCATGATGTTGATGCCCGAGGCATGGGAGAAGATGGAGAACATCGATCCGGCTCTGAGGGATTTCTACCTCTATCATGCCTGTTTGAATGAGCCCTGGGATGGTCCAGCAGCGGTTGTCTTTAACGATGGGCGCTTCATTGGAGCGACTTTGGACCGAAACGGATTGAGGCCCGCCCGCTACACTGTCTATGAGGATGGTCTGGTGGTGATGGGGAGCGAAGCTGGATTGGTTCGTTTGGATGAGTCGAAGGTGGTTCGGAAGGGGCGTCTGGGCCCGGGTAAGATTATCGCTGTCGATACGGAGAAAGGGGAGTTTCTCGACAATGATGAGGTAAAAGAGTTTGTGGCGGGGCAACAGCCGTATGGGAAGTGGTGCTCTGAGAACATGTTCGTCTTGAGTGAGCATGCGAAGCCGCAGTCACCGAACGCAAGTCCGGTCAATCTGCTCGATCTGACGCTGCAACAGATTGCCTTTGGATGGGATACAGAGGAGCTGAAGGTGATCATCAAACCGATGGTTGTAAATGGAGCCGAGGCGATCGGATCCATGGGTGACGACACGCCCTTGGCTGTCTTGTCGAAGCGACCTAAGTTGCTCTACACCTACTTTAAGCAGTTGTTTGCCCAGGTGACCAACCCGGCGATCGATAGTATTCGCGAACGAGTTGTCATGTCTTTGGCAACCAGTGTTGGACACCGTCGTTCATGGCTAAAGGAAAGCCCTGATCATGCTAAGTTGATCAGAATTAACAGCCCCTTCTTATTGGATTATGAGTTGGAAACCCTGCGGGCTACCAAAGAAGGTGAGTTTGCTTCAGAGGACATCGCCTGTCACTTCGAGCTCAAGGGGGGCGCAGCAGATTTGGATCGAGCCCTTCAGCGGATTTGTGAGCAAGCGTCCAAGGCCGTGGATGCGGGCAAGGCTGTGCTGATTCTATCAGATAAGAACTCGGACGCTGATTCGGTGCCGATTCCGATGTTGACGGCAGTCGGCGCAGTGCATCATCACCTGATTCGTGAAGGCAAACGCCTCAAGGCTTCGATTATCTGTGAAACGGGAGAAGCCCGCGACGTTCATCAGTTTGCTTGTTTGGTTGGCTTTGGGGCCTCCGCCATCAATCCATACGTCGCCATCGACACAGTCCGGCAATGGCTGGAAGACGGTGAGTTGGATGAACTGACTTTGGACCGTGCCCTTGCGAACTACCGGATCGCGATCGAGAATGGCATGCTGAAGATCATGGCCAAGATGGGCATCTCAACGATGAGTAGCTATCGGGGAGCTCAAATTTTCGAGGCGATTGGTTTGTCTGAGAACGTGATGGATCGATGCTTCTATGGAACCCGTTCTCAGATTGGCGGAATTGAGCTTGAGCACATCGCTGCCGACGCGATTCGCCGTCATCAGGCCGCCTATGGCGATCCAGATGAGGCTGCGCTGGAAGAAGGGGGTAACTACAAAGTCTTGCCCGGTGGTCGGGGAGAATTTCACGCCTTCAACAAGAAGGTCGTGCAGACCTTGCACAAATTCCTTCGATCCGGACAGCGCGATGCGTTCCTCGAATACATGAAGACCGCAGAGAGTCGTGACCCTGTTTCGCTTCGTGATCTCTTGGAATTGAAGAAAGTCGATCCCGTGCCTTTGGATGAAGTGGAGCCGCTCGAAAATATTCGAGTCCGCTTCACCACCGCCGGGATGAGTATGGGAGCTTTGTCGCCAGAAGCCCATGAATGTCTTGCCATCGCAATGAACCGAATTGGAGGGATGTCCAACTCGGGTGAAGGGGGAGAGGCAGCTGAGCGATACAATGTTCGCGAGAACGGAGACAACCCTTGTTCGGCTATTAAACAGGTCGCCTCAGGACGATTTGGCGTGACGCCAGAGTACTTGGCTAGTGCCCAGGAAATTGAGATCAAAGTGGCGCAGGGTGCCAAGCCCGGTGAGGGCGGGCAGCTTCCAGGACATAAGGTTTCAGTCAGCATCGCGAAGTTGCGACACTCCACACCTGGTGTGCCGTTGATCTCACCTCCGCCGCATCACGATATTTACAGTATTGAGGATTTGGCGCAGTTGATCTACGACCTGAAGCAGGTCAATCCTCGCGCCAAGGTTTGTGTGAAGCTCGTTGCCTGTGCCGGTGTCGGGACGGTTGCCGCGGGTGTTGCGAAAGCCTATGCCGATGTTGTTTTGATTAGTGGTCACGATGGCGGAACCGGGGCTTCACCGCAAAGCTCGATCAAGCACACGGGAGGGCCATTCGAGTTTGGTGTCGCCGAGGCACAGCAAACCTTGATGCTCAACGATCTTCGCTCTCGGGTCGTCCTCCGAACGGACGGAGGGATTAAGACGGGTATGGACATCATTCATGCAGCCCTGTTGGGGGCGGAAGAGTTTAACTTTGGCACTGCGGCATTGATCGCGGCTGGCTGTGCAATGTTCCGAGTTTGCCATTTGAATACGTGTCCCGTTGGAGTCGCAACCCAGAAAGAGGAGCTCAGGCTCAAGTTCAGAGGCAAACCCGAGAATGTGGTGGCCTTCTTTGACGGGGTTGCTCAGGAAGTGCGCGAACTAATGGCGTCTTTGGGCATCAGGAAGTTTGATGATTTGGTGGGACGCACGGATCTGTTGAAGACGAAGGACCTCAGCGAATTCCCAGAAGAGCTTCGCGACAAAATTGGAACCCTGAACCTCGAGAAACTGCTCTATCAGGTTGACCCGACCGGTGCGTCCCCACGAATTCATACTCGAGATCGAAATGAGCGATTTGGTGATAGCAGCTTGGATGATCAAATCATCATTGATGCCAAGAAAGCGCTGACCGGAAAGGGCAAGGTCCAGCTGAACTACCGTGTGTCCAATGTCCGCCGAAATATCGGGACAAAGGTCTCGGGCCACATTGGTTACAACCATGGTGATGCGGGACTCGAGGCCGGGGCGGTGGATCTAACGCTGCACGGCAGTGCAGGGCAGGGGCTTGCGACCTTCCTGGCTTCTGGAATTCGCATGAAGCTGTTTGGCGAGGCCAATGACTACGTCTGCAAAGGAATGAATGGAGGGGAAGTCATCGTCCGTCCTCCGGAGAATTCAAAGTTCAACTGGGCTGAGAACATCATCATCGGGAATACCGTCATGTATGGTGCCACAGGGGGCCGATTGTTTGCAGCGGGCAAGGCTGGGGAGCGATTCTGTGTGCGAAACTCTGGTGGCACGGCTGTCGTCGAGGGTGTCGGCGATCATGGCTGCGAATACATGACCGGTGGAAAAGTTGTTATCCTTGGGGAAACGGGGAGAAACTTTGGCGCCGGAATGAGTGGAGGTATTGCCTACGTGTATGATGAAAATGGGCAGTTCCCAGAACAATACAACAAGGCGATGGTTGGTCTTGAGCGGCTTGATGACAACGAGGAGATTAAGGAAGTGCAGAAGTTGATCTACGATCATCTGGAAGCGACCGAGTCTCAGGCAGCAAATGAGTTGCTCAAGAACTGGGATGAGGCCTTGCCGAAATTCTGGCGCGTCGTGCCGAATCCTCCAGAAGCGAAGCCTGCGTCGAAGCCGGTTCACGAATTGTCGAAAGAGAAACCAGAAACACCGCCTGCAGGCTCATTCTGAGCGCGGACAAACTCTTTAGCTCAAGGCCTTCGTTGCTGATTGGGTGACGGAGGCCTTTTTTTATGCAACTAACTCGTCAGCTTGCCCTTTTCCTGGGCAACGAACCTGGGGCCCTGGCGCGAATGTGTCGTGCATTGGCCGATGCCAAGATCAACTTGTACGCGTTGTCGGTAGGGGATACGGTCGATCACTGCGTGGTTCGGGTCGTCACCAGCGATTGGCAGCGTTCGAAGCAGGTGTTCGAAGACCATCATGTGGTCTCAGTTGAGGCTGAGGTCTTAATGATCGAATCGACCAATCAGCCCGGCTCGCTCGCGAACATTGCGGAAAAGCTTGCGGCGGCGAAGATCAACATCGAATACGCTTACTTTGCAACCGGCCCGAAGGCGAAGTCCGGACTGTTGATTCTGCGCACATCGAATTCGCGTAAGGCGTTGAAGGTGTTGAATTCCTAGTATCGAGGGTGCGTGGCTCAATGGCTTCCACCAAGAAACAATCTGCAAATTTGGCTATGAGTACAGATATATTCCGACTAGACGGCAAGGTGGCGATGATCACCGGAGGGTCCAAGGGCTTAGGCTTGGCGATGGCACATGCTCTGGCAGGTGTCGGTGCCCATATTGCCATCAATAGTCGGAACGGCACAGAGGCTGAAGCGGCTGCCGCCGAGGTAGCGGAAAAGCACGGCTGTCGGGCGCTCGGCGTCGAGGCCGACGTGACACGACCCGATGAGATCAGTGCCTTTGTAGATCGCGCGGTGGGCGAGTTGGGGAGTGTAGATATCCTGATCACCAATGCCGGAGTCAATGTCCGTCTGCCGACCACGGAACTCCCACTTGAAGAATGGCAGCGTGTGATTGATATCAACCTCACTGGACCTTTCCTGTGTTCTCAGGCCGTGATTCCCCACATGGTGGAAAAGGGCTGGGGCAGAGTGATCCATGTCTCAAGTATCATGGGCCTTGTGGGTTTGGCCGCGAGACCTCCCTACACCGCGACCAAAGGTGGAATTGTCCTCTTAACCAAAACTCAAGCGCTCGAACTCGCGCAACAGGGTGTCACGGTGAATGCGATCTGCCCGGGGCCGTTCGGCACTGAGATGAACCGACCGCTCCTCGATGACCCCGAGAAGTACCAAGCCTTTGTCTCTAAGATACCGATGGGTCGATGGGGGGAAATGAATGAGCTCGATGGCGCAGTGATCTTCTTGGCCTCACAGAGCTCCAGTTTCATGACAGGAACGACCTTAACGGTCGATGGCGGTTGGACGGCCCAGTAGGACGTAGGCCCAGGCGCTAGGCGATTCCTGCTGCATGAGTTCGGGCTGAGGCCTTGAGCCCTACGGGTAGTAGACTCGGAAGTAGCGCTCCCCGGTTCCGAGATCGAATTCATCTTCCCGGAATTGGTAGGTTCCGTCTTCGCCCACTTGGGTCGTAATGACGGTAGTCCAGTTGATCATATCCGCTGAAGCCTCAATGACGAAGTCGACGTTCTGAGGCGCGGTAATCGTGTAGATGAATTGGCTAACGGTGTTGGAACTGTCACCGGTGTCAAAGCTGAGTCCTCCACCCGCGTCGAGGACGAGTTCCAAGGGAAGGTCCATTGCATAGCTCAGTTCGACGACTCCTGTGGCGGCCTCTACGCCGTCGACCGCCACGTAATAAATCGTGTTGGCGGTGGCTTCAAATGACAGGGCGCTATCGAATCCATCAAGGCCACTGTCGTTGTCACAAGCCACTTCCTCAAGACTACTGAAGTCTGAGCTCGCCGTGGTATAGACTGCCATAACCGTGTCGAAATCACTCCCGTCTGTGGACATAAAGACCGTTCCATCGATTGGCGGTTGATAGGCAAACCATTGGGAAGCGCCACCCGGAACATCGCAGTGATCTGGTTCTCCGATCTCCTTGACTGCACCGAATGTGTTAAAGATCTGTGCCCCAGAGAAGCCGGTTGCAAGTGAGGCTGCCAGCGGGATAGGACGGCGACGCTGCTGCTGAAGGCCCTGGGCATTGGGACCTGCGAAAGAGAAGAAGATATCGGCAAACTTATTCTCGATTTTGACCTCTGGAACCACCAGGGCATTCACTGCTCGGCGAGCGGCAAGCGCGAGAGTGGCTCGCTCGCTGTTCACTTCGATGTTCGCGACTCTCGCTCGTACCCAGTATTTTCCAGCATCTCGAGGTTGAATATCATTCACCACCAATTGATTGCTAGTGGCTCCTTCAATGGGTTCCCCATTGAAAATCCACTGTAGCTCGACGCCGGGTGGGCGAGGCCCTCGGAAGGAAGCCGTGAAGGTGGACTGTGAACCACGGCGTGCAACGACTTCATTGGGATTGATCGTGAATCGGGGGGGCTCGATAGTCACCGTTCGGTCTAGGTTCCACGTTAAGATCGCAGTTCCCTGCTGCTGGTTGAAACCATCGACGACGATGATATATTCCTCGCCGCCGGTAGCTCTGAACCGGACCGAACTGGTAAGAAATCCACCGCCGTCTTCGTCGCTGTCGACGCTGACGAGGTTATCAAAGCCCGTCCCAGTGTAGACGGCCAACAGGGTATCAAAGTTGGCTCCAAGCGTGGAGATATCAACCAGCCCCGGAGCCTCGGGGACGAACGAAAACCAGACTGATGAACTGCCGCGTTTATTAGCATGGACCGGCTCTCCCGGTTCGCGGGTAGCGCCTATCGTTGATGCCTTCACTCTACCTGATTCTCCTCCAAGGGATAATCGATCGGCGAAATTGTCTCCCGCCGTGACCGATGGGACATCCAGTTCTACAGTGATGGATCCGCTCTTATCTATGCCGGCGACGTTCTGAACAGTGAGTTCGTACTGGCCTGCATTTCGGCTATCGAAGTTCTCAATTGTTAGGGTCGGACCATCGGCATCTCGGATGGGTTGTTTGTTCTGAGTCCAACGAAAACGGAGTGGCGTTCTTCCGGTCACTTCAGCCACGAGGTTGAGGGTGGCTCCCGGTGCCACGCTTTGATCGGATGGGAAGGCGATGATCTCAGGTCGAATATCGGTGACGCTGATCTCGATGGGTGTGGCGGCGGTGATGACTGCGCCATCGCTATCGGTGACACGCGCTGTGATCATTACGGGGTCAGTCGTGTCGACTACCCAGGTCGTGCTAAATGGAGCTGAGGTAAAGGTACCAATCCTCTCGTTGCCGACTAGGATTTCGACTTGTTCGACTGGGCCGTCCTGGTCGTTTGCTGTGACGAAAATGTCCACTGTCTGGTCGAACTCGAAGCGCTGCCCAGCGATCGGAGAGACAATTTGAATACTCGGCAAATTGTTGCGGCGAGGTGGTGTGACCTGAAGCTTGATCGTGACGAGGAAAGTGTCTGTGCCCGGCGATGTGATACTACCACCTGGACTCGTGATGCCGGCAAGAATGATGTCGCCTCGTGGATCTATTGTGATTGCTGTGGCAGTATCGAATACCGGGACCCCTTCTATGAGATTGGTTCGAGTGTCGAAGCCACCGGGTTCTCCGCTCGAGTTGAATTTCGCGCTGTATAGGTCGACGCCGAATGGGGGATTCATTTTGCCCCCGGCAATGACTGGGCCATTGTCGCCTGGTAGCACGAGGTCGTTGATCTGGTCCCCTGGCTCGCCTGTTGCCGGGATGGAGCGTGCCCACTCGATGTTGCTTTGAGCATCGAACTTAACCAGCATGCCCTCCGTGCCGGGCTTCTTTCGGAATGAATTACCGGTGATTAGGATGGCATTGGAGGAATCGATTGCTGCGTCGACTGGAATGTCGTTGATGCGGCCTCTACTGGTTTCCGTCTGGGTGAACTGCTCGTTGCCGCTTGGACTGTGTCTCGCGGCGAAAAAATCTAAAGCTGTACTTTTGCTATGGATGGCCCCAACTATGACAGCACGATTTCGCGAGTCGAAAAGGGCCTTAGCGCCTTGGTCGTCTTCATCATCGTCTCCACTGTGCCGACGTTGCCAGATTTCTGTTCCTCTCGGGTTGTAGAAGATGCCGATGATATCGTCTCCGGAAACTTCGAGGCGCGAAGTGCCCACCACGAGGGCGTTGCCGGCGCTATCGGTGGCAATGGATGCGCCTGTATCGCGATTTCCTTCCCCGCCATCGAAGGATGCGACCCACAGTTGGCGACCGTTGCCGTTGAACCGGCCTGTGATGATATCCGCGCTGTTGGCTAGACCGGTGCCTGTCACGAGAATATCCCCATTGGGAGCGAGTGCAAGTTCACCGGCTTCTGAAGCGCGGAACTCTTCGGAGCTGAGTTGTTCGAGCCAGTTTAGCTCATTCGAGGGGCTCAGGCTCAGCACGATGACTTGGGGCAGTCCATTGCCACCGTTGCGTCGATTGGCGGTTCCCGCGACGATGATGTTTCCAGTCGGATGGATGGCGACAGCGATCGCTTCGTCGTCGCTGCCTTCAGATGGATCAACGAATCGGGACCACTCCTCGGCTCCGTTCCGGTTGTACTTCACGATGAGAAAGTCTGCGTTTCCAGATTCGTTGGGTGCCTCGCCGACAACGTAGACGTTACCATCAGGGTCGCTGACAACAGCGTTTGGGCGATGGAATCCGGCTCGGACTGGGTTGAACTGCGCCCCCCAGGCAAAGCCGACGCCGGTGGAACCTTCGCGACGGAGGCTGATGTTCATATTGTTGGAACGTGTGAAGCCTCCCGCATTCCCGACAACGGCGAAGTAGGTTCCGACGTCTCCGGGACCGAAATCGGGGATATTCAACTCCCGGTTTCGCTCGTTGCGAAGGATGGCTCCGTTGAAGAACCACTGATACACGAGCCGGCCTTCACCCTCAGCGTTCACTTCCAGAGTGATGTTTGTGCCAGGCGTGAATAATTCACTGCGGCTCTCTCCGGTGATCGTTGGGGGATTAATCTCTGGCCGAGGGCCCGGCGGATTAGGGCCTCCCTGTGCCGCGAGGCGACCCGTGGCGAAATCCCAGCTACTGGGACCGATGGCGCCCAGGGCAAGCCAGATGATGAACGGGACCAAACACTTCTTCATGACAACTCCGTAAGAGGGGTAGCAGATAGTTTGCCAGTATTAAATCAGAAAAAGATATCAATCCGACATTCATAGACGAGACGGCACCTATGCTGGACCCGAAAAAGTCGAGCCCTGGGACTGTGATGAGGCTGGGGACCCTTTGCTTAGCTCCCCGTATTGGCTAGTGACGGAGTCTGAGGACTGCCAGGCGGCAGATGGCCAGGGGGAGTGTTTCGGCGAGGACTTCTGTGGACGTGCTGGGGTCCCGTCCGTAGCGGGCGAAGTATCGTTTCGCATGTTGACTCTTCGTCTTGCCTATCACAACGGAGGAGTCCACTTGGCGCTTTAACTCCTTGAAAACGCTCTTGGCCAAGGTGTCGTCTGACGAGTAGTGAGGAATGTCTGTGGGCTGTTTCGCTTCGAATACTTTCTCGTGCACGAGACGATCCAATTCAGGGCCTGCCGGGATGCGATAAAGATCCACCATATTCTCCTCCAATCAAGTTTTTGCGTTTATCGATAAGGAGAGAAGCAAGTTGTAAACCATTCCTATAATTATCAGGGCATCTTGAGGCGGAGTGGCGATCTTTCCTCAGCCGATGTGACTGGATCCGTACTTGGTGTTTTGGTCCTGCACGCTAGAGTGTCGGAAACAACGTCGATCGTCTTTTGGCAATGTATCAGGTTAATCATTCTATGTTGAGCTCGAGAGTCTCACCTCTCTGGGGGCCCGTTTGGACTGCTCTTGCAATGGCTGTCCTTGCGGTCCCGCTCGTAAGTGGAGGCGTTACGGATTCCAGACCGAGCGAAGGGATTCGTGATCGAGCTCCTGAGTTCCATGCGATTACGGGACTAGAAATCGTTCTCGGGCCCGGAAAACGAATCTCTGAAGGGACGATCATTGTCCGGGAGGATGTGATCGAGGACGTGCGTTCCGGTCGGGTCGTTCCAGAGGGAGCGCGGGAGTGGGATCGTTCGGGGCGAATTGCCTATCCTGGATTCATCGATGCATACGGGGAGGGAAGTGCTGAACCTGACCAGAATTCGGATACGCTTTATTGGAATCGCCACATTCGCCCCGGGGCTCGACCCTCGCTAGCAGAGGCGAGAGATAAGAGCTTAAACGAGAAGCTGCAACAAGTGGGGGTTCTTCTGAGATTGGTCGCGCCCGCCGATGGTATCGTAAAAGGTCAGAGCTTTGTGGTTTCAACGGAATCCGGTGACATCGTTGCCGGGGATGTTGCTGAGCATTTGCGGCTTACCATTCCCCATTCTCGCGACCGCGATTACTACCCGAATTCGCCGATGGGAGCCGTCGCTTTAGCGCGGCAGGCGATGTACGATGCCGAGTGGTATAAGGACGCTTGGGCGGCCTTTAGTAATCAATCGGGGCTGCCCAGACCGGAGCTTAATCGGTCTCTGGCTGAACTCTCGAATTTGCTCGAAGCGGGGCACGTTTTTATTGCCGAAGCATCTAACGAGCAGATGTTCCTACGTGCAGATCGTTTTGCCAGAGAGTTTTCCCTTCCCTTAATTGTGCGAGGTTCAGGTCGAGAGTATCGACGAATCGAAGCCATTCGAGCGACGGGGCGCAGTGTGATTGTCCCGGTAGATTTCCCGAAGCCGCCGGACGTGAGCACGCGAGAATTGGCCAGTCAGACTTCGCTGGCAGGGCTCATGCACTGGGCTCTAGCGCCTGAGAACCCAGGGCGATTAGATGCTGCTGGCGTTCCAATTGCTTTGACATCGCATGGGCTGCGAGATCCAAAGGACTTTCTCAAACGCGTTCGTGTGGCGGTCGAAAGAGGCTTGGGCGAAGAGTCGGCGTTGGCAGCTCTTACCGTGCGGCCGGCCCAGTTTTTAGGGATCGAAGCAAAGTATGGAACGATTCAGGCAGGTAAGATTGCCAATCTCGTCATCGCCGAGGGAGATCTTTTCCGGAAGGATGCTTCAGTTCAAGAAGTGTGGGCTGCCGGAACTCGTCGCTCGTTCTCGAATGAGCGAGCCCTTGATCTTGTCGGAGACTGGGATCTTCAATTGAAACGGGAGATCGCAGTTGGAGCGCCGAGACTAAGCTTTAAATTGCGTGAGCGAAAACTGACCGGTGAATTCTCGTTTGACGATCTACATGCAGCTTCTGAAACCGAGCCCTCGGAAGGAACCCAAAAGGAGAGTGAGACCGCAAAGTCGGCCCCCCGAACCAAGATCAAGTTGAACGATCTAGAATATCGAGCAGGCCGGATTCGAGCGAAGCTTTCTTCCCGTTTGTTTGAAGCAGCTGAGCAGAAAGAGTTGCTTCGGATTTCGGGGACTTTCTTAGGCGGATCAACCAAGGTATTGAGCGGGGAGATCTCGCGTCCCAATGGTGAATCAATCAATTTCGCGGCACAGTGGAGCGAGCGGATTGATGACTCCGGAGAGGGAGCGGAAGGGAAAGGGAAGAATTCAAGCTTGGTGTGGGACCCTGAGCTTGTTTCCGTCAATTATCCGTTTGGAGCCTACGGATGGGACTCTCTACCGGACAACGAGGGACCGGTCTTGATTGAGAATGCGACGATTTGGACCTGCGGACCTGAAGGGCGAATTGAAGGGGCTTCGATGCTGGTTGAAGACGGGCATATTGTTGCGGTGGGGCGTGATCTCGTAGCCCCCGAAAGTGTGCGACGCATCGACGCATCGGGACGACATCTCACGCCTGGGATCATTGATTGCCATTCCCACATGGCAACGGATGGGGGTGTCAATGAGAGTGCGCAAGCCATCACGGCAGAGGTTCGCATTGGGGATTTTATTGACGCAAATGATATCAATATCTACCGCCAGCTTGTCGGGGGCGTTACGTCTGCCAACATCCTTCACGGTTCGGCGAACCCGATTGGGGGCCAGAATCAGGTGATTAAGTTACGATGGGGATCAACCTATGACGGCCTGCGTTTTGAGGAGGCTCCTGCCGGGATCAAGTTTGCTCTTGGCGAGAACGTTAAGCAGAGCAATCGAGGGGATGATTACACGACTCGTTATCCGCAAACCCGAATGGGCGTCGAGCAGATCATGCGAGATGCCTTTCACGCAGCTCGTGAGTATGGGCAGCAGTGGAGTCGTTGGGAGACCCATCATGAAGGACTTCCTCCCCGGAGAGATCTTGAATCGGAAGCGATCTGGGAAATCCTGCAGGGCGAGCGTTGGATTCATTGTCACAGTTATCGGCAGGATGAGATCCTGGCTCTGATTCGAACGCTCGACGAGTTTGGGATTCGAATAGGCACCTTTCAACACATTCTTGAGGGCTACAAGGTGGCACCAGAAATGAAGAAACATGGGGCAATGGCATCGAGTTTTTCTGATTGGTGGACTTACAAAATGGAAGTAGTCGATGCCATTCCGTACAACGGAGCGTTGATGCATCAAGCCGGGCTGGTCGTGTCCTTCAATTCAGATGATCGCGAGCTTGCTCGGCACCTGAATCAAGAAGCTGCGAAAGCGGTCAGGTATGGTGGTGTCAGTGAGGAGGAAGCGCTCAAGTTCGTCACACTGAATCCTGCCAAACAGCTTCGCGTGGACTCAATGGTTGGATCGCTCGAAGTCGGGAAGCAAGCCGATTTTGTGATCTGGAGCAGGCATCCGCTTTCAAACTTCGCCCGTTGTGAACAGACGTGGGTGGATGGAATCTGCTACTTCAGCTTGGAAAAAGACCAATCGCTTCGAGCTCAAGCGGAGGAGACTCGTCGAGCTCTGGTTGCGAAGATTCTTGCTTCGGGGCAGGAAATGGTGAAGCCGGGAGAAGAGAAGGTGGACGAAGCGGCCCTTTGGCCCAGGGACGATCTCTTCTGTCATCCGCACCATGGAGAGCACGACGGATGGGAGGCACATGATGAATACTGATAAGGAACGAGCGCCTGTGTTGAGACGGATCAACGAATGCCGATGGTTTTCAGGACTTTTGATTTTGTTAGGAGTTGGTGAGCTTCTGGGAAGCTCGGCGATTCCAGGGGCTGAACAAAAGCAAGCAATCGCCCTTGTCGGGGCAACGATCTATCCAGTGACATCGGAGAGGATTATGGGAGGAACGCTCTTGATAGAGGGAGGACGGATTCAAGCACTCGGAGTCGGGGTTGAGATCCCGGAGGACGCGGCTGTTGTGTCGTTGGAGGGGAAATCAATCTACCCAGGCCTCATCAATTCCGATGGCTTGTTGGGCTTGGTTGAAGTCAATTCAGTTCGCGCGACTCGAGACTACGCTGAGACCGGAGAGATGAATCCGAACGTGCGAGCCGAAGTGGCTTTGAATCCGGATAGCGAGCTTCTGCCGGTGACTCGCTCGGGCGGTGTCTTGCTGTCTCTTGCAACTCCGCGAGGTGGCCTCATTTCGGGTTCGTCCGCATTGATACAACTGGACGGTTGGACCTGGGAAGATTTGACGCTGAAGGCCCCGGTGGGCGTGCATGTGACTTGGCCTCGAACAGAGTGGCGGTCGCGCGAAGAGGGAGCGGAGAATGGGCGAGACCGTGCGTCGGAGCAGGTTGAACGTCTGCGCACGTTTTTCGAGGACGCTCGGGCCTATCTAGATGCCCGCGAAGTGTCGAAGTCGGAGGCCGATCTAAAATTCGAAGCCCTGATCCCGGTGTTGGAAAAGGAAATTCCGTTGATCGTTGTGGCGGATAGTCAGGCTCAAATTGAGTCGGCTGTTGCTTTTGCCGTGGAGCAGTCGGTTGATCTGATTATCTATGGAGGATATGATGCCGAGGCTGCTGCTCCGTTGCTCATTCAGCATCAAATTCCCGTGATTGTGGCAGGTGTTCATCGATTGCCTCGTCGGCGTTCAGAAGCCTATGATACCCCTTTCACTCTGCCGAACCGTCTTCGCTTGGCAGGGGTTCAGTATTGCATCGCGGCGAACGACTCCTTCAATGCTCCCAATACGCGAAATCTCCCGTTCCAGGCCGGGCATGCTGTGGCCTTTGGTTTACCAGAGCAGGAGGCTTTGAAAGCGATCACAATTTATCCGGCGCGCATTCTTGGGGTGGCTGATCGGGTGGGCTCTCTTGAAGTGGGGAAAGATGCGACGCTGATTGTGTCGGATGGGAATCCGCTCGAGACACAATCTCAGGTTGAGCGGGCCTACGTTCAAGGGCGCCTCGTGGATCTATCGGACCGCCAAAAGGCGCTATGGAAAAAATACCAGGAGCGGCTCCGTCGCTTAACGCCGACGTCAACGGATTAGCATGCTGTCGCGAGCATGTTCCGTTGAGTCCCTAGCGACTTTCCAATTCGTCGGCTTCCGCGCGAGGGGTTTCGGTGCAGCGACTAAGAGAGGGGTTCTGAGGGAAGGTGCCGATTGAGGACTTCGACGAGTTGATCCCGTTGGAGGGGCTTGGGGAGGTAGTCTGTCATGCCCGCTTGGAGACAGATTTTCTCGTCACCTTTCATGGCGTTTGCCGTGAGCGCGATAATCGGTATGGACGGTTTGGAGCCATACTCGGCTGGAGAGAGAGCTCGAATGGCTTTCGTCGCTTCCATCCCATCCATTTCTGGCATTTGGATATCCATCAGCACAAGGTCGTAAGGGAGTGTGCAAACCGACTCCACCGCCTCTTTGCCATTGTTGACGATATCTACGGCGTAGCCCAGCTTGTTCAGCGTCAGGCGAACGACCTTCTGATTGATCTGATTGTCATCAGCACAAAGAATACGAAAGCGGTTTCGGCTCGTCTCGTCCGTTGGCTCCGTCGCGGGAGGAGAATTTGTCAGAGACTGCGGCTTGTTGGATGGGATGGCTACATTGACGTAGTCTGCGACCGCGGTCTGGCTCAGAGGTTTGATGAACACTTTCTCGATGTTCAATGGTTCCGTTTGGAGGCTGGCTGGTCTCAGCTGCGTCGAGAGGACCAGAATGATCGGAAGGCTGGCGAGCTTTGTTTCGCTTTTCAATTGATTGAGCCACTCGTTCGCTGATTCGGCGGATAAGCTGACGGGGAGCGAGGCCATGAGGACAAAGTCTGTATCGGGTAGGCTGGCGAGTTGAGAGGTTCGAAGTTCGACAGCCTCGGCGAGCGTTGCGACGTGCGAAACAGCCAGATTGGGGTGCTTGAGCTGGTTGACCAGATGGCTTTGGGAAAGAGGATCGGGATCGATTAAGAGAACCTGATTCTTTTGACCGGACGAGGCTCTCTCTGGGCTGTTTGCAGGGGCTTCCGACAGGCATGTGAGTTGAACAGTAAACCAGAAGCGGCTTCCTTTGCCTGGTGTGCTGGAGACGCCGACATCTCCATGCATGAGGTGGGCTAGCTCTTTGCAAATGGCCAAACCGAGACCGGTACCCTGGACCTTATTGCTGGTGTTGACTTGGGAGAATTTCTGGAAGAGGCGGGCCTGTCCTTCCTCGGAGATACCGATTCCTGTATCTGCTACGGAAAACTCAACCATCATCGTGTTTGTCGATTTCGTGATGAGTTTTAATTCGAGTGTGACGCCTCCTTGCTCGGTGAACTTGATAGCGTTGCCGAGTAGATTGACGAGCATCTGCCGGACGCGTCCATCATCCCCTTGAACTTGTACAGGGATCTGATCATCGAGAATCAGGCCCAGCTCAAGGCCTTTTCCGTGGGCGACTGGTGAGAGCATCTCAAGGGTTGACTCGCAGAGAGAGAGGATCGAGAAATCGACTAGCTCTATCTCGAGGCGACCGGCCTCCAGTTTGGATAGGTCCAAGATGTCATTGATGATCGTGAGAAGATTTTCCGCCGATTGCTTGAGGAGGGTGGCGTATTGGCGAGCTTCTTCGGGGAGATCGGAAATATCATGGAGGAGGCCTGCCATTCCGATCACGCCGTTCATGGGGGTTCGAATCTCGTGGCTCATCGAAGCGAGAAAATCAGATTTGGCGCGATTGGCCGATTCCGCCTGCTCCTTCGCCAGTTTCATGCTTTCCGCCTTCTGCCGCTGCGCGTCAGCCAAGCGCTTTAGAAGAGATTTTTCCCGCTCGACGGCTTTTTGACGCTCGGTCTTCTCTCGATCTAACTCGATGACTCGCTGTTCTACTTCAGTGTAGGCTTGCTGAAGATCCGTATCGCGAGCTTGGATCTGGTCCAACATGGTGTTGAATCCCTCGGTGAGTTGTCCCAGTTCATCATTGGTGATTTTTTGAGCGCGCACGGAGTAGTCGTTTTTGTCGGCTACGATGCGAGTTGTTTTGACGAGGTTTTCAAGAGGTCCCGTAAGAACGCCTGCCAAGCGCCGAGAGACAAGTAAAGCCACCAGAGAGCCAGCGGCTACAATGATGAGATTGGCGCCAATTGCATTCCTGAGGTGGCGGTAGAGAACGGATTTGTCGGAAACGACGTGCACGACACCGAGAAACTCGCCCTCGGGATCGTTCACTTGCATGACGAAGCGAAATTGGCCGGCCTCGTAACTGGGACCCTTTGGGAGGCGACTGATACGGTCGATCTCTTCAGGAGACGCCTCGGGCACACCCGGGCGCAGGTAAGAGGCGAAAACCTTCCGCGACCTGTCGAAATAGTAAGCTCGGAGAATCTCTGGTCGACTGCTGGAGTCGAGAGCAGCGGTGGCTGTCTCCCTGAGTTCGTCGATTTGAAACCCTCCGAGTTCCGCCATGGTGAGGACGGCGCTTCCGTTGTCAGCCATGTTGATGGCTTGGGTTTCGAGATCCCTGATCGTCAGTCCTCGAATGGTTCGAACTTCAAACGCGATGATGAGAGCGGAAGAGATAAAGAGGGCCGTGATGCTCGTGAGCATCATGAACAAGGTCAGCTTTTGCGACAGGTTAAGCTGATTGAACCATCCTTTCATTCTGCGTTCGTTCCCCTTGGGTGTCGCTAGCGTACGGGTTTCGCCAGATTGACGAGATTCTCGCTCAAGTAGATCCCTGCTCGTCGAGCAGCTCGACTGTTGTATTCCAGGGCGAGGCGATTTCCCTCAAAGGTCAGGCCAATCACGCCTCCTGCTTTAGCGAAATCTTTAAAATCGCCCACCGTGAGGACATGGTGAGAATCGAGGTTCAGGTCCTTGAAAAGTTTTGCCAGGTTCCTCGGGTTTTCCACGTTGCAGAAGAGGATGTGGCTGTTGACATAGTCTTTGGGATCTTCGTAGTGCTCAACCTGAATGCTTCGGCCTTTGATCCGTTTCCCTTCAAATTTCTTGAGTGAGTCTCCGAACTTATTCTTCCCGATGACGCCGATGATCAAGGGAGAATGCGAAGACCGAAATGCTTTTGCTGGCCAAGTTGTGTATTTTGCGAAGTTGAAGAGAAGGAGTGCCTTGGCCTCCCCTTCGCTGAGAGCTTCCTGAGAAGCGATGCTGGTGACACTTCCCAGCATCGCAACGGCGAGGCAAAGGTTGACGACAGGCAGGACGATAACCCGGTGAACTCGTGTGAGCCACTGAGATCGAGTGTTTGCCTGTGTCACTTCCATCTTGTTTCGTTTCTATCGCTTTGCGGTTCGCACTCGTTTAGATGTTTAGATTCCAAGCAATGCTGAAACGCCATGCCTCACCAGGCTGCGGTCCGTTTAAGCTTTGATAAACTGGAATACTTCCTTCGAGCTCGATTGTCTGTCCCTGCATGAATCCTTTGCGAATGGGAATCCGAACGCCTAGCCCCACACTGACTTTCTCTCCTCCGAATAGCTCGGGATCGGTGACCGGTGCCGGAGTGAAACGGCTTCCGTCAGGACGAATGATGAAAAGCTCTTCATCTGCTCCATGGATGCGGTCCCAGACTTCAGTGGCCAAGCGCAGTGAAGGTTGGAACGTTTTGAAGGTGGTCAGCGTAATCCAATTGCGGAGGGCGAAGCGATTGCTAAGGCTGTAGTCTCGCGAGTTCTTCCCAAGGCGAATGTTCCCTTGAGCTCGGGTGCCCCACTCGAGCCATTCAGAGCTGCCCACGTAGGTGATGGCCGGTTTGAAATCGACCGTGCCGGAACCTAGTTGCATCGTGTAGGGAACAAGTGTGTCGGCGGCTGCGTCTCTTGGTGTGCGACCGAACTCGTCAATGGATCCTGTTGGGAAACTGAATCCAGTGTCGATTGCGATAGCATGCCGACCTTTCGTCCATGCGACGTAGGAGGCGGACAGTCCGATATCTCCTAAGCCCTGTGTATCGATGGTGAACTCTTCAAATTGTGGTGGAAGAACGGCGGGGTTTCCGAAATGGAACGTCGATTGGCGGATCATCGGGATCTGAAAGTTGATGACCGTTCGATCGTTCAGCTCATAACCGATTTTAAATAGGTGCGCTTCCTGAGTGATTTCAGCAGGAACGACTGGGAAACCCGCTGCCATGACATCAGCGATCGATAGCCTTTTTGTGCCGTCCTGGTAATCTTGAAAGTCTGCCTGGATATACTCGTAGCCAAAGCGGAACCGGCTTAGCAAGGGTTGCCTCGCCTCGGGGGCTTCTTGGTTGTCGCGAATGATTGGCATGGCGAGAATCTCCTCTAAGCCCAATTCGGTCAGGTCGACCGGGGTAGGTTGGGCATGAAGACGAGTCTTCGCGGTGCATAACAGGGCTAGAACCAGAAGGAGCCCGCGAACTGCGTCCGTCCGGAATCTAGCGGGGGGGCAATCGATTGATTCTTTCATAGTTGGATGGTAGAAGAAGATTTTGGTAGGCGATCGCGCAGGGCGACCGTCAGTCTCAGCCTTGCTTCTTTAGTTTTTGAGGTCAGAGCTAATCAGAGGATCTCTATTGTGGTTGATTTATCAAGCCCTAAAACTTGCAGTTCGCGGAATGAATCGGGTCGGAAATTCGGTAATTGGAGTGGTCGCTTGTTGCCTCGGGCGTGGTTCAGAACGGGACCTTTGTCTGGGGCCATATCTTGGACTGCCCTCGAATCGTAAGATTTACAAGCTGTGGCTAGATCGTAATCGTTAACGCTTTATGGGTAAGGCATCGAGTCAGTGGGATTTCGGAGAGCTCTTCAGTGAGGAAGAGTTCAAGAAGACGTACTCAGTCTCCGAATTGACGGGGTCCATTCGAAAGACCTTGGAGTCTCAGTTTGGGCGAGTTCGTGTGACCGGTGAGGTGAGCAATTTTCGATTGCAGGCCTCAGGGCATTGCTATTTCGGGCTCAAGGACAGTGGCGCTCAGCTCAACTGCGTTCTGTTTCGTGGTGAACGGGTGTCGCACCGATCAGATCTGGAGAACGGAGTCAAGGTGGTTCTGGAAGGGGATCTGACGGTGTATGAAGCGAGGGGACAGTATCAGCTGATCGTGAGATCCGTCGAGTTGCAGGGAATCGGTGCCTTGCAGCAGGCGTACGAACGACTGAAGAAGAAGCTTGAGGAGGAAGGGCTTTTTGCCCCTGAACGCAAACGCCCTATTCCTGAATACTGTTTTCGGGTTGGCTTAGTGACCTCGTCGAGTGCGGCCGCGCTCCGCGATGTGTTGCAGGTGGCGGGACGTCGGCACTCATCTCTGGTTTTTATGCTTCGTTCGTCGCGGGTGCAGGGACAAGGTGCAGCCGATGAGATTGCGGCGGCAATCGCTGATTTGAACCGCTATTCCGAGTCCCTCCCGAAAGATCAACGGCTTCAGTGTATTCTTGTGACTCGTGGGGGAGGCAGTCTTGAGGATCTCTGGGCCTTCAACGAGGAAGTAGTGGCGCGAGCCGTTGCCGCGTCCGAGCTTCCGGTTCTGTCAGCTGTGGGACATGAAGTAGATTTTACGATCTGTGATTTTGTATCGGACATGCGGGCTCCCACTCCAAGTGCCGCTGCCGAATTGATCACCGAGGGTGTTTTCTCAACACGAGAGATGTTGGAGAACTTAGGATCACAGCTGAAAGCGTCGGTGGTGCGAAGCTTAGGTCATTCAACTGCGATGCTGGAGCAGATTGGAAAACGCCTGTTGATGCGGCACCCTCGTCGCTCTCTCGATCTCCTGCGTCAGCGAATCGATGATCTCGAGGCAGCGGCGAAACGGGAGGTGAACCAGACTCTCGAGCGGGAAGGCGACGCGGTGCAACAGCTTTCAAGGAATCTGGCCGCCTACCAACCAGGCAAGGTGCTTCTCCGCGAGCGGGATACGATTAAACGATTGGCCCAGTCGTTGGAGCTTCACCCTCGAGCGATGCTGGATCAAAAGCACAGGGATATTGAGCAGCTGGGTAAAATTCTACGCCTGCTCTCGCCGCTGAATGTACTCGAACGTGGCTACTCGATCACCCGCTTGCGCAGCTCGGGTGATGTTGTTCGTTCCGTTTCGAAACTTGAACCAGGAACACAACTGACCACCTTGGTTCAAGACGGGGAGATTGAAAGCGAGGTGACTTCTCGGCCTGAAGATGCTCCCTCTGCGTGAGGGGGCGCTCGCTTATTCAACAGTGACGCTCTTGGCCAGATTTCTTGGCTTGTCTACATCACAGCCTCGTTCGATTGCGATGTAGTAAGCCAGTAGTTGCAGTGGAATTGACGCGAGCAGGGGATAAACTAGTTCGTGCGTTTGGGGAATATAGATGACATCGTCAGCCTTGCCTTTGATTGCATCATCCCCCTCGGTCGCGACTGCAATGACAGGCCCCTTCCGGGCTTGAATGACTTCTTGATTTGAGATCACTTTATCGTAGAGCGCTCCGCTGGTTGCGAGCACAATGCTCGGTGTATTGGTATCAATGAGGGCGATGGGACCATGCTTCATCTCAGCGGCCGGATAGCCTTCCGCATGAATGTAAGAAATCTCCTTCAGCTTGAGAGCGCCTTCGAGTGCGACGGGAAAGTTTATATGTCGACCGAGAAAGAAGAAGTTTTCGGCGTTCGCATATTTCTTCGCGATTTTTTGGATCTCTTTGTGAGACTGGAGTAACCAATCGATTTGGTCGGGGACGGCCTCCAGTGCCTTGATGATCTCGGTTCCTTGCTGGGCCGAGAGCAAACGGATTCTTCCCATAAAGAGAGCGAAAAGAGTGAGCACAGTGACTTGTGAAGTGAAAGCTTTGGTGGAGGCAACCCCAATCTCGGGACCGGCGTGCAGATAAATGCCGCCGTCAGCTTCACGGGCGATAGAGCTGCCGACGACGTTGCAAAGTGCAAGTGCGGTATGCCCCCGGCGTTTGGCCTCGCGCAGCGCTGCGAGCGTGTCTGCTGTTTCCCCTGACTGTGTGATGGCGATGACGAGCGTCCCTTTGTCGATAGGGGCGTTCCGATATCGAAACTCGCTAGCGTATTCGACTTCCACCGGGATGTGGGCCAGTTCCTCGATGAGATACTCTCCCACCAGTCCGGCGTGCCAGCTTGTTCCGCAAGCAGTGATCACGATGCGGTCAATACTTCTGAGTTCTGCTGGAGTGAGGTTCAAGCCGCCGAAGACCGCTGTACAGGCTTCCTCGTCCACTCGGCCGCGGAGGGCGTTGCGAACGGTTTGTGGTTGTTCGAAGATCTCCTTCAACATGAAATGGTCGAACTCGCCTTTCTCTGCCGCCTCATCGTCGTACTCGATCTGACTGATCTGAAAATTGGCGGTTCCAGTCCCCATGTTCGTGACTGAGAAACGATCCGCATGCATCGTGACCACGTCGTAGTCGTTTAGGAACACGACTTTCTTGGTGTGCGCGACGACAGCGTTGGCATCGCTGGTGAGGAAGTGTTCTCCATCGCCGACCCCGATGATCAACGGAGAACCTCGTCGAGCTCCGATCACGACATCTGGGAAGTCCGTGCAGATGACAGAGACGCCGTAGGTTCCGATCACTTCTTTCAAAGCTGTAACGACAGCTGTGGTGAGATCTTTTACGTCCCGAGATTCGCTCGACTCCTCAGGGCTGTAGTAGGAACCGATCAGGTGGGCCAGCACTTCTGAGTCTGTGGACGAAAGAAAACGATGGCCAGCTGCCGTGAGGTTGTCACGAATCCGATCGAAGTTTTCGATGATACCGTTGTGAACAACTGCAATCTTGCCGGATGCGTCGAGATGAGGGTGAGAGTTTTCGTCGGACGGATCGCCGTGAGTGGCCCAACGCGTGTGCCCGATTCCGACGGTACCGATAGCCGGGGTGTGTTCGAGCAGGGTGCCGAGGCCGGTATCAATGCGGCCTTGCCGTTTTCGAATTTCGATCTCATTTCCGCCGTGAACTGCAATCCCGGCGCTATCGTAACCCCGGTATTCGAGGCGTCTGAGGCCTTCGACGATGATTTGGCTGGCTTGTTCTTTGCCGATATATCCGTAAATGCCGCACATGAGTGATTTGTAGTATTCGAAAAGGGGAAGGGAATGGATCTCCTCGTTGCGGGAAAGGGAATAACAGTTTTTAGTTGCTGTTACGAACCTTTTTGCGACCTTCGTTGATCTCTGGGGCGGCCGGCAGAGTCACGTGATCTAGGACCGACTGAGGTAAGAAGTCTGTTAGATCGAGGTGAATGTCGGTCCTTGACCAAATCGGGATTGGGCCCTATGGTCCGCTGAAACTGTGAAAGTGGTGGTAAACATTCTAGTAGTGAAGGTACTCCTCGTCGTCGTGGGAGTCCCAAGCGGTTCCTGTCGATTCTAGCCCCCACCACTCGACAGGAACCCGCGATCGGACACGGTCGTGGGTTTTTTTTTGGTCTAACACAGAATGGTATCAAGATGAGCAAGATAGCTGAGTCAAACCAGCAAGCACCCAAGGGTGCTGACGGAAACGAGTTAGGGCCTTCAATGTCCGGGAGTGAAGTGCTTGTCGCTGCCCTCGAGCGAGAGGGTGTCGATACGATCTTTGCCTATCCCGGCGGAGCTAGCATGGAGCTTCACCAGGCGCTTTCGCGGTCTGATGAGATTCGAGTGATTCTGCCGCGTCATGAGCAAGGAGGTTCGTTTGCCGCGGAAGGGTATGCCCGGGCGAGTGGCAAAGCAGGCGTGTGCATGGCCACGAGTGGTCCTGGGGCAACGAACTTGGTGACTGGGATCGCTGATGCCTACATGGATTCGATTCCACTCGTCTCAATCACGGGCCAGGTGCCGCAGGCGATGATTGGTAAGGGCGCGTTTCAAGAGACTGACTTTTTTGGCATGACGCTTCCGATCGTGAAGCACAGCTACCTCGTGACCGACATCAATGAAATCCCTCGGATTATCAAGGAAGCTTTCCATGTTGCGACAACCGGGCGTCCGGGACCCGTTGTCGTGGATATTCCTAAGAACATTCAACAATCTCGTTGTCAGCCTGTTTTCCCTTCAGAAGTTGAAGTGAGGGGATTCAATGAAATTCCGAGAGCGAGCGACTTGGCTCTTAACGAGATCGTCGGCCTTATCGAGAAATCTGAACGGCCCTTGTTGTATGTGGGGGGCGGTATCATATCGGGGGAAGCGAGTGCTGTGTTGACTGAGTTTGCGCGCGCGACGCAGATCCCTGTGACCTCCACCATTATGGGCTGCGGTGCGTTCCCTGAAGATGATCCATTGTCGATGCGGTGGTTGGGAATGCATGGAGCGGCCTACGCCAACTGGGCCGTGAGCGGTGAATTTAAGAAGACCGCATTACAGGACGGTGAAGTGAAAGTAGAGAAGGTCGCTGAAGGCGCTGACTTACTTTTGGCCTTTGGTGTTCGGTTTGACGATCGCGTCACGGGCAAGGTGGATAAATTCTGCGAAAACGGAACCATCGTCCACGTAGACATCGATCCTTCAGAACACAACAAGAACCGAAAAGCGAATCTACCGGTTGAGAGCGATGTTAAATATGCTCTGGAGCGGCTCTTGGAAATGGTCAAACAGAGGCCGATCAAAGCGAAGTTCAATCCTTGGCATCAACAGCTGAAGGAATGGAAAACGCGGGCTCCTTTCCGCTACAGTGTGAATGAGGAGGTCATGCGCTCACAGCACATGCGAGATCATCTAGAGGGATTAGAGGATGAGGTTATCCTACCTCAGATGGCGATCGAAGCTCTCTACGAATTGACTCAAGGTGAGGCAATCGTGACAACTGGCGTTGGGCAGCATCAAATGTGGGCTGCTCAATATTACCAATACAAGAATCCTCGGCGCTTGATCACCAGTGCGGGGCTAGGGGCGATGGGCTTTGGCTATCCTGCCGCGATGGGAGCCAAAGTAGCGTGTCCTGATCGTCAGGTCATTGATATTGATGGGGATGGTAGCTTCCTGATGAATATTCAAGAGCTGGCAACGGCTCATATTGAGAAGATTGCGGCCAAGGCATTAGTCTTAAACAATCAGCATCTCGGGATGGTGGTTCAGTGGGAAGATCGGTTCTACAAGGGGAATCGTGGCAATACGTATCTCGGAGATCCCGAGGACATGAAGCAAATTTACCCGGACTATGTTGCCATGGCCAAAGGGTTCAATGTCCCCTGTGAGCGGGTCATGTTTAGAAAGGACTTGAAACCCGCTCTGGAGCGTATGCTGGCGTCTGATCAGCCCTACGTACTGGATGTGATTGTTCCTTATACGGAACACGTGCTGCCGTTCATTCCGGCCAACCATACGGTTGCGGACATGATCTGCGCTTAGGGCTTCATTCAGTCAGAATCAAAAGGAGCGGCCCCCGCCTTGAAGGTGTGGGGCCGCTTTGCTGTTGCTCGCAGCGTTTTGTTCTCATCGTTGGCGGGGGAGCGTGCGCTCCACCCGCCTGCGGCTCATGGTCAGTCCCAACTCCTTACGTTACGTCAACTGGAGTCACTTCCCGATTTCGACCCTTGCCGCGAATTTCGATTCGCACCTCCAATAGGGAGCATAGCCCGTGCCGTTCTGCTTGTGAGTGCGCAGGGTTCGTTGTCGAAAGGGCTCTGGGAACGGTTTGTGAGTAATTTGCAATTTGAAGGAGCTCACTCCGTCGCTACACTAGGGGTATGCCGAAGGCCGAGTTCACACACCTCCATCTCCATACCGAGTTTTCGATCTTGGATGGAGCTTGCCGGATCAATCGTTTGATGGAGCGGGCGAAGGAGCTGAATTTTGATTCCTTAGCCATCACCGATCACGGCGTCATGTTCGGGGCGATCGAGTTCTACCAGGCAGCCCGTAAGAACGGGATTAAGCCTATAATCGGCTGTGAGGTTTATGTCGCACCTGGAAGTCGACTGGAGAAGAAGTCGAGTATCGGAGGCAAGGCGGTCTACAATCACTTGGTCCTTCTCGCGCAGAATGAGACTGGTTACCGCAATCTGGTACGCTTGGTCTCGGAGGCTCACCTCAAAGGCTACTACTACAAGCCTCGCATCGATAAAGAGATCCTTGAGCAACACAAGGAGGGACTGGTGGTGCTTTCCGGGTGTCTCGCAAGCGAGATCCCTGCGATGATCATGCATGACAAGCTCCAGGAGGCTCGTGATGCCATTGATTGGTTCAAGACGGTGTTCGGGAAGGAGAATTTTTTCCTCGAACTCCAAAATCATGGGATTCCTGAGCAGGCCTTGGTGAATCGCCATCTGATCGAGTGGTCCAAGGAGTTCGATCTTCAAATGGTTGCTTCCAATGACGTCCACTACGTGAATAAGGAGCATTCGCACGCTCATGATTCACTCATCTGTATTGGGACTCAGTCGTTGCTTTCTGATACCAAGCGCATGTCGTATGTGCCTGAGCAATTCTATCTTCGTTCTGCAGAGGAGATGGCTGCCCTCTTCAGCGAAGTGCCAGAGGCTGTGTCCAACACACTCTTGGTCGCCGAGATGTGTAATCTCGAGATCGAGTTTGGAGAACTTCATTACCCTGTTTTTGAACCTCCGAAGGGGTTCTCTCGCGAAGGCTACTTAGTGAGCCTCCTGGCTGAGGGGCTCGACAAACGCTACGGGATGTCGGCGAAGTCCGAGGAAGAGTTAATCGTCATCAACTCTGTGCCTGAGCCCGAACGACTTCCGACGTTTAGCAAACGGAAGAAGGAGCTTGAGGAGGCGGGAGAGGGCACGGCTCTTGAGCCGTATGATGATAATCCCTCTGTGAATAAGATCTCGGAGCCCGCTGTTGCGTTGGCTGCCAAAGATGTTGTCGATCGCATTAACTTCGAGATGGATATCATCAAGAAGACAGGCTTTGTGAGTTACTTTTTGATCGTTGGTGATTTCGTTCAGCATGGCCGAGCACAGGGGATTTCTTGTGTGGCTCGTGGATCGGCAGCCGGTTCGATCGTGACTTTCTTGTTGGAAATCTCGAACGTTGATGCCCTGAGATACAATTTGCTCTTTGAACGGTTTCTTAATCCCGAGCGTGTGAATCCCCCTGATATTGATATCGATTTTGCGGATGATCGTCGCGTTGATGTGATTGAGTACACCCGAGAAAAGTACGGTGCAGAGTGCGTGGCTCAGATCATCACTTTTGGTACGATGGGTGCAAAGTCGGTTATCCGGGACGTCGGGCGCGTGATGGGGTTGGGCTATGGCGAGTGTGACCGCTTGGCGAAGATGGTTCCCAACGAGCTGAAGATGTCCTTGAGCAAGGCTCTCGAGCAGTCTCCGGATCTGAAGCAAGCGTATGATACGGAGGAAACCACGCGTGAGCTGATCGATACGGCCTTTATTCTGGAAGATAGCACGCGGAATTCTTCCGTTCACGCGGCTGGGGTCGTGATCGGAAGTGAGCCCCTCTACAATGTTCTGCCGCTCAAACTGGATGATAACGGCGGCACGGTTACACAGTATGCCATGAATCCTGTTGGCGATCTGGGGCTCCTCAAGATGGATTTCTTGGGGCTGAAGACGCTGACGGTCATTCGCAATACCTGCGAGATGGTGAAGCAGACCAAGGGGCTCGATATCGATGTCGACCTGCTCCCCTTAGATGATTCGACGACTTACGAGCTCCTCAACCGCGGGAATACCGTTGGCGTGTTCCAATTGGAATCCGGGGGCATGCGGGATCTTTGTCGACGGTTTCAGCTGAGTTCGGTCGAGCATATCACGGCTCTCGTCTCGCTCTATCGGCCCGGACCCATGGATCTTATTCCTGACTTTATTCGGCGTCGGCACGGTGAGGTTGAGATCGTCTACGAGCACCCGCTACTAGAGCCAATATCAGAGGAAACCTATGGCATTCTGATCTACCAGGAGCAAGTGATGCAGGCGACGCAAGTCCTGGCGGGATACACGCTGGGGGCGGCCGATTTGCTGCGACGAGCAATGGGTAAGAAGAAGGTCGAGGAGATGCAGAAGCAGCGCAAGACCTTCGTTGAGGGTTGCAAGCGAGTGAACGATATCGATGCCGCAACGGCTAACACCGTCTTTGACTTGTTGGAGAAGTTTGCTGGCTACGGTTTCAATAAATCCCATGCTGCGGCCTATGCGATTGTTGCCTATCAAACTGCTTATTTGAAGGCGCATCACCCGGTTGAGTTTCTCAGCGCAATGATGACGAATGATATGAACGATACCGCGAAGCTGGCGATTCTGATTGATGAAGCCAAGACGCTCGGGGTGGAAGTTCTTCCTCCCGATCTTAATGAGAGTCAAGTTGTGTTCGCTCCTGCTCAAGGGGGGAAGGTGATTCGTTTCGGAATGGCGGCCATCAAAGGGGTGGGCGAGGTTGCCGTGAAGGTCATCTTGGAAGCCCGAAATGAGGGTGGCCGATTCCAGAGCCTTTTGGACTTGTGCGAGCGGGTGGATGGTCGAACGGTGAATCGGAAGGTGTTGGAAGGGCTGATTCGTTCGGGAGCCTGTGATTCATTAGGGTTCTCGAGAGCCACTGTCTTTAGTCAGGTCGACCAGTCCCTCTCGCGAGCAGCCAGTCTGGCTTCGGACCGGGCTAGGGGGCAGAGTTCCATGTTCGACATGATGGAAGAAAAATCGGATTCGCTGAAGGAACAGGTCGTAGAAGTTCCGGAGTGGCCGATGGAAAAGCGATTGAGTGACGAGAAGGAGCTGCTGGGGTTCTACATCAGTGGGCATCCCTTGAAGCCGTTTCAGTCGATCATCGATCGATATTGCCTGAAGGATTCCGCGACGATGACGGAGCTTGAAGATCGGACGATGACGCGGGTAGGGGGAATGGTGTCTGCCGTGCAATCAGGTTTCTCGAAGAAAAGTGGCAAACCCTACGCGATGTTGACGATTGAGGACATGGAAGGAACTTTCCAGGTTTTGTGCATGAACGATAATTTTGATCGTTACAAACACCTGTTCGAGGCGACCCTTCCGGTCTTGGTCATTGGAGAAGTCAACAATGCCGAAGACAAAGCCAAAGTCTTCCCTCAGGAGATTATGCGCTTGGAAGAGGCTCCGAAGCGATTTTCTGAACAGGTGCATATTCGGATTCAGCGTCGAAGTCTGAGTCGGGAAATGCTCTCGAACATTCATTCCTTGGTCGGCAATCACCCAGGCAAATGCCCGCTCTTTCTATGTATTCTTCAGGATGCGGGAGGAGCCGCATTTATTGAGACGCATGACAAATACAATGTCGCCCCGTCTCTGGACCTTGAGGCGGCTATCGAAGATCTTGTCGGTGAGGGCGCCTACCATGTTCGGGTGGATCGCTCGCTTCCGGAACGTGAGCGGCGCCGATGGGAAAAGAAACCGGATGCGCAGGCTCAGAAGGCGGGGGCCTCCTGATCGAGTGGCTTGCAGCTGCCTCGATTCTTGGGTGGGACGGCCCTATTCAGAGAAAAGAGACAAAAATGGAATTAAACCAAAATAGCGCTTGCACCCACCCTGGTGCATCCCTATATTTCGCGATCTTTCGACGTTAGTCTTAAAACTATGCGACGTGCCAGAACACAGAAGACCAGAAAAGCGGTTGCCAAGCGATTTAAAATCACTGCAACCGGGAAGGTGATCCGTAATCGACAAGGGAAGCGGCACTTGCTGAGTTGCAAGAGTCCGAAACAGCGACGTCGTCTCGGAACGGCAACCGTGTTGGATCGTTCCGACGAGGATCGTATCATTTTGAATATGCCTTTCAGCCGCCGAGGCTAGGAAAAGGCGTTAGATAGTAGAGAGTCATGAGAGTAACCAACGCACCCGCATCTCGTAAGCGCCGACGCCGCACATTACAAGCGGCCAAGGGGTTCCGCTTTCGACGGTCCAAGTTGTATCGGTATGCAGCGGATGCCCTGGATCATGGTCGGCAATACGCTTATCGTGATCGCAAGAACAAGAAGCGCACTTTCCGCGCTCTTTGGCAGATCCGCATCAATGCTGCGACTCGCAGCGCTGGTCTGACCTACAGCCGATTTATTGAAGGGCTGAAGGCGGCTGAGGTCGATGTGAACCGCAAGGTTCTGGCCCACCTCGCAGCGACTGACGAAGCCGCCTTTGGCGAGTTTGTTGCAATTGCCAAGGAAGCGCTGAAGACAAAGGCCGCAGGGTCAGCGTAAGCCATACGAACGAATTCATTTTGCAAAAACCGGACGGCCACACGATGGACGTCCGGTTTTTTTTTCGAGGCCCTGCTTGCGAGCGCGGCCGTTCCGGCAGATTCAAAAACAAGAGAAGCGAATTCAGGTTAGTAAGGAAACGATCCCATGTCTGAATCAGTGAATGATCTAGATACGTTGCATGCTGCAGCGTCTGATGAGATTGGAGCAGCGTCCTCGCTGGAGTCGCTCCAAGAGGTGCGTGTCAGTTACCTTGGGGCGAAAGGCAAGATTACGGGACTGCTCAAGCAGTTGGGCAAATTACCTAAGGAGGAACGTCCGGAGGCTGGCCAGCGGATCAACCGGGTCAAAGTCGCGGTTGAGGAGACTCTGAACCAACGGCGTGAGACTCTCGAGATTGAGGCTTCAAAGCCCGAGAATCCCTCTGATTTCACTTTGCCAGGTCGACGACCGAGTCGCGGGAACTTGCATCCCCTCACACAGGTGACCGAAGACATTGTTCGTAGCTTTCGTCGACTGGGCTTCGCGGTGGCAGCAGGCCCTGAAGTCGAGGATGACTATCATTGTTTTGATGCGCTCAATACGCCGGCTGACCATCCGGCTCGAGATACTCAAGATACCTTCTATTTGGGCACGAAAGAACGCCCGCTTTTGAGAACCCATACCTCATCGGTGCAAATTCGCGCGATGAAGGAGTATGAACCTCCGATTCGAATCGTGGTCCCTGGTCGGGTATATCGTCGCGATAGCGCTGATGCGACGCACAATCCCACCTTTAATCAGATCGAGGGATTGTATGTGGATAAAGGGGTTACGATTGGCGATTTGAAAGGAACGGTGGAGTTTGTCTTTCGAGAACTGCTTGGCAAGGAAGTGAAACTCCGCTTTCGGCCTCACTATTTCTCCTACACCGAACCGAGTCTCGAGATCGATTTCTCTAGCCCACTGACCCGAAAGATGGGGAAGGAATGGTTGGAGATCGCCGGGTGCGGGATGGTGCATCCTAAAGTGTTCGAGAACGTGGGCTACGATCCGGAGATCTGGAGTGGCTGGGCTTTTGGGTTTGGGATCGAACGGATTGCGATGATTCGATACGGGATCAACGACATCCGACTCTTCTACGAGAACGACATGCGTTTTCTCAATCAATTCTAACGGCTGGGTAGCATGAAAATTACTTACAATTGGTTAAAGCAGTACGTCGATTACGATGGCTCACCTGAGGAACTGGCTGAGCACCTGACGATGTTGGGGCTTGAAGTAGAAAGCCTTGATCGGGTTGGTGGGGGCTATGAAGGCGTCGTGGTGGCTGAAGTGGTCACCCGGGATCCTCATCCGGATGCAGATCGACTGTCGGTTTGCCGCGTGAAAGATGGAGAAGGGGAACGTCAGATTGTGTGTGGAGCGACCAACTTCAAGGCGGGCGACAAGGTGCCCTTGATTCTTCCAGGAGCCACTCTGCCGACTTCGGATCCCAAGAAGCCTTTCGTGATTAAAGTCGGCAAGATCCGCGGCGTGGAGTCCCACGGGATGATGTGTTCGGGGAAAGAGTTGGGCGCATCTGAAGACGCGGATGGATTGATGATTCTGCCAGCCGATGCTCAGGTCGGTCAGCCCTTCGCCGCTCATCTTGGGCTGGACGAAGTGGACTATGTCTATGATTTAGAGATCACGCCGAATCGGCCTGATTGGAACAGCGTGATTGGGATCGCGCGGGAAATCAGTGCCAAGACCGGGAAGCCGCTCCGTGTACCCGAAACGCCGCTTAAAGAAGGGCCCTCGCCGGTGGAAGGTCAGGTCGGCGTGCGAATCGAGGATGCTGCGTTGTGTGGGCGTTACACAGCTCGGCTCGTTCGCAATGTTCAAGTGGGGCCAAGCCCTTCCTGGTTGAAGAACAGTCTCGAAAAAATCGGAATTCGGAGCATCAACAACGTCGTGGACATCACAAATTATGTGATGATGGAAGTTGGGCAACCTCTGCACGCTTTTGATTTTCACTTGCTTTCTTCGTCAGGCGACAACAACACGCCGACAGTAGTCGTTCGGCCGTCGCGGGATGGTGAAAGTTTCGTGACCTTGGATGAGCAGGAGCACGACTTGCCAGCGGGAACGGTGATGATTGCTGATGAGACGAAGGCGATCGCCTTGGGCGGCGTGATGGGGGGACTCAACACCGAGATCGGAGATGAGACGAAGGATGTCTTGATCGAAAGCGCGCACTTTTGCCCACAGAGCATTCGGGCGACTTCGAAGAAATTGGATATCCGAACGGACGCGTCTTACCGATTCGAGCGTTGTGCCGACATTGGAATCGCAGAGTGGGCTAGTCAACGAGCGGCGAGTTTGATTCTCGAGCTGGCCGGGGGAGAGCTTCAGGCTGGAGTTGTGGATGCGTATCCGGATCCGAGTCCGCTGCGGGAAGTATCCCTGCGGTATGCAAAGACGAATGAGCTGCTGGGTATCGAGGTTCCTGCTGAGGAACAGCGTGGGATTCTGGAAGGTCTAGATCTGACACTGCTGGATTCTTCGGACTCGGAGGCTCGGTTTTCAATTCCCACGTACCGAGTTGATATCAAACGAGAGGTCGACTTGATTGAAGAGGTAGTGCGTTTATACGGCATTGACCGGATACCTTCAACGTCGCCCCGAGGCGCTGTGGGGAGTCATAGCTATGATGCCGTTCACGACGATTTCGCGAGTGCCAGACGGGTGCTTACTGGGATGGGGCTGACAGAAATTCAGGGGCAAACTCTGATTTCAGACTCTGCTGTGGGGATTCCAAGTAACGCTGATTCCGTGCCGCTGGAGCATCCCTTGAGTTCGGATATGAATATACTTCGCCCGAGCTTGCTTCCCGGCTTGGTGACCGTGCTGCAACACAATGCCAATCGCGGCACGCAGGACGTGGCTGCTTTTGAGATTGGAAGCGTGTTTGAGCTCCAGGATGAGAATCCTGCGGAGTCTCGTCGCTTGGCGCTTGTGATAACGGGAAATCGGGCTCCTGACTTTTGGGTCGCGGGTGAGCGTGATCAAGATTTTGATCTCTACGATATGAAGGGGATACTAGAGGAGCTCTTGGAGAGTCTGGGCTTGAAGGGGATCCAATGGAGGCCGGCCGCATCGGCAGATCCGCTTTTTGTTGAAGAAGGTGAGCTGGCACTCGGGAAACAGGTTTTGGGTCGTTTTGGCCAGATGCAACCTGTGACAGCCCGAAAGGTGGATCTCAAGCGGCCCGTGTTCTTGGCTGAACTCAACTTGGATCTCTTGCTCAAACGGCGGAACCCGTCGAAATCGTTCAAGGCCCTTCCCCAGTTTCCGTCTGTGCGCCGGGATGTGGCGATGTTGGTTGATGAGTCTGTGAGTTACGAGGATGTGCTCCGGTCTGCGAAGAAAGCCAAAGCTCCTTTTCTACAATCGGTTTCCATCTTCGACGTTTTTCGTGGAAAAGGAATTCCCGAAGGCAAGAAGAGTGTCGCTTTCGCCTTTGTCTATCGAGACCGGGAGCGAACTTTGAAGGACGACGAAGTCACGGCGTCGCATAACCAAATCGTCGAGCGCCTGAAGCAGGATACTTCAGCGGAAATACGGTAGGGCCCCGATGGCGTTGCAGGGGCTGAGCTGGGCTACATGTGCTTGTTACTGAACAAGCTCGTACTGGCAGTAGCGCGTTGGGATGCCCTCTGCGTTGAATCCATTCTCGAAGTCGGTAATGACTTGCGTGAGTGATTCCGGGGCGTCGATCGGCCTGAACGACGCGTCGCCTGCGAAGGTTTCCAGCATCTGAGTGAAGTACTCTTGGTTATCTGTTCTCAGGTAGACCTTTCCTTCCTTTCTGAGGGTGGTCTTAAGCAGGGGCAGAAACTCGGGGGCGACGAGTCGATTTTTCCAGTGCTTCCGCTTGGGCCAAGGATCCGGAAAGTAAATGTGGTAGGCAGTCACCGATTCAGGAGGCAAGAAGTACTGGATGCCATAGCTTGCTTCCACTCTCACGATCGTAAGATTGGTTAAGCCGAGGCGAATCGCCTTGCGATCCAGCTTCCTGATTCGGCCGAGGAGCCGTTCAATCCCCAGAAAGTTTCGGTCTGATTGAGCGGCCGCATACTTCACCAGGAACGAGCCGTTTCCGCATCCGATCTCTACCTCCAAGGGTTGCTTGTTCTCGAAAAGCGAGTCCAAGGGAAGGGGTTCGAAGTACGATTGTGGGGTGTGAATACGAGTCCGGGGATGTTCTTCAGATTTTGAAGGCATGAGTGGCTTATACTCCTAAGACGCAGCAGGCTTTTTCGACGTCAACAAAGCAACCGAGGCCGTGTACCCGTGTAAGAAATTTAGCTCTCCCACCGGGCCGAGCTCGCCATTGCAGAAGAATCCAACAAGACCCAAGTGATCGAAGGCTTCCGAAACGTGACTGGCGTCGTTGTTTGCTGTCCCGAAGAGGCGTTTACCGCGCCCGTTGCAAGTGCAGAGAAGGCCGCCGTGAATGACTTCATCTGCAAGAGACTTTTGGGTGTCCTCCAGGCGACGTTTCAAATCTTGGCGGGCAGATTCTGGACTCCGCAATTGGAACTGAACGGTTTGCCCCATTCTAGGGAGTGCTCCGATGGCGATCGCTCCCTCTTCTTGATCGGCGCCGAGAAGGTTGCGCACCAGAAAATCACCTCTTTGGAAGTCCTCGTGATACTCGTCAATGACGAGCCCGACGAAGAGGTTTCCTTGAACTTGGTGGGCGAGGTTTTTGGGAAGTTGGTCCACTGTCTCGAGGAGAACATCGTAGGCCTTCCGGTTGCCCAGTCCATAGAGGATGTTTTGGGAAGCTTTGGTGACGATCCACGCATCACCGATCGGTGTGCAGCCCTGGGAGATGACGCTGCGAATCTGTGTTTCCCCTGAGATGGAAATTCCGATGCCTCCCTGGGAAAAGACTTGGTCGTTGAGGAAAATCTCTGTCCGGTTCTCACCGTGGGAGCCCGTCGCTAGACCTCCCAGAATGGGGATTCCCGGATACGTTCGATTCCATTGGTTCAACCAAGTTTCCAAGTCGAGGTGAAACGGATCCGCGAAGACGATCCATCCGTTTGTTTCCTCCACCTCATTGTGCTGTTGCCAGAACGAGGGTTTGCCTCCGGATTCGACGTCGCGTTGACTGAAGTAAACGGGCTTGAGTTGGCTTCCTGGAAGGTGGTAGAGGCCAATGGAGAATCCTTCGACAGATTCGTGCTCGATGGCATTGCTGATGAGTGAGGTGCTGGTGCAACCGGCTACGAGATTGGGGCCGAGTTCGTCCTTAATCAGGGAGAGGAGAAGTCCTGAATGCTCGGCAAACCTTGGTGACACGAAGACAAGAACGAGTTCCAAAGACGAGTGCCCGAAGCGAGCGCGTAGGTTCCAGAGCCATTCGCGGATTTGACCGATTTCGAAACGGTCGAGATAGCAATCGGTGATGGAATCAGGGGGCGACATGGACGCTGAGAAGCCGAATCATCGAAGCGGTGAGCTTGATGTTCAAGCGTTTTCGGGTGAATTCAGGATCCTGATTGAGGCAAAGCGCCGATCCTTAGGGTGCCAAGAAGACGTCGACAAGTTCCCCGGGGCGAACCTTCAATTCTGGAGGAAGGGTGAGGAGCACCGGGAGGCCGACGTTGAGCGAGAACTCGGTGCTTGCCGAAGCTGGATTCCCCTGGTTTAGAGGTTCCCAATCCGGGCTGATGCCGGCAACCTTCGAGGTGGCAGTCCGCCGATCTTTGCCTCGAGTCTGAATGCGGATTGGCGATCCAAGCTGTAAATCAGGCGGGATGGGAGCTTTCAGATAAGTGATCAGCTGGGTAGAGTCCTCCGCGGTGATGCCGAGGATCCGGTCTCCGTCCATCACAACTTCACCTTGCACGTGATCAATGGCGCTGACTTTTCCGGTTATCGGGGCGATCAGCGGGCGAGGCTTGGACATTTCCTCAAGGCGGCGAAGGTGTTCCTCTTGTTGCTTGACCGCAACGGCCAGCTGTTGCTCCAGCTCGTCAGTGTTGTTCGCTGCATCCAATGCATGGAGCCCATCGAGTGCCGAGCTGAGTTCAGCAACCATGTTGGTTGCTTCCTCTACTTCAGCTCGCAAGGCGTCCACGCTCTTCTGGGACTGGTCGAATTGGTCCGCTGAAAGCACCTTGGCATCGAACAGGTTCTTGTCCCGGGTGAGTTCGTTTTCGGCTCGTTGCAGGCCGACCTTTGACGATGCCAGCGAGACTCGTTGCTGCAGCCACTCTAGTCTGAGTCGGTAGTAACTGACGGCATTGCGTTTCTTTTCCACGATAGGATCAATGCGATCCCGAATCAGATCGATTTCCAGGCGAAGCGAGGCGAGTTGGTTTTTGACCCCAACGGGCTGGATCAAGGCAAGCGTATCGCCTTCGTTGACCTGCTCAAACTTTGAAACGTTGAGAGCGAGCAAGGTGCCAGAAATCGGAGTGACAAGGTCTGCTTTCCGTGCCACCGCTTTGGCAATTACAGTCGGAGCTTCGACATTTGCAACCCAGAGGGCGATGACCGCCAGGGTCGTTGCTGTCACCGTGATCAGGGGCAGGAACCGATAGCGAAACTCTCGCCATTTGAGCGATGCAGGGACGGGTATGGGGGTTCGCTGAGACATCTTAAATTTCAGATTCGGCCTCCGATGTGATTCCTGTCACGCGGGAGACGCCGTTGAGATCCCGTAACTCTGTGATCAGTGAGTCAAGGGCGTTGGGATCACGCATCAAAAGGCGATAGGACAAGTCAGCGCCCTCTTGACCCTCGTGAGAGCGCTGGCTCGCTCGGTCTTGCCGCAAGGTGTAAATCCCCAGAACGTCGTCCAGTTCCGCGATCTGGGTCAAGGGTCTTCCCCAATGCAAGTTGAGAATCACATCGTAGCGATGCCGTGACCCGAAAGAGGTGTAGTAGAGGTAGAGCATGATGAACGAGGTCAAGCCTGTGCCCATCACGGCGGTGGCAAACTTCATCGTTCCGCAGGCCATTCCGATGACGATGACAGAGAGGACGTAGGTCGTATCAAGCGTATCCCGCAAAATATTCCTGAAGCGCACGATCGCGAAGACCGCCATCAATCCGAAGGCTGTTACCAGATTGTTGGAAAGGACCATCATGACCATCGCCACGATGACGGGCATGACGATCAGAGAATTCACGAACGACCGTGAGTAGGAGAGGCCGCTGTGGGTGAGGATATAAACCCACGCGATGACATGCCCGGTCAGGAAGGCCAGTAAGAGACCGAGCATCATCATCGGCACATTCGTCGGCATCGTGCCGAAATCGCCTTGCATTAACCAGTTCACGATCGTTTGAGAGAAACTAAGAAACTAAGAGACGGCCATCAGAATCTTCTCACGTCGAGTGAGGTGGGAGTTCTTCTGGATTTGTGTTGGGTTCACCAGGTTTGGAGTAAAGAAAGGGTCGTGTCCTCGGCTCAGACGGTCTGATCCGACGAGGGTTGCCCCGTCAACGTATTTGGCCGCACCACATTGCATGAGGTCATAGACTCGAACGAGTTCTTTGAACCAGTCAGGGAATCGATTGGTAAACTTTAACTCGAGTACGAGGTAATCTCCGAAAACGGAAACCGGATTGACCATCTTGGTGGTGAGCTTGGCCGTGGGTTCGGGTTCACAGCGGATCTGTCGGTCGATTGTGACACGGACGGAATTATCGTGTGGACTCATCCAGGCTTCTCGCAAGTAGGCAATGTGTGCGATGGGAATGGCCTGAAGCTCAGAAACAAGTCGGCAGAATTCCTGCAGGGCTTTGTATTGTTTGGGATCTCGGGACACGACCTGATCAGCGGCCGGAAGTTGACCGGCGAGAATCATATCGACGGCATCACGCACAACGCCTCCACGTTGTTTTGAAATGGTGTTGTTGACCCGCCGCTTGATTTCGAAGTAGACCGGAGCTTTTGGCCGATCCTCATAAAAGCGAAGTCTCAGTTTGAAGCGATTCTTGTCTCCATTAATGGTTGAATGGTAGAGCTTCAAATCTGGTGAATCAAGGTAGAGGCTGTGGACCGGGTACGACAGGTTAGGGAGCGTTGCTCCGTATTCGTCAATGACGAGATAGCTGCGTACAAAATCTCGGATGGCCAGTGCAACTGGCTCGCTGATGATGTACTTAAACTCAAACCTTTGACTCTGTAAATTGTCGGTCCCCATTACGTCTTTTGCCGCGCGGGCGGGTCCTTCTTCCTCTAATTGTCACCGAAATGACGGTAAACTTTTATTTTCGTTGACCGCAGTCACAAGTGTCAAGCACGCAAGGCCTAATGGCGTTGCCCCATCGTGAATCTGCTTTTGGTGATCAGCTTCATCTTGTATCGTCTCGTCTCGCCAGGTCATGTGCTGTGATCGGTGCGAATCGGGATCGATTTAGCAGTTCCGGTGCCAGTATCGGTGCCTTTCGTGGCATTGGGAAGTGATGAATATTCGACACAGCAAAGTAATCTTTACCGTGGGACCGGCAACGGAATCGGAGGAGTCGTTGCGGCAGGTCCTTACCGCTGGCGGCAACGTATGTCGGTTGAACATGGCGCACGCCAGTCACGACTGGTGCCGAACGATCGTTTCTCGAGTGCGCGCGGTGAGTGCGGAATTGAAATGTTCGGTTGCGGTCATGATGGATATCAAAGGGCCTGAGGTCCGAACTGGGCCACTGGAGCAGCCAATCGACCTGAGAGAAGGGGACCGGGTGGTGCTGTGCCCAGAAGGGGGTGATGGGGAGGCGACGGATCCAGATTCGGGGCATCGCGTGACAACGAATTACCCAGGTCTGGCGGATGACGTCAGTCCCGGCGGGGTCTTGCTCATTGATGGCGGAATGATTCAGCTCAAGATTCAAGAGCGGAACGGGGACTGCCTTCATTGTGAAGTTCTTATTGAGGGGAGGCTCGGAAGCCGCCGGCATATCAATCTGCCTGGAATAACGACCCGTTTGCCTTCTCTGACGCAGAAAGATCGTCGGGACTCCAAGTTGGGAATCGAGTTGGGTGTCGATTACTTTGCGATGTCCTTTGTCCGTCAGGCTGATGATATCGACCTCATGCGCCGTTTCCTGAGTGATTCAGGGTTCGAGGCTCGCATTATTGCGAAGATTGAGGATCAAAGTGCGATTGAGAATCTAGAAGAGATCATCCAGGCTTCCGATGGCCTGATGGTGGCTCGTGGAGATCTGGGCGTGGAGGTGCCGTTTGAAAAGCTTCCCATCATCCAAAGAAGAGCTGTGCAGCTGTGCCTGAAGATCGGTCGCCCCGTCATCATCGCAACCCACCTCTTGGAATCCATGGTGAAATCGCCCTTCCCGACTCGTGCTGAAATCACAGACGTGGCGAATGGTGTGATCGAACGGGCGGATTGCTTGATGCTGTCTGCGGAGACCACGATTGGCGAGTATCCAATTCGATGTTTGGAGATCCTCGATCGGACGATTCGGAGTATTGAGGAAAGTCTGGATCATGCACACAACGATGGTCTGCACCTCAAATCGTCAAAAGCGAAGATCCTTCGATCTGCCGTGGTGTTGGCGGAAGATCTGGGTGGGGCCGGGATTGTGGTGTTTACCCGCAACGGATACTTGGCGCGAGTTCTGTCCCTTTTGCGCCCGCTTCGAAGTCCGGTCTACGCGTTTACGGATGACCGACGGATTTACCAGGAGATGGCACTCTTGTGGGGTGTCATTCCGATTTTCATGAAACTTCGAGATGATCCAGAGGTGGTGATAGATCACGCCTTCACTACCTTGCTTCAGGAAGAGCGGGTTGCACCTGGGGACGGGCTCGTCGTCATCACTAATGTCCTGCATGAAGGACAAGTCCTGGATACGGTCCAGCTGCGCACAATCCCCGAAGCAACCGACGAGTAATGGGGCGACCGTGGCGGTGCGCTCCCTTGCTTGCCGTTCATAAGGTTGGGAGCGGAACTTAGCTGGTTACATTGGCTCTCGTGGCGGATGGTTGTTTTTGTTCGGGCTGTCTTTTTTTTCGCGATTGGAAAACACGCAAGGGAAATGCTAAAGGCCGGCTGAGTTTTTTGATGAAAAAATATCATCTCTCCTGATTGTGTTGTAATTAACTGATAATGAGTTGGTTGTGTTGTTCTGATTGGGTTGAAACATCGTTTCTGACACCTGAATGACACGCTTCTTTTGAAGGATTGGCTTGTCGTCTGCTGATTGGTCGATTGGCCCGAAAAGCGGAGCCAATTGATGTGCAGCCAATAGATAGTAGACAGTTAAGGACGTTTGTCGCATTGGCGAAAACGGGTGGATTTACAACCGCTGCGAAGGAAGTTTTCCTCTCCCAATCCGCAGTGAGTCATTCAGTTAAAGCCTTGGAGCAAGACGTGGGGTGTCGGCTCTTTGACCGAGTAGGGAAACGGGTGCTCTTGACCCAAGCGGGGGAGACTTTGCTCGTTCATGCTGAACGGATCCTGAGTGAAATGACTCGGGCTCGAGAGTCTCTCGATCAGCTGAACAAGTGGGGACAGTCTCGAATTCGGATCGGCGCCAGTACGACCACGTGCCAGTATATCCTGCCCGCCGTATTGCGAAAGTTTAAGGAGGCTTACCCAGATTGTGTGATCACGATCGAGCCAGCGGACGTTTCAGATTCTGTAGATCTCCTGGTGAGCAATCGGATTGATATTGCAATTAGTCTCGAGCCTGAACAACTCGACAAGATGAGCTTTCGACCTTTGTTCACGGATGAGTTGATGTTCATCGTCAGTGCCAATCATGAATGGGCGCGCAGTGGGCACGTGAACCGTGACGAAATCGCGAAGCAAAAGTTCGTGCTCTACAACAAGGCTAGTCAGACCTTTAGGATGATCGAAAGTTTCTTCCGTCGTGATGGAATCGGAATCAATACAATGATTGAGTTCGGTAGTATGGAAGCCATCAAGGAGTTGGTTAAGCTTGGCTTGGGAGTTGGTGTCATGGCGCCTTGGGTGGCCCGGGAGGAGATTGAGGATGGCTCAATCGTGGCGCTCCCACTCGGGCGTCGTCTCTTGCGGAGGCAGTGGGGAATCTTGAGTTGGCGTCAGCGAACGCACAATTTAACGGAAGAGAAGTTTATTAGCATTTGCCGTGATATCACCGGGTCGCTGGTCCGGCAGGCGGATGTCCGACGAGCCGGGGCAGGATCGTCTCTGGGAGACGTGTCTGATTGTGACGGGGGAGCGGAGCGAATTCCTGTCGCTGTGTAGGCGGTGCCTAACGGCCTTGGAAGAGGAGGAGTTCGACGAGCTGTTTCCCTTTTGCTGTCAGTCGCCACTTGGCTCCCGTCTTTACGATGAGCTTGCGACAGGGGTGTTCGCTTCGAATTTCTTCATTCACCTCAAGGGGTGTCCATGCCTGTTTTTTGGGTAGTTCCTGCATGACCAGAGGCTTGATCTGAAAAGGGAGGCCGCTGAAGTCGAAAGAGATTTCGTAGGCATTGGTTTGATCAGCTGGGAAATCGGTTGGCCTTAACGTCAAAGGGAGGTAGCGGCGGGCCCAAGGGAAATCAAGTTGAGTTACTTGGACTTTGAACATGGCTTCCTTCTCTCTCAGGTAGTCTCTGAGACTAAACGTGTCGGGTTGCTCGTGTTGCTTCTTGAGTATCTCGGCCGGGTCGAGTCCGAGAAGATTCTGTCCATTCCACATTCCGTGGTCGTTAACGCCTTTCGGGTAGAGCTTCTTGAAATAGGCTGGATAGTGTTCGTTGATGACGAGAGTGAGCTCGAAATGGAGATGGGCCCGCTCTTTTGAAATGCGCTGTCGTGTGTTTGAGGTTCTGCCCATGACTCCGATTTGCTGCCCCGAGTGGATCCATTTGCCTGGTTTCCACTCCGGGAGGATCGAACTGAGGTGGGCATAGAGGCTGTAGATCTCAAGGCCTTCAACTTTGTGTCCGACGACGACGTATTTTCCGTAGTTGGAAAGACCTGCTTTGTGGCTGGTGTAGACGATCCAGCCATCGGCCGTGCTGAGAACGGGGTCGGTCGGTTCGTTTCGTTTGTCCCGCTGAACGGCGCGAATGTCCGCTCCCTCGTGAAATTGGTAGCCGGAAGAACGAACGCATCCGAAGGAACCGCTTTCCCATGTCCTTCCTGGTGTGCCGACGAAGAATGCCTCTTCGCCAGCCTCCTCAATTAATGCGTGGTTCGACGTCGGAAACGCAAAATGCACCTCGCCGATGAGGGAGAGCGGGACGGTGAACAGGGAGATCGCGAGTGAAATTGAGCGCGCTTGGTGCGAGGGCATGGGAACTACTGTTTCCGGATCTTCTTGGCCAAGCGGTTGAGGCCGTCCGCGATCCGCTCGGCCTCTTCACGAGTAGCATCTGGTGTGAAAACCAGCAATCCATTGGAAATCGGTTTGTTGACGACCGGTGCCGCTAGCCATCGTCCTTCCGGAAAATTACTGTGGATCGCGATGTGTTGGTTTCGCATTCGATGGGTCGCATTCTCTAGCAGGCCCGATCCTCGCTTGTCGTACTGAATCCTCAGGCTAAAACCGCCAACCGCTTCAACCACAGAAGCCTCCATCACATAGCCTTCATCGAGAAACGGCTCATTCGCGATACTCAGCATGATGGGCGTTCGGCGGTAGACGGGAACGGTTTGATGGCGTCCCGCTTGATCCGGTTTGACGGCTCCGAAGAGGCGGAGCGTGCTGTATTTCTCGCTCGGTTTGTCATCTTTTCCAGACGAGGCGCAGCCAGAATTCAGGAAAATGGCGGCTAGCAGGACGAGCTGAATTGAAAAAGTGATTGCCTGCCGGGTAGGCTTCATAGTAGGAACTCGGGTTCGGAATTTTTGAATCAAACGATTAAGTAATTATGGGACAGCAACTCAGAAAGGTGCGAAGACGCCGCCGCCGTACGCGATATTTGAAACGGAAAAAGCTCGAGACGAAAGCGAAAAGCTCGAAATCCTAATTATGGATTGAGCGGCTTCGGCCGTTTTTGTTGGGGAATGAGGCTGAAATCTGCCTCTTCCCAATTTCTCTTCTTTTCTCAACCTAGATGTCATTTAAGTCGATCGGGTTGACTTCTTTTACTAACCACTTTCTTTTCCCTTCGATCATCTCGAAACGCAGAATCTGCATTTGAGGGGTCGGATCCCCGTCCACGTAAACAGTTGCTGTGATGAGCACTGTTGCGGTCGAAGGGCTTTTGAGAGTGACCTTTGGATCGGTGAGCTCAATCTTGAGTGAGCTCGCGACCGTGCGGGAGCCCGCTACAGCCTGCCGAATCTCCTGTTTTCCGCGGAGTGAGCCAGAATAGCGATCGTTGTCGATCCGGACGACTGCGTTCGTGTGAAAAAAGGTGGGGACTTTGTTAATGGCTCCCAGGCGAGCCAGATTCTTCTCATTGGAAGGAAACGAGGCGGCTTGGGCGAGTTCCATGAGCGCGGTCTTGATCTGTTCCTCCGGTGAGGGGAAAAACACGGTCCAGGCCCAGTAGCCGAGGCCGGCGATCAAAGCCAGAAGGGTGACAGGCTTGGCCAGACTCAAAATAAGGGGCTCCCTAAGATGTGCCGAAGGTGAATCTTGCGAAACTCCGAAATCATCCGATTGTCGCCAACCACCCAATACTCATCCTCCCCCAGTTTCACCCTTTTGTTTGTCGATCGTCCCTCTTGCTTGAGAAGGTAGGGTTCGTCGATTGTCTCGCCGTTGACCTTAACAATCCCATCTCTCATATAGACCTGATCCCCTGGTACGCCGAGAATCCGTTTTAAAATCGTTACTTGCTGTCCAGTGGTGGCGATCGAGACGACGTCGCCTCTTTGCGGGGGGCGTGAGGAGAAGGCGAGCCGGTTGATATAGTTGATTTCGCCTGGCTTGTAGGTTGGAAACATACTGAAGCCAACCACCTTGATCGGAATGAGCCAGAACTTGAAGACGAGGAACGCTCCTAGGGCGACTCCGAGAATTCGGAATCGAGTCCTGCAGGGTGCGCTCCCGTGTACGAAGCGCTGCCAAAGGCTTTTCTTGTTGGCTTCCACGGATTCCGTCATGACTTGAAAACTGGTCCTTAAACAGTTGGCTACAACGCCGGCTCTCAGGGGAGTATGTAACACGCTTTCCTGTCGCTGGTCAAAATCAAGTAGAGATGGGGCGCGCCCGGACCTCCTGCTGTTCTGTGACGATTTGTCTAGGAGCTAGATCGAGATTGACATTCCTATCGATCCTTGATTTTGTCTCATCTTGCATGACGTGGATTTCCGCGACAGTTCGCCTTTGGAGCCTTCGGACAGAGTTTCTTAGTTGAAGCTCTGTTGGTTCCTGCCTTTCTTTAGCTTCCTTTCTCCTTCAGTTAACCCTGTGGCTTTTTATTTCCTATGGCGTCATTGTTTCAATCGATTTCCGGTTCAGTAACCGCTCCGCAAGGATTCCGGGCTGCGGGCGTGTATTGCGATGTCAAGCGACTGGGAACAGGGAAAGGGTCCAATAAGTCGGTCGATCTCGATCTGGCTATGATTGCTTCCGAGCAACCCTGTGCTGTTGCCGGTTTATTCACGACAAACCAGATTTGTGCCGCGCCTGTGAAGCGTTGTTTGCAGCAAATCAAGAAAGGGCTCGGTCAGGCTATTGTGGTCAACTCTGGAAATGCTAACGCATGCACCGGGGAGCGAGGTGAGAAGGATGCCGAGACGATGGCCAAAACGGCGGCAAAGAGTTTGGGCGTGGATCCTTCCTATGTCTACGTGGCATCCACAGGGCGAATTGGGTTGCCCTTGCCTATGCCTAATGTGAATCGGGGTATTCGCGCGGCAGCTAAAGCCATGAGCCAAGGTCCAGTGGCGGATACCGCGGCAGCTGAAGCCATCATGACCAGCGATACCCATCCCAAGGAATTCGCCGTTGAGATGAGCACGGCAAGCGGCCCAATTCGCATTGGAGGCATCGCCAAAGGAGCGGGCATGATTGATCCCTACATGACGCCGGATGGTAAGCTTCCGAAGAAAGGTGAATTGCACGCGACCATGCTTTCTTTTCTGACGACGGATGCATCAATTGCACAGCCATTGTTGCAACAGGCTTTAACCAAAGCGGTTGGGGTTTCCTTTAACTCAGTCACGGTTGACGGAGACATGAGCACGAATGATACGGTGCTGATTCTTGCTAACGGGCAAGCGGCGAATAAAGAGATCAAGTCGGCTCGCTCAGCCCTTTATAAAGCATTCGAGGCTGCCTTGATTGAGGTTTGTATGGAGTTGGCCAAGATGATGGTAAGGGATGGTGAGGGCGTGTCGAAGTTCGTCACCGTCCGGGTCTCCGGTGCAAAGAATGACGCCGATGCAAGAGCCGCTGGACGATGTGTTGCCAACAGCATGTTGGTGAAGACTAGCTGGTGTGGAGGAGATCCGAATTGGGGGCGAATCCTCGATGCGCTCGGATACTCGCCTGCACTCATCGTAGAAGAGAAGATTGATGTTGCCTACAGCGCTCCTGGATCTGACTCATTGGTCTTCTCCCTGAAAAAGGGTAAGCCGACTCGGGTTACCTTTGAACGTTTGTGTGCCGAAGTCGCGCGCAAAGAGTTCGATCTTCATATCAACTTGAACCTGGGCAAGGGGCATGCCGTGATCCACACATGCGACCTGACAGAGGAGTATGTGGACTTTAATAAGGGTGATATCTCAAACCCTGCAGCATTGGGAGGCTAAATAGGTGCAAGCACTAATCGACAAGGCGGCAACGTTGCTAGAGGCGTTGCCCTACATTCAGAGATTTCATGGTGAGACCTTCGTCGTGAAATATGGGGGAAGTTTTATGGACTCTCCCGATCCTGCAGTTCGGACTGGTGTCGCGCGCGATATTGTTTTTCTGGAGGCCGTTGGAATCAACCCTGTCGTGGTGCACGGAGGGGGGAAAGCGATTAGTCGAGCCATGAAGGAAGAAGGCTTGAACCCAGAGTTTATCCAAGGACATCGGGTGACCGACGAAGAGTCCGTAAACCTTGTCGATCGCGTTCTTTCTGATCAGCTCAACCCAGAGATTGTATCGACCATCCGAGAGTTAGGTGGCGAAGCTCAGGGGATTCCTGGTCGAGATATTCTGCATTGTCGGCAGAAGCTCTTCCAAACGCCCGAAGGTGAAAGCTACAATCTCGGGTTCGTTGGTGAGATCACCTCAATCGATACGGCTCCCATTCTCTCGGCCATTGAGAACGGTGTCACGCCCGTGGTTAGCCCAACCGCTCGAGGGCATGAAGGACATCTCTACAACTGTAATGCAGACTTGGTTGCTGCCGAGCTCGCGATCGCTTTGAAAGCCCGCCGCTTGGTATTCATGAGTGATGTTCCCGGTCTCATGAGAGATCCGGAGGATTTGGACAGTCTCATCAGTGTCTTATCTGTCGCCGATGTCGCGCAGCTGAAGGCCGACTCGGTTATTGGAACGGGTATGATCCCGAAGATCGATAGCGCGGTTGGCGCTATTGAAGCCGGAGTGAACAAGGTGTCGCTGGTGGACGGCAGAGTGAATCACGCCGTCTTGTTAGAGATTTTTACCGACCGAGGTGTCGGAACGCAGGTGATTCCATGAGTACGCTAGAACAAGGAACGACAGGTAGCAGTGACTCAACGAGTGCTGCCATCAAACAACGCTTCACCGATTATGTCGTGCCCACCTATGGGCGCTTTGACGTGGTGTTGTCCCGGGGAACGGGGTGCTACGTATGGGATGAAGATGATCGGCGTTACCTTGATATGGGAGCGGGGATTGCCGTGTGCTCCTTGGGGCATTCTCATCCGGCGCTCACTCAGGCGATCGCAACGCAGGCCGCTCGCTTGGTTCACGTTTCCAATCTCTACTATCATGATCTGCAGGGGCGATTTGCGGAACGCTTAGTTAAGAACATCGCCCCAGGTAAGTGCTTTTTCTGCAACAGCGGCGCCGAAGCAAACGAAACCTTGATCAAGCTTGCTCGAAAAGTTGGGAGTGAGTCCGGACGTTTTGAGATCATCACCTGCCTGAACTCGTTTCACGGGAGAACCATGGCAGGAATCTCCGCGACCGGTCAGCAAAAGGTCAAAACGGGATTTGAGCCCTTGCTTCCAGGGTTTACCCACGTTCCGTTTAATGATCTTGCCGCGGTGGAGAAGGCGATTAGCCCTGCCACGGTAGCCGTGATGATCGAGGGGATTCAAGGAGAAGGCGGGATTAACCCGGCGACTCCTGAATTCTTGCTAGGATTGCGGAAGCTCTGTGATGACAGGGGATTGTTGCTTCTTTTTGATGGCGTTCAGTGTGGGCACTTTCGAACCGGGACGTTTCAGAGCTTTGAACGAATTCTTGAGGGGGTTCACTTAGAGAAGCCTTTCTTGCCGGATGGGATTTCGATGGCGAAATCGCTCGGGGGCGGCTTTCCAATGGGGGCGGTGTGGATTCACGAGCGGCACAGTGATGTTCTTGGTCCGGGAAGCCACGGGACGACCTTTGGTGGAACGCCATTGGCCTCTGCGGTAGGTCTCGCGCTACTGGATGAGATTGAGCAACAAGACCTAGCCCAGAACGCGAGGCAAGTGGGCGAGGCCTTCTACCAAGCGCTCAAAGGCTTACAGGCCGAGTATCCGGGAGTTATTCAGGAAGTTCGAGGCTTGGGGCTGATGCTGGGCGTTGAGTTGGCCGACGGTTTTACAGAACGGTTTGCGGCGGACCGACCGCTCTCCATTCAAATGGTTGTCGCTCTTCAGAATGAAGGGCTCATCGTCATCCCTGCTGGAACGAATGTAATCCGCTTCTTGCCTCCGCTGAACGTGTCAGAGGAACAAGTGCTAGAGGCAGTATCGATTTTGAAAAAAACTATCCAAAGACTGATATGACCAAACATTTCTTAAGTCTAGAGGAACACAGTCACGAGGCATTGCAGGCGATGCTGAACCGTGCGGTAGAGTTGAAAGCCAGTCGGGGGGATGAAAGTTTACAGCCGTTGAAAGGGCAAACTTGGGGGCTGATTTTCTCCAAGTCGTCCACTCGTACTCGGGTGTCTTTTGAGGTAGGAATCCGTGAGTTGGGTGGGCGTGCCATGTTCTTGAGCGCCCGTGAACTCCAGTTGGGCCGGGGGGAGCCAATCAAAGATACGGCTCGAGTGCTAGGGCGAATGATTCATGGTGCGGTCATTCGGACCTTCGCCCATCAGGAGATCGTTGACTTCGCGGAGTTCAGTGATATCCCGACGATCAATGCGCTCACCGATCATGCGCATCCCTGCCAAATCATGGCGGATCTCTTGACGATGCAAGAGAAGCTGGGCTCGATCGAAGATCGTGTCGTGACCTTTGTGGGAGATGGGGCCTGCAATGTGGCCACTTCGTGGGTTTATGCGGCCAGCAAATTTGGATTTGAGCTCCGCATTGCGGCCCCAGAGGGTTTTCAACCAAGCCGAGAGTTGCTCGAACGGGTCGGGGGCAAAGTGCTGGTGACGTCCGACGTTGCTTCCGCCGCGGAGGGAGCAGATGTTCTCTACACGGATGTCTGGGTCTCGATGGGAATGGAAGAAGAAGCTGAGGAGCGAGCTCGTCAGTTCCAAGGATTTCAGATCAATGAGAAAACCGTCGGGCTCGCCAAGAGCTCGGTCTTAGTGATGCATTGCTTGCCCGCTTATCGCGGCAAGGAGATTTCTGAAGAATCGCTTGAAGCGCACGCTAACACGATCTTTGATCAGGCAGAGAATCGGCTTCACGCTCAGAAAGGCGTGATCTGTTCGCTGCTTGGCGTTTAAGCGTCCCTGCGATAATCGAACGACCGGAGCGGTCTTCTTCCTGAAGGCGCTCCGGTTTTATTGCTTTCGGAGGCTAGCCATCTCTTGATTCGTGTTGGACTTGAGTTGGCGGAGAAACGGTGACGGGGCGCCTCACTTTGTCTGCCCGGCCGACTCACTCTGTTCCGTGAGAGTTTGCTGGAGGCTTCGGTAATCGATTTTTCCAGAGCCGAGCTTTGGGATGGTTTGAACAAATTCGAGTTGTCGCGGCACGCTCAAGTTTGAGTGACCCGTTTCGTTCAAGACGTCGCGAATCGCTTCTAGTGTGATCTCGGCGTGATTCACGATCGCGATGAGCTTTTCTCCCTTTCGATCATCCGGTTCTGCCAAGATGGCGACCTCGGCCCGGAGTCCGAGATGCTGAAACTGTCCTGAGAGAGATTCTTCGATTGCAGTGAGGCTGACCATCTCTCCACTGATTTTTGCAAAGCGTTTTAAGCGACCAAGAATGTGGACGAATCCCTCCAGGTCAATGTCGGCGATATCACCTGTATCATACCAGCCCTTCAGGCTTTGGAACGCTTGGTTGGCTTCCTCGTTTAGGTAGCCTTTCATGACGTTTGGGCCCCGAACGAAAAGTCGGCCTCCTTGATCAACTCCGGGCACCTTCTCTAGACGGTGTTCAATGGTCGGGAGAAGCCGCCCGGCTGAACCCACCTTGGCTTCCATTCGAGTATTGACGCTAATGCACGGGCTACACTCCGTGGCTCCGTAGCCTTCTAGGATGCGAATGCCGTACTTGTATGCCCAGGCTTCGAATGTGCTCGCCTGTGTTTTCTCGGCCCCGGCGAAGAGGTAGCGCAGGGTATGAAAATCGTAGGTATGTGCCTTTCTCGCATATCCATTGAGGAAGGTGTTTGTCCCGAGGAGGATGCTGCAGTCTTGATCGTAGACGAGAGCCGGCACCATTCGGTAGTGGAGAGGAGAAGGGTAGAGGAAGACGAACAGGCCACGGACCAACGGGAGAAGGGTTCCGATTGTCAGGCCGAAGCTATGGAACATCGGAAGGGCGTTGAACACGCGGTCCTGGTCGGTGATATCAATGACGGCGAGCATTTGCCGAATGTTGGCAATGAGGTTCGCGTGGGTGAGTTCTACTCCTTTGGGAACGCCCTCAGAGCCGCTCGTGAAGAGTATCGCAGCCACGGAGTTCGGATCGGTTGCCAGAGATTGAAAGGGGCGACGAATCCTCTGCTTAAACAGAATACTCAATTTCTGTTTGGCTGTGATGTTCGATCGGATGTCTTCTAGATAAAGAATGCGCAGGCCGGCTTCTTCCATTTCAGAGAGATCCAGGCGGGCTCGTTCGAGGAAAAGGCGAGAGGTCAGGACTGTCTTGATGGAGGCAAGACGACAGCATGCCAGCATGGTGCTGGGGCCACTGGAGTAATTGAGGAGGGCGGGGACTTTCTTTGCTGCCCACAAACTGAGTAGTGTGACCGGTGTCGCATTGACATTGGGAAGGAGAAGCCCGATTCGCTGATCGTCGTCACCGAGAGTATGGCTCCATTGCTGCGACAGAACTTCGGCCCCAACCACTACTTTATCGTACGAGAGTTCTTTGTAGGTAACGTCGCCGAGAACGCTGAGTTTGGGTTGTCGGTAGCGGTTTGAGACGATGGCATCTAAAACCGTTTTGTCTCCGAATTCGGTCTCAATATTGAATTGCTGCTTCACTAGGGAATCTCGCAGCCATGAGGTGAGGTGTTTTCGTTCCGCAATGTTGCTCGAGTAGATGCGGGCCGGAGGCTCTTGGGCGCGGCTAAAGTGCAGCGAAACGCGCGGGAACCATTCGGTCCATCCCTTTTGCTTGGATAGCTTGGATCGATTGCCCCCTCGAATGTAGCAGGTGATCACTTTGGCGTGCGAGCGTAGGAGGAGAAATCCTGATCCCTCGTAGAGCTTCATGAGAGAGCCCGTTGTGGTGATACGTCCCTCGGCAAAGAGTACGAGCCTGCCGCCGGATTTGAGATAGGCAGCGATCTGTTTGAGGGCGTACGGTGAGGTGGTATCGATTGGAAAGGCGCGTTTGCTGCGCATGATGCGACGATGCACCCAACTGGCTTCAGCAGTCGTCGCGGAAGTGACGAATCTCCAATCTTGCTTTAGGCAGACTCCGAGAAAGAGGAAATCAATCCACGAAACATGATTGGGGATGAGGAGGACAGGACCCTTCTCATCGAGATCTTCCCCTCCGTAGGCACGGAATCTAAAGAGTAGTCGAAAAACAAAGTAGACGAACCAGGCTAAGGGCGTCTCAGGTACAAGTCGATACGGCACGGCAAATAGGGCAAATGACCTTCAGTAAGGATAAGCCGCTATTCGACTTCGAGACTGATCTCGCGAGTCTGAAGAATACCGCCCTCGAGGAGCGAGAGGTTTGATACAGCCTTGTTATAGTCTGTCAGGGCCTGAATCTCTTGTGAACGAGATTGAGTGAGGTCTCGCTGCAACTGGAGCACGAAGAAACTCGTGCTTTTTCCATTCTCGAGTTTCTTTTCCTCGGCCTCAAGTGCGGCTTCGGCGAACTCTCGCTGCTGTCGGGTAGCGTCGACGCGTTGCAAACTGATTTGAGCAGAGGTAACGGCGTTCTCCACCGCAACCATGATATTCTGTTCGACTTGCTTCAGGTTGAGAATGGATTGTTCCTCACGAGCTCGCGCGATTTTCAAGTTGTTCCGTGCCACGCGGTTTCCGATTGGAACGGAGAAGCGACCGCCAACGGACCAGATGGGGTTTTCCTGACGTCGGAACTGGCCGAGCACGCCGGAAACTCCGATGCCTCGACCACCGCCGGAGTATCCAAAACTGCCCACCACGTCGAGCTGAGGTAACACTTGATTCTTGTTGAACTTCACGAGAACCCCATTGCGCTCCAGGTTAAGACGCTGCTGTTGAAGATCAGGTCTGAGTGTCATCGCTTTGTGCCAACTGTCTTGCCGACTGAAGGCGATTGGGAGGGCCCGGAGAAGTTCGGTCGCATTGATGGTCGTATCTTGCCAGGTGAGGTATTCGTCGCTGAGGAGATTCTTCAATGCGTTCTGACTACGAGCCAGGTTTCCTTGGGTTTGCAAGAGTGTTGCCCGGGCACTGGCGTATTGGGACTCCGCTTGCTTTTCGTCGAGCGGTGCCATGGCTCCCACTTCGACTCGCTTTCGGTTTTCACTCAAGAGGCGTTCTGCTAGTTGAACGGCTTTCTCCTGCACTTTGACGTTCTCGTCAGCGGCAATCAGATCGTAGTAAGCTTGTTCAACCTGAGAGACTACATTCATGACCTGCCAGACCATGCCGAGCTCGGAGAATTTCAAGTCGTTCTTGCTCAGCTTGATGTTCAGGCGGGTGTTGTCGATGAGCATCCCTCGGAGAAGCGGCTGGGTCATGTTGATCTGGATGCTACCGTTCGAGTTTTCGGAGCCAACCGAGATTGGGAGACCCGTAACGGGATCGATGAAAGAGGATTCGAACGTCGTATCGGATACGTTGCCCTGGATGCTGTAACCCAGCCCGGTTGGGAGCGTGCCTGAAATGCCCGAGCTCAAGAAGTCTGTGTCACTCGTTGTTCCGGGAATTGTTCGGCCAAATTCGTCAACGTTGCCCGGTTGTTGCCGGAAGTTATGGTTAAAGGAGGTGCTGAAGCTCGGGTCCCATCCCGCGTAGGCAATCCGCAAGTTTGAGTAGGCGATATCCGGGTTGATTCGCTCTACCTTCAGAGACAGGTTGTGTTCGAGCGCGACCTGAATGCAGTCGTTCAGCGACATGGGTTTCACATTTCGGCCAGGGGTGGCTTGTGCATGAAGTCCGATGACTAATCCCGTGCCGAGAACGAGTGCGGTCGTGATAAGTTTCTGCATGAGCAGGAAAAATGTGCGAAAATTTGAGCCGTTCGTCAAAGTAAAGCTGGTGGCGAGTCGCTGATCCTAAGTTCCAAACAAACGGAAGAATGTTCTATTGATGGCGGTTTTTCTTTCAGCGCAAAGCCTTCAGAGGGTTGCTTCCCGACTTATGTCGTCGTGAATGGTAAGGGGAAAACCCTTACAATTTCTTAATCACAATTCGTCCGTTGACTGTGCTCAGCTCGATTTCGGCCTCTCCGGTCCCTGTTTTGCCGGAGAGCTGTTTCCCGATCGGGAACTTCTTCTTTACGTCGAGTCCAAAGTCGTTGCGGATATCCCCATTGATGGATTTGCCGCGAAACCTAGCGCTCGTACTTTCCGGTAACTGCAACTCGATACTCCCGTTGACCGTATCGAGTTCGATCTCTGGAGCTTGTATGTCGTTGGATAATTGCGCCTTGATGGCTCCGTTGACGGTAGAGACTTCGATATCTCCGGTGAGATTCGAGAGCTCCGCTGGTCCATTCACTGTCGAGCCCTTCACGACGCCATCGAACTGCTGAACACGAATGGGACCGTTCACGCTCTTGACTCGCTTGATCGTTGCCGTCCGGGGGGCGTGGATCCGATAGCTGATGGATGCCGTCGACGACTTGCGGCGTAGCCCGAGAAATCCTCTTCGGTTGGTTTTGAGTTGGCTCTTGAGTGAAATAGAGTCGTTGGACACTTTCTTGGAAACGGTTGCTCCCTCGATGTCTTCGGAAAACTTTGCTTTCTTCGTGATTTCGATCTGCACCTCGGCCTTATCCCACCCTTCGATGGAGATCGAACCATTGACGTTGCTGATACTGATAGAGCCCTCCGGTGAGAAGCTGTGGTTTGAGGTTGATTGGAGTGTGAATTTGCCCTCGGCTTTGACGCTCTCGACGGGGGCCACCGCTAGCATGGCTGTCAACGCTACGTAAAGGAGGGAGAAAGGGGCTGTGCTCATCTTGTGTTCTTGTTGTTTAGTTGGACGGAGTTGGTGCCAAAAGATTCAATTTTGAATACTTACCCGTGTTGAGTTGCATTGTTTCAACTTTCTAGAATGCCTGAGGCATTTCGCATGCCAAAGCGGACTGGGCTTGAATTCGGGCGGAATGCTCCGAATTGGAGCAGGAAGGAGAAAAAGGTTCAGTGTGGGGAAGCCGCACGTCGCCGAATGCGGGACAGTGGGGTCTCGCATTCGGGATGCTGCCGGATGGTGATTCGAAGCTCGGTGGCCGCTCAGCAGGCGAGGGTTTTTAACCTATGAAAGCGTCATGAGCGGCTTTGAGAGCTTCTTCTGCATGGGAAAGCGAGATCACGACGGAGATCTTGATTTCACTGGTAGAAATCATGTCGATATTCACGCCTTGTTCCGAAAGGACCTCAAAGAGCTTGGCGGCAATCCCAGAGTGACTCTTCATCCCAACCCCCACCACTGAGAGCTTGCCCATTTCTTCTTGGGCAACCACCTCGGTGAATCCGATTTCTTTGTTCAGTGAGTGAATCACACCCTGCGACTTGATCAAGTCGGTGCGGTCGACGGTGAAAGACAAGTCCGTGGTTGGGTCCGTTGCATGGCCAACGTTTTGGACGATCATGTCCACGTTCACCGCGGCGTCGCTGAGTGCCTGGAAGATCTTGGCCGCGACTCCCGGACGATCAGGAACACCGACCAATGTGACTTTGGCCTGGTTCTTGTCGAGCGACACGCCGCGAACGACGACGTTTTCCATGTTGGCGGTTTCTTCTTTCACGATAGTTCCTGGATTCTGGTTCAAACTCGAGCGGACTTCAAAGGGAACACCAAATTTTTTGGCGAACTCGACCGATCGACTCTGCATGACTTTAGCTCCGGAGCTGGCGAGCTCGAGCATTTCATCGTAGGAGATTTCCTCGAGTTTCTTCGCCGTGGAGACGATTCTCGGGTCCGTGGTGTAGACACCGTCGACGTCGGTGTAAATTTGGCAGAGGTCTGCTTTGACGGCAGATGCGATGGCGATTGCTGTGAGGTCGGATCCGCCGCGGCCCAAGGTGGTGATATTCCCTTCCGTTGTCTGCCCCTGAAAGCCAGCCACGATCACGACGTTTCCAGCATCGAGCATGTGGTGCACTTGGCTGGGGGTGATGTTCTTGATTTTGGCTTTGGTGTGGACGCCATCGGTGACGATACCGGCTTGAGCTCCGGTGAGAGAGACGGCCGAGACATCCAGAGTGTGCAAGGCCATGGCCATCAACGCGATCGTCGTCTGTTCTCCTGTTGCCAAGAGCATATCCATTTCCCGTTCGGTAGGGACGGGCATGATATCGTGGGCGAGCCCGATCAAACGATCGGTGACACCGCCCATAGCCGATACCACGACCACCACTTGATCGCCTTTCTTGTGGTAGTCTGCCACGCGCTGGGCGACGTTCTTGATGCGGTCCGTATTGGCGACGGAGGTGCCGCCGTACTTTTGAACTATCAGTGCCATTGAGATTTGATGCTAGACGAAGGAGCCCTACATACCGATCGCCTTGAGGACGGCGGCGGTATCGGGTTCAACCAGAGTGGGTTCCGTGCCCGCGGTCGAAAGCGCGCGGTCAGGATCCTTGAGACCGTGCCCGGTCATCGTTGCGGTCACGACGCTGCCTTCAGGAATGAGATTGTTCTTCGCAGCCCTCATGATGCCCGCGAGTGGGGCTGCGCTCGCTGGTTCCGCGAAAACGCCATCGGATCGAGCGATTGTCTTGTAGGCATGCAAGATCTCGTCGTCGGTAACTTTGTCGATGTGGCCCTCTGATTCAAGGGCCGCATTCTTGGCGGCCTCCCAGCTAGCTGGGTTTCCGATTCGGATCGCCGTAGCCACGGTCTCGGGATTGGCAATCGGTTGTCCGTCTACGATGGGGGCAGCACCTGCGGCTTGGTAGCCACACATCTTTGGCTTACGGTCGACCTTTTGGTGATCGAAGTACTCTTTGAAGCCTTTCCAGTAGGCTGTGATGTTGCCCGCATTTCCGACGGGAAGGAAATGAAAATCGGGTGCTCGACCCAATTGGTCGCAGATTTCGAATGCTGCGGTCTTCTGGCCTTCGATGCGAACCGGGTTAATGCTGTTGACCACTTCAACCTGACCTGTTTCACCGAGTTCTCTCACGATGCGAAGGGCGTCGTCAAAATTCCCGTTGATCGCGATGGTCTCTGCACCGTAGATCAGTGCTTGGGAAAGTTTGCCCATGGCAATGTTGCCGTGCGGGAGGATGACCACGCATTTAATCTTTGCTTTGGCGGCATAGGCTGCCGCTGCGGCTGAGGTGTTCCCTGTGCTGGCGCACGCGACAACCTGGGCGCCTTTTTCGCAGGCCTTGCTCATGGCCATGGTCATCCCGCGATCCTTGAATGAGGCCGTCGGATTGAGGCCTTCATACTTCAGGAACAAGTGAAACTTTCCGCCGATCGCTTCGACGAAATTCTCGGCAGATACGAGGGGCGTATTGCCCTCGCAGAGGGTGATCCTTGGCGTAGCCTCGGTGACGGGGAGGTGTTCGGCGTAGCGATGGATAATGCCTTGCCAGCGACCTGGGGTTTCGAGTTGGGGGAACGTAGGCATGGCGTCAATGAAAGTGTTCAACGCGGATCAACTTCGGGGGCGATTTGACGACACTGAGTCGGCTGATCTGTTTGAGTGCCTGCTCCATGGCACCCGTCGTTGCGTCGTGAATCATGAGGATCAAGGGCACGGTATCGCCCTCGTGTCCCTCGGGCTGGACGATTGATGAAATTCCGATCTTTGCCTTTGCGAGCACGGAGGCGATTCTTGCCATGGTGCCCGGTTTGTCGGTGACGGTCAGGCGCATGTAGTATTCGCTTTCGACATCCTTCCAAGGCAGAACTTGGTTCTCGCTGGAATGCGGCACGAAAGGAGGAATTCGCACCACCTTGTCTTTTACGAGATCCAGTGCGGCATCAGCGACGTCGCTTAGGACGGCGCTCGCGGTGGCATCCTGACCGGCTCCCTGTCCGTAAAGCAAGGTCTCACCGACCACGTCTCCGTTGACGTAAACAGCATTGAAAACCCCGCTCACACTGGCCAACACATGAGAAGCGGGAATCAGGGTGGGGCAGACGGACACTTGGACTTGGGGGGCTGAGCCTTTTGTCCCTTTTGATCCCTTCTTCTTTTTGACAGGACAGATCGTCGCCAGAAGTTTGATCTTATAACCCAGGGCTGCTGCAAATTCGATGTCTAGAGTCGTGATCTCGCGAATGCCTTCCACGTGAATGGCGCTGGGTGGCACCCAAAAACCGTGTGCTAGTGAGGCGAGGAGCCCTGTCTTGTGCATGGCGTCGAATCCGTCGACGTCGAGCGAAGCCTCCGCCTCTGCGTAACCCTTGGCCTGGGCGTCAGACAGAACGTCTTCGAATTGTCCTCCCTCAGCTTCCATTCGAGTGAGGATGTAGTTACAGGTGCCGTTTAAGATGCCGTAAATCTCGGTGAATTGGTTCCCGACGAAGCTCTCTCGAAGTGCTTTGATGATGGGAATACCACCTGCAACACTTGCTTCGTAATAAAGTCCGGCACCATTTGCTGCCGCAAGCTCGAAAAGCTCCTCGCCATGTTCGGAGAGGAGCGCCTTGTTGGCTGTGATGACGGGTTTACCCAGCTTGAGGCTCAGCTCTACGATTTGCTTTGCCGTGCTGGTACCGCCGATGAGTTCGAGGACGATGTCGGTCTTGGGATCCTCGATCGCCGCTTTCCAATTCGTGCTAACAATCTTGTTGTCAAAGCGGACGGTGCGTTGTTTGCGCTTGTTGCGCACCGTGACGTGGTTGACTCGCAGACGCGCCCCAATCCGAGCTGCCATCAGAGCACCGTTGCGACGCAGGGCCTTGTACACCCCGCTACCGACGGTTCCGCCTCCGATGATTGCCACGTTCAATTGCCGCATAAAGGCGGAGAGATTGCCTGGATTGAAGGGCCCAGACAAATCAAAAGTAACAAGTTTTTTGAGCTTTTTGCCCCTTTTTCAGGAAAACCGGCTTAGGGCTCACTTGAAGCGCTCAGGGGCAAAGAACCTGGGGGGATCTAAGCTACTGGATCTTCAATCGGAAGTGCTTCCGCTCTCCCCCGCGCAGGACGGTGACAGGTACGTTGGATCCGCTGGGGCGATTTCGAAGAACGTGGGCGAAGAGCTCTGTCTCGCGGACGTTGGATTTAATCCCGTCGAAGGAAATGATAATGTCGTTCTTTCTGAACCCAGCTTTCTTGGCGACTGCATGAGCACCGTATTGCCCGACATGCTCCACTCTGAGTCCGAGCTGTTCCTGCTGGATTCCCGCAGCGCTCCTCTGAGGCTCGGTCAGTGACTTAAGCAGCAGTCCACCTGTGGCGACACGTCGTAGATCCCAACTTGTGGTTCGCCATGAGAGATCGCTCGGATGTCTCCATCCCTTGGACAATTGGAGGCTTACCGAGTGCTCCTCCTGGTTCCGGAGGACGGTAGCTCGGAGGGTTTGGGGTGGATTCGATTGGTGGAGGACCCATTGGACGTCCGCGATTGATAACATCGGCTGCTTCTCGAATCGTATGAGCTCATCGCCAGATCGGAAGCCTCCGGCGGCAGCGGGAGAGCCCGGTGCGACTGCTTTGATCGTGGCCCGCTCCTGAGGATCAAAAGTCAGTCCGACGATGTTGGGCATCGGCCAGGGGTAGATGGTCTTATCTGTCATGGAACCCGTACCGCGCGCATCTTTGCGAGCAGCTTCTCCGAGCATATGGCAATGGATGCAACTTCGGCTGACTTGCCCCTTGTAGTCTAGGAATGGCGAGTATTTGCCGGTCAACGAGGGGAAATCTTGGGCAATCTTGAATTTGGCTGGAGCGCCTGTTTTCGCCTGAAGCACGTCTCGGTGAGTCGGGAAGTGTTTGTGGAGTTCAAGAGCGCCCTCCATCGCTTTCTTGAATCCTGTGATCGAGATATCTTTCGATGCGTCTGTGTCGCTCGATCGTGTGCCAAATCGGCCGTAAATCGTGCGATCAGCATTCAGGAAGAACGCCGCGAAAGTGAGATCGTAGTCGAATTGAAAGAGGTCAAGGTCAAGCGAGTTGCACTGGATCAGGCGCACCCGCACAAATTGGTCCATGACTCCTCTTAGCTCGGATTCTAGACGGACAACCTGCCCGTCAAACTCAGAACAAGCTGCTCAGGGGATGCAGCGGAGCGTAACCAAGATTGGTTTGCCCTCGCGGCGCCCTTGATCGAGTGCTTTTTGGAAGTCGTTGTAAATCCAGTTGCCTCCCGCTTCGACCTTCGATTTGTCGTTTCGAACCTTGGTGTCGCGATCTTCGGCCGCCTGGATCGAGAGGCTGAAGGCGAGTCCGACTATTGCGCTGAGCGCCACGCACCTGGATCGAAATGAGCGAGAACTGAGGGCGGTCATAATGCTGCAACGATAGGAGTTGGCGACTCCTTTGACCAGCTATTCCTCTGGAACAATTTTCTTTTGCAGTTTGTTCCGTGGGCGATAGCCTCTGTGCCCATGGCAAATTCGTTCGGAGCTCCTCAGGTCAAGAAATGGCCATTCTTTGTTGGTGACCTTCTATTGGTTGTGGTCGCGGGTTGGATCCTTGTCATGAGCGACTATCAGCCATCGGGATCGAATCTGGCTATTCTGGTCTCTTGCGTCGGGCTGGGAATCTTTTTTGGCGTTTTGCCTTTTCTGGCCGAGTTTCGAGAGGAATCGCGCCGTTTCGATGGGACTCAACTGAAGTCAACCTTAGAGCAAATCCAGCAGCTGGAGTCTGTGGGAGAGCTCGTGTCGAGCGCTAGTGTACAGTGGCAGGAAATCCAAGGTCGCTGTGAATCCGTTGTCAAAACGGCGGGTGATTTGGCGAACCGGACGCAGGCGGAAACCGATCGACTCATTGAAATCACTGAGAAAGCCGACACAAGAGAGCGGGATCACCTCCGGCTCGAGGTGGAGAAACATCGGCGTGGCGAGCGGGAATGGTTGGAGGTTCTGGTGGGAATCATGGATCACGTCTTTGCGCTTCATCGCGCCGCTGTGCGTTCTCAGCAGACCAAGCTGATCAAGCAAATTGAAGGCTTCCAGGGGGCCTGTAGTGAAATCTGTCGAAGAGTTGGGTTGAGTCACCATGTGGTGCCTGCTGGTGAAGTGTTCAACGAAAAGACCCACAAAGTTCTGGAAGGGCAAGAGATTCCTGAGCACGCGGTCGTTGGGGAAACACTGGCACCGGGCTATAGTTTTCAGGGACAGCCGATTCGATTACCGATGGTCGCGCTGGCGACGGCGCCTGAAGGCCAGGTTCAGACCGAGCTCGATTCTTTGGAAGCCCCTGAAAGCCAACACCCTGTGGAAGCAGCACGGGATCCGGATCTATTCGACCAGAGTGGACAACAGGTAGAAGAGTCACAGCCAGAGGACGAACCTCAGGGCGGTGCGTAAGGTGTGACAAGCCTCAAGGGCTTCTCAGGAGTTCCGGTTTCTCAATGCCTCAATGGAAGAGAAGGTTTCTCCATTCGGGGTTTATTCCTCCGCACCTGTCAGGTTTGCTTGAAAGTCAAGGGGCTCAGGTGAAAAAAACGTGCCGTTCCGTGAAAAGTGCTGGTATGGCGTTTAAGAATCAGGCAATCTCTCCGCTTTCCGGAAGGAAAGCATGGGTTAGCTGGTATTCAGATGAGACCAGAGGACGGGTTTACGACAAATACAGCTTAGGATACAACGTTGGGGAGTTACGACTTCTCTTGCCAACAAACTAAGTTTGTCTACCAGCTAACCCATTGCGAAACTTTATCCTAGAATTCCGCAGGATAGGGAAGTCAAAGTTATTCACAATCTGTTAACAGGGATGTGAATAAGTCTTGAACAAGCCGGTTTTGAGACTTCCCTCCTCCCTTTGCCTTCGCTTAAAGTGTTCATAATGATGTTGTTATGAGCGAGGATAAGCGTCTTCTTTTGTTGGATGCCGTGGAGTGGGCTCCGGTTTATCCACTGGATCATACCCTGAGAAATGTCCCTCGTTGGTTTCTTCGACATTTTCAAGATCACTCCAATGTTCACTGGGATGTTCGGCATTATTCTGATTTACCGCTCGACGAGCCCGTTTCGAAGTTTGATGGCGTCGTCATGACCGGGGCTCCGCGGGATGCCTGGTCGCAGGATCCAGTCAATGACCGGATGTGTGACGTCGTCAGGGCCTGTATGGATGCCTCTGTCCCGTATCTGGGCGTTTGCTATGGACATCAAATTTTGGGGCGAACTTTGGGCGCAGAAGTAGGGCGACATCCTGAGGGGCTCCAGTTGGGGCCGGTTGAGATGGAGTTAACGGATGCTGGGTTGGAGGATCCCTTATTCGAAGGACTAGATTCATCTTTCAAGGCTCTGAGCGGCCATGCAGATTATGTCTCTGAGCTTCCTTCGGGGTGTGAGCATTTGGCGACTGGCGGGGTAACTCCGATGCAGGGAATCCGCTGTGGGGCCAAGACCTATGGCGTGCAGTTCCACCCGGAGATGGATGCGAGCATTCTGAAGTTCTTATGGGAGGCTCGGGTTGAAGATTGGCAAGCCCGCGTCAGTTTTGATTTGGAGGCGCGCGTGGCTGCGATCCATGATACGCCGCAGGCGACTCAAGTCTTACTAAATTTTGTGGAGCGAATTGTATGAGTGTTGAAAGCGCGTGTTTTTCTTTTCCGACGCAGATCGAATACGGTCCCGGCAAGTGTGCTGAATTGCCATCGATCCTGAAGCAGCTTGGTGTTGGCAAGCCTCTGGTAGTCTCGGATCCGGGCTTTGCACAGACGCCGGCATTCAAGGAAATTGAAGCAGCGTTGGATGCGGGTGATATTTCCTGGTCGCTTTGCACGGATGTGCACTCGAATCCGGTTGAGGACGATGTCCTTAAGACATTGGCAGCATTCCAGGAGCATGAGGCTGACAGTGTGATTGGAGTGGGCGGAGGAAGTCCGTTGGATGTTGCAAAGGCGGTTCGATTGTTTATCAAGCGACCGGACCTCAAGCTATCTGAGTTCAACTATGAAGATGACTGGTCGGGCTTAGTGCCTTTTGTAGCGGTTCCGACCACAGCCGGGACCGGGAGTGAGGTGGGGCGGTCGTCGGTGATCACTCCGACGGCTACTAAGAGAAAGGCAGTGCTGTTCCATCCAGAGTTGTTGGCTGCAGTTGCCATCCTGGATCCAAAACTGACGGTGGGCTTGCCTGGGCTGCTTACGGCGGCTACCGGGTTCGATGCCTTTACTCACTGTGTCGAGTCCTATACTTCTCCCGTCCTTCACCCGCTCTGCGATGGGATCGCTTTGGAAGGAATCCGTTTGATTGTGCAATCTCTACCTCAAGTGATGAAGTCACCCTCTGATCTCGAAGCCCGGGGCCGGCTCCAGCTTGCAGCGGCGATGGGCGGGATTGCGTTCCAGAAGGATCTTGGAGCGGCACACTCGATGGCGCATCCTCTCTCGACCTTGCATGGTCTTCATCACGGTCTGGCCAACGCTCTTTCGCTGACGGTCGTGATGGAGTTTAATGCCAAGCGTGCGCCGGGTGTGTATAGACAGGTTGCTTTGGCGATGGGGAAAGATGTTGTTAGCTGTGGCGACGCGGAGGCTGATCAGACTGCTATTGATGCGGTGAAGGAACTCCTACAGTCGATAGACATCACGCCTGGGTTGCGACATCAAGGGATCGGCGATGGCGACGTGTCTGCCCTGGCGGATGAAGCGATCCTGGATCCCTGCCATCAAACGAATCCTGTGCCTGTCGAGCGAAGTGACTTTGTGGACTTGTATCAAGCAGCCTTATGAGCGAAGCACCAACTTTTCCATTCATTGACGGCGAGTTCCGTCCGTCTTCGACGCAAGCCAAGTTCCCGCTCGTCAATCCCGCAACCGAGGAAACTTGGGCCGAGCTCGAACAGGTTTCCGAGGCTGAAACGAATCAAGCGATTCAATCATCGCAGAAGGTCTTTGAGGCGACGTGGCGAGACATGGCCCCGGGAGCTCGAGCGCGGATTCTTTTCGATATTGCGGCCGAGATTCGCAGGCGATCCGAGGAACTAGCCCAGTGGGAGTGCCAGAACATCGGAAAACCTATCTCGGATGCGAGAGATGAGATTGGTCTGGGAGCGACTGTGTTTGAATACTACGCGGGAGCCGTTGATAAATTCTGTGGCGAAACGATTCCCGTGGCGCGGGGGGGCTTTGACTTTACCTGGCACCAACCCTTGGGTGTGGTCGCAGCCATCACACCGTGGAACTTCCCTTTTCCGATTGCCTGTTGGAAGGTGGCCCCTGCGTTGGCAGCTGGAAACTGTGTCGTGTTGAAGCCGGCGAATCTTTCGCCGATCACGGCTTTGGCTCTCGGAGAGATTGCTGCCCAGGCGGGCTTGCCTGCCGGCGTGCTCCAAGTCTTACCTGGAAGTGGCCGAGAGGTAGGAGCGCTTCTGACTTCTCATTCCTTGATCCGGAAGATCTCCTTCACGGGCTCCACGGAGGTTGGGCGAGGAATCATGCGTGCAGCGTCGGAAGACTTGAAACGCATCTCCTTAGAACTAGGTGGAAAGTCGCCCAACATTGTCTTCGCTGATGCGGACTTGGGTCAGGCAGCTGAACAGTCGCCACTCAGTGTTTTTGCCAATACCGGGCAAGATTGTTGTGCTCGGAGCCGTATGTTCATCGAACGATCCGTTTATGATGATTTTGTCGAACGTTTTGTCGCGGCGGCGTCCCGCCTCAAAGTGGGGGATCCCACACAGGATGAAACTCAGTTAGGTCCTCTCGTTTCCAAGGAGCAGTTCCAGATTGTTTCGTCCTATGTGAATCAAGCAAAAGAAGCCGGTCGCGAGATTGCCATTGGAGGTCCTGGGGAGTCTGAAAGAGGCTTCTTTTGGAAACCAACGGTTATCCTCGACCCACCCTACGAGGATCCCTGCTGGCGTGAAGAAATCTTTGGTCCCGTGGTGTGCTTGACTCCTTTTGACAATGAAGAGGCCATGTTGAAGGAGGTCAATGAGACGCCCTACGGATTGAGTGGTTCGGTGTGGACTCGCGATGTGGGACGTGCTCTACGGGTCTGTCGCCGGGTGCAGGCCGGCGTGCTGAGTGTGAATTCACATTCGAGCGTCCACGTGCAAGCGCCGTTTGGAGGCTTTAAACAAAGTGGTCTCGGCCGAGATCTTGGGATGCACGCACTCAAGGGCTACACAGAACTGCAGAACGTTTACGTTGCTGACTGAGAATTGAATCCAATGAAATTATCCACACTACAGAGCAAGGTTCGGAAAGGCGAAATCGATACGGTCATCGTGGCGTTTCCGGATGTGCTCGGACGTCTTGTCGGGAAGCGATTTACAGGCTCATTCTTTCTCGAACATGTCGTCGGGCACGGCACTCATGGCTGCAACTATCTCCTGACCGTGAATATGGAGATGGATCCGATGGATGGTTTTGCCGTGGCGAATTGGGACGCTGGGTTTGGTGATTTTGAAATGTCTCCCGATATGGGAACTTTGCGAGAGTTGCCTTGGCAGCCGGGAACAGCGCTTGTCTTGTGTGACTACCGAAAGGCAGATGGCTCACTGGTGGCGGAAGCTCCCCGGTCGCTCTTGCACGGTCAGCTTAAGGCACTCTCGAAGAAGGGACTCAAGAGTGGCATGGCCAGCGAGCTCGAGTTTTTGCTTTTCAACGAGACTTACCGCGAGGCGCACATGGCGAAGTACGATGATCTGACACCGTCCAGTGATTACCGGATCGACTATCACACCATGCAGCCCGCTCGTGACGAAGCGATCTTACGATCCATTCGAAACGACATGACCGCGGCGGGGATCACCATCGAATCGAGCAAAGGTGAGTGGAGCCAGGGACAGCATGAAGTCAATTTTCTCTACAGTGATGCCCTCTCGATGGCCGATGGGCATGTGATCTTCAAACAGGGCGTGAAGGAGATTGCTGAAAACAATGGCAAGTCGATTAGCTTCATGCCGAAGTTTGCCGCCGAGGAAGCCGGCAATAGCTGTCATATTCATGTCTCCATTTCTAAAGGGCAGCGAAATCTGTTCTGGGATGCGAAGAAAAAGACCGGCTCGAAATACTTCCAACAGTTCTTAGGCGGGTTGCTCAAGTACTCACCTGAGCTTTGTCTGTTTTTTGCACCCACGGTCAATGCCTACAAACGCTATCAGTCCGGAAGCTGGGCTCCGACCAAGATGGCTTGGGCGCATGACAACCGTACGGTTGGATTTCGGGTTGTGGGGCATGGAAATGCGTTTCGCATTGAGAATCGTATGCCGGGAGCGGATGCCAATCCGTATCTCGCCTTTGCCGCTACCTTGGCCGCCGGCTTAGCGGGTGTTGAGGAAGGTCTGGATGCGGGGCCCGTTTATCAAGGGAACGCTTATGAGGACTCTGCTTTGGCAAGTTTGCCGGGGAGCCTTTCCGAAGCGGCAGATCGCCTCGATCAGAGTGAATTTGCTCGAAAGATTTTCGGTTCGTCGGTTGTAGACTTTTATGTGCACACCTCGCGTTTGGAGGTGGAGGCCTTTAATGCTTCTATCACGGATTGGGAACGCAAACGTTACTTCGAGCGTATCTAATCCGATTCTGCTCACTTTCGCTGCCCGGAATCAGTTCCGGCAGGAGCCGCCGGTTCGTGACTCGTGATGGTCATTCTTCAGTGAAGGGTCGCGTCTGAGACCATGTTCGTGACCTCAGATCGTGGTAGGCGGGGTAAGTGATAGGCGGGTTAAGAATTGGACTTGGGATTGGCATCTGATTTGCTGATTTCTATCTCCGTGTTGTCGGTTTTCAGTGGTTATGTTTCATTTAAGCGTTGGTCGTAAGGTTGGTTTTCTTTTACTGGTCGCAAGTTTGGGAGGTGCTTTCGAGGGAGCGAAGGCTCAGTCCAATGGGTTACTCCGGGAAGTGTATGAGAACATCGGTGGGTCGAGTGTCCAAGATCTCATTGATCACGAAAGTTTTCCAACCAAGCCCAGTAGCGAGTCGATTATCGAAACATTTGAAACCCCCACGGATGTAGCCGAGGACTACGGTCAACGAGTGAGCGGCTATGTCCTTCCGCCGCAAACAGGCGACTATACTTTCTGGATTGCCAGTGATGACGGGGGGGCGCTTTTCCTGTCCACTAACGAAGCCCCTGCCAACAAAGCTGAGATCGCGACCGTCCCTGGTTGGACCACTTCTCGGCAATGGACAAAGTATCCGGAACAAAAATCGGATCCCATCCGATTAGTCAGTGGTCGACGGTATTACATCGAAGCCCTGATGAAAGAAAGAGGGGGAGGCGACAATCTTGCTGTGCAATGGGAATTGCCCAATGGTTCGATTGAGTCTCCGATTCCCAATGGGCGCCTACAGCCAACGAGTATTGGGGCTCCTGAGATTGTTACGCAGCCTCAGAGCGTGAATGTCACGGAGGGGGAGTCCGTTGCTTTTCTGGTCGAGCTATCACGTCTCCTTGGAGTCTCCATTCAATGGCAGCGAAACGGGGTTGATATCGCGGGTGCCAAAGCGTCGTTATTGGAGTTGGAGGGCGTGCAGCTTGCCGATTCAGGAGCGCGCTTTCGTGCCGTAATCACAAATGCGGATGGCTCTGTCACGAGTCAGGAGGCGACTCTTACGGTGCAGGGGGATCAGTCTGGCCCTCGCTTGGAATCCGTTTTGAATCTAGGAAGTGCGACGGGTGTGACGCTGACATTTTCCGAGGCGATCGATCCAGTCACGGGGTCGAATCATACGAACTATGCGATTGATCAAGGGATTTCGGTTCTGGCTGCTCAGGTGAGTGGTGACGGACGAACCGTCGTTTTGCAAACGAGTCCGCTGACTGCTGGAGTGTCTTATCGCTTGTCAGTCGTCCGGGTGCGCGATCAAGCAACGGTGCCAAATGAGATTGCCTCCGGCACGAGCATGACGTTCTCGTGGGACTTCGAACCCTTGTCGCTTGGAACCTTGGTCGGCGTTCCAGAGCCCATTGGACCTGCGGAACGGACCACTGGTTTGGTGATCACTGAGATTCACTATCATCCCCGGGCGAGAGAGGATGGACGAAACTTGGAGTTCATCGAGATCTACAATAGCCAACCCTGGCCTGAAGATTTGAGCGGCCACCGTTTTTCCGGGTCGATCGACTATTCGTTTCCCGACGGGACTGAAATCGGGGGGGAGGACTATCTTGTGATCGCTGCGGTGCCGGCCGATGTGTCAGCACACTATGGCATTGGTAGTGTGCTGGGGCCGATCGAAGGATCGCTGCCGAACGGGGGAGGCACGCTACGATTGCGAAATCGCATTGGAGCCAATCTGTTGGAGGTGCGATACCAGGATCGGAATGGCTGGCCTGTGGAGGCGGATGGTTTTGGACACTCTCTCGTTTTGACACGTCCCTCATACGGGCAAGGGAATCGGTCGGCTTGGGCGGGTAGCGCCACATTGGAGGGAACGCCTGGTCGTCCAGCAGGCTCGGCAGGAAATCAGTACGAGGGAATTCTAATCAATGAGGTTCTCGCGCATACAGATGATCCCGTCTTCGATTACGTTGAGATCTACAATTACTCGGATCGGGACTTTGATTTGGGAGGTTTTCGTCTGAGTGACAATCCAGATAGGGATCGATTTGAGTTCCCAGAGGGAACGCTTCTACCGGCGCGTGGGTATGTGGCGTTGGATCAGAACGAGCTTGGTTTTGCTCTCAGCTCGAAGGGGGAGACGGTGGTCCTGCGGGGACCCGATGGTCGAGTGATCGATGTGGTGCGGTTCTCGGGCCAAGAAAACGGTGTGTCCTTGGGACGCTATCCGGATGGCTCTCCTCATTGGAGTAGCCTCAGTGCGCTGACTCTGGGAACAGCCAATGCCAGTCCGGTGGTTCCTGAGGTCGTGATCAATGAGATCATGTATCATCCCATCCGGGAGGGATCTGATGATGAGTATCTGGAACTCCACAATCGCTCGAGTTCCGCGGTGCAGGTGGGTGGCTGGCGGGTGGCCGGTGAGGTGTCCTATCGGATCCCGGACGGAACTGAAATAGTTCCCGGAGGATTCCTTGTTATTGCGAAGGATGCCGCACGTTTGGTGGCAAACTATTCTCAACTAACCCCAGCCAACACACTGGGAGATTTTGATGGTACCCTCTCAAATGATGGAGGACGAATTGTCCTGGAACGGCCTGAGACGATCGAAGTGCTCAATGAGAATGGGGAGGTTGAGACAGACCGGATTTGGATCATGGTCGATGAGGTCGACTATCACGATGGAGGTCGCTGGGGCGAATGGGCGGACGGCGGCGGGAGTAGTCTCGAGCTCACGGATGCGCACAGTGACAATCGATTTCCTTCTAATTGGGCTGACAGTGATGAGACCCGGAAGAGTGAGTGGACACTGATCGAGCACACTGGGCGATTGGACAATGGTCGGCCTGCTTTCAGTGAATTGCATGCGCTGCTCTTGGGACGGGGGGAGTGCTTGGTTGATGACCTTTACGTTGCTCCTGTTGGCGGAGCGAACCGAGTGCCCAATGCGACTCTTGAGAATGGATTGGATGGGTGGGTTATTCAGGGAAATCATGTTCGATCTGGACTCAGCGCCGAGGGCGAAGGGTATCAAAGTGACCGAAGCCTACACTTGCGTGCGACAAGTGGAGGCGATAACGGCGCGAATCGAGTGGAGATCGATTTGACTTCAAGTTTCTCCAGTGGGCAGCGGGCTACCTTGCGGGCCCGGGTTCGTTGGCTACGAGGGCATCCAGAGATTTTGCTTCGAATGCGGGGAAATCCCATCGAACTGTCGGGGCGAATGAACGTGCCAGTGAATCTGGGAACTCCCGGTGCCGTGAACAGCCAGGTGCGAGTGAATGCGGGACCGTCCATCGTCGGAGTGCAGCATGCCCCCGTTTTGCCACGTGCGGGGCAAAACGTCGTGGTGACGGCTCAGGTTTCGGATCCCGACGGGCTTTCAAGCTTGGTGTTGAAGTATCGGAATGACCGTGAAGATGAGTATCAAAGTGTGCCCATGACTTATCGCGGCGCCGGCGCTTACACCGCATCGATCCCCGGGCAAGCAAGCCGGAGGTTGATCGCCTTTTACGTTGAGGCTAGCGACGGTCACGAAGCGTCTGCGATCTCGCAGTTCCCTGAGAATCCGTTTAATCGAGAATGCCTTGTACGGTTTGGTGAGCAGGCAATTCGGAGCGATTTTGGAACTTACAGAGTGTGGATCGCGAATGACAATCTAAGCGTTTGGCGTCGGCGTGAAAAGCTGAGTAACGAGTTGATGGACGTGACCTTCGTTTACGGAGACTATCGAGCCGTTTATAACGCTCGTTCTCGATTCCGCGGGAGTCCTTTCATCCGTCCTGGATACGGTAGCCCCGCGTCGTCGCAGCCGACTGCCATGATCGTCGTCTTTCCAGACGATGACTTATTCCTGGGAACGACGAAGATCAATATGGATGGACTGGAGCAACCCGGTCGCGACAATACACTTCAGCGGGAGCGTGCCAGTTTCTGGATCGCCAAGCAGATGGACCTTCCCTACAGCCACCAACGGTACGTTCAGTTCGTGGTCAATGGCATCCAGAAGGGAGAGGTCTTTACTGACTCTCAGCATCCAAGCTCCGAGTATGTCTCGACTTGGTTTCCCAACGAGGATGAAGGAGATCTCTATAAGATAGACGATTGGTTCGAGTTCACCGATTCGGTCACCCGGGAGTTCAACGAAAATGCCCGGCTACAACGCTATGTTTCAGAGGGCGAGCTTCATGTCCCCCGTTACCGTTGGAGTTGGGAGAAGAAACCCAACCGAGGTTACAATGACGACTACTCAAGTCTGTTGGAGTTGGTTGAAGCGATGAACGCCAATAACTCGGTTTACGAACAGTCCGTCGAGAGTTTGGTGGATGTAGACCAGTGGATGCGGATCTTCGCTGTTCGTCATATTGTCGGTGACTGGGATGGCTATGGTTACGATCGAGGGAAAAACATGTCGACCTACAAACCGGTCGATGGGAAATGGAAGATGATCCTCTGGGACTTGGATTTTTCTTTGGGTGGTGGGAGCCGCGCCGCGACTGCCTCCATGTTTTCGACGAGTGACAATACAATCAGGCGCTTTTACAACCATCCCGCATTTCGAAGAGCCTATCTGCGGGCTTGGCAGGATGCGGTCGACGGTCCGCTGACGGCTGCTCAAAGCTCGCCCATGCTGGATCAGGTTTACAGTGCCTTTCAGGCGAATTCAGTGAGCGCCGCCAGCCCAACAGGAATTAAGAATTGGATTCGCTCGCGGCGTAATTATCTGATTCGAGAGCTGGAGGACGAGGACGCAGAGTTTGAAATCACGAACAATTCGGGGAACGCATTCTCAAGTCGGAATAATGTTGTCACGCTGACTGGAACCGCTCCGGTCTCGGTGAAGACCATTCGAGTCAACGGGGTTGAGTATCCGATTGAGTGGACGAGTGTGCAGGCTTACAGAATACGGATCCCATTGTCTGACCCGGTGACGGTCTTGAGTGTCGAAGGTTTTGATTTGCGAGGTGAGAAAGTAGGCCGGGCGGAGGATTCCATTCAAGTGACCTTTACCGGAGAAAATCAGAATCCGCAGGATCATCTGATGATATCCGAGATCATGTACAATCCGGAGGTGCCGGGTGCTGGGTTTGTTGAGATCTACAACTCGTCGTCTACCCATTCCTTCGATTTATCGGGATACGTTCTGAACGGAGTGGATTATCGCTTTGATCAGGGTTTTGTTTTGGAACCTGGGCGATACACAACCGTAGTGAGTGATCGGAATGTGTTCGCAGCGACTTACGGTGGCTCCGTTTCGGTCGCAGGAGAGTTTCGTGGCAGACTTGCGAACGACGGCGAGACGATCAGCCTGATCGACCGAAGTGATGAACTGAATCCAATCGTAATTGACGAGGTGACCTATGATGATGGGTTGCCCTGGCCGGGCCTGGCTGACGGGCAGGGCTCTTCGCTGCAGCTAACCGATCTTGAGGCAGATAACCGACGCGTGGCCTACTGGGGGTCAGTCGCACCCTCCGGAGAAGTGCGAGGTCCGCAGACTCTGATTTCGATGACGAGGTCCCGTTGGCGATATCATCAAGGGGGAACGAATCTGGGAACGCGGTGGCGCACGCCCACTTTTAATGACAGTGGCTGGAGCTCGGGACGAGCCCTGTTTTATGTCGAAAACTCGAACCTACCCGCGGCGAAGACAACGCCCCTGACATTGGGGCAACCAACCTACTATTTCCGAACCAGGTTTAACCTAGATGACGTCTCCGGAGTTGAACTGAACGCCTCAATGATACTGGACGATGGAGCAGTGGTATATCTCAACGGAACTGAAGTGCTGCGCGTGAGGATGGGAAGTGGCAACATCGGCTTTGGAACCTTTGCGGCGCAGACAGTGTCTGATGCGGTGTTGGAGGGACCGTTTTCACTCCCCGCTGATGCCCTCGTAGTTGGGGAGAACGTTCTGGCGGTTGAGGTTCATCAAACCAACGCTAACAGTAGCGATGTGGTTTTTGGCCTTTCATTAGTGGCTGATTCACGAGGAAGTGTCGCTGCGACGCCGGGTTCGGTGAATTCCATTTCTGTTTCCAGCCTTGTCTTGCCAAGTTTGTGGTTGAATGAGGTGCAGCCTGTGAATGGTGGCGGATTGATGGATGGTCAGGGGGATTCGGACCCGTGGATCGAGATTTACAATTCCAGCGATGAGACTTTGTCGCTGGACGACCTCTATCTCTCAAACGACTACGGTTCGCCCTTGGCCTGGGCATTCCCGGCGGGTGCTCGTATTGGAGCCGGAGAATATCGTGTGGTTTGGGTCGATGGAGACGCCGACCAATCGTCGGCCAACGAGTGGCACACAAACTTTCGAATCGATCCAGAGTCGGGTGCCGTTGTGTTATCTCAGCGGAGTGAGTCTGGGAGCGATGTTGTGGATTACCTGAACTATGAGAGTGTAGGGGGAGATCGGAGCTACGGCGCGTTTCCGAATGGTTCGCCAAATCGTCGAGAGTCGTTCTTCGTGGCCACTCCAGGCGAAGCGAATGTGACATCGGTGCCACAAATCTCGGTCGCTATCAACGAGTGGATGGCGGATAATGTGAGCACGATTGTCAATCCAATCGGAGGCGCTTTCGATGATTGGTTTGAGCTCTACAATTCGGGAGATTCGGCGGTCGACCTCTCGGGTTATTTTCTCTCTGACGATCTCGACAATCTGCAGTCTTTTGAAATCCCGTCGGGTGCGGTGATTCAACCGAGAGAATTTATGTTGGTCTGGGCCGGGGGAGATGCATCGGATGTCGTCGAACAGGGGGCACTGCAGGTGGGCTTCCGTCTCAGTAGTGGGGGCGAGTTGCTGACGCTCAGCGGCGCTGATGGAACGATTGTCGATCAGGTCGTGTTTCTGGCCCAAGGTGAAGATGTGAGCCAAGGGCGCCTTCCGGACGGCAATCCGAACCGAATTGGTGCCTTGAGTCTGCCCAGCCCAGGGCAGCCGAACGTGGTGGAGGGAGGTCCCAATCTACCGCCACTAATCTTGCCCCTTCCGGCCGTCGTCGTGGATGAAGGCGAACGGTTCGAGTTAACCGTGGGCGCTTTTGATCCGGATGGGACTCCCGAAGGCCTTCGCTTCGAACTGGGTGAGGGAGCTCCGATGGGAGCAATGATCGATCCGAGGACGGGGCTTGTCTCCTGGCTGACGGGCGAATTGCACGGACCTGGAATCTTTACGCTTCCGGTCACGGTGATCGATGGGGGCGTGCCTTCGATGAGTGCCAGTGCGAGTTTCTCGGTGCGAGTCAACGAGGTGAACCAACGCCCGGTTCTTGGCAGTGTCTTGGACCAGGTTGTCGAAGCAGGATCGACACTGACCGTAGCCTTACGGGCAGTGGACTCGGATCTGCCCGCTCAGAATCTCCGTTACTCACTCGAAGGCTCCACACCCGCTGACGCTCGAGTCGACCCCGTTAGTGGGGAAGTCTCGTGGAGCCCAAGCTCGGATCAGGCCCTCGGAGAATATCCGTTTCAGGTCAGAGTTGAGGATGATGGCGAGCCCGCCTTGTCGATGGTTCGAAGCTTCACAGTGATTGTCACAGAACCCACAGCAGAGGTGAAACTCGTTCTGGTGCCGTCTGATTCACGGGAGATCGTTTTTGAATGGCAGTCCGTTCCTGGAGTCCAGTACGCCATTCAGTGGATTGACGATGTGAACAGCCTCGAATGGAACAGACTCGGTTTTGTGCCGGGAGACGGTTCTGTGATCCGGTTTTCTGATTCGATTGCCGATGAGGCTCAGCGGTTCTACCGGGTTGTTCGAGCTAATCGTTAGGCGAAAAGCCTTCCTTTGAACGCCTTTTTTGGGTGCGCTGTCCAAAAAATGTCATTGATATTTTCTCTGGGAAACTTTATTCGCCCCGTGGTGTAAATCATTTGGGGGTTGGAATATTACCCGGATGACTGCGGCGGAGTCCGTGTTTTTAGAGCCTTTCATGAAGGTTTGGCTCGTGAGACCGCCGCCGGGACGAGAATTTAAGACAAAGACAGAGAGAAAACTATGCAGATTAAGGCATTTAGAAGTCGGGCAGCATTTACGCTGGTAGAAATCATGATTGTGGTGGCGATTATTGGTCTCCTGGCAGCCATCGCCGTTCCAAACTTTGTTCGCTCACGTGAGACGGCCCAGTTGAACAGCATCTACAATAACCTCCGACTGGTTGACGGCTTCAAGGATCAGTGGGCTCTGGAGAACCGCAAACCGAGCACCGCGTCTCCTGCTACAGAAGATTTGGCTCCTTACTTCAAGAATGGGAAGTTCCCAACGCCCGTTGTGGGTGAAACCTACGAGCTCGGATCCGTAAACGAATCCTCTCGGGCGAGCCTGCCGCCGAATGTCACGCTCATCGGTATGCCGGGGCCGTTTACGGCCGAAGGGCCGGTGAACGCCGAGTTTTAGCGTCGCCC
>CAYFGX010000024.1:0-118338 GCA_964342405.1 uncultured Verrucomicrobiota bacterium | reverse complement strand
TGTGAGCTCGGCCAGTAGATCCGTCAGTTCCGGGATTCGTTGGCGACAAGACTCTCTGCAAAGAGTCTTGAGTTTGAGGAGTTCCCGTAGCTTGAGCTGCTTCTCATAGAGCTCTTTGATGACGGGCTGCTTCCTCAAGAACGCCTGCAGGCGTTCTTGGTCTCGCTCTATAAGGTTTTCAGGATTCTTCCGGAGAGCCTTGAGTAAACCACGACGTTTCTTCAGCTCTGGAACCAGCATGCGGCAGAAGGCTAAAAAGTGATGCTGAATGATCCGAATGACATGGAATCGATCAGCGACCATCTTGGCGTTGGGAAACCATCTTCGGATCATTTGGCGATAGGAAGAAGAGAGGTCGATACAGACCGCCTTGACTTTCTCTCGGTCTTTGAGAGTGCTTAGAAAGGCCTCTAAATCAGCCTGACCCTTGCCTTCGACCACATCAAAGACGCGCCGATTCTTGAGATTACAGAAGGTGGTTACGAAGCGTTGACCGCGGTGCAGCGTGTGTTCATCAATGCCCAGCACTCTGGGACACGATTGATTCCGTCTCTCCTGAGCTTTGAGATAGGTGAACTCGGCATAGATACGTCCGATACTGGCCGCCCCCAGTCCCGCTCTCCGGGCCAAGCGAGCGGCGCAGACGCCGTCATGATGCGACTCATAGATCGTTTTCCTAAATGGCTCCGTGGACCGGTGACCTGGGCGCAAACCTGGCAGCTCAGGGACAAAAGTTCGGCGGCAATCCTTGCACTGCCATCGACGCAGTCGGATATGCATCCAGGAACGATGGCCAAAGGCATCCAAATGTCGCGTGACTCGTGAGAAAGGGCCCTTACTCACGAGTCGGCCAGCGCCACACTTCGGGCAAGAGCTGGGCCTCGTGCCAAAGGACGCCTCAATTGCGTAGTCACCATTGCGGGACACCTTTTCAATCTGGTAGCCTGCTAATCCAGTATCACTCTTGCCTGACACTGAGGCAGGCGACTTCCTATTTGGCGGGAAGGACGACCTGCTGCGCTCTAAGGGGGGGGCATTTGAGAAAACAACTTGAGAACGTCCGATCCCATTACAATTTTGTTCGGGCGCACCGAGCATCGAAGTTTTGCACGCAAATGAGAACGGCAGCGATGTAAGCCGGGCAAGCTGAATGTAGGTTTGCATTCGGAGTGATTTTTCTTCGGTTCATTTCTCGTCCTAAGAAGTTGTAAGGTTGGCGGCGTGATGATAATTCGGATGGTGCATCGGCTGGGATTCATTTAAGATCCCCACACCTGTTGACGTAAGGACCAAATGTGTGCCGCGAAGCGGCTGCGCGGACAAACGCAGTTTCGAAAGAACTCGTCCGCATTACTAGTATTGGTAAGGCAAGATTAACCTGATCTATGATGAATCTAATTGAGAGAACACTATCGATTGAGCGACATCGATTGACTTTGGTAATCATACTTTTGACTGTCACTGGTTTCGCTTATTTAGGATTTAGGTTTGGTAGCGGTGACGCCTCTACATTTTGCAAGCTAACGATATACGGGCTGGTATGTTGGCTTTCGGTTTTCTGGCTTCTTCAGAGCTACCACACCCCCTCCACCGGTGGCCGAAGCCTGCTTTTGATAGGCGTAATAGCGACCGCAATCCCAATAGTGATTTATATGTCTCACCATTTCTGGGACGGACTAGCTGTATACAAGGATGGTAGCGGAGGCAATGAGGTTTCCATTGAGTGGAATATTGATGGCACCAGTACCCTCCGAACGAATCTACCATTGAGTAGGTTTCACATAAGTGGTGATGAAGCGGCACACTTGGCAGCAGTGGCGGCGGTTGCGGAGCATGGACTTGACCCACGATCTCTCCGAGCTGTAGTCCAGCCTCGTGAGGGCTATAATAGCGCCTATTGGATTCACAGATCCCTGCACGCTCATCCCATCGGGCTTCATATTGCTTACCTCCCCGCAGCGAATAGCCCTCCATTTGCCCGAATTATTGGATCATTGGTATTTCTACTCGCGATCGCGACGGCATTCTGGGCAGGGCAATGCCTAGATCGGGAAAATAACTACGGTCTCTTCTGCGCGGTCATGTTTGCTTCCGTGCCAAATCTGTTCTGGTGGCACGGTTTCCGAGTCTCTTCGGATGTTCTACCGTGCATCCCTAGCTTCCTTGCCACCGGATACTGTTGGGCCGCCACCCGCGAGAAAGAGAATGTCCCTCGTTTGTTAAAGACGTGCGGGATCTTTCTTGCGTTCGCATGCGCAATAACGCACACCGCCTCTTTAGCTGCGGCGGCTTTACTGCCAATCGTCTGGAGGGGTCGGAAGACTGATATCTGGAGAAACTCAGCTTGGGTATTTCTTCCAGCTACATTAGCAACCACTGCTGGCATAGGGTTTTCGAGTCTAATTGTTGGCCCCGAAAATCACTGCATTATTGGAAGATTCTTCGACATATCCCCGGGTGCGGAGAGCTTCAATGGACAGGGCAAAGACTTCATCTGGATGCTCAAAGGCCTCCCACGAAATTTAGGGCTTCCGATGCTGGGATGGTTGTTGGCAAGCGTCGCGATGTTCACGATAGTAACACTTCGCGAACGTTTCCGGGTCTTAGATCTAGTGGCCGCAATGACTGTATTGATCCCGGCAACATGTCTATTCTGGTCTGAGATTCGATACACCTATCCAGGATGGTTAATCGTGATAACAGGACTGGGAGGCCAGCTTACCTGGCGTCGACTGACGTTTGGACAGAGATCTGGGTTATTGGCGACCCTCGTGACGTCAACTCTTGTCAAATTCGTATTTCTTAGAAACGAGATCGCGACTGCATCGTATTAGCCAACGAGTGCTAATCTTATAATACATATTGATATCTTGAAAAATTCTCCGTGTGAACTAAGCCTCCTACTGCCGGTGTATAACGAGATCGAATCGCTTCGCCGGTTGTTGCCGAAATTGCAAGACCTGTGTCGGCGACACGAATGGCGGATTCTCCTCGTGAACGATGGGTCGATCGATGTTACGGCTGAAGATTTCGAAGAGTTATGCCGAAACCACGAGGCCGAAGTGGTACATCATAAGGTAAATCGGGGATATGGAGCGGCCATCAAGTCGGGACTGCAACATGTTAGGACCCGATATGTGGCTACGATTGATGCCGACGGGCAGCATGACTCTAGCGAAATGGAGTCGATGATCAGAGTTATGCAGGACGCTAAGGCCGACATGGTAGTTGGGACCAGAGCTGGTCAACCATCGGCAACGAAACTTAGAGCCGTCGGCAAGTGGTTGATCAAAGTGGTCGCGGATAGGTTGATGGCGCACGGGCTAACGGATCTGCAATCAGGATTCAAGCTGTTTAGATCAGACCTGGCCAAAGAGTTTGTTAGCCTTCTTCCTGACGGGTTTGCGGCCTGCGACGTATTAGCGTTGCTCTTTGTTTCCCAAGGGCACAAGGTAGTGGAGAAGAGGATAAATGCGCTACAGCGAATTACCGGAGAAAGTAAGATTCGCTATTCGGTAGTGATGGAGACTATCAATGAGATTGTGCAACTGGTGTTTCTTTTCAATCCGATTAGGATCTTCTTTCCCTGTGCCGCTATCCTAGTCGGACTTGGGTGCCTATGGGGCTTGCCTTATCTTTTGGATAGCAAAGGCCTGAGTGTCGGAGCCGCCGTACTGGTCATGGCTGGAGTGAACACTCTGTTTCTCGGCCTGATCTGCGAACAAATCTCTCGCCTGCGCCGGCCGCCGCACCGTCAATAGTTTTGCCACGCAGCAACATCTTCCCATGCTTCATAAATTCCTTATTGAGAAAGAAGTCGCGCGACTAGATGTCGATTCGGAAAACCGGGTCGAAGTGCATAGGGCTATCTTAGAGCGTAAGGCGCTGCTGAAAGCCGTCTTTAACAACTTCCATGATGATATGATGCATATGGACACAAGCTACTTTGAGGACACCGTTGGTTTGCGTCTCGAGTTGGGCGCTGGAGTCTACGGGATTCGGGAATCCTACCCAGACGTCCTGGCCTCTGATATCGTGGACGCCCCACATCTTGATCAGGTGGTTGACGCAGAAAATATGGATTTTCCGGATGGCAGCATACGTTCTATCTATGGCCAGAACTGTTTTCACCATTTTCCTCATCCGGACAAGTTTTTCTCCGAATTGGACCGGGTTTTGGCACCGGGAGGGGGGGCGATTTTGCTGGAACCATACCACGGCCCGTTTGCCTCATTTCTGTTCAAGCGACTCTTCGCGACGGAGGGATTCGACAAGAAGTTCCCATCTTGGGAAACCCCATCAACTGGACCGATGAACGGAGCCAATCAAGCGCTGAGTTACATTGTATTTGTTCGAGACAAGGCGGATTTCAATCGCAAACATCCGAATCTGCGTGTGGTGCATCAGCACATTTGTAAAAACTACTTAAGTTACCTTGTTTCCGGAGGATTGAACTTCCGACAGTTGATACCGAATTCCATGATTTTCATAGTGGAAGCAGTCCAGTTTCTACTTACACCATTAGCTCCCCTTTTGGGATTGCACCACATCACTGTGATTCGCAAATCTAAATGACATTTTCACGCCCAAAATGATCTTCTGAAAAAACATGCCGCAAACTTCAAGAGAGCAAACGCCTGTCTCAATTGCGTGGCGATTCCATTAGACGCTTATGCGATCGCAAGAGTTGAGCGGTATTGAAGCCAGTTTCTTCACTAAGGCTGCGTTAATGATTCATTCGGCGTTTTTTGATGAGGAACCATCTGCCCTGTTGTTGAGACGAGAAGCTGGCGCCGTGCAGTATGTGTATGCGACTTTGTCAAAGACGAAACAGGAGCGGCTTCGGAGGAAAATGTTATCGATTCGGCACCCCGAGGCAGTTGAGTTTTACCTACGCATAAGAGGGAGAAAATCTGGGCTAACGGAATTGTTCCAAGCGGTTGTTTCGGTTTCGGAAACGGATCACAAGTGTAGAAAATTCATGGTCCGCAACCACAGCAATCTCGCCAAGGGATACTGCTCATTACTCGGCGGAATTGTAAGGTCGGTCGGACTATTCTTAATCGGTGCGCTAACAGCGGGTTCATTCTGGAATGATTGAGAATCTTGTCATTGGAAGCGGCCCGAGTGGTTACGCAGGTGCATTGGCGTTTTGTCGCCGTCAGGAGCGTGTGTGCGTCCTGGATGTTGGCTATGAGCCAAAACGCGAGCCAACGGTGGAAGAAAACCTGTACACGTATTGCCAGAATAATGACGTTTTCAACCTCTTGGTAGGCGAGGACTATTCAGGCCTGGGTGGGCGTTTGGAGCAGAGCGGAAGCCGCCCTGCAAAATTAAACAGTCCTAGGATGGAATTCATCAATCGTGGCGTCCAGAAATGGCAACCGGTAGAAGGCGCCGGTTTCAAACCGGTTCAGAGCTTAGCAAAGGGCGGATTGGCCAATGCCTGGGGGGCTGGGTTATATGAGTTTACCGAGCGGGATCTTCGAGGTTTTCCAATTCGACGTTCCGATCTTGCCCCCTACTATTCCTTCCTTACTTCGCACATAGGTATCAGCGGGGCCCACGATGATCTTCAAAGTGAATTCGGCCACACCGAGAACCTGCAGGAATCCGTGAAACTTTCCCGCAAGGCCGACTGTCTACTTCGGCGTTATGAGAAGCGCAAAGCTTGGATGCACCGTAAGGGGATTCGAGTTGGGCGCCCGCGCTTGGGGGTACTTACGAGCCCAAAGGATGGTCGGTCTGCCTGCCGTTACGACAATCTCGAGTTCTGGGAGCCTGAGCTCCAGTGCATCTTCAATCCACGCCATGCCTTCGAACGCTTGCAGGGGGATTCGAACCTGGACTACCGCTCAGCACATTTGGTGCAGGCCTATCGCTATCTTGTTTCCGAGAACGCTTATCAGGTTAATGGCCTTCGGATTGATACTGGTGAAACGTTTTCGATCAAGTGTCGACGGATCTTTCTTGCTGCCGGATCGATCAACTCGGCCAAGATCGTACTTCAGTCCCGCCACGACTATAACAGCGAGCTCCCTTTGTTGGATAACACAGCGGTGCAGTTGCCTCTGGTTTTCCCTGGATTCGTAGGTTCCCAACTGGAGACTTCATGCTTCGGTCTCACCCAGTTAAATGTTGTCTGCGAGAGAGGATTAGACGAGCTACCCATGCAAGGAAGTTTCTTAGAAATCACCTCACCTTCTCGCTCTGAATTCTTCACTAACTTTCCCGTATCTGCCCGGAGTACTCTGGCTTTCATGCGTTCATTACTGCCAGGAATGCTTGTCTTGCAGATGTTCGAACCCCAGTGTCCAGGTCAAGGAGGTAGGATGAGCTTAAAAGAGAGTGGAGAACTCAAAATTGTTCAGGAAAGACAAGCGTTCTCTGGCGCCGCACTCCGTCAACTCACGGGCGCTCTCTTGCGGCTGGGCATCCTCACCCACGAGCTCCTGGCCGTTCACGTTGAACACGGCCAAAGTCTTCATTATGCCGGCACTTTGGGAATGTCTTACTCCCCGTCAGGGCCGTATGAATGTGATGCGATGGCTCGCTTGTCTGGAGAACGAGCGGTATACGTCTTGGACGGAGCCAACTTTCCAGAACTTCCCGCCAAGAATTACTCCCTAACCATGATGGCCAATGCGATGCGAATCGTGGATTCTTCGCTGAAAGGCTCTCAGCAATGAACGTGCTAATCACCGGGATCAATGGATTTGTGGGAAGCCACCTTGAAACGTTTCTTGATGAGAAAGGGTTCCAAGTTTCCGGAACACTTCGCCGGACGCCGGAGAACGAGAATCACTTTCAACTATGTCTGGGTGAATCATGGCTTAACATTCTTCGAGCCACCAATCCGGATGTCGTCATCCATTGTGCTCACGATCTATCGTCTGGTTCTTCTTCAATCAGTGTTGATGGAACCTCCAAATGGATTCGCGAGGCAAAGGATTACGGCGTAACGAGGCAGATATATCTAAGTTCGATTTCGGCGGTGGCGGGTACTGTGTCGGATTACGGAAGGGCAAAACTTAGACTCGAGCAAATAGCACTCGATGCCAGATGTGTGGTTTTTCGGCCCGGCCTCATTGTCGGAGGTGGTGGAGTCTTCGGCCGGCTGGCGAAGATGGCCACCCAGAATAGAGTCATCCCACTGATCAGCGGCGGGAATACGCTGACTCAGTGGATTTCGATAGGTGAGCTCTGCCATGCCGTTGAGCATTGCCTTGGACAGAGCGACTTCGCCGACTATGCTGGAAAAACATTCGAACTCCACCACGGCATTCAAGTACGCCTCCGTGAGCTTCTTCTGGAGATTGGACAGAACCACCGTACAGGCTTAATCATACCCGTCCCATTTTGGCTTGTTCTTTGTGTCGTAACGGCCTTTGAATTCATCGGTATCCGTCCCGCAGGAGTGACGTCGGAAAACGTTCGAGGCTTGTTGCAGAACCACGGATATCGCAAAAAGTCTGACCTAGATATTTTTGGAGTTTCGCCTACCTGCCTTTCTCGAGCAGTGAGAGATGCGTTGACAAACGAGCAGTGAACGAGGTGTCTGTATTCGTTCTTGGAGAATATGCCAAAACTCATTTCCAGAAAGCCCAGGCGGCACCGATTTTCCGGGATCTTGGATGATGGATTGAACCGCTTTGAACAAACGGTCTGAAAGCTCTCAAGTTGAATCAGCGATGAAGTCGGTAAACCACTCACTCTTGAGGCGCAGCCACAGTCGTTCTATTGGATTGTAGTCTGGTGAACAGGGGGGGAGAAACATGACTTTAAAACGGTGCCAGTTTAGGCGAGCCGCCTTATGCCAGGACGCATTGTCGAGGATTGGAATCTGTCGGTAGTCGGGACGCGGAACTTCACATTTAACTCGTGAAGCCAACGGATGACCGTTCGACAGCCCAATTCAGTAGTTAACTTCTCACGCAGAAAGCCGTGAAGAGTCACACCAGTCAAATGAGTTTTCTTTTCCAGCGAAGGATCTCTCTGCCCCGTGATGAGTAAATTTTCGACGCGTTGTAGGGGCGCTATTCTGGGACGTCCTAGTGGAGATCTAGAAATCAGCCCATCAATCCCGGCTTCGTTGAATTGATGAATCCATAGATGAAGCATTCGATCTGAACGATTGTTGAGTTGAGCCACCTGCTCACGAGGAAAGCCCAAGATCTGAGCGTGGATTGCAGCCATGCGAATGTAGTTCCTTCTGTTGGGCGCAGCCTCCATGGCTACAACCAATTCCTCGGCAGAAGCATTCTCATCATTAGGCTGCAGCTCCAAACGTCGCAACGTTCATAATGAAGCAGAAAAACAAAAGTTAAGACGACCTAAGTTTTGGTTTTTCGGAAATTCTTTCTGACAGATCCTCTAAACGCGGTGATCAACAGTCTGGCAGGAACCTACCGAATGCTCGGTATGGAAGCTTCCGCCTATCTCATAGAATCTCCTCGACGACTCCCTGCCGTGACAAATAAAAGTGGCGACGAGCTGCCCCCCCAGCAAACTGACTCAAGAGCCAGCAGCGTTCAAAATCTCGAGCTGCTTAAGAGAGAAGTTCTGAACACGTAATCGAAGCCCCGCCTTGACCGTGATGTGTCTGCGCGAACAAATCTCTGGATGAGTTTTCCTTCCGATGGTGGCCTTTCGCAATTCCAATGCTCTTTAAAAGCAGTTGGAGCATCAAGGGCTCGGATCCCGATACTTGCTGTGACAGCGTCGACACGATTCGGAAAGAGATTCGAATTCACTATCTACCGCACGCAGATCCCGTGCCGCGAGCAATCGCTCGATGGTCCGGGAGCTTTCTTCGGCATCACCGAGCCAAGCTCGCAACTGAAGTGTGGCTTCCCCGTCAAGAGCGCGACTGGCCTCGCGAAAGCCTTCACGCACGATTAGCGCTTCTTTCTCGGGAACGAGGTCCGGATGATCGCGAGGTGTGATCCAACCCGCCTCCCGACAACGCTGCAAGTTTTCAAATGATCGATCTAGAAATGCCATCGCTGATGCCAGAGAACTTACTTTAGCAATCTCCACAAGTTCTGGGAGCTCCACTTCGAGGCCGGGCGGTGAATAACCCTCAACATCGCGCCACAACCCCCCGTAGGCCCTACTTGTTCCAGCGATTTCCAGCAGTTGTCGAGCCGACACTGAGTCAGCGTCCCCGGCAACAATAGAAGCGATCGCTGCCGCCGCAGGGCCACGATGCCGCCCATGATGGCAGTGAAAATAGAATGGCCCTTCTGTCTCTCTTACTAATCGGGCAATCGCCCATCCAGCTTCTTTCCGGATCCCGTCGTATCCAATTGGAATGTGAATGTAGCGCAAGTCATGCCTTCGGGCAGCCCCGACGTTTGGCTTCACCCCATCGACGCTCACCACGGTCTTGATCCCCATTAAAGAGAGCTGAGCAAAAGAATCGTCTCCTTGCGGCTCGCCTCCTGAGTAGATACTTGGGGTCGCTTGCACCAAGTTGCTGAGAGGGGGACGCTCAAGAACGCGAGGCCATGAGTCATTTGAATACGCTCTCGCGTCAGCTACTATTGGATGAGTGGGGCTCCATTGACAGGCCCCAGTTCCAAGTAGGACGATTGAAAGCAAGACAACGACAAGGCATTGCCAGCGCGAAGCATTCGCACCAATCCCACGAGAGTCGACCACGTCAATCGCTTTCAATTGCTTTCGATTGCCCTGCACTATGCCCAAGCATCACACAACGTCACAAGGCCCGAAATTCCACTCACCTGTCATCACTCGATTGTATTTCCAACTCACACCATCAGTGCCACACTGTTTCTGACTGCTGCTTTCGTTCACTTTCGACAGGACTTGATAGCTGATGGGTCCTTGACTAAGCTCCCGTCTTGGACTGGCTTGGAGACAGACAGTGGTTCAGTGTTGCCGTTGTTTTATACGGCATCAGCATGTTTTACTCGGTTTTTCTTTGGCGACGAGGTTTTCGCCAAGACAACCGAGTGAATTATTTCGTGCTTCTGGCCGCTTTGCTGCCTCACACATTGGCCCTGGTTTCTCGGGGTTTTTCCCTCAATCAATGCCCCGTCACAAATCTCTACGAAGCGACTGCCTTTGTTCTTTGGACCATCTCAGCTTCGTATCTGGTTATCGGACTATGGCCCCGACTTCGTTTTTTGGGGGCCTTCGCCTCACCGCTCCTTTTCTCTGCCGGGGTGTTTGCCTTAATGCCAGGACTGGACCAACAATCGGATAAACCGGAGTTCGTCAACGGGCTCGTAAGCCTGCACGCGACTCTCATTCTCCTTTCGTATGGAGCCTTTGGGCTGAGCGCGATTTCTGGGGCCATGTTCCTCACACAAGAACACGATCTAAAGTTCAACAAAATGCGAGCGATTCTCTCAATGTTGCCTCCCATTCAACGGCTGGATCGAATCACGGCGGGATTGCTGATTGTTGGAATTGCTCTTTTAACGTCTGGGCTCTCGATGGCTCCTCTCATTTACCCCGATTCAGGGCAGGCGTTCCAGCTGGATGCCAAGATCATCTGGTCTGGAGTCGTGTGGCTCATGTATGCCGGCCTGGTCGGTTCCCGACTCAAGCTCGGATTCCAAGGAAGGCGTTTCGCATGGGGATCCGTCCTGATTTTTGCGTTCGTCTTGCTCACCTTTTGGGGAACGAATCTCATGTCGAGCACGCACCAATGATTCCCTCGAACACGTCAATTGAATCCTTTCACATTGTCTCTCGCGAGGCTCACGTAGTTGCTTAGCCGATGCCCATTGCAGTCATAGGCCTTAGCCACCATTCTTCTCCGGTCGATCTTCGAGAACGATTCGCCATTTCTGAGTCGCATCTCCCAGAGGCTATGGAGTCCCTTCGTCAAACGGCGAATATTGACGAAGTGGTCATCCTCTCTACCTGCAACCGAGTCGAAGTGTATGTGGCGCACGAAAACGCCAACGCCGAACTACTCGAGCAGCTCAAGCGGAGTTTTGCTGAACAGCGCGATGTGGACTGTCCCGTGGGCGATGAGATTTACGGTTACTCAGGTAACAAGGGAATCGCCCATCTCTTCAGCGTGGCCAGCGGGCTGGATTCCATGATGCTCGGCGAGACGGAGATTCTTGGACAGCTCAAACAAGCCTATCAAATCGCGCTAGAACACAAACAGACAGGAAAGCAGCTCAATCGGACCTTTCAAAAGGCCTTTCAGGTGGCCAAACAAATTCGATCTGAAACGAGCATTCAGCGGGGCTCCACTTCGGTTGCCGCCGCTGCTGTTGATCTTGCGGAAAAGATCTTTGACGGCCTAAAGAACCACCAGGTGATGGTTCTAGGTGCGGGCGATACGAGTGAAAAAACTGCCCGCGCTTTGCTTTCCCGTGGAGCCAGTAGCGTGATCGTATCCAATCGTTCTCACGACAAGGCAGTCGATTTGGCCAACGAGTTGCAAGGCAAAGCCATCCATTTTGACGACTGGGGATCCGAATTTCCCAGCATCGATATCGTCATCAGCAGCACATCTGCCCCTCACTACCTTCTCGATCGCGTGAAACTATCGCAATTACTTCAGGAACGGAGTCCGCGCCCCTTATTGCTAATCGATATCGCCGTGCCGCGAGATATTGATCCGGCTGTTGGCTTTTTAGAGAACGTGTATCTTTACAATGTTGACGATCTCCAAGCCATTGCGGACGACCACATACAGCAGCGGAAAAAAGAAATTGCCAGGTGCCAGGACATCATTGATTCGCGGGTCGAAGAAGTGATTTCAGCTCTCGCTCCACGACCCCAGCAAAGAAACACGGGACCCGCACTGGATGCCGGAGCCTAGACGTCGATCACGTCACCCTGGTCTTCGGCGGTAAAAGGACGCTGGGTTGGATTCTGTTCCGGCCGGGGAGTTTTGCGGCGAAATTGTTCTTGGTGAGCTTTGATCAGGCGTCTCCATTTCCAGGCCATTACCGCCCCTCCGATCAACAAGACGGGCACAATGATGAGAAGCACGAAGCTAAAGGCGAAGAAAGCCAGTACCCCGGTGGCAATGAGTGTAATCCCTGCCACGATATAGTTGAGCAGCCCGGGGCGCGGACGTTGAGGGGATGAGCCTCCCCCTTGGGACCAAGCCACTTGGTCTTTATGCTCGATGACTTGCCACTCAATCATGATCTACACCAATCAAACTACGCTAAACTAGCGTGCCCCTGAGTCGAATTCCAGCGGTTTGTGCGCTAAAACTCACAAACGAAGGATCTCTCGACCAAGGCGACCGGACCAACTATCTCTGCTTCTCGGGCGCTGCGCGCTCCTCCATTCTCAGTGCACTTTCCGTTCTTGCCCTTCCCAGTAAGGCTGCCGCAACTTGAATTTCTGAAGTTTTCCCGTCGCAGTCCTGGGTAATTGATCCAAGAACTCGACCTTTTTGGGGCACTTGAAGTGGGCCAACGTATCACGGCAATGCGCGATCACCTGATTCTCAGTCAGCTGAGCCCCGTCACGGAGAACGATCAATGCCAACGGGGTCTCTCCCCATTGATCATCAGGAATACCGATCACAGCGCATTCCAAAATGCTGGGATGTTGGTAAAGGGCTGCTTCCACTTCGGGAGAACTGATGTTCTCGCCGCCTGAAATAATCACATCCTTCTTTCGGTCAACGATGTTGATGCTCCCGGTGTGATCCCAAGTCGCGAGATCTCCCGTTCGGAACCAGCCATCTCTGATGGCCTCCGCAGTGGCTTCCGGCTGTTCCCAGTAGCCTTCAAAGATAACATTGGAGCGTCCACAGACTTCACCGATACTTCGGTCATCTTTTGCCACTGGGTTTCCAGCATCATCACAGACCACAAGATCGGCCCCGAGAACCGGAATGCCGGCACGACTTCGGCGTTGGTAGTCGGTTTTCTTGGTATACTGATCGAGATTCGTCACCGTCAGAATGGGAGAGGTTTCCGTGAGACCGTAAATTTGAATAAACTCCCACCCCAAATCGACCTCAAGTCGCTCGATAAAGGCGGCTGGCGGTGGGGCTCCGGCCACGACGAAGCGCGGCAGTGTTTCAATCTTGTGAGACGCACGATCTGGGTATTCGAGAATGGTATTCAGAACCGTTGGAGCCATGCAGGCAAAAGTCACCTTGTGGGCCTCAATTAACTCAAAGATTCGTCGAGCATCAATCGAACGAAGCACAACATGAGTTCCTGCGAGCCCGGTGAGAGCGTAGACGCCCCCCCAACCGTTACAATGGAACATCGGAAGTGTCCACAATTCCACATCCTCATGGCTCAGTCTCAGGTGATGAATGAAATTGGTGGCATTGATGAAGCAATTTCGATGAGTCAACATGACCCCTTTCGGGCGAGCTGTTGTTCCCGACGTGTAATTGATCGAAACGAGATCTGATTCCTTGAGTCCGGGATCCGGAGGAACAGAATCAGCCTCGGCGTCGATCCAATCCTCCCAGTTCAGCCAGCCATCTCTGATCACACCTTTTTCGCCCGCAACCACCCATGTCTCAACGCTCGAGAGAGAATCCCGAATCTCGTCGATGATGGTCGTGTATTCGAGATCAACCAAGAGAACCTTCACTCCTGCGTGCTCAATGATAAACTCATGGTCTGCTCCCAGCAGTCGATAGTTGAGGGGGACCAAAACCGCCCCGATTTGACTCACTCCGTAAAAACTTTCCAAAAAGAAATGCGAGTTGGGGCTTAAAATGCACACTCTGTCTCCTTTCCCAATGCCCGCCTTCAACAATGCATGCGACAGTTTATTCGCTCTTTCCTGAAACTCGCGATAGGAGAACTGTCGTTCCTCATCAATGATTGCCACTCGATCCGGATAAAGTGCCGCCGCTCGATGAAGAAAGTGATTAACGACGAGTTCGGTTTCCATAGTTCAATTCAATTGCAACACGTTTGGATATGCCGAATCTAGTCGCTCGGATCTCTAAACTCAAATCCAATGTAGGCGACGCAAATCAAGGAATCATTTTTGTAACGTTCAGCCCCTTGAATGTGTCTCTCCCAGTGCTACGCTCTCAACGTGGCTCCGTTCGATGGATCAAATAGCAACGAGCAAACGAAAAGCATTAGTGAAAATAGGGTTTTGGCATCTTTGGGGTCCGCTTGTGGTATTGCTCGCATTTCCCGCTCAGGCAACTGAGTTGGACAGACTGAAGCTCTCGTTCAGTGAACGAGGCATCAAACTCTCTTACAACACCGATACCGTTTCTGGGATTCTTTCCCTTTATCACGCGACGAGTCTCGATACACCGCGCGATTCTTGGCAGTTCGTCTCATTGCATCCCGCTACCGTCCTCGAAGGCAGCTTTGAGATCTCATCCGTGGCTTATCAGACAGGAGACTTCGGCTTCTTTGAGATTCGAGATAACAGCTTTGAAGCACCGAAGAATTTGGTTTGGATTCAGCCGGGGCGATTTCTTCTCGGGAGTCCTGAGCACGAGAGAAACCGTTACCCAGACGAGGGGCCTCAGCACGAAGTTTCCATCGATAACGGTTTTTGGATGTCAAAATACGAAGTGACTCAGAGTGAGTTCGAACGCGTTATGGGGGCCAACCCTAGTCGCGCCTCGGGGCGACCGAACGCTCCAGTGGAAAGCGTTTCCTGGATTGATGCCTCAACGTATTGTCTCCGTCTCACCGAGCGGGCGAAGGCGAATGGAGAACTTCCCGATGGATACGAGTATCGTTTGCCCACCGAAGCAGAATGGGAATACGCCTGTCGGGCCGGCACTGAGACAGCATTCCACTTCGGTGATGACGAATCCGATTTAAGCCTCTACGGCTGGTGGGCTGAGAACAGCGGCGCGAGCCCCTTCGAGGTCGGCCTTCTTCGCCCCAATGATTGGGGCCTCTACGACATGCACGGCAATGTTTTTGAATGGTGCTATTCAAAATATGAAGCCTACCCGGGCGGCGAGATTAGGAATCTCAAGTTGGACTACCGCGTAATCCGAGGAGGCGCCTTTATCTGCCCTTCCGAGATTGTCCGCTCAGCTTGTCGATTCGAATCAGCTCCCATGACAAGCGCGTCCTGGCTCACAGGCTTTCGGGTGGCGCTCGGGCCGATTCTCCCGAAACCAGAAGCTCTCCGGCAGTAACTAAGCGGTATCCTTCGCCGTTTTCAGCCCCTCCAGTGCATTCGCACGCTCAATCAAGGTTGGGTGCGAATAGTAGAAAGCACTGTAAAGCGGGTGCGGAGTCAAATTGCTCAGGTTCTTCTCTGTAAGCTTTTTCAGGGAGCTCACCAGCGGGGATCCACTGCCTACAGCGTTAGCGGCAAAGGCGTCCGCCTCGTATTCAAACTTGCGGGACCAGGCGCTTGAAAGCGGTGTTGTCCAAAAGGTCACCGCTCCACTTAACAGGCCGAACAGCAAGAATGCTCCTTCTCCACTGGGGCCAGACTCGAATCCAAAAGCCTCAAAGAAGGGCGGATATTTCATGAGTTGCGCGAGCACCCAGAAACTCACGAGCAGGCTGAGAGTCGACCAAGCCAACATTTTCAGGACGTGCTTCTTCTTGTAATGCCCAATCTCATGGGCGAGAACGGCCTCAAGTTCCTCGATCGACAGTTGTTCTATGAGGGTATCGAAGAGTACGATCTTTCGAAATCGACCAAAGCCGGTGAAGAATGCGTTGGAGTGAGACGAACGCTTGCTGCCGTCCATCACCAAGATGGTTGAAGCTGAAAAACCAGTCCGCGCGCCCAGAGCTAATAATCGATCCCGCAACTCACCCGCCGCTAACGGCTCTAGCTTGTTAAAGAGTGGGAGTATCCACATGGGAGCAACGATCATCATGAGCACTTGAAACATCAAAACAGCCCCCCAAGCGTAAGCCCACCACCAGTCGCCCCCTACATTAACGAGTTTCAATAGCAGCGCCACGAGAGGCACACCGATGAGCAAGCTCAACAGCACGCCTTTAATCCGATCCATGATCCAGAGTCTGAGGGTAGATTTGTTAAATCCGAAGCGCTCTTCTAGGCGGAATTGAGAATACCAGTCCCACGGCATTGAAGGCAAAGAAAGCACCAGTGTCACGAGGACGACATACAACGCCCCTACCCAGACCGAATTCCCCAAGGCACCTGTGATCCCCGAGTGGCACCAGGCCAACCCTCCGGAAAAGAGCACCACAAGAAGCACAAGGAGATCATAGGGATTGCACCACTGACTGAGCTTGATCTTTGCTAGCGAGTAGTCGACTGACTTCGCGTAGACATCGGCCGTCATGACGCCCTCGAATTCCTTAGGCAAAGATTCGGAGTGTGCGCGAACGTGTTTCGCATTCAGGCGGTCAAGGATCCACTCTGCGAGCGATTTTGCCCCAAGAATGCCGACAGCCGTCCATTGTACGATTTGAAGTGGCTCCACAACGTCGATTTGTAGACGCTCAGGTAAGGAATCAGCAAGCTCGAAACAGAAGGATCCGCAGAGTGGACTGGACCGACTCTGTTCGGAGCAAGGCTCCAACAGTGAAAGGAAACACTTCTGGCCGGGCGCTAACGGAATTTCTTTGAAGGGTTTGGACCCTCATGAGTATCTTCCTATTCAGATGGCCTTGGCGGATTTGACAAGCGAAGCAACTGCTGTACGGGTTTTTCAAGAGAGCTTGAAAAAAGACCGTATTGCGCACGCTTACCTAGTCTCTTCCTCGTCAAGCAAAGCGGTCGAATCTTTCGCCCTCGAATTCGCTAAGACACTCAATTGCGAGGATCCAACCGAGAAAACACCGTCTGGACTTCCCTTGGATGCCTGCGACCAGTGCCAACGATGCCGGCAAATCAGTGCCCTCCAACACGCTGACGTGACCTGGATTCGTCCCGAGTCGAAATCCCGTATCATCACAATCGCTCAAATTCGGTCGGTTCTCGACACGATTCATCTTAAGGCGCACGGAGCTCCCTATAAGATTATCGTTGTGGTTGGCGCGGACCGAATGAATCCCCAGGCAGCGAATGCATTCCTCAAAACCTTAGAAGAACCTCCTGCTGGTTCAGTTCTCCTTTTATTGAGCACAGACCCCCAGCGACTTTTGGACACGATCCGGTCGCGCTGCCAGAGCATCAATCTTGCGAGCTCATCGCGAATCAGTCCGGACCCCATGGGATACGAGTGGCTCGAGCGACTCTGTGACCGAACTTTGAAAAAACATCGTGGTGCGGGTACTCGATACCATCTCTTGAGCGACTTGCTCGGGTGCCTCTCAGAAAAAAAAGCTTCCATTGAGGAAAGCCTTTCCGCCTTGTCGCCGCTTGAAACTCACGATGACTTGGAACCGAAACTGCGCGACCGCTACAAGCAAGAACTCAACGCGAGCATTGAAGCAGAATACCGAAAACAACGGGCTGACCTCATCGCCTTACTGCAGTGGTTCTTACGAGATATTTGGCTGCAAAGTATTCAAGCCGGGGAGTCACTCCTCCAACTGCCCGACCTGGCTCCGAAATCGAGTCAGATTGCAGCACGCATCAAACCATCGGCCGCTCTCAACAATCTGACCATCGCGGATAAGCTCCAACGGCAGCTCAACACAAATGTCCAAGAAGCGCTGGCTATTGAGGTCGCGCTCCTTAAAATCGCCCTGTGAGCCCAGAAGACGCATCAGGTAAAACTTTCCATCGCCATTGGCTCTGGGCGCTATTCGCAGGGTTCTTTGTCGCGATCGCAATTTTGAAGCTCAGCACGCCACCGATTCTCGCTGACCGTGTGGACGCGCCGAAAACAGCGGTTGAGTGGCTCTTCTTTTCATGGCCAAACATCGTCGGACAGGCTCTCCTCGCTGGCCTCTGTATCACTTCGATTCGATCGATCAGGCGGAACAATGCCGCCCCCAATTGGCTTTTGCTACTCCCTGGTATTTGGCTTGGCTGGCAAGTGCTCGCGACGGCAGGCACCATCAATCTGGAACTGACCCGAGCAACTCTTGCCCACTACACGAGCGTGGTCATCCTTTTCTATCTCGGGTACTTCGCCCTCAGTCGCCAAAGAGAGTTGCAGGGATTTAGAGGACCCGTTTTGATCGGCTTTCTCCTCGTCCTGTGGTCAGGTCTTGAACAACATTTCGGAGGGCTGCAAGCGACTAGGGAAATGATCTATGCGCAGCCCGATTGGGAGAAATTGCCGCCTGAATATCTAGAGAAAATTGCCAAGGATCGAATTTTCTCCACCCTCTTTTACCCCAACGCATTGGCTGGCGGTCTTCTTTTGTTAGGCCCCCTTTGCTCCTTGCTTGTCTGGCGGGCTAGTTCGCGTCTCCAGATCCCTAGTCGAATCGTCATTACGGGAACTTTCGTCGTGACCGCCCTCGCCTGCCTTTTCTGGACCGAGTCGAAGTCGGGGTGGTTGGTCTGCCTCCTTTCGATTCTCATCTTTGCCCTGCTTTCGAATCTCTCTAAACAGATCAAGATTGTTGCTCTCGCGTTACTATTGGGTGGCGGGCTCACGGGCTTCTTTTGGAAATACGCAGACTATTTTGACAAAGGCGCTACCAGTGTTGCTGCTCGCTTTGATTATTGGCAAGCGGCTTGGACGACGGCCAAAGCTAATCCACTGTTCGGATCGGGTCCTGGCACCTTCATGAAGGCCTATGCCAAAATCAAGCCGCCCGAAGCAGAGATGGCACGCCTCGCGCACAACGACTACCTACAACAAGCTTCGGATTCAGGTTTTCTGGGAGCCTTGCTCTATCTCGGTTTCATCGGGAGCGCGCTCTACTATTCCTGGTTAAGAACTCGGGACGGCGTCCTGAATCAAGCCGTCTGGTATGGACTCCTCGGATTCGCTGTCCAAGGGTTTGTCGAGTTCGGACTCCACGTGCCGGCCCTTGCATGGAGCTTCTTTCTGCTCCTCGGATGGCTCCTCGGACAGAGAGGAAGGCCGCCAGAACCCACTGCAAACGCTTAAGGAACTTCAAATGAGAATCTGCTATCTGAACGGTCCCAATCTCAATCTTTTGGGGACCCGACAACCTGAGATTTACGGCACAAGCACCCTTTCGGATATAGCCTCGCTCGTTCGCAAGCGTGCTTCAAGTCGCAACATTGACGTGGGCTTTCGCCAATCTAATTCGGAAGGACAGCTCGTGGAATGGATTCACGAGGTCGCAGCTGAATATAACTATCTCGTCTTGAACGCAGCCGCCTACACCCATACGAGCGTTGCCCTGCGGGACGCGATTAGTGGAACTCAGGTTCCGACAATCGAGATCCACCTTTCCAATGTCTACAGTCGCGAAGAGTTTCGACATCGGTCTTTGATCGCACCGGTTTGTGTGGGCCAGATTGCTGGTTTCGGTGTGGATTCTTACCTCCTTGCCCTCGAAGCTTGTATTCGACTGCAGCGAGCTCGTGAGGGGGACAAGGAGGTCCATTCCGGTCAGAATTCTGGTCAGAAACAGAATTCTAAGAAACGGAAGTAGTACACGCGCATCGACCGAACAGTGGGGAGGCTTTGGCCTTAATGAAGATTCCTCTGAATTTCGACTTGCACCCTTCGCCTCACTTGATTACGTTCTGCGCCCTTGTAACTGGATCCCCCCGGATCTGGTAACGAGAAAGGAAGTGGGTTGGTAGCTCAGTTGGTAGAGCAGTGGCCTTTTAAGCCATTGGTCCAGGGTTCGAGTCCCTGCCAACCTACCACTTTCCTTTTACGATTCCTGATTACCGTTCCGGCTGCCCTCTCCTCGGCGCGAACTCCTGTTCAACGACGGTTTCTAACGTGACGAAACAGGAATGCTTCCCTACTCTTTCTCTATCGCCCTGAATTGGTCCAATCGCATCCTGATTGCTTTTGCCACGAGCTTGTTGACGATTGGCTCGCGAGCAGAGATTCCGACGCTGACGCACCTCTATCCCTCGGCCGTCAAAATTGGAGAGACGACTGAAGTCGAACTCATCGGTGAATTCAAAGACTGGCCGCCGCAAGTCTGGGTGGACCAGCCGGACACACATGTGAGTTTCAGTGAAACGAAAGGGCGCGCGGAGATCACGATAGATAAGGATGCGATCCCTGGTCCCAGGCTGATTCGGTGTTTCAATCTCGAAGGGAGCTCCGCCCCTGTGTTCTTCCTCGGGTCATCGTTGTCTCAGCACAACGAAACGGAGCCCAACGACTCCGGAGGGACGGTCCAGCCTTTGCATGAGGACGCCACCATTGTAAATGGGCGACTCGAAAAACGGGGCGATGTCGACAGCTACGCGGTTTCACTTGAGTCGGGGCAATGGCTAGTGGTGGATACCTTCGCCTACCGATTGCGATCAAGTATTGATGCCCTGGTGCAGATCATCACGCCTGACGGAAGAAAAGCAGCGTTCAACCACGACCATTTTCACCTCGATCCCTTCATCGCACATCAAGCAACCGAGCCAGGCCGATACGAAATCCAGATCATGGGTTTTGACTATCCAGCAAAATCGGATATTCGATTCGGCGGTAGCAAAACGGCAGTGTACCAAATGCATGTTTTCTCCAGCCCGGTGGTTCAACACACGTTCCCCTTTGCCGTTGAGAGGGACACCAAAACGTCCGTTCAGCTCGTGGGCTGGAATCTCGACAAAGGAGAGCAGAGAATTGAAAGTGGAACGCATTCCGAACTTCCTCTCACGTCACTCATGCGAGGCGAGCACCCAAACGGTTCCAGCCCCCCGTTCAACCTCGCGACGACCGAATATGCTCAGAAAATTGATACTCAGGCGACGCCCCAGACGGCGATGAGCATCCCATCCGCAATCTCAGGTCTGCTCACAAGTGATTTTCCTTCGAGACAATACGAGATTTCGTTGGAGAAGGATCAATGGTATTCCTTTGAATTGCGCACAGAAGCACCGATTCATCGACTCCATTCCTGGATCGAGCTACAGACCATTGAGGGCAAAACGCTCAAACGAGCGTATGACTCTGACTCGGGCCTACGGCCGTCCTTCCAATGGAAAGCAACGGAGACGGCTATCCATCGCTTGAAGATTGGAAACCTCCTCGAACAGGCTGCCAAGGACTACTATTACCATCTAACCGTCACGCAGCCTCCCCCAGCCTTCAAAGCCGAGCTCGCTCTGGATCAAATCACATTGCACCCCGGAACGACGAACCAAGTCTCTGTCAGTCTTAATCGATTAAACGGCCACACGGCGCCCATTGAATTCTCATTCAAGAATCTTCCCTCAAGCATCGAACAACGCGGAGGCAAGGTGGCCGAAAAGGAAACCAAAGTTCATCTTGAACTCGTAACCCTTGCGGATGCCGTTCCATTTCTTGGGGAGATCACTCTTTGGGCGACCGACCTGAGTTCAGGCAAACATCAAGCTGTTCCGGCGACCCTCTTGGGCACCTCTGTCAACAATGGTGTTCCAGGGGGATACCGTGACTTATTAGTGACGGAAACATCCTCCTTGTGGCTCACCATTCCCCGAGTAGAACCACAAGCGCAATCAGAGCCACCTCAGGGCACGCCGTAATTCCATCTCCTTCAGAAGAGACGCTTTCATAGGCATCGAATTTACTCCATGCAATTCTACCTCAATCGCACAGTCTCAATTCTCACCTGCAGCATCCTCCTGGCCCTAAGCTACCTCGCCGCCTATGCTGCGGAGCCAACGCGAGCTCGGTCACTTGGCATTCCATTCGATGGCACTCCCGGAGAGCTGAATGCCATAACCGATGTGTCCGGAGTCCTTGTTGGGCATACCACTATCATCCAAGGGAGAGGATCCTTGCAAATTGGTAAGGGACCGATTCGGACCGGCGTGACGGCTCTCCTTCCGAGCGGCCGAGAATTCCGTCCCGTGTTCGCCGCCTGGTTCACCTTAAACGGCAACGGTGAAATGACCGGCACGAAATGGATCGAAGAGTCCGGATTTCTTGAGGAGCCCATCCTCCTTACAAATACGCACAGTGTTGGCGCCGTTGCAGACGCATCGATAAGCTGGCGAACGGAACGGAAATACCATGCCCCAGACGATCCCTTTGGGTGGGCGTCCTTGCCGGTCGTCGCAGAAACCTGGGATGGACGGCTCAACGATATTCATGGAAGACATGTTACGGAACAGCACGTGATTGAAGCCCTGGACAATGCTCGTTCAGGTCCCGTCGCGGAAGGGAACGTGGGAGGCGGCACCGGAATGGTTTGTCACCGTTTCAAAGGTGGAATCGGGACCTCATCTAGAGTGATGATGGACTCGGGTTACACGTTGGGAGTTCTTGTCCAAGCAAACTATGGTCGCCGAGAAGACCTTCGGATCGCGGGAATTCCGGTCGGAAAAGAAATGACGCAGCTGATGCCAGAAATGAATTCACTTGCTCCCGGATTCGAAGGCAACTCCGTGATCGTTATTATCGCAACCGACGCCCCCCTTCTCCCCCACCAACTGAAACGATTGACCAAACGAGTCCCTCTGGGCATCGGACGAACTGGAGGCTTTGGCAGCAACTCAAGCGGAGATATCTTCCTGGCATTTTCAACGGCATCAATCAGCGAAGGAGCTTCGGATAGGGAAGCGCGGGTCAGAATGCTGCGAAATGAGAACATCGACGAACTGCTGCTAGCTACCGTCCAGGCAACGGAGGAGGCAATCGTTAACGCCCTCATCGCCGCTCGCGACATGGTGGGGATCAACGGAAATAAAGTCTACGCAATCCCCCACGCGGAACTTCAAGGCCTGCTGAGAAAACACAACAGGCTTGTGACCGGCGAGCGAGCTCGCTAGGACTCCATACTTTCAGCCTCTTTCCGGAGAGTGCTGAAATTGCCCAATTCGCAGCAGTGCACGAAGCATTCGGTCACGGACTTTAACTGTTCCCACTTGTTACGAATGTGCTTCGCTTCCTTTTCGTTGATAAAGTCGTCCCCGGCTGCGCAGGCCACAACCGACAAGAGATCAGCGAATTCCTGAACAATTCGATTGGTCGCCGGGATCAGATAATCTGGATGTGGATGAGTCGTTTCTGGGTTTCGCATGAAGAAACCCCCACCTTTCTCGCTGATCCATTGGGCGATTCGATCATCTTGAGTGCTTTCGATGAGCGCTTTGACGCGATCCAGAGGATTCGTTGTCCCACTGCCCGTTTCCCCTGTTGGCTCAGCCCATTTGTAGATCATCGATAGCGAGAGACCGAGATCTTCAGCAATTTGTTTGGGATTGCCATCCTTGAATACTTCCCGCAGCAGATCGTGAGAATGCATTTCAAAAAAATGCGACAAGCAGCATCGGAAGGCAAGAACCATCGCCCAGAGAAAACACTCAAAGAGCTGATTTTCGGCCCAAAAACCTTATTACGACGAACCGCACCCCAATAGATCCAACCTCACCTCGATGCTTCGCGCCGAGAATCCAGGGGCACTTCGAGGGGAAGGATCCACTTCTTCGGCCATACAGAGTCAGGCTGCTTGAGAAGATCGACCCGGGAATCAATAAGCGCCTGTGGTCGCCGCCCATTCAGGGAGACTCTCGAGTCGGCATGGATCGAGATATTACTCAGGCCAGCTTCGCTCAACTCGTGTCCGAGATAGTGGGCAAATTGTAGAATCATATCCGGCTTGGTCACCATTCGCCTCGCTTGCCAGTTCTCTACGAACTGCGATAGATCGACCTCAGACCGTTCGCCATTGTCATGGTTCTGAATCCACATGCGAATCTTGCCACTCTTACTCCTTAGTTTCATATGCCAAGCATAGAGGTGTCCTTCTTCGGTCCAACTCACGTTCCCGGGATACACGAAGTGGCGTAGCGGAAGCAAAAGCTGCCAGGCGACGTAGACTAACAGCAAACCCATTCCCCATCGCGGTAACGCCGACCACGCTCTCTCGCCGCCATATCGTGGCAAAACGAAAAACCGACGAGGCCAATCCGGAGCGAAGAAGGCTGTCGACATAGCGATCGCAAACCAAGGGAAAATGCCGATACTAAACAGAATCGCATTCGTAAAATTAAAGAACAGCACGCCAACGAATGCTAGCTTTCGACTTTTTTTGCAGAGCAATAGAGGGACAACCAGTAGGTCAAAAAGCAATCCACCGTAGGCCATGCCAATCACCAACCATTCCTGAGTGAGAAGCTCACCGATCAATGGAAAATCAGACCTCGAACTCAGCCACGTTCGGAGTGGCTCACCCGCAAGCCAGTCAGAATTTATTTTGGCAAGCCCACCAAAGAAATACACGACTCCTATTTGGAAGCGTAGGAGCCAAAGGGACCACGTAGGAATGGTATCTCGACCTTTGCAAAAGCCCAAGACAACGTCCAGGGAGGCCGCTCGATTCGCTGGGATCACCACAAATAAGGCTGCAACGAGACACACCAAGTAGAAGTGATTCAGATAGCGAGCTTGCTCCAACAGGAACACGTAGCTAAACCCCACAAACAGCAGTCCAGTTGCCCAACGGTAGAACAAGCCCAGGGCAATGAGAATAGCGGTCACACCAAGGCCGACGAAGTGCCAATACATTCCGTCGCCAGGCCACGGTTGAACCCAACGAAATCCGAAAAAACCAAAGTGGAAACTTGGCTCTATCCAATAATCGGTAATCCAACCATGGTCGAAGTAACGGATCACCTCCCAGAGAATGATTAAACCAAAGGCCCAACGGAGAAAAACAACCGATGCAATATCAACCGGTTTTCCGAGCTTTTCTTGAGTTTTCGACCAGATATTCACAGCTCAATCGAAAGATCATCCGAATCTGAGGCCACAGACTTACAGAATTTGGTCATACAAGCGATGCTGGGCCCAATAAATCGCTCGAACGATCGAAAATCCCCTCGATGAACGGCCAGATTCCCGCATATTCGGTCTGAGACTTAAAAAAAATCTCTACCTATTTTTCAGATCCTCGAAAGGAGATCAACACTCCCAAATCCGACATTCGGACCCGCTCCCCGTTGTCTGGGCCCGGAGCGCGGCTTCCGAGCTCTATTCGGCCCATCGCTTCTCGTTTCCCGACTCAACAACTTCATATAAGACAATTCAAATCATGCAAACCGAAGAAGACTTATATTATACAGCTAATTACACGCCCAAAAACTCTCCTCAAGACATCCATACATGCAAGAAGCGCCCCATCCCCGTCATCGCCCTCGCACCCGCTCCATCTGATACCTGAAACCCGGCATTCGCCTCCTTTGACCCGTCGCTCGCTCTAAAAACCCGCAATAATACGCATAAAACAGTCATAACCCTTCAAGCGTCAGACGAAGCTGTTTTCCGTCATCGCGTATCGCTCTCACCCCTTTCAGCCACCCAATTGCGTCATCCCTACTCTGCGCCCGCCATTAATATCTATAATTAAACATTCCAGAATTCATGTAAAAAAGCCTCTTGACCGCAACTATAAATACACCCTAAAAAAGCGCTGTTGACAGGATGCAGTTGGTAGTTATGCAACGCTAAGACCAAGAATGCGACGTTCGCAATCCAACAGCAGAGATCAACGTCAAAACTAAAACCACAAAACAAAAAGGACACAAAATGAACATCAAGATTAACAAACCAACTGTTCGTAAACAAAGTGGGTTTACGTTACTCGAGCTCGTCATCGTTATTGCCATCCTCGCAGTGATCGGCGGGGCTGCCCTGGTAGCATACGACGGCCTGGATAAGAAAGCGGCAAAGAGTCAGGCAACCTTCAACTTAGCAGCCATCGACAAAGGTGTGAGAATGTCGAAGGTTATCACCGGAAACTACCCAGACGACTTGGACCTCGTTGTTCAGTCAGATTCGACCCTTGCCGATCCAACCGGTAATGCCGCAGTAAGCGCTGACACCGGCGGCTTCTTTTCACGAGTGCCTCGAAGCATCGAGGGAACGGACAACGATCAAAGCACGGGAGACGGCCTCTTTAGCTTCTACCCATTGACCGCTGAGATGGTAACCGCTTTCGACGAGGTGGGAATCGATTCTTTCCGAGGAATCACCATCGCGAACGATACCGCATCTGTTAGCCTTGCTAACCGAGCATTCGATAACACGCCCACGGGCGTTGGTGCAGAAGTAGCCGTGAGCAATGGCTTGGTTGTCCCGATCATCAAGACCCTCAACCACGGCGCTGCAAACTCGAACGACTTGGCCGCCATCACTGGTTTGGATGCTTCTACTGCTCACATCGTGGTTGCGCTTGGATTGGGTAACAACTCGTCCATCGTGTCGGACGACATCAACGTCAACTCTGGAAACTTCTCAGAAGCACCGTTCTACAGCGATCTCGCGAGCACGGAATACGGTCGGTTCTACCTTCTCTTCCACATCGCTTCGGATACGGCTGGAGGCGCAACGGCTGATGAGATTGATGCCAATGAAGTCTTCAGCGAAGCACGTTTCGTGGGCGTGATCGACGCTGAAGGCAACTGGCTGGATCAAGAATTCGCTGACGCGAATGGCACGAAGTCCTGATCAAATCTGCTTTCTGTTGGCATAGCGATTAAGTCGCAATTCTTGGCAACAGCAGAAGCACCCTCGCTGTGGGGCTAGTGAACAATACCGCCGTTAAACTACGCCCCACAGCGGCGGGCATCAAGTTAAAAAACCTGAGAAAGCATTCGAGAGAAGACCGACTACTTGGAGAAGCAAAGAACAGTTCTCCTGAAGCCCAACACGACCACCAAGTCGAAAACAGAATAGGCACCCCAACTCGATGAGAACAATTGGCAAAATAGCTCCAGTTCATCGCGCGTTTACTCTCTTGGAACTCATGATCGTCGTCGGCATTCTCTCTGCCGTCGCTAGCGGTGCCATCATGCTTCTAGGGCCGGTAGAAGATCAGGCCCGAACCCAAATGAGCCTGGCTGAGATGGGACAGCTTCGCGAAGCAATTCTAAACTTTTACACTGACACAGGCTACTTACCAAACCAAGGGCCCTTTGCACTCACGACCGATGACGGAGCGGTCCCCGTTCCAGTTGAAGGCAGTACTTGGTTTTATCATCCCGCCAACCTCGAACAACTACTCACGAACCCTCTTGCCGGCACAGGGCATTCGCTCGAGGTTTGGGATCCAGACACAAAACGCGGATGGCGGGGACCCTATATTAGCAGCTTCGGTGAAGGCTATGTCGATATCGGAGCCGACCTTCTTCCCGACGGGACCGGATCCCCTGTCACCGGAACTCTGCTCACTCAAGTAAGGGCGGTCGCTGATCCTTTTGTTGCCAAGAGTAGCGGCAACTATTTCGTCTGGCGTTTTCAACCCAGTGACTCACCTCTTTCTCAATGGGGGCGACCTTACCTGCTTATTGATGCCGACGATACTAGCAATGCGCGAATCATCGGCATGGGGCCCAATCGCGCCTATGACGCAGGCTCTGGCGACGACTACGTGTTCTATCTCTTTCAGTAACCACGAGTAACCCGAATTGAGGAAGTCAGACAATAAGGCCATGAAGCGTCGCATTAATACCCTAAGAGTCGCATCGGGAAAATTCTCGGGATCCTTTCACGAGTTTGCTGGGTTCACCCTTCTCGAGCTTCTCATAGTGGTCGCAATCTTGAGCGCCCTAGCGTTCGGTGCCGTCTCGATGGTCGACGAGGCCGAAGAACATGTTCGTTTTGATACGAACAAATCCCGCTTGATCAACATGCGCTACGCGATCGTCGGGAACGTCCAAGGCCACCTGGCCGATCCCCCGATCATTCATGGTTACGTGGCTGATATGGGACGTCTGCCAAACTCAGTGGCCGAGCTGCTCTCGCAGGGCTCACAACCCTCTTGGGGCTATCACACAAATTCGGATATGTGGGCGGGCTGGCGTGGGCCTTATATCGAAACATTCTCGAGTTCGAACGGTTCAAAATCTTATTCAGACGGTTGGGGAAATTACGGAGACACAAATAACTTCGGGTGGCGTTTCGAGGTAGATCAAGACCTCGGCACCCTTCTTGTTCAGAGCTATGGCGCAGACGGGGTGAGTGGAGGAACCGGATACAATCTCGACTATCCCCAGAATGGGCTTCTCGTTCACCAGCACGAAGCCCTGATCGACATCACCCGTTGGAGGGTCCAGGTCATCCTCAGTAACCCATCGGGCACTGGTGGCGGTGATGATGACGACGATGACGACGATGATAGTGCCGGCGAGGATCTTCCTGGAGCTGATACCTATGTCCGACTGCATCTTCATTACCCGTCTGATGGAGACCTCGACTGGCCGGCAACCTGGCCCGCAACCGACGAAGAGCGAGACGCCGCTCCATACCTAACAAAAAAAGTGAAGGTCGACATGCAGGAGATCACAGAGGGAGGAAGTAAACAGTTTGAATTCGATTTCGGCGAAACGACCAAAAAGGTTCCCTTCGGTGTCCGCACGATCACTGTCGTTGAGAATGATACCGGCAATGTTTTCGGCACAGCCAACGATGGCGCAATCAGAGTGGAATTGCTGCCACGGACACAACTGCCGACACACACGATCACCTGGGAACTCGAATGAAGCTCGACTCACCAGTCGAATCAATCAAACGCCTCTTCGATCCGAAGCCGGTCGACTGGCTCGTGTTCGAGTTCAACGGGTTCTCGCTCAAAGCGGCCAAGGTCACCGTTGAAGATGGAAGCCTGACCGCTCATGAGATCGTTCACTCTTCCAAGGCAACAGTCGATGCCTGTTTCAGCGAATTGGTTGAGAGACTTCGAGATGGCGACAACAAGCTTCCAACTCAAGCACTCCTCATCACGAGCCAAGCGGCAAGCAGCGTACTGGAGTTACCGATTAACCCTTTCGCCCCGTACAAGGAATCTGAATTAACGGAGTTGGTTCGGTGGGAATTCGAGCAACAACTAACAGAACAGCTCTCGTCACTGACCCTCGATACGATCTTCGTTGGTCGCGGGCTCATGACCGAGCCAGAGGTCGACGAAACACGCGAGGCGATGCTCTTGGCAAATTCCGGAATTCGATCCGTTGCCGCTGCCCCTACCAAATTTGCCGACCAAGCGGTTGGGATGGGTATCGTGTCCCGTCATGACGCCGATGAATCTTTGAAGATTCTCGAAGCATTTCAAACCTTCGACGACAATCTCTCCTGCAAGTTCTTCCCAATTGCGAAAGAGGGAGACTCGCCGGGAGATGGGGGATTTCCCTGGCTTGTTTGCGGCCTAAGCGAAACGACGCGAAGACAATGGGTCACTCGATTTGAATCCCAAGATCTGCGTCTCGAGAGAATCTATCCGGTCGGATTCACGAGCAGCGCAGCCATTGAGCCGCTCTCGCTCGATTCCACTCATGCCGTACTTGATCTGCTTGACGGTATCGATTGTTACGCCGGGTACGAAGGCAATCAACTCAGGACTCTTCGCTGGGGAGCGGCCCCACTTTCTCCTCGTAATCCAGAGGCGCTCATTAATTTGATCGGTGGAGATCGCCTCGATAATCTTTGGATCTCGGGACGATCTGAAATCGCCACGCCGGTTGCAAAAGCGATCTCAGAAGGCCTCAACATCCCCGTTCGCCCGTTTCCGCGATCTGAAGCCAAATCGAACGACGCCCCTCCCCTGAGCGGACTGCGTTCAGACGGCATGATCGGATCCCTTCGGCATACCATCGGTCAGTCACAACGATCTGTCCCCTGGGCAGAAGGTGCAGGGCCGGGTCCGCCATGGTTCAAGCAAGCCTCAAAATGGTGGATCATCGTCGGAACCTTGTTCTTCCTTTTCGCTTCGGGCAGCGAAATCTCACTCGCAATTCGCAAGAAATCGACGCAATGGCAGATCGATCAGATCAATAGCCAGGTTGAGCAAGTCCGAGGTGAAATTGCCAAGGTTGAGGGTCAATCCAAGGAAGCGCTCCAACTTCTCAAACAAGTCGATGCCTCACGGGAAAAGTTGGACGCCGCAGCAACGGCTCTCCAGCTGGTTAAGACAGGCATCACCCTGAGGCAAGAATATGCCGTGAATCTACTTTTCACTCTCGCAGGCTCCGTTACTCCCAGTCTAGCAGTGAATGAGTTTCAAGAAGACGAAGAGCACCTCATCCACCTCAAGGCCTGGGCGATATCCGAAAAGGAATCCCAAGAGTTCGTCCGCGCTATTGTGAGAGGAATGGGACAATGGGGACTCTCAGTCGATCGGCAAGAAGTGAAATTTGGGCAAGGTCGCATGGGGCTAGACGGCTATGACATCGAACTACGACTCCGTCCTAATCCGAAGTATGTAGAAAAGAGTTAACACACAGGCACCATTAATCATTCGTAACCAAGGCATGAGATGAAATCGGCGGGTCTCTCAGAGCGTGAAAAACTAATGCTTCCCACAGCGTTTGTGGTGATTGCACTGGTGCTTTATACAGCATTTAGGTGGAAGCCGGCGAATGCTGCCATTGCGGAACTTCAAAAGGAACTCACCACCGCCATTCAGGGGCGCGAAAGCCTGTCCTTTCCGAATCCTCAAAATCTCACCCCGAAGGAACTCCAGAGCCAGCTCGACGAGCTGACAGAGCTCTTGTCTTCGACGGAGGGTGAACTGGAAGCTGCTCACGAGGCTTTAGTTGACATCGATGATGAAGAGGCTCTTCAAAACCTAAAGATTCAAATCTCCACGCTCGCTCAAGAGAGCAATGTCACCATTATTGATAGCGTTCCCGCAGAGCTGAACAGTCGCAGCTCGAGCATGGTGAATGACATTATCGATCGAACCACGACACTCGATCCGGACAGTCGGCACTCTGCTCCGGTCTCTCACGAGCTCTTCCAGCATCTTTACCAGCGCCCATGGCAGCAGATTTCGATGAGGACTTCGTTCACGGGCTTATTGAATTTTGCTCGCGGATTACAGGCCCTTGACTGGCAAGTCACGATGGTTGGTTTCGATATTAAAACGGAAGGAGACACGTCAGATTTCGGCCCTCCACAACTTGCGGCCACCCTCCTCCTTGCCCTCTAGTCGGAAGAATTTGCAATGCAAAACTACTTTGAACAGCTCCTTGAGAAATCCATTGAATTGGGCGCCAGTGATTTGCACATCTCATCCGTGGAACCTCCCTTCTTCCGATGTCGCGGCGGATTGGTCACCCCCCCAGAAATAGAGTGGCCTGAGAGTAGTATGAAGGACCTGCTCGCGTGCCTATTAAATGATCGCGAATCCAGTGCCCTACAAGAGGATCGCTCTCTCGATCTGGCCTATTCACTTCCGCGTGGCGACCGATTCCGACTGAATCTCTACTACGAACGCAACCGCCCTGCCCTTGCCGTTCGTAGACTCAACGATTCTATCCAGGACTTCGCTTCGCTGAACCTTCCCCCGAGTCTCGAACGCATTCCGGAGCTTACCAACGGCCTCGTTCTAATCACTGGCCCGACGGGTAGCGGCAAATCAACAACGCTTGCTGCGATTATCGACGAGATCAATCGCAACAAACCGTATCATATCATCACAATTGAGGACCCGATCGAACAACTTCACCAAAGTCAGAAGTCTCTCATTCATCAAAGGCAGCTCTATCGGGATGTTCCTAACTTCTTTCAAGGGGTCAAAGACGCGTTGCGAGAGGACCCAGATATCCTGCTGGTTGGAGAGATGCGAGATCAAGAAACGATGAAAGCGGCCATCACAGCAGCTGAAACAGGCCATCTAGTCTTCTCGACTCTTCATACCGGCGACGCCGTCGGAACCATTAACCGTATTCTGGGAGGTTTTAGTGCCGAGGAACAACGGACGCTTCGCCATCAATTGTCGATGGTGCTCCGCTCCGTCGTAGCTCAAATACTCGTTCCCACGAGCGACAAACAGAAGCGGATCCCGATTGTCGAAGTCCTCTGGGCAAACAAACCCGTATGCAACCACATTCGCACAGGGCGTTTGGAACAGATCTACACGATCATGGAGTCCGGGAGTCAACACGGAATGATCACCCGAGAGCAATCGCTCGCAGATCACGTTCACAACGGACTTGTATCGTTGGACGAAGCTCTGCGGTTGTCCCGCGAACCGAAAACACTCACAAACCTTCTTGAACTAAAAGACGAGGAGTTGCGGCGAGCCGAAGAGGAAGCCAAGGCCGCTGAGGATCTTCAAGAATTTGCTGTGACCGAATCGAGCACCACTCACTAGTCGGATATGAGAGCCCTAACCACAGACCAACTTGTATCCGCGGTCGTCGACCGAGGTCTTCTTTCCGAGGATACTGTAGAGCGACTCCGTCGAGAATCGCGGCGTCGAAGGCTTAACATCTTGGATCTCATGACCGCTCAGGGACGTTTCCCGAGCTCTGCGATCTATTGTGCCGCAGCGGAAGTGAGAGGCCTTCCATTTGTCGATTACAACCGGGTGGAGCCGAACTTCGATCTCGCGAAAGAGTTTCCCCAGAATCTGATCAAACGCGGGACGGCGATACCGGTTTCTCAAGATGGCCAACGATTGACAGTGGCCTGCGCATGTCCAGACGACCACATGCTCATGGCCGAAATTGAGCGCAGGACCGGAATGCAAACGGAACAAGCGCTGGCAGAACCGCAGGCCCTAAAGGATGCGGCTGCAACTGTGTTGGCCCAGCTGTCCCCCGGAAACCAGGTTCTCACTGAGTCCGATCCCGTCGAGGCGCTCGATCGGATCATGAAAGAAGCCTTCCTCCGCAGAGCATCCGACATCCATCTAGATCCACAACCCGATCGACTGCACGCCCGTATACGCGTTGACGGACGATTGGAAGACATCCGGATTCACATGCAGCAAGCCCAGTCGAACGCCCTGATCTCTCGCATCAAAGTCTTGGCCGGACTCGATATCGCCGAGAGCCGATCGGCGCAGGATGGCGGGTTTACCTATGAGATACCAAGCTTACCGGACATCTCAATTGATCTCCGTATCGCAACCATCGCAACCAAATGGGGTGAGCGTGTAACGATTCGAATTCTAGCCAAAGAAGCAACGGAATTCAGTCTCCCAGATACCGGCATGAGCCCCACGGCTCTGTCCCTTTTCAAGAATGCCCTCGCTCGACCTCATGGGATGATTCTCATCACCGGCCCCACTGGAAGCGGAAAATCGACGACACTGTATGCGGCACTCCGTGAGATTCGACGTCCCGAGGTGAATATCATGACGCTCGAGGACCCGATCGAATCGAATGTCCCCGGAATCTCACAAGTTCAAGTCGGAGGCTCAGACAAGATCACCTTTGCGAAAGGCTTGCGCTCCATGCTGCGCCATGACCCTGACGTACTGATGGTGGGAGAGATACGAGATCAAGAAACCGCAGAAGTGGCGCTGCGAGCCTCCATGACCGGACACTTGATCTTTTCGACTCTACATACCAATGACGCAGCCTCAGCCGTCACTCGTCTGATGGACATCGGCTGCGAACCCTATCTAATCGCCTCAACCCTCGTTATGGTCGTCGCCCAGCGACTGGTCCGGCGGCTCTGCCAACACTGCCGGATCGAACGTCCCGCCACCGATAACGAGCGAGAACGACTGATGCTCGAGGAGTCTGACGCCACTTTGTTTGCCGCCTCAGAATCCGGCTGCTCACGATGCAATGGAACAGGGTTCCAGGGCCGCATCGGTGTTTTTGAAACACTCTGGCTAGACAAAGATCTGCAGCGCATCGTTGCTGATCAGTGCAGCCACAAAGAATGGCAAGAAGCTATTTCTACCCGCATGACCGACCTTCGAGAAGACGGTTATGGCAAAGTCAAAAATGGACTCACCACCTTAGACGAACTCTTAGGAGTGGCAGTCGGATAGTTTTCAAAGGAGTAAAGTAATGCCAATTTTCGCATACCGCGCACTCGATCAACAGGGCAAGACAAGCAGCGGCCACCTAGACGCCGCGAGCGAATCCGCTGTATCATCTGCCCTGCGGGCCAAGTCACTCCACCCCCTCGAGATCAAACTCTCCACCAAGACGGAACTCGGCGCGGCGACATCAGAGTCTGGGGCACTCGTCCAAGAGGAGGGAATCAAGACACGGCTCCTGAAAAAATACCGACCAATCTCGACTCATGATCGGGTTTTCTTCTTCAGACAGTTGGGGGTGATGCTCCGATCCGGACTCCCCCTCTTGCAAGCTCTCGATGTCTGCCAGCTTCAGGGCATGAATGAACGGATGGTTGAAAGTGTTCGACAGATGATCCACGGGATTCAAAGCGGAAAAAGCCTGTCCGAATGCATGGAGCAACACCGAGAAATCTTCCCTCTCACGGCTACCAAACTAATCGAAAGTGGCGAAGCAAGTGGTGAACTGGATCAGGTCTTGGAACGAGTCTCAGCGCACATGGAATCCACCGCGGCCATCAAACAGAAACTTGTCACGAGCCTCGCGTACCCAGCGATTGTGGTGCTCGCGGCCATCGGGGTTGGAGGGTTTCTAACCGTGACGGTGATCCCCAAGTTCACGGATTACTTCTCAAAACGTCAGATGGAACTGCCAGCTTCAACCGAGGTGCTGATGAACATCTCAGGGTTTATGCAGGACTATGGTTTCTTCATTCTGCTCGGCCTTCTCTTCTCTTTCATCATCTTGATTCTGTTTTGGCGGCGCCCGGATAGCCGCCTTTTCCTGAGTCGATTGCTCACTCGAATCCCAATTGTCGGCAAGGTTATCGAAGTCTCATCAATGGCCCAAATGGGAAAAACCCTTTCCATGCTGCTTGGTAGCGGACTCACTATGACGGAGTCACTTCAGGTAGCGGCTTCAACCACAGGGAACGCGAGCTATCAGAATGGACTCTCACTTTCCGTCAACTCAGTGCTCCGAGGACAATCCTTGTCGGAAAGTCTTAAGCGAGACGATTTTCCCGTCCTAGTGAAGCAAATGATTTCGGTCGGCGAACAGACCGGTGAGCTACCACAAGCGCTCGATCACATGGGGAAATTCTACGAGGGCGAGCTTCAAGCTCGAATCGCTCGAATGAGTGCGCTCATCGAACCCATTATTCTCCTCTTTATCGGCGGGATTGTGGGCTTCGTCTATTTCGCATTCTTCAAGGCTGTTTTCCAAATCGCCCTTGCCGGCCGCTAGTTAACCAACAAAAAAACAAACCACACCATGAAAACCACACTAAACCATTCCAAGATGATCGTTCTCAGCGCATCTCTCCTGTTCAGTTCAGATACGTTGATCAACCGTGCGCACTCACAGGGCACTCCTGCTTCGGCATTGCCTGCAAGCAAACTCGAATCAGCGACTCCGGCGGCGGATCAAAAGGAAGCTGAGGGAACAACCAATATCGTCCAGAAGCTAGCGGACCTGCCCATTCTAAAAACGAACGATCCCTTCGCGAACACCTTCGCCATGCTCAAACGCGCGGCCACGGACAACCCAATCACGTCGACCCTGTCCGCCATCGGGGGCAACAGTGGCCTGCAACTTCGAGGCTCAGTCGTCGACAGCAACAATCAACGTCTCGCACTTGTCGAAGTCGGACGCACAGGAGTTCATGTCGTTCGTGAAGGCGATGTTCTGAGTCTATCGGGTGGTGGGCGAAGCGCGAATGTCACCATTGTTCAAATCCACAAGCAAAGTGTGGAAGTTGAATTCGGAAACTTTGAAGACAGCGTGATCATTCGGTAACATGAAAAATAAACCACACCACAAAGCTGTTTTCATGTGGTTGCTTCCCTGCCTCTGCCTTCTTTTGCTGGGGAACAAAGGAATCGCGCAGGAACAAGACTCGGACGCAGTAACCGCGACCGGATCGCAACACATGCTCAAGAACTTTCAGCTCACACAGAGCACGATGGTTGACGCTGCGCGTCTCTTGGCGGAACTGTCAGGGACCAACATCGTCGCGACAGAAGAGGCCGGTCAAAAAGTCGTGAGCATCTTCCTGCAGAACGTCAGCACGGAGAAAGCGATTGAAGTCCTCTGCCGCGTCGCCGATCTCTGGTACCGAAAAGACGCTGACGCGGATATCTTTCGAATCATGACCACTGAAGAATACCAGAAAGACATCGTGGTCCACAAAGAAGACATCACCCGCGTCTTTACGCTCCTCCATGAAAATGTCATCAGTGCCGCTACCGCGATAGCAGACCTCTTTGGTGAGCGAGTCACACTCTCTTTCGGCGCTGGAGTTAGTGGCGCTGGGGGAATGGGCGGTGCCATGGGGGGAATGGGAGGACTTGGTGGTGCCGGTATGGCCGGAGGCATGGGAGCGATGGGCGGCGGCATGGGTGGTGCGATGGGCGGCCTCGGAGGAGGAGGCTTTGGCGGCGGCATGTCAGGCGGCGCTGGCGGTTTCGGAGGCGGCATGTCCGGGGGAGGCTTTGGTGGCGGCGGATTCGGGGGCGGCATGGGTGGCGGAGGTGGTTTTGGAGGAAGCTCTGGCCAATCCAACTCCCTACAAATGACGACTGAACAAATCGCTAACTTGGAGAGCATTCTCCGGGCACGAGCCGAAGGCGGTCGACCGACGGAAACGGATTTGCAGCAGATCACCGGGCAAGAGCCGAATATCTACGTAACGATGAATTCTCAACACAACCTCATCCTCATTCGAACGAGTGATGAGAAAGCGGTTGAAGATATCGAGAAGCTCATTATTGAGATTGACCGTCCGATCCCACAGGTCCTTCTTGAGATGAAGGTTCTCGAACTGACACTTGGCGATGGATTCAGGAGCACTTTTGATCTGGAAGCCGTTCAACCCACACCTCAGACGGGAGGCCCTCCGACTTCGCAGATCATCAACCCACTGAACACAAGTATTCCAACCGTCGGGAGAAATGTGGCGGCCACGGGTCGTTTCCCGCTTGAGGACAATCGCTTCGTATATCAGTTCTTGAATGATCGTTTCCGAGCACGCGTGCAGCTGATGGCCAATGAAGATCGAGTACAAGAACTAGCCACCCCCATGCTTCTTGCGGCAAACAATCAGCAGGCAAGTATCTTTATTGGAGAAGAACGGATCTTGACCACCGGCGTCAATACGAGTGTGGTCACTCCCGGCGCAGGTGCAACAACCTCAACGATCGAGCCGGTAACGGAACTGAGAGAGATCGGCAACACGGTGACAATCTTGCCCCACATCAACGAAGACCGAACCGTCACGCTGACGATTTCGCAAGATTCATCGTCCGTTTCGGTTGGGGCGGCGACCATTCCGGTTGCTGGCAACGCGGGTACCGTTACTGGGTTCGCCGTCGATACCGTCAATACGGCCAAGATTGAGGGTACGATCGTGGCTACAAACAACCTCACGGTTGCTGTCGGAGGGCTGATTCGACAACGAATGAGCGAGAACCGGCAAAAAGTCCCTGTTCTTGGGGATATTCCGGTCTTGGGTTCGCTATTTAGGCGAGATGTGAAAGAGAATACAAAGACGGAACTCGTGCTCCTCATCACGCCTCGAGTCATGCGAACGCCCGCTGAGGGCCAGGAGGCGATTCGAGCGAGGATCGAGGAGCTCTCTGACCATCCCTATCACAAAAAAAAGGATTCAGCGATTCCTCAGCCCAAAACGACGTTTCACAAACGAGGCCGTCAGATTCTATATTGATCACTGTCGTCGTGTGCCAACGCCCCGTTCCTCCCGAAGGAACGGGGCGTTTTCTTTTGTAAGCAACTTACAATCAACACGCTTTACGGATCTACGGCCACTGCTCATTCGGTGAATACAAATCTGGTGCGTCTCTCCAGAATATATTTCACCATTCCCCCTAAAAACACCACTTGAACAGCCCGAAACGCGACACACAAAGCATTTCTCTTTCTCAAAACCAACATGTACCTTGACTCCTACCGCCCGAGTTGGGCAACAATACTCCGTTCTCCACAACATTACTGGTATCAGACCATCAACAGGATTCGTGTGCCCGGCTGCCTCAAATCCGATGCTCTGTGTACCATTTTAACAGACAAATACTATATTGATGGAATCTGTATCCCTTAGAGAGCGTCTCAAAACGCTCACGGGGCTCCTCGCTGTTCTTGCCTGCCTTGCAGCAAGTTCCAGTGCATCAGCCCAATCCAGTGTGGTCTTCTCCGATGATTTTTCATCGAACGAAATAGACAGCACGAAATATGAAGCCGCCGAACCCTTTTTCGAGGGGGGGGTCGGTGATATTCACGCAGAAGCTGGAGACGGCGTCATGCGCTTCGTCGGCACGACCACACAGCAGTGGTGGTCAGGTGGCACGCTCAGAATCAAAGAAACGTTCAATGCAACGCCTGATACGCCGGTGACGGTCTCGATTGATCGCGTCAGCGAGAACGGTCAAGGAACGGCATCGAGAAGCGCGCTTTGGATCTACAATGAGGACGAAACGAGTTACGTTCTTTTCGCCGATGTCCGCGGTGAAGGCGGATGGCGTTGGAACCGAAAGATCGGCCAAGATGGTGACGTCCCAACGGGCGGGGGTAATCAAATCCCTGCTTTCGATGGTGCCGACTATGATGATGGAGGTCTTCACCGGATGAGCATTGTGGCGGATGGTGAGACGGTCTCCTTGCTCCTCGACGGAATCGAAGGAGCTTCCACGGCTTTCCCCTTCACCAATGTGAAGTTTCATTTCGGAGCTTTTGCTCGGGCAAACGATGACACTGCGGATACGACCTTCGACAATCTCACGGTCGAAACCATCGTTGGGACTTCGGTCATCTTCTCAGACGATTTCTCATCCAACGAAATTGATGCTGCCAAGTACGAAGATGCAGAACCTTTCTTTGAAGGTGGCGAGGGAGATATCCACGCGGAAGCCGGTGATGGTGTGATGCGGTTTGTCGGTTCAACCACACAGCAATGGTGGTCAGGTGGGACGCTAAGAATTAAAGAATCGTTTGCAGCTGCACCAGACGCTCCCGTCACGATCTCTATCGATCGAGTCGCGGAAGCCGGTCAGGGCACCGCCTCTCGAAGTGCTCTCTGGATTTACGATGAAACAGAATCTAATTACGTCCTTTTTGCTGACGTTCGCGGTGAAGGCGGTTGGCGCTGGAACCGAAAGATCGGCCAAGATGGTGACGTCCCAACGGGCGGGGGTAATCAAATCCCTGCTTTCGATGGCGCCGAGTTTGATGATGGAGGCCTCCACCGAATGAGTATCGTCGCCGATGGCCAAACGGTGCGATTGCTCCTCGACGGCGTTGAAGGAGCCTCCACGGCTTTCCCATTCAGCCCCGTGATTTTCCACTTCGGCGCTTTCGCCAGAGCGAACAACGACACGGCGGATACCACCTGGGACAACCTTGAGATTACAGGCGTTCAGCAACAGAGCAACGTCGTTTTTGAAGACGACTTTGCCAGCAACACCATCGACGAATCACGCTACATCCCATCCGAACCCTTTTTCGAGGGTGGCGAAGGCGATATTCATGCGGAGGCCGGTGACGGTGTGATGCGATTTGTGGGCTCAACCACACAACAGTGGTGGTCCGGAGGCACACTTAGAGTAGCCCCTACATTCGCTCCTTCGGACTCTGAGAAAATCACTCTATCAATTGATCGAGTCGCAGAAGCAGGTGAAGGCACCGCCTCTCGAAGCGCACTCTGGATCTTCGATGAAACCGAAACCAACTACATTCTCTTTGCGGATGTTCGCGGCGAAGGCGGTTGGAGATACAACCGCAAGATCGGTCAGGACGGCGACGTCCCGACCGGTGGCGGAAACAATATAACGGTATTCGATGGAGAGCCTTTCGACGATGGCGGATTACACACCATGAGCATGGTGGCCGATGGTTCCACCGTGAAATTGCTCCTGGACGGTATTGAAGGGGCCGACGTCCCCTTCCCGTTCTCGCCGGTGATCTTCCACTTCGGAGCTTTTGCTCGAGCTAACAATGACACGGCTAACACAACCTGGGACAATCTCTCAATCGAAAGTGAGGGCGGCGCCACGTTCTCACCAACCGGTGTGGGATTGCGCGAAGGCGGGGTGAGTCAGCCCGTCACGGTTCGCATTCCTCAAGGATTAAACTCGCAACGAGCCATCTCAGTCACTGTGACGAGCGATGATCCAAGCGTAGCGACTCCTGAAGGCGCAGCAGGTGCCAGCATTAGCCTCACCTTTCCGGCGGGCGGAGCGAACACCGCAAGTTTCCGGATCGTAGGTAATGCGATTGGTGGCACTCAGTTCTCAATCAGCAGTCCTAATGTGGCGTCGGGCAACAAGCTCGACGTTGCCGTGGTTGACGATCCTGGAGTTCGACTGGAAGACAATTTCTCGGGCAACTCCATCGACAACAGTAAGTGGACAACCTCGGAGGAAGGTTTCGGGAATGGTACCGGCGCTTTCAATGTTTCGCAAAGCGACGGACAGTTGAAGATCGGCGGATTCGTCGATGAAGATGCTTGGGCAGGCGCGTCTCTAAAGACACGGGAGAGCTTCCTCGCAACCTCCGATCTCAACTTAGTGTTTGAGGTGGACCGCGTTGATATCGATCAGTTCGGCTCTGCCGGCCGAACCGGTGTGTTCATCACCAATGACGATCGTTCCCGCTATGTATTCTTCTCGCAACAGCTCGAGGACGATGACGACGCCTTCTGGCGCGTCAACGTGAACCCGGGTTCCGCCACCGGCGGGGGCGCGGTTATTCCCGCGTTTGGCCCGATGCAAGATCTGGGGAACCACACCATGAAATTGGTCGCCGACGGAAGCAATGTGGAAGTCTTCCTCGATGGAGTATCAGGCGGCAGCTTCCCGTTTGAAGTAAGCGCAGGAATCTTCTTCGAGATTGGTTCCTATGCCCAGTTCCAGGATGAGGATGTTAACGGCACGTTCGACAACGTGAAGATTGAGAACGTCCTTCCTTGTATCAAGGCGGATACACCCAGTGTCCTCCTGACTCTTGCGGAGACTCAGAACGTCACGGTGACGGTTCCGAGCCTCGTGAGCGACTCAGCTGATGTCGCTGTAACCATCACGAGTAGCAATCCGAGTGCGGCCGTTCCGGCCGGAGCGGTTGACGGCGTGCTGACGCTCACCTTCCCTGCTGGCGGCGCCACGACGCAAACCTTCGCAGTCGCTCCTGTAGGTATTGGCTCAGCCCAATTCGAGATTGCGACGGACGCTGACGCTTGCGTAGAAGGTTCTGTGTCCGTGGACATCATCTCCGTTCCGGAGGAGCTTGTCGCCGATTCCTTCGGTGGGGATTCGTTTGATTCCTCCATTTGGATGACAGATCAGTTCTCATTCAATGAGACCGGCTTGATCAAGGAAGCGCCCGACTCGAGTGTTTCGGTTGTTGACGGCGAAGTGATTATTCACGTTGAGGTTGAACAACCCGCATGGCCAGGCCTTGGCCTCTTCACAGTGGATTCGTATTCCGCCTCCGCAGCAGAACCACTGACGTTTGAGCTCGACCGAACAAGTGTCGACTTTGTCTTGGCAGCTGGTGTGAGCTCGGAAAGTCGCACAGGAATCTGGGCAAGGAGCGGAGATGACTATGTTTTCTTCGTCGATCACACCACCCACGATGCCCGCAACTTCGGCTGGCGATACAATCGCTCTCCGGGAGCGGATGACAATGAAGAGACCGGTAACGGAATCAACATCCCGGCGTTCGATGGCGGCGCATTCGATAACAGAGGCAAGCACACCATGAAAATGGTTCTCAACGGTTCAACAGCTAAGTTATTCCTGGATGACGTCTTCGGTGTCGAAGTCGAGTTCCCACATGCGGACAATATCACTCTAGGATTTGGTTCCTACGCCGATGATACCGGCCCAACGAATGAAGAGGGCATTGTTCTTGGAAATCAAACGACAGGGTTCTTCGACAACGCGAGGATTCTAGGCGGTTCGATTCCATTCGAACCTCCTCCACCCGTTGTGCCTCCAGTTGTTCTTCCGCCTGTTCCAGGTGGCGGTGGAGATGCGGACATTACGGGCATCTCGATTGATGGCTCTAACCTGGTCATCGAATGGAGTGGTTCGTCGCTCCTTGAGTCCGCTACAGTCGGCGGAGACTACACTCCAATTGAAGGAGCAACGCCTCCGAGCACGTCTATTCCGATTGGCGATGGCAATAAGTTCATCATTGCTCGGTGAATAGACCGATAATCAAATGAAATCAAAGACCGGATCCATTGCGATCCGGTCTTTTTTTTCTCTTTTGAATGCGCCATTCTTGCGGGTGTTTGAACCACGAAAAGAATTTTTGGCTATGCTAGTATATGCTGCACCTCTGCCTTCTCGAATCGACCCCATGATAGCCCGTCCAAGATACCGACTCAAACGGAACGCGTTAATTGCGTTGATCGCGCTGATCCTCTCTTCTCCTCCCCTACTGTCTCAACAATCTCCGGAACATCGCTATGCACTCAAGCAGCTGGAGTTACGCGCAGCCGAACAACAGGAAACAGCAAAAACACTCCAATCGTTTCATGCATTTTCGTTTTTCGACAAGATTCAGGATAGTGGCATTACCTTTCGTCACAAGATCGTCGATGATGCTGGCAAGACCTACAAGGCAGCTCACTATGATCATGGCAATGGAGTGGCCGTCGCTGATGTAGATGGAGACTCACTCTTGGACCTCTATTTCACGACCCAGCTTGGCGTGAACGAGCTTTGGAGAAACCTCGGAAACAGCCGCTTTGAAAACATCACTCCACGAGCGAGGATCGGACTGCCGAATCAAATCGTTGTCGCCGCTGCATTCGCTGATACTGATAACGACGGAGATCCAGACCTATTCGTAACCACTGTTCGCCGGGGTAACCATTTTTTTGAAAATCAGGGAAACGGAACATTTCGTGACCGAACTCAAGATGCGGGTTTGGATTATCGAGGGCATTCTTCCGGAGCCGTTTTTTTCGACTTCGACCGAGACGGAAAACTTGATCTCTTCGTGACCAATGTTGGAAAGTACACCAAGGAAAAACGCGGGCGTGGTGGATTTTACCAAGCACTTCCGGATGCCTTCTCGGGGCATCTCTTTCCCGATCGCACTGAATCCAGCATTCTCTATCGCAATCTAGGAAACAACCGATTCGGGGATGTGACAAAGGAGCTTAACCTGCGCGATAACAGTTGGAGCGGGGATTGCACCATCACGGATTTTAATCGAGACGGATTCCCGGACCTCTACATCGTCAACATGCAGGGCGACGATCACTACTACGAGAATCAGGGAGGAAAACGTTTCGTAGATCGAACGAAAGATTTCTTCCCCAAAACCCCCTGGGGCGCCATGGGGGCAAAGTTCTTTGACTACGACCGGGATGGACACCTCGATCTCTATCTCACCGACATGCACTCTGATATGACTCAGGGTCAAACTGTTGATGCACTGAAGTTTAGCGTGAAGAACGAAAAGGCAAAAAGTGAGGCCTATTGTTCGATCCAGTGGACTGACGAATACCTGCAAGGAGCGGCGAACAATATCTTCGGCAACGCATTCTATCGCAATCTTGGCAACGGGAGGTTTGAAGAAATGTCAGATCGACTGAATGTTGAAACCTATTGGCCCTGGGGGTTCTCAGTGGGCGATCTGAACGCCGATGGATTTGAAGATCTCTTTGTGACGGCCGGAATGGGTTATCCTTTCCGGTACGGCGTGAATTCGGTCCTCCTTAACAATGAAGGAACGGGATTCATCGACGCGGAATTCACCCTCGGCGTTGAACCCCGACTTCAGGCTCGGACGGAGCAAGTTTGGTTTTCACTCGATTGTGACGGAAGAGACAAAGGCCACGCTGAATGTGAGGGCAAGAGCGGGCGTATTAACGTACTCGGCACACTGAGCTCTCGATCGTCGGCAATCATCGATCTCGATAACGACGGCGACCTCGACATCGTGACCAATGAGTTCAATGATAAACCACAAGTGCTGATCAGTAATCTTTCTGAGAGAAAAGCAGTTAAGCATCTGAGTATTTCACTTGTGGGAACAAAGTCTAATCGAGATGGCGTGGGGGCGATTGTGAGAGTCGAAACTGGCGGCACCACGATGACACAGATCAATGATGGCAAAACCGGCTATCTCGCTCAGAGCTCTGTTCCAATGTATTTCGGTCTTGGAACGGCATCAACAGTGGACCGTATCACCGTCCATTGGCCTAGTGGCACGAAGCAGATCTATCGTGCTCCATTCCAAGTTAATGAACGAATCACGCTGCGCGAAGAATAAGCATCGAAAATGCGTCTGCTCATTCGAACACTCATCGTCATCGAAATCCTCGCCCTCAGCGAGTCTTTATTGGCGCTCGACTGGCAACAACACACCGGATTCCGATCTGCTGGCCTGGAGATATCGGAGGCGAGTACCGTTGGCTTCTCAGAAGTTCCTACTTCGCAAACGGCCATTGTCTTCGAGAACAGGCTCGCAGCAAGCACCTCTCTCACAAATCAAATCTACCTCAATGGCTCAGGCGTCGCGTTGGGAGATATCGACGGCGATGACAAAATCGACATCTACTTCTGCGGCCTGGAATCCGAGAACCAGCTCTATCGAAACCAGGGAAGCTGGACCTTTAAGAGAGTCGAGGGGCAAGAACAGATCGCTTGCAGAAATCAGGCATCAACGGGCGCTGCATTTGCCGACGTCGATGGAGATTTTGACAACGACCTTCTCGTCACGGGAATTCGCAGTGGCACCAGACTTTTCTTGAACGATGGGCAGGGTCGTTTCACTGAGAATACCATCGAGGCCGGTTTGAAGAATGCTCGTGGCAGTACGTCCATGACACTCGCCGACGTCAACGGAGACGGTTGGATCGATCTCTATGTCGTCAACTACCGGAACGAAACCATGCGAGACGAGCCGGACAGTCCTTTCGATGTTCGAGTGAAAAACGGCGAATACGAGCTCGTTAGCTACCGCAATCGCCCCGGGACAAGTCCAGATCTTCAAGGCCGGTTCAGCTTTGACCGCAATTCGGGGGTCATGGAGAACGGCGAAGCAGACCAACTCTTCCTCAATAATGGTGATGGGACGTTCTACCTTGTCGCTTGGGATGAAGGACTCTTTCTTTCTGCGGAGAGCGAGACCATAGCCCCCTTGTACGACTGGGGCTTATCAGCGATGTTTCGAGATCTCAACGGAGACTCATGGCCCGATCTTTACGTCTGCAACGATTTCCAATCTCCGGATAGGATTTGGATTAATGATGGAGCCGGCAGCTTCCTCCCCATCGAAAGTTCGGCCATTAAGCAGACCAGCCTCTTCTCGATGGGCGTTGACATTGCTGACATCGACCGAGACGGGCGCCAGGATCTTTTTGTGGTCGACATGCTGAGCCGCAATCACAAAGACCAGCATACTCAAATCATGGATGATACCGCCTTTTCGCAGTATCGCATGGTGAACAGCGAACGCCCTCAAACACCGCGAAACACCCTGCTCAAGCAAGTGGAAAACGGAACGTTTCGCGAGATCGCCCGTTACGCACAGGTCGACGCGTCTTACTGGTCCTGGACACCCGCCTTCATTGATGTCGACTTGGATGGATACGAAGATCTTCTAATCACTACTGGACATGGAAGGGACGCTCAAAACGTCGATATTTCCAGAGAAATTGACTCGCTGATTGGCGCAAAGAAACTCTCCCCTCCCCAGCAACTCAAGCTTCGTGAACGTTATCCGATTCTTAGCGTCCCCAACGTAGCCTTCCGGAACCAAGGCAACCTTACCTTCACTGAAATGGGAACATCCTGGGGCTTCGACTCTTTGAAAGTCTCTCACGGCCTTGCCCTTGCAGATCTCGACAATGACGGAGATCAGGATGCCGTCGTCAATTGCCTCAATGCTGCACCGATTCTCCTCAAGAATCTCAGCGCTAACCCTCGGATACGCGTACGGTTAGTCGGCGAGGCTCCGAATACGGCTGAAATTGGTGCAAGGGTTGAATTGAGCGTTGACGGCCTCCCTATACAGAGCAAGGAAATCGGACTAGGCGGAAGGTATCTCTCAAGCGATGAGCCGAGCATTGTATTTGCCATGCCCAGGTCAGCGAGTCGAGGGAGGCTCGACATCCACTGGCGGGATGGAACCAAGAATCGCATTTCCGAGGTACCAGCCAATACCTTGGTCGAAATTCGAAAGCGATTGCTATTGGAGGACTCTGCACCTTCGACCCAAGAATTGGCCACCAAGCCCCCCGCCCTCTTTGAGGACCTGAGCCACACCATTCAGCATAAGCATGTTGATCAGCGGTATGACGAGAGCACTCTTCAAAGTGGAGTGGATCGGAAAATCAGTGAGTATGGTCCCGGCGTGACTTGGTTCGACTTCAACCGCGATGGATGGGAAGACCTTTTGATTGGTGCCGGACGCGGCGGAAAGATGGGGGTCTATCGAAATTCAGGAAATGGTAAATTCATTAAACAGAAGGCGAAAGCTTTTGAGTCCCCAACAAGGAGGGACCAGACTACCTTGCTCGGTTGGGAGCCAGGCGGTGCTGAACGACTCCTTTTAATGGGACAATCAAATATCGAAGATCCCCAAGGCAAGGGACCAGCCCTCTGGCAGTTCTCGGTTGTCAATGGAGCCAGCAACCGATCCCTATTGAATATCCCTGGATCCATTGGGCCACTGGCGATGGCTGACGTAGATTCTGATGGAGACCTAGATCTCTTTGTCGGCGGACTGTTTACGGCCGGCCAATATCCGGATGGTCCGTCATCTTACCTCTTGAAAAACGAACGCGGAAAACTCGTTGCAGCAAACTCGAATTCGGAGATCTCTCCCTTGAAAGGAGGCGTAAGATCCGCCCTATTCACCAATCTGGTGGATGACGACGCCCCCGAACTTGTCGCCGTCGGGGACTGGAGATCGATCCACATTCTTCGCAACCAAGGTGGCCAACTGAGCTCTTGGAATCCTCCCATCAAATACGCCAACGAGAATCGGCATATGAGCGAACTCAGAGGCTGGTGGAACAGCGTCGCCTCGGGCGATTTTGACGGTGACGGCAAAATGGATCTCGTGCTCGGAAACTGGGGGGAAAACCTCACGACACATTCTCAACCAGCACGCACTCGGCGAATCTACTATGAGGCTGGTGACGTCCCTCGTAAACGACTTATTGCTAGCTACTTCAACCGTGCGCAGAACACTTGGCTTCCCTCCACCAGTTTCGCAAAAGCGAGCCAAAGCTTTAACCATTTAGGCGGGCTCTATGGCAGCTTTGAAGCATTCGGAAAGGCGACAATGCCCGAGCTCTTGAGCCAGAAACTGAGCGACTTCAACCACAAGACGGCAGATTTCTTCAAGTCTATCGTTCTCCTGAACCGCGAGGATCATTTCTTGATGGAGGAGCTCCCGAGTGAGGTGCAGTTCAGTCCCATCAATGGACTAGCAGTCGGTGACTTTGACTCAGACGGAAGGCAAGATTTAGTGATCAATCAAAACTTCTACTCGGTCTCACATACCGGTGGACGGCAAGATGCCGGCAGTATCAGTCTGCTGAAAGGCATTGGCAATGGCCGTTTTGAGTTTGTCGCGGCTCAAGCCTCCGGTCTCGGTGAATCAAGCCAAGGACGTGGTCTCGCGGTTTGCGATTTTAATCATGATGGTCGGCTCGACTTCGTCAGTGCTCGGCCTAATGCATCGGTCAAGCTCTTCCGCAACAAAGCAAGCAGCGCTGGCATCAGAGTCTCACTCACCGGCCCCCAAAATAACATTCAGGCAGTCGGCTCGCGAATGAGGCTCATTTACGACGACGGTAGCGTGGGCCCCACTTCGGAAATACATTTGGGATCCGGCTACTGGTCGCAAGATAGCACGACCCTCGTGCTGGGAAACAAAGGCAATGCAACATCAATTGAGCTCTGGTGGCCCGGCGGTCAACACGAAGTCGTCCCCCTCCAGCAAAACTTGAGAGAGTTCACTCGTTCGTTTCCCGCTCCTTAGAAACAAAATATACCCCAGAGACAACCCCGAAAGTACGGATTCCATCTAGATTATTTCTAAACCATCATGAATGCGAAATCATTGAGTAGCCTCTCGAAAGAAACGCGCGCTTTCACCCTGATAGAATTGCTCGTGGTGATTGCGATAATAGCAATTCTGGCAGGCATGCTTCTTCCAGCCTTAAGCAAAGCGAAGGACAAGGCCAATACGACCCTCTGTAGGAGCAATCTCAAGCAAATGGGTATCGCGATCTTCATGTACGTGGATGACAACGATGACAAGCTGCCGTATGCCTGGGGCGAGGGGCCCAATTCATTCATTCATGACGCCAACATCAACAACTTCGAATCTCTTCTCTTCTCATATTACGGGAGAGCAAAATTCGATGCCGGGCAGGAAGGCCAAAACTTCACCAACGGCGTGTCTCAATGCCCTATCCGTCTCAAAGAACCCCTGAAGGGCGGAAATCCTTGGAAGATCAGTTATGGAATGAATCAATTTACCTCGAAGAACTGGCCGAACTCTCGCAATCAATTCCCTTCAGCCGATACCGCCAAACTGGGAAGCGTTCGATTTCCTTCACGCACCCTATTGGTCGCCGACCTCGCCTTCGTTCGAAATCATCCGCCCATCGTGAATCTACAAACCAACAATCTGGGCTTTCGCCATGGGCTTCGTCACCCGCTCGGTTCAGCGAACACCCTCTTCATGGATGCACATATCGACGGCTTCACGCATACGCAGACGAACGGTGTTATCCTGGATTTTAAAGTCGATCCCCCACAATAAGAGGCGTCTTTAGAAGACGACGATAAACGTGGAAGACAGCGCTAGCTACTTCGTCCAACGGGAATCAATGGGCTCGGAAGCAAGTTGGTAACGAGCATCCGCCGAGAGGCGAATTTGTTTGCTCTGATTGTCCAGTGATCCATGGAGCGTGCTGGTTTTGAACGTGATCAAGTCTCCGGCTTTGAAGTCCGCAGTTAACCATCGTCCTCCGATCTCGCGTTGAGCCGCCAAGGGGTTTTTGGTGTATTGCCCTCCACGGAAAAATCCCCCGTGCCGATAATGCCAGTTGAAGAAACCTACTTTCTTATCGACATCCATTTCGCAGTAACGGCGAAGCTTCTCAGAACGATGAGATCCCTCCAAAACCATCAATGGTCCGAGTTCTAACGGCACGTCTCCTAACGGGATCCAGATAGTGAACAGGTTCTTTGTCCCCCGATTCATGTAGACGATGTCACAGTGAGGGGCTGTCGCACGACCCGGACTTTTCATTCTCAACCAGATGTGATCCAGAGATCGACTATCTCCGCCGAGAAAATGATCAAAAAAAGTCCGAACGCGGTCGCATTCTACCAGAGAACGCACCTGCGGAAACCGATCATTCTCCGACTGAAAATCACTGGTATAGTCGTCCCTGACGATCCCTTTGTCTTGGGGAGCTGAACCGTCCAGAACACCCTCGTTTGAGAGCGCGGCAAGAATTGCGCTTCGCGCGTGCCCCACATCAGATGAATCCAGAAAGCCAGGAAGGAAGAGATAACCGTCGTCTTCCATTCCGGTCCGTAGGGCTTCAACAGTTGCCTGAGCATCTGTCTCCTTCAACGCCCCCACGGCCGAACGATCGACGTCGAGGCGGCGTCCACAGGAACGGAGCTCTACTTCCTCTAAGCGTTCTGTGAGATCAGTCAAATTGCTTGATTCTCCAGTGACTCCCCGCCTCAGGCACGGAGCCAGTATTCTCCCTCCCCATCCGGGCTGACTTTGCCTACTCCAGTGACGCCAAGTCACGTGGGTGATCGGCTTTCTCGTAAACAAAATCGACCCAGCCATTCAGCATTTCGTCAAAGGTTTGATCGCCCCAGGGTACGATTCTATTTGCGTCGGGATTGTTGGGATTATCGGTCGAGTTATCCCAAGCCCCCGTTACCGTCAGCTTTGCTCCCTTCGGAACTGTGATGGGTTCCTTGAATCGGTAGACGCTCTGCCAATTGAAATCATAGTTTGGCACAGAAAGAATCGTTTCGGAGGTTCCGTCCGGCAGTCGAAGCACATACTTCGCTGCGATGCCGCGCAGGTGCATGTGCGGCATGAGAGAGAGGATTCGAGCCGAGTCACGGAAGGTATAGGTCGATGTCTCTTCGTGCCAGGGGTCACCAGCTGGAATCGCCAATTCTCGCTGCCACATGATGTTCGTGTGAATCTCTCTCGCAGGGCGAGCCTTAGCGAAGCGGATTCCGACACTCGAACGATCAACGGTCGCCGTCCCATTTGGCGTGTAGTGGAGCTCAAAGCGAAGCTTCGAACCAGCAGGGATTCGCCGGGCAATCCCCTTAGGATATTCTGCCGGCATATCGCCCGGCGCCCAGCCCACCAAGATCGCCGTCTCGCCATCACGACTGAAGACCCGTTTACCAGGTTCGACGATGTAAGCGATCACATGGTGAACGACTTCGGCATTGCCCGGCTTTGCCTCTGCAGCCTGAATCCATACATCTTCTGTGAAGCCAGGATCGACGGTGTAGTATTGGTAGTCCAAAACGCCGTTTGCGGGGACCTTCTCCTCAACGGGCATCGAGAGCACGAGATCCGGTTCTCCGATCGTCCAAGTGGAGGAGGTCACGTTGGTGTTTGAAGGTTTCGCTTCGTTCTCACCGCGAGGGCTACCTGCGTCGATCCAGGCCAACAATTTTGCGCGCTCCTCATCGTCTAACGATCGATTATTAAGAAACTCACCGTAGTGAGGATCCGCATACCAGGGTGGCATCCGCTGCTCTTGCACCACCTCGCGAATGGTTTTTGAAAAACGCTTCAGTTGACGATAGCTGGCAAAGGAGATCTGTCCTACCCGCCCCTTCTGATGACACTCAAGGCACTTGCTCGCCACAATCGCTTTGATATCGCCGCTATAGGTGAGGTCTTTGCCTGCATACGGATTCTCTTCATATTGGATGACACAACCCGTTGCTTTGGTCTTGGCAAGGGCAACCGGCTGAGAAGCGAGAACTTGTCTGATCGCATCCTTAAGGCTGTGATTTTGAGCCTTTGGTCGACGATGCGTCACCGTATACTGGTCGTCAATATGCCCTTGGTAGACGAGTTTGTGGTCGGCATCGAAAAGGAAGGCCTCGGGTGTCCGCGTTGCTCCAAGGTGTTTGGCAAGGTTCTGAGAGAAATCTTTTAAGACGGGAATTTCTAACTCGTGTTCCCAAGCATGACCCGCAACTCGGTTGAAGGAATCTGCGGGGTCCGCATTAACCAGAAGCAGAGCAACGTTTTGACTGGCGAATTCAGACCGCAAACTCTCAAGCGTTGGCAAATAGAGATTCACCAAGGGACACTCTGTCGACACAAACACGAAGGCAGTGGCTTTTGCATTTGCATAGTCATCCCAAGTCCTTAGGCGTCGCTTCGTGTCGTACAAGGAAAACTCCGACAGCGTTCCCCCAAGCTTGATAGCTTGCTCTGCGTGGGTATTGAGACCACTCCCAAGAATCAGGAGGAACAATAGGATGTTTTTGTGGATCTGGTTCATGGATTTAAAGTTGCTACTTTTAGCTTGGGGCGGATCAGCCTGTCTGGTCTACCTTGACGTATTCCCGCTAACAGAATGTCGCAAATCAGAGCAAAAACAAACATTTTGTCGTCTGCTCCTCTGATTATTCTCACACGAGACGATCCGCCATTACCAGACCGAATCAAGCCGATCCAATTCTGCCTGGATATTCTCTCCTTCGTAGAATGAAACGATACCCCGGATCCGCCTCTCTTCTCCGGGCGGACAGTCCGGAAAACGTGGATCCGCGTGCAGGCAGGGACAGTTTGGATTGGCCCAGGGACGTTCGCACATGTTCCAAGCGGTGATGATCCATCGCCTCCCACTCTCATCGTGACTGGCAGCATACGGTTTGCGGAAAACTTTGTTCCGATTGTCCTGCAGGGTGAAACCACGGAGTTCCTTCAACATAACGCAATTCTGTACGTTGAGGCCCGTGAGGATTTCCCTTGCCCCATTTTTAATCCATAGTTCCATACGAACGAGGCTCTCATCTAGTTGGACTTTAGCCCCAAAAGTGACCTTGTTGGGGAGTTCACGACGAACGGTTAAGCCAGTCTCCCCTTTTCGAGTCCATTCAAGTGGTTCCAAGCGAATCTCTTGTCGATCCCACATTGTCGGCACGTGTGTATGGGCAAGATAGAGTAACTCTCGAGTTTGGCCGCTTCCGTTCCAAATGGCCTCAGGCACATCGACCACTGCGTAACCTCCGTTCGACCAAGGAGCAAAGACGCTAAACTTCGTTTCTCGCTGTGGACGCATTGCTCCATCGAGAAAGCCAATCCTGGGGTGCCGCCCTCCGGGATAAGGGCGGATCTTGATGCCTCCGGAGTCTTTGGTCGATTTCCGGAGAGAGTTCGAGCTGCGCTTCATCGCTCGTTCGATGGTCGACAATGGAAGCCCCGTGGCTGCGCGAACTTCCCAGCGATCGAACTGATGATCGACGATCATGTTGCGAAGCCAATAACTTTGCTCCGTTCCCCCGCTAAGCGGTCGAAAATTCTGCCTGGCTGTCCCTTGGGCGACTGAGTGTTTTCTATCCTCAATCACTTCTTGAGGATTATTCGGCCCAATGTCCGGATTGACGTATTTCACAAGATCCCGAAGCGCGATCACAGTATACTCATTCTCATCCAGCCACTTCAGATACGCTTCAAACTTCTTCCTTGGGGTATGCACCCAAGCATGAGCTCGGTCTGGAACACCATGAAATTGAAGAACAGCAATCCTCCCGAACTTTGCTTGTTCAGCTGCGCGCGTGAAGTTGTTCAACTCCCAGTGCGGTCGCGCATCCCCGGCGGAAGGAATGAGCAAGGGATGGTCCAATCCCGGTTCATACGCAAAGCCTCGCCCTTCTTCGTAAGGATACTCAGGTGTACCGCCGCGACGCGCGAAAACAAACCCGAGCTCTTTAAGTTTCTCGAGAGCTGCATCCGCGATCGCGTTTCCGGGATACGCGAAAGATGTCGGACGAGGAATCCCATATTCCCGACACCGAGCATTGATAGCCTCGACTTGTTCGGTCAGCTGTCCCAAAGATTTTTCAGACACTCCCATGTGGTCCCGCGTGTGATTTCCGATTTCAAATCCATCACGATGTAAGGAAGCAATTTCCTCCCAGGTCATGTAATTGTCCTTATCGGTTTTGAATTCGAAACCCTCGGTCACGAAGAACGTGGCGCCGAATCCATATTGCTTCAGTAAGGGCGCAACGACACTATAGTGGGACTTGATCGAGTCATCGAAAGTCAGGACGACGATCTTGTCGGGGATGCCCTCACTTCGGGCAGAAAGCATGAGCACGAGCGTTCCCGCCAAGATGCAACGCAAAGTTCCTGCAAATCGAAGAGCAATTGACATGACTCATTGATACCAAGGCCAATCAAAATGGCAATACGATTGGAACCTGAGAGCTCACGAGGTGGGTGCAATATACTCGCTCCTAAACAGATGTTCCCGTATACCTGACAGATCTGTCCAATGATGTCACATGCTCGAGCCCCATATAGATTTGTCATCACGCGCTCTCTCCTCCTGTTATTCCTCTTAGGGGCCGGAGGGCTAAGTGCTGAATCGAAATCGCCTTTCCCCCTTTGGGATCCATCCGTGCCTGTACCAAAAGCAAACGAGATGCCGCTACTGAAGGAGACTTCGTTCCACGTTATCAAGGCACGCTTACCGGAGGAGGACGGATATAACTGGCTCCACGGCGTTGCCCTCGCTGCCCACAAGGAGATCCTTCTTGCTTCGTTCGGGCACAATCAAGGAAGCGAGAACACAGCAGGTGAAGTAGCCAACGGAACCCAGAGTACGGATTGGGGCAAGCGCTGGTCTTCGCTGTTCGAGATCGATCGGGGTCTCCTCCAAAACCTAGCCGTTTCTCATGGCGTCTTTCTCCCGCAAGAAAACGGCCTCTGGGCCTTCCACGGCGCTTTCTTCGGAAAAATGAAGTCCGTGCACACACGCGCCTATCGCCTGGAAGAGGAATCCGGAAACTGGCTTCCGCAGGACATCCGCATCGAGAAGGGCTTCTGGCCTATGCAGGAACCGCAACGCTTGAAAAACGGTCGTTGGGCGATGGCTGGTTTGCGAGTCATCGATGGTGTTGGCGGGGATAACAACCCTCCTGCCATCGCATCAACCATCGGCTCCGATCTAACCCGGTGGAGTCTGACGAATATTCCTCGCCCACATTCACTCGGTCTCTGGGGCGAAAGCACAATCATTCACGAAGGCGCTCACCTCATCTGCATCAGCCGTTTTCGTCAACCGATTGCGCTCGCAAGTGAAAGTCTGGATTACGGGGAAACATGGTCCCAGCTACGGCCTTCGAATCTCCCAATGGCCGCATCGAAACCCTATTCAGGCAGACTCTCCACCGGACACGCTTACCTGATTGCCAATTGCAATGCTGACAACCGAAACCAACGTTTCCCCCTAACCATCGCCCTTAGTTCAACAGGGGGGATGCAATTCAAGCGAATGTTCGTGATAAGGCACGCTTCGCACAAAGGTCCCGGCGAATCCACGCCGAATGCTGCGCTTTCTTATCCCTATGCCGTCGAACACAATGGCAAACTCTATGTGGGCTATTCCAACGACGGCGGGCGTGGCGCTAACCGGAACAGTGCCGAATTGGCTGTCCTCTCGATCCGTGAGCTAGTCGCCGAATTTGACGAGCCCCAATCACGAATTCAAGAGTAAGAATTCCAGTAGCTCTGAGAACCCGATGTGTAGGCATCACGTATCCTGCCCAGCTTCATCGAGGAACGGTTCACCTCATTCAACTCTGACCGGGTAGCCTCCATCCTTTGCCCCAAGAGGTCGGCATTCGCCTGCTCAGCCAAGATGAGCTGTTGCCATTCTTCTTGTAGACTTCCGAGCTCGGCCTTCTCCAATGCGCCGTCGATATGCTCCTGCAAACGGCGCTTTTGCTCCTGCCCCGTTTCGAACGACTCCCAGTCAGATGCTTCAATCGCCACCCGCTCTGCTGCTGTCAACAGCTGCCACTCTTTGAGGAGTTCTTTCATCGGCTTCCTTTTACGCCATGGCCTCGGCCAACTGACCTTCCGGCTCGTGTCCAGAAACTTGTTGTTCTTGAAGCATTTGGGCCCAGGCATCTCTTACCACAGTAATTCGTTCGATCACTTCGTCGATCCCAGCACTCTCCTTCTTCACATTGCTCTGTTGCAGCCGGTCCCGCATATAGAGATAGAGGTCCCGCAGGGTCTCGGCCAATTGTCCCCCTTGCTCCATATCCAGAGTTACCGTGAGTTCATTCAGGATGTCGAGCGCCTTCAATGTGTTATTGTGGATCGTTTGATTCCGTTCCAAAGGATCCTCCAGCTCAAAACCACTCCTCGCCTGGGACAGAAACTTCACAAGTCCATCATAAAGCATCAAGACCAAGTCACCAGGGGGAGCCGTTTCGAGGGAAATCTGACGATACGAGGCTAGAGAGGTATTCTGATACATGACGGCACGCTTCGTTGGTTTACTTCAATTTGTCGGATAGGAATTCTGCCAACTTGCCAACGACTTCCTTAGGCGGATAGTCAGAGGATTCCAAAAGTTCCTTTCCACGCGCAACAACATCGGGCCGAGAGACTTCTCCTTGTTCCAAGAGATCGCTCGCCCGCTGGCTTGCGTCCGTCTCGACCTCATCGGTCTTTTCCGTTTGTCGCACGTTCTGTTTCACGGGACTTCCGCTCGTCTCAAGCTTTGTGGGCTGAAACTGTGAATGAGGTTGAATTTCCATACTTCCACTAATCCTTCATCTAATTGCTCCGCAGGAACGATGGGCGTCTGTCCTATTAGTAAGGCAGAGTGTTTAGAACAGCCGCCGCCGTGTATTCTCCAAATCTTCGTGGCGAGTTCAGAACGGAACGTTCATCCAGATGTCGCGTGCCGCCACTTTGATAGGCACTATAATGCTGATCAGCCGCCGCCGCCACGGAAACATTGCCGGAATCAAAGAGCTCATCAATCTCCCAAATCGTTTGCTGATTCCGACAGTCAATCAGACGCATTTTCCAAGCGATGGTTTGCGGCGGATAGGGATGGTAGTGGCTGACAGCAGCAAAGAGCGCAGCCTCACAGTCTGCTGCTTCCGATAGCGATTCAAAGAAGCCCTCGGGCAGTTTGTCACCCTGCTTCCACTGGGATCGTCCCACGAGGCTACCAAGCTGAGCGTCCGAAAGAAAGACAACTTCGAAAGCACCCCGTTTGACGAGTTCTCGTCGTAAGGCCGCTTCGACCATCTGCTTGGTTGCCAAGCGTTCCTGATACGGACCGGTGAAGACCATCGGCATGACAGCGACACGCTGAACCACACGATCCATCGCGACCTCATTGGTCACAACATTGAGCGGTCGGTAAGCCTTCACACGAGCCCCTAGTCTCGGCGTGCTTTGACACCCAATCGTAAACAGTAGCGCCGACAGCAACATGAGGGAGCCCCATTGTTGACAGTGTTTGTGCAGCTTACTCATTCGTTTTCCTTACTGTCCGCCTCCAAACCGCTGCTGGAGGAATTGCAACTGGTTATTAATCTGACTTTGAGCGGTTTCCATATTGATGAAGCTGGATATGAGTCGCTCACGGTTGCTTTGAACGCCCCTTTCCAACTGCTCGATCTGGTCATCAATGCTGGCATCCTGCTCGTTCAAAACATCGATCTTATTCGGGATGATCCCCTCTTCTCCAACCTGACCTTCGATGAAACTATCAAGCAGGACCGCGATGCCATCCGTTGAATCTTGAAACAGAGTTTGAACCCGAGACAGATCGTCAATGAGACTCTCGTCAAATAGTTCAGAGTCACTGATTTCGAGATTGTTGTTGTACCCATTCGTATCGATCCCGATATCACTCAGGCGATTTAGCACGGCCGAAAGCGCAGACACTTCCCCTACAACGATCGACCGAAGACCGGAAGCAATGTCCTCAACCTCTTGTTCTGCTTGCAATGGGCCAGCCGAAACCTTTCCTGCTGCGTCCGTTGTGGACGCAGTATTCGTCTCCACGAAAGCTTGAACCTTGTTGAATTGGGTGATAAACTCATCAATACCTGCCTTGATCTTCTCCCGATCGCTCCCCACGGTAACGGATCCCGTCCCAAGTTCATGAGCTGTGAAGGTAAGGCCTGAAATGCCTGAGTTGTCTGAAGTGACGGTGTTGGTAAAGCTTGTTTGTGCCCCACCGCCGTTCACCGAGTAGATAAGATTGTCGCCCCGTGTGAGCGTGCCAGAGTCAAGTCCCACGGCTGCAAGGAAATTACCCGTGACGTCGCTTACCCCAACGCCAAGATCGCCCGTCTCCTTGTTGACCAACGAGACACGATCGTTGACCGGATCATAACTCGCGGAGACGCCCGCCTCCGACTCGTTGATCCGAGAGATCACATTCTCGAGAGAATCATCTGTGGCACTGAATGAAATCGAAACGCCATTAATTAGAAACTCGCCCTCTCCACTGCCGCCATCTGAAATTGCTGTTGCAAAATTGCCGGTGGCAAGAGGGGCAGTCTGCCGAACTGAACCAAGCGCCGAACTACTGGAGATACTACCTGTTCCATTGTTGAAGAGCCGGGAAGACGCTAGGAAGTTACTGGTGTCCGTAGCACTACCCAACACAATCTCCGAACCACTCGAGAGGCTTATTAAATCTGAGCCGGAATCGTAGGATCCTGTCACTGCACCTCCTGTTGCTGTGCTGATGTTGTCGAAGACATCTTGCAAAGAATCGGACGTGCTGATTGTGACTTGGGCACCATTTACCGTGATCGTTCCTGCCGTGATCGCCGTTGGGAACGCCGCGTCAGCCAAAGTTAACCCAGATACGTCTGAGCTTCCATTGAGGGTGCTAGCAACATCATCGCTTCCTGCAAGAGAGGAAGCAGAAGCCATCTGGGTGACATTGATGGAGAAGGTACCAATCGCTCCATTGGCGGCTGCTTCTCCCGAAATCGTGTCGGGATCACTATTCGTGATGGCCCGAGCCCCAAAATAATCTGGATCAGTGAGAGCTTCGACTTTGCTCTGCAGCACGGTCATTTCCGTGCTCAAGCTATTGTAGATCGAGCTACGTTCTCGAAGATCGAATTGCTCGAGCTGCAATCGCCTTTGCGGAGCGCGTTCGACTTCGGACAGCTGATCGACCATCGATCGCCAGTCAAAACCCGAAGCTAAACCTGACAGTGCAAATTCCATACTCTAAAAGTTTTGCAAAACGGTTACGAATGGCGCGGTTGCCTGACCAAAAAGTTCAGCCAGGCAACCGTTGCCGGCGCGTGATAACCGCTTATGTCCTTAATCGGCTGTTTAGCCGAGTAACCTAAGTGCTGACTGCGGCAAGGTATTCGCCTGCGCCAGCATGGCGGTTCCCGATTGAACAAGAATGTTGTAGCGAGCATAGTTCGTGCTCTCCTCTGCCACATCCACATCGCGGATTCGGCTATTGGACGAAGACAATTGGTCTTCGAGCATCTTCAACTGATCGCCCGTGTGCTGCAAACGAGAGATATTCGATCCAACCGTCGCCCGATCGGACGACAACTGTGTGATGGCAGTCTTGACCGCCGTGAGAGCAGCTGCTGCTCCCGTAGTCGTGGCAACTGCCGTTGATCGAATTCCTGTATAGTTCGCACCGCCCATGTTCACTCCCGTCATCGAGAAGGTTTTCGCGTCACTATCAATTGTGATCCCTCGTGTCGTTCCGTCAAAAAGCGAAACCCCGTTGAAGTCTTTCGTGGCTATATCGGTGATATAGTCATCCAGGGTTTGAAACTCTTTGTCGTATAATTGCCGATCTGAGTCCGTTTTGGTCTCATCTTGGGCCAGCACCGCCAGCTCACTCATTCGATCAAGGCCTTTCTGAACTTTATTCAGGAAGCCATCTTGAGTTTGCGAAAATGAAACCGCATTCCCAGTATTCGATCGAGCTGCTGCAGTCCGGTTGATTTGGGCGTCAAACTTGAGGGACACCGCCATTCCAGCCACGTCGTCTGTTGGTGAAGTCAACTTTGAACCTGACGAAAGCCGCGCGAGCGATTTTGACAGTTGCATCGTTGATTCTCCGAGCATACTCGACGTTCTCAGGGCCGAAATATTCGTATTTATTAGTACTGACATAACTCCTTCCATTGAGTTGCCCCCAGTATGGGAGCGTTCCGAATCGAGCCATCCATGACTCGAGACCGGACTTTACATTGGGAGCCGGTCCATCCCGGGTCAGCAAAGCACCACGCTGACCTAAGTATTCTTTCGGCCAACGTGAGGAAGACTTTAGGAAGGAAAATTGGAGGGAAGCCGTCCCGACCCAGCCGGCCCTGAGAAGTGGCCGGGTCGGGACGCGCTTTGTGGCGAGTCGTTTACCGGGATTAACCGATGAGTCGGAGTGCCGACTGCGGTAACGAGTTCGCTTGGGCTAGCATCGCCGTGCCCGACTGGACGAGGATGTTTTGTTTCGCGTAGTTGGTGCTTTCTTCCGCGACATCTACGTCCTTGATTCGGCTATTGGCGGCGCCAATGTTGTCTTTCAGCACACTCAGCTGAGAGCTCGTGTGTTCCAGCCGTGCGATGTTCGATCCCACGGAGGCCTTATCGTTGGCCAATTTGTCGATTGCTGTCTTGACGGCTGTCAATGCGCTCGATGCGCCCGATGTCGTCCCGACGGCCAACGAATTCAATGCGGTGTAGCTCGCATGCCCGGCAAGATCCACTCCAGTCGACGCAAACTTGTTTGCGTCACTATCCGTCGTGACATTCAAACCGGTGCCATTGAAGAGACTCACTCCGTTGAAGTCCTTGGTTGCGATATCTACGATATAGCTATCCAAGGTTTGGAACTCTTTGTCGTAGAGTGCTCGATCCGCATTGGTTTTGGTTTCGTCCTGCGCCAGGGTTGCTAGCTCACTCATGCGATCTAACGCCTTCCCTACCTTGTTCATAAACCCATCTTGGGTTTGGTTGAAGGAAATCGCGTTCCCGACATTGTGATTAGCGGCTGCAATTCGATTTGATTGCGCGTCGAATCGCATAGAAACAGCAGCTCCTGCAGCGTCATCTGATGGTGAGATCAGCTTAGATCCCGATGACAATCGTGCCAAAGACTTCTGTAACCCTGAGGTGCTTTCTCCGAGAGTCCGCGCCGTGAAAGCGGAGGACGTATTGGTATTGATAACTACTGACATAACTCCATCCTTTGAGTTGAGTGTTTGTGTTTATTGTGAGATCCGGCCATCCGTAGCCAGATCGTGGCAGTTTTTCCTAGACCGCCACCCGCCTACCGATCACCTGGTGGTGATCGAGAACTGTCGTTTATACGGCAGTTCGAAAATCATCATTTGAGAGAGAACGGAAGTGAGAAATCTTCCTTGAAAAGGCCGCTTCTGATTATGAATCAGAGGGTAAGAGAGTTCGTTGTTTCCAGCATCCATTCTGTTCTTCATGGCAGACTCCATCCGTTGAGCTTTTCGCCTTTGTGACCCTTTCCAGAGCTTTCTAATCAACCGGAAAATCCTTTGTCCGGCTCTCTGGATCTGCTTTCGCTTTTAGATCACAGAATAGTTATCGGAGGCCTCTCGTCGCACCTTAGCTCTTTGATAAAGTTTTTTTCTGCATGCTGGGCGCGACCTTCGGCACAATGGCTGCTTCACGTCTCCCTGAACCCTGCTCGGGGAAGATTTTGCCGCCACCGGCAATCCCTCTCTCGGGCCATAATGCCCTACGTCAAAGCAACACGAATTATGTCGTTTAAAGTGGAAATGAATGCGGCGGCACTGGAACTCCTCGCAGCAGACCGAAAGGAAAACACAGTCGAGGCCTTTACCCCGAACGACTTCTATGGGCACGCAAGCCTTCTAAAGCGTTACTGTGAGTTACCAGAGGACTATGTCATTCGCGGGGTTCTTCCGCACGGCCCTTGCATCTCCAGCAAAATCTGGGAGGTCGAGAAGAATCATCCGTTCCGAGCCCGCTTTCTTCTCTCCCAAACACAACGAGAGGTCTATCGCTCGCAAAGCAGTAAGGACCTGTATGTGATTGGATCGCCCCTCCTGTACGCAGCCAAACTCCTAGCGAAAGAAGTCGCAGAGTTACGAGAAAATGCCCAGGGAACGATTGTCTTCCCGGCACACTCAACCCATCACATCACTTCAGAATTCGATCACGAAGGATTCATAAACGGACTCAAGCAAGTTGCTGAAACGGATCACCCAGTGACTGTTTGTCTGTATTGGAGGGATATCCAACTGGGCCGACACCACGAGTACCTGAATGCCGGATTCCAATGCACGACAGCCGGCCACATGTTCGACAAAGGGTTCCTAGAACGGATGCTCAAGATCATCGTGTCGCACAAGAAAGCCGTAACAAACAGGATCGGGTCATCCTCTCTTTTTGCGGCAGCGTTAGGTCTTCCGGTCAGTTTCACGGAACTTGAGGTCGCTCACTCGGCTGATAGCGAACAATTCTCTCGCGAAGTCGCCCCTCATGACCTGCCTCTCGTCGAACCCTTTATTGAGGCTGGGAGCCCTGTCACCACGAAGACTCTGGAGACTCAACAAAGGCTCGCTCAGGAAGCAACGGGATTCGACCAGCTACTCTCTCCTGAAGCCTTGCGAGACCTCTTCTATAATGTCGAGTCGATCCAGAACGGTAAGACGCAGTATACGTTTCCGAGTTTGGATCTCGATCTCGAGCCGCAACAACTCTTGAAAGAAGTGAAGGAGAGGTCGATTGCTTATCCCCGGAACCAGCGCGGGGTCATCGGTTTTCAAGGTTTCCCAATTGAGTTCTTTGATCTCGAGACTTTTACTGACGAAGCAGACCGAATTTTTGTCCAAGACCAGTACCAATTTAACGCGAGCACTCCCCAACCTGTCATCGTGGACTGCGGAACGAATCTCGGACTCCTCCCAATCTACTACGCCCGAAAATTCCCTCAGGCCCGAATCGTCGCTTTTGAGGCAGACCCTATGAAGGCTCGAATTGCTGAAACCAATTTCAAGGCCGCCGGGATCCACAATGCCCGACTCATCCACAAGGCAGTCTGGCTGAACAATAGTAACGTTCCCTTTATGTGTCAGACTGACATTGGAGAGCCGACTGTATTGGAAGTTCCGGCGGTTCGCCTCGGTGATTTTATAGGAGACCAAACCATTGATCTCTTGCGCCTCAATCTCGCCGGAGCAGAGTTCCACGTGATCAAGGAAAGTTTCAAAGAACTCCAAAACGTGAGACACCTCATCACGGAAATCCGCCCCCTCCCAGGTCAAACACCACACTCGGCGGAGTTGCTCTGCGCCTTGCGCGAGCTTGGTTTTCAATGCCATCTCTTAGAGCACTGGAGAAACACCGCGAATCAAGGAGACAAGATAAAGAACGTGACGGTCTTCGCTTGGCGGAAAATCGCCGATGAAAAGCCAGAAAACGGGACGCACTCCTCCCCGCTGCCGAGACTCAGAGATCAATCCCCGCTCAAACGCCCATCCCTCGCAACCGCGAAACGAAACGAATCCAGGAACTTGCTGCCATGCTGAACCAAAACAAAACCATCTTTGTGACCGGCCACAAAGGCTTGGTCGGAAGCGCGATTCACCGGGCGCTTGAGCGTCGAGGTTGCCATAAGATCCTGACCGCTTCACGTGACGAGCTCGATCTCACCAATCAGGCCGCGGTGAACGCATTCATGGAAACCCACCGACCGGACCTTGTCTTCGCGGCGGCTGGGCGCGTTGGCGGTATCCTTGCGAACAGTCAAGAACCAGCTCAGTTCATCTACGAGAACACACTGATCGCCTCAAACCTGATTCACAGTGCTCACCAGTCGGGAGTGAGAAAGCTTCTCTATCTCGGCAGTTCTTGTATTTACCCGAAAAAAGCGGAGCAACCGATTCGCGAGAGTGCCTTGCTATCGGGAAGTCTCGAAGCAACCAACCAGTGGTACGCCATCGCAAAGATTGCGGGAATCAAGATGTGTCAGGCTTACCGACAGCAGTATGGATGTGATTTCATCGCCGCAATGCCCACCAATCTTTACGGCCCAGGAGATCACTATGATCCAGAACGTTCCCATGTGCTACCGGCCCTCCTACAAAAGTTTTCGGAGGCGAGACGGCTTCAACTTCCGACCGTGCACTGTTGGGGAAGCGGCCGACCCAGGCGTGAGTTTCTCTACGTGGACGACCTGGCGGATGCCTGTCTCAAACTCATGGAATGCTACTCAGGTGAGGAGATCGTCAACATCGGATACGGCTCCGACGTGTCCATTTTGGAACTCACAACCATGGTTCAGGAGATCGTTGGATACACAGGACAGATTGACTGGGATCGCAGTAAACCCGATGGAACCTATCGAAAACTGCTTGATAGTCGCAAGATGCGGGATCTTGGGTGGGAGCCGAAAGTCGGGCTACGTGAAGGAATGGTGCGAGCCTACGAGGATTTTCTTAACAGATATCCAAGCGAACGACAACCAGAGTTCGAACGGAGTGCGGATACGACTTTAGCGTGAGCTGCTTCCTTCCCGTTCTCTAGTCTGTCATAGCATCAGGATTCAGCAGCGTCTTCGGCCAAGAAAACCCTGCTTCGCCGACAAGGAGAACCGCCACACACTGCTTGGCTCGTTTAGCATCGTTTAGACACACGGCCCCTGATTGGATGCGAGCCTTGGGATGCCCATGCATCTCCACAGGAAATTGCCGTCGAAGGTGTTCTTCCAAAGCCACAAAGGAGTCCAGCTTCAGCTTTTGAAGTTGCACTTGAGAAACGAGAACAAAGGAAACCAAACGCCCGGGCACAGAGAAGCGCCTGAGTCCCATAAGCAATCGGCCCATGGTAAAACGTGGGTTCATTTCGACGATAGGTCTCAATCGCAATTCTCCGTTCATATTCCGGTAAATATAGGCATCAACACCCACCGGTCCTTCATACTTCGCCGCAACGCAACGCTGGTGAATCCCTTCCTCCAATGATTCGAATAAAGTTCGGTGCCGATCCCCTTGCCCGCCGTGGAGAAAACGAGGAAGCTCACTGTTGAGGCCTGCCGTCAGATGCGAAGCCAACGAGGAACCAAAAAACTGCCCTCGCAAGTCATTGTGCATACGAACAAATCCTCGAAACTTAGCACTCTCTGCTGAAACATCGTAGTGCGCCGAAAAATCGAGAACTCTGTCATGCCAGGGTTCCACGACGAGGCGTTCCCCTTGCCTGAGAACTTTCTCCATCCAACGCTTCTGCGCTTCCTGAAGCTCGGGTTCCCAGAGACGTTGCATTCGATTCCCTGCAGCGCCGAAGTCTGCTTTTGCGACTAATCGTGTTCCCCATCGTTCTCGCAACTTGCCCTCAATGAGATCGAGTTCATCCTTGTCCCGCAGAATCACGCCCACTTCGGTCGCCGGAATTAACCATTCTTCGTCGGAATCTCGTTCCAGTACATCTCGAAGAAGTGCACAAGATCGTGATTTGGCGAAGAGTGAACGGGATTCCGTTTCCTCCACTGCGCTTCCTAGCTGGGAGGAATCATGTTTGAACTGCCCCACAATACCTCGAGTCAGGGCCAAGGAGGCCGGAGTTCTGGCCCATGGCTTGAAAGTCCCCAAGCTTCGCTCGCGAAGTTCAGAAGATTTGCTGATTTGTCCGTCACGCAACACCTCGAACTCCGGGACGAACAGGCCATTCTCTTTCATTGAAAGCAGCCAATCCATGCTCGGCTCTCGAGAGACGAGCACCACGTCGTCTTCCCCTCCAAAAAACTGCGGCAAGGTTTCGAGATCATCCCGGAACTCGCATTGCTGCTTGTTTGGCGTGAAGGATCTGCCCTGACTGATTTCCAGTTCTCCGAATGGATTGAAATAAAACACATCTGGACAGCGGCCTTTTGACTTCGAGAAGACCGATAGGGCTTGAATAAACTCGGGATCGAGCCCGCATTTCTGGCGGCCCGCGATGTTGAATTGGTTGCCTTTTGCCCGACGGGGAGAAAGTGGCGGCCGCAACTGTTCCTGGTACGCCTCCCAATCACTTTGATCAGGATTCTTCCACGAGCGAAACCATTTCAATCCGTAAGCCACATGCCGAATCTCATCCCGATAGATCCGATCCATCAGATCCCTCGAATCCTCATCACCGATCTCATCAAACACCTGATAGAAATAACGTGAAAAATCGAGATTCGCCTGCTCGAAGGTCAAGGGAAGCCCCGTAACGTAACCGAGCGGACTCTCCATCGTGTGCAGAACGTCCCAAAAATATCCGGTTACCGGATAGTCGCCAAACTCACACCCCAAGGCATGCATTCGATCCATATACAGTCGGGTATGGACTTGCTCTTCCATCAAGGTCTTGGCCACTCCTCGTCGAAATGCTGCCGGAGCGTCCGGAAACTTCAATAAAACGAGCGCCATCAACTCAGTGGCCAACAGTTCGTGATTGGCAAAGAAATGGAGAAGACGGGCACGGACGGGATCTTTCTCGAGTTCCTGTAATCGGGGAAAACGGGCAGCCTCTCCCCCTTTCTTGAACGCCAATCCGCGCGGACGGCCCGGCGATTGTGGAATTCGAGGGCATCTCCCAGGGTGCTCATCCACGAGCTCAGAAATCGGACGCAACTTCTCGTCCAGTGATTCACTGAACAGCACACGCTCTGCAAACTCTCTGATTTCCTCTGCCATGCAATTGAATGTCTCTCAGGAACTGCTTTCAGTTTAGAAAGATGCTGAAACCCTAATCTATACTACAACCATGCGGACAATTTTCCGACTTGCCGAAATGACTCAAATATTGACGATATTTGACCGATGAAATCGCTCCTGACCACGTCACTCATACTCGGCAACCTTATCGTCACGACCTCCATTCATAGTGCCAACTGGCCATCTTGGCGAGGACCGAACAACGACGGCACTGTGAAAGACGGGCACCAATACCCGACCGAGTGGGACAAGGACACCAATGTTCGCTGGCGGGTACCACTCCCTGCTGAAGGCAATTCCACACCCGCAATCTGGGAAGATCGGATTTTCGTTACCCAATCTCTTCCCGAAACAAAGGAGCGGACCACCCTCTGCTTCCGCCGGAGTGACGGAAAGCTCTTGTGGCAATCCGGAGTCAAATACACCGAAGAGGAACAAACCTGGCAGCGCCCTTACAATCCTTACTGTTCTGGGTCGCCCGTCACGGATGGGGCTCACGTTTTTGCTAGTTATTCATCCGCGGGCATGATCTGTCATGATGTTTCCGGAAAGGAAGTTTGGCGTCGTGACCTGGGCAAGATTGATCATCAATTCGGAAACGGAACGTCGCCGATTCTCGTCGGCGATCATGTCATCATCTACCACGGACCTGGAGACAATGCCGCGCTCGTTGCACTGGAAAAAACAAATGGAGAAATAGCCTGGAGAATTGATCGTCCACAGCTCCAGCAAGGAGCCGACCGAAAAGACAATTTCCGGGGTAATGCGAATGGAGCGATTTCTTCCTACGTCACACCGATTCTAGTTAAAACCGCAAAACGCACCGAACTAGTCATGGGGTTTCCCGAAGTGATCATGGGTATCAATCCGTCAGACGGCGCCCAACTCTGGTCCTTTAGAGGTATCAACCCCCTGCTCTATGCCTCGCCCAACCAACATCAAGAAAATGTCATCTTTCTTGGGGGATACGGGGGCCCTTCGCTCAGCATCACTGCTGGCGGTAGCGGTGACGTCTCCAAGTCTCATCTGAACTGGCGCAACGAACGAGCCTCCAGTCATTTGCCCTCTGGGATAGTCCACGAAAACCATCTCTACACCTTCACTATGAACGGAATGGCAGAATGTATTGACGTTCAAACAGGTGACCTGATTTGGCAGGAGCGAGCTCGAGGTGAAGGTAAAGACACCGCATTCTGGGGGTCACCAGTCCTGGCTAACGGGAACCTTATTTGTATGAATCGATCTGGCGATGCCCTCATCGTCAAGGCAAGCAATACGTTCCAAAAGATTGCCGCCAATAGTCTCGGAGAAGTTTGCAACGCAACCCCGGCACTCTCAAACGGGCAAATCTTCATTCGAACCCACGAAGCGCTTTGGTGTATCGAAGCTGAAAAAGCACTCTGAGGGGCGATCCAGACTCAGCTCCTGGCTCACTTTCAACAGGCCTGCGACAGAGTCTTTTTGCGCTGCCGCAGGCCCTCTCTAAGCGCGAAAAAAGCAGCCCCGGACATGACTAGCCAAATGAATTGAGCGATCAACATAACGAGAGGCAAATCCACGACGCTCTCTCTATCCAGATTACCACGAACAATCGTCCAGAGGATGAACGGAAAGAAGAAGCTTCCGACAAACCCGAGTGGGAAGATCAAAAACTGAACTGCGAAGAACCATCGGAGGCGAACTCTTCCGGGTTTCCTCAGTTCAGCTAGAATGGCCATCCCGGCAAGATGCGCTGCTAAGAGAACCCAAGAATATCCAAGCATTTTCTGAAACATCGCTTCCGGCCTTAGATGTTTCAGCATAATCCAGTAGTGCTCGAGAGTGAATGGATCATTAAACCCCATCGTCCGTCCGCGTGAATCCGCCGTTTCATAAGGAGTCAAGCTCAGACCGATCTCCAACGCTAAGATGAGCGAACAGACGACAAAACTCGCTAGAACCAAAACCATGGCTCGCTTTCGGTATTTCCAATCAATTGCTGCCATGGTCAAACGCTAGAAATCTTCGGTTGATTCCCTGACTCCTACAGGGCCTCTCAAGAACAAGGTAGAAAAAGAATCTCGCCGAAGGTTCCGTTCATAGCTAACATCCCACTACTCCACACAACAGCCTGTGCGCTACCGAGATGACAACCCTATGAGAGTATTGCGTTTCAGCCTTCTCGTCCTTCTGTTCGCGTTAAGCCTTCGAACTGTCGACGCAGAGCCATTCATCAAACAGATTACGAGTGTCAAATACCAAGTCCACACAGAAGCATGGGAGATCGACTCCAGTGCTTTTCCAGTAGACAATCAAGCAAAGTGGTCCGTTCGGAAAAAGACACTCCATGGAGGAAAGCAAGAAGGGGTTGAAATCATCGAAGTCGATAACGGCTCTCTTCAATTCACGGTTATTCCCACCCGAGGGATGAGTATTCTTGAGGTCGTTAAAGGAGATCTTCGACTAGGGTGGAACTCGCCTGTCAAAGAGCTCGTCCATCCAAAACATATCAATCTGCAAAGCCGTGGAGGCCTCGGCTGGCTGGAGGGCTTCAATGAGTGGATGGTGCGCTGCGGTCTGGAGTCAGCCGGACACCCAGGCCAGGATAAATTCATCAACAATGTTGGGGACGAGGCGACGATGGACTTAACCCTGCACGGCAAAGTCGGCAATCTCCCTGCGTCCGAGGTGCAGCTCATCATAGAATCCGAAGCGCCCCATCGAATCCGTATCCGCGGACGGGTCGACGAACGAATGTTCTACGGACCACAGCTGGAACTTTGGACGGAGATCTACACGGAAATGGGCTCCGACACCTTTACAATCAAAGATTCCCTGACCAACCGAGGCGGAAGCGAACAGGAATTCCAACTGATCTATCACGCCAACTTTGGCCCCAGTCTCCTCGAAGAAGGCAGCCAGCTTGTCGCCCCCATCAAGCGGGTTTCCCCATTCAACGCCCATGCCGCAGAATCAATCGCCTCTCATGAGACCTACGGGCCTCCCACTCATGGGTTCATTGAGCAGGTCTACTGCATCCGGCCCTGGTCGGACCGCAACGGAAACACCCTGGCCGTTCTGCACAACAAAGCAGCCAACCGGGGGGTCAGCCTCAGCTACTCCACCGAAGCCCTCCCTTTCTTAACCCAATGGAAGAACTCAGCCGATGAGAGATCGGGCTACGTGACTGGCATCGAACCCGGCACGGGATTTCCCTACAACCGCAGGGTCGAGCGACACTACGGTCGCGTCCCCACCCTGAAGCCTGATGAGAAACGCGAATTCGAACTCAACTTCAAACTGCTCGATACCCGTGCACAAGTGGCTCGTGAGAAAGACAGGGTGAAGCGAATCCTTGGGGATCGAAGCAGCCAAATACAAGCACAACCGGAAGCCGACCTGAGCCTTTTCCAATAAACGCAAGCCATGAAAACAGCGCAAAACCGACGTCAGTTCATAAAAACCACCGCCCATGCCACGGCTGCTACGGCAACCGCAATGACGGCCGCGCCGTTTATCGGACGGGCTCAGTCCAGCCCTAGCAATCGAATCGTTGTCGGCGTCATGGGCCTGGGTCGAGGAATGGCCCACGTGAACAACGCCCTAGCGGCACAGGATGTCGAGGTGGGCGCCCTGTGCGACATTGATCAGAATCGAGTCGATCGGGCCCAAGAATCGGTCAAGAAGAAGAACTGGAACCGAGCCAAGAGCGTGCAGGACTTCCGGCGAATGCTGGATGACAAGGACATCGACGCCATCATGATTGCCACGTGCAACCACTGGCACGCGCCGGCAACGATTCTGGCTTGCTCTGCGGGTAAACATGTTTACGTCGAGAAACCGGGTAGCCACAACCCTCATGAAGGTGAGATGATGGTCACGGCTGCCCGCAAAAACAATCGTGTCGTCCAGATGGGGAATCAACGCCGATCCTGGCCGGCGGTGATTGAAGCCATTCAGAAGGTTCGCTCCGGTGCCATTGGAAAAGTGACCTACGCTCGGTCGTGGTACAACAACGCCCGAGGCTCAATCGGCAAGGGTAAGCAAGTCCCCGTCCCTCCCCACCTCGACTACGACATCTGGCAAGGGCCCGCCCCTGCCCGACCTTACAAAGACAATCTAGTCCACTACAACTGGCACTGGCATTGGCACTGGGGAAACGGTGAGCTCGGAAACAACGGCATCCACGCCCTCGATTTGTGTCGCTGGGGACTCGACGTCGACTACCCACTGAGAGTCACCTACAACGGCGGACGGTTTCACTTCGACGACGATCAAGAGACACCGGATACCGGCACTGCGGTGTTCGATTTCGGTGAGAAAGGCGCCTCGTGGGAATGTAGTAGTTGCCTGCCTCGAAGAGATGAAAAACATGACTTTGTTCGCTTCTACGGCACCGAGGGCACGCTGGCCATTAATGGGAGCGGCTATCGGATTTTCGATGTCAAGGGCGAGGAAGTCAGCTCCCAATCTGGAGAAGGTGGAGATCGATCTCACATGCAGAATTTCTTCGACTGCATCCGTAGTGGTGAGACTCCCAACTCGGAAATCGAAATTGGACAGCGAAGCACGCTGATGTGTCACCTTGGTAACATCGCCTATCGGATCGGCGGCATGGTGCACTTCGATCCTAAAAAGAAACAAATCATCGACAACCCGGCAGCCGAGGCATTGTGGGCACGTGAATATCGTCCCGGTTGGGAGCCGGTCGTATGATAAAACTCACAAGGAGCTGGAAATAAGAAGCTCGCTAGAGCCAGGGAACTTCCCAGCCTTGGCGATATTGGCGACGCAGATACTTGTTGGCTGAATCATTGTTGGTAACTCGCAAGGCAGCTGAGTCCCACTTGATGGTCTCGTCAGCACGAATCGCAACGTTCCCTAACAGAACGGCTTCCGTGAGAGGTCCGGCATAGCTGAAGGGGCAAGACGCGACGTCTTCCCCTTTACACGCATTCGCCCACTGCGTGTAGTGATTGTCTGCCGGCTCAGGAGTGACTTTGAAATCTGCAAAGGATTTCTCTGGCCACAAGAAAGGTCCTCGATCGTACTCCACGTAAAGATTGCCCTTTTCGCCAACAAACAGAATTCCATTCTTGGTCATCTCAAATCCTCTCGGTGCTTTCAGGATGTCAATGGGCGGATGCATGAGGCCGTCCCACCAGAACAATTCAAAACGGTCCGTCGTGAAATCCGTCTGATCAAACCAGTATTGAACCACACTCCATTCAGGGGCCATTTCATCGTTCACAGGGGAACTTCTCGGCTTCAACTTCGTCGGAGCACCGAGCTTTAAAGCGTTGTAAATCGGGTTGATCCCATGGCATCCCATATCGCCCAGGGCCCCGGTGCCAAAATCCCAAAACCCCCTCCAGTTGAAGCGATGATAGGCTCCGGACACATAAGGACGATCCGGAGCAGTACCAAGCCACTGATACCAACGCAGATTATCCGGCACGGCGTGACTGCCTTGAGGACGAGTGCCTCCTTGCGCCCAGAATCCAGAAGGCCGATCTGTCCACACGTGCGCTTTTCGAACCTTCCCAATGACGCCTTGCTGAATGAGTCTCACGCTGGTCTTAAAGTAGCTTCCCGAATGGTGTTGAGTTCCCATCTGAGTAACCACCTTAGCCTCCGCCGCTGCCTCCGTGAGCTTGCGCGCTTCGTAGACATCGTGTGTCAGGGGCTTCTGGCAATAGACGTGTTTCCCCTGCTGAATCGCCGTCATGGCCACCGGGGCATGCATATGATCCGGCGTCGACACGGTAACGGCATCAATGTCAGACTGCTCGAGAAGTTCACGCCAATCCGTATAGGACTTCGCACGTGGATAACGCTCTGTAGCTCTCGCTAACATGTCTTCGTCCACATCACAGACGGCGACAACATTCTGGCCTTTGGCCGTTTCATTCAGATCCGACCATCCTTTCCCTCCGACGCCGACGGAGGCCAGGTTCAACTTCTGATTCGCACCGAGAACACCAATGGAGAAAGGCTCATGGAACGCCAAGAGTGCGGCGCCAGTTGATGTCGTACGGAAAAAACTTCGGCGATCGATTCTCATACCAGAAGGGTGTAGCATTAACCAGGGACACTTGTCAAAAGACCGATCCCTGTTCGAGTGGGAACAGTCGTCATTCGAGTCCACCTGACTTTAGAACAAGGTCTCGTCTTGAAGGTGATGAATCGTATTATGGATGGTGCGCTCAACGCTCGTGCCATCCTCACCTTTGACGTTCACCTTAATCTCCATACTCCACGTCGGCTTGATTTCAGGAAGATCGAGAAACAGCGTCTTGCGGTCATTGGAGATTTGAACAGCCTTCAATTGCAATGGGCGCTCATTGTAGTGTCGCGAGCCATAGTTTTTGGTCCGTTTTAGATCCCATGTTTTCAGCGCATAATTTGAAACATCCAATGCGGCACGGCTATCAAGTGGATCTGAGAAGGTCAATTCGATGCCCGTGCGTGCAGCCCGAAGCTGAGTGACCTGGTACGCGGGCTTTCCGGTGTAGCGAATGCGGTAGAAGCCTCCGTCTTGATGCCTGTTGCCAGCCCAGGCAAACATGCCAGTGCTGTAGAGCTGCCCGTTAGAGTCGTGGAATCGCCCTCTCATCGTTCCAGTGGGAAACTCGAGCCCCAGACTCACCATGCCGCCCTGAGCTTGGCCGTTCACAATCTCGTGAGGCACCAGGAATACCTGACCTGTTCCATAGCTCATGTTCAATAGCTGGCCATTGAGCGCACCCCAAGCTGCGTCTTTCGGAACCCATAACAACTCTCCCGGGCTCCGATCAAAGGCATTCGTAATCCAACAGAGCGGCTGCTCCATCGCTTCATCACTTTCATCAACCACATTGTGATAGCCCATCATATTGCCATAGAAACCGCCCTTTCGAACGTAGTTGATTCGGTTCTTTGGATTCCAGTGACCTTCCTGATCGGTCACAATAAAGCTTCCGTCCGGGTTCAGGCATACGCCATTTGCCGCCCGAAAACCTACCGCCAAGATTTCCGTCTTGTCTCCACTTGGGCTCACTTTCAGGAGAGTCCCATGGTGGGGTACCAGGGCCGGCTTCGCATGGCGCGCAGACTTGGCATAGTAAAAATTACCGGCCTCATCGCGTTGAAGCCCCATAGCAAACTCGTGGAAATGTTCCGTGACTTGGTGATCCGAGTTGAAGCACTCTATGTGATCCACCTCTTCGTCTCCGTTGTAGTCATGTAGGCGAGCGATTTGATCTCGACAGGTCACGTAGATAACGCCATCAACCACTTTCACCCCGAGAGGCTGAAATAATCCCGTGCAAATACGTTTCCATCGATGTTCCGTCAGGCGTCCGTCAATGCCATCAACGATCCAGACGTCTCCTAGCCAGGTCGCTACGGCGGCGCGCTTGCCGTCAGGCATAAAATCAAACCCGCCAATCCGCATCCAAGAATTCCAAGGGTTCTCATCGGGGTAGCTGATCTCATCGACCTCGAAAGGTTTTTCATTGCCGCCGTTCTTCCCCTTCGTAACAACCAGATCAGGAAAGCGCGCCGGGCCCCCATTCAAATAGCGGCCAAGATCTTCGGCAGGAGCACTCACCATGGCTTGAAACGCAAGTTTGCTCGCCTCGACTTTACCTACGAGCACCTTGACCTTCAAGGGCGTCGCCTTTGCTGGAATCGCAAGCACTTGAAACCCGTCTTCGGAACTGACTGAAGCATCGCTGTTGCCAACCAGAACAGCAGAAATTGCTTCGGGCGCGAGTCGCAGGCGAAGGTCGTGAGTTGACTGCCCGATATTCAGAGTTCTCGTATAAACAATGTTCGAGTCACTCATCTCCATCCCCGGACTCTCGAGCACTCGGGCTCCTCCGACGGTGTAGTCAATCACCACGGTTTGTCCGTGTAGGAACTGCCCTTTGAACTGTACCCAGTCCCGCGGCAAGGGACCATAAGGTTTGCCATCGCGCCCCAGAAAACGGGGATCTTCCCAGCTACCTGTTACAGGATGGGCCCATCCCGGACCAACCGGGTTCACGAAAGCAATATCCCCGACAATGCTCGCATGCGTTCCATGGGATTGGTCAAAGGCGATTCCCTTCCAGTCGATGAATTCGTTTCCAGACCATGCGGCAGCGAGTCTCATAGTGTCATGATCATAGACTTGCCATGCCCGTCCCTTACTCACTCCTCCCGGACCGGGGTCAAGTCGAACCGCGATCGCTTTGTAAGCAATGTTGTTGGGCGCTACCTGATAGGTCCAATCCAGCATAGGGCCAAAGTCCATTCGGAGGTATTTGGGCCCTTTGGCATATTCAAGCATCTCCTCGGTCATCGTGCCGGTCGTACTCACGCCCTTTGGGAGACTCGCAAGATAACTGTCCGTCACCTCAAAATACTCTTTTGGGTTGGTCGGTCGAACGAGCGACTCGCGGATATAATGAATCACATCGTATCGCTGCTGAACGGTGAGGAATGGGAAAGCGGGCATTTGCTCATAGCCCGTTCCGAGTGTCGTGAAGAGACGGTAGGGATCTTTTCCGTTCTTGAACTCAGCTTCCCAGAACTTCCGGGACGTCGGAAGGGAGCCCTCCTTCTCAAGATTGCCATGGCAGGTGATACAAATTGCATCGTAGACTCGCTGCCCACGCACCAAGGTTTCATCGTTCCAACTGCGGATAATCGAAGCATGATCGACGTCCCCAAGCGGCTCAACGCTGATGTTCGCAAAACGCACCTCAGAAGAATCGGCCTGCAAACGGAGAGGCCCGCCCTCGTTAGCGAGAAGGGTATCAGACTCTTGACCATCATCAACGTCGTCTTCGTCTTCATCGCCCTCCTGATCTGTTTCCATCATGACCACTCGATAGTCACGCGGCTTTGCTTGACCGTATTCGCGCCAAACCGTCCATTGCCTAGAGTTCGATCGCTGGAATTTGAAATCCTTCAAATCCTGCGCTGATGTTGCCTGATTGCGAAAGGCGAGGTGCGAAATCTCGCCCGGATATTCTTGTGGCGTATCGTCCGGAAAATCTGTGGAACAGGCACCTATTTTGAACACATGCCCGGCCGCATCCGGTCGGCCGAAGCCATCTGATTCCCCTGCTAACTTCCCATCCACATACAAGCGAGTTCGTCCAGCGTGATGCACGACAGCCGCCACATGCCAATCACCGTCATCGACTTCTACATCCTCAGCCTCGATCGCTCCCAGCCATCCTATATCGTACACAAGGCGTCCCTCGGACACGAACAGCACTTTGCCGTCCGGAGCCCATCGGCCGGTGAGCGGTGCCTTGGCAAACAGTGGGCCATCCGCATCCCCTCGGAAGCGCACGACAGAAGTGTAGGATTCTCCGAGGTTCATCGCTTTCCCGGCATTTCCTTGGATCGTTTCTAATCCGCCGCCCGCCTTCCAAGTAACAGCTCCTGGCATGTTCTCTGCCTTTGAGTTTCGCAGCTCCGTTCCCGAAAGGGCCTTTGGAATATAGGCAAATTCCTGAATCTCTCCCTGCCATTCCAGGCGTTGCCCTTCATCTCCGCGAGGAAAGTCTGCGGCAACATGTCCCAGAACCAGGCGAGTTCCAGATCGATCTTTACTTGCCTCGAGCCGCGCACGCGCCTCGGGCTTGCCGTCGACGTAGAGCGTGCATTCTCCCTTGTCCGAACGGAGAATCGCGTGATGCCATTCGCCATCGTCAACCCGACCCCGGCTCACAAGTTTCTTCGCTGGACCCTGGAACCAAACCAGATGTCCGTCGCGAACGACCAACGCTTTATCCCGTCGCCCGTAATCGTCCATCGGTCGGGATTTGCCGAAGACCGGCCCGTCCTCGTCAGTTCGAAAATGGACTTTGCAGGTGAAATCTCGCTCGAACTGAGCGCGATTCGAAGAACCCTTATTGAAGACGACGACAGGTAACTCTTCGGATTCGTCATCGTCACCCTCGCCCTCCTCGTCTTCTTCCATAAAGCCATAGACCGTCGGGCGAGTCACACTCACTTGATCGTGAATCTGTACGCCATTGAGCCAGACGGACAGCTTGGCTCCCCGATCAGAGCGTTGAACTGCTATCTCCATGGATTGCCACGTCCCTGGCTTACCACAGGCGTTTTCGGTCGGAGCCGCAACCCCGAAGATGGCTCCACAGGTGTATTTGTTATCTAGTTCCTGCGCGCCATACGAGTCAATGATCTGAACCTCCCATTTTCCATCGACGAACACACCACTGTTCCCGCGGAACATTCTGGGATAGGCCTTTGGCTCCTCAGGAATCAAGAAATCGATCTTAAAGAGGCCATCTTTGAAGCTCTGCTTGGTAATGATATCACCAAAGCCGGGACGAGCCCTCACGCTTTGACCTTCGGGAATCCAGCGCGCCTCACTATAAACCGGCCCACCGGAACTGGTATCCGCTCGCTCGTCTAGACCGATCGCACGAGGTTCCACGCTCGGATCCCAATGCTTCCACGCCGACAGATCGCCACCGTGAAATAGGACGCTCCCCTCCTTCATTTCGCTCCGCCGAGCGACCGGTAAATCTACTGACTCGGTAGCATCCAAAGCCGAATCTTCGAGAGAGAGGATTCCACCAGTCGGCACTTCTTTGTCGAGGCCCCAGGCGGACGCATTCAAGACGAGGTTCCGAAACGAGTCATGCTCGAAGTTTTCTTTGTCTCCAAGAGAGGTGTAGAATAGTCGTTGCCCTGGCCTATAGGCGGCCGTCCAAGCGACGGGCTCTGCGGGTAGATCCAGAGTTCTTCCAAAAAGCAGAGGGGTCACGAAGTCCGACAATGGTTGGGTGTTGTAGGTCCCACCGTGATGGAGATGAAAACTTGTTTCAACCCCGCGAAGAATGGGATGCGATTGCTGGCTTGCAGCGACAACAACCGTCGTTCCCGGCCGATTTGGAGCATGAGATTTGTAGTGTCCTCCAAAGAAAGGAACGAACCAGCCCTTGTCCTCCCAGAAACCGTGACTCGTTGTCCGAAATGCGATTGCTGGCTTCCCTGCATCAAACCAAGCCTTGAGTTTCGCCAACTGTGCCTCGCTTGCCATTCGGAACCGGATGAAGAGCACCAACAAATCAGCATCGTCCAACGCGCGTAAATCGGGGAGATCCCCCATCTCGCTTCGATTCGACGAGAGAACGGTCGTCCGAACGCCAAGATGAGTTCTCAGGTCGGCCGCCAACTTTGGCATTGTCTGTTTAGCCCCGTACTCAGGCTCCCCGTGAATGATGACAACGTGTGATTCGGCTGCACGTGCAGAGTACAATGTGCAGACTAGGAACAGAGCGGCAATCGCTCTCAACACCTGTCTGGTAACAAGTCGAAGTTTATTCATCGGTTTATTGGGAAATTGCGAAGAGCCGCAGAGCGCTACAAAAAGACAAGGCAAGATAAGAGTCTCGTATTACGCTCACTATTCAGCGGCCGCCTTGGTCGGAGCCACCTTTTCGATCAGTTTTCGTAGTTCAGCTTGTTGATCCTTGGTCTGCTTTTCTCCGAGGCCACGAATTGATATTCTCAGGAGCGGATCATTGTTGAGAAGTAGAGACACTAAATCCTCTTGAACGAAACGCTTCTTGTTACTCTGTTCCGAGGCTACCAGCTCCTTTAGGCCTTCTATCTCTTGTTCGAGCCAGGCCACCTCACCTTTAACCAAGCGTAAATGAAGATCAAAGGTCACATTCATATGATCGACCAGCCGGCGAAACTCAGCACTCCGTTTTTCAGGGTCGGTAAGCGCCTGAATTTTTTCGGCCATGATCTGGTTCTGAAACTCCCGCTTCTTGATCGTCAGGAAGATGTGAGCGAGCTCTGGACTCATCTCTGAGAAACGAAGATAGGCTTCATGAATATCCGCGACCGTTTCGTTCACTGCCTTGACCATCTCAGGCATCTCTCCAAGGATCACTTCTAGTTCAGCGTGCAGCTCTGGCAATTCTGATTCTATGAACTCCATAGCTTGCCCTGGTGGGGCTTCGTCCTGAAGCACACCACCATGCACAGGTGAACAAAGTGCCATCCCTGCCACCAGCCCCGAAACAATGAGGCTCTGAATAGCTTTAGCTACCATTCACTCTGGATAGTTGAGATTTTCTTTCCAACCTCGAACTCAAACGAGCAACGCCCTGACCGAGACGATTCATACTCCGACGGCTACGAAGTTCACGACCGTTCATCACTCCGAAGACTCGATTCTGAGCCTGATCAAGAACGATTTTCTCTATCGAAGTTTCCGTCCCCACTGAACCGCTAATATCCTGATTTAGGAGGTCGGTGCCCGATGACTGATTGCGCTGAGTGATCCCGACCAGAATGGCACTTGCGATGACCGCAATACATGACGACATAGCGGCGTGCCGTCTTCGTCGGCGAGACCGCCGTTCACGGTCCCACTGATCCACCGCAGCTTTGACCCAATCTCGTTTTCCTTGATTCTCCACAACCTTACTCGCTTAGAACTCGACCGTTCGAATCCATCGTCTCAACTTCAATGATGCGTTTCTCATTCTTCCAAGCGCCGTATTGATCGGGCACTTCATCAGCTCGGCAATCTCGGCGAAGGAATGTCCCTTCTGCGCTCTCAACAAGAAGACCGTTCGTTCTCCATCCGGCAGACGAGAGAGAATCCGGTCGATCAAGAGCAATTGTTCGTTGCCGAGAAGACACTCTGCGGGTCCCTTCTCTGGGCTCGCGATGTTCTCAAATTTTTCTGGATCGAAAACTTCAGTGTTTTTTCGCATCACTGATTTTCGTCGGCGTATGGCCTGCAGCCCCTGACGTTGAGCGATGCAGTAGAGCCAAGCTTTAAACTGGCCGCGCTCCTCGTATTTCGGGAGCGCATGCAAGGCCTTGATCATCGTTTCCTGGGCTGCATCCTCGGCGTCGTGAACATCCTTGAGCATCCCCATCAAAAACTCCAATAGCCCAGCGGAGTAGCGCCGCATCAGCAATTCCGCAGCGTCACAGCTCCCCCGCCTCGCTCTTTCGATGAGGTCCGAATCAGTTTCCAGGCCTGTGCACGCCATGCTCACTATACCTAATACATCGACCGAGACACTTATTGTGTGTATTTGAACTTTCTCAGCGGATTCGCCGACTGATCACCTATGTTTGCAATGGCTGGATGTTTAGCAGATCCCAACTTTTTTTCAATTTTTTGACAATATTCTTCTCGGCCCAGGGATTACACCCATTGACCACCTGCAACATTCCTAGAATTCCATTTAAAATGGGATTTTAGTGGGATTCCAATCCCGTTTTATGGTCCAGAACATGAAATCAGCTCCCCGAAGGCATCTTTTTCGCAACTCAGGATTCACCTTGATCGAGCTCCTGGTCGTCATCGCCATCATTGCTATTTTGGCCGGCATGCTTCTCCCTTCACTCGCGAAGGCGAAGAAAAAGACGAAACAAGTCAAATGCCTCAGTAACCTTCGCCAATACGGCATCGCCATCACGACGCATGCGAGCGACAACGAGGAACAAGTGATGCAAATGGTTCAGCAATGGGGCACAAGACCGAATTTCATTCGTTTCGAAAGCCAAGCCACGCCGACGGAATGGTCCATTGACAACATTCAACCCTACGTTTCGTCCTACAACATGCAGAACCAGAATGTTGAAGGCGTCGCCATGTGTCCCGAAGTGAACGCTCGCCTCATGAATCGCTGGATCAAGGAGGTTAATTTCCAAGAACACAATTTCTTAGAATATCAATACACGTACTTCGGACGGGTCAGTCTGGCGCCAGACTCGGATAAGTCGGCACTCGCCGACGAAGAATTGGTTGACAATCAATTGGAGGCGACGCGTATTCTCATGACCGATATCCTTTACTACGATGCCTCCGACCGGGAGTGGCGTTACAATCATGGTCCCAGTGGGTGGGCCTATAATGAAGTGGAATATATGCCTCGTGATGGTGGGGATATCCCAAACATATCGGGTGTGAACCAATTGTTTGGCGATGGGCATGTCGATTGGAAGAAGGCTTCAGAGTTTATTCACCTCGACAAAATGAGAATTCCATCTCGGTATCCAGGCGGGAGAATTTCAGCTGGTGGAGACACCTACTATTGGTAGAGCAAGCAGCAATCCAAGCAAGAGACTTATGAGACAGCAGCTAGTATATCGAAGCCTTCGCACCTGTATTGCGGCAACTTGTTTCCTCGCCTTCTCAGCGAGTATCAGTGCTGCGATTAATGAAGGCCTAGTGGCCCACTTCGCCTTCGAGAACGCAAATAATATTGGGGCCGATTCAAGTGGGAATGGGCACAACCTCAGCGGGGGCGGCTCCTCGGGAGAAGGCATCAAGGGAAACGCGTTGGTTCTTGACGGATTCAGCAGCCTTGAAGCCAATGATTCCTCGGCATTCAACACGGCAAGTGCCTTCACCTGGTCGACCTGGTTTCAGGTGGAAGACGATCTCGCCGGTGGAATCATATCGAAGTCTCCAGAAGGATGGCTGGCGGGTTCGAAAGCGCTATTCAAAGGGGAAGAATCATTTCTGGGCTTCGACATTGGATTCGTTGGCACCGCGGAGTTCGAGGGAGAGATTCAAGATGGACAATGGCATCACGCGGTCGTGGTTGGCCACTTCCCTGAAGATGACCCCGTGGGCTTCTTCGAACTCTATGTCGATGGCACACTGGTCTCTGAGACGGAAGGAGATCTTGAAGAGATAGCCGAGCCGGACGCATCCATCTTCCGTGTCGGGGGCGGCAGTCCTGGTGGCTTTGACCCGGAAGTGGACGGAGAAGAGTTTCCCGAGCCCAACACTTTCTTCGGTAATCTAGACGAAGTCAGGATCTACGATCGGGCACTGGAACCTGAAGAGGTGATTGAGCTCCTCATCGACGGCTTGGGCGATCTTCCAGTCCCTTCCATCAGCAATCACCCACAGTCTCAACAAGCGATTCTCAACCGAAGCGTTACCTTGTCGGTAGAGGCCGAGGGATTGCTGGTCGAGTATCAATGGTTCAAAGATGGCGAAGCAATTGAAGACGCCACCGAGAACACGTTGCTGCTCGAGGACGTATCGACCGAAAGCGCAGGCGCGTACACCGTCTCAGCGAGCAATCAATCCGGCGAAGTAACGAGTCAAGCTGCAGAGATCACCGTCGTTGAAAGCTGGGATCCCGGTGTCGGCCTTGCTGGCTATTGGGATTTCGAAACAAGCAGCCAACCCGGCAAAGACGCTAGCGGCAACGGCGTCGACCTGGAAAACTTCGGCGTGTTCGCCGCCGATGGCTCCAAGGGACGAGGAATCGAAACGGGATTCGACGCTTACCTCAGAGACTCAGACGATAAACTCGGGCTCAATACTCACGGCAATTTCACCTGGACCGTCATGATCCAGTCGGAAGACCAAGGTAACGTTCTCAGTACTTCTGACGAAGCATGGGGCCCCGGCAATAAAGGACTCTTCGTAAGAGAAGGCACGCTCGGATTCGATACGGGTTGGATCGGAGATGCGGGAGGCGGCCCCGAACTAACCGACGGCGAATGGCATCATCTCGCCGTCGTCAACGAAACCAATGAAGATGGAGCCCATCAGACTTTCTACGTAGATGGAAACCTCGTAGCCGAAGCCGATCTTGAATTCGCCGAGCAACCGGACTCAGGTCTCTTCTCAATTGGTTACGGAAGTGATGACTTCCCCGATCTAGAGGACCTAGACGGACAGGACACCCCCAACTATGTGGGCTTCATTGATGAAGTAAGAGTCTACCGCAATAGCCTTCTTCAAGACGATGTGATCTCCTTAATGTTGGATGCTGGCGGCAGCACGACTCCCCCAAGCATCACCGAACATCCAGAAGCCACAACCGTGACCGAGGGCAGAACCGCTCGCTTCCAAGTAACGGCGGCCGGCACGGCTCCTACCTATCAATGGCAGAAAAATGGGATTGATATCGAAGGAGAGAATGGCGCGACATTGAGAATCTCGAACGCATCCGATTCTGACGAAGGGGAATACAGCGTCATTGTGGGCAGTAATTTCTCAGCGGCTACCGAGACCTCCAACACGGCAACACTCAGCGTTGAGCCTGCTCCCGTCTTTGCTGGTGGGGAATTGTCCAATGTCGCCCCGTTCTTGGAAAGTTTTTGGGACTTCGATTCCGTGTCAGATGACACCGTAACAGATCGGTCACCCAACGCCCCTCAACACGATGGCATTCTAACCGGCGGTGCGATGATCACCTCTGGGAACCAAGGCTTTGGCGGGAACGGTGAAGCCCTGGATACGTCGCTTGAGGAAAACGCTCACATGGCTGCCATGAACCCTGAGGCCTATGATTTCAATGACAGTTTTACGTGGTCTGCGATGGTCAAGATCTTTGAGCCCGCAGCAGAGGGAGAAGAAGCAGGATCGGGGATCTTCGGCCGCGCGCCAGCAGAAAGCGGACACAATCACGGCTCCAAAGTACTCTATCTGAATGGTGACACGCTCGGCTTCGATACGGGTTGGGTCGGAGCTGTGAACTCCGAGGAACCCAACTTGGAGTTGGATACCTGGCATCACGTCGCAATGACTCATGATGCGGACGAGGGCGTTATCTCCATCTACCTGGACGGCGAACCCATCATCAGCAATGAAGAAGATGAACCCGTCGAGGGCTTTGAGTTCGGTGTCGCAGAGTTCCCGGAGGACGAAGAATTCGAAGGAGGCATCGTGAACACTGGATTTAGGGTCGGCGACGGCGCAAACGAATTCTTTGCAGATCCGTTCCCAGGAATTATCGACAACGCTGCTGTCTGGTCTGTCGCACTCAGTATAGAAGAAATACAACTTCTGGCGAATGGCGCTTCTCCCCTCCCCGACCTTGCTCCTCCCCCGACAACTCCGGTGCCTCCAGTCGGACCACTCCCACCGATTCCAGGGGGAGGCAACCTGAGTCTCTCAGCAAGCCGGAATGGAGACCAGCTCATCATCGAATTTACCGGCACTCTTCTGTCGTCGGATCAGGTCGATGGAAGCTTCACCCCCGTGCCCAACGCAGAATCGCCACTGGTGATCGACTTAGGAAGCACCAGCGGCGCTCAGTTCTACCGGGTCCAATAGAGTTGGAGTTCCTTCAATTATGGTGCCAATGCGTTCACACATTGCGACACGCCTTTGGGCAATCACCCTCGCTGTATCGACACAGCTCACAAGTCTCGTCGGGGAGCAGTTAGAGCACGCAATACCCGAAGACATCGGATTCTCGTCGGCTGCGCTTCGTGCGATCGAGGGAGCCGTCGGCGAGCACCTGGACCAAGGGCACCTTGCTGGTGCTGTGACACTCGTCTTGAAGCAAGGCAAGATCGCCCACCTCGAAGCTCACGGATGGCAGGATCTCGAGAAGCGCATTCCGATGGCGGAAGATTCTATTTTCAGGATCTACTCGATGACGAAACCGATTGTCTCCACGGGGGTGATGATTCTGGAAGAAGAAGGTTTGATTGATTTGGACGATCCGATCGGTGATTACATTCCCGAATTGGCTGAGCTGCGGGTCCATGCTCCCGATGGTCTCGTTTCCGCAGAACAGCCCGTTTCTGTTCGTGATCTTCTCCGGCACACGGCAGGCATGACCTACGGCTTCTTTGGAAACACGGCAGTAGACGTTAAATATCGAGAACTTGGCGTATTGAATCCTACGGACGACGCCACCGCATTTGTTAACAAACTCGCCCGACTCCCGCTGCTGTTCCAACCAGGTAAGGGCTGGAATTACAGTGTGTCGGTGGATGTTCAAGGCGTGTTGATCGAACGGGTGTCCGGCGTTTCGCTGGATCGATTCTTGCAAGAACGAATCTTCGAACCCTTGGAAATGTCGGATACAGGCTTCCACGTCCCTATTGAGAAGAGACATCGATTCACAACTCACTACAATACAAGCAACCCCTCAAAGATCGAAGTTGCAGACAGCCCGCTCACAAGCAACTACCGTTTCCCGCCCAAGTTCTATTCCGGTGGCGGTGGATTGGTCTCAACCGCAAAAGACTACGCCCACTTCGTTCAGATGCTCATCAACAAGGGGGAGCTCTTCGGGAATCGAATTCTAAGCAAACAATCGGTTGCCGAGATGACACGGAACCAGCTTCCAACCGAGGCCTATCCCATTGGCATTGGGGAATCGCGACCAGGTGTTGGTTTCGGTCTCGGCTTCTCTGTGAGAGAGGAGTCTTCCGCCTGGGACCCGGATGGAAGAGTCGGAGAATACGGTTGGGGCGGCGCCGCGAGCACACATTTCTGGATCTCCCCCAAGGATAAGCTGGGTGTCATCACGCTTGAGCAGTCGAGTCCCTACAATTGGAATCTCGAATTCGGTCTCAAAGGAATCGTTTACGACGCCATCCAGAATTGACACGGCTTCTTAGGAAATCCGGGGTCGCAGTCTATAACTTTTTCTGTCAGAGTGCCGCTCCGTCCCCGTCCGGCTTCCCGATGTAAAACTCCGACACACCGAACGGAAACCGAACTCCATTCTCAAGCAGGAATGCTTCACTGGACAACAGTCCCGTCAGGATCGAGTTGAGCCAAGGGTGAACACTCATGTTGAAATCCGACTCGGGTGATGACTTCGCTTGGGACTTCTTCTGCCAACGGCTTTTTACCAGCCTGACCGCGGCAACAAGAGGAAAGAGCCAGGAATTAAAATAGCTGCTTTGCTGATGTTCACTCGCAGCAAACAATCTGGCCAACTCCCCCCTCCGATACCTTCGAAAATGGTGATTGATTTCGTCATGCTCACTCCAAAGGAAGGGAAAGGAGGGAACGGTCACGAACACGAGTCCGGTTGACTTGCACACTCGCAACAATTCAGATGCAGCGAGGGCATGGTTTTCAATATGCTCGATGACATCGAACGCTACCACGAGGTCGAATGAACGATCAGAGAACGGTAGATCTTCCGCGGATGCCGTGATCATCTGCATGCCAGTGAACTCTTCGGCCATGACCGCGCATTCCTGGTCATATTCCACAGATGTAACCGCCCCAAACTCTCGAAGCCATTCAGACGTCCTTCCGGTAGCTGCCCCGACATTCAGAATCTTCGTTTTGCTTGCATCAAGCTGCTGGCCCAGATGCTTCCGAATCAAACGCTGCAGAATGATCTCACGCCCCCGAAACCACCAATGGTTTAGTTCGAGCTCACGATATTGATGATAGTAGGCACGATCCACGTTATGAAGAGGAGTCCGTGTTCTTCATTCGTCCCGTGACATTTCTCACAACATACCGAGGCCGCCCTCGGACGTCTTCATAGATGCGACAAACATATTCGCCCAACAACCCGATGGAAAAAAGCTGAGCCCCAGCAAACAAGCAGGCAACAACGATGAGGGTCGAGAAGCCGGCAGGAGGACGATGTCCGGCAAGGTAAACAATCAACATATAGGAGAGATATACGCAGCTAAAAATGATGGTTCCCGTGCCCGCAAGTCGCACGAGCTTCATGGGAAGTCGAGTGAACCCATAGATCCCATCCCGAGTTAGGTTGACCAAGTCCTTGAGAGAGTATTTCGACCCACCTTTAGCGCGTGCATCCCGGTCATATTCAAAGGGAGTCTGACGATATCCAAGCCAGGCCCGCAGCCCACGGAGATAAGGAAAATGCTCACGGAGTCCCAACATCCTATCAACAACACAGCGCCGCATCGTGCAAAAATCACCGCTGTCAGCGGGCAGAGAACACTCCGCCAATGAATTGATCACTCGATAGGCTAGCCAGTAACAGAATTTCAGCACGGAGTTTTCCTTGCGGTTCTTTCTGACGCCGTAGACGACATCGAACCCCTCCTCCAACCTTGCGTGCATGGCGGGCAACAACTCAGGAGGGTCCTGAAGATCACCGTCGATGATGGCAACAACATCCCCCTTGCTATGTTCCAGGCCGGCGATGACGGCTGCTTGATGCCCGAAATTGCGACTCAACTGAACGACCACAATCCGAGATTCAGCCACCTGCCATTCCTCAAGCAACTCAAGGGTTCTATCCGAGCTCCCGTCATCGACAAAAACGATCTCCCACGAAACGCCCAAAGACTCAAGCACCGCGGTCAAGCGTTGCCGAAGCACTGAAATCATAAGCTCTTCATTGTAGAGCGGGATTACGAGGGAGTACACGCTATGAAATCCTGTTATTGCTCACGTTCATTTCAACAAGCCACAATAGCTCCCAATCGCGGCTCCTCAAAGGGGACCATTTTCCATTGGCCCGGGTCTCGCTTCATCTTTCACAACGAGCGGCACCACGATCCATTTTTCTCCAATCTGTTGCGGTCGTCCCGCTTTCGTAGCAAAAAATTGCGCATATTCATCAGGGAATGGCACTTCGGATTCAACCCGTTCTGAATCGCTACCAAGGCTCTCATCCAAAAGCCCCTCCGAATAACCGGGCCGCTTCTCAAGCACAAAGTAGCTCAATCTGTCGAGATCCCGGTGCAGCCTCTCAAGCTCGTGCTCACGTACCCATCCACGCAGGGGCCAAGAATGACGCCCAACGGATTTCCTTCCCGTAACGTAAGGGATCCCTTCCCAATCGTATACAAAAATGAGATCCGAAGCCGGAATATGCTCATCCAGAATGGTGACGAGCTCTGAATACTTTTGGGCCATGATTTCTGGCATCCAAAGCCGGATGTTTTCAGTGACCTGCACAGCTTCAGGGCGTTCCAAAGCTGCGCGATACCATCTAACGGGAAACACAGCGGTCATTGCTGCAGCCACTAAGACGGCAAAGGTGCGCAATACTTTGGGCCCAACAATGAAGGCGTATATTAGAAAACCGAAGAGCATCCAAAGATGCAGAACCAGCGCATGAATGTCGTGAAAGAAAAGAATCATTGCCACGATATAGGCGAGCCCCCCCAAAGCGAATTGAAAGGCTCGCGGATGCGCCGAATGACGTCGCCCCACAACGTAGCCAATAATCCCCAGAATCAACATCAGCAAAATGGGAACAATTCTCCCAACAAAGTAAGGAAGACTCAAATACTTGAATGCCCCCCAGAGCTCTTCCTCCTTACCGAAGGCACGTCGGTAGGCTTCAACCTGGTAGGAGGGCCATGCAGCATCGAGTGCGAAGGCATAGTCTAGCCTCCCAAACAAGTAAGCGAGCCACACAGTCTCAACGCAGATAAAACCCACGCCGATTGTCATCCACCGCTTCAACAGTCCAAGGGCCGTCTGCCTTGGCTGAGTCCAGGAACAAGCGAGAACATCCGCGCACGCGATGCTTCCGGAAAGAACGGCGAAATAGCCGAACTTGTTGAGTTGACCTAATCCAAGCACAAGTCCGATCAGGATATTCCTCCGGAATGAAGCCTCGGTCCCCCGATTCCAAAGACAGATTACGATCCCTAACTCAAGCATCGCCCAAGGCACAGTGATCAGCATGACACCGGTATTGTACTGTTGGATGCAGACAGCTGATAGAATGATGATGGCAGAAACCGAGACTCGCTCCATATGCTGTCGCAAGCCGAATGCGATGACCCCATTCGCCAGCGCGACAACAAAACCGGATGCGACCAAGAACACGGCCGGAGAAATCCCAAAGAAAGACACCCAGAGCAAGTGCCAGTAAAAGGCGAGCGGCCCGTAGGGCGTTGCGATATCTTGATAGATCAACTTCCCCTCAACGAGCTCCGAAAGTTGGGTGAGATACCAGCCCTGATCTGATTCCAGCCAGGATGGGCCAAAGGCATGGTGCTGTCCGAGCGTCAGATGAAGAGCACAAAATAAAAGGGTCGCGACAACAGCCCCTAGAAACCAGAAGCATCCGTCTCGAACCTTATCTCGCTGACAGCCAACCATGATCATCGTGCACCGTGACATCCTTGCCCCACTCGAATGCCTCCTCAGCGCAGTCAAACGTCAGATTGAACCGAATTCAAAGGTGCACAATTTAGCCAGCAGATGCTGACTCAAGGAGGGGTGAGAGTCAAGCGCCCTGGCAGCCCCGAATTCCCTTCAAAAGTAGCCGGTTCTCATGACAGGCCGGCGAAGGTGTCATCTCAGCGTTGAGCTGACACGTTCGTGGAACGCCCCCAAGGTAAAACGAAGACTCACCCCACGCACCAACGAAGCAAGCTCTCGGCTAATCGCTGAGCTACGACTCCATACTGCAGACGTTCCCTCGTTGGAGTCCAGATATCGAATAGACGCGATCGCTCAACGGCTGCCTGGAGCTGCGAACTCAAAGCTGAGCTTAGAGCGTTGACGTCGCCTGCCTCCACAGCTTTGCCAACTCGCTCATCTGTCAATGCATCCGCATACACGCCGACGCGATTTGTGATCACCACCGGCAAGCCGCTTGATAGTGCTTCAAGTACAACTACACTCCACGTCTCGTTGGTCGACGGCAAGCACATGAGATCTGCCGCCGCGAACCATTCGGGTAATACTTCCGGCGATTGAAAGCCAGGAAATCGAACGCATTCCTCGAGCCCTTCTGTCCTAACCAAGGATTCCCATTCTTTCCGCATGGGCCCATCACCGAGCATGACTAATTCAGCATCGAAATCCTGCTGAATTCGCTTGAACGCTTTGATCAGCAAATGACCTCCCTTCATCTGGATAAAACGCCCGACAAAGAGAATGGTCCTTCGCTTCAGGCCAAGGCGTTCACGAATGCTTGCCCTCTGGAGTTGCAGACGTTGCGCCTTCTGATAAAAACCCTCCACATCTGGGACGTTGGGAACGAAGCAAAGATTCTCTTCCTTCGCGCCATAGTGCCTGAGGTAACGGGCAGCAAGGGTGCCCGTCGGCAAACAGCCCCGCGCATTCTTGACGATGCTTCGAACCAGCCAGCTCTTTACGAGATGCTTCCAGCTCGACCGTTTCTGCTCTAGGTAGGATTCGCTCGCCAGAAAATATGGGATCTTGTTCCATCGAGCATACGCGATCGTCCAAAGCATGGTCGGATGATTGTAGCCCCCGACGATAATTCCATCGAAGTGTCCAGAACGCAATAGACTCCTGATTTCTGGATTCCAATAAACCGAAGCAGCCGGACCGAAACGCTCCGCAAAGTTCACGCACTCGGGATAATGAGCTGTATACTGTTGCTCCCAGCCGAGACTCCAGGGCCTATCTCCCTTTTGTTTCGCACAGTAAATGACTTCGAGCTCAACTCCCGGGCTCGATGCGAAAACATTCCAAAATGGGTCTCGATACGGTGTCGGGATCGCCGTGACAACTCCGATCCGAACGGACGTTCGGTTTGAGCTCGAAGAAGTCCCAGAATCCGAATTCAAAGCGAACCTTTGGATTGATCACCGTTCTTTTGATACGACACGATACCTTGAATGATCGAGGAAAGATCGTGGCTCGGTTCAAACCCGATCAATCGGGCAATCTTCTCAATAGAAGGAGCACGGTGTCTCATATCTTCAAAACCCTGACCGTACGCCTCTTCATAAGGAACGTATTGGATCTCGGAGTCAGAATTAGTCTCCTGAATAATCTTCTCTGCCAAACGACGTATGGTGACACTCTCGGTCGCCCCCACATTAAAGAGTTGCCCGGCACTCTCAGGATGATCCAGCAGCTCCACTAAGGCTCTTACGGCATCATCGACGTGGCAAAAACATCGAGACTGATTCCCATCGCCGTAAACTGTGAGTGGCTGCCCTGCTAGGGCCTGCCGAATCAGCCTCGGAATGACCATGCCATACTGTCCCGTCTGCCGGGGCCCCACCGTGTTGAAAAGCCGCACCAAGACGACGGGCAGTTTGATTTGGTGCCAGTAGGCCAAAGCCAGGAATTCGTCCAGAGCTTTCGCCGAAGCGTAGGCCCAGCGTCGATATGTCGGGGGACCGATAATGCTGTCTGAGTCCTCGGTGAACGGGAGCGCATCCGATTTCCCATATACTTCTGATGTTGAAGTCAGCAAGACAGGAAGTCTATAGCGAGCGCAAGCACCAAAAACGGTTGAAGCTCCCTCAACAATCGTTTCGATTGTTTCAATGGGTTTGTCGATAATCAATTTGACTCCAACTGCTGAAGCCAAATGATACACTCGATCCACCTCTTTCACGCATTCAGTTACGAGATCTGAATCTGTCACACTCCCGTAAACCAACCGGAAAGCCGTGTGAGACTCAATCCCATTCAGATTCTCGTGAGAACCCGTCGAGAAGTTGTCGAGAACCGTGACCTCATCGCCCCGTTGAAGTAGGCTTTCCGCTAGATGAGACCCGATAAACCCGGCACCGCCCGTGATTAAGTAACGCATGATAGAAAATGACCGAAGCCCGTTTCCCTCAGGCATTCAGTGACAGGAGGAAGCTATCTCGTAGCACTGAATTCAACAACCCCGAAAATGCTAATCGATGAACAGGCCATCCTCCCGAAGTTGCGCAATCAGTTCCTGCTCACGCCCCTGAATGGCGTTCTCGATGACCCATTCGATCCGCTTCTCCCAGTCTTCTACTAGGTAGGGCTGGCCAGGGTATTCCGCATCGCCCCATCGAGCCGATTGAGCGCGGATCGCCTGGTTGATCTGATTTGCGCGCCGCCGGAATCTCTGAGTAGCTCTCGCCGAAGTTAAGGCACCGTCCCCAGTCAAATGTTCATGAGCTAACTCACTGAATCGTTTCCGATAAGCGTGATGAGCGCAGAGATCTTGATGAAGCCACTGAGGATTACTGTATTGAAAACGATTCTGGTTGCGACTTCGAAACGGACCGGTCCGATCGTTCCCACTCTGAGGGGCCCCCAGCGTATGCTCAGCATCATGGACGAAGAAGCGAAACCCATCCTTTCCATTTCGATTTCTCAGCGCAAACCAGTTATTTGAGCGCTCATTGCCGAGAAAGGCAGAGAGAGGCCCGTCGGAGTTGCCTGCGTAAAAGTTGATCAGCATGTAAACGATCAGATTATCGATATCGACGAGCGCTCCTCGTTCGCTTGGCCCTGCAAGACTAGGCTCCAAGCCGGTTAAGAAGGCATACTGATCATCGGTCGGGTTCTTCGCGAGCTGGCGAGCCCCTTCCCACAGCGCCTTCCAGGCCTCTGTATTCCCATCGGTCGCCTCAAGCAGATATCCGCCCAAGAAATTCGAACATTTGAGTGTGTCAAATTCTTCTCTCTCCCCGTCAAAATACGTCGCCCCGTATGCCGCTTCCGGCCTCTCTTCCGTCATGTAGATCCCCCAATACTGCCCATTGAGGAACAAATGATAATATCGACTCCGGGTATAGGCTTCGCCCATCGCTCTCTGAGTATCCCGACAAAAGACTTCCCTAACGAACGTGTTGTGCAGTCCCGAATGTCGTCCTTCTCTTCTAGCCCACGAATAGTTCTGTGCCGTTCTGAGATCGACTTTATCGAATCGATTCGCTCCCTCATCTTCGAAGAGAGGGAATTTTAGCTTCCCAGCGCCGTAGGCCTTTCGGAAGAACAGTCGAAATGAGTGCTTCACGAAGTGTGAGCTGCGAGTGAAGCCGCCCCGGATCCTCAGCCCCGCTCCGACCTGAAATCCTGCCCCCCCACCGTTATCAAGCAACTCAAACGAGGCGTATCGTTCCCACCCTTTTCCTTGTCCGCCGGGATTCGTGTAAATGCCGTAACGGATATCCGTGAGATTCCCCTGTTCAGTCACCACCGAAAGGGACGAGATTTGTGTGAAGGCTTCTTTCCACTCGGCACTTGAAAATCGGCTCACGATTTCAGGATCCATACCGTAGTCCATTCGCTTCCCATTCTCCGGGCGCGCAGGCCATCCCGCTTTGACAGCAGAGGCGCGGTCCTGGCTAAGGATATCCGCTATGAAAAAATATGATTGAGTAAAGGGCAGAGAAGGCTGCTGTCCCGGCACTGCAGCAACGGCGGTAACGATCGTGCTACTATCGACCTTCAATGGCCTCTCATATCGCGTCCCGACGGCTCCCCCATCCGCTGTCGCGGGGCGAGGAATTGTATGATCCGTGGTAAACCAGATTTCCGCGTTCTCTTGCCCGCTGCTAAGTGCCACTTCGAATGGCTCTTCATAAAAACCATGAGGATGACTGAAATTCGGCTTACTCGAACGTTCCTTGTTCGGGCTTAGATCCGGTTGGGGAGGAAGCTCAGGGCGCGATTCTGAAGGCACTCTGGGACCCCATTGATGGGCGAAGAATTGATCATTCTTCCGGATCTGAATCCCCACAAAGACTAGGACCACAACACCCACTAGCATGAGCACACCGAAGAAAATCAGTATTCGATAGAGAATTTTCATCTAGAGATGTCCATTTCGGCAACAGGGAGATCTAAAACGTTCAAAACTCGACATGCGAGCGTGAAATAGTTGAGTCCTAGACCTCCCGTGACTAGCATCCTCCCATGTTCATCCGCTGGCTAGCGCTCATTCAAATCCTCGGCGTCTGTTGGACCTCGGGGATAGCCCAAGAAAGCTCAGAAATCCTTCCCAATCCTCACGGATTCGAAATGACGCTTTGGGCGCGAGAACCCCTATTGAAGAATCCTGTCGCGCTCGCTTTTGATGATCAGGGACACCTCTTTGTGGTTGAAACGTCAAGACGCGGCACAGTCGACATCGACATCCGATCACACAAGGATTGGGCCTATGACGACCTCCAAAACCAATCGATTGCTCAGCTAAGACTGTTCTTCAGAGACAAGATGGCGTCCGAGAAAAGCTCGGACAACGCCTCATGGCTCCAAGACCGAAATCAAGATGGGATTCATGACTGGAAAGACTTAACCACAATGAAGGAGCGAGTTTATCGCCTAGCAGACACTGATGGCGACGGCGTGGCCGATGAATCGAAAGTTTTTTACGAGGGTTTCAACGAGGAATTCAACGGAGTCATCGCTGGAGTCATGCCCTGGAAGGACGATGTCTGGGTTACGGTCTACCCCGATCTCTGGCGTTTTCGCGATACCGATCAAGACGGAATTGCGGATTCGAGGTTCACGCGTGTCCGAGGGTTTGGAGTCCACGCAGCTTATGATGGACATGATATTCACGGCTTGACCCTAGGCCCTGAAGGAAAGCTCTACTTTTCGGTTGGCGACAATGGTTTCTCGGTGGTGACTCTCGAAGGGAAACGCCTGCACTATCCAAACACCGGGGGCGTGCTCAGAATGGACCCAGACGGGAGTAATCTAGAAGTCTTTGCCTACGGTCTGAGAAATGTTCAAGAGATTGCCTTTGATAAATACGGCAATCTCTTTTCGGTCGACAACGACGGGGATATCGAAGATGAACGGGAGCGCTTTGTTTACATTGTGGAGGGCAGCGACTCGGGCTGGAGATTGAACTGGCAGTTCCGAAACCGCGGTTGGACCAAAACGATGGAGCAGCCATTCTATAACCCGTGGATTCACGAGCAGATGTGGATTCCCTACTTCAACGGTCAGCCAGCCCACATCACGCCCCCACTCTCAAATTACTCGGTCGGACCCGGAGGGTTTAAGTACAATCCAGGAACAGCGCTAAACGAATCCTATGTCGACCATTTCTTCCTCGCGCAGTTTCCAGTGCAGAAGATCACAGCCTTTCGAGCAACTCCTAAGGGAGCATCCTTCGAAATGACCCATGAGCATGTCTTTCACTTCGGGCTGATGGCGAGTGCCATGAATTTCGGCCCGGACGGAGCCATGTATATCGCCGATTGGGATGGCAAATGGCAACCGAACGAGAAAGGGGCTATTCATCGCCTAGACGACCCAAGCGTATCGGGTTCGTTCCAGCGGAGAGAAGTACAACATCTTCTACACGAAGGATTCAAACACCGCACGTCAGAAGAGCTTGTTCAACTCCTTGGACATGCAGATCAACGCATCCGTCAAAGGGCTCAAGGCGCAATAGCTGCTCTTGAAGACACGGCAACATTCCTGGAGGTTGCCAGCCAAGCTACATTCCCTGAATTGGCGAGAATCCATGCTCTTTGGGGAATGGTAGAGATGAAAGCCGAACTCAGCGCTGAACAGGTTGAGCAACTCCCGTTCTCCGATGAAAACCCAGAAATAAGAGCTCAAACCGCTAAGATATCGGGAGATCTCAGGATTTCGGAAGCGATCCCCTACCTTTCCCGATACCTGAGAGACGCGACGTTTCCTCGCGTTCAGTTTCATGCTGCCATTGCAGGCGGAAAGATTGGAGGGCCGTCACTCTTTCCAAGCCTAGTAACTCTCTTGGAACAGAAAGGGCAAGAGGATCCCTTCCTAAGGCACGCCGCAGTTATGGGGCTGACAGGTTCTGCTTCCCCAGCAATGCTCCTCTCTCTCAAGGACCATCCATCACCGGCCGTCAAAATCGGGGCAGTCAATGCCCTTCGACGCCTAAAATCCGTTCATGTCTCCGCCTTCCTAACGGCTGCTGAACCCGAAGTACAAGTCGAGGCGGCTCGGGCTATTCACGATGACTTCTCGATCCCGGACGCTTTGCCATCCTTGGCTCGCCAGGCCCAGGGTTCAAACAGACCAAACGATGAAGCGTTTGTAAGAAGAGTGCTCAACGCCAACCTTCGCCTAGGTGGACAACTTCACGCAAAGCGTCTCTTTGACTACGCTGCGGACCTAACGCAGCCTCTGAACATGCGGGTCGAAGCGATCCATTGCCTGCGGGTTTGGAACCAAAGGCCCTACCTCGACCGAGTTGAGGGACGGGCCAGGAATCTCGGACCAAGGAATCCGGACATCGGTAATCAGCTCTTGCGCCAACTGGCTCTCGACTCACTTAGTAGTGCTGATGAGAAGGTCAAATCAGCCCTCACAGCTGCACTCAAGAAGAATGCAATCGATGTCGACGTCGACCAACTCTGGTCCTGGCTCCACGACGATTCGCGCGGCGTCGCAGCCAGAATAAACGCCCTCGAACTGATCTCCCCTCGCGTATCCGATACACAACGCGCAAAAGCGATCACAGTCGCGCTCGAGTCTGAAAAGGAACCGCTCAGAATTGCTGCTCTAAATCTCGAATCAACTCACTCTCCAGAGACCGCGATTGGTCGCCACAAGGAACTTGCAAAATACAGCCTTGCAGAGCAGCAGACGCTCATTCGATCGCTAGCGACGATGAGCAGCAAGGAAGCGGAGACCTTGGCTCTCGACTATCTCGCAAAACTGAATGCCGGCACCTTACCGGAAGAATGGGCGCTCGACGTCATTCACGTCGCCAAGAGCAGTCCTCAACCGAAGTTGAGGCAGGCTTGGAGCGATTACGCACAGAATCTGACAAACGAACCTCTTGGCGAATACCAATTCGCTCTGAGCGGAGGTATTGCCGAGCGAGGTCAAACCGTCTACCAAACTCACATTGCTGCCGAGTGCATTCGGTGCCACAACGCGGGAGGAAAGGGTCAACAAGTTGGGCCCGACTTGACAGGAATCGGCGCACGCGTCAAGCGCCCCTATCTCTTGGAAGCGTTGCTCAGCCCCAGCGCTTCCCTAGCACCAGGCTTTCAAACAGTCAGCATCGAAACGAATGACGGAGAGAGCTACGACGGGGTTGTGGTGAGCGAACACTCGGACAAACTGATCCTAGGTCTCGCCATCGGGGGATCTCAGACGATTGAGAAAGGCAACATTCACTCTCGCAGAGAAAGCCAAGTATCAGCGATGCCTTCAATGAAAGATCTTCTGAACCCGGACGAAGTCAGGGACTTGGTGGCATATCTCAGCACCCTGTAAACGTCTGCAAAGCGAATCATACGATTCGCGCCGACGGGTAAGGAACCAAGGCGAATACGTTCATCTCACGCCGCGATGGCCGATGCGATAGGTCGAGTCAATTGAGCGTCGATCTCAGTGCTTTGATCCCGGCCAGGTTATTGCGCAAGGTAAGCTCAACGTCTTCGCTGGCAACATGACCAAGAACACCAATCGGGCCACGATAGCCTGAATCAAGCACGGTTTGAATCATGTCCTGCTCGTGAGCTCCCGCTCCCACGGGTAGAATTTTCGGATCAGCTGCCCAGTTCATTCCATTTATGTTGACGCAAAGCAAGTAGGGTAACATCGCCTCAAACCGCTTCTTAAAGTTTTGAATGTGGCCGTGACCGTGATGAAAGTTGTAAACGATTCCAACGTGCGGGGTGTTATGCTGTTCTCTTAAATACTCACAAACAGCGACAAGATTCTCGGGTTCTCCACCCCACCCTCCATGATTGTAGAGCCCAAATTTAGAACCGAGTGATCGGGCTTTGGAAACCAGCGGAAGCATGGATCGTGCGGCTTCACGAATTTTCTCTTCTTGGGTGCCCGACTTGGGCGATCCGAGAGTTTTCCAGATCTGAGGGCTCAGCCGGTATTTTCGAAAGAGTTCAAATGCGGCTTCGTGAGCGTCCCAAAACGCAAAGTATTCGATCCCATGCTTCTGATACTCGAGAATCTCCTCTTCGAAGGTCGGTACGTGCTCAGATCTCCAGTCATACGCAACTCGCTTCAGTCCTAAGCGACTCAACATCTCAGCTCGGGCGGCCGGCCCTCTTTTCTTGGAATCAAAGGGAACAATACACCAGGCCACGAGACGGTCTGTCTCTAGGATGCTTGCTGCCGATTCCGATGCCGTCGTTGCTCCTCCCATCCATCGGACGGCATTGAGGATGATTTGCTGTACCGCCGGTTGTTTGTATATCGGATACTGCTCGTGCCCCGGCCGAAAATAGAACACCTTTCCGAGACCGAGATTCCAAACCATGCCGCTTCGGAACCACTCTCCCGCAGTCCATGTTTCTTTCAAAACAACATCATCCGGCTCGGGAACATGAAAGGGCTCATTGTACATCTCCGTTTGATGAATCGGAAAGTGCGGAGGAAGCCCTTGAACGATCGGATGATTCGATTGGGTGACGTGAAGCGTCCCGGGCTTTCCATCGGCTCGATAATCTGGAAAGCAACAATTTGGCAGATCGACTCGAACCTGCTGCACAACTCCCCGTCGCTTCCAAGCATAGTAAGCAGGCGTTACAATTGAGTCGCGAGCCGGGGGAAATCTTCCGGGCGGAGGCGTGAACTCAAACCGAACTCGCGGAAAATCTTTAGAATTGGGGTAGCGACGAACGGCATCCATGCGGGTCCGTTCATTCATAGCCTCCATGAATGGCGTCGCCCAGTGAGCGGAATGCAACGCGATGAGGGATAGCTTACCCTGCTTGATTCGCTCCACGATTGGACGAGCTTCCTCGATGGAAATCTCACCGTTCCGAGCGTGCCCCCACCAGACCAGAACATCACACTGCTCCAAGGTTCTCGCGTCAATCCCTTTACCTGGATCATCAAGTCGCTTCGAAACAACTTCAAGATCGGGAAACTGGGACAAATGCTTGGCGATCTCATTTCCAAGAAAATGATCATAGGCCTCGGCTTGGCGCGGCTGCTGTTCATCCCAGACGACGACTCGAATAGGGTCAGCCCAGAGATTCGAACCGAAGCAGGCAAGAGCGACAAAGCAACCCAAAAGGGCCGTATGCAAACAACGAGAACCGAACGATAAAAAGATCTTTGTAGGCACGACCAAATGCTCGCGACCGTCGAAAGATTAGTCCAATCAATTCTTACAGCCTCGAGCTCTGAAGCCGGACCATGACGCGACCCGAGCAGATAGATATCAGCAACGGTTTGAGCTGCGGACTTTTCGCTTGCTCTCACCCGCAGCTAATAAGCGGGAGTGTTTAGCGCCTGCCCCCGCGCCCTCGTCCTTGGAAAAAACGCCGTGGATCGCGATTGAGGGATTGCAGGCGACGAGAGAGTTCTGGGTCGTCCAAGGCGATTTCTTGCCAACGAACCATCCTTTCCTTTCGAGCAAAGAAAGCGAGGGTCGATTTCACTGTCTGATCGAATTCCACAAGCGTATTCGATGACTTGGCATCAGCAGCCGCCCACGGCCGCACGTTCTCATAGCGCTCTTCAAGAAGATTTATCGCGACCTCGCGATTCACGACGTTTGCCAACAAGTCTCGAACTTGTGACAGATACAATTCGCGACCATCGGGAGTCTGCATCAGAGCCTGTCCGATCAAACCTCGGCTGTTTCGCATCAGATCTCCTCCGGTGTTGCGAAACAACTGATCCGCTCCGTGAGGGATAAAGTAGAACTTCTTTGTCTTTGGATCATGGTAGAGTCGATAATTATTCGCGGATACGTAACCATCCCAATGATCCATCAACACCTCGAGAGCCATAAAGCGCGCGAAAGCTACCGTATCCAGATGAGGCTCAAGCGGGGCCAGGCTTTCCTCATCGATCGCCCGTTCAGCGGCTAAGGCCAGGGCTTTGAGGGCCTCGCGATCTGCGAGTTCCGGATCTGAGTCGACTTCAAGCTCATCCCATTGGTCCACATCACTACCGTAACTCCCTTCATAAAGACTCCCATCGCCATCAGCGAACCATCGCTTGAGAAAGTCTGAGGTGACGGCTTCGATCTGGACGTAGAGACCGTAGGGTTCCCCATTCACAACCAGATTCGCATGCCCCACACGTGAAGCGGGCAAACCAGCCTTTCGGAAAAGAGCATAACCGAGCCCCTCCCTGAGGTATGAATCATCTTGCACGCTATTGTTCAGAACGATCTTGCGAAAGCCTAAGAATTTCTGCCCTTTCACGAATTGATTCATCTTTAGGGTGAGGCCAACTTTATTTCCGCCTTCGAGCGGACGGTAGCTACCAATACCGCCCTTCAACCGTACACCGATGTTCGTCAGCGTGGTCGCTCCGCTGCGGAAGCTTGCGGACACATACTCTTTCGGTGATTTCTTCAACTTCGCCCACTCTTCTGAATCGATCGTCAACTCATATGTTGGAATCTCTTTTCCTGAGAAGATATCCCGTGCCTTGCCCTTCTTCCGTTTGTCAGAAAACCTGGTGACACGTGGAACGGCAGAGCTCACAGCATCCGCGACCAAACGCACCAGATAGGCATTGGCCTGCCCGAGCATTGAATCAAGTCGCGATCGTTCAGGGTCATCGGCGAGAACTTCTAGCCCCATCTCTAAGATCTCAATGGCAAGCTCCGTATCGTCCTTAGCGAGATAGTCCAAACTCTCGATAATTCCCTCCACCGTAAGCTTCGGTTCGGGCACTTCACTGGAGCCTTCATCAGCTTGCTGCGACCGGCCTCCGAACTGTCGCCCAAAGCGGGAAACAAGTCCTGGCGGCAGCGTTCTGCCTCGCCCAAAATTAAAACGGGACCGCTGATTCTCTTGCCCGAGCTTTCGAGCTTCCCTTACAGATTCAGCGAGTGGATACAGTCGCTTCAGTAAGGCGCCATACATCGCACCTGCTTGAGGGTCGGCAGCCACGAGAAACTCCCAGGCGTCAACCTTTCGAGACAATTCCCTCGCCGCTTTCAAATCCTCTTGGAGCTTCGTCAGGGAACGCCGTTTGAGAGCGCGGAATTCTTGACCTCGTTCAAGCCCATAGCGTTGGCAGAAGAGATCTAATTGCCGACTAGCATTCCCGAAAATGGGACGACCGAGCACCCGGCTCAATGTCTTGGCAGCCGATTCGTAGGATTCGAGTTCGAGCAACACTTCAATCGAGGATAGATCAACACTGGACTGATGTTCCAATTGGAGTCGCTCGCGGACCTGCCGGTTGATATCGGATTCGCGAGACTCGGTGAGGTCGCTGCCCTCTAGTCCCCAATCTCGAAGGAGACTCTGAGCTTGTCTTGAAATGTCATCAGCAGGGCCAAATCCACTCAGCGCTGTCAAGAGTCGCGCCGCTTCGAAACCAGCTCCAGAACTAGCCGCCGCCTTTGCTCCTTCAAGAGTCGTCCGTCGAAGTTCGGTAAGGCGGTTTCCCTTGAAATGTTCCAGGGGCTCGAGGGATTGAGCTGCTAAGCGGCATGAGAGCAAGCCAACGCACTGAAGTGATAGACAACAAGCAAAAAGATACGAGAACAGTTTCATGCTGAGAGGAGTTTCAATCCCTCTCAGACGAAACCGAGAGCACAAGCGTTACAAGAATCTTACTTTCTCGCTTCAGGAGTGACCTCTAGTTCGAGACGTTCGCCGCCCCTGATTACCGAGATCTTCACAGCTTCCCCGATCTTCACGGCGTCAATCGCGTAGGTGTAGTCGTAGATATTCGTGATCTTTTTCCCTGCAAACTCCACGATCACATCATCCCCCTTGAGACCTGCCTTGTCAGCAGGACCACCCCCGCTTACACCAGAAATCTTGACCCCTTTCACTTCGGTCGCGTAGTCAGGAATGGTTCCCAGATAGGCTCGCATTGAGTCCCTGCTCCCGCCTTGGTTCATGGCTCGCTCTACTTTCACATAGTCCGGGGCGGATTCCATACTCACCAGATCGAGCACGAGCCGTTCGGCAAATTCAGAAATGCGTGTCAGGCCAAGGTATTCTACTTTGTCGGCAGTGTCCGTCGGGCGGTGATAGTCCTCATGGCTTCCAGTGAAGAAATTCAATATCGGTATTCCCTTGTTGTAGAAAACCGTGGCATCCGTGGGTAAATACGGATCTTCTTGCAGGTTGAGGCTAAATCCTGCACGCACGTTTTTACGTTCGATGAGCTTGGGCCAAGTGGACGAAGAACCAACGCCTTGGAGGACAAGTCGATTCTCTTTCAGTCGCCCAACCATATCGAAATTGAGATAGGCGCTTGCCTGACCGAGAAAAGCCTGATGATCATCGGCAAAATTCGTCGAACCGATCAGCCCAATCTCTTCCCCCGACCACAGGGCGAATAGAACACCTCGTCGAAACTGCTCAGGATCAGCTTGTCGTTTCGCTGCCAGACTCGCAGCGAGCTCCAAGATCACCGATGTTCCCGATGCGTTGTCATCAGCACCATTGTGAATGCTGTGCTCCTCGCCCTTCCGTTGCAAGGAACCCGACGTTCCGTGTCCAAGATGATCGTAGTGAGCCCCGACAATCACAAACTCCGAGTTTGAGCTCGGATTGATCGGAGGAAGGTAAGCGAGAACGTTGTCATCGTTGCCCTTTATCTGATCCACACTCGTGGCAAGCGAAACGGTTAACCCGGGAATCTCAAAACCACCCTCCGCATGGGGATTTTCACTGTCCAATCCAGTCTGGAGGTCCTTGATGCTCTTGTGGAGCGGCGCTAGCAGATAGTCAGCAACGTCGCTACTAATGGACGCCGCAACAATATCAGACCCCGCCAGACTGCTGTCGAAACTATGAGCGATGAGTTCCCCGGCATTCGGCGAATTGGGACCCGCTACAACCAGAATCCCACGGGCCCCGTTCTCTCGAGCAATCATCGCCTTGTAGCGCAATCCGGCGTATCGGTTGAGAACCTGCCGTCGCTCCGGTTCCACGTCTTCAGGAACATACCTTAGGACCAGCGCGATTTTGTTGGAGACATTGAGTCCGGCGTATGAATTATAACCTTCGCCAAGCTCTCCTGGCACCGAAAGACCATATCCGGCAAAAACAACGCCGCCCGAGAAAGCGGCATTGCTCGTAAACGAAAGCGGTCGAAAATCCTTTTCAACCTCGAAACCTTTCTCGAACGCAACATGGCCTTCTGATTCGAGTTCAAGCGAGTTTCCGTCGAGGTTCGTTTCAATACGCTTCGTGAACTCGAAGCGATGGGCATAGCTCGGAGGAAGTCCAACCCCGGCCAATCCGAGGTCAGAAAATATTTCCTGCGCATATTGGGCAGCAGCACGACTTCCCTCCGTGCCTGTTTGCCTTCCCTCTAATTCATCGGATGCGAGGTATTCAACATGGATCCTATGGTCCGCCTCTAAGATTTCCGCTGAGAGTTTTGCCGTGGGTGCTTGTAAATCCTTCGCGACAAGTTCGCTCGCATCAGTCGAAGGTGGATTGCTCCTCAAAGGCGAAGCCTCAAGAGCAGTTAAAGCGGCGGCGTGGTTCCAGCTTGCCAGATAGAGCTGCGATTGTCCCTTCGCATTTCGATTGGAGGTCCAGCATAAAGATCGACCGTCCGGAGCGAAGACCGGCAATCCATCGAAGCCTTCCGAATAGGTGACTTGAACAGGCTCCCGCTGCCCTTCGGCATCGACGATATAAAGTTCAAAGTTTTCAAACCCAAGTTTGTTGGAGGTGAAGATTGCGTAATCTCCGGACGGGTGGAAGTACGGAGCCCATGCCATCGATTGAAAATCCGTGAGCTGACGCACATCACTTCCGTCGAGCTTCATCGTGTACACGTTCGCAATCATTCCGGCCTCGTCGAAACGGCGCCAAACGATCCGCTTCCCGTCGGGTGTGAAAAAGGGTCCCCCGTCATAGCCTGGAGTTCGGGTCAGTCGACGCTGTTCTGTGCCATCAGCCTTCATGAGATAGATCTCGCCGTAGTAGGCTGGATCCACCTCAAATCGTTTCTGGTCCTCAGGACTCAAGCGCGACAGAGGGTAGGCGTTGCGGAGCGAACAGAAGACAATCAAGCTACCGTCCGGGGAATAGGCCCCTTCGGCATCATACCCGTGACTATCGGTGAGGCGCTTGATCGACGAGCCATCACGTCGAGATGAAAAAATGTCCATCGTTGCGTCATAGTCCCACGAGTACCGACGTTCCTTGCCTGATGCCCGAAACTCGAGCTCTTCCTTCTGCTTGTTCAAGGCCTCCGGATCGTGATGCGTGGACGCAAAAAGCACCTCGTCCGTTCCTGGCCGAAAAAAGGCACAAGTCGTTTTTCCAATTCCAGGCGAAACTCTGTTTGAGTCTCCCGATTCAAGGTCGAGAAAGTAGATTTGATAGAAAGGGTTCCCTGCCTCCCGTTCGCTTTGAAAGATGAGCGCGTTGCCATCGGGAGAGAAATATCCCTCACCTGATCGCAAGCCATCGTAAGTCAACTGACGAGTGAATGAGAGCAGCGATTCCTCAGACACCAAGTTGCCTGCACCTACCGCCAACCCAATCGCTAGTGCAGTCGACCACCCGAAGCCTCCGCTCCCTAACCTCAATCTTAGTTCCATAGATCAATTATCGTTCTTCTTAAATCCACCGATCAGGATCGCCTGTCAGCAAGTTCAGTTCAAAACCCATAAGGAGCTGAGACAGCCGCCCCCAGACCAAACTCAGATGGTCGAGTTGGCTGCGACCCCCTACAAACGAAACCCTTTCGCACTAAATCTGTCGTCCCGAATCGTGAAATCAAGTTCTATCATCGACCCCTTGTCAAATCAGTCTCGACGATCTGCAGCAAACTGAGTATGCGTTAGCAGTCATTCTTACGGATTTTAGCAGGAAATAAAATGTCATTAGGTATTAAACAGTTCCCGTCCCTCGCCCTTTTCGATCCCGAGAAGGGGCAAACAGTCATCACTCCACCAGCGGACGCGGCGGACAATTGGGTCGGGGCCTGCAATGTCGTCTTTGATGAGGAAAGCCAGAAATACTATCTTTACTACCGTGTTCGAGAGCCCCGCCCCGTCCGTGGCGGCAAGTGCGTAATCGCTGAGAGTACAGACGGCTTTAGCTTTAAAACGATCTGGGAAACCACCAAGGAGAGCCTCGACTCAACTTCCATTGAGAAATCGTCGATGATCCGGGCTGCTAACGGCCAATGGCGCCTCTACATCAGTTATGTTGATCCCGAAGACCAACGCTGGAGAACCGATGTGATCGAAGCGGACTCTCCCGCAGCTTTCGATATCGCCAACCGACGGAAGGTGTTCACGGCGGCTGATCTGGGTGTCGAGGGAGTCAAGGATCCCTATTGCTTCACCTTCGAAGGAAAAACCTACTTGCTGCTTAGCTACGCCCCTGGAAATCCAAACGCGAGCACGGAGGAGCGACAGGAAATGCATGCAACCTCAGATATCTACAACACAGGACTCACCAAATCAGCCACTGGATTGGCCGTCAGTGACGATGGACTGTCATTTGAGTGGTTGGGAGACATCTTCGCTCCTAGCGAAAGTGGCTGGGATTGCCATGCTGCTCGCTTGGGATCCTTACTTCACCGTCCTCCGGTCTTTATCGGATTCTACGACGGAGGCCCCACCCATCTCGAAAATTACGAAGAAAAAACCGGTGTTGCAGTGAGCACTGATTTAAAGAATTGGCACCGAATCTCAGTGGACGCTCCGGTGATGACCTCACCTCACGGTACGGGATCTCTTCGTTACATGGACCCACTCGAACGCCCCGGCGAGACTCGCTACTATTACGAGTACGCTCGCGCCGACGGAGCCCACGAACTTCGCGTCAACGTTGTGAAGCACAACTAGGGAAGGCGTGGCTACAGAACCTCCTAACATTCTTTGGTTCTGTACGGATCAACAGCGATTCGATACGATTCACGCTCTCGGCAACGCGTTGATCCGGACTCCAAATACGGATCGACTCATTACGGGCGGCACCTGTTTCACACAAGCTTACGCCCAAAGTCCGGTCTGCACTCCCAGCCGAGCGTCTTTTCTAACGGGACGTTACGCCCGTACGACGCGATGCCGACAAAACGGCCAGCAGATTCCCTCCTACGAGCGGCTCTTGAGCCGCTTATTCGCAGATCAAGGATACGTTTGTGGTCTGGCTGGAAAGCTGCACCTTTCGAGTTGCGCTGCCGGCCGAGTGGAGAACCGAATTGACGATGGATACAGCGTTTTTCACTGGTCGCACCACCCGCAGCCCGATTGGCCGGAGAACGGATACACTCAGTGGCTTACGCAGCACGGCAAGACTTGGGACCAACTATACTCGGGAGGGAGGGAGACTCCATACGTTAAGGAAGGAGTCCCTTCACAGTTTCACCAAACCACCTACTGCGCCGAAAAGACGATTGATTTCATTCGGGAACATCGGGAGCGCCCGTGGTTCTTTAGCTTCAATTGCTTCGACCCACACCATCCGTTCGACCCTCCTGCGGATTATCTCAGTCGCTACAACGTGGCTGAAATGCCTTTACCCAAGGCACAAGCTCACGAACTAGACAACAAGCCCCGATACCAAAAACTAGACTCAAAGTGGGCCCACAACGAGCCCGGCTATTTTGATGTGCTCGCGATGACGGACGAGGATCGCCGCGAAGTCACTGCAGCTTACTACGCGATGATCGAACTGATCGACGACCAATTGGGAAGAATCATCTCCGCGCTGGAAGAAACGGCTCAATTGGAAAACACGATCATCATTTTTATGTCAGATCACGGAGAGATGCTGGGTGATCACGGACTCTATCTGAAAGGGCCTCATTTCTACGACGAATCGGTGAGAGTTCCCTTGGTCCTCCATTGGCCTCAGGGAATCGAAGGTGGTATTCGCTGCACAGCTTTGTTCGAATTGTTGGATCTGGCCCCAACCCTCTGCGATTTAGCTGCGATCCCTCGCTACGAAGGTTTTCAAGGAAAGACCGCCGTGGACATTTGTCGCGGCAAAGCCGATCCGTGCATCCATCGGCCCCACGTTTTCAGCGAGTATTACAACGCCTGGACACATCATCATGCCTACGGCAGTATGCTCCGAACCGACAAGACGAAGATCGTCGTCTATCATGGAACAGAAGACGGCGAGCTCTACGACCTAGAAAATGATCCTGATGAATTCACTAATCTTTGGGACGAACCAGGAAGTAAGGATCAAAAACTAGAAATGCTGAATTATTGCTTCGACACGAGCGTATTCACTATGGACCCGCTCCCGCCAAGACTCGGCCCCTTCTAGCTCCAAGATTAGTTCTTCATCAAGAAAGCGTATTCAACTCGCAAACCATTGTAAGACACGATGTCATTCACCTTTTGCCTCAATACGAGCACAATCAAGCCACAACCCCTCCTCAAAAAGATCTCGCTAACGGCCGAGGCCGGATTCAAAGGAGTGGAACTCTGGATCAATGACATTTATGAGTTTATTGGGCGCGGAGGCGAAGTTGCCGATCTCGAGAAGGCCATTGCTGATCATGGGCTCATCGTTCCCTGCATGATTGCCATGAGACAGTGGGGAGAGGCTGAGGGGCTGGAATACAATCTGGCTCTTGAGGAAGCCAAACGGCGTATGGAGCTTGCGGCAAGATTAAAGGCTCCCTACATCGTCGCGACGCCGCCCCGTGACCCGTGTGGGTTCCAGCAGATCGCAGAACGTTATCGAGACCTCCTCAAGATCGGGCGCGAAGTGGGGGTGAAACCCACGTTTGAATATATAGGTTTCTTTAATTCCGCGAGCAAGCTTTCGCACGCATGGGAAATTGTCCAACAAGCAGACGACCCAGATGCCACCTTGATTTTGGACACGTTCCACAATTGGAACAGCTTTTCCACCTTAGATGACCTTCGAGCCGTCCCACTGGATCGAATCAGTCATTATCACATTGACGACGCGGATCCTAACAAACCCGCAGGCACACAAATGGATCCTGATCGCGTCATGTTGGGAGAAGGGCAGATCGATCTTGGTGCTGAAATCGCGGTTTTGAAGGAAAAGGGGTACGATGGAACCGTCAGCCTAGAACTTTTCAATCAAGCACTTTGGAAAGAGGATCCCGCCGAAGTGCTCAAAGTCGGGTTTGACCGGATGACAGAGCTCCTTTCCTAGCGGTATTAGGTCCGGCATGATCGCCGCGAGATATTTTCGCATTCCTTCCGTGTAGCCTAATCGAGGGACCGAACGTCTACCCTCAATGAATAAGGTGGGACTTGATGCGTCTCACCAAAGAGGCATGTTACGGGTAATCTCTCAAATGCAACGCGTGAGGAGGCAGTTTAAGAAGTTTGGATGGCGTGTACGGGCCGCTTCGCTCGCCATCTTCATTGGGATTCCCTGCTCAGATCTGTCATCCGAAACTAAGGTGCGAAGTGCTCTCTCGGGAGAATGGCATCTCGTCGAATTCAAGGAGCCCCACCCTCAGGTCTACGCACTGAGAGCCGACGACCTCACGCGACCAAATCAAGAACACCTGCTAACGGAGTTCCCAGCTAGACTCGGGCATCCAGATGGACCTGAAGTGTTCTTTCTTTCTCGAGTCGTCGTAAAAGCAAAGAAGAACCTCAATCACCAACAGATCTCGCAGAAGCACTATCTGCAAGTCGACCGAGCCCTTACGGACCGCCTGGCGATATTCCGAGCCGTAACGCCTTTTCTAGCAATCCAGGCAGCGATCGCTTTAAACCAGGACGCGGAGACGGAAGCCGCCTACCCCCTCGTGCGTCGCCCCTTCAAAAGGCACAGTCGATTCCAAGCAAAAACCAATGACACTTATATCGATCAAGCCTGGCATATCGACAATCGGGACGCAGCGGGGCAGCCGGCGGGGGTTGATTTAAAACTTCGTGGAGCCTGGAGCCTTTCAGATGGGAGCGGCGTTACGGTGGCGTTCAGTGACAACGGGATGGACATTGCGCACCCCGACCTAGCCTCGCGGGCGAGTGAAGGTCCGCACTTTAATTTTGGCGACAATATCGCTTCGGGAAACTTCATCAATTCCGATGCCCATGGAACGGCCGTGGCCGGGCTCATTGCCGCAGAGGGAAACAACGACACCGGAGTGATCGGAGTCGCCCCAAAGGCAAACCTCTCGAGTTTGGTCGTCTTTGACATCAATCGCCGCGGACGCGAGGGTATCGTTACCGATGATGCATTAATGGACATGTTCGAGTTCGAAATCGATACCATCGATATTCAGAATCATAGTTGGGGTAGCGTTGCCGAACAACAGTCCGGCATTGACGCCCTGTCGGACCGTGGCATCGAGGCTGCCGTCTCTCAAGGCCGCGAAGGACGAGGAGTCGTGATGTTTCGGGCCGGTGGAAACGAAAGAGAATTCTTGAGCAATGCCAATGACGACGGCTTTTCCTCTGATCCCCGGGTGATTCTTGTTGGAGCCACACGATTGGATGGCAACTACGCGAGCTACAGTACTCCCGGAGCTTGCGTGCTGATCTCAGCTCCCAGCGGGGATACACTCTTCCCAGGAGTCGCAACGACCGACCACGCAGGCGCTGAGGGCTACGTCTCTCGGGGACGGGCGGACATCGAAGATTACCTCCTCGGTGACGCGGGCTTTGCCGGAACCTCCGCATCTTCGCCTATTGCCGCAGGCGTTGGAGCGCTCATGCTGAGTCGCAACCCGCTACTCACCTACCGCGACGTCCAACAGATCCTCATACACGCATCCACCCACCGGGGAGATCTTGACCCAGACGTCCGCGAAAACGGGGCTGGATTTCAAGTGAGCCACAACACCGGCTACGGCCTACCAGATGCAGCCTATGCCGTTGAGCTTGCCGGTCATTGGAAAAATCGTCCAGAAGCAGTGGAGGTCGTACAAACCACCCGCCCGAACAGACTCATTCCTGATCGCGGGCTTTATTTAGAGATTCTCGGCAACAACGTTCCCGCTGCACTCAGGCGCATTTCAGTCCGCCCAGGACAAGGTCCCTTCCCTGAAAATGGCACCCCGGCCTTTCCGCTTCTCTTTCAGGGTGAAGCCACGGCACCGATTTCGATGGATCTCACGGGTCGCTCTGCTTTGATTCGGCGAGGTCAGAACACTTTCGAGGAAAAGGTGCGCCACGCCTCAGAAGCAGGTGCTGAGTTCGCGATTATATTTAACCACCAAGATCAAACCGAGCCCCCAACCCTTGGAGGGACAGACGTGAATGCAATTCCCGTCGTCGGCATCACTCAGGAGGACGGCGAAACCTTGCTGGACTACCTAGGAAGGAGCACGAACGCCCAGGCTCAACTCAATGTTGATTCGGCTACCGTGGAGTTCGATGTCACCGAGTCTTTGATCACCGAACATGTTGGGCTTCAAATCAACACAACCCATTCTTACCGCGGCGATCTAAGAATCACCTTAACTTCCCCAAGCGGGACCACGAGTGTGTTACAAGCATACAACCTGGATTTCTCTCGCGGTCCCCGAGATTGGACTTATTGGTCCACTCAACACTTCTATGAAACCAGCGTTGGCACATGGACACTCAAGGTCACGGATCAAGCCCTCGAAGATACAGGTTCCATCACTTCCGCTTCTCTGATTCTCCGAGGCGTCCCGATCCTCGATATTGATCATGATGGATTGGACGACAACTGGGAGCGGAGGGCATTCGGCAGCCTCACTTTTGGACCGAAAGCAGATCCCGACGACGACGGTATCAATAACGCTCGCGAACAGATCCTAGACTCAAATCCTTCACGATCCAACCGCCCGCTCCGTCTCGAAATATCACCGTGGGACGAATCACATGTCCGGCTAAGCTGGCCCTCCCACCCAGGTGAATCCTACGATCTCATTACTTCACCGGCAGGAGCCCAGGCAGAAAACCTCATCGAAACAATCGCCGGCCGGTTTCCCGAAAGCGAGATCGTACTCCCGACGCAAGAAAATCGAGTAGAACTCTACAGGCTACAGCGAGCCCGATAGATCCTCGGATGATTGATCTTCTTAACGCCCCCTGGCGCCAAACATCCTGTCCGCTACCCACGAGAAGTAAAAACCACCTCGACGACGTTTAAGACCAAACGCTCATCCGACATCCCTTCGAAAAGGTCCTCCGGCAACCTAACCAAACTACGGATTTCTTGCCCGAGCTTCGTGAACAGCTCAAGACGCGCATGGGGCTCCAGTGAATCCCGCCTCTGGATTGCCCGCAGAGCTGTTTCAGCGAGCTCTGGAGAGATTTCCTGCCGCAAACGTGCTACCAGAGTAGTTCTCTCCCTAAGAGAGTTGAATTTCTCATTCTGAGCAGCCTCGAAGGATGGTGCCGCCGCACTGGCAAGGCGAATCACAACCGTGCCAGCGACAATGTCACCTAATCGCCTCCCCTTCGGATTAAGCCATGCTGTTAGTCCTCCAACCAAATAGAACAAGGGCATTTGGTCAACAACGCGCATCAGGTTTCGCATCACGACCTGGCTGAAGTTGAGCTTCAAACCTTGATCATTGACAACTTGAATTTGGAGAATCCGCTTACCGATTGTCTGACCACGTCGCTTCCACTCGAAGTATATAGAGTAACCGATTGCCAACACAAAAGAAGCCACGATGACGATGGCCTGAGCGACGTCGAAGGCTACCGCATTCAACATTGCAAACGGTAATTGGAGAATCTCGAGAGCGGCGAGGATAATGCCATAATCGATAATTGAAGCCAGCATACGCACCAATGGACTGGCGATCGGACGAGAAAACTCAATCCCGTCTGGCGTCTGCAATCGTAACCGTCTCCCGTTCATCATTCAGCCCAACCGACGCGAATGTGGCGCGCGCGCTCTTGCCTCTCCTTCCTTCGCCTCATCAGCCAAAGCGCGCTTTCCGAAATGGTGAAAGAAAAAGAAAAGAGCTGCCCCTTCAATGCAGCCAAAAAGTATTTTGGCTGCGTATGGAATTTGTGGTTCATGAATTTGCGATAAAAAAGCTTCGATCAAACCAGCCCAAATCAGCATCAGCGCAACACCTGAAATCAAGGTAACCAGGTCGGGCATGAGGCCCCGCAGTCGGACACCGAGAGTGTATGGGCTTTTCCAGCCGATGATTCCTCTCGCAAGAACAAAGCCCCCCTGTCCGGCGATCAGAATGGCTGGGATCTCGACGATCCCGTGCGGCAACAGCCAGCCAAGGAGAAAAATAAGCTCGCCCGATACAATGTAGTCAAAAGCCACTGCGCCTAAGATCACACCGTTGTAGAACATCATGACAATGGTACCGATTCCCCATGTCATTCCCAACGACAGCGCCAGAATCGAAACTCTGGTGTTGTGAGTCATCAGTTGCGCTGAGAATACAGAAGAATAATTCGAACCTTGCTGTTCTAACCGTCCCTCTTCCCTCGCCACTCGCTCGGATGGATCGCCCATCAAGTGTTCAAACGGAAAAATGTCCTGTTTAGCCCCCGGGTCCAACCACAATACGACGGCCCCAAAGAAACATCCGATCAACATTACCAGAAACGAAAGAACCAACGCCTTTCCGTGCCGCAGCACCGAGGCCGGCCAATCGACGAAAAACCATCGCTTCAATGAAAAGTGACGCGTAAGTCTATTTCCATCCTGAACTTCAGCGTAGACCGCTGAAACCAAGCGTTCCAAGTATTCCACGGTATCAGGCTGCAGAGAATAAGTTCGAAGCTTACCGAGAGCGCTCGCAGCCCGTTCATAAAGATAGTGAAATCGCTGAAGCTCATCAAATGACAAACGTCGCTCTGGATCTCGTTCCAATGATTTGACCTTCGACTCAAGCTCATCCCAAAAGGACCGCTCGCGCTCAATGAATGCTTCAAGATCGATGATCACAGGATTTGCCTCTTCTTAATCGCAACATACTGATTCACGGTCTCAAACCCCAAGCGATCTCCCTCCGCCAAAACTAAATCGACGCCCCGAGCTCTCAGCTGCCGCTTCAAGAGCGTCCACGACTCCCATTGTTCGTGGCCAGCCAGCTCAGAAATGATCTCATCGGTCGATGTCACCTCGGGATTCGAGAATAGAGTTTGGCAGTGGGCCGAGCGCAGGCCTGCTACTAAGACGACATGCCGGCAACGAATCAGGTCCACGTTCTCCAGAAACGTCTCCATGAGCAGCGCATCATCAAGAGAAATCAAAAAGATCATCAATGCCCGTCGGTTCAAGCGGGAGCGAATCGATGTAAAGAGTTCCTTAAAATCTGGAGTTACCAACGTGCTCCGAACTCGGTTCAAGGTATCCCTACAAGCGTTGAAGTGGGCGCGCCCAGACGAGGCTCGCAGGAAATCAGTTACCCGATCGGAGTATGTGATAAACCCGAAACGGTCTCCCTGCTGCTCGGCTACTTGAGCAAGCAGCAAGGCTACCGCTAGGTTCTTCTCGAGATACGTCTCTTCAAGTTTATCAGTCCCGACATTTGGGCATTGCCGGGCGCTCAGTCGTGACGTGTCAAGGATCACGTAAATATCTTGCGTTCTCTCTAGTTGGAAGATTTTCGTCACCGGACGGTTTCGCTTTGCAGAAGCTTTCCAATGAATGTCCTGGTAGTCATCTCCCGGAACGTACTCCCGCAATTTTTCAAAGTCCTTTCCTTTCCCCAATTGCCTGACCGAGTGAATCCCCAACATACCTGGACGCACAAGGAGTCCCGCCAAGTGACGTCGCTCGGCCATGACATCGGGATACACCTGCACCTCCCAATCGACAGACTGGCGAGACTGAACACGCCAGAAGCCATGAAGCGAGTCAGTCTCAAAACTCACCAACCGGATCACATCGCTCCCCCGTTTCACGGCGCGAAAGGGAAGTTCCAGCAGGTAGCGGGTTTCGTTATCAGCGGGAATCAGAGTAAGCTCCGGATTCTTACACTCGAGTAAATCCGGCAACAGGACACCAACCCGGAGAGCAACCGAAGAAGGCATGGCCATATGCACGGCGAAAGTAAGGCATCCATTCCGGTTTCGGGAGAGCTGCACCTTGTTCGAGTTCTCTGCGCGGACCCCATTCAAGAGGTTTATCGAGTTCAAAATATCCCAAACAACCCAAACCAAGAACACCCCAAGCATCAGGACTAAGCCGGCCTCCCAGCCCATCAGGAACGGGTACAGCAGCGAGCCCAGCAACAGGACGAGGGCTGCGCTGAGAACGAGTTTTCGACTAGGATGGAAGTTCACCACACCTTACAACGAGAACCCTGTCTACCTGGGCACGGCCACTTGCTGCAGAACCTGTTGAATCACCTCTTCAATGGTTGTTCCTTCCATCTCGAATTCAGGCCGCAGGACCACTCGATGCGCCAGAACAGGAATGGCAAGTTCTTGGATATCATCAGGAGTAACAAAATCGTTCCCCCTGATTGCCGCGTGAGCTCGAGCGGCAAGGAGCAATGACTGAGTAGCACGTGGTCCTGCCCCACAGAGAATACTCTCCTCAGTTCGAGTGGCTCGAACCACATCCACGGCATACGCGGTAAGCTCCGAGTTGACCGTTAGTTGTTTGAGCCCTTCGCGAAACAACGAGATAGCCTCCCTCGTCAAAACCGGTGCGAAATCATTCCCCTCAAGCACTTCCTCCGGTGACTCGTCTCCGAGCGAGCGTTGGGCAAGTAGAAGTTCCTCTTCGCGTTCCGGACAGGCCATCTGTATTTTTATCATGAATCGGTCCTTCTGCGCCTCGGGCAAGGGGTAGGTGCCCTCGAATTCGATGGGATTCTGAGTGGCGAACACCGTAAAATCGTCAGCCAATTCGTAAGTTTCGTTGTCAATGGTCACAGTCCGTTCCTGCATGGCTTGAAGAAGCGCAGCTTGCGTCTTGGCAGGAGCCCGATTGATCTCATCGGCTAGGATGAAAGAGCTGAACACTGGCCCTTTTACCAGGCGAAACTCCGCCGTTTTCAAATTAAAGACATTCGTTCCTGTAATATCTGACGGCATCAAATCTGGAGTGAACTGGATGCGCGAGAAGTCACAATTAAGAGTTCGCGCCAAGGTCCGCACAAGTAAGGTCTTGGCCACCCCTGGCACTCCCTCGATCAGAGCGTGACTCCCAGTAAAAATGGCGATTAAGGCATGCTCAACAACCGCTTGTTGGCCAATAATCACTTTCGCCACTTGGTCCTGAGCCCGCTTCAAAACTGATTGTAATTCCGCCAAGTCTACACTCATCCTTAATCCTCTTCTCGTTACTTGTATTTCGCACCAATCTCATCCGCCGCCCTCCGGTACAAAGCTACCAATTCCGGCTCTGTCTGAACCTTTTCTTTAGCTAGCTTTTCAATCGCCACTTGACAGTGTTGTTCTCTCGATGAGAGGTGAGGCGCACTGCTCAACCACCTTTGAACACACAAGGCGAACAACTGGTCCCGACGCACGTGTCGACGAATAAGCCCCGTAACTCCAGAGATCGACTCTGGTCGCGAGTTTTCCGGGGTAGCGTTTCTCATGACCTCAGATGTTCGGGATTTGCCTGATTTGGGGAGCAGGCTCGCCGATGCACGCCAAACACTGAGCAGGCCGACTACGATGAAACTGAAATACAAAGGGCCTAAGCGATAGCGCTTTAAGAGCCCCACCATGCCGGGACTCGACAGCACACCCAAATGGGTTTCATCAAACAAAACTAATCTCCGTCCCTCTAAGATCCATTCAATGAACTCGACCGGGGACTCTTTTAAGAGGCACTCATTGCTGAAGGGGTAACTATTGGCGAGTAAGGTGACAAGCCCCTCGCCAAAAGTTCGCTGAATCACAATCGCCACACCCGAACTCTCATAGAGCACGGACCACTCGGGATCTAAATCAACAAACCCACCTTGACCAAACCCCATCAAGCTCGCACGAGGTCCATCATCGGAGGAAGCATTCATCTCGTACTTCTCTCGGTCAGGCACAGACAAAGGCTGATAGGTCACCCCGAGAATACTCCGTGTGCGCCGCTCAACCCGTTGTCGCCTCTCGTCGGAGTCCATCGACTGAGCAAGTGATCGCTTCATTCCTACCGAAAAAACGAGATGCGCCCCCTGTTCCACAAAACTAGCTGTCTCTGGCGTAAACTCTAATCGCTTATCCGCCCCCAACCAGAAAAGAACGGTCTCCCGCGGTTCCGCATCCTGGATGCGCGCCCTCAGTTGTCGTTGAACTTCCAAGGCGGGCAAGAGTTTGAGCGATTCGTAGAGCACACCAGCTCCGACTGCATCTTTCCGGTAAGTTGAGTATTCCGGATAGGCGTCTCCTTTTTCGACCCGGAAGCGAATGAGTTCAGCGATCCCACCGACTAGAATCATCAACAAGAGCCCAGCCAGCACCCAAGCTCGTTTTTCAGCGCCGTCCCGCTGGCTCACGTCAGACTCCTTATGCTTCCCACCGATGAGGCGGATTGATCTAGCTCCCCCTGTTCAATCGGATAACCGCCGTACCAAACCCGATCAAAACATCGAACCAAACTCCTGAACTCGGTGCCAATCTCCGGGCTATGCCGTGAACGTCTCATGACTTCGCGAACGTATGATGCATTCGATTTTGATTTGGAAATACGGATGAACTTGGACTCGTGCAGATGAGCTAAACAAGAAAGGTAGTAGGCGCGAAGGGCCCGGCGATAATCGCCAGTCTCCACGAAGCCTTGGGCCATCCGCATCCATTCATCTTCCGGCAGATCACTCGCCAATGTCTCCAAGTCATCGACATCAGGCCTTGCCTTTACCACGACATTCTCTGACTTCAGAACAGGTTTTGTTCTTGCTCGTAATCCGAGACGAACTAGCAAGGCAACAAGAACCATTGCAACGACAACTAAGAGAATGTTGAGCAGTGGACGTGCTCCGAGCCAACCATCAAAGATTCCAGCCTCATGCCGATCGGAAGCCTCAGGGCGAATGGCATCGATGATCCATTCGATTAAGTCCGTCACCATCCGTCCAATTCGCCGCACTAAAATGCTCAGATTGCTCGGTCCATCCGCCGCCGTTTCCCCACTGGGCAGGCGCCAAGCGAAATCGGGCCGCTGAACCACTTCTCGAATCGCTCGATCCAACTCCGTCTTCTCAGCGGCATCATGGAAAAGTAATGGCGAGGCTGTCTCACCCTCTTGGGCACGCAACCCAAAGGAGGCACAAAAAAGAAGCCCACCGAGAAGAACTGCCACGACCCGGCCCGCCTTAGCCTGCTCTCTCAAACGAGCGTTGGCCCGAATGCGATCCTGAAGATCCCGTCCCGTTTTCAACGAATGGCCATGATAGTGCCGAACCACATAAACCGCTCGAATCAAAGGGCTCGTAATCAAGTAGCTCAAATAGCACACAACCAGCAGCACTGTCGTGTTCAGTGCAACAAGCGGCGATTGAGTCACTGCAGTTTCAATTCCCGTAAATAGCTTCAATACAAATGGAACAAAGAAAACAAAGGAGTAGACATTCAAAAAAACGAGCAGGGCAAAACCCGTCGCAATCAGCATGGCGACGTGATTCTGGCGTTGCCAGACATGGATCATCGCCATCGAACGCTGTCCAAGAGTTTGAATATTCAAAGCCGGTGTGCCGCCGAAGATGACGGCTTCCTGAAAATAAGCCAACAGCCATCCAGTCGGAAGCACGAGAATCATTGCGATCGGCGAGAGAAAAATGAACAACGCAAGGAATGCACCCTGCCGCAGAGCCACCATGATCCATTCCCTCGCCGACCAGCCCGTAGCCTCTACTGAGCCCCATGATGCCAACAGGACAGTGCCAAATCGTGCCTGACAAGCCCGCCACCATAGCGCGCAGCCGGTCACAAGGAGCGAATCCGCACCCAGACGCTCCAGAGCATAAGGGCTCACACTCATATCGGTGAAGAAGTACAATAACACGAGCCCGAAAGGAACCGTCCCTATGAGGTAAACACACCAGGCAGAACCCGGGAGCCCAACAAGCGCCGACACAGCTCGCTCGACAAGCTCGATGCCACCAAAAGGCTCCGCGTGGAGATCCCGCTTGCTCATGGGCCTTCTGAGAGTCCTTCCCAATAGCTGGCATCGTGCACGGTATCGGGTATGGAAGCCATAACTTTACCCAGTCCGGCAAATGCCCCCCAAAGAAAAACCACCGCACAGATGATCGATATGCACTCGATTACAGCGGACCAGTTAGCCTGCGTTTGAGATCTCTCACGAACGAAATCGTCCTGACAGGAAGCGCAGGTCATTTTTCCCGCGAGAAGCGTGACGCACTCGCGACAGAAGTGGCGCTGACAAGAAGGACACAGGGCTGCAGCCTCTCGATTCGGATGATGAAAACATCGCCTTTGACGCAATTCAACCATCGTATCTCACACCGATCTTCTGGATCTCACTCGTTTCCTTCTGGAGAGGAAAGCCCCACTTCAGGAGGAATTGCTGTTTCAACTTTCTGTGCAGCACGAACCCGCTTTTCGATCAAATCAACTGCACGGTTGCCGGCCCGCCATCGGCTGCACGAAGCCAACTCTACTTCCTGCACCCGAGTTCGGATCAGCGTTCGGCATAAGGGGCCCTTGATGATCTCGAGCATCAAAAGAACGCTAAACGGAACAAGCACCACCCACGACATCACATAGACAAACAGATTTGCCTGAAACACCCCAATGATACTCAATACAACGATGAGGAGAAGGCTCACAATTCGTTTTCCAAGGCCCGTTCGGCGGGCGATAACAATCGATTCGATATCCTCGTAAGGAAAACGACGGTAGCTTTCCTGTGCTGGCGCCGGGTACTCAACGACAAGAAGATGATCCGTCCCGAGATAAGACCTCGTCGGACGCCCAGCAACCACAATTCCTCGTGTACTCGCGTATCCAGAACCAGGCAGTTTTTCGTATTTACGATCCGCTGGCATTAGCCTCCAAAAAACATCATCCCGAAGAAGCCCCAGAGCCCTATTTGGACCACTGAAAACACAATCGCGGCAACAAAAGCTAAGCGACCGTTCGTCACCAAACTACCCTTCTTATTCCATGTCTTGATTGCGTAGACGATGGCAATCGGAGCCGTCACCAGAGTCAAAGGCCAAACAAGCAGCGGCACGAGTGCAATCATCAAAGCCACGGATCCGTGCCGGTATCTCTGTCCAATGAGCGACTCCAATTCACCGTCCGCTGCCGCTTGCTCTAAACATTCAGGGCACAGCACGCGCCCGGCGAACGGCGTCTCACACAGACCACACAAGAATCGACCGCATTGTTCACAGGCTGCTTCGGCTCTCTTGGTCTCATGAAAGAAGCAACTAGACTCGTCCTCGGAGAGCAATCGCTTACCGCTTCCCGAAGCCCCATGGACTCGATTGATAGCAGGGAAGACAGCAACTCGCAGTTCCTGGAGGCAAGACGGACACTGTTGAAGATCAATCGGCACACTGCTCGACAAGGACAGCGTCCCTGAACAAGAAGGACAGGAAAGAGAACCCTCGTCCAACTGGGATTGCAGCGGTTTTTCTACCATTATTTGTAAACAACTCGTGTGCTGCATATGTAGTCATGCAGCGTCCGCTTCTCTGCATCAAACGCAGCGATTAGGTATCCAAGCCCAAGCACGATCGCACTCACATATTCAGCCGGCACGCGGGCCAAGGCTCGCCAGACTCCGATCTGACCACCATCCGCCGTTACGACCTTAATTCCCACCGCCATCTTGCCCCAGGTCGCTCCGTATTTCCACGTCAACAACCAACCATACAATAGGCCCAGGAGATAGCTGAACAAATTGATCCCCCAATACGTACCCGAAGTCAAAATATCTGGATCCTGCGGCAACAAAGTGCCAAAGGCAGCATACATGGCTCCATAGGTCGGAATGGAGATTATGATGCCATCAATAAGTTTCGCCCCAAGTCGAATCCAGAATCCGGCGAAATCAAGCGCAGCCGAACTCGTCGATAATCCCTGGGACATCTTTGCCATCACTAAGGGCTTGCAGGCAGCACAAACCAATTCACCCCGAAAGCGAATTACGTCGTCCTTGGGAAACGGCTTATTGCACTCAGAGCAGACGACGGCGTCACCATCCACACCTTTTCCGGAATCCGCACTCCGCTTGATCTCACCATAGGGAGCCCAATCAGGTGCCCCTTGGTACCAAACAAGCGTCTCCGTAGTAACCACGCCGTCATTGACCAAGGAATTGAAGGCAGCTTCATCAAGAGGGCCTTTCCGTTCCTGACCTTCCATATAGTAGTAGATCGTTGCCATAATGTTCTTCAGACTTCGCTTCTCCTTGTGCTCGATGGACAGATTTCCTCTCAGTATCGAGGACTGACTATGCTTGCCACCTAACTAGATCCCCCCTCCTCAGACAACACTATTTTAGTCAAAGAGCGATATTTCCAGTTCTTTGGTCGGGTTTAGATACTTGTAGCAGACTCTAACTGATAATCACGCTCGAACCTCGAGTTGCCAGCATGCAAATCAAGTCCCTAAAGACCTAGGTCGTCTTGAATGCTCGACTCTGAACAAAAAGGCCCTATCGGAAGTGCTTTCCGATAGGGCCGTTCAAGGCTTTCGTGGAGTTTCGCCCTAAAAGGCGAAACTTGATTGATCCTGCTGACAAACTCTCAATGTTGCAGCAGGACGCT
>CAYFGX010000023.1:0-119200 GCA_964342405.1 uncultured Verrucomicrobiota bacterium | reverse complement strand
TGTGAGCTCGGCCAGTAGATCCGTCAGTTCCGGGATTCGTTGGCGACAAGACTCTTTGCAAAGAGTCTTGAGCTTGAGGAGTTCCCGTAGCTTGAGCTGCTTCTCATAGAGTTCTCTGATGACCGGCTGCTTCCTCAAGAACGCCTGTAGGCGTTCTTGGTCTCGCTCTGGGCCAGTTTTCTAGGCAGCGGCCGGGGCTATCGCCCGCAAGACCCCAACTCGATCGTCAAGGAAGCAATTCTAGGAGCTTAGAGTTTAGCGGGCGATGGAATGGATAGAGGAAATCAACGGCCACCGATATTCTTCGAACTCGTTTCCGAAATGTGATCGCCGAAATCGAGTGTCTTGACTTGGTCGTTTTCCCATACGACGGCATACTGTCCTAGGCGTCGCTTGGTGTCCAAGGCCTTCTTAACAGCCTTCTCTAAGCACTCGAGAATGTCTTTTGTTTCGATAGCTCTATCGCTCATTCGTGGCAAGCTCCCTAAGCTGTTTATACAGACGATCATCAACGATTCCCAACTTCCCGTCCGAACTCTCAAAGACTGGCACAGGAACAGGGAGATGATTCATGAAACACCTCGTCCTGGTGGGGAGACTTGCATAGTTCGCGAGGAGATTCGAGAGACTTCTGCCAGATCTTCTTCTTATGTCTTGCGTTGGGATATCATGTCCCCCATGAGCGACCCGCTCTCTAACCCTTTCTTCACATAAGTCAATTGAGGGCAGCGCCAAATACACCAGTTCGACGGTCCAGCCCTTGTCTTTCAATCTGTGGATCAGCCGCAGATTTGATTTTCCTGAAAGCGTTGATTCGTAGGAAAAGTCGGTTGCTCTCTCAATCCGTAGGTTGATCTCGTTGAGGAAAATGCGACTGGCAGCAATCCTTTCTGAGTTCGGAGCCAGTGGATTGAGTCCGGAGGCAATTAGATCGGCGTTGACGAAGTGGTTGCACCCCTGCGAGGCCTGGGAGAAACTCCAAAGCAAAGGTTGTCTTACCTGCGCCATTTGGGCCGGCTATGATCCAACAAGTGGGCATCGTTGGGGAGATGGTCTATCAGATGCCGGGGTTGAATCAAGGGGGAACCACCATTGATCCCTGTCAGTTACAAGGGGGCGGCGAGCTGGTTGGGGCTGGTGGAGAGCTGGCCTGAGGAATCTGGAATGGTGGCAATTGTTGTCTCTGAAAAGGTCGAAAAATTGGGCTGTGTTAGCCGAGTCCTACCTCTAGAACCATTTTCTTTTTCAGCCGAGATCCCCAATCTTTGATCAAGAGCCATTGAGGCCTCCTGAAGAATAAATGGCAGCGGAAAACGCTTAAAAACGGCCTTGCACGCACAAAACGCGACATCGCCACGTTCCTTTCTTGTATTCTTTCCCAAATCATTCAGTTTCAGTGCCTTAACGGCAGTGGAAGCAGAAAAATTCGCGTTGGAGCATTCTATGATTGACGATCCAAACCGATCCCTCGGGGGCACACCTGGCATTCAAACCGAAACCCTTCTCGACTTAGAGCCCTGGAGGTTTCTTCGTGAGTTTCAGGCAAATCCACAGCTACAGGACGATCCTGCTGCTCAAAGCCGTCATCGAGAAATCACTTCCAAGGCGAGTGTTTGTAGCTACTGCGGCGTTGGCTGTCCCTACGGTGTCGTCAAAGACGACAAAGGAAAAGACACGGTTGTTCCTCTCAGCTCCCTCGGACTCTGCATCAAAGGAAAAACATCTCTGCTCACCGGAGGTTTTAAAGAGCGCTCCGAAAAGTTGGCAAAACGAAAGCTTCCTGACGACCGGATCACCGTACCAATGATTCGCGGCCACGACGGAAAGATGCACGAAGTGTCTTGGGAAAAAGCGCTTGATCGAGCTGCTTGGCTTTTCCTCCACGCTCGAGAGTGGGTTGGACCGGATGCGGTTGGCCTCTACGGAAACGGGCAAAAGACTCTCGAATCCATCTGGATCGCTACCCTCTACAAACTTGTCTTTCGGCTCCCAACGATCGGAGCAAACTCTGAGCATTGCCTTGCCAGCGCAGGAGCTGCTCACGAACTTAATTTCGGAAATGAAGCCTCCTTCACATGGCAGGAATTCGAGGAGCTTGAACACTGTGACGTCGCCGTTCTTCACGGAACGAATCCTTACATCACGTTTCCTCAGGCGTATGAGAAACTTAAGCGAAACCAACATGCCATTAAGGTCGTCATTGATCCGGTTGAAACCGATACCGTATCAGATTTGTGTCGAGAGGACTCCCGAACCATACACATCCGTTTCCGAGCCGGGTGCGATGTCCTCTTCAACATCGCGGTTAGCCGGGTGATCCTTGAAAATGCTTGGGAGGACACCTCCTATCTCGAGCAAGTCGTTTCACCTGAAAGTCACGAGAGTTTTCGTCAGCTCTGCTTCGAAGAGCGGTTCGAGGTCTCCACGGTTGCAAAATCCATCGCGCCAGAGGGCGTTGATCCCGCTGAGACTGAGGCACAAATTCGACGTTACGCCGCCCTCCTCGCTTGCCCTACGGAGCACACGCAAGGAGACCGGCCCCGCGTCGCCATCATCTCGAGTATGGGCATTAACCAGAGCACGGGATCCTACGGTTTTTCCACAAATCTAAATCTCCTACTTCTCACCGGAAACGTGGGGCGGCCCGGCGCAGGGTCACTTCGAATCGCCGGGCAATCGAATGCAACCAGTGAGCTGATGATGGGATTCAATTCACGGCGACTTGCGTTCAATCTCGATCCCACCAAGGAGGAAGACCGAACGGCACTTGCTGACGCACTCGATCTTCCGATTGACAATATTCCCGACAAAAAGGGCACCTCCGTCGCAAAGATGTGCGAGGATGACAGACTCTACTGCTTCTTGTTTGTCGGCACTCAAATGACGAAAAACATGCCCCGCCTCGGACACTGGATGCGTCGAATGGGAAGAGCCTTTAACGTGGTGATCGATCCTTTCCTGGCCGACGGTGTCTTGGAGTGGGCGGATGTCCTACTTCCAGCCACCACCTACACGGAGCGGACGGGAGTGATTCAACGAGGCGATCGTACCCTTCAGCTACAACAACAGCTTACCGAAGCCCCGGAGAAGGCGTGGTCAGACGAGGAGATTCTCGTCCGGCTGGCCTTGAGCATCGCCAAACGACTCAGGGATCCAGACACCGCTGAATTGAACAATCTGTCCCCCGAGGTCGTGGAGAGGACCTTCAGTCGTTATATCGACGAGAATGGCGAGGTCAACCCAGCCAAGATCTTTGATCACATGGTGGAGGTCTCCAATCAACTCGAACTGTATTCCAATCTCGTGGACGACACGGGTACCCCTATCAACCATGACATGTTGAGGCACCGGGCGGGACTCGGCGTTCAGTGGCAAGGGAATGGCCGCTACTCGAAAGCCTCCACGGAAGGACATGTCTTCCCGCGGCTTAAGCATGACAACCGAGGCGCGGCCCGGCTCGTCCGCCCACCCGAGGACTTTCTTCAGGCGACGGAGCCAGGACGAGAAGAGCCCGAAGACTCCAAATCCTCAGCCAATCGGCGTCGAATCCGATTGATCAGTGGCCGCGGACGCCCAGGTCGAAATGGAATGTCGTATCGCGGACGCTACAATTCTGGAATCAAGACGCTCCCCATTTTCGGAGCCGACGGAAAGGATTACTTTGCTGAAATCCATCCCAAGCTAGCTCAAGCCCTGAAGCTTGAGGACGGGCAAGCCGTTCGCTTGACTTCCGATCATGGATGCGCGATCGCATCCATTGCACTCAACACCCGAACACCTGAAGACGCGATCTTCATGGACTTCGTCCCTGGTGAGATCAATCGACTCACAAACTACGCTGAAGCCGATCAATTCACGAACCAAAGTCTCATCAAACGCACGAGTGTCACGATCCAAGCGCTGACGGATGCGGAGGCCAAACTCTGGAACGAGCCTTGTGGGACCACCTTCGTCCAGGCCATCGAGACGATTTACCAGGACTACCGCCGCCATTACCCAACCGATGAAGATTGGGTTCGTACGCAGCAAGGCGATCGTCCCGAACATCCTTGGCCAAGCCAGCAGGCACTCAGCAATCCCAGCAACGATCAGGACCGTCTTCTTGCCGAAGCTATCGGTGCGTTCACAACCTTCATTCAGCGTTACGTCACTGACAAAGATTATCGAGAGGCTGGAGCAACCGCACTCAAAGCATTGTCGTCCGAGCAACGAGAGCATTTTCTTAGCATGTTGCTCCCTATACTGAGAAGACTCGATTATCAATCCGCGCTCCATCTCATCCTATCCGACCTCACTGGAAACATAACCTTGGTCAGCGAGAATGGTGAAAAGACGGAGGTCAATTTGCTCTCTGCACACAAGAGTGCGATTCTCGAGTTCAAGGAAGAGATCGTGGCCATTCAACTCTTCATCGCGATCAAGCGAGGCATTGAACATCTCTTTGGTAGCACGAGAGGCATTCCGCGAGGTCGCTTGGCATTTGTCTCAGGAATTGCGATCCCGTGCGCCGGAGACGTACCCGCGCATTTCGTCGATATCTCACCGGCAGATCTCGACTCCGGCCGACTGATTCATTCCCGTGCGATTGGTTCGAATGCCATCATCGTCGTTGACAGACTCGAGGGCCGAGCGGTTCGAGTCGATGTGAAAACAGGAATCCTCCCTCGCGACCGTGAACTGACATTGCTTCGAAATTATGTGATCAATCGGAAGCGCGCGGCGAGTACGCAGCAACACAATCGTTTCTTCGATCGACTGGGAGAGCTCATCGTGAAGTATGTTCGTGAGGGTGATGACAACTTCGAATTCTTCGGACCGGTTGGAATCGATTGGTCTGAATACGTCCAGAAACTTCACGTGGCACCGGCTGGAGCGAAACCGTTCAGAGAACACCTCATCCAGAAGGGTGTTACCCCCGAGCTGGCAGAATCGCTGGGCGAACTAGGCGTTTGGGCTGTCAGAGAAGACGAGAATCTCATTCCCCAACTCAAGCAACGCCAGATGCAACCGGATTTGGCGGAAGAAACCATGCCCGAACCAGCAACCCTTCAAGGGCGCATTGATCAGGTTGTTGAGACAGTCATCGAACCCGTCCTAAACAACGACGGAGGCAAGCTCGAGATCTTGGATATTAATGAAGAATCGGGGGAAGTCGTCATCCGCTTCGTGGGTAGTTGCGCCAATTGTCCCTATTCCCTCCTGTCGATGGAGAATATTGTGAAACCAAGCCTGCTCGGCGTCCGAGGGGTTTCCGAGGTCATTCATCGTTCTCGGGTCAGAGAGACCGAAAAAGCCAAAGCCAATTGACCCAAGCGCCCGCTCCCAAAGCCGATGGCATCGGGTAGTTTCCCTGCTTCCTCCGCCTCCTGAGGACTGAGGAACGCATCAACGGGTTGCCACGCGGCCTCAAAAAGTGTAGCAATTCCGCCTCGGGTTCTCGATTAACGGGAACCTCAAGTATAGTCATGTCTCAAGCGACCATCATTTACACGAAAACTGACGAGGCCCCAGCCCTCGCGACCTACTCTTTGCTCCCGATCATTCAGGCCTATACCCAACCATCGGGAATCCAGGTGGAGACTCGTGATATTTCTCTCGCGGGTCGAATCATTGCCAACTTTCCAGAGCATCTCTCAGAAGATCAACGAATCGGCGATGCACTTGCCGAACTAGGCGAACTAGCCAAGACCCCGGAAGCCAACATCATCAAACTGCCAAATATCAGCGCCAGCATTCCGCAGCTCAAAGCCGCCATTGCGGAACTCCAGGCAGCCGGTTACGCCCTCCCCGATTATCCGGACGAGGCAACGACCGATGAGGCGAAAGCGATCAAGGCCCGCTACGACAAGATCAAAGGCAGCGCCGTGAATCCGGTTCTCCGCGAGGGCAATTCAGATCGTCGGGCGCCACAGGCAGTGAAGGCTTATGCCAAAGCCAACCCTCATTCCATGGGCGCCTGGTCCAAGGAGTCCAAAACCAACGTCGCCACCATGGGACAGGACGATTTCCGGTCAAATGAGAAATCCGTCACGGTGAGCGATGCCACCACGGCAAAGATCGAATTTGTGGCCAATGATGGCGCAGTCACCGTGCTCAAGGAGTCGATTCCTTTGCAGGCCCAAGAAGTGATCGATGGCACCAAGATGAGTCGCAAAGCTCTCGGAGCCTTCCTTGAGGAGCAGATCAACCGTGCCAAAAAAGAGGGCACCTTGTTCTCTCTTCACATGAAGGCAACAATGATGAAAGTCAGCGATCCAATCATCTTCGGCGTCTGTGTGGAAGTCTTCTTCAAGAGCGTTCTCGCTAAACATCAAGCAACTTTGGATGAACTCGGCGTCGATCTCCGGAACGGACTCGGCGATCTCTTGTCTCGCATCGAACAGCTTCCTGAGGACAAGAAGTCGGCTATCCAAGCGGACATCCAAGCCGCGGTGACGGAAGGCCCTGATCTGGCCATGGTGAATTCAGACAAAGGCATCACCAACCTTCACGTTCCCAGCGACGTCATTATCGACGCTTCCATGCCAGCAATGATTCGCACCTCCGGACAGATGTGGAACGCGCAGGGAGAGCTCCAAGACACGCTGGCCGTTATCCCTGACAGCTCCTATGCAGCGGTCTACCAAGCAACGATTGATTTCTGCCGAGACAACGGAGCCTTCGATCCGACCACGATGGGTACCGTCCCCAACGTCGGGCTCATGGCTCAGAAGGCTGAGGAATACGGCTCACACGACAAGACCTTCCAAGCCCCCGGCGAGGGCACCATCCGCATTACCGACTCAAATGGAAACGTTCTCATCGAACACGCCGTCGAGACCGGAGATATTTGGCGGAGCTGCCAAACAAAGAATGCCCCCATTCGAGACTGGGTTAAACTCGCTGTGAACCGCGCTCGGGCCACTGGCTGGCCGGCTATTTTCTGGCTCAACGAAGATCGTGCTCACGATGCGCAACTCATTGCCAAGGTAAACGAGTATCTCAAAGAACACGATACGGACGGGCTCGACATTCGAATTTTGGCACCGCTCGAAGCAACGAAGTTTTCTCTGGAACGTATCGCCAAAGGAGAGAACACCATTTCTGTGACAGGCAATGTTCTGCGTGACTACCTGACGGACCTCTTTCCTATCTTGGAAGTCGGGACGAGCGCGAAGATGCTGTCGATTGTTCCCCTCATGAACGGTGGAGGCCTCTTTGAAACCGGCGCCGGGGGTTCCGCTCCAAAACACGTTGAACAGTTTCTTGAGGAGAACTATCTCCGCTGGGATTCACTGGGTGAGTTCTTGGCTCTGGCCGTTTCCCTCGATCATCTCGGCACGGTCTTTAACAACTCGAAAGCAAGCGTCCTCGGAGCTGCCCTGGACAAGGCGACCGAAAAACTACTCACGGAGAATAAATCGCCCACGCGGCGCCTCGGAGGCATCGACAATCGGGGAAGCCATTTCTACATCGCACTCTACTGGGCTCAAGCTCTAGCGGCTCAGAACGATGATGCCGATTTGAAACAACACTTTGCTCCGATCGCTGAAAAGCTCGCAGAGAACGAAGAGAGAATTGTTGGGGAACTCATTGGCGTTCAGGGATCCAAAACAGACGTGGGTGGCTACTACTGGCCAAATCCCGATAAAGCTTCAGCGGCAATGCGATCGAGCGAGACGCTGAACGCGATCATTGGCTAAACGCTCGTTTCCTTCGAAGCGATACAATCGAATTCCGCGGAGGCCGTCGTTCTAAGAGCGACGGCCTCTCTAGTCTACCGACCCGAACACCGAGGCCAATTGGTCGTGCCGGTAGGCGAACATCCGGTCAAGTCGCCGTCGCACAAACCACTCTCCCACGTAGTTCACCGGCCCCCCTCCGTACAGCTCGTATTGGATACTGTCGATCATCCGAGTCGTCTTGTCGGTCACAGGCTCGAAGATGTGTGAGTGATGCCACCGTTTGAACGGTCCTGATTTCTGGATATCATCGAACCGTCTGTTCTCCTCAAAATTGCGATGAACAGCCACCCACGAGAACGAAATCGGCCCCACCCTCATGCGCAACTCCACCTCGTCGCCCTCACCCAGGGTCTGGGGCGGCGTCGCCACCGAAACCTTCTCCCATGGAGGATTCAACGTCTCAAAGGCCCCCGGTGCGAGGTGCCATCGATACAATTCTTCGGCGGAAGTTTGAACGAGAGATTCTTTTCGAAAATGATTCACACGGAATTGAAGTTACCAGCCTAGGTCTCAGCCATCGCTTTCACAAAGGCCTCGCCAACGGCCATCCCTGAGAGCGCCGCCCCTTCGACGCGACCGCCGCCAAAACCATCTCCCGCGAGAGCCAAGGGCGAAGGTTTTGACTGGAGATAATATTCGGCCGGATAAGCACGGGTAGTGCGGCTATACAACCAACGATGAAACGAAGCTTCCTTCACCTCGTTCCCAAACCATCCCTGTCCTGCGTCGCATAGCTCGGAGATCACCTTCTCTGGATTCGCTTCCCAATTTTCACGACTATACTCCGGCCCAGCATGCAGCGTCACGGCTGAACCGTCGCCACCGAAGACTCCTTTCATCGCATTGTCAGCCATCCAGGAAAGAGGTTCTCCTGACAACCAGATCCCACCGGGTTCGGGAATCTGGCTTTCCCCACCCAACCGAGCCATCACCACCAAACACGGATCATAGGCCACCTTCTCGAGATCATCTACAACGGCACGGGGAATGCGATCACGGACAGGTTCCAGCATACTAAGCGTCTGCGGCATCGGGGCCGTCACGAGAACGCCACGAGCATGAAGCCGTTCTCCTTCCGTGCTTTCCAGCATCCACCCCTCCTCTTGCGCTTCAATCTGCTGAATGCGGACGCCGGTCCGAACATTAAGTCCGGTGGCCAGGTGCTTTCCAATCTGTGACATCCCCTGCACGCCGCAATAGCGCGCTTCGCCGTCCTCCTTGCGCGTCCCATCAAAAGCAGCAAATCCCCGAGCCCAAACTCGAACAATTCCATCTGCTTCCCACTGCGCCACTAACGACCTGAAAGCTTCAGATCGAGCCGTGAAGTATTGTGCCCCATGATCAAAGCCGCCTTGATCTGCACGCCGTCTGGACATGCGCCCCCCCACGCCTCTGCCCTTGTCGATCAGTTGTACTCGAAGGCCGTTCGCTTCGAGGTGACGAGCCGCGAGCAGTCCGCTCATGCCGGCGCCGACAACGCAGACATCGCAGGAATCACTCACCCCGATCCTTCAGGTTTCTTTTCATTACTCTCATATTCCCCTAAGGCGCTCAGGTGTCAAATAACACTGCCCCCTAGGTAGCGGAGCACGATATTCTGATGTTCTACAATCGGTTCTTCACCTCGGGCCAAGGGACCGACTTGAAAGCCTGGACTACGAAAGGATTCCTGCTGCTGTTCACAGGCATAGATATCCTCAGCGGTCAAATCTCCGGAAACCAGGGGATCGTCTTTCGTTGACTCTTGATACTTGCCCTTCACTCGGTTCTTCCAGAAACCAGCAGACTGCCATTCCTGACTCATGAATGCCCAATCCGAGGCGTTCTTGACTCTGACTCGGTTCTCTACCTTGGTTCGATCAGGAGCCAAGGGGGTCACAATAAAGGTCGACCAGTCAGATTCTGTTTCTGAGAGACCGATACCGGGAAATAACATCGGGACATAGGCTGCCGCCTGATCAGCAGGAACAACCAACGGCATTGGTGCGTTCTTCTCCAGATTCGCTTGATACTCAGCTGCCAGAGGTTCCTTGAATGCGAAGTGGTCTCCGTGAAAGCCGTATTCGGCCTCAGAATGCTGATACATCGATAAGGTGCCCGAATGGAGGTGAGCCAAGTGGTAGACATCGATGTAGTTCTCAACCACAACTTTCCAATTGGCTCGAACCTCGTATTCCTTCCGCGCGTCAGGATACTCAACCAGCTCATCGACCTTGTGGGGGCCAAGGTGAGGCTCAATTTCGGAAAACCACTCCTGTAACGATGGCGCATTCGGATCCGAATGCACAAAGATCATCCCTCTCCAGACATCGACCGACGCAGCCTGCAACCCTAAGCATCCCTTGTCCAAATCGCCAAACTCACGACTCAACTCCGGAACTGAAATGAGTTTTCCTTCAAGGTCATAAGTCCAATCATGATAAGGACACCGAATGGCCTTCTGCCTCTTTCCGACCGTCCGTAGAAGTTGAGTCCCTCGATGCCGACATCGATTGTGAAAGGCTCTCAGGCTCCCATCCTTTCCGACTACAACGATGATATTGTGCAGCCCTGCCTGCACCGTGAGATAGTCACCGGAATTCTCCAAATCCTCGACAAACCCTGCGTATCGCCAGACCCGCGAGAATATGAGCTCCTGTTCCCGGCGATACCAATCCTCACTCGTATACGCCTCAACGGGAAGCCGATGCATCATGGGACGGTTCACGCCCCAAGAGAACACCCGCTCTCGCCTCAGCTCAAGCAATAAGCCTCACATTCCGACCGGAATAGTCAGCCCTTGCCCCCGAACCGCCTCAAGCTCACTCCCAAGGATAGGGCAAGTCTGGAGGCGAAGGCTGCGGATCATAGCTATCGCCAGTCACAGCTCTGGAGGAAATACGAACTGGCTTACCGATTGGTTTGAGATCCTTTCGTGTTCCAGGCATCCAACCGAGCTTCCCCCTCGAGAAAGCCAGTGTCGTCGGATGAGAAGCCGGCCCTCCGGTCAGCAAGGGAAACCGAGATACAAGGCGAGGATCTCGCTCATCAAGTGTCGCTCCGGTCATCTTGGCCGTCGCGACCCAGTCCATATTCATGTCTGCCCAATAGAGATCCCGGTTCCGATAATCAATCACGATCTGTGCAGGATAGCTCGCCACACGTTCCCTGTTTGGTTCATTTGAGATCCAACGAACAGAGTCCGTCCCATCAGCGTAGTTGGCTCGGCCGATCAGATCGTCTGCGCTCCCGGTTAAGTTCTGACTCCAATAGACGTGGCCCTCCCTCGGATCAAAGGCGAGAAAAACATGTTTCCAGAGAAACGGAGCTGTCTCACTCGTGGCTAGACTTCGTTCAACACCCGTTTCGATGTCGAACTCCTTCAAGGTCGCAAAACTCTCGGGTGTATTTCGATCCACCCAGAAGATCTTTCCACAAGCATCTGGATTTACCGAAAGACTGCTGAAGGTCCTAGTCGACGAGACGAGCACCTCGGATTCCCCGACCAAACCGGCTTCGTCGTACTCAATTGAGTTCAATGAATAGATTCCTGACGCCCCAGTCTCATAAACGATCCGATTACGTTCCGAATCCAAAGCGAGGCGGCGGAGCCCCTTGATCTCAAAGGCCCCGCGGCTCTCACCGCTAAAGTCCGAGAATTCAACTGGGTAAAGGCCGTTCCGACGCTGCCCCAACCAAAACACTCTTTCGGGTGACGCATCCACTTGGACAGACCAAACCGATCCTTTGGCTCCCACATCCACGATGTTCCGATTTTGAGGCGGCCGCTCATCAAGATCACTTTTAGAGATCAGCTGAGTTCCGTGATCGCCCATGAAAACATGGCGTTTCCGGTGGAGACAGCCCGACAAGGCGAGCCCCAGCAATAAGATCAAAACAGGTTTTACAAGTATTCGACACATAATATATGAATCATATTCCTCTTCACCCGAGTTGCAGTCAAGCGAAAGACTGTGCCAAACGAAGTTTTCCGTCGAATCGATCGAAACACGACTTACAAAACAAGATTGGCGATTCCAATCCAGATCTTTAGAAAGGAGCGAGATGAAGCGACTAAACAAGCTCCGTTCCTGCATCGTGATCGCCTACCTCTTAGCCGCCCCGCTTTTTGTCTTCGCACAAGATCGTCAAGGCAACATCGTCGAATACTTCGGCAAAGAAAAGGTAACCGAAGTGCACGAAGGAACGACTCTCCATACCTTTCGAGAGGGTCTTCTCCTACCCGGCTCCAGCTCGTCAAGAGGCTCCGAAACGCTGCCACCGGAACCCGTCATCGCTTCACTCCTCCTCGAAAACAAACTTCAGCCGAGCGAGGCGTCAGCGTCAGAGCAACGCAGCCGCGAATGGGAGCCCATTTCGGTCGACGAAAAGAACGAATTCAACAACCGCCGTTTGCGTTCAGGCTACCTGCAGCTGTCCTACGAATCCGAAACAGAACAGATCGTCCTGCTAGACGCGTCCGGCCACACCAAACTCTTCGTCAACGGCCTGCCCCGTGAGGGCGATCACTACGATTACGGTTGGTCCCTCGTACCTGTTCAGCTTCAGGCAGGCACGAACACCTTCGTAATGACCGGCGGACGCTTCCCGAGAATGCGAGCCAGGCTCTTAAAAGCACATTCTCCGGTTCAACTGACACCTCGAGACAAAACGCTCCCTGATATTCTATTGGAGGAGCAATCGGACTTACTCGGAGCCGTCCGCGTTCTGAACGCGAGCGAGGCATGGTTCCGCGGAACGATCGTCTGCCAGATTGGAGGCCTCTCACGGGAAAGTTCTGCCTTTTCCGTCAGTCCCCTTAACTCGCGAAAAGTCCCCTTTCATATTCCAGTGCCAGAATCGCGAGAAGGAGAAAGGATGGAGGCGAAACTCCTCCTGAACACCGCGGATGGGGAAACGCTCTCGACGCTGGGTATCAGTCTCCGGGTCATTTCCAAACACATTCACCACAATAGAACATTTCGCAGCGACATTGATGGGAGCGTTCAGTATTTCGGGGTCGCACCGTCCACGAATCCGAGTACGGAAAATCAGGCACTCTTCCTTTCTGTTCATGGCGCTTCCGTCGAAGCCTCCGGTCAGGCACGAGCCTACAAGTCGAAGGACTGGGGCTATCTGGTTGCACCAACGAATCGCCGCGCATTCGGCTTCGCCTGGGAGGACTGGGGCCGACTTGATGCGATGGAAGTGTTGAACCACGCCGAGAAACTCTACCAGACCGATCCGCATCGCACCTACCTCACGGGGCACTCAATGGGAGGACACGGCACGTGGTATCTCGGCGCCACCTATCCGGATCGTTTCGCAGCGATCGCCCCGGCAGCCGGCTACCCTGATCTCTTGGAATATCGAAACAGCTTTCGCCGTCGTCTTCGTACGGCTTCGGATGATGATCTTAAACGATTTGGCGTGAGTCGCGAGCGCGCTCAGCAATTGATTCAAGAAATGGAGACTGCCGAATCAAATAAATCCCCAATACAGTTGATGATCGAACGAGCCGGCAATCCCAGCCGAACACTCAAACTCAAGCGCAACTACCTTCAGCAGGGAGTCTACGTGCTCCACGGCGAGAAAGATACCGTTGTGCCCACCTTTCTCGCGCGCGAAATGAGGGAAGTCTTGGCCACATTCCATCCTGATTTCACCTATTACGAATACCCCGACGGGACGCACTGGTACGGCAATCATAGCGTCGATTGGCCGCCCATTTTCGACTTCTTTGATTTCCGCACAATCAAAGCCTCAAAAGACGTGAAGAAGCTCGAATTCTATACCGCCTCACCGGGTGTTTCGGCATCCTCTCACTTCGCAACAATCCTACAACAGAAACATCCTTTCGAGATTTCGTCTTTCACATTTGAACGAAACGAAGTGCCCGAATTTGACTTGGTCAACGTCGAGACCTTTCACATTAATCTAGACGAGCTCGGGGCCGCTTCGAGCGTCATTCTCGACGGGCAAGAGCTCGTTGTTGAAGGGATTGAGGAAGCCACTTTTCGGCTCTCCGAAGATCAGTGGCAGGTCGTTGCCCCAATCTCTCATCGTGAGAAAGGCCCCCACCGAAACGGAGGCTTCAAAGACGCCTTTCGAAATGAAATGCTCCTAGTCTTCGGAACCGGAGGTTCTCCGGCTGAGAACCGCTGGAACTATAACCGAGCACGACTGGACTCTGAGACCTTCTGGTATCGGGGTAACGGCAATGTTGAATTGCTGCAAGACACGAGTTTCTCACTCGAAGCATTCCCCGATCGAAACGTCATTCTTTACGGAAATCGGGATCAAAACTCCGCATGGGACAAGCTTTTAAAAGATTGCCCGCTACAGATTCGAAAGGGTGCCCTGAGCATCGGCGACCGATTGTTGCTGGGCGAACACTTCGGAGCACTGTTTATTTACCCCCGAAAAGACAGTAAAACTGCAAGCGTCGGAGTCGTCGCTGGGAGTGGTATCGATGGAATGAAATCCGTCTACTCTAATCGGTATCTTCAAAACGGATCAACCTTCCCGGATCTACTCATCCTGAACCGCAGAAGTCTAGCGGATGGCGTTGAGGGGGTCGTTGCGGCCGGGTTCTTCGGAAACGATTGGTCGATCGAAAACGGAGAAATTGCCTGGCAGTAGACCACAGAACTGTGGCGGGACCAGACGGATGAAAGGAAGCTCTCGAGGGCAGCCCAGACGGAAAGCTACCGAGCAAAAAAAGATTCTCTTTCGCCTTACCTTCTCGACGGCTAGAGAAAGAGGCTCTTGACTGCGAATAGCAGGCCGATAGATAGACCAGCGAGGATTGCAAGCACGGCTCCCACCAGTAGTCCGATCATTCCCACGCTACGTTTTCTCATCTGGATTGCTGTCATAATCGTTAAATATGCCTCTCAATGACTCTCTATGTCGCATTAAAGCGGTCCTTTTCTTGGAGGCACGACCAGACTACTGGTTTCAGCCGGTCCAAAAATCAGTACAAAGGTTGATTTTTAGCCTCCCATGCCCCGCATCCTCGATCCATTTCCCGCTATTTTGTATCGGAACGGTTTGAGTATTGCCGGATCCTCCCTAGGCTAACGGTCCCACTGTTCACGTCATGATCTCTAAACGTCACGCCCCCCCTGCTCTTTGGCTCCTTCTGACTATCCTGAGCCTCCCTCTCAGTTCCCATGGCGCAGGCGCTTCCTCCCCACGACGGCAGCCGAATGTCCTCTTCATTACTATCGACGATCTTCGCCCTGAACTTGAATCATTCGGTATCCCAGAGATCCACACCCCCAACATCAGTCGTTTGGCGAGCAAAGGCCTGCAGTTCGATGCTGCCTACTGCCAATATCCCGTTTGCAATCCGAGTCGGGCCTCATTTCTGACGGGACAGCGCCCAGACGAACTTGGGATCCACTCCAATCGGGTGGCTCTGCGCCTCAAGTGGCCTAACCTTGTCACCCTACCCCAACACTTTAGAAATCTCGGCTATTTTACGGCTGGTTTGGGCAAGCTCTTTCACCTGGGCACAGATTCCGAGGGGAACACAACGCTGTTTCGGGATGACCTTTCCTTTGATCATTCATTCAAAGCCAAAGGCCGCGAACCTCAGATCGGCAAAAAAGGTCTCGGTCGCCGCTTAGGAGACGGGACCGTCCGCTGGGCTCAGTGGCGGGCAGCCGAGGGTGGAGATTTGGCTCAAGCAGATGGACTGCTTGCCGCCGAGGCCGTCCGAGTCCTTGAGAAACACCACACCGAACCCTTCTTTCTCGCCGTTGGCTTCCACAAACCACACGACCCGTTTGTGGCTCCCAAGGAGTATTTCGAGGCCTATCCCCTGCATGAGGTTCAATTGAACACAGATCCGAAAAACCGTTCACCAAGCTCGCCCTATGCACTCCCCAAGGCCTACAACTTCAACACCTTCACGGATCAAGACCGGCGCGAGTTTCAACGTGCCTACTATGCCTGCACAAGTTTTGTGGACGCCCAGGTCGGTAAGCTTCTCGCCACCCTTGACCGCCTCGAACTCTGGAAGAATACGATCGTCGTCCTTCTCGGCGACCATGGCTATCATCTCGGAGAACACGGCTGGTGGAACAAAGTGACCGTTTTCGATATCGGAGCGCGTGTTCCGCTGATTCTGTGGGCACCAAAGGCCCCAGCGATGGGCGCAAGGACAGCCGCTGTCGTCGAGCTCTTGGATCTGTTTCCGACCTTGGTTGACTTATGCGGACTGAAGGCTCCACATGCTCTATCAGGGAAGAGTTGGCGACCGATCCTCGAGAACCCAAGGACACCTTGGGCCCACCCCGCCTACACTCAAGTAATACGCGGGGGTATTGGGATGGGATATAGCGTTCGCAAAGGCAATTGGCGACTGACCCAATGGGGACACGATGCTCCCCATTCGATTGAACTCTATAATGTCGAACGAGACAAAGAGGGCTTCCACAATCTCGCACTTGATCCTGCACAGCAACATCGTCGTGACCACCTTCTAAGGATTCTAAAAGCGGGATTCCCTCAACTGAAAGCGACTTCCCCAGCACGTTGATCCATTCCGGTCGTCGCCGACCATGCCCAGAATACCGCGACTGCCCCAAAACCCCCTGTTTCTGAGGGCTCTTGCCTCTTCTTTCCCGCCACTACCAATCCGCTCGGACGATAAGGAAGAGCCCACTAAAGTCCAATTATCGAGGCATTAACAATTTTCTAAGAAAACACAATTTGAAGTGTCTCTATAGTATTTGTGTCCTCTACTAAACCGAACTTACGTGAATATTTGCGTGCTCCAAGGCTTGTGATCCTGTCGAAACAAACAGGACTGCATTCGGAGTAACAAGTGCGACTCAAGTGAACTTAAATTCTCCAGAGAAAATAGGGTGACAAGTGATGAAATCCTCTCTTTAGTATGCATCATACAAGGAAGATCAATTCAAGGATTCGCCGTTTCGAGAATGTCGACGAAAGGCGCGAAATCTGAATAAAACCATTCCCAACTGTGTCTCAAAAAAATACCGCCCAAAATCGGCAAGCCCCTCATCCTGCATGAGAGACTCGTCAAGCTGACGCTAAATCGTCGAAAAAGGGGAAGAATAGAATGAACACTGAGCCCAAAAACTTGTCATCTAATGGGTTAAGCAACGCAATGCGCACGGTCGACTCACAGCCGGAAAACAGTCCCGTACTGGCAGACGGGGAAAAACTTAAGACTTTCGATTCGCGTCGACTCGTCAATCTTGTTCCATCTGATTTCGTCCAACGACATCGAGTTCTGCCGCTCGAATCTTCGAATGGTTCCCTCCTCGTGGCTTCGTCCCGGGAACTCGACGCTCAGCTAAGGGAAGACCTCAGCCTCATCACCGGTTGCGAAGTCCGATCGCTCCTGACCGAGGAGACCAGCCTCAATGAGCGGATCGCGGAGATCTACCAGATCACGGTTGAACAACTCATCGAGGATTTTGATGCCAGTGACGATGCCGCCCAGAGCAGCGCCAACTTGCACGACATCGAGGTTATGGCCAATGAACCCACCGTGGTCAACCTCGTGAACGTGATCATCTCAACGGCCATTCGCGAGCGGGCCAGCGATATCCACCTTGTTCCCTTTGAGGACAAGCTCGACCTCCGCTATCGAGTGGATGGCTTGCTCCAGGAAATGCCACCCCCGCCCCGGAATCTTCAAGCCGCCATCATTTCTCGAATCAAGATCATGGCGGACATGAATATCGCCGAACGCTTCCTCCCGCAAGATGGTCATTTTCAGATTCAGCACCGAGGCTCTCGAGTGGATCTCCGCGTTGGCACCATGCCCACCGTTCACGGGGAAAGCGTCGTCCTTCGCCTGCTTGAGAAAAACCAGAAAGTACCCACGCCTTCGGAACTCGGTCTCGATGATGCCCGAGTGGCTGAACTCAATCGCCTGGTCACGAAGCCCCACGGTCTGTTCCTCACGACGGGACCAACCGGAAGCGGTAAAACAACCACGCTCTACTCGATTCTGAGCGGCGTTTACACCCCGACGAAGAAGATTCTCACCATCGAAGATCCTGTGGAATATGAACTGGCTGGGGTCGCTCAGATCCCCGTCCGTCCTTCTCGAGGATTCACCTTTGCTACGGGACTCCGGGCCATTCTAAGACAGGACCCGGATACCGTTATGGTTGGTGAGATTCGAGACTCAGAAACAGCCGAGATTGCGATCAGAGCCGCCCTCACCGGGCATCAAGTCTTCAGCACACTCCATACAAACGATGCTCCCGGTGCTGTGACACGACTCGTAGACATGGGCGTTGAGCCTTTTCTCATTTCATCGTCGCTGGAAGGCGTTCTCGCCCAACGTTTGGTGAGACGAATCTGCGAAAACTGCCAAGAAGACGATCCGGATGCGGCCGAGCATCTCCAGACCCTCGATATCACCGATCCAGACATGACCTCCAAGAACTACCTCCGCGGGGCAGGTTGCGACAAATGCCGGCAGAACGGCTATCGAGGCCGAGTAGGCACGTTCGAACTTCTATCCATCAATGGGCCACTTCGTGAGCTGATTGTCCATCGCGGCACCTCGAGTCAGATCCATGCCCAAGCCGAAAAGCAAATGCTCTCACTTCGTAACGATGCCCTCTTGAAGGCAGGCACCGGGGTGACCTCACTCCAAGAAGTGATTCGCGTCGCTTCCACGGTCGAAACGTCATGACCCGATTTCGCTACAAGGCCGTTCAAGCAGATGGCCGAGATTCGAACGGCCACATTGAAGCCGAAAGTCGCAAGGAGGCCTTAAAGCTTCTCGGCGGACAGGGTCTGTTTCCCTCAATGCTCGAGGTCGAGCAAACCAACGGGCAACCAGCAATCAACGGTTCCAAGGCAGGTTTGACGCCCCAACGGACTCCCGCTCGCCGGGGCGGACGTATCAAACGGAAAGAAATCACCGCCTTCACCCAGGAAATCGCTGCTCTTCTCGAAGCAGGGATCACCATTCCTCAAGCCCTCAAAACAATGGGAGAGGAAATCGACAATCCCGCCCTGCGAGAGATCGTCCAGACCCTCTGGGAGTCTGTTCACAAGGGGGTCGCACTTTCCACTGCCATGGAGGATCACCCGAAGCACTTCAGCTCCCTCTACGTCAGTATGATTCGAGTCGGCGAAGAAGCCGGTGCCCTTCACGAAGTCATGCAAGACGTCGCTGATTTGCTCGAGCACGAAGACGATGTTCGCAGCGAGGTGGTCACCGCCGTCACGTATCCCCTCTTCGTCCTCGGTTTTGGGATCTTTACGGTCATCCTCCTTCTCACGGTTGTTCTCCCCCGCCTCTTCGGGATGCTCACTGAAATGATGGATGTGCTGCCCCTCCCAACCTTGATTCTCCTGTCCGTGAGCACCTTCTTCAGCGACTACTGGTGGTTGATCGCCCTCGTGACGGCGGGAATCGCCTACGGGATTTATCGCTTTGCCCAGACACCTGAAGGACAGCTCAAGATAGATGCCTGGAAGCTCAAGATTCCACTGATGGGCCCCGTATTCAGTTCCTCGGCAACCAGCCGATTCGCTCGCACCCTGGGCACCCTCGTGAAAGCGGGCGTGTCATTGCTCCCGTCGCTCAAGATCGTGGAGTTCACAATTGGCAATCAGCTGCTCGCCAATTCAATCGCCCAAGTGACGGAAGAAACCCGTCGCGGGGATTCTCTGGCAAGACCACTGGGACAAGCGGGCCTCTTTCCCAAGACGGCAATCCAAATGATTCACGTCGGCGAAGAAACAGGAAAACTGGATGTCATGCTCCTGAAAGTAGCCGCCATCGAGGAGAAGCAAATGAGGGCCCGAACGAAAACACTGGTCTCCCTCTTGGCCCCCTTGCTGATTCTCGTCGTGGGCGCCCTCGTTGGGTTCATCGTCATCGCTCTCTTGCTCCCAATATTCAAAATGAGCAACTCGATTCACTAGACAACAAAGCACATGAAAATAGCAAAGCACACGCAAACAGATGCTCGTCGTCGCATCCAGCATCAAGCTGGATTTACCCTGGTGGAAATCATGGTCGTCGTCGTGATTCTCGGAATCCTCGCCGCCACCATTCTTCCTCAGTTCATTGGCACCGCCCAAGACGCGAAAGTGGGGATGGCAAAATCAAACATTGCCGAGCTGGAGTCGGCAGTCGAGAAGTTCTACATCCACATGGATCGCTACCCCTCAACTGAGGAGGGATTGGACGCGCTGGTAACAGAACCCGCCGACTCCGAAGGTCAATGGCGAGGCCCTTACGTGAAAATGCTTCGCCCAGATCCGTGGAAGAACCCGTATCAATACCGCAGTCCCGGACAGAACGGCTCTCCGACCTTCGACCTGTGGTCTCGAGGGGCTGACGGAGCCGATGGAGGCGACGGTGACGGAAAAGATGTGACCAACTGGGAATGATCCAACGCTCTTCCAGCGGCTATCACATTCGACAGGGGTTCACCCTGGTCGAGATGATGATCGTGCTCGCCATCGTGAGTATCATGGTCTTGCTCATGCTGCCCGAGATGCAAGGCACTTATGAGGAAGCCCAGCTTCGATCCAACGCAAGGAAGGTGGCGAATGCCTTCCGAACGGCCTACAGCGGCGCGGTGATCACTCACCGGCAACACCGCGTCAGCCTGGACCCAAGCGACGCTAAGATCATTGTGGAAGCACGATCTGAGGACTCAGAGACCCCGTTCATCCCGCTTAAGGAGTTTGAACGAGAGATCAGTCAGCTGCACAAGAATGTTGCCGTCCGGTTTCACCCTCGACAGCCTAGCTTCCCCGACGCAGATGGAGGCGACCAAGCATCTCTCCCTGAGCCGGAGGGTAAACGCCTCCCAGACGGAGTTTTTCTGTTCCATCCAGATGGCACCTGTGAGGGGCAGGATATTGAACTGCGAGACCGCATGGGTTTCGGCCTCATGATTCAACTGAACACCATCACCTCACGGGTCAAGTTTCACCCCATGGAACGAATCGAGTTATGAAGCGAGGCCAATCCGGTTTTTCACTCGTCGAACTCCTCTTTGCGATCATGATTCTGGGGGTTGGTATCGCGGGCATGGCAAGAGGGATCACCGCGTCGCTTTCCTCCAGTAAAGAATCCGAGATCCAAACCAAAGCAGCCCTCTTCGCAAGTAGTCGTATCGAACTGCTCAGGGCTGAAGGCTTTCTGATTCCCGGCGAAGAAACTGGCGAGTGCGGTCTGACCTTACCTGGGCATGGGTATACCCAGACGCTCACAGAGGTTGAGCCCGAGGGGCTCTATGAAGTGTCACTCACGATTGCCCCCACCAATTCCCTCGACCGAATCACGTTTAAGCTGGAGACCATGCTGTTCGACCCGCCCATCGGGCTCGACAGTACAACCGATCGCGAAAACGCTCGTCGAGAGGAGCGCCAATCGCAACGTCAGGAGAACCAACAGCAGTGATCCTGCACTCCCAAAAGAGGCCACGCCCTCGCGTTCGTGCCTTCACGCTCATCGAGCTGCTTTTGAGCGCGACACTCATGTCGGGGATTCTAGCCGCTTCTTATGTCTGCCTCCGGGCAGCGATGACCAGCCGTTCCCTTGTCGAAGATCGCTCGGACGCTATTCAAACAGCTCGAGTCGTGATGAATCTGATCGCCACGGATCTCCGGTCCGCCCATCGCATTTCAGATCAACACACGATTCTTGGCCTAGACCGGCAGCTTGAGGAAATCGAAGCCGACACGATCGATTTCGTGACACGCCATCACCAGCCCAATCTGCCGATGGAGGCAGACTATTGTGAAACCAGCTACTTCGTCGCCCGCAATCCACAAGACGGACGTTGCGCACTACTACGCCGTCGCGATCCCTTGCCAGACGATGAACCTCTTGCAGGAGGTAAACGGGAGGTTCTGATCGACGATATCCTCGGCCTTAAGTTCGAGTATTACGACGGATGGGAATGGTATGATGATTGGGGCGACGCTAGGAGCCCGGAGGAAACAACCCAGGCCGAGTCGGCATCTCTCCTCTCAGCCGCAGCTCGGAATGGATTCCCGGAAGCCATTCGAGTCAGTCTTCTCCTACCGGAGAAACCAGAATCCAACCGACTCAACTTACCAGCGCCCACCGATCCAGAGACGGCTCCAAGCCCTCCCACCACTTTAGCGTTTCAAAACATCGTGCGCTTAAACCTCGCAGGCACAGAACTCGAAACGGGCGGATCAGGCAACTCGGGCAATCAAGGGAACAACTCCGGTCGAGGCAACTCACCTCAGGCAAGATGATCTCAAACCGTTCAGGATCAATCATGATTGCCATGCTTTGGTGCCTGGCGCTGCTCTCAGTCGTCGTCGTCAGCACACTGTATACCTCGCGAACCGACCTCACGATCACTAAGCACTACGCCGATCAAATGCAGGCCTACTACCTCGCCCTGGGCGGTGTCGAGAGAGCCAAGGCAATCCTCTATGAGGATCAACTGAAACGACAAGAGCAAGCAATCCACCACACGGGACAACTGGAGGATGCGCCCCAGCTCTTCAAGGACGTTCCTTTCTCGCGCGGCCTGATTCGCGTTGGACACGGAGCTAACGCCGAACAGCTTGGCACTTGGACCTATGGCATTCGCGACGAAGAAGCTCGGCTCAACATCAATTCAGCATCACGTGAAGAACTCGCCAAGCTTCCCGGCGCCAGTGAGTCGCTCGCTGCGGCGATTGTCGATTTTAGAGACGACAATGATCAGGTGACGCCAGGCGGCGCCGAATCTGATACTTACCTCGCCCTAAACCCTCCCTATCTTCCCCGCAACGCTCCGTTTCAAAGTGTCGACGAACTCAAGATGGTCTATGGCATGTCCCCAGATCTCTTTCCGGGTGAAGATCACAATCGGAATATGATCCTTGATCCGGAGGAGAACGATGGGGAAGCCAACCAGCCAATGGATGATCAAGACGGGCGATTAGATCTCGGCTGGAGCGAATGGGTCACGATCCACAGCAGCATGGCCAACATCAACGCCAAGGGCGAAGAGCGGATCTCAATCCAAGAGGCAGATGAGACTGAACTCACCAACATCCCTAACGTCACAACAGACATCGCCAAAGCGATCGTTTCCTATCGCGAAGACAATGAGTTCCAAAACATCGCTCAGCTGATGGATGTGGTCCCAAGTTCAGACGATGACGATGATGACGACAATAACAACCGCGGAAATCGAACCCGCAACCGCAGTCGTGGGAGCTCAGGGAACAAACTCATCAGCACCGATGATTTCAAGACAATGGCCGACTACGTAACCGTCAAAACTGACCCCAACCTAGCTGGAAGGGTCAACGTGAATTCAGCCCCTAAGGAAGTCCTTGAATGCCTGCCAGGGATGACACGCCAACTCGCTACTGCCTTGGTCAATCACCGTTCATCTTCGGGTTACTTTGAATCCGTTGCTGCCGTCCTTAATGTCCCCGGGATGAGCGAACAGATTTTCAAACAACTTTGCCCCCGAATCGGTGTCAGATCTGATACATATCGAATCCTGGCTGAAGGCCAGATCCAATCCACCAAGGCTAAGAAGCAAATCGAAGTCATCATCCGAATTGGCAGCGGCGAAATCACAACCTTGGCCTACCGAGAATACCCATGAACGAATCGAGCACCATCGCCAATCCACTATTCATGGAGGTTCACGCACGGAAGTGGACCGGGAGAAGCAGCGCGGGCGGTTTCTCAGTGGACCTTCACCGCGATGATCAAGGCAAATTGACCGAGGAGACTCAAGCGGAACTCAAGACTGCGATTCAAGAGTTCCTTCCCGCCGAGGGAAACCCGGAATGCTGCTGTGCTCTCAGCGGCAGTGGCATTTCATTACGTACTCTGGAACTACCGCAGATCAAAAACACCTCGATCCAAGATCTCGTCAGATTTCAGATCGAAGCTGAATGGCCGCTTCCGCCAGAGGAACTTGTCTGGGGAATCTTCGAATGGGCTGAGACTCCCTCGACAACCGGTGAAACAAAAAGTGTCCGCGTCACCGTCGGCGCCATCAAGAAGTCACTCTTCGAACACTACAATCATCTGCTTCAATCATGCGGCATCGAGGCCACTTGGACCCTCCACAGCTACCCCTTGGGCCGTCTCGAAGCCATCCGAACACTACCCAAAGCGTGGGTTTTTGATCATCGAGCATCCTCCTCTGATTTCATCCGCTTCGAGAAAGGCGTCCCCACACTCCTTCGCCACCAAGCATGGAACGATACCGAGCCAGTGCCCCTTGCGAAAAAGATGGCCAGAGCGATCCAAAACGAAGAAGACGCAAATCCAGAACACAATCCCATCGTAGTCATTGGGACGGATGCCACCGCAAATGGCTGCGCCCGTGAACTAGAACAGCTTCTGCCGGGACGAGACATCTCGTCAGTAGCGATTCCAGAAACCCTGGGCACAACCTCATCATCTCATGCCTACCATGCGATCGCTGGCAACATGCGGGACAGTCCGATGATCGAGCTGTACCTTGCGGAGGCGCCGATTGCCGAACCGAAATTTGACCGACGTCCTCTGCTGCGCATTGCCGGGCTGATTCTCCTCATGGGAATCATCATTCTGTTGGCTCGACGCATTGAGCCGAGCCTCCGAGGTTCCGCGCTCAACGAACAACTTGAGAACTTCAAATCGGAGCAGAAAGCCCTTCCTGAGATCGACCGCGAATTGACCTTTCTCACTCACATCCACGAGAACACCATTCCGGTGAAGGATCTCATCAGTCTTCTTGCCGCGAACGCTGTTTCACAATTGGAAATCCAGTCAATCGAAATGAGCCGTGATCGCCGCATTCAGCTCCGAGCGACGCTCCCACAAAGGGCTCAGCCAGAGGACTTGCGGGCGAAGCTCTTCAAGACGGGCTGGTTCGAACAGGTCGTGCTCGATGAACAAACACCGGACGAACGAAAACGCAAGCTGACCATTCGCATGTCCCTGAAGCTCCACGACCACCTGAAGCGCCCCAAACTCGCGAAGGAAAAACTCGGTCTCACATCCGCTCCCAAGAAATCCAATTGATCATGCTCGAATCTCTATCAGAAAAGGATCGCAAGACCCTCCGCTACGGAGCCGTGATCATTGTCGTTTACCTAAGCCTGTTCTATGGGCGGTCGATCCTCGCCGCCTTTGAGAGTTCCCGGGTTGCCTACTTTGAACAGCTCGAGCAGGCCGAGGATCTGGAAGAGATCTTTCGTTCCTATGAGAACAAGGTCCTTAAAATCGAGAAATACCGCGATCAATACCACCTCAATGTTCGCGCTCTCTCAAACACAAATCTAGTCGGGAACGCCGGGCGCGCCCTTCAAGAGCTCGTCAAACAATCCAAATTCAAGATTGGTCAAGTGAGAGAGACACTAGCAAGCGGCGGCAGTGCAAACGCGGCAACTTTTCAGGTTGAGGGATCCGGCCCCTTAAAATCTCTGATGCCTCTGCTGCACCGGCTTCAATCAACCGGTTACCCAATGATCATCGACACGATTTCTATCCGAACGGATGAGAAGAAAAGAGGAAACGTTCAATGGTCGGCCACGATCGTGGTTCTCGACTACCGCAAATGGAAAGCAAAGGGAGGGAACCGTGCCTAAACAGTGGGAAAACATAGTGAAGGGAATCGTTGCCCTACTCGGCATTCTGGCGATTCTCCCGCTTCTTCAGATGGTATTTCGAAAGCAACCACTAGATGCCATTGATCTCTCGCAGATCCAAGCGATCTCAAAAGTGGAGACGAAGTCAGCTGAAGAAACCAAAAAGCGTCCCGGAGCAGAGCCCCTCCCAGAAGAGATCGAGCAACGCACCGACAAACTGAATTCCAGTGGTATTCTAGGGCGAATCCCTCAACCGCCCCCAATGGCGCTCATCGGAATCGCGGAACCTTACGCTTTCGTCCGAACCCCCAAAGGTCAAACCGGCAAGGTCAAAGAAGGTGAGTCCCTCGGCGGCGTCAAAGTGCTCCAAGTGGACTCCAATCGCGTGCTCGTCGAACACGAAGGCCGCAAGAGCGAGCTCCAAATCTTCTCTGGTATCGGAAGTAAGTCGCTGCTCTCAAACTAGAATCTGTCGTATACACTTTATGAAAACCCCCACTTCATCAAGCACACTCAAATTCGGCCTCTTAGGATGTCTGCTCGTCATCCTCTTTCTCCTTCTCGAGAAGCGCCTTCCTTCCGACGGTCTGACCGCCCAGAATGTCCCGTCGCAACCTGAGACCTCGGAACCCGCAGTTTCTCCCTCTGCTGAACAAGCGGCCAATCAGGACGACGCCTCAAGCCCCCCAGAAAACACTGAGCCCCCACCCAATACACCCCCCACGAATTCGACGCCCCCGACTGCGCCACCCAGCACCTCGCCTGAGGCTAACACGCCTCCTCCCAATGCCGCACCTGCACCGGAAGAATCCGATTCCAACGAAGCAGCAGAAGAAGACGAAGAAGGCGAGGACGATGGAAAGATGCTTCTGAGTTTCAAAGAAGCCCGCATCGATATGATCAGCCAGTGGCTCGCGGAATCGACCGGCAAAAGCATTGTGAAACATCCACAAGTCAACTGCAACCTAACCATCATCAGCACGCTCAAAATGGACAAGCGAGCGGCAATCGAATTGGTCTACCAGGCACTCGCTCTTGAGGGATTCAATGCGATCGAATCGGACACCTCGATCTTTATTCTCCCTGAAGGCAAACAACCCAAGATCAACCCCACTCTCTTGTCTCAAGAGAACAACGAGGCACCAGACAGTCGTCAACCCGTTGTCAAAGTCTTTCAGCTTCAACACATCAAGTCCGGCGATCTCAAAGAGAAGATCAAGAACGTCCTCTCCAAGACCGGAAGCATGGAAACGGACGATAATGCGAATAAGATTATCGCCACAGATTTCGCTGAGAACATTGAGCTGCTCACAGCACTCATTGACGAACTCGACGTCGCGTCTCAAACAGATGCTGTGATCGACATTTTCGAACTCAAACATGCTGAAGCATCCGAGCTTGCGACGCTCTTAGGTGGCATTCTCGACGGAGCCTCAGCCCCGAACTCGGGATCGGCCAGTTCTTCAAGACGGTCTTCACCTTCCAGATCGTCTGAAAAGCCCAGCCCCAATGGCATCCGCCTTTGGTCCGATTCCGCAACCAATCGATTGATTGTTTCGTCTCCGAAGACTCGTATTGAGGAAATTCGGCGGCTCATAAATATTCTCGACTCGGAAAAACCGACGGATGTAGCGATTCGCGTGATTCCACTTAATCACGTCGATAGCGAAGAGTTGATGCGTGAAATCGCCCCGCTCTACCGAAAGTTGAGCGGCACCTCCCTGAAGGAGACCATTGAAGTCACCTCGAACAGCCGTTCTAACTCGCTGATCGTTCTCTCCAACGAAGCCAATTACCAGGCAATGCAAGAGCTAATCAAGCATCTTGACAACGAGGATGCACAAGAAACGACGATCAAAACCTTCCCACTCGAGAACGCGGATGCCACCGACGTGGCGGAGCAGTTGCGTGAGTTGTATCAAGGCGGCTCCACCAGTAGCTCTCGCTATACCTACGTCTACAATTACTCCCGCTCAAACTCCAGCGATGACAAGCCAAGCTTCGTCGCCGATATCCGTCGCAACACGGTCATCGTACAAGCCCCACCCAACGCAATTCCCAGCATCGAGGAAATGATTTTCTCGCTCGACGAGCCCATCACCGACGACAGCCTTGTCCCTCGAATCTATCAGCTTAAGTTCGTCAGCGCTGTAGACATTGAAGAAGTGTTGAACGAACTCTTCATCAACCAGCAGCAAGAACGCGGCTACTACGATTTCTTCTACTACGGGGGACGCTCCAACAACTCATCCGACAGCGAATCAGGTCGCCTCTTCGGCAAACTGAAGATCACGAGCGAACCCTATTCCAATTCGATCATCGTCACCTCAAACTCCGCTGAGAACCTCATTGTTGTAGAGAACATTCTCAAACAGCTCGATGTTCCGTCGAGCGCCGGCGAAACGACATTGAGAGTGCCGCTCAACTTTGCCAACGCGATCAAACTCGCGAATAACGTGAACATTCTTTTCGCCAAGGGTGGTTCACCGGCACTTCGGCAGAATCAAAACCAACCCAATCAGAACCCGAATAACAACAACAACCCAAACAACCAGAATGGGCAACAAGCAACCTTCGAACTCGAGCAGGAGCAAGAAGATGACGCCTACTTCCCGTGGCTTGGCGGGCAACAGGACAGCTTCCGTGGGTTCGGCAACCAGAATGCCACCCGACCTGTTAGCGATCTCATCGGCCGAGTTCGGGCAGTGCCGGACGCTCGAACAAACTCACTGCTCATCACGTCCAATGTTCACTTCCTCCCTCAGGTCCTTAAGCTTGTGAATTCACTCGACACTCCAACGGCTCAAGTGCTCATCGAAGCCAAGATCGTGGAAGTCTCGAAAGACTTCCGCGACAAGCTTGGAACAAGATGGTCTCCTGATGGAGCGCAAGTCTTCGACGCAGATGACCTCGATGGTTCCTTTCAGGCCAATGGCTTCTCCCAATTCACGAAAGTCTTCGCGGGCACCACCGCTGCGGACGCTCTGAAAACGGGAGTTCTGGATTCTACCGTCAACCTGGACATTCTCGTCCAGTTTCTCCGTCGGAACACCGATGCCAACGTCATGGCGGAACCGCAGATCAACGTTGCCGACAACGAACTCGGCAAACTCTTCGTCGGCGCTCAAGTTCCCTTCATTTCAGGATCTCTCAACACGCGTGAAGGTGGACGCAACGACAGTTTTCAATACCGTGACGTCGGTATCATTCTCGAAGTCACCCCTCATATCAATAACTCTGAGGAAGTAGCGCTTAAGATTCGCGTTGAATCCTCGAATATCCGCAACGGCGAAACGCTCTTCGGCGGCGCCATCCTCGATACCCGGAGCTTCAAAACAGACATGGTGGTTAAGAGCGGTGAGACCCTGGTACTTGGCGGTATCATTCAACAAGAAATGTCCGACATCGTCCGCAAGGTTCCTTTGCTAGGAGATATTCCGATTCTCGGTTACGCCTTCAAGAAAAGGGATAAAGTCGAGCGAGACGTCGAGCTCATGGTTTTCCTCCGTCCGATCGTGACCCGCTCATTTGAGGACGTGCAACGGCTCATCAGTGAAGTCGACCGCAAAGCTCCTCGCATCGAAGCCTGGCTTCGTCAAACAGAAGCCGAAAACGAACTCGAACGCAAAGAACTCATGGCAGCCGAGGAGGACGGCATCCCAGGACCTTAACCACTGATGAGGATTGACCCCGGTGGGCCGCAAATGTGTGACTTCTGGAGTGCGAGAGCGAAGCTGTCGCTTTCACCCTTCCAAACTTAACGTCCTCCAACAGGTTTCCTAAAACTTTCCATTGTCATTCACCCATTGCTCGCGAGGAGGCACCTCATCGAGCGTATCCCAGTGCTCCACAATCTTCCCATCGTCTATCCGGAACATGTCGTAGAATGACACGTGAACTTCATCCAGAAATCCCTCCGAGACACCCAGCACAAAATTACCCTCTCCGAGCACGCGGTGGACCGTTTCGTAACGTCGGCGCTCAGTCCCCTCTGACAATGCTTGCTTGAGAGGCTCAAGCCCGTCCGACATGGTTGGATTGTGTTCAAGATAGGATTCCGCTGACACGAAGCGATCGATCTGATCGCACTTCCCCTTTAATAGCACGTCTTCCACAAAGCGACGAACAAGCGCCTTGTTTGATTCTGTTCGATGAAGATCACCCACTTCTGTAGGGCCATCCAACATCGAACGCCCGGAGGGATTGAGTCTTTCTGGTTTGCTTTGAAGATTGTCCCAGTGTTCTACAATCTGGTCACCTTCAAACCGAAAGACCTCAAAGCCCACCTCCACCTCATTGAAGTCGTAGTCCGTATGGGCGAACACGAAATCCCCGTCCTGAAAGACACGAACAATCTCGACGCGAGGATTGGTCTTGGCTAAACGGGCGAACAGCTCTGCCAGCCCCTCATTACCCGTGCGAGTCAATGGATTGTGTTGGATATATTGGCTTTCATTGACGACAGCAACGGATTCAGGGTCTCCTGTTTCGATGCCCTTGAGTAGTTTCGTGACAAGTTGTTTCCGAGTCAGCATAGTCACCTAGCTATAACCCCGACCACATTTTAAGACCACTCATGAATAAAGGATTCCTAACGCGAAAGCAGAAGCTCGCCTCCGCTTCCTTCACACTTGCCATCGCCACGCTTGTTTTCGCTTCGCTGCTCCTGACGCCGGAAACTCTCGCGGAAAAGACATGGGGCATCGATAATGAAAAAGATTGGACGACGCAGCTCATCTCGCACGAGGGACTCAAGATCGAGAACGGTTACGTAGAACCCAAAGAGGAAACGGGTTCTCTCAGAACTCAGCTCCGAACCTTCAAGACGAAGCGAAAAGCACTCCACTTTACGGTGGAACAATCACCGGTTTGGCAGAACTGGAATCCCATCCCGAATCTCGGGCCCGTGAACCTTCGGGATGCGCCGGTGTTCCTCACTCTGGGGCCCAATGACTATTGGCTATTTGGCCGCTATGGCGGCGCCCCTGGACGAAGAAAATGCGGACAGAACTCGGACGCGTCAAAACCCTTCAAACCTGAGGAGGCCACCTTGGAAGGATTCGACATCCCGCTTCAGACCACGCCCTTCCCAAATCAATACGACGCGCCCGGTGGCGTGAAACCAAAGCTAGGGGGCTATCATGCTTGGCAAAGCCGGGACATGATCCACTGGGTTCATCACGGCCCTATCACCGAGAAAAAATCAGTGTGGATGACCAGTGCTGAGTTCGCCGATGGCAAAGCCTATTTCTACTACGATTTCCCTAATGACCAAGATCCCCACGTTTACATCGACTCCGACCTTTTTGACGGTCTGCCCGGAGTCAACAAAGGCATGGCCTACAACGACCCAACGCACGGATCCGACAGCGGCATCATTCGAGACCTGCAAGGCAATTTCCACCTCATCATCGAAGACTGGAGCCCCATCAATGCGCGACGGCATGCCTGGGACTCTCCTCTCGCTGTCCATGCAGTCAGTCCTAACGGATTCAGCGACTTCCGCCCACTCACGCCGCCCGTTGATCATCGAACCACGCCCATCGGAAAGATCGGAACCTACAAGCATCCACACTGGCTCAAAGAAAATCCTGAACGATTCAAAACCAACATCGCGGAGTACGCGATCCATGAGCCGGAACAAAACGCGTATGGCGATTGGGCAGCAATTGCCATCGGGGGACAGTATTACCTCTTCTGCGACTACGATGCCGCCGATAGTAAAAGTATGAGCGTGGGCTGGTTCACTTCTTCCTCCATCAACCAACCCTTCACTTGGTGCGATCACATCGGCAAAGGACACCCCGATCCAGATATTACCTTTGCAGAAGGGCGATTCTACCTCGTGACCCAGCAGCAAACCGACTACGTAAGCCCGGGCCCCTGGGTAGAGACCGTCGAAGCGCGGATTGGCGTCGATACGAATGCAACCGGGGAAGTCGATCTTTGGACTGACTGGAGAACTCTTAAGGAACGCTACGACTACACTCCGGGCTTCGCCAAACAAGTACAGAAATCGCCTGCCCGCCTCGACTTGCAAAATCTCCCAGCGGGCTTCGCCTACCAGATTGAACTCAGAATCACGGATACCACCGAGAACAAGTCCAAACCGATCATTGAGAGTCTCAACTTGACCTTTGAGTAACTTAGTCTCTTCCCTTATCAAAACACGAAGTAGAGCGAAACTCTAAAGCTGTGATTCATCCTAACAAACCAACCCGACTGATCTCATTCTCGCTGACACTCGCAGCGATCCTTGAAGTCTGTGTTCTTGGAGCAGACACCCTCACTACCCTGACCGAGGGAAAGGCCCCGCAGACCTTTGAAGCACTCTGGGCTGATTTCGATCCTCGGCTCGAACCTCTCGAGGAAGAGATACTTCACGAGTGGGAGGAGGACGGCGTTAAAATGCGCATCCTCCGCTACCGAGTTGGTGAGTTCAAGGGGAAGAAATCCATGGTAGCGGCCATCTACGGGGCTCCCAGAGAAGCTCGGAATATTCCCGGGCTCGTCCAAATTCACGGTGGAGGCCAATACGCGGACTACCGAGCCGTGTTAACGAACGCCAAACGCGGCTACGCCACTATTTCAATCTCTTGGGCAGGCCGAATCAACGCACCTAACTACCGCGTCTCGCCGACCGAAGTAGAACTCTTTTGGAAGGGGCAAACGACCGATCCCAATTACCGGATCACGACAGATTGGGGGGCACTGGACGGCTATCACGCGCCCAGCCGGAACTCTGACAATATCTTCCCGAAGATTCCATCCCCAGCCGCTTGGACTCTCGATGAGATTGAATCACCGCGAAACAATAGCTGGTTCCTTTGCACCCTTGCAGCGCGCCGGGCACTGACGTTTCTCGAGCGCCAGCCCGAAGTCGATGGCTCACGCCTCGGCGTCTACGGTCATTCCATGGGGGGTAAATTGACCGTCATGACCGCCGGATCAGATAAGCGAGTCAAAGCTGCAGCGCCCTCATGCGGCGGGGTGAGCGACCGCTACAATGCCGATGCTCTATTCCAAGCCACCCTGGGCGATGTTCCCTACCTCGAGAAGATCGACTGCCCGATCGCTTTCCTCAGCCCAGCCAACGACTTTCACGGGCGCATTCATGATCTCAAAAAGGCACTCGGTGAAATCAAGTCTTCGGACTGGCGAGTCATCTGTTCGCCCCATCATAACCACCAAGACAACGCAGCCTTTGAAGTGGCCACTCAGCTTTGGTTCGACCAACATTTCAAGCAGAGCTTTGAATGGCCCAGCACGCCCAGCACCTCACTCCATCTCCAAACGCACCACAACAGCCCGGAACTTAGGGTTCAACCCTCGTCCTCAATGCCAATCGTCTCAGTCGAGGTCTTCTATACCCAGGACAGCGATCCCGAGAATGATCATGAGGGTGTAATCAACCGCTTCTGGCATCCCGCGAAAACTGAGCGCATCAACGATACATGGCGGGCAAAACTCCCACTGAGCACTCTGGAGCAAGCTCTTTGGGCTTATGCGAATGTTACCTATGAACTCCCCGAAACCGTGACTGGCGCAGGTTATTACTACCGAGTCTACACTGCAAATGAGTTTACTCTCTCCACCCCTCTCGTAGTCGCCACGTCTGAAGCCCTCCAATCAGCTCAATTGGCCCCCTCACTCACCCCAACGAATCTGATCGAAAACTTCGAGGGAGATTGGGAGCAGTCTTGGTTCACTTATCGGCCAGAAGAGTGGGCTCGGCGAACGCACAAAGTGAACGATGCTACTTGGGCTCCGCCGAAAGGGGCTCACCTCAGCATCAAGGTCCGCTCTGCCAGGGACAACCAGCTCGTGATCGGGGTTGATGACTATGCGGCTCTCCTGCCCCTTACCGCCTCGACATCTTGGCAATCTTACACTCTGTCGCCGGAACAGTTCGCCGATGCCCGTGGTGACACGCTGACTCGCTTTGATGGCATCATGGAATTGAGGTATTCAGCCCAAGAGACGCTCCGCCGGCAACGCCCCAATGCCACACGAAAAGTAGGCCAAGCTTGGAAAGGACCCGCGCCGGAGTTTCGCGAACTGAAATGGATCCCCTCTTCACAGAAACAGCCCTAGATCTCCCTGACAGTTAAACCAACGACACCTGCCCTATATCCCAGGACGCCCTATGAGACTCTGCTTCATTCTTCTCGCCTGCACACTCATCACCCTCCCAGCCACGGCTGAAAAAACCAATATCTTGTTCATCTTCGCCGATGATTGGGGCTGGGGCGATCTGAGTTGCCACGGGCATCCCTACGTCAAGACACCAAACATCGATCGTCTAGCACGCGAAGGCACTGACTTCCACCGTTTCACCACGGCAAGCGGCGTTTGCTCCCCAAGTCGCACCGCTGTGATGACAGGCCACTTTCCCGCACGCTACAACATCGACGGTCACTTCGCTTGGGTCCCAAGCAACGCGCGCCGGAACATGCCCGACTGGCTCGATCCAAAAGCCCCACTCTTGCCCCGGTTCCTCCAAGGTGCAGGCTATGCAACGGCACATTACGGCAAGTGGCATCTAGCAAACGATATGATCCCCGACTCGCCCCTCCCCGGAATCTACGGTTACGACGAATACGGAGCCTTCAATTGCGCCGGCGAGCAAATGCCCGTCCACGAGGACTCCGAACACACAATTTCTTTCATTGAGAAGTCCGTCGCGTCAAACAAGCCCTTCTTCGTCAACCTGTGGATTCACGAGCCTCACACGCCTTTCCACACCGTTCCAAAGTATGAGTGGCGCTTCAGGCACCTAGAGAATCATGAAGATCGAATCTACGCCTCCGTGCTCTCGCACGCAGACGACCGGATTGGCGAGGTGCTGGATGCCCTTGATCGTTTGGGAGTCACGAATAATACCCTTGTCATCTTCAGCTCCGACAATGGCCCTGCCCGTGCTTCCGGGCCATCGGAGCTCAAACTATCTTACGATACCGCAACGGGTGCCGGTTGGGGCATTGCAGCTTCCAAAGGCATCACCGGCGGCCGCCGCGGCTACAAAGCGGCGCTCTTCGAGGGAGGGATCGGGGTTCCCTTCATCGCTCGCTGGCCCGGAAAGATCGCCGCAGGCAAAGTGGACGACACGTCTCTCATCTCAGGTGTCGACTTACTCCCGACTTTTTGTGAACTCGCTGGAGTCACTTTACCAGCAAGCTACAAGCCTGACGGCGTCAGCCAACTGGCTACCTTAAAGGGCCGAGCAGCTCCTCTTCGTAACAAACCACTTTTCTGGAACTACGGAACCAACTGGCCGGCCCCCAAGAATCGTCCTGATCACTGGGTAAGCTACGCCGTCGTTCATCAAAAATGGAAACTGGTAAGCAGTCGAGATAGCAGTCACGTCGAGCTTCACGATATCGCTGCAGATCCTTACGAGAAAACGGATCTGCACAAATCAATGCCGGAGGTCACGCAGGCCATGTTGAAGCTCCTGTCAGACTGGAAAGCCACACTACCCGAAAAACCGAGTGGGGATGTCTTTTCTAACGAGCGAAAGACTCTCAAGCAACGATGAGACCGCTTCGGGGAGTCAAGCAAACCGGCCCGCATCCCAATCATCCGAGACGAGCTAGAAAACTCAGTAGCAACTAGATAACATCTACTTCTTGAGTTGGTGAATCAAGAAGGACACATCTGAATCGAAAGGAAGAGAGACTCCGGGATACTTGAGATACGCCTCAACCCCGTTCTCGCGTAGCTTCTCTTCCATTACCATACCAAATTTCACGTGATGAATTGACCAACCACGGGCTCGTTTCGGGTCAGTCGGAATCGCAGCATCAGGCCCCATCCCGTAAGACATAAAAGTGGGCGGATCATCAGGACTGATGTGTGTCACGATCGACAGCTCCTTTATAAGCGCTCGCTTTTCAATGCTCGAAAGATCGTTGTAAGCCTGAGATTCACTGCTTCGATGAAACGAACGTTTGTAGCCTGGGATGTTCTTCACCCACCAGTCCAGATTCATCGACGATTGCCCTCCCGTCGGAGCTACAGCCGTTAAGCGGGACGACTCTCGTGCAATCGGATCCTCGTTTTCAGAATCCGCAAAGTCATCGTTCCAAGCCAAGTAAGCCACTAGCTGCGCTCCTGCGGATCCCCCGTAGGCGGCAATTCGTGTCTTGTCGATCCCCCATTCCTTGGCCTTGCTGCGCAGAAACTGTAGGGCACGGACAGCGTCTTCGTGTGCTGCCGGCAAGCGGGCGTGTTTCATAAATCGATACTCGACCGATGCATGGTGAATTCCCGCATCGAGGTATTCACGGACTTTTGCCCCGGAAGTTTTTTTGTGCGAACCACCTTTAAATCCACCTCCGTGGATGAAAACGACTAGTGGAGCCGGACCGTCGACATCGGCCTGCCAGAAATCGATGATTTGATTCACGTGACTACCGTAGGACACATCCTCAAAAGTTCTCTTTGGTACAGCATTCCGATCTTGGGCCGCGACTGTTGTGCCGACCACAGATATGATGAAAACGATAAGGATCGAGAAAAGGGAATGAATTGTTGCAAGCATCATTAACAACTTTGGATACGTTTGAACGACTTCGTCGGAGATCTCCGAACCGTATCAGTGACACCAAACGAGAGCGAGCCTGAATCCATCACAACCCGGTATAGCGAAGTTAGGAACCCTCCATCCAAAACCGCCCAATGCTTGCAGAAAGCCAAGAAACAAGCACTCGGAGCAACGATTGAATCGCTATGAACGAATTAATCCCTGCGGGAATCGCGGTCCGATCCCCTCACTCGCCAGACGATGGCAGTAGAGATCACTCCCGCCCCAACTAAGAAAACGGTCAAAGACAAGAGTACCGGAATGGTTGCTCCCCCAGTGAAGTTCATCTTGAACAGACCGTAGCCTAGAGAGAAACCGATGGAAATCCAGATCGAGGATGTCGTCACCGCCTTTGGCCATTCATTCATTACTACCCTTTAATACTGAGGTTCCTTAGAGCTTATCCACTAATCCATCGCTCGAATCTCAACCAGCCGATCGCAGCAGATCCGGAACCATAAGCCACCTACATCTTGATAGCAATTCAGGAGCGCCCCCGCTCTCCTTCATGACTCAAACGAACGCCATGTTCAGAGGTCTCAATATCCCCTCACTCAGTCGCTGGACCAATGGCCGAACACCACAGGCCGTTTCCCTCGCATTCGGATCTCTACGAATCAGTATAGCGTCAAGAATTCTGCGAAAATGAATAAGAGCCTTTGAATAAAACAACAAGAAATGACTATTCATTCTAACCAGTCCAACTAGTGTCTCCTTCAGATGAGCACCGTAAAAACGATCGGAAAAATTTTCCTGGCAATTCTCATCCTCCTCTTATCAGTCCAGATCATCCTGACCGGGTTCGCCCTTCTGACGCTTGGAGCTGAAAAACCTGAGGTGATGAGCTATCTTGTTGGACGTCTCGTTGGCGCCACGCTGTTTCTCATACTTGCCGTTTTCGGATACAGGAAACTCGGCGCATAAAGACAGAGCCCCCCCAAGAAAGGGTACAGAGGAAAGATATCGAGAACATCCCTAGGTAGGGCGAGCGTACTCGCGAGCCGATCGTTGCGAGGATGATCGCGAACCCGGAATCATCGAAGCGCATGAGGATAAACTCCCACCAATGGATCGTGATTGTTCGCCGCGAGCGACTTTTGCAACCAGTTCAACGCTGGGCTGAACGGCTCGCGAGTACGCTCGCACTACCTAGACCTTACCTCCGCAACGGACGCTGGTTTCCTCACTGTGCGGCATGAAATGCCCAATGCCCTTTCCGATTGCCAATTATCCTTTGGAGGCGTCACAATAGAATGCGAACGGCTCAATCCAATATTCGCATGCGGCACCAAGAATATCCTCCGCCACTTATGCTTGCCCCGTGGATCAAGTCGTTCTGGGTTTTTGAAAGTCGCTCCACTACACCTGTGCCCGATAAGATCGTCGCGGATGGCTCTCCGGAAATCATCGTTCATTTCGGATCGCCATTTGCTGAGCTAGATCAGACCGGGGTTTTCACACGCCAACCCGTCGCTGTAGTCTGCGGCCAGCTCACACAAGCCCTGGTTCTTGAGAGCTCCGAGAATGTGGGCATGATCGGCATTCGGTTTCACCCAAGTGGGATGGCACCCTTCCTTGGGGCGTCGCTTCAATCTCTCACGAATAGACGCCTTCCCGTTCATGAGCTCTTCCCCGAATCAGATCAGCTGATAGATCAAATTAGGGATTCAGAAAACGATTCACAGCGAATCGCGGCCTGCTGCCGATTTCTCATGCGATCAATCGACCCGGATCGGGAAAGCGGTTACGTCCGAGGGGCGTTGGAGTCCATCGCCCGACACCAAGGGCGGATCCCTGTGGAGCGTCTTGCATCGCTGGTCGGGAGAAGTCGACGCAGCCTTGAAACGGCGTTTCAAAGAGAAGTGGGCACTTCACCGAAGACGTATTGCCGGATCGTTCGGTTCAGGAGCGTCTTCGACGCATTGGTCAGTCAAGGAGCGGGCGTGGATTGGGTTCAGGTGGCTCTGGATTCCGGATACTTCGATCAACCACATTTGATTCGGGATTTCGGACAATTCGCGGGAACGTCGCCCACTACATTCTTAAAACAGCAAGCCGCCTTCGCTCAGGCTGTCAACCAGGGCCTAAACTGAAGGAATGACTTGCGGAGACAGCCCCCTCAAATGCGTTCGAGGCGCCCAGAGATGAGCAACATGCCAGCTTGTCTCACCTAGAGTTGGTGAGCGAATTCTTAGTGATGGAACCCTTTCTTTAATTGCTCATTGCCCGATTGGTGCGGAAGTGATCGGTAACGGACCAAAGGTTCAGAGGATACAGAACCCCTCGATATTTGATATACCGAGAACTTCCATCTGCGAAGGTGTAGACTGAGCCTCCCGCTGTGCCATTTTTTTGGGTTGAGTTGTGCCGAGCACGTTCGATTTGATCGACGTCATTGCCCTGACCTTCGAGGAAATCCATGTAGAAATGAGTAGAGTCAGATTTTTTCTCCCCCATCACGATGGTCTGCGATGGACTCGAGATGCCGCTGTCTCTCATCGACATCCCACTGAGGGCGCTCATGCTAAAGCGGGTTCCTAAGACTTTCTCGAAGTAGTCATTCCATCCATTGATAATGTAACTGCGAAAGGCATCATCGGGGTGAATCTCTTGGTCGGATCGCTGAGACGTTGATTGGTTGTTTCTTGTAGGTGGTCGCTTATCGCTCGTGCAGCGAAGCAGATCGGTGTCTTGGTAGTACGGCTGCAGTTGCCCTGGCCATCGATTCGAGCTCGCTCGCGGCGGATAGAAGCCGTTGTGATCATCTCCATACATGACATGAGCCAGACCGAGCTGGCGGGTGTTATTCAAGCAACTCGTTCGCTTGGCTGTTTCTTTTGCTCGTCCCAAGGCGGGCAACAACATTCCAGCCAGAATGGCGATAATCGCAATCACCACCAACAATTCAATCAAGGTAAACGCCCAGCTTACTCGCGGGCGCCGTTTCAGAACACAATTCATCATGGCTGGGCCTGTTATCATTCGACGGGTTCAGCTTAAGATTTAACGCCTGTCGACTCGAAACAGCAAGGCTAATTCGTGAGACTCGCGTCAGAAGAGAATCAGCGTTCGTTAGATCGGAGGATCTAGATATGCGAGCGGAAATCCCAAGAATCGGTCCGACAAGACGAACGGGTTCCGAACGCTAGAAAGTTGAAAGCCAATAGACCCACGTGGGGATAGCAACTTCATGGAAGCCTCAGAACGTGGAGATTGGACCCGGCAGCGTCTAAATCAAAAAAGTGGAGCCAATGGTCAGATTTGAACTGACGACCGACGGTTTACGAAACCGAAACCGTATGAACGAGACAATTCGGGACTACACCCATTAAACAACTAATCAACAACAACTTACAGCCACAACAAAACAACCTAAACGAGTCATTGTCCCGAACCAAAACGAAAGTTTACTGTTGGAAACTGTTGGAAAAACTCTTCAGCAATTGATTCCTGTGAGCCCGACGACACCTAGGCTCCAGACAGATTCTTAATCTGATTTTAATCCGTCGAGTATTTGCAATCCTGAATAGCTGACAGAAACTACAGAAAACAAGACACTCATTCCTCCAATTCGTCGAGGAATCCAACCCTGCTGTTTCGTACGGCCTATCGTACGAATCCTGGCGAATACTCACCAAAAATACGACACAAGGCTGTTACAGACAGCAGGGCCAAGTCCAAGAAGCTTGAGCCGGAGTCCAATCGTTCGTTTGTCACGCTGGCACGCCACCTGCGATTGGTTGCCACTAACCATTTACTAAACTGAACACATCTTGTTTCAAAGCAAATCAGACGCAACGTACTTCAAAGATTAAGAGTTTAGGATCTGTCAACGCGGAAATTCCGCATCATTCCGGCATCTTCATGCTCTAGATTATGACAATGGTATAGAAAGAGTCCCTCGATGGTGGGAGTAAACTGAACGGTTACCGTTTCTCCGGCAAAAACCATCACAGTGTCTTTATCGCCCACATCAACGATCCCCTTCGCCAATTCCCCAGCACCGTTACCCTTGCGTTCCAAAACCCTAAACTGCACCCCATGCAAGTGCATGGGGTGAGGCATAAGCATCCCAGGTTCGCTGACGTTCTCAAATGTCCAAGCCACCGGCTTGTTAAGCACCAATACCTCATCTGGATCCACGTGCTTCATATCGTCCATGTTCCATTGTTTACCATTAAGGAAACCTTGCATCATCCTAAATCCCAAGCGGGTTTCAACGGTTCGTTTCACTTCAGGGAGCACCAATTTCCTTTCCGGTAAAACGGGGAGCTTTCCAGACACCAGCTCCTCATCAGCAATACGAAAAGTTGCTATTTCAATTTTATCGCCTACCCCTGATATCATCCCCATCATGCCTGGGCCTCTCCCATCACCTGTACGAAAAACCTGCCTTCTGGGCCCCATCCCCATGGCCATCTCGATTGAGAATTCTTCACTTATCAGGCTTATCTCTGATAAGGCCGGACGACTAGAAAAATCCTTCCATAGTTCCACTCGTTCTGCTGGTCCTAAAACAACAAATGGTTTTTCAAGAGGCCCTTCTTCATTCGATAATAATCCCCCATCAGTTCCAATAACCTGCATGGGTGATCCATCGGACCAGGCAAGTTTGTAGAGACGTGCATTGGATAGATTGAGTAGTCTAAGGCGATTGGGACTACGTGAAACTTCAATGGTCTTGTTTGCCTGCCCGTTAACAAGAATACGATCACCCAGAACACCCATCATTTGGTCCGCCATTCCAGATTTATAGCGGAATCGATTTTCTTCATCCACCCTCCGGTCTTGAATGACCATGACATGTTCCTGTTGTCCTGAAGGCAATCCGATCGTGTCTTCGTCGGGATCACGCACCAAAAGCACACCCGCCAACCCGTGGTACACCTGATATCCCGTCCGACCATGAGGGTGAGTGTGGTACCAATACGTTCCTGCCCGATTAATCACTTCAAACTCGTAGGTGTAAGTCTCACCCGGTTCAATCGCCAATTGCGGATGACCGTCAGCTGCTTCGGGAACAATCATGCCGTGCCAATGCACGATAGTCGGTTCTTCGAGTCGGTTTTCGAAAATGATCCGTATCTTTTCACCTCGAACAAAGTCAAGGATCGGGCCTAAAAAACCACCACTCTCTCGGACTGCCCCTTTCCGTCCTTTTATCACTTCACCAAAGAACCTAAGTATAGGTGTTTTGGGTCCCTCCCAAATTGGAGCTCTACCACTTGAGGCTGTTAGTTTAAGTTCAACATCTGGATCGAACTCATGATATTCAGTCCCCGAACTCCTGCTTTCCCCCTGGCCGACAGCAGAAATATTGGCTGTCATAACAGACGGAGCCATCACTGTACACCCTATCCCTTTGAGCCATTCTCGTCGGTTTTGCATAGATTTTAAAAGCAGGCATTCTACCTTAGGTTAAGTATGTAGACAAGTTAGACTATTGTATCTTACAGCCTGAATAACGATTCGCGAGCGTAACCAAAGCCGTCATCCATTGAGTCCGGGAAGTCGTGAACTAACCATCAAGCAACGACACGGAATCTCTCGAATCTCAGAAGCCCGCCACCTAACACGGGCCGATCCCCAAACACAACAAGCTACCGGCTCAGCAGGCGAAGGACCGCATCATTCGCGACACCAACACTCTCGACTTGCCCCGTAACCTTCACTGCTGTTTCTCACGGCCTACCGTACGAGTCCTGGCGAGGACTCGCCAAAAACACGACACTAGGCTATGGCAGACAGCAGCACAGAATTCGGTCCATCCATGTGCGAAATCTCCGATTCTCAGAACAACAAACTAGCGAATATAGTTTTTCTGCACCTCGTGTATCCCTCTGAACCATAGGTCTCAGCAGGAGAAAAGAACCATGATTGCTGGGCGGAGGGAAGCCTGCAACGATTTCTCCGATTACGGCGGGAACACCAAATCTACTTGCCATTGTGCCTAGAATCTTTGCAGGCACAAACAGCAAGGGCAGAAGGATGTGAATTTCCATCGTCATGACCATTGATCAGCCATTTGCAGATTGAACATCCTTACCTTTCTCCGTCCGCAGCAGTCGTCTTTAGTAGCCGCAACGAATTGGCGATTACAATGAGTGTTGCTCCCGTATCGGCGAGAATCGCCAACCAGAGGCTAGTGGTTCCCATGACAGCCAATGCCAGAAAGATTGCCTTCACCAAAAGAGCAAACACGATATTAGCCTGAATAATTCGAACGGTACGCCTACCTAGACGGATCGCTTTTCCAATCTCCAAGAGATTGTCCTGCATCAGAGCTATATCTGCTGTCTCGATTGCAGTATCCGTTCCTACTGCCCCCATCGCGATACTTACTGACGCGGCTGCCATAGCCGGAGCATCGTTTACTCCATCTCCAACCATCCCAACATGCCTATGATTCGCAGTAAGCTCCTTTACTTTTGCCACTTTTTGCTCTGGAAGAAGGTCGCCATACGCCTCATCGATTCCGGCAATTTTGGCTATGGCGTTTGCAGTCCGCTGATTATCGCCACTGAGCATAACCACTCGTTTAACTCCTACCTTGTGGAGCAGTTCAATTGCTCGGTTTGCCTCAGCACGAACCGTGTCCCCCACTCCGATGATTCCAAGAATCTCTCCCCGACACACTTCGTGAGGTCGATGCCCTACAATGATGACAGATTGAGCTTCCCGTTCGATCGCAGAGAGTTTCTCTTCAAGTTCCTCAGAACAAAGGCCTAGATTGTGAGCGTAACGGTGATTGCTGACAAAATAGTAATGACCATCAATCTCGGCTTCGGCTCCTCTCCCCGTGTTGGATTGAAAATTCTCACCTCGTACATAATCAATGCCCTTCTCGTCAGCATGACGGACAATCGCCTGAGCCAGAGGATGCTCCGAATGGATATCGATTGCTGCAGCAATTCGCAAAACTTCGTCTTCGCATTTGGCCTCAACAATGACGACTTGAGTCACTCGAGGCTGGCCTACGGTAATCGTTCCGGTCTTGTCGACCGCCAAAGCACTTACCCTTCCAATAGTCTCCAAATGGGCTCCTCCCTTAATCAATACTCCTCGCCGAGCCATCGCAGTTAAACCGGAAACAATTGATACGGGCGTGGATATAACGAGAGCGCAGGGACAGGCAATCACCAGCAAGACTAAGGCCCGATAAAACCAAGTCATCCAGTCTGCCGGATTCAAAGCTGTGGGCACCAAAAACAGTAGCACTGCAAATACCATCACGCTGGGTGTGTAGTATTTCGCGAAGACATCAATCGCCCTCTCCGAAGGTGCTTTCTCCGACTGCGCCTCTTCTACCAAGTGGATAATACGAGCCAATGTCGTATCTTTGTAGCCTTTGGTCACTTTAACTTCTAGCGACCCTTCGCCATTAATCGTCCCGGCATAGACGATGTCGCCTTCAGACTTTTCAACTGGCATCGACTCACCCGTTATCGGCGCTTGATCAACGGCAGACTGTCCGGCGATTACTTCACCATCCAAGGACACACGGGAACCCGACTTTACGATAATCGTCTCTCCTACCGCCACCCCTTCTACGGCGACTTCTTTGATTTCATCACCCCTTTTTACCAGGGCAGTGATAGGAGAGAGATTCAATAGAGACTGAATCGCTCGTCTCGCTCGTGCGACGCTGTAGGATTCCAATAGTTCTGACAGCGCAAAGAGAAACGTCACCGCAGCCCCTTCGGACCACTCACCAATTCCGATGGCTCCGGTAACAGCTACCGTCATCAAGAGATTCATGTCCGGGCGACGCCGCCTGGCGGCAGCAATCGCCTTGGGCACGATGAACCAGGCTCCAGCAACAATGGCTATCCCAAAACTCGCTCGTTCCCCAACTGGCGCAAGCCAACCCATCCACATGAGTAAGAGTCCCAATCCAGTTGCACCACCCGAAACAAGCACCGACAATAGACGGCCCTTCTGCCCTCCGCTGCTTGTTGTCGCCCCCTTGTCTGAGTTGAGCTTTGCCGAAAATCCTGCACCGCTAACCGTCCTCAGGATATTCTTCGGATCACAAGTGCCGTCGTGGATTATCGTCACTTCGCCCTTCATGATATTGGTGCGAACATTCATCACTCCTTCGACACGCCAGAGCACATCCTCGATAAGATTGACTTCATTCTCGCAATCAATTCCTTCCACGAGAATCGCGGTCTCGGTATCCTGATTTACTGTCTCACTTTGACTCAATGTTTCCTCCATTCGTCTTGACTAAAACCCCTCTGAATATCCAAAGCGTACTCCCCAGCAATGACAATGACGGCGGGAGGGCCAGCTGAGACAGTTCATCGGGAACCATGCCTTTAGTTTTAACTACTCAGGCTTCGGTGATTTCTCAGGACTTTTGGGGCCTCCAAGAAACACTTTAGTCGCCCGGCGCTCTCCAAATAGTGGTGTTCGATAGTGCAAGCAAAGCTGCTCTCCTTCCTTGAACTCTACCTTAGCGACCGGCACACCGTTGCGATACGCACGGGTCCGCTTATTCCAAGTAAATAGCAGAACTTTCTTCTTTTTATCCTCGGTAATCAGTACCGCCATCTTTTCCTCAGGATAAATCCTGTCAACTTTGCCACAAATGCTCCGCCACATACGCGGCATGGCTTGGACTTGCGTTCCAGTGACCAAAAACACACCCAGTAAGAGTGTGAACACAGAAATCTTCATGTTGTTCATGATCATAAAAATTGGTTTAGTGCTTGTGATGATTGTGGAAGTGGCCGCCATGCGGCCGGCCACTTCCCGTAGATAGAGCTCGTCGCAGGTGACGGAAGTAAAAGAACGTGTATCCCAGTAGTATGACGATTCCGACGATTATCCATCGTCGTGTCGACTTTCGCTCTTTCAACTTCTGCTGCAGTTGCCATTTCTGCCTGCGACTCGCTCTACTACGATGTGCCCTTTTGTTTCGCCGCCGCTCTTCTGCTGGGCTGATTTCACGCATCGCCCATGGCGGCGGCGATGCTTCACGTAGTATCCTACGTGTTCGTGGATGGGTCTTAAATTGATGCAACCACTCCTTCCACATGAGAGTTAGCAACGCCTTCCACGTTGGTTCAGGATCTAATGATCGTGGCCGTCTCCCTTTTTGTGCCCTTCCTTGCCGTGTTCGTGCTCGCCCTCTTCACAAATACAAGCGTACTCAGCGCGCTTGCACTCGCCGCACACTTCATCATGGAACTCGAAGCGGAAATTCTCTGATTCGGCCCCTGGTTTGCCTCTCAACAGAACAACAATGCGGTAACCGTCCCCTTCTGGAAGTTGCTTTTTCGAAACAAGCTTTCCGTCATGCTTGGCAAAGGGAATTCAACGCGGCCGGATTTTGCTTCAGCGATAACAGTGACTTGTTGCTCGGAAGCCGCCACGGGCTTGAGCTCTTCGTCATAGAATGCAAAAGACACTGTCCGGTCCTTTTCTACCAAGAACTCCGCATGTGGAGGACTATTCTCCAAGAGTTTTCCACCTCTTGGGCCCGCTGCATGGGCATGATCGTGGTCATGGTCGTCGGCTGCGTAGGCTGCTGGAATCCAGCAGCAAAGCCCGACTACTAATATTATCGATTTTATCGTTTGCTTCATTTTCGTTTCCTTATTTCTGGTTGTTTATTTACTTCGACTCACTCGAGTCGGTTTCATCGTTTCTATCTGCCTGCTCTCCATCAGAGTTTTCGTCCAAAAAGTCCGCATTCTCGGCTGTCGGCACTTCGCTCTTCCGTTCCAACCAGGCGTAGAGGGTTGGCAACAGAACGAGTGTGAGAAAAGTCGAGCTAATGACGCCTCCGATAACGACTGTTGCAAGCGGACGTTGAACCTCCGCTCCAGCACTCGTAGCAATGGCCATCGGAACAAATCCCAAACTTGCCACCAGTGCTGTCATTAGCTTCGGTCTCAGACGCAACAGCGAACCGTCCCACACGGCTGTTTTCAGGTCTTCTCCTTGCTCTCTCAATTGATTAAAGAATGTAATAATCATCAACCCGTTCAGTACCGCGATTCCGCTCACTGCGATGAATCCAACGCCGGCGGAAATACTAAATGGCATTGACCTCGCCCACAGTGCGAACACCCCTCCTGTAACCGCTAGCGGAACCGCTGTGAACACCAAGACGGCTTGCCGAAAACTACGAAAGGTCGCGAATATCAGTAGAAAGATGAGCGCTAATGCGACAGGCACCACGACCGCTAACCGTCTACGCGCTTCTTGTAGGTTTTTGAAGTTTCCGCCAAACTCGACGAAGTAGCCTTCGGGAATATCGACGTTCTCTGCTATCTTCGCTTGGGCCTCATTAACAAAACTTTCCGTATCTCGCCCTCTCAAATTGACCATAATGGTCAACCGTCGCTGAAATGCTTCGCGATTAATCGTGTTAACACGCTCCACCACCTCGAAGTTCGCTACCTGCTCTAAGCTGATCACCCCTCCGCCCTCAGTACGAATTGGCATCTGGGCCACGGCCTCCAAGTCTTGGCGAGCGGATTCCGGCAACCTCACGACCAAGGGGTATCGAAAGATGCCATCAATGACGATTCCAGCTTCGGCTCCGGCAAAGCCAGCTCGAATGACCTCGTTCACCTCAGCAGCATGCACGTTGTAGCGAACCATCGCTTCCCTATCCATGTTGACTTCAAACAGGGGAGCCTTGCCGACTGCATCGAATTCGACATCCCCAGCTCCTGGAACCTGTTCGACAATCTCCCGAATCTCAGAGGCGACTTGTTCCAAAACTTCGAAGTCTTCTCCGAAGACCTTGATAGCCAAATCAGCCCGAATGCCTGAAAGCAATTCATTAAACCTAAGCTCGATAGGTTGGCTAAAAAGAATCGCCTGCCCCGGGAAGTTGGCCTTCAATTCCTCACCCATGAGCTCTGCTAGCTCTTCCTTGGAGATGGGATCCCCGTCAACAAGCCGCCATTCGGATGGGGGTTTGAGCAACGCATAGGTATCCGCAACGTTGACTCCCATTGGATCCGTTGCCACTTCTGGAGTGCCGAGTCTAGAAATGATGTGGGTGACTTCAGGGAACTGCTCTAACAGGAGCTTCTCTGCCTTTTTCTCCATATCTATGGAAGCCTTCAGGCCGATGCTCGTTGTTCGAATCATCTGCACCGCTAGGGAACCTTCGTCAAGTTGCGGCACAAATTCCGCTCCTAATTTCCCAAAAGTCACGACAGCTAGGGCGAAGATTCCGGCCATCATAGCAGTCACTAGCCATCGAAACCTTAGTGAAAACCGCAAAATGGGTTGATAAACTACTTTTGCCAAATGCATTAAGGGGCTCTCCTTTTCACTCACCTTTCGGCTCATTAGAAAGGCACACAGTGCTGGAACCATCGTGAGAGCCAGAAGCAGTGAACCAACAAGAGCGAGAATCACCGTAATGGCCATTGGCTTGAACATTTTTCCCTCCACACCGACAAGCGAGAGAATCGGGAAATAAACAATCGTGATGATGGCAACACCAAAGACCATTGGTCGTCCGACCTGCTTACAAGCAAGCAGTATGGTGTTTAGTCGCTCACGTTTGGTGAGCAATCGCCCAAGCTTGTGCTGTTTCTCCGAAAGCAATCGAATGATATTCTCGGCAAGCACAACCGAGCCATCAACGATCAGCCCAAAATCGATCGCGCCTAGGCTCATCAGATTTCCCGACACGCCCAGATGAACCATTCCCGTTAGCGCAAACAACATCGATAACGGGATCGCCAACGCCACAATGATGGCAGCTCTGACATTGCCTAGCAGCAGCATCAGAATCACGATCACGAGCAATGCCCCTTCTATGAGATTCTTTTCGACCGTCCGTATCGTGCGATCGACAAGGTCCGTTCGATTATAGACCGTCTTTATCTCGATCCCTTCGGGAAGACGCTTTTGAATTTCCTCAATTTTTTGATGCGCTCTCTGAGCCACAAGACGGCTGTTCTCACCAAGCAACATCATCGCGACGCCGATCAGCGCTTCTTCCCCATTGTAGGTCGCTGCCCCCGTGCGTACACTGGAACCAATTCCGACCTCCGCAACATCCTCAACGAGTATCGCCTCATTGCCCGCTCCATATTTTAACGGAAGCTTGGCAATTTCCTCTGTTGTGTACACGCGACCAGATGCCCGGATGGTAATGTTCTCACCTGCCTGCTCCACAACGCTCCCGCCCGCATTCTCGGTATTCTCGCTAAGCATCGCAGCCAACTCTCCATAGGTTAGGCCGACACTCATCAATTTCTGCGGGTCTGGAAACACGACTATCTGTTTCGCGTAGCCACCTGAGGTATTGACTTCGGTCACCCCATCAACACTGACCAACATGGGAGTTACTACAAACTCCTGAATTAGCCGCAACTGCATCATCCGTTCCTGTTCTGTCTCAGGCACATTCGTCCCGTCATCCGCGTATTTCAATACATAGAAGTATATTTCGCCTAATCCAGTTGAAATGGGAGACATCTGAGGCAGGTCGATGCCAGGGGGCAACGCATCCACGACATTTTGCAGCCGCTCACTCACAAGCTGACGGGCCAGGTAAATGTCCGTGCCCTCCTTGAACACAAGTGTCACTTGTGACAAGCCAAACTTGGAAATCGAACGCACCTCTATCAGGTCTTGAATCCCCCCCATCTCGATTTCTATGGGATAGGTCACCAATTTTTCGATTTCCTCGGGAGCCAGGGACGGCACAGAGGTATTAATCTGCACCTGAACGTTCGTAATGTCTGGAACGGCATCAATGGGCAGCTTCAACGCCGAGGAAATTCCGACGGCAACGATCCCCACGACCATTATCAGTACGAAAACTCGTTGCTTGATCGCGAATTCAAAAATTTTATCTATCATCTTGTTTCCCCTTTAGTGGCTGTGACCACCACCCTTTGTAAAACGTAGTTCAATCAACCAGAGGTCTTCGACCCCCTCACTAGCGACAACATCTCCCGGGTAGACCCCGCCAAGCACCTCAATCATAGTGTCGCCTGATGCACCGACCTCGACCTCCGTTCTGAGAAAACGATCTCCATTTTTGACATACGCAAAATTTCCCGTCGCAGCTTTCAATAACGCACTGCGAGGCATCGCAAATACGTTGCGATTCTTTCCTGCGAATTCTACCTTCAAGAACGTTCCGATTTTCACTTGGACATCGTTCAGTGGCACGTCGACAATTGCCTCGACACGCTCGATAGCTTCCCTAGTCCCGCTGTCGAGGTGTGTTAGGTGGCCGGTCAAAGGCTCTTCCCGTCCTGGCACAAACGTTTTGACGCTCTTTCCTAGCTCTAACGTCTCGGCGTCCGATGAGGAAATCATCGCACTGGCCTGGGCCTTGTTCGTCCCCCCATCAACCATCTTCTTTATTTGAAAGACCTGTGCTACCGCAGAGAAACTCAAAGCCAATTGGTCTTCCGTCACCTCGGCAGTTTTCAATCCAATTACCTTGCTTGCTTCTTCGTGGATGATAAGTCCTTTGCCTTCGGCAAACTCCGCTCCTCCACCTTCCTCTGCTCCGTGGCCGTGCGCATGCCCATGACCGCCTCCAGCTCCATGACCGTGACCGTCATCTTCTGAATGGCCGCCGCTACATCCGGAAACCGCCACCAGCAGAAAAAGACTTACCACCGAAATCCACACCGTTATAACCTTAATACGATTCATAATTCTTTCTCCTTCATGGCCCAAATTTCTGGCCCCAGGCCTGTCAACACTTCGAGTTGACCTCGTGCCTCGATAGCTTCCGCTTGGAGGTCTACGATGGCCTCGACCGCATCGAGATACTCTCGTTGAAGCTCCATGTAGGTTCCAATCGGCAGCGCTCCCAAGCGATAATGACGGTCACCAAGTTCTGCGGCTTCCTTGAACTCTTCCAAGGCATCACTCCCCCATTGGCCGAGCTCTTGTAAGCGAAGCTGGTATGCGAGCGTGTGCTCCATCACCGACCGATCAACTTGTAGTCGACTCAGATATAGGGATGTCTCAGCTTGAATTTCTCTCGATTTCGCCTTCGCGATATTTCCTGAGTTGCGATTCCAGAATGGCAGGGGCAACGAGATGCCAATGCCTGCAATCGTCTGACGCTCAATGTCGTCTTGTTGAGAAACAAATGGACCAACCGATATCTCCGGCCAACGCTCGTTGCGTCTCAGTTTTACACTCAGGTTCTGCTGTTCCAGCTCGACCTCACGCATGCGAAGTTCGAAACTATTGCTACGAGCTGAATCCAGAAAATCCGCCATCGGTGGTGGGCTTGGCAGAAGCACCGGCATACTCTTTATTGTAAGGGGTGTTCCCAGTGCTTGGCCTCGAAGCAGATTGGCTTCAAAGAGTGCAGACTGAAGTGCTTCATTGGCCTCGATTGCCTTCTTTCTAAAGGCAACAACGGCTGACTTTACAACCCTAATCTCGATGAGAGGAGCCACCCCGGCTGGGTTTCGTTGCACCAGAACTTCACTCAATTCCTGTAGCCTATTAGCTACCTCAGTACTCGCTTCCGCTTTTGTTTGGGCAGCCAGCAAATTGAACCCCACGACATTTGCTTGTGCTTTCAGGGCCAACCGAAATTGATTCAATCCCAATTCAGCAAGCTTCACATCCCGATTGGCGATAGCCTTCCGAAGAGTGATTCGACCGGGATATTCAAACGTCTGCATGACCGAAACACTCCAGGCAGTACCCTCCCCCGATAGACCAGCACCAGTGACGCGACTACGTCCGACCTGAGTGGATAGCTGTGGGTTTGCAAGAATTCCTGCCTGCTTTCGACCACCTTTTGCAGCTTCGATTTCTTGCACGTAGAGCTGCAGCTCCGGATTTCCACGCTGCACTTGCTCAATAAATTCTTGGGACGAAACGTTTTTTTTCTCCCCCACCGACACCACATCCTGGGCAAAACCGGTTTGGGAATTTACGAGTGCCACAAAAAGGCACAATGGTACTGTATTTCTCTTCATAAAATTGTTCACTATAGGAGTTTGGGGAAATCTGGGTTCCCTACCGATTAGGCGGAGAATCCACGCGATTCACCTACCAGCCTCGATGGGAAGACCGAGATTGGTTAGGCACAGATTATGAAGGGGTATCAGATGAGAAGGACAACTGTCCGGAGGGAAAGAAGAGTAGGACTAAAGTCCAGGGGGGGAGGAATTGGCAAAGTCGTCACTGTTGCCATCTCAAGGAAAGCTTCAGAGACAGCCTCGACTGAAACATGAGCTAAAGTTTCAGTATTCGGAGTTAGGCTCTCTAGGTTACTCGGCCTCGATTCCACCAATTCGAAATTCAGAGGGATGTCAATGCAAGGTCCGCAATGACAGTGGGGGTCGGCCGAGGACAATTCACAATTCTCAGCCACGTCAATCCCATAGGAGGAATCCACACAGGAACCATCATTTGCAGATTCGATGGCAACATGGCCATCATCCCCCACACACAGCACCGATGCACTCCCCGTTCCGGCAATAACTGCCAGGTAGATCATGCATAGAATGACTGATATGATTTTTCTCATCGAGTTTCCAACTATTAAAAACTATGGAGCCGCTCTACCAGGAATGCAACTAATTCCTCTTTGAATCCTCATATCTCGTAGGCAAGCCTTAGTTTAGCCTCGAGTCATTCATTTTCATCCGCTCCCAGAAACTGAATTCCACTCGACGCTTTGCCGTTTGAATAGGGGCAGATCAATCAAGTCTTAGTATTTTGGTCGTTCTGAATTATAGATTGAATGTTGTTCGGAATATCTCCTTGCAGCCGTTTGACATAAAATTCAGGGTTTTCCCTAAATACTTCGACACACTTGGGGCACCGGCAAAAATGGACTTCGTAGTGTCCCAGTTCAAATCTGACAGCCCGGTTCAGGGGCTTTTCTGCTAAACAGGCTGGGCAGACGACCAAGTCATCGGTTTCTTGAAGATACTTCTGAGGGTCGGTTTCGAAAACATCGAGGCATTCTTGGCAACAAAAATGGCAGCGCTGCCCTTGATGGAATAAAGATACCGCATTTTCTTCACTGATTCCAAGTCGTGTATGCGAACATCCACAAGTACGACAAATTACTGGTTCAAGGATTCTCATTTCGACATTTCATTGGTATCCAAGCGGTCGTTATCCACCCGGTCATTGATGTTCCCTGCAGGTTCTTTCAAGCTACCGCTGTAACCAGCCGTTTCCACAGCGGCCAATAATGATTCTTGGTTCGGGACCATTTCAGAATAGGCAATCAGCGCCTGTTTCTTCGCATAGTTTACCTTGACGGCTTCCACTCCTGAAACCTTCCTGAGTTCCTTTCCCAATATGGCAGCACATGCCTCGCATGTCATACCCTCTACACTGATGGCTATTTGCTTCTGGGAGTCCGTAATTACGGTCGTCGGCCCGTTGTTGACGAAGAATCCAACATAATTGGGAAAGAAGAGGAAGGTTGCAGCGATTACTGCCACTACCCACAACATAGCCCGATTAAATCGCTGCGGTGTCACGTTAGGAGGCGAGCAACATCCGTTCGCATCTGCTGCTGTGCTGCAAGCAGTCGGCCGGTAAGCAAAGTAGAAGCCAAGAGCCAGTAATGCAAATGTGAGTGACACAAAAAAAGGACGGTATGTCTCCAAACTGGCTGCGGCTGCAGCTCCTGACGCCCCTACCCCGATCAACAACAAAGGCAGCCAGCAACAGGCCGATGCTACAACTGCAGTCGTTATCGTTCCAATCCAGAGAAGACTAGGCTTCCTAGGTGCCTCCACCGAGTCTCTGGCTTTGGTCGGGAAAACTCCCAATCTCTTCTCAGTTTCCTTTACAACTCCACGCACTACCGCCAAGCAACACGAGCCCATTGGGCTCTTTATCTCGCACCAACAGGCCGCTTTCATCTGCGTCGTAATGTCATTAATCGCAGTACTTTTACCGGTGCTACGGATTTCGTCCTCGATACTCTCAACAGAATGATTGAAGCAGTAACATACAGGACGAGGGGCGGATGTCTCCTTAATCCCAACCCGAACCATTAACGAATCCTTTAGAAAAAGCGAGGAGCTAGCAGCTAGTGAGAAATACACCACATCGCAGGTTCGTGAGGCGCAGAATCGATATGGCCCATGTCCCATGCGCTTTTGCGCATCAGGTTTCAGTAGCGACTGAAGCGTACACTTCTTTACCGCTTTTCCCTGTGTCCCGCATTTCGGGCATATCTCTGAAAGGCTATTCTTCATAGTAGCGCTATAACTTTACGCCCTAGACCTACCTCCAGGGTCAAGAGGAGAAATTCTTCAGCAGTTGACTTTGGACCTAACTCCAGGGTTTAAGATAGCAGAAAAGGACGATACCATGAAGGCCACAAACAAACCCTTGTTTATCGGTTTGCTCGCGCGGCAGGCAGGCGTGAGCGTCGACACCGTGCGTTACTACGAAAAAATCGGATTGATGCCTCCGCCCCAAAGAACGCCTGCGGGCTACCGTAGTTTTGAACCCTCCTCAATCGACAGACTTCTCTTCATTCAGAAAGCTCAGAGATTGGGATTCTCTCTAGAAGAAATCAAACGTGTTCTCGACCAGCGAGGCACTGGAGAGCTGCCGTGTGGCACGGTAATTTCAATGGCTCAAACGCGGTTGGATGGCGTTGAATCGCAATTGGCGGAACTCTCCGCCCTTCGAGATACCCTTCGTAAACATCTTCGAAAATGGAAACGCTCATCGAATAGCAAGGCTTGTGCAGCAACACAGTTTTGTAACCTTATTGAGGAAATCGAGTTGGGATGAGAAGAATTGCCTGAAACCCCTACCAGCCCTAGAATGTCAACGATGCCAGAAGAACTCATTCCAATTTTCCATGTCAAGGATGGCTACGAAGCGGCCAAGTGGTACGCTCGTCTAGGCTTCGAAATCGAAGGGGAACATCGCTTTGCCCCTACATTGCCGCTCTACTTGTTCATCAGGCGTGGCAATGTGCGGTTGCACCTATCGGAACACAAGGGAGATGCCCGGCCCGGGACCCTCGTCTATTTCTACGTCCATGATGTGGATGTCATCGCCCAGGAATTCGACTCCAAAATAGAAACTCAGCCTTGGGCTCGCGAGGTCAGGCTCACAGACCCAGACGGAAATAGGCTGCGAATTGGCGAGAGAAAAGAATAATCGCCCCCCCACATCAGAGGTTTATTCTGCGAGATGTTTCGTTTGGACGCCGACTTGGCAGCGCCCATCTTCTCGAAGCTCCATCCGCTTGGCAAAACGCTCTCTATCAGTGGCAAATATTTCATCAACGTCAGGCACAGAATTCACAACTTGGTGGAGAGCTTCTCCGAGAGCATCCTTTGCTTCGACGATCCGATAGTAAACCCAGCGACCTTCCTTCGTACCTTCAATCAACCCGGCCTGCTCTAGCACCTTGAGATGCTTCGAAATGTTGTATGTCCGCTCTTGAAGAGTATCGACGAACTCACAGACACACATTTCCGCCCCCGTTGACACCAGAAGGCGTAGCATTCGCAAACGGGTCTGATCGGAAAGTGCCTTAAAAGCATTACTAACGCCTTTTCGGTCAAAAGACGTCGTTGGAGAATTGGCGATTGACAATGTCATAACTTCGCAACAGCATCACTTGCATGATAGCGCAACTATTCAGATTCTATCCAAGTGCCGCAATCATTGCAACAAAAGCAACCCACCAATTTGGAACAACAGAACTGACATCATGAACCATTTACTCGATTGGCGAGGAACCAGTGTGATGGCAATTGTTGCCATCCTAGGGATCACTGGCTGCAATAAACAGGACTCTGTAGAGGCAGAGCTCGAGGATTCTGACGGCGACATCATAGCGCATGTCCACGCATCGGTAGCTGAAACGTGCTTTATCTGCGATGCCTCAAAACGGGAAGCGGGTCGATTGTGGTGTACCGAGCATAGTCGCTACGAAGACCGCTGCTGGATTTGTCAGCCGCAGCTTGAGGATAAATCGCGTGCTTACTGCAAAGAGCATTTTCTCTACGAAGATGAATGTTTCCTCTGTCATCCGGAACTGAAGGAGGATAATGAGACTGAAGAAATCCCCGAAAAGGAAGGAGCAAACGTGGGTATACCCGCTGCCGCTCACGAGGAACTCTTCTGCAATGAGCACAACGTTGCCGAACGGGAATGCGGCATTTGTCAACCACAGTTGGCAGCTGCTCTTGGAGCAGGACACGAACTCAAAGTCCGCTTTGAATCCAAGCTTTCAGCTGAGAAGGCCGGTGTTGGGACCGTTAACCCAAGGTCGATTCAATCCCAAGCAAGTATTCATGCAGTCTGCGAAGTCAGTTATAACGAAAACAAACTCGCTAGGATCACCCCACTGGCATCTGGCATCATAAAACGGGTTCTCGTGGATCTCGGAATGGTCGTAGAATCAGGGGACGCACTAGTAGAGATTCATTCGCCTGAAGTCGCAAGAGCAAAGGCCGCCTACATCTCAGCAGTGGTTGACGCTGAACTGAAAGATGTCGCATGCAAGCGCGAGGCCGATTTGGCGAAGAAAAAGATTTCTTCTGAACGCGAATTCCAAGAAGCAGAAGCCGCCTGCAAAACGGCTAAACTCGCCGAGAATACCGCTCGCCAAACACTTAAGAACTACGGTTTTACGGATGCAGAAATTGAAGAGATTAAAAACACTCAGGAAACGACAGCCCTGTTTTCCGTGCGCGCCCCATACAACGGCACGTTAGTCGAACGTGACGCCGTTGCGGGAGAAGCCACACAACCAGGAGACAATCTCTTTACATTAGCTGACCTCTCCAAGATGTGGCTTTCGCTCTCAATACCTGCAGATCGCACGACACTCGTCGAAAAAGGCCTTAAAGTGAAAGCGACATTCGCTCGTGAAAATGGAGTTGCAACCAACGGGGAATTGACCTGGGTAAGCCCTTCAATCGACGAGAGAACTCGGATGCTACGAGGCCGAGCTTTAGTCGACAACACTGACCTGCGGCTACGGGCCGGAATGTTTGGTGATGCTCAAATCCTCTTGTCCTCCGAGCACAGTGCGTTGGGCATTCCCAAAGGGGCAATTCAGCGCTATGAGAACAATCCTTTCGTCTTCGTTAAGCTCGAAGACGATCTATATTCCCTCCGTAGAGTTGTCGTAGAACCGTCTTCTGACAATCTTGCAGCTATAGTTTCAGGGCTTCAGCTACATGAACCCGTCGTCGTAGATGGAGCCTTCACTGTCATGTCTGAGTTTCTGAAATCGAGACTCGGAGCCGGTTGTGTCGACGATTAACCGCAAGCGTCCATGCTGAATAAACTCGTCGAGTTCTCCGTCCGAAATCGACTTCTGGTCATTCTATTTGGATTTGTTCTCATTGGACTGGGAGCCTACACGCTGACACAAACTCCCGTTGATGCGTTCCCCGATACGACGCCCGTCCAGGTTCAAATCAACACCGTTGCGGCGGCACTCAACCCAGAAGAGATCGAGCAACAAATAACGCTGCCAGTCGAGCTTTCCATTGGCGGGCTACCAGGTCTGTCCAATGTGCGTTCCGTTTCCAAATTCGGCCTCTCACAAATCGTTGCCACCTTTGAGGATGACACGAGCATTACGGATGCTCGGCAGTATGTTTCGGAAAGAATCTCAGCGGTAGAACTCCCTGAAGGAATCGCACGCCCGAAGCTTGGCCCCATCGCTACCGGGTTAGGCGAGGTCTTCCACTATGTGCTTCGGTCAGAAAATCCCGATCGCTCGCTTGAAGAACTTCGCACCCTCCACGACTGGGTCGTCAAACCCGAGCTCAGGAAAGTTTCCGGCGTCGCTGAGGTAAATTCTTGGGGTGGCTACGAAAAACAGTACCACGTCGTTATCTCCCCTGCTGCCCTGCTCAAATATGACCTCACGCTTGGCGAGGTATTCGAAGCGCTTGAAACCAACAATCAAAACGTCGGAGGTGGTGTGCTCACCTCCGGAGGTCAATCGCGTCTGGTGAGAGGTGTAGGCCGCGTAAGCTCAGTCGAGCAAATCGAAAATGTGGTCATATCGGCGTTTGACGGTGTCCCAATTCGAATTCGTGATGTGGCCGAGGCGGTGCAAATTGACCACGAGATACGACGAGGTGCTGTCACCTCCGGAGGTCGAGGAGAAGTCGTGCTTGGGCTTGCATTTATGCTCATGGGCGAAAACGGAAAGGTTGTTACTGAGGAACTAAAAGAGAGGCTTTGGAGCGTACGCAAATCGTTACCACAGGACGTCATCGTCGAGGTTGTTTACGATAGGACCGAACTCACGGCCGAAGTGATCCGAACCGTTCAACACAATCTTGCCGCTGGTGCAGTCCTGGTTGTCGTTGTTTTGTTTGCACTCTTTGGCAATCTCCGAGCCGGGCTCCTGGTTGCCGTTGTGATCCCCCTAGCCATGCTCTTCGCAATCATCGGAATGTATGAATTCGCGATCGCCGCCAGCCTCCTGAGTCTTGGGGCAATGGATTTCGGTATTATCGTTGATGGCTCGGTTGTTATGACCGAATCGAATATGAGGCGATTATCCGAGAAAGGGCGTGAACTTGGTCGACCTCTTACGGCCTCAGAGCGACTGGTCATTGTCGTGGAATCGGGGAAACAGGTCGCTCGGCCCATCGTATTCGGTATGGCAATCATCGCCGTCGTGTTCCTTCCCGTGCTTTCGCTTCAAGGCATGGAAGGAAAAATGTTTCGGCCTATGGCATTGACTTTCATTTTCGCTTTACTCGGAGCGCTCATCATCGCGCTGACACTGTCACCCGTTCTCAGCTACTACTTTCTTCCGAAACACGTTCAGGAAAAAGAAGGCCTAATCACACGCATAATAAACCGTGCCTACGCCTCACTCTTATCGCTAGCGCTTCGATTTCGATGGATCATTCTGAGTGTGGCTCTCGTTCTTGTAGGAGCAGCTGGGTGGACATCAACGCGGTTGGGCGGCGAGTTCATTCCTCGCCTCAGCGAAGGAGCCATTGTTCTCAACACCATCCGGCTGGCCGGGGTCTCACTCGATGAATCCATTCGATACAACACGCGGATAGAAAAACTTCTACTGAAAAAGTTCCCCGAGGAAATTCGACATGTTTGGAGCCGCATCGGGACTGCCGAGGTAGCCACTGACCCGATGGGACTAGAGCTCACCGACATTTTTGTTTCATTGCATCCGAGAAGCAACTGGACCAAGGCCAAGAATCAAGCGGAGCTCGTTGGAGCAATGCAGGCTGAAGTCGACGATCTTCCTGGCCTCAACATCATCGCCACACAGCCCATTGAGATGCGGCTTAATGAGATGGTCTCCGGAATACGTTCTGACTTGGGGATTAAGATTTACGGAGACGATTTCGAAGAGCTCGTACGTATCAGCGACGAAGTCCAGCGGATACTCTTAGAGATTCCCGGGCAATCGGATGTTGCCGTCGATCAACTCACAGGACAACCAACTCTTCGCATCGAGGTAAATCCCGACACAATTGCTCGTTTTGGTATTTCCGGCCGCGAGGTTCTAGACTTCGTTGAGGTTGTCGGCTCACGTCAAGTAGGCGAAGTCTTTGAAGGCCAGCGGAAATTCCCTCTTTCTGTTCGACTTCCCGATCGCCATCGAAGCGACGCTCAAGCCCTTGGATCCACTCTAATTCCAACGGCATCAGGTCTTCGATTGCCCCTTCGTGAAGTTACCACGATTGCCGAAGAGGACGGCGTCTCCACCATCAATCGAGAGTGGGGACGACGGCTCATTCGAGTTCAATGCAATGTATCAGGGAGAGATGTTGTATCCTTCGTCGACGAAGCAAAACGCCTCATTGATGAGCGTCTGGAACTGCCTGAAGGATATGTCATCGATTGGGGCGGGCAATTTGAGAACCTCGAGCGGGCCAAGTTACGATTCATGATCGTCGTTCCTGTGACGCTTGCTCTTGTTTTTGTCCTCTTATTCTTCAGCCTCAAGAACCTCCGTGAAGTTTTGCTGATTTACACTGGCATTCCGTTCGCGGCTGTTGGGGGGATCTTTGCGCTCTATCTACGCGATATCCCATTTAGTGTGAGCGCTGCGATTGGATTTATTGCCCTAGCAGGCATTGCTGTTCTAAACGGTCAAATCTTGGTGTCTGCAATTCGCTCTTTCATTGCTGAAGGCAAAGAAATTCGAGAAGCCGTCACAAGCGCTGCCCGCCAGCGGCTTCGCCCTGTGCTCGCGACCGCCATCACCGATGCCGTCGGATTTATTCCGATGGCGATCTCAACAGGAGTTGGAGCCGAAGTGCAACGGCCTCTTGCTACCGTCGTCATTGTAGGCGTCTTGACCTCTACGGTCCTCACGCTCTTCGTGCTACCGATTCTCTATGTAATAACGTCGAAAAAGGGCCAAAGAGAAGACGTTTCAAAACCAATCAAACCATGAGAGTTGCGCTGAGGCTAATTTGGAAAGGCCGTTCCTGGTTGGCGGCTGGAGTCCTTGTGATGATCACTGCCTGCTCCACAGTCGACCCCTCGCTCGACTACACTCGAACGGCCAAGAAAGTAGAGCAAGCGACGGGTCACAGTGGACTCTACAGGGCAAACGACGAATCGAACGGCACAAAACAAAGAGTAGATGATCTACTCAACGGAAGCCTCTCGCTGGAAGAATCCGTAGAGCTTTGCCTCCTCAACAACGCTAGACTTCAAACGGCCCTGTTGGAGGTAGGGCTTTCCCACGCCGAACTCGTCCAGTCAGGGCTGCTCTCCAATCCATCGCTCAATGGCCTCATCCGACTTCCGGTGGATGGGGGCCAGTCTGCCATTGAAGCCGGAATCGTTCAGAACTTGATTGAACTTTGGCAGATCCCGGCAAAAAAGCGCTTAGCCAAGAAGGCTCTTGAAAGCACCGTGATGCGAATAGCTTACGAAGCGGCCCGAACCGTCGTTGAGACTAAAGCCGCTTACTATACAACGATTGCCGCCAAAGAAATCCTTGCCGTAGAAAAGCAAAATGTTGACACAACAAAAACGTTTCTCGAACTCGTTACTGCTCAGCAACAGTCAGGCTCAGCAACCGAAGTCGACGTGAACGCCGCTCGAGCCGAAGTGCTCGAACAGGAAGTTACTCTTCGTTCAGCACAATTGGCATTTTTTGAATCGAAAAGAAAACTCGCTATCCTTCTTGGGCTTGAACTTTCACCCAATGACCTTGACCTCTCGGACCCACTACTTCCCCTGCCCCACTGGACATTCGACGTACCACAACTGATCGACCTGGCCAAAGGACACCGCCTCGATCTACAAGCGGCTACCGAGAATGTTCTGACGACTCAGCAAGCCCTATCGCTTGAGAAGCGGCTCTTTCTTCGTAACGCAAGTGCTGGAGCGGGCCTCGAAAGTGAAGGCAGCAACATCACCGTCGGCCCGGCGATTAGGCTCCAAGTTCCCGTATTTGATCAAAACCAAGCGCAGATCGCCAAAGCCGAGATACGCTACGCTCAAGCCAGCCAAACGCTCAAAGCTCTCACTGTGGAGGTAATTCAACAGGTACGAGGCGCTCAAGAGGGTTTTCTTGCTGCAAGGGATATTGCCAGGTCCTACAAGGAGAGAATTCTGCCGCTTGCAGAGAACAGTCTTGAGCTGGCCCAAGAATCGTTTAGAGCAGGAAAGACTGGAGTTCTTTCAGTGTTGATTGCCCAGCGAAAACTCTTGTCCGCACGACGAGATTATTTTCGGAAACTCGAGCAGCTTGCCCATAGCGTCATCAATATCGAAGCGGCGATTGGAATGCCGGTTTCTAAACTACTTGACGTCGAACGGAAATCGCCGTTGTGAAAACATCTCATTCTTACTACTCCTCACCACAATCGCCAAAACAAGAAAGATCATCCTCTGAAGACTGCTATCGATTCAGCTTCGTTGTTAAAGGGCTGTTTCTTTTAAAGCGTCAAGAGAAGGATTCCGAACGATAGGAAGCCAGACAGGAGTGCGACGAAGCCCCACATCCGCGTAGCTGAGATCTTCCACCACAAATACAAGCCAGTAAGAATCCAAGCCAGGGTCGCCAGGCAAAAAACGTCAACGAGCAATGCCCAGGACTGGTAAATTGGGCCGTCATTACCCCAACCATGGCGGACATGGAGACGACTAAACACTTCCGCCCAATAGACTGATCTTTTTTGGTAGATCAGTTCTTGATCACGACCGTGATAGATCAGTCGCTCTGGCGATAGAAACTTTTGAATATTAATCTCCAGCCGCTGTCGGTTCTGTTGCACACCAAATCTCGGACCATGAATTCCGTGCTCCGCCAGTATATCTGAGGCTGCCCGACGCAGGTTTGCTCGCCCCTCAGGAATCTCTAGTTGGTATTCCTTTTGCCAAACCTGCTGCCAATCGTCGGCTTTTCCTCGGTAGCCAGTAAAGAAATTTCCATGGTTGAAGATAAACGTTGAGAACGCAAAGACGAACACCCAAGGAATCAACAACATTCCCAGATAAAGATGAGTCCGTCGCATGAATTGATTGAAGTTTTTCACAGGCACCTCACGGATTCTAAGCACTCAACAGAAGGATGATAAACAGCCCGATTCCCACGAAGCCAAACAACGCACCGACCTTTCGGGCCGGCCGAATCTCCCACCACATCCACAACCCGGAGGCAATCCAAAACATCATCGCGACTGCGGTCAAATCGACTGCTACAGCCCAGAGCTTGGCGGCGAGATAGTCTTGACCATAACCTGCACGGAGATGAATCCGAGTAAGCAGACCCGCTCCGTTTACTTTCTGTTTTTCGATTAACAACCGTTTTTCATGGGGAAAGAATACAATCCGATGGGTAGCAATTCCGCCCTGTCTCGTGACGGTGAGCCGCGCTTCCTGTAAGTTCCCTCGCACGTTATGAGGACCATCCAGATCCAGTTCTCTGAGCAGAGCCACCGCCGCTTCCTTTGGTGGAAGATCTAGAGAAAACTTCGGTTCAAATGATCGATTCTCGATCGTTTCAAACTGATTGGGCGGCCCATCGTACCAATCGCGCACAATCTGCGGGTGATTGAACAGTAGCGAACTTAGCGCATACGCAAGCATCCAAGGCGTCAAAAATAGAGCCAAGTACATATGCACGCGTCGGACCGTGCGGGACAGCTGTAGGGCCTTCATGAATTCACGTTTCTAAAATAGTTGCAGCGGTTCTGTTGTCCTGGTGAAACATACAATCGCACTCAAGAAGCGGCACATTCGATTTTGATCGAACTCAACATCTGCAGCCTCGAACCAAATTCTAGATGGTATCGTTCAGTTTAAACGCAACGAACCTCGTCCTGTGACTTAGACTTGCGTCTAATTGGATTTCAAGGGCAATGACTTTGAGCGGCCAACTCAGCCCGACCAAGAACGAGCAGCCGTACAAATCGAACCCCGCACCGAGCCAGCCTTAGCGCAGCCCGAATACACTACCAAAGCCGTGTCAACATTGCGCCCACTGAGACCTAGGATCGCTGATTCTGAGGATTCAGGCAAGAATCGGTAAAACGTGGCCAATCAACAGCCACGACATTTTCCACCCGGACACGATGGCCTTCATTTAGATCTGCGCCCTGTCGGCGCCCACCTTTTGGACCATGATGAATCTCCACCTGGCACAATTTATGGACATGGAGTCGCCGGGCTTCAGGGCTTCTGCCTGGACTTTAATATGGTTCATGTGCATCCCCCCATTTTGCTCTCGTGTTCAGCCGACCGGACCGCACCGGGCAACCACACCGCGAACGTCAAAGCGCACGCGATTCCCATAATGATGCTAATTTCGCATAGGACGATACTATTCGTTTTCATTTCTGTGTCTTTACTATTGTTTGGTTCGTGCTTTTGCGAACGAAGCGTTCACTAGCTCATTTTTTTCCACGGTCGTCCCGTGGTGTGTCCCCAAGTTGACCGGTGCCTGAACGACTCACGGCTATTTGTTGCTTCGAGTGGTGGCCAACTTGTGCCATTGACTCCAGCGGGGGATGAACATCGGAACGAGTTCCCGATAGGCTCGGTATTCATCACCAAATTGTTCCTCAACTTTGCCTTCCTCACTTCGTGCCAGCAGGTAATAAGCAAGAACAATGACAGGGAAAAGCGCCACGGAGAAAACGGTAGGCCAATGCACGATACCTTCACCAAAGAGTGCAATGAAAAGTCCCGTGTATTGCGGATGCCGCACCAGACCATAGAGCCGGTCAGTTACAAGCCGACCTTCCTTACGGGCGTGGTAAAGTTCCCGCCATCCTTCCATGAATATTCCGATGCCGGAGAAAAGCAGTATGTAGCCGAGAATCATCGAGATCAACATGCCCGAATCACCGTAACCAAGTAGCGTGGACCAAAGATTGGCGTTGAGGTTGGTGCTATCTAGACCGAAAAACCGGACGAGCAGATAGATGGTGAGTGGAAAGCCGTACATCTCCGCGTAAAGGGCAATGATGAACGCCTGGATCACGCCCACGCTGGCCCACTCCTTCCAAGTCCTGGGAGCGAGGTAGCGGTATAGAAACCATGAGGCCACCACAATCACAATGAGGGCGAGTCCCCAAGCTCCGGAATGTGCAATGTTTTCGTTCATTGATTTGTTTCCTTCTTCGTTACATTTATTTGTTTTCGGTCTTTGCGGGCCGATCACTCGATATTCCTGCAAGACCACTTGGATTCGGAGCCAATCCCTTGTGCTTGCGTGACAGGCAGCGGAGAGGCCGATAGTGCCAGCAATGAGACCAAGATCATTCCGGAAACTACTCCAGCCCAAATACGGCACAGCATGAAGACTGCTAGTAGCGCTGTTCCCACTATCAGGCTGATGAGGGGAAGGAATTCGGACTGAATAAGCTTAGTTGAATTCATGGTTGTCTTTTCCCATCAACAAACAGCAGGGTGCAGAAAAAATTGAACTCCGACATTAATTTGATTTTGTTAGACCCTTCGAACCTTCTGTGATTAGAAGTGTTGATATCGTCAACTCTCGGGCACGGTCCTCTGTTCGTAGTCCTTGATTCTTCAGAAAGTGGTTGCAGCGTCATCTTGACAGCGGCAGCGAACCGTCAGGTTTCGCACCCTTTAACTCATGAGCGGCCTCTTGGACTGCGAACTTATAAAACTGCGTTTCCTCCATGCCATTGATGTCAACGCGGTAGACTCCAGTATTATGGGGAGCATCCGGCAAAGGCGTCCAGACGCTCTCAGATATACTCGTTTACTAGACATCCCCAACGGGCAATCTCAAAAACCCCGTCGAGGATGTCCCGCTATCTAATTCCCTTTCGCCTAGTTCGACGATTGGAGAAAAGCTAGAATCTTCTTGTGTTCCACGGCAGTCAAACCCGCTCGCTCTCGCATATGATGCATCGATACCGCCCAGGCATCATCGCTTTGTGAACCAGGCGACCGAAAGTTATGACACCGCATGCAATTCTCAGCCCACAACTGCGCACCCGTTTTATCAGAGTGTTTTGTCCATTTTTTCCCACCTGTACGACAGGCAGTCAAGAGCGTCACCGAGGCTCCAATCACTAGCGCAACAATTACTGCTTTCCCTATAAGTTTTGTAATTTTCATCTCACATTCCTTTCAATTTAGAAGCCCATGGCTGCCTGTAACAGGACACCATCAATCGAGGTTTTGTCACCATCCGCCGCTTCTTGGTCACCAAACTGGTAGGCCACTTTGGCGACAGTGCTCGGACCGAACCAATAATTGAGGCCGACCGTCCAACGTTCCTGGTCGATCCCACCGGGGAGTCCCGACGGTAGCTCAAGCGTGTCCCAACGGCCCACGATCTCGCAATTCCTTAGGTAAATACTATCGATCTTCGAAGGTCGATAGGCCATCTGAGCGTAGCCACCTTGTCTTGAATTCTCAAACGACACGGATCCATCATCAGTGAAGTAGGTTGCATCTTCTACTGCAGACCAGTTCCATTGGAGCCGAATATCAATAATGCCCTTCAGTCGCTCCGAGTCCCTCACATAGCTTAAATCGACAGCATGCAGATAGGCGTTAAGCTGATCCATAGACGTTCCCGAGGCATCCACTCGCGCAAAGAAGAACGAATAGCCCAACTCAACTTGTGGCAGAGGCAAGAACCCGACTCTCCCGCCAAAGGCCTTGTTCTCTCCGAAATTATCATAGTTCTCGAAGTCCAATGCGCCTAATTCAGCGTTACCATGCGCATCTGCCTCGGCACTGGCGCTAGCAACACTCGCACGACGCAAACCTGCCTTCCTCAAAGAGGCAGCTGCAAGTTCGTCATCATTGTGATCATCAACAGCTTCGCCCCCTTCCGCTTCATCGCCATCATCATGGCCGTCCGCAGCTCCCGAACCCCCTCCCAGTCCAGACGCATCCCCTGCAAGCAGGGCGACGCCTTCACCCACATTCAATTTAGGCCCATTGGAGACATAGGTTGCCCAATTGAATTTGGATGGACCGGCCGCGAATCCACCTCGGAGCTGAATGCCTAAAGAACTCGCTGGAGAGATCCCTCCATGCCCAGCCGATAAAGGGGCATCAGGCAATTTGTTGATCCAAGCTGGATGGAAACGCTCTGTAAAGGTTCCAAAGGGCGTCAAGAATTTACCCGCACCAACCGTCATATAGTCGTTGGCAATATAGCTCAAATGAGCATAATCAAGCGCCAATTCGGTCTCACTTCCTTGAAGCCCCACTTCCAGCTCGCCAGTCAACAAGAGACGTTCAGAGGGTTTCCAGTGAAACAAAGGGTTGAATCCCGCAGAAAACGACGAGTCCTGACCATTGATGTCAGTGAATCCTGTCGTGGCATATCCTGCAACCAATTGCTTGGTACTCCCCGATCGAACAGCATCAGCATCTTTCTTCACCCCTTGAATCTGAGTGTCTAACTCGTCGAGAGATTCCTCGAGCTCAAGTTCCTCCGTCTCTGCTTTCTTCGCGATCTGCCCCATCTGTCGCTGCAATGATTGAAACTGCTTCAACAGATTCTCGTACTCGGCTCGAGAGATGAACTCGGAGCCACCACCAGCGCTCGCAGTTATCTCGTCAACAGCGGGCATCACAACTTCAGATTCAGGAACACTCGCACTCACCTCCTGTGTGAAACTAGGCACACCTCCTTCGGGCTCCGGTGCTAGCGTTCGAACGTAATTCACAATCTCCCAAATCTGCTCATCAGAGAAAAGATCACTGAAGGGAGGCATGGGATTGCTCCCGTTACCAATTTTCCAGAATAACTCTCCATCCGACTGCAGCCATAGACTTGAATCTGCAAGATTCCCTGGCTTCCGTTCAAGGGCAGCTGCGGCCGAGCCATCCCCCTTTCCTGTCGTGCCATGACAGACGAGACACGCTACCTCGTAATTTGCTTTTCCCGCTTCCTTCGATACGAGATCGGGGGGAATCGGGTTAACAACTCGCGCCGCTCGGGAAGGCGCTCTCCAAGGGGCATCACCGTTATCACCTGTCGTCTGGGCATGCATCACCGTAAAACTCGGTACAAGCCCAATCATCATCATTGTTCTAAGTATTCTTCTGGGTTTCATATTTCTCCTAATCCAATCATTTTTCAATGTCTTACACGACAACCGCATTTAGCGGCGGCGTTCGACTACACCGCTCTAAGAACGGCTGGCTCTTGGGTATGGATTAGGAGCGCGGAGGAGCAAGGCTGCGAATGCCTGGACCGAGGTACAGTAAGGGCGTTGGATTGACTTTACTCCGATTGACTCGGCGCAGAATCACAAGATCGGAACGATTAGACCAAGCAAGGTCATGGTTTATATCGTTCATGGGAATTAGCAGTCCAACAAAGTCAGGAATGATGAAGCTCTCAGATCGTTTGCCATCCATACCGAGCACATCAGTAGTCGAACAGCATGCCTGTTCCTCCTCGTTGTTCTGGCTCCCTTTAGTAGTTGAATATGGAGAGCATTCTCCTTGATCGACAACGGCACGATCGCTCACTTCACAGAGGTGCTCACAGGGCTCTTCTACTGCTGAATAACTAGTTTCAAGTCGCTCATAGCCGCAGATGATCACCCCCACTAGCCACAACAAAGCAACCATGCCAGCAACGATCTGAATGGCCTGCGAAGCTGAAGATCCTGAAACCGCTTTCATCACACCATATCGACAATGCCGCTCTTGCGTAACCTCAGAGCATTCCCTATCACACTCACAGAGCTAAAACTCATTGCCGCTCCAGCCAACATCGGGTTCAGAAGTACGCCAAAAAACGGATACAAGATTCCCGCAGCAATCGGCACGCCCAGAACATTATAGCCAAAGGCAAAAAAAAGGTTCTGCCGGATATTTCGCATCACCGCTCGACTAAGCTCAATCGCAGACACGATGCCAGACAGGTCGCCTTTAACTAAAGTTATCTCTGCACTTTGAATGGCGACATCCGTCCCCGTTCCCATAGCAATTCCCACCTGAGCAGATGCCAAGGCGGGGGCATCGTTGATTCCATCTCCCGCCATCGCGACCACTGCACCCTTTGCCTGTAATTCCGACACGATTTGCTGTTTATCGTGTGGGGTGACGTTCGCATGTATTTCTTCGATTCCTAGCTGCCTCCCTACGGCACGTGCCGTGGATTCGTTGTCACCAGTACACATTATGACAACAATCTTTCGGCTCTTAAGGCGCTCGATCGCCTTCGCACTGGTTTCTTTAATCGGGTCTGCAATAGCGACGCCCCCCAACAATGTCGCTTCAGATGCTACCCAAACGACAGTCCTTGCCTGCTCTTCGAGTTCTTCTGCTTTTTCAATCCATTTCCTCCCCACACGAACGCCCTCCTCTTCCAGCCATGACCGTTTCCCCACTCTCACCCGCTCACTACCAATCAATCCGGAAGCACCCTTTCCAGTCACTGATTGAAACTCACTGGCATACAGAATATCACTACTTCCCTCAGGAGAGTCTTCCACGATCGCTCGAGCCAATGGATGCTCACTATGCCGCTCGACACCCGCCGCCAAAGACAACAAAGCAGCCCTATCATCTAGCGAAACAGCCACTGGAAACCGATCTGCGATCAACTTTGCGAATTCACCGTCTTCAGTATTCGTAATCACATCAACAACATGGGGCCGTCCTTGAGTGAGTGTTCCAGTCTTGTCCGTAATCAAATGGGTAACTTTCTCTGCCCGCTCCATAGCCTCCGCATCCCTTACCAGAATCCCCTGTTGGGCTGCTCGACCTATCCCCACCATGATGGACATAGGTGTGGCGAGGCCCAATGCACAAGGACAGGCAATGATCAGAACTGCTACCGCGTTAATCAGTCCATATGTCAACGCTGGCGACGGACCAAAAAGTGTCCAAACCACAAAGGTTATCACGGCAATCAAGATGACCGCAGGCACGAACCAACCCGCGACTCGGTCCGCCACCTTTTGAATCGGTGCTCGGCTCCGCTGAGCTTCAGACACCATGCTCACGATCTGAGAGAGTAGCGTGTCTTCGCCAATTCTCTCCGTACGCATCATGAACGCACCCGTTTGGTTGACAGTCCCTCCGATAACCTTCTCACCGATTTTCTTGCTTACGGGAATAGGTTCTCCCGTAAGCATAGATTCGTCTATTCGGCTTTCCCCCTCAAGAATGACCCCATCGAGCGGCACTTTTTCCCCAGGACGAACCCTTAGAAGATCTCCTTCTTTCACCTCCTCCACCGCAACGGTTCGCTCACCATCAATATCCACGATATGAGCGACCTTGACGGCAAGCTCCAGGAGGGCTTTGACAGCTTCTCCCGTCCGACTTCTGGCTTTGGCTTCAAGTAATTGACCCAATAGGACCAAAGTAATAATCACAGTTGCAGCTTCGAAGTAAACAGCCACCTCACCGTCCACTCGAAAACTGGGAGGAAACAGACCTGGCGCAAGTACCGCGAACACGCTAAAACCATAGGCAGCACCAACTCCTAACCCGATCAGTGTGAACATATTTGGGCTTCGCTGAAGCACCGAAGCCCAAGCTCGTTGAAAGAATATCCACCCCGTTCCAAAGACGACGGGCGTGCTCAACGATAGTTCGATCCACTGGCTGGCCTTCACCGACAGCCACTCAGGAGGAAGCAGCCCGGGAACCATTTTCCCCATCGAGAGGACAAACACCGGAATCGTCAGAAAAAGCGCAATCCAGAACCTGCACGCCAAAGACTCCACAGCTTTATCACCACCCGACTCACGAGCGACCGTCTTGGGCTCGAGATCCATGCCACATTTCGGGCAAATCCCATACCCATCACGTTCGACCTCCGGATGCATCGGGCAAGTCCACAACGTTTTAGCGTTCCGTTCACTCATGAGTTACGACTACAAAGCCCACAATAAGATTCACTCCCTACTTCCCTACTCCCATCTTCTCGTAGGATTCAATGCGGAGAACGTATGCCCCTGGCTTCTTCATGAATGTCTCCTCACAGAGAGGACAACATAACGCCACCATGTATCCACCACAGCGTATCCTCGCAAACCATCTCCCCCCCAGAATGGCGTACTCACAGACGGCACAATTCACTTTTCCAACCATTTCGTTATTTGCATCAAAGTTTTTCATTTTTCCTTCCATCTAGACTAAAACCAAACTCGAAGTCCCAGCACTGCCGATAGAACATCATAGTCACTACCGTTAGCTCTTGCTAAATTCTCACTCCCCCCCAACAAACGTTGCCAATTTAGCCCGATATAGGGGGCTAATTCCCGTCGAATCTCGTAACGCAATCGCAAACCGAACTCAATGTAGTTGAACCCGCTGCCCACTCCGAAAGCGGACACTTCTCGCGCCGACACTTCCGTTTCAACTCGAGGTTGAAACACCCACCGCTGGGTCATCCGATAGTCCCTCGTGGCAGTAAACCTCGCAGAGACGTCACCATGCTCGCTAACAAAGATCGCTGGCACTACTTCGAAACGGTAAGGAGCAAATCCCTCAAGCCCAATCGCAGCGAAAGAGCGACTCTCTCGGTTGCCTGGTTCCCACTCTTGATCATAACGAACACCAACCTGGGCATCCCAAAATGGCGCGACTAGACGACTGTAGTAACCGTGCACTTCCAAATCACCAGACCGAGCCCCATCGAGAATTTGGGCACCTTCGCTGCGAAACCAGAACCGATTAAAATCACCGCCATACCAACCATCCACGTCCCAAATAAACAGGTCATTCCCTGCCTGAGCTCGATATTCCAACTGGTCGAACACCAACATACCAAAGGGACCCACATCCATCGTTTTCAGTGAATAAGGTTCATACTCAGCATCCATCGGGCTTGGCAGATCTCCATCTCCGTAGTCATGTTTCACCTCCATTGCGGAGTGCTCGATCGTCTCACCACTTGAATGCACCATTTCAGCGGTCCCGCCACTTCCAGCCGGCACGTGTCCAGAGCGATGATCGGTAGAAGCATTCTGTCCTAAAAGCACTGCACAGGACCCAAGCCACAGAGTGGCCAAGATTTGTGACTTCATATACGTTTCAAATCCCCCTCTCACATCTGTCCTTTCTCAACAGGTTTGGATACGGCAACCACACGAAACATCCCCATATCCATATGGAATAACAGATGACAGTGAAACGCCCAGTTTCCTGTCGCATCGACACTAACGTCTACTGATAACCTTTCTGCGGGTTTAACATTAATCGTATGTTTCAGCGGATTATTCCTGCCATGGCCGTTATCAAGAACCATCCACATCCCATGCAAATGAAGGGGATGATTCATCATTGTATCGTTCACAAACGTTAGTCGCACTCGTTCTCCAAAGACCAAACGAATTGGCTCCGTTCGCTCTGAAAATTTCTCCCCATCAAATGACCACATATAGCGCTCCATATTGCCCGTGAGATGCAGTTCTATCTCACGTCGAGGTGGCCGCTGATCATGCCATGGAGTTAGACTTTCTAAGTCCGTGTAAACTAAGACTCGGTGAGTCGCTCCCTCGAGACCAATGCCAGGTTCATGTAGTCGACTCTGAGAAACGCTCGCTACGGAAACATTCCCCGGACCGTGATGGTCCGGGCCGTGACGAATCGCAGCCACCAGATTAGGATCACTTGAGCCGTGATTCATTCCACTATGCTCTCCCTTCAGTTTTTCCTTCGAAGGCTCCTCCATTCCCATCTTACCTGGCATTTTATCGCCACCTCCGTGTGCCGAATGCTCCATCCCCATGTCCTTCATCGACAAGAGTGCTCGGCTTCTTCGTTCTGGAATTGCCGCAACCATTCCGGCTCGCGGTGCTAAGGTCCCACGGGCAAAGCCACTTCGATCCATTGTCTCAGCAAAAATGGTATAGGCTCGGTCGTCGTCAAGGGTCACAAGCACATCAAAGGTCTCGGCAACGCTGATACGAAACTCATCGAATTCCACTGGCCTAACATTTTGACCATCAGCCTGAACAACCGTGAGTTTCACGCCAGGAATTCGGATATCGAAGTAAGTCATCGCAGCTGCGTTGATAAACCGCAAACGGATGGTTTCCCCGGCCTTAAAACGCCCGGTCCAATTATCGGCCGGCGCAAGCCCATTCATCAAATAGGTGTAATGGTGACCTGTAACATCAGCGATGTCTGTCGGCATCATTCTCATCCTATTCCAGCGACGCCGCTCCTTTAAGGTTCTCCTTAGTCCCCCCTGACGGACATCATGCAAAAACTCTTTCCCAGTCCGTTGTTGAAAGTTGGAGTAGTCAGCCATTTTCTTTAACTTTGACATCAAGCGATGAGGCTCCATGAATGTCCAATCCGATAGGATGACAACGTAGTCTCGATCATACTGAAAGGGTTCGGATTCACGGGCATCGACTACCAACGGCCCATAGACACCCGTTTGTTCCTGCAGGCCACTGTGACTATGGTACCAATAGGTTCCGTTCTGCTTTACCGGAAAGCGATATTCGAAAGTCTCGCCTGACCTAATACCCTCATAGCTCAATCCAGGAACTCCATCCATTTTGTAGGGTAGAATCAGACCATGCCAATGAATCGAACTATCCTCATCCAAATGATTAGTCACTCGAATGATTGCCTCTTCTCCTTCCCGTAAACGCACCACCGGCCCAGGGATGGTGCCGTTGATTGAAGTCGTGGTAACCGTTCGTCCCCCCACATCGATCTGGTTGTAGCCTATACTGAGATTATTTATTCCAGCACCTTCATCACCGCGCCCAAGGGAAGCCAACTCCGTCCCGAACGCATAGCTAGGCAGCAACTGATGGCTCAACACTCCAACACCCAACAAGCTGTTACTCTTCAGAAATTCTCTTCTCGAATTTACTTGATCTTTCATATCCACTTCACTCCCTCAAGAGGAACGCATCCATCACAGAGGCTATTATCCCACTCACTCTCCAAACCAGGCATTCCAAGTTTCCAATTCTAGGCTGAGCCCATTTCTCGAGATCTCTCTATAAAAATTCATTCAGTCATTCTAAGTTCGACTTAAGAACCACCCAACACTCAAGACCCGTGAAAAAGAGTTCGAGACCAGCCCCAACTTCCAAGAATGTCATACTGGGCATTCCTACGTTTTTGCATCCAAGACAGGCAGCCAAATCTGGGCGGATCGCCACCAGAGTCTGAATGACCTATGAGAGGCCTACCGGCACAACGATAATTCAGACGCCATCTAGTCCTTCCCCCACCAGAATCCCTCTTCCAACTTATTCCATTGACTTACATCGATTCGGCAACATCCTTCCAACAAACAATACCCATCCGGACCCTGAAATCGGATTCTCCGGCTTCCCTAGCTTCATTTACTCACAAATTGCAGGAGTAAGGATTGTCCTTGCAGATCGAACAAGTATGTTTCCATTCTCCATTCTCGAGAAAATTCTGAAGTGCACCATCACAAGCTCGACACCTGTGTTGAACCAGGTAGTCATCAAGTCCATCATCAAGTGCTCTACTTGAAAAAAGAGGCTCTTCGACATTCTTACAACCGGGGCAAGCTACAACAGCTCGCTCCCCAGAAGAGGTTGTCGCACATCCCACAGCAGTCAAAATACTCCCAGCCAACAATGCAGTAAGAAGGTATCTACCCAATTTAGTTTTCATCGCTTTTTTCCTAGCCACAACTAGATCTTTTTATATTCCGATGGCTGAGACAGCACTCCATATCAGCCATCGGAATTCCGTTTATTAGCACTACATCATGAACCGGGCCTAGGACCCCTCCACCATACAGTGATAGGGTTGATCTTTGCAGATACTGCAAGTATGCTCCCATTTCCCGTTTTTCAGAAGGTTTCCAAGCTCTCCCTGACACCCCTCACATTTGTGCACCTGATTGGCTGCTTGCCCTGAAATTTCAGCGTTCGGATGATAAGCGAGCATCTTAACGTTCTTACACCCAGGGCAGGCGACGGCATGCTTGTCTGCGTCCGGTGTCGTTTGACACCCCGCAACAACCAACATACTAAAAACCATTCCTAACAATCCGATTTTCGCTATCCATTTCATAGTATTACTCCATTTGTTCTTGGTTTTAGTGATGCTTGTACATGCCGACTCGCTTGATATCATTCCAAGAAGTCGTTTGGTGACAAGCAAAGCATTGATCAACGCGAGCATGGGGTTGCCCCGCAACCGTGGCAGAGATCATCTTAAAATGTTTCATGTAGTGACTCGGAGGCGCCTGGTGACATTGTGAGCAATCCAGCGAGTTTGCAGGAGGATGGCGATAGGTGTGAATGCTCCACCGATCCGAGTTGTGGCAGGCTGCACAGGTTTCCCCGAACAAACCGAAATGACGATCATCGTTCTCGTGACAGGCGAAACAATTTAGAAGACTCTCCTCCGGAGAGAGCGACACGAGATCGGGAGATTCCATCGTCTCAACGGGCGAATCGCTCAACCAACGTTTCAATCGTGCCAAGCCTTGCCTAGAATCGGCATCTGAACTCCTCGAACCCTCCATCATTTCCAGTCCAATCTTCGCCATCCGCTTGTGATCCATTCGTGTGTTCAACCCCAACCTACCTTGATGTTCCAGGTGACAGTCCTGGCAGTTCTCAACATCGGAATGGAAAGCTGTGGGCTGACGCTGCAGCACCCATTCATTGTTCGCGTGACATACGATACAAGCAGACGCTTCGACCCCCTTTACAGGAGAATGACAGGCCTTGCAGTTATGTTCGAGAAAGGCATGAGCCTCTGATAAGTGCCCCGGATTCACCATCCGTTGCCACTCCGCCGGATTCAACAAATCATGGAGAGGCTCAGAACGATGGCCAGGGGCAAAATACACTGCCCCAGACAGGAGTCCGAAAACCCCAATAGCCATGAGGATTGCCCACCGAATTTTCATTGGAACCACCTCAATCCAAAGTAGATGGACGCCCAGATATGCAGTCCCAATAAGACATAGAGGACTAGCGAGATTACGATATGGCACTTAAGCCAGAGGCCGAATGCCTGCTTAAAGTGTTCATGGGAAGCAATCGCATACTCTACGTCGGCAATCGCGTCTGCTAGACGTAAGGCCCGAACAGAAGGTGAAAGAGTGGGAACCGGCTGTCCTCCCTGGACAAAAGCCCATGCGACCAATCTAGACCTGAGATCTTGCAGCATTCCAACCTGCCCAGCTGCGACAGGATCCTTTTGAATTTCCGTAACGAGCCCATCATAATCTTCTTTCAATTCGGCAAGGATCCCCTTCTTTTCACGGATCTCTTGCGCAAAGAAGCTCATTAGATATCGCCCAATGAATCCACTCACAACCACGATCAAAGTCATTCCCGTTAGAGCAATACCTAATGCGCTTTCGAACTTGTGCCCTGTATGAATGATTACCAATATTGGGCCGATTACCCCCGCATAGATGTGCCAAGACAACAAGTTCCGCATCGGGACAAATCGAACAGCCCATCGCCGCAAAAACGGAATCCGTTTGATTACCATATAAGCCAAAGGAACAAGCATTAACAGGCTTCCAGAGACTGCGAACACACCACCCAAGAAGCTTCCAGCAAATCTTGAAGACTGATGGAAAGCGAAACCCAACCAGGTTACCAACATGAGCAACACCAATCCGGAAACCACAATTTTTTCACGCTCTTTCATGGCATCATCGGGTCAACTTCGACTGAGTCATCTCACCAAGGGCTGAGTCATTGAGGGTCCAATCGTGATCTAGATACCGAACCGTACTACTCTTCCCGTTTTGCTCCATCCAAGTGCAAGTCTCTGGATCAAGGTATCGATGAATCACCCCTTCTAGCCCACCCATCTCTTGATCGATTAAGTCTTTATGCTTACTAAAAATCCAAGAGGCATGAATCGTTAAACTCGAGTGCTCCACCCAAAATCCCTTGGTTTTATTCGCGAGAAAAACTCGCATCAACTGATCAAGTTGGGCATCCAACTGATTGCCCTCAAAGGGTTCTGGAGCGATATCAGGGCAGCTAATGGTCATACAATTGACAGCAAAAACGATCCGAGGATCCTGGAACTGCTCCAACAGCCTCGTTTGCTCAATGCCCTTCAGAGTCAAGCGCTTTCCACCTGAGCGAAGCACCTTCTTAGACCAAGGGTATTTAAAGAGACTTATCTTCCTATCCCGAATACTTTTAAGAGGGTAATAATCGACAACCAACTTCATTGCGGCAAAGTTGTAGGCATTCATCCAGAAGGCTTTCAGTTCCGCTGGTGTTCGCAGCTCACTCACATCCGTCTCCTCAAAGGCAATGAGCGCTCGTTGAAACAATGAGTCTGGCAAACGCGCATCCCTCGACATTCGCTTAAAGTCAAATACAGAGGTTTCGATTCCATTGACTTGTTCTTTCGGAAGGCGGTAGCGATTGAGCAATTCCCCAAACAGCTCCCGAAATTCCGTATCGCCAAATCCACCAGCGAAAAGATTACCACTGGAGAGACAGATCGTCCCTAGCAGCCCGAAAACGATCCCCCAACGCCTCATGCATCCACCTCAATATCTTTCGTTGCTTTTGCCTGACAGGCAAGAATCTGCCCTTCCTTCCTCTCATCCGCTGACAATGAGTCATCACACTCCATTGTCACCTCACCAGCCAACAATCTCACTTTGCACAGTCCGCATTGACCGGAACGACAAGAGCTGTCGATTTGAACTCCTGCTTCATCAGCAACATCCAACACCGTCTGATCGCTCGACATTGGCGCTGATTTACCTGTTCGTTTGAATGAGACAGCAACTGCGTTAGAAAGAACCTCATTCACCGAATTCTTCGATTCACTCTTCGATAGCGCTTTCGGTTTCTTCGCAGGGCCGAAAGCCTCAGTCTTGATATTCTCAGTGGGCACCTTCAGTGTATTGAGGGACTCGAGAACTCCCCCCATCATGTTTCCGGGACCGCAGACATGGATGCGGCAGTTTTGAACTTCCGGCACTAAATGTTTGATGATCGTTGGCGTAAATCGCCCTGTGAGCCCCATCCATGCCGTCCCCTCTGGCCGTGTAATGGTAACCGCTACGTGAAGATTCGAATGGCGCTCCTGAAGCAACTCCAGTTCCTCTTTGTAGATGAAATCTTCTGGAGTCCTGCAACAGTAGAGGAGATTGATTTCTTTTCCCCACCCGATATCCGTTAAATAACGTACCACACTCATCAAAGGGGTAATTCCTACACCGCCACCGATGAGCAAAATCCGATCGGATTCCTGTCCCGTGAACACAAATTTTCCCGTCGGTCCCGAGACCTCCAGCAGATCACCCTCATTCACCTGATCATGTAAAAAGCGCGAAACCATTCCGTTCGGCTCGCGCTTAACCGTGAGCCCGCAGTAATGCATCTGAGTGGGCGAGGACGCGATTGTATAGCTTCGCTTAAGCGTCTTTCCTTCGAGACTTAGCGAGAGGGTTACGAACTGCCCAGGATAGTAGGTAAAGGGCAAAGCAACCTCATCCGGAGAAGCCAACCGAAAAGTCTTAACTCCGGGACTCTCCTCGAATATTCGGCAAACACGTAATTGACCACTCCATTTATGAACCGGTTCAGTCCGATTCTTCATATCGGGAAACTTAGGTGGAACAACGGGTTCGGTCATTGGTACCGCCATGGGAGGAGAGGCTTGCAGACGATCAAGGACGACAGGCTTGGCCTCCGCTACGTTCGAAGCACTCGCGGCGACGCTTGAGAGTTCCTTAACCAACGCCGAAGCACGCCTCATTTTGAAGAAATACATCCAAATCATAACAACTGAAAAACTCACCAAGATGCCGATAACAACCAGATGGAAACCTGATCCCCCAAGAGCGTGAGAGGGCACGTCGCTTCGCGCTGGCACTAGGTTCATTTCTTTTTTGAACCATTGCAGAGCCACATTTCGTGGAGCCTTGCCTTCGGATATAGCCCGCCGTGCAGCCAATCCACTATCAAACTGAGCCAACCCTTCTCGAAGATGAGAAACAGATTCTTGCATCATCTGGAAATCACCGGTTGCAGCAGCTCTATTGAGCCTATCCATCGCCTGGACCATAAGATCAGTCCCTAACTGCATCCGTGATAGGCCTTCATGACTTACCTTAGAGCGAGCATCAGGATCCATTTCTGGAATCCCCATCATTGACGGATAGAGGTCCCGAGGTTTGGGCGCTCCCATCTTCTCCATCATTCCATCCATCATCCCTCCCATTCCGCCTCCCATCATCCCTCCCCCGGGTCCGCCCATTCCGCCGGGTCCCTTGGGTCCAGCAAACGCCGGACCTCGGGTGTTCGAGGCACCACCTCCCTGTTCTGGATGATGACTGAGATGCTCCTCCTGGGAGATTTGTGCCTCAGTGACGCATAATGAAGTCGCAAGCAATGGCAAGACGCATAACTGCGTCATGATCGCCCTGCAGTTTAGCATTTCCGAAAAAGAGCCCATGGCAACTAATTATTTATGATTGAAATAGCTATACGTTCCTTGAGAGACGACCGCATCATTCAGGCGCATCAAGGCATGGACGTAAGCTGCCGTCCGAAAATCGACGTTCAAGTCCTTCATCTTTGCGTGAATCGCACCAAACGCATCGGACATCATTTCACGAAGTCGACTATGAATTTTCGTCTCTCGCCATTGATCACCGATCCGATTCTGTAGCCACTCGAAATAGCTGACGGTGACACCGCCCGCATTCGCCAGAATGTCGGGAACCACTGTCACACCATGTTGAACCAAGATCTCATCAGCTCCAGCTGTCACAGGTCCATTGGCCACCTCGATTATGAAGGGAGCTCGAATCCTCATCGCGTTCTCTTCAGTAATCTGGTTTTCTAATGCAGCCGGAATAAGAATATCTACATCCAGCTCCAACAGAGCCTGGTTAGTAATCATATCGGTCCCTTCACAATCGCAATCCTCGCACTGACAAACCGAACCTTCGCAGTACAAACCGGAAAGCGTCCGTTGACGGTTCTTCTCCTCACAGATTCTGGGAATGTCGACGCCATCGACCTGATAGATCCCTCCGTGAGAATCACTCACTGCAACGATTCGGTAACCATCATTGTGCAGCAGACGAGCAACACTCTGTCCAGCGTTGCCAAATCCCTGAACAGCAACGCGTTTCTCCTGAGGCACCCACCCCTTAAGGCGTTCCAGTTCCTTAATGCAATAATAGGCACCACGGCCCGTCGCATCTTCCCTTCCAAGGCTCCCCCCCATCGACAGAGGCTTACCAGTAAAGGCTCCGGGTTTCTTTCCCCGATGCAGTTTCGAATACTCATCGGACATCCATCCCATAATAGTTGAGTTAGTATAGACATCAGGCGCAGGAATATCTGTGTCGGGACCAATGAACCCAGCAATGCGACCAACGAAGCCCCGGCTTAACCGCTCTAGTTCTAGCAAGGACAAGTTCTTTGGATTCACTGTGACGCCTCCCTTTCCGCCACCAAAGGGGATCCCGACGGCTGCACATTTAAAGGTCATCCAGAAGGCCAGAGCCTTAACCTCGTCCAAGTTCGTGTCAGGATGAAATCTAAGGCCTCCTTTAGTTGGTCCCAGCGTATCATTGTGCTGCACTCGGTAGCCTTCATAGACGCGCAAAGTACCGTCATCCATTCGAAAGGGAATCGACACCTGCAAAACAGAGCGAGGGTGACGCAAGCGCTCAATCGTCTCATCATTCACCGAACAGTATCCAGCTGCCCGATCCAGACGTCTAAGTGACATTTCAAACAAAGTTTCCATTTCCTTCATAAAGCCTCAATTTCTATCCTTCAACGGTCGGCATATCCAAACCCCTCCCATTCGCATTTCCCTTTGCCGCTACGATTGCAAGCAGAGACTCCTCCAAAGATTCGACGCGTTTGGTAATCGCTTCTGAGACATCGTGATTTTCCATCCGTAGTTGAGCAGCGATTAATCCTATTTGCTCCAACTCCTCTCGAGTTTTCTCCAGCGAGTCGGCATCAAGCCAATGTTCCAATCGCCAGATCATGACGTTGACACCTTCGATAATCGCCGCGATCTCTCTCACTGAAGACTTCACCTTCAACTCCTGAACGTCACCCGATCCAAGTCTATAGAGGTGCAGATAGATCTGTTTCAATGGTTGAAAGAGCAAGAATCGAAACACCAACCAGCAGGAAAGGTGAATCACTCCGCCTAAGACGATAACGTGCCATGTATGATGCAAGAATAACTCTTCCATTGGCATTTCAGGCATCTGGTAGTGTTGGAAAACGGCATAGCATCCCATCACAGCCGAGATAACCAAGGCGTTCCAGAATGCGACCAAGAAGGATAAGCTATAGCCAGGAGCACTGGTGTGTTGTGTTAGTCTTGTCATAATGTTGATTCTTCATCTGCATCCAAGAATCTTGGATCAGACGTCAATTTGAGCAGGCACGAAGGGGAGCAGACCGTATAGGTTCGCTCGCAATCAGTAGCCGTCGCAAATCCTTCCCTCGAAACTAACGGATTTCCACAGACAAAGCATCGAACGCCAGGCTCATTTCGCTCACGTCTTTCCAGTTCATCGCCCTTCATCATCTCGCGTTTTCTATGCTACCTCTTGGCCGTTAAGAACCTAAACTGCTCAATTGAATCCAAGCACCCAGGTTCTGAAGATATCGAAACAGAGCCCTCACTGATAGCGGCCTTCATTCCACCGTTCTCAAGACCTACCATCTGAGGAATTGAGCACAGAAACAGGTCTAGGTGGTATCGACTCGCCAGGGAATGAAGGCGGTCAATGAGAATAGACAACGCCCATTCTGCCTCAGCATGATGTTCCAACATTGCCACCAATGCCTTGGGACGAGAAACTTCACCCGCGCTTTGCTCCAACCACCGCTCCAAAAGAGATGAATGCATCAGGGTCAATCCACATGCGCACCATATAATAGAGGCCTGAGCGCCCGAACTTGTAGCAGACTGGAACGAATCGTCGTTATTCATCGTCTCTATTCGCCACCAATCCGAGTGAATTCGCAGTGCCTTTGGAATTTGCGCTGAAATCCGAGCAAGACATTTAGATATCAAGGACCAATGGCGGTGGTTCTCATAGACTCCACTAATGCGAAGCCATCCCAAGTCATCCTCGGTAGCCTGGTTTAGTTCCCCACGTTTTCCCAACGAATGAATAAAATCTCCGAGAGGCTCCGCTTTCATAACTCAACCTCCACATATCGATTCATGGTGCCAAACTCATTAACAACGCAACGTGGACAGCTTGTTCCCTCTGTGCAGCCAGGCTCACAACACCAAACCCCATCGACAATAAACTTGTATTCATATCGCCCCGGAGGAAGGGCCAAACTGACAGACCACTTATCGCCTCTGCCCTTTTTCATTGGAGTGGCTTCTACATTCCAATCGTTGAAGTCCCCTGCTATGAAGACCGCCATTGCCCCTGGACACTGACACGTCAATTCTGTCTTCTTTTCGGCCTTTGTTTTCGTTGCACGACTCATTTTATTATTCCTTTTCTTTAGTGTTTGTGCTCCGGAGTGTCCGAATCACTTTCCTCGGAATCCACCCCCGATCCGGTCAGCATCTGAATTTGCTCTTCCTTTAAGATCTTTGCAGCTTCACCAACGGCGCGAATAAAACTAATTCGCTGTTTTCCTCTCAATTGCTCAATTTGACGAATCTTCGATTCGATCTTTTCGGCATCGGGCTGGGCTTCAGCGGTCAGTTCCCAAAGTTTCTGTTCCGCTTCCTCGATACTACGATCAGTAGTCGCGTCAGCTAGAGTGGCTTTCTCTTTGATCGCGTTAATTCGAGCAATCTGCCCGCCCTCAAGTGCGATATGATTTCCATGATCTAAATAGAAATCAGTGGCTCCCACGTGATAGAGGTGAGATGCCCCCGGAAAACCTGGAAGTGCTGATGTCATCACCATTTCACCACCCATCCCCTTCATCTTCCCCATCATTCCCATCTTTTTCCCCTTCATCATATCCATCATGCCCATGCCTCCCATACCCATGCCAGAGTCCATATTCATTCCCGATGAACTACCGCCTCCCATGCCGGACATGCTACCGCCCATGCCCATCCCCTTGCCTTTCATCATGTTCATCATTCCCATGCCCCCCATACCCGAATCCATATCCATACTGGATGAACTACCACTTCCCATTCCGGACATGCCGCCACCCATCCCCATCTTTTTTCCCTTCATCATGTTCATCATGCCCATGCCTCCCATACCCGAATCCATATCCATACCGGAAGCAGATCCGCTTGCCTGACTTCTTAGCAGCAATTCGAGTTCTAAAACTTTTGCATGCAGAGCCTGAATCTGATCTGACAGGCTTCCGCCGTGATCATCGGGAACAACTTTATCGTGTTGATGGGCTGCCGGATTCTGCCCTTCAACAACCGCATTGCTCAGCCCTAAAGACAACAGAGAAAGCAAACATAAACTTCGTACTCGTAGTTTCATTTCGATCATACCTTTCATTTATTCATTCCGAGAATTAACGCTGGTGATTCATCCCCAAACCGCCCTCCAATCAAAGAATTACAGGCACCTTCCACAAGCCACTGTCGGGGGTAGATCTGCGCTTCGAAAAAATCCACATCCGACTCAATGAGAAAACACAGCCCACTACACCCCATACGCACAAGGAGCGGACGGGCGCACCGCTTGGATCCCGCCGAGATACTTGAGATCAGCCTCATGCTCGCTGCCCCTTCTTCTCAACCAGTGAAGCTTTTCCAGTCTCAACATCCGTTCCCCAGAAGTATCGAAGCGAGAGCGGACCGATAATTGTCGTAGCTACAATTACCAGAGTCAGTACTGAGTATTGGCGACCATTAAACAATCCAACCGAAAAACCCATCTGAGCGAAAACAAATCCCACTTCCCCTCGAGGCATCATGCCGCTTCCAATCGCGAGTCGATTGGAAGGCCCACAGTTCACCAGAAGAGGGCTGAAAAGTTTACCGACGGTCGCCGCAGCTAAAAGCACCAGAAACCCAAAAACCAAGGCCCGTCCCTCACTTGTCAAAAAGCTAAATCCGTCCAACTCTATGGATGCCCCGATCAAGATAAAGAAAAGCGGGGTCACCAAATCGATGAGCGGTCTAAGATTCTGATTCAAAAGTTTATGTTCGGGATGTCTTCCATAGGCCAACCCTGCTGCATAGGCTCCAATAATCATGGCTAATCCGATGGCATGGGCAGCCCAAGACATAACCAGCAAATAAGCAAAGGCGAACACCAGAAAAACCGAGGGATTCTTTGCCCAAGCTGCCACCCTCATGAAGACTCTCACTATCCATGGCCCCACCAAGATTCCACCTACAATAAAAACGACTGCCTGAGCAAAGCCCGTAAGCACTGGCCCAACCACCGAACCACCCGGCGTTGCCAAAGCAACAATTCCAGCTAACAGCACAAGTCCCAAAACATCATCTAGAACGGCCGCCCCCAAAATAATTCTACCCTCCCGGCTACGCTGTACGCCAAGTTCCTCAAGAACGGAAACCGTTACACCGATACTTGTCGCCGTTAAAGTCGCTCCGACAAACACCGAAACCATCACAGACCAACCGAAGGCAACCGAAACCAAGGTTCCAAACAAGAAGGGAAATATCATGCCAACAGTAGCAACTCCGGTTGCAGCCCGCCAAACGCCTAGAAACTCTTTAAGGTCCGTTTCCAAACCAATCTTAAACAGGAGCACACATAGGCCGATCTGAGCGAACTCGTGAAAGACATGATATCCTTCTGACGCATCTGCCATTGAAGGAAGAATCCCCAAAACTGCTGGGCCAAGGACCAGACCGGTAAAAATTTCACCAACGACCACAGGGATGCCATACTTACGACCCAGCACTCCTAACAGCTTCGCAGGCACGAGTAAGAGAGGAAGCAAGAGGTGGAGGCTCGTTATCATTCGGTTGATTCCTCCCTATGCACTCCCAGCGGACGGAAACTAGCTCCAGCCATTTCCGACAGGCGATCAGATGAAAGGACCTCAATCTTTCCTCGACTCAAACGAATCACGCCCTCTTTCTCCATCGCTCGGGTGATGCGAATCGCCGACTCCGTCGTAGTTCCAGCCAATTCGGCGATCGTCGCTCTTGTCTCAGGGATGATCGTTCCAAACTTGTCCTGCAACCGGCAAAGGATCGAAGCGATTCTCACAGGAACGTCTTCAAGACCCAATCCTCTCATCGCAATCGATTGACAAAGTTTGACACACGTATCCTCTAGAAGCGCCATCTGAAGAAGGTCATTCGTTTTCAGTTCGTCTATCAACACCACCAACGGGAACGCAAATGCTCTGACCTTCTTCATTGCAATGGCTGTAACGGGATGAATAGGGTGCGCAGCATAAAATACAGCGCCAAACAAATCTCCTGGCAGCACCAGATCGACAAGCAACACCTGGCCCTTCGTCGTATATCTGAGTAGTTTCACTTCACCTTCCAACAGAAGCCATGCTAGCTCCGCTTTCTGCCACTCTCGGCAAATGACCTCACCAGGCAACGGTTCAACAATCCTGGAGCGCTGGAGCAGCTCAACCCAATTGGTTTGTCGAAATTGCGAAAAGACTGGATGCTTACGGAGGCATTCTCGAACAGTCTCCGTAAGCCTGCTTCGTCCAGTTTGTTTACGACCCTGCGTCATTCTGATCGCGCTCTGCTACTTCTTGATGGTTCCGCAATTTAGCATTGATTTTCCAAAATAGGGGTTCCGAATGGTAGCCCCCTTCTGGATCCAACTCGCCTTCGCCATCGGGCAGTATGCAACATTGTACTTCCCACTCTTATCGGGATGAGCCGCCAAGTAATCGACAAAGGACTTACTTAATGGCTTAAACCAATGGCGGGCCGCTTTTAGATTCTTGCTTTCCGCGACTTTTGCCGCTTGGGAGGCCACATCAGCAGACAAACCGTGTAGCTTGTGTTCGCTTGCCGCTTTTGAGATCGCTGCCGCATGATGGGAAACATGTGCCATCGTATCACCAGCCAGGGCTGTTTGAATTGCCACCAAGTCATCAAGCGGTTGGTTAGACTCTGCCGAGAGTAGCACTGTCCCGACGAACACCACTAAGGCACACGTGATCAAGTGTTTAATCCTGTTTTTCATGATTGATTAATCTCTTGGAAGATTCTTGATCTCTAGTCCTTTACGGCTTCGGCTTCCTTTGCACCGGCTGTTCCTCTAGTCGCACAGCAAAAGGGCGAATGCTCGCCACACGCTTCGCAAACATGCTGAATGACGGCTTTCCTCCCTTTTCCATGCCCCTTTATTTCCACTTTGGAGCCACATCCCTCGCAAAGATGTAGTCCTACCAAAGCCTTGGGCACCCCCCCCTCCTTCAGGACCTGTGCCCCTTTGACTCCCTTCTTGACTTGGCTTGTCCATATCGTTTTGCATTTCGAACACGCCATCGCAAACACATCCCCCGATTTCAGGGATTCAATATCGCCAATTGTTTTTAGGGCATAGAAGCCTCGCAACACTTCAGCCCCTTTCTTGGCTTGAGCGGACATCGAGTAAGAGGTTAGAAGTAAGCCCAATACGGCAGTGTATATAGTAAGATGACTTAGTATTTTCATAATTGTATTCTTCAGTTTTGAGTTTTCAGTTGTGAGACAATACTGTCCCTATTCCTCGTTGGCTCGGGACAACCCGATCCACTACGATTCAATTTCCAGACGACGTATCTTTTGGAAGACCTACGGCGCTAGAGTAGTCTTGAGGACTGAACTAGAACATGATCCAGCTCATAGAAGCGAAAGCTTCCCGAGAGAATGGGGCTAGAGAACGGGTGGGCCGTGAGGAAAATGGATTTCACCCACGATAAGAAGGCACAATTCACCTGCAGATACTGGATCAGCAAATATCTCAGAACCAGGCACGACGGAATTGGACAGAGAAGAACAAATAGCGTCAGCAGCAAGAAACCCTTGATGATATACTAGACACCGAGGAAACCAATCATCTCCGATCGGGGATTTTGTTTTCGTAAAAGTGAAATCATCGCAACAAAACTCTTGAGAATCAATCGGCTCGCCACCTCCTTTGTCGCTTGAACGCTCGTTATCCTCACTCGTTTGATTTTGAGACTCATGATCGTGATGGTGGTCATGATCCTTGTGAGAGTGACTGGATTCGCTGTGCTGGGCTACTTGATGATGAGAATCTACTTCGCAACAATTATAAGACAACGCGAGGCCAATTCCACACAGTGATCGACAACTTAACCAAACCATAAGCATCGTCGCCGCCATGACTCGGCGTCGACATGCGATGTTCATGGATAATATGTTTAGTCTTCTCACAGCTTGTGCAGGCACTTTACCAGTTTCGATTTCTAGCAGCTCTCCTTAGGCTGCCTAAACCCACCCCGTTTTTGCCAATTGCGGATCAGTTTTGAGGAACTTTGCGGTCGAAAGCCATCACCAGATTGTTCATCCCTCAAACAGTTTCCTTCAAAAGAAACACCGGCCTCAATACATTTCTGCATCCGCCAGCTTCCGCCTACCTATAAGACGTCTCAGAAGGCAAAACTCCTCGGAATAAATTTTTTTATTTCACCCAATGTAGCTCCATCGATCAGGGCGATTGCAATTAACCAAGAACGTGGAGAAGACTTCCGCCAAGGGCAACTATGTCACTCTTGGGCGACCTCGCCCGAGATGAGCAAATTTGAGGGGCGAACTTCAATCTTGAAAAATCGAACACTCTCAGCCCCGAGCGTGATCCTGATTAGCCCTGAGTTATGTGGTCCATTGGGAACTGGACTCCAGGTCTCTCCGGGAAGAGAGCCTTCTTTCGATAGAATGGTATAGTCAAATCCTGGATTCGTAGTAAACATGAGTTCGATAACATCATCAGTAACAGGTCCGATTGTCAGCTCAGGGACAGGCGGTGGAACCGTAAACGCAAAGGTCATCGCGGGATCTCCAAAAAGGACATAGGTCTCCATCAGTTCCAACCATCTCGAATCTTGGACAAAGGTTGAAACCTGCGCTCCAGTGGTTGCTTCACCCATTCGTCGGATTCCCCGTTCAAAAACGTGTTTATAGAAGTGTTTCATCAGAATTCTGTGCCCTTCTGGAAATCCCAGCGACGTCGGAGCCCACACTGCGATTGCTCCGCCAGCCTTACTCGCCAGAAGTGATTCAGCCAACGCAGGTTTTGAATGACGGGCAGCGAAGAATCCATTGAGACAATTTGCCGTGGTGACAATAGGCCATTTTCCCTCAGGATTGATTTTGCTTGCGATACTACCTGAGAGAAGAATCTCACCCTTTCCTGTTAGCCCCCAAGACGAGATCGTTCCATGTCCCGTATAGCTAATAAGACCGTGGCCCATCTCAAACAGGCCTACGATGCCGTCGCGCTGGACGGAATCACTGCGCTCGCCTGAATACCAGCGAGTCACTTCAAATGAAGGCGGCAGAATTTGCGCGAGTTCTTCGGAAAGTTCTTGAAACTCCAGCCTATCATCATCAGCAACAAAGGCCACACGGGAAGTCCAAGTCTCGTCGGTTGCTTCGGTTTCGTAGCGAACAATGCGGTCAACGACTCGATTTGCCTCGGAAGATACCCGAACGGGGATTCGCCCCAGAAAAATGTCAGGAATCTTATCGTCACCGTCCACCTGAGCAAACCAGTTGTCTGAGACCGTAAGCCCTAACAATTCGGTATTGATCTGCTGAGAGGGCACATAATTGATGGATCCGGTTCGCAGATTATCTCGATAATCAAGATAGGCATCGCCTAACAACACAACATACCTCGGAGCAGGCCTCTCCCATTCATGATAGGCAAACTTCAAGAATTCTCGGATGGCTCGTGGATGGAAAACACCATGATTGAACTCATCGTAGACGTCCCGAATAAAGACCACTTTGCTGCGTAGCCCTTGAGTCTCACGGAAGGATGCTAAACGTCTCGCGGCGTCCTCAAATTCCTCGTGTGTAATAACAATGTAGTCAGCCCCACCATTTGTGCGTCTGAGATTCGACGGAATATCCAAATCCATCTCGATGATCTGTTTGCGATCTCCTATTTCTTGAACCAAAAACTTAGACGCCGCAGTGGCGTTCGCAGAAAACTGCAACAGCTTTTGACCACGTTCGGATTTGAATCGAAAATTCTCCAACCTCCTTGTTCCTTCAGAATCAGATATATCAAAGATATCTATTTGTTCAGTATCGAATCCTTTGATGCTGAACGTTTGCTTTCCTTCGAACGGCGAACCAAACTCCAAACGGTTTGCTTGAGCTACGTAACCGCGTTGGTAATCAATCTCGACCCAATTGACAAAGAACTGATCAACAACAACACCTGAAACCCCGGGTGCCTCAATCGCGATTTCGTTTTGCCCTGATCGAAGCAATTCATTCGAAAAAAACTCAGATTGCACGGTAGGAAATCGGTCATCCCATGTGTGCTTCCCAAGGAACACGCCGTTCAAATCTAGCCGAGCCTCATGATCAGGCCGTATCCGAGACGAAAAGGTAAGTCCATGTAGAGCGACTCTAATGTTCAACGGCTGCTCGTTTACAAGCATCGGAGCCGGAGTTTCAATGACAAAGGCCCGCACGTCTGGAGCTGTCAGCTTGTCTCCCCAAAACCAATGATCGACACCTTCTCCTCGAGGCATCGTTTGCCACAAATGCAAATCTTCTTCCGCGTGAATGGTCGTAGGAAACGACTCTGGGATGGGTAAACCTTCCACCGCTCTCGCATCGAACGTTTGCATTTGGATACCAGCGTCACTGTCCATCTGAAGCCACACTACATTCGTTCTAGAGTATTCAGTCTTGTTGCCATAAGCATAGAAAAGCAACGTGTCATCTAATGAAAATTGACCACTTGATTCTAAATTCGACTCGACAGGGATTCGCTTCCCTCCACTCCTCAGATCGATCACTTCAGCACTAAGCTCGTCGAATTCCACACCAAGTAGGCTCTTCAGTTGGATTCCAGACAGCTCGTAGATTCCGTCCTGAGTTATCGGAATCCGAACCTGTGCTCGTGAGCCGATTCCAACCTGCCCAGAAGACCGCTTTTCAATCAATTGCTGTCGGCTCCATATACCCCCTTCCTCGCGCCCATTTGATAGCCCGAGAGTATTCCCAGAAAACCAAGTAAGCCTGACCCTAATACTCTTTACTAAGTCTTGGTTTGTATCAGGATAAAAACGAACTAGTGCTACTCGCCTACCTCGATAAATTCCTCGAAACGCGACCAGGGCCTGAGGAGACTTTTCCACGATCGAATGTGCAGTCGAAGCCGCAGAAACATTTTGATGTTTACCGGATTCATTCAACATCTCTAACTCTAACGTATCCAAGTCCCCCACCTCAACGAGAACGGATCTGTTCGAAGACTCAACGATTCGACTATTCGAAACGGAGCCAGCGGCTTCGCGGTACTCCAAGTCAATAGAACTCTCCGATTGTCCAACTGCTCGAACACCTGCATTCGCCTCCTGACACCAGAGAACGAACGCTAGCAACATTGCATGTCTGCCAGTTCTCGTTCCCATGTGTAAACTAGTTGCACATCTTGAGAGATTGATTTTCATAAGTGGAATTAAATGAGGCGAACAGCTAAAATGAACACTTCAAGAGCGATATTTTGGGAGCCTTGTTCTGTCCATTAAATCTCTGGCTTCACATTTCAGTACAGCGGATATCACCTGCCCTCGAGCCATTGTAGGGTCGTTCCCAAAATCGATTTCGATCCATCGAATTGCTGTTACGTCTTCTCAACCGAATCGATGACGGATAGCGCACACCCCCATTCATCAAAAGCAAGTTGCCTTCATTTCCCCTGACGTTTTCTGAAGCTACAGCGATACTAAGGACACTTCCTCTCGAAAAACCATCGTTGAACACTGCGTCTATTTGAACCGAATATCACCCATTCAGCTCAGAATTCTCCGACAAACAACCAATGATGAGGCTGGTAGTCACTTTCAAATAACAATTCATGAAGACACCCATTCAAACTTCTCAACTGCTGTTCCGATACACGACGTTCAAAAAGAAATCACGATCAAGAAATGCAGGTTCCAAACCGAACGAATGAACAAGCGGTGTCCCATTCCTACTAAAATGCTTGTGGGGCCATGGATCAAACCATCCTTCACGCAATGAGCTCCCAAGTGCGACCGGGTATTCACGGTACAACTCAGAGACGTCTACTTGATCCGCTTTCGAATCAGCATAGAGCCTACTCTCCGGCAAACCTAGCAGTAACACAAAAATGAGAAAACCAAAGATTGCACGAAACACGAACTCTCTATACATCTGAATACTCCTTTTTGTCAGATGTTCCTACTCTTAGATTCCCGACTGCTCATCAATCAATCTCTACGCGACAACGATCTACCCCTACACAAGAATTCAACAGAACTGCCAAACATCACTAGTAGATCAGTAAAAAATTCCCATCAGGCTTCGTTGCCGTAGCAGCAAAACTCCACTCGGGAATGGATGGGCTCACATCGTCATCGGATTCAGCTACGAGCTCGCCTTTAATGTCAAATGCCTGCCACCTAAGCTTCCCTCCCTTCTTCCACCCAGCATCTTCGGACCAGGCAAAGATTGAGCTCCCTTCTCGATTCGTAGAGATCGAAGGATGTTTTCCCTTACGATGGTCTCCTAGAATTCCGGGGATCATGGCTAATTCATTGGACTGTCGTAGAACAATTCGCGCTTCGACTCGGCCCTCAGTTTCAGTCGCAACGAGCACCCCCGAGTTTCCCTCTCCAAATGAAGCGCTGCTCATGGGGCAGGCCTGAATTGGCCACTCGCTTACCTTACGCAACGAAAAGCTCTGACCTCTATCTTCAGACACCAACAATCCCATGTCGCGATAAGCTTCGTTCGCCATACGGTACAATAGGTGGAGTCGTCCCATCGAGTCGGTAAACCCACGCATTCCACAACAACCGCACGCACCGGTGTCGCGTGGGTTTGCCTGAGTTTCCCGTTTGAAAGAACTGCCGTCGTCATCAGAATGAGTCACATAGACGACCCGCCCGAACTCGCTAGTGGAGCTGTCTTCGGGTCTCCCATGCCAAGCGACATAGACGTGCCCCTGATTATCAGCCGCCACCGTACCACCACCATCCAGGCCAGCGGTCCACGTCAGAAGATCCCGTTCGGGCTCGAAAGCATTTCCTTCATCGGTTAGTCGTGTGTAGAGCATCGGGTGTTTAGGGTGTTCACCCGCTTTTTTTCCGGGAGTGGCCACTTTTCCACTTCCCATCCACGCGACATGAACCCGTTCGTTTCGCCCCAAGGCCATTTGAGGCCCTCTAATGGTTCCCGCAGCCACGGCGCTGTCCGGAAGATGATTGACACGGGTCGGTTTCGACCAATCCTTGGCATTCGGATCACGTTTCGAATAAAAGACATTGCCTCCCATCGCGTTTCCCCGGAAAAAAATCAAATGTATTGTTCCGGTTGGGCCAATTTCCATGCGTGGCTGAATGCCACCGTGTGGCATCCTCAGTATCTCCACTTCTGCCTGGGCTCGCACATTCATGACTGAGAATAGGACGAGAGCGACACTCCCCACCGAATAGATTATATTTTTCATACTTCTTATTAGTTTCGATCGATCTGCTTCCTGCTCAGCCAGTTTTCGACCAAGCATTGGCACTCAGTAGCGGCTCCACCAGCTGTCTCTGAGACCTAATATGTTTGCCTTAAAGTCCCTCTCGAGCCCCGCTAGATGAATCGAGCCATGCAAACGATATCGTCGAAATTCTCGTCCAAGAAACGAGCACGTCTCTTAATCCCTTCGATTTCGAACTTCTCGCGGTGGTAAAAACGAATAGCTCTTTCATTGGAGGCAAACACTTCAAGCTCAATTCGGCAGATGCCAATATCACTGGCCTTCCCCATAGTGGCGTCCAACAATTTGCGGCCTATTCCCCTCTCCCGAAATAAAGGGACCAATCCAATTCCCAATACCCCTGCATGACGAAACCCTTCCCTACAATCCTTCGCAACACTGCACCATCCCACAACCTTTTCTTCAACGACTGCCAACACTAACGGAAGTTTATCGACAAGCTCTTTGCGTATAGCATGCCTCAGATCATCCCGAGACGGTGGCTCTAAAATCGCAAGATACTCTCTTTCACTGGCAACTTGCTCCACGCATTCATGAAAGCTTGCGATCAGCTCGGAACAGATCGGCAAAAGTCGAACTGGCGATGAACAGAACAAGGCACTAATGCTGATGCTCGCTGGAGTGCTCCGCTGACGCTTTCGAGGTCACTTGTCCTTCTTTGAGAGCAGCTAGGTATTTTTCAGGTTCCTTATTGAAACCGTCGACGCAGTCGTTGCAGCAGAGTTTAACTTCCTGTCCGTTGTGTGTCAGAACGACCGGATCTCCCATCGATCCAAGTGCCTCACCTGAAACAACACATTTGTCCAAGGGATAGGGTTTGGTTTCCATGGCCATCACAGAATCCGTTTCGGCCGGTCTCGTTTGTTCCGAGTGCTCATGATCAGCGTGGTCGTGCACTCCATCTCCTCCGCTACATCCGACACCCATTGATAGAACTATAGCAATAACCCCAACTGCACCAATTGATAGAATATTCTTCATCTCTTATTATTCTGTATTTCGCGTTTTTCCTGTTTCTTCCGATTCCGAATCATTCAAAGAAGATCCTGAATGAGATTCTGCATCCGATGACTTACCGATTACATCGCACACGGCACAATAGAGCACGGGCACCGTAAAAAGAGTTAACCCAGCGATCATGCCGGATTCGACGTCTCCCAGTTTTGTACGAACTGCAAACTCCTTAACGACACAATAAAGGACCGGAACGACGAAAATACTCACGACCACGACGACCATCCCCCCAAACGAAGGGATCGCCATTGGCACCATAATATCCGCTCCGCGACCGGTCGACGTTAATACAGGAATCAGCGCCAGCACCGTGGTCGCCGTCGTCATTAAACACGGGCGCACTCGCCTATTGCCCGCCTCAATTGTTGCGGCTCGGATCGACTTTATCGAATGGGGATTTCGCTTGTTAAAGGTCTGCTCCAAATAGGTCGCCATGATGACTCCGTTGTCGGAAGCGATGCCAAAGAGGGCGAGAAAGCCAACCCAAACGGCCACACTCAAGTTGAATGGTTGGACTTGAAAGAGTTCACGCATATCTACGCCAAAGAGTGAAAAATTCAAAAACCACCCCTGTCCATAGAGCCAAATCATGAGGAAGCCACCCGCCCAAGCCACTACGATTCCAGAAAACACCAGCATTGTATTCGTCGTGGATTTGAACTGTAGATAAAGAATGACAAAGATAGCGAACAACGCTAGCGGAAGAACGACCATTAGTTTCTTTTCCGAACGGACTTGATTCTCATAGCTTCCCGCGAACACGTAACTCACTCCCTCTGGCATGGCCAACTCGCCGCTCTCAATTTTCGACTTCAAGTAGGCGTCTGCTTCCTGAACCACATCCACCTCTGCATAACCGGGTTTCATGTCAAAGAGAACATAACCTATCAAAAAAGTGTCCTCGCTCTTGATATTTTGAGGACCACGCCGGTAGTTGATCGAAGCCAACTGTTCTAGTGGAATCTGTGTTCCATCCGGGGCAGGAACGAGAATACGACCCAGAGTTTCAATTTGATCTCGCAGCTCTCTTAAGTAACGAACCCGAACTGGATAGCGCTCCCGGCCCTCGACTGTGGTGGTAATGCGTTTACCCCCAATCCCAACCTCAATGACTTCTTGGACTTTACCCAAACGAATGCCGTAGCGAGCAATCGCTTCCCGATCGATCTCAATCTCTAGATAGGGTTTCCCAACAATCCGGTCCGCGATCACCGCCGCAGGCTGAATCGAAGGCACCTCTTTCAAATAACGCTCCAATTGAAGGCCCACGCGCTCAATCGTTTCCAAATCTGGGCCTTTAACTTTGACCCCCATCGGAGCACGCATCCCACTCTGCAACATCACAATACGGGCGGCAATCGGTTGTAGTTTCGGAGCCGAGGTCGAGCCGGGAACTTCAGCGGCCTTCACAATCTCATCCCAAATATCCTCACTACTCCTTATGCCCCCCCAAGAATTTCGGCCTTCGTTCAGCTCTGGATCTAGAGCCGGCCGCCAAAGCCGAAATGGTTTACCATCCGGTTCCTTAATCAGCACTCCATCTGAATTTCGTTCAAAACGTCCCTTAACCTGGTATGCTAGGCCATCGGGAGCCGCCAATGGATTGCCGTCAATATCACGAAACAAATCGGTTTCGTCAGGATCGAAGCGAAACCTCAACCGATGCCCATCGTCATCGACAATGTATTCCGGACGATAGTTAATGACGGTTTCAATCATGGATATCGGAGCCGGGTCAAGGGGGGTCTCGGCTCTTCCTAGTTTTCCTACTGCAGTCTCAACCTCGGGAATCAAGCGTATGGACATATTCTGTTTACGCATAATGTCCATCGCCTCCCCAATGGAGGCATGAGGCATCGTGGTGGGCATGTAGAGATAGGAGCCCTCGTCCAACGCCGGCATGAACTCTTTTCCTAACCCGGGAAACGCATGTGAGACGGCGACTACAGGGCGCCACGCTCGCACGGAATTAGGCACCCATCCGAAGAAGGCATCAAACCCAAGCCAAACGAATCCGCCAAACATTACCAGCAAGGACGGCAAAGCTAGAAATGTTAATCGATACCGCAAACACCAAGCGAGAATACTGCTATAAGAATGCTGAAACACTTGGACAAGAGCCAGGAGTCCACCAATCAATCCAATCACAAACACCAGATTTAAGCCGACTCCCTTCTCAGGTCCCAGTGGCAACCAATGCTGTGCCAAGAAGATCGCGACAAACAAAGCCGCCAACGAGTTAACCACTCGTGGCACCAAGGCCTGTATTCTTCCAGGTATCAAACCGCTCGCTAACTGATAAACACCTGAAGCCAGAAGCATGCCTCCCAGAATCCAACCTATCAACACCGGCTCTCCACCGTTAAATTGCCTCACACTCCATACCCCTAGCACCAAAGCACCTAAGAAAACGAGGCCACTAAAAAGAATCTTCCGAACCACTCCCTTCCTTACCTTTCCTGCAAAAAGTATCTGTGCAAATGGTGGAAGAACCATGAGGGCCACCATGACCGAGGCAATCAAGGCAAAGGTCTTTGTCCATGCCAATGGTTTGAATAGTTTCCCTTCCGCAGCCTCCATCGTAAAGACAGGCAAAAAACTCACAACGGTGGTCGCCACTGCAGTTAAGACCGCGCTACCTACCTCCTTGGATGCTCGCAAGACCACCTCAAGCGAGTCCTCGCCGTCGTCGGATTCCTCCAAATGTTTGAGAATGTTCTCACATATCACGATCCCCATATCGACCATCGTGCCGATGGCGATCGCGATTCCCGATAGCGCTACGATATTCGCGTCGACTCCAAAAACCTTCATCGCGCTAAAGCACATCAGCACGGCCAACGGCAGTAAGCCGGAGATCAAGAGCGAACTGCGCAAGTGCATCACCATCACCAATACAACAATGATCGTAACCAAGATTTCCTCTGAGAGCGCCGAGTTGAGTGTCTCGAGAGTTTCGTTAATCAATCCCGAGCGATCATAGAAGGGTACAATCGTCACCTGACTCACGGTCCCATCCGCTAAGGTCTTCTTCGGTAAACCTGGGGCGATCTCCTCAATCTTGGCTTTAACATTTTTAATCGCCGCCAGAGGATTGTCTCCATAGCGAACCACAACGACACCGCCCACAGCCTCGGCCCCTTCTTTGTCCAAAGCACCCCGACGCAAAGCGGGACCGTAACTCACGTGAGCGACATTTTTGATGTAGACAGGAACATTGTCCCGGACCTTGATGACACTGTTTTCGATATCTTTAAGAGTCTTGATGAATCCGAGACCGCGGATGACATACTCCGCGTTGTTCACCTCAATCGTCCGAGCCCCAACATCGACATTGGCCATTCGAACCGCCATAAAAACATCTTCCAACGAGACATCGAAGGCACGCATCGCATCCGGATCCACATCAATCTGATATTCACGTACGAAGCCCCCAACAGACGCGACCTCGCTGACGCCATCGGCGGCCAGCAAACCGTATCGGACGTACCAGTCCTGAGCAGTTCGAAGCTCGTCCAAATCCCAACCTCCCGTAGGATTCCCATCCGGATCGCGCCCCTCCAGAGTGTACCAAAAGATCTGACCTAAGGCCGTCGCGTCGGGGCCAAGAGCAGGCTGAACGCCTTGGGGTAGCGTTCCTGCGGGAAGGCTATTCAATTTTTCCAGAACTCTTGATCGTGACCAGTAGAAATCGATGTCATCCTTAAAAATGATGTAGATCGTTGAGAAACCAAACATCGAATAACTCCTCACTGTTTTCACTCCAGGAACGCCCAGGAGCGACACAGTCAGCGGATAACTGATTTGGTCTTCCACGTCTTGAGGGGATCGCCCCATCCATTCAGTGAAGACAATCTGTTGGTTCTCGCCGATGTCGGGAATGGCATCGACGGGAACAGGATCCCGTGGCAGACCTGCGAATTCCCAATCAAATGGGGCAACCAAGAATCCCCAGCCCAGAAAAAAGCCTACGCCGAGCAGAACAATCAGTTTGTTCCGTAAACAAAACTCGATGAGCCCACCTAAGAGCCCTGAAGATTCCTCGCCCTTACTCATGCTCGTGGCCCTCGTGTCCCGTATTCTTATCACCGCTTAGTGGCACCAATGTCTCCTTTAAACTCCCACATTTGAACATTTTGCTCCCATAGTACGGATTCTCGGTTCCTTCTTTGGTCTGTAACCAATCCGCACCACGCCCATCAAATGCCATCGGGCAGTTGTACAGCAATACAGGTTCTTCGCCATTCGATCCAAATTGACGCACCGTGTCCACGAGCGCATTAGACACCCTCTCGAATGAGGCTCGTGAAGACTCTAAATCTGCAGCCCCCCCCAAAGTATCTACTCCAGCCTTCAGTTCACCCAATCGCTCCATCCAGGCAACATGGGCGTCGCCCGATGTCAGACTCATATCGATCGACTCAAGCGCTCCTCGAAGGACACCCAATTTGTTCTGTGCCCCATCGTGATCGTCATGACTCAAGTCATCCTTGATCGCTACATAGGCTTCAACAAGATTCCCAATCTGCTGCTTGAACTCCAATGGGACCTCGTAGGATTGTAGCGAAGTGTTTGTCTGATCGACGACTGACGGGCCTCCTCCATGATTGTGCCCAGTCATACTAGCCCCGCCACCGGGATTCATCATGCTGGGTTTGGCAAGAATCTGAATTGCGCTGTCTATCTTGAAGTTTCCTTTAGTCACAACCCGTTCACCTGCTTCAAGACCAGATTCCACGATGTAGGAATCGCCAGCACGGGCTCCCAAATTAATCTCCCGGCCTTCAAATCTTCCTTCTCCATGATCAACATAGACGACTGCCCTCCGACCGGTGATGAGAGGCGCTGAGGCAGGAATGACCAGCGGAGCGCTATCTTTCTCGGCCGCGACATAGCCTAGTGACTCTGCGCTTACGAGATCCATCCCGCAGATATCGCACTGTCCCGGATCGTCCTTGATAATCTCTGGATGCATAGGACTGATCCACTTCCCTGCCAGTCCGGCATCCATCACTCGACCACCGGCCGCCACCCGCGACTTCACGACCGCTCGAACAAACATATCTGGCTTCAACTTGCCTCCGGTATTCGGCAGGTTGACTCGTACCTTCACCGTTCGCGTTTTGGAATTTAGAACAGGATCAATAAAGGCGATCTGCCCCTTAAACACCTGTCCGGGATATGCCTCGGTTAGAAACTCCACTTCTTGACCGTAGTGCAACCATGGAAGATCGGATTCGTACGCATCCAACTTGACCCAAACCTCCGACAAGTCGGCAATCGTGTATACTTGGGTGCCCGTCTGGACGTACATTCCTTCGACCGCATTCTTGTGGACAACGACTCCTGATATAGGAGAGTTGATGGTAATGTGATCTGAACCTTTTCCTTGGGATTCGATTGCCTTGATTTGTTTTTCACTGAGGCCCCATAAACGCAGTTTCTCCCGGGCTGAGTCGACATTGGTCGTTCCCCGCCCTCGTAGAAACTCACTTTGGCTCTGCGACAAATCTGATGCCGTGCTAATGGCACTGATCAGCTCTTCTTGTGCCTGCAGTAATTCGGGACTGTAGAGCTTAACCAGGTGGTCTCCTTCCTGAACACGAACGCCGGTATAGTCCACAAAGAGACGATCTAATCTCCCCGGAACCCAGGCAGTGATGTAGGCAAGTTTCGTTTCATCGTACACAACTTTCCCCACCATCCGCACCTCAGCGGCCACAAACTTTTTCTCGACCGGCACAGATTGAATCTCCGCCAGTTTTTGGGCGGCTGGAGACATCGTTAGCTCTCGAGGTCCTTCGTTGTTTCCCTGCCCTTTGTAAACAGGAATCAGATCCATCGCACATAGAGGGCATTTTCCAGGGTTTGGTTGTTTAATCTGAGGATGCATTGAACAGGTGTAGAACTCTGGTTTCAGCGCACCATCCTCTACCGTCGAAGCGCTTTCCTTCGTCTGCCCATTGGGCCCAAACGAATCTCGCATCATCAGTCCAGCCACAAACGCGACCACAGCCGTGAGGGCAATCGCAACGAGTTGTTTTTTCATAAAATTAGTTAGTCTTCATCCGACGGAAGGCGCTCGCCAAGAACGGAGCCTCCGGAGATCATTTCAATTTGCGCGAGTTGCTGTTCGCGGTCAGCAATTGCTCGTTGATAGGAAAGTTGGATGTCCAACAGCAAGCGTTGAGCATCGATCAATTGGAGGAAATCAGCTCGCCCGGCTTGATAGGCCTGCTCAGCAACATCCAGAGAGTTGCGAGCGAGCGGGGAAAGAGTGTCACCAAAAAGACTTATCTTCCTCTCGGCATCATGAAATCGGTAAAGAGCCATTTGCAGATCGGCAACGAGCAGGTTCTCACGATTCTCGCGCTCTTTCGTTGCTGCACCGAGACTAGCTTTAGCCTCGCGTAACCCCGCCTGATTCTTTCCCCACCAGAGCGGAAGATTGAAGCTCCCCATGATCATCACTGGATCCTTCCCACTCCCAGAAACACCTGCAAAACGAGCATCCTCGGTCTCGACGTAGTCGACGCCCAATGTCAAATCCGGGTAAAACGCCTTCCGGGCCAATTTGATAGAGTGTTCGGATTCGCGAATTTTCGCATCCAATCCTGCCAGTTCCGGATTCATACGGATCAACGCTTGAGCGACAACAGCGTCATCAAGAGTCACACTGCCTCTCGGCATTGATTTCGGCCACGGAAGCGGCAACTGTAGATCACGATTCAAAGCCGCATTGAGCCGTGCGTTTATCGGGTCTCGCAGTTCCCTTAGTGAACTGACTTTGTCCCCTAGCTTGCCTAACTCGACTTGCGCTTTGACCACCGCAGTCACGTCACTTCCGGCACGGAACTTCGCCTGGGCAACACTCTCCAAGTGTCTGACCAATTCGATATTCTCCTCCGTCAATCGAATCGCTCGCTGTAAATATGCTAGCTCATAATAAGCGTCCTTCACGTCGCGAAAGAGTTTCAGCTTCGCCATCTCATACGACTTCTGAGCGGAAACTGCTGCTTCTCCGGCTTTGTTTCCTCGCAAGCGGAGTTTCCCAAACCATGGAAAGGTTTGAGCAATCCCAAACTTCTGCCTTTGTGGGCCGACACGAGTCTCAACTTGTTCTACAAAATAGCCATAGTTAAACCTGGGATCAGGCAATGCTCGAACTTGCGGAATTCGCTCCAGTGCCATCTTCCAACGATTGAAAGCAGCCTCAAGCCCTGGGTTGTTCAATGCGGCATAGCGAAGATAGTCCTCAAGTCCAGATTGAGCGCTCAACTGCGGTTCATCTACAGTTCGCTCAATCTCCAGAATTTCTGGATGCTGCCCCGTTACTGTCGCCGCCGAATTGAGGGAAGAATTCGGGCTTCTAGCGCACGCAGTAAGCACCGAAAGGCAAAGTCCCACACACAGGATATTCTGAAACATTCTACTAAAACTTATCTGATTGAAATCAACTTCGAAACTCAAGCCAACAGGCACAAAGCTCCCTGAAACACATCTATTGGATACCCTAAAAAGGGCACACCGAGCCTGTGAATCTCGACAATCAGATCAGGATGACTTGGAGGGACAAAAATATCGGAACAGGTGTGAAGCTGACTTTAAGATCGACGAAACACGTACCTTGAATCTCAGCACGGGTGCTCTCAAATAGAGCGAACTCTCTCAACTTTACCTGGAGGGATTGAATCTCTGATGCGGATCTGAGATTCATCGCAGCGATCGGTGTGTCGGCGGACTCACTGCTGGCCTCAGTGACACAACAACAACAATCTCCGCCGCAAGCACAATTCTCGCAAGCGGTCGCTACAGGTGTCGTCAACGAATCGAACTGAGCGTTTGACGCGGAAATCAGATTCCCAATCAAACCTAGAGCAACACCTAAAACTAGCAGCAATCGACTCATGCCTTCAGGAGTTAAAACGTCTCGCTCGAGAAATCCCCTCAAACTTTTTCTGTTTTCTTGGTTTGGGATGACAGTCGCTCACGCAGCAGTTTCTTTGCCCGGTAAAGCCGTGAATCCACTGCCTTAGAGCTACATTTGAGGATTTGTCCAACCTCCTCGTAGGAATTTCCGTGAAAATGAAAGAGGACAAGAGGCAGTCGAAGATCTTCTGGAAGAGCCATCACGGCCTCCCTCACTCTCAAAGACTCTTCATTCTGGGAGGTGATCTGGTCAGGTTGCTTCGGCCTGCTCGTTCCGTCGGAAAGCGAAGCGTCCATCTCATTCGATGCCGGGAGTGGGACTTCGGGGTGCCGTCGACGCCATCGTATTCGGTCTCGCGCCAGATTGCTTGAAATAGTCAGCAACCAGGACTGGAACTTTCGGCCAGGTCGAAATCTAGTCCTTTGTTTGTATACCCTAACGAACGTCTCCTGAGCCAAATCCAGAGCATCATGTTCATTACCCAGGGCTCGAACCAGGAATCGATAAACAAGTTCCCCATGCCGATCCATGAGACGATTCAAGGCGACATCCTCACCGTTTGCGAGATCGGCCATATCTTGGAAGTCGAGGTTGGCCTCGGAAGAAGGATCTTCCATTACTTTTGGTGATGCCCCCCGACAAGAGCTTGATGCCCCGACGACAGGGACTCTTCCAATACCCAGGATAAATACCGTTCTCGTTGAGTTGAATTCATTTCCTGGCTCACAGAGTGAAAATGTTCCAACATCATTTTTTGGCAATCGGCTCGAATACCGACGACTTCCTCGAGCAACTCCTTGTGCCGTTCTTCAGCATTCGTTCCTTGCCCCATGAGGTGAACCAGTTCAGCATTCTTCTCGGAAACCAATTCACACATCGATTCGCACTTTGGCAGGTAGGCGTAGTGAAGTTTGCTGATCCTCTCGAACTCCTCCTCGGAAAGATCAAACTCGACCCTCAACCAAGCAAGTTCGGGGTATTCCTGCTTCGCGATCTGCCGATGTGACTGAGTACCGAAGTAATAAACGGTTCCGTAGCAAAGTATCGACGCCGCAACTCCAAAAACGATGAGGGACGCAATTGATTTCATTCTAAGGAATGTCGCGAAGGATCGACTGATTGTAGGTAGGTTTTGGCCATCTTGACATGGGATTCTTTCGAATCAATCATAGCATGGACTCCTCCCAATCCGCCGCCAAACAACGCGGCCACAAGTAAAAATGCCGTAGCAGCTGTGCGATGTTGTAGGCGTTCTGTAAACCACATAAGAAATGCATCGAAGCTAAATACTACAGATCGCCGGTCTTCATGAGCGATGCGCTTCCACACCTGGGATTGGAAATCAGTCGGCAGATCGGAGTTTACGGTCCACCGACAAATCTTCTCATCAAGTCTCTTATTGTCGTCGTTCATATTTCGGAGCCCATAGATTTTCGAGCTAACCTTCGCTTTATTAGAACGTCCCAGAGCAAATAAAACCTCAAAAATTTTTTATCGAGCACACTTGAGCCTACGGATTCCCCCCTAGAACCCAGGGAAAACAATCATTTACTAGGCGCGCTGGGACAGCTCCAAACTTAGTTCGCCACTCGCGCCACATAAGTACCGGAGCCCATCCGGCATTAAGCCCTTCTGCACCTGAGTTTCAGGGTCAGATTCGCAGCTATCACTCTCATAATCAATGCTTTAGAATGACTGTTGGGTTATTGACACCAACACGTTGTTTCCTGAGAACAATAGTCACTGGTGGTCGCCCCCCCAAACCTTCACTTCAAAAACGGTGCTTCATGCGAAAAAAAGCCTAAAGAAAATCGTTAGACCGTTCAAAGAATGGTGTCGTCACCAGCGATCCTCCAGCGCATTCTTAACCGCTGCTTTTGAACAGTAGGATAGGAACAGCCCGATGGTGAAACCAATCGAGGCGCGTGAGATCCATATGTCAGCAGCAGAAAATCCAAGAACAATCCGAGCCCCCTTCCCCTACATGGGTGGTAAATCGCATCTCGCCAAACAAATAATCCCCCTGTTCCCCAATCATCACACTTACGTCGAACCGTTTTGTGGAGCCGCATGGGTGTTCTTGAACAAGAAACCATCGAAAGTAGAGGTCATCAATGATCTTTCTGGAGAGCTAGTCAATCTATGGCGGGTCATCCAGAATCACCACGACGAACTATTCAGATATTTCCGCTTCGCCATCATCTCACGAGAGCAATTCAACTGGGAGAAGTCACGCCCCACAGCTCACCTGACTGACATTCAACGAGCCGCAAGGTTCTTTTACATTCAACGGTTGTCCTTCAGTGGGAGACCAGATTACCCGAGTTTCTCGTCGTCACCTGACTGTGCGTCCAATCTGAATCCAAACCGCCTAAAGCAAGATCTTGAAGCAGTTCATTCCAGGATCAAACGAACCTACATCGAAAACCTAGACGCCATTGACTGCATATCTCGCTACGATCGGTCAAAAACGTTCTTCTACATCGACCCTCCTTACTGGAAACGCAGAGGATACAAGCATCTGATGAATGAAGAAGATTTCAAGCGACTGCGAAATACGCTCCTAACCCTAAAGGGAAGGTTCATTCTCTCGCTAAACGAGTGCCCTGAAGTTCGTGAGCTATTTGCTGAATTCACAATCCAAACCGTAGACACATTCTATTCAGTGGCCAACTACCGAAGCAGTCCAGATTCAAAACGGAAGACAAAAGAGCTCCTCATCCACAACCTCCAGCCCCCCTAATCCAGAGCAACTTCGGGGCCTATGCCGACTTCTCGTTCCGTCCATCGGAAGCAAGGCTGAGGCACTCTGGAGATTCTATGTCAGCGCCCCCAATCCTCACGCTCGCTTCGACGCCGAAAATCTCATTCAAAGCTTCGCACTTTCAAAACTCGGCCCTCAGATCAGGAATCAGCAGATATTGCTTCCACCCAGTGGTGATGACGCTGGAACCGGCAGCATCAACCTCGGTGAGCTTCAATTTGCAGAGCGTCCGGTCGGGCCGGTCCAAATCGACCCAAACGAACTTGTGAAACATGTCGGTATCTTCGCCACGACAGGCTCCGGAAAAACCAACACAGGTTTCCATATCACGCTTCAACTGCTCCGACATAAGATCCCCTTTCTCATCATCGATTGGAAACGAAGCTATCGTTCCCTAAAGAGTCTCGAACGGACACCGAAGTTCGAAGTATTTACAGTCGGACGGAACACCAGACCCTTTCTCTGGAACCCACTGCGTCCACCACCGAAAACCCACATCCGAACGTGGATCACCATCCTCAGCGAGGTATTGGAGAAGAGCCATATATCGGGTCAAGGAGTCGCGGATGTCCTAATCGAACACATCGACAACGCGTTCGAAAGGCGAGGATTCTTCTCAGCCGAAACCAACAGCTTCCCCAACTTCAGCGATGTTCGCGAATCTGTCGAGCGTGTTTCCTACAAAGGCAGACGCCAGCTCTGGCAGGACAGCTGCCTGCGAATTCTAAGATCGTTCACATACGGCCCTGCGGCGGCCGCCTTCAACAATCGGAATCCTATCAAACTTGAAGAGGTTCTTTGCCAATCGACAATTCTTGAACTGGATCAAGAGTTACCCAAGAGTCTTCGAATTTTTCTCTCCGAAGTGATCTTCCGCTGGATTCATCTCTACCGGCTGGGCCAGGGAGAAATCTCAAGTCTAAGACATGTTCTGATCCTAGAAGAAGTCCACAACCTTTTCCCTCGATCGTCAATTGAGCTCCAAGCCAACAATGGGCTCGAAAACATCTTTCGCGAAATCAGAAGTTTTGGGCAGGGAATGATCGCAATCACTCAACACCCTTCCCTGCTACCGGTTTTTCTGCTGGGCAATCTTCACTGCCTAATATTTATGTCTCTGACCCACGAGGCCGATATAGCGGCTGCACGACAAGCGCTTTTTCTGGAACGCAATCAATCTCATTTCCTTGATCTCCTTCGCGTCGGCGAGGGAATCGTCAAGATCAAGGGAAGAGTTCCAGCTGTACATGTTCGTTTTCCCAAGATCGCCGTCTCCGCCGGTTCCGTCACTGATGCGGATCTAATGAGAAAATGAGAACTCGAGTGTGGATTCGCTCAGGCATAAGAGAAGAGCTCGACAGCCGTCAACAGCGGCTGCTCGATCATGTCTATGCCCAAATCAAGCACTACTACGACGACCTCCATCAAACCGAACCCAGATTTCAACACCCTCTTTCTCTTTCACAGCTTATGAGGCTTACAAATCGCAACAGCGCTGCAGTCTTATCGGCCATAAGAACCTTGGCAAACTCAGTCGAGGCAACCAGTAGCGAAGAGCCTCCAATCTACTACGACCGTATTACTTCAGGGAAAAACGCTTCTCATCGCCCCTATCGAATATTCCTAAGGAGGCGGCAATACTGAATGTTGAGTATCGGGCACCGAATTAGCTTTCTCCAACAATTCAACAACGAGTTTACCCCGCTCAGTAAGCCCATAGACCTTTCGATCTCCTGCTGGCAAACGGTCGATGATGTCCACCAGGCCTCGGCGTTTCAAATCGTGTAGAGATTCAATCGCCAAGTTGAGACTCATCGGGTAGTCCTGTCTCAAGCGATTCTTGATTCCCGTCGCGGTCGCTGGCCTTTTCAAGAGTTGGATTCGTTGTCGCCCGACTTCAACCAACACACTTGCGCGTGCCTTGGCCCTCGCAACGCAGCAATAGGTTTCCCAATTGACTCTGAACCCGCCTAGCTCGATGCCACTACGGACATAGATTCGCCCGGTGCGCTCTCTGGGGTTGAGGCAGACAACTCCGCCCAGACGACCGAGTTTTCTGAGAATATGCCGGACATCCTGAAACGTAATCTTAGGAGTTATCGCCAAAGCGAAGCGTAGTATCTGCCCTCCGGTCCTTGGAACTCTAAGAGCCTCAAATACCGCTCGCCGCTGTTTGCCTCGTTCTACCCACTCTGACACTAAGTCACCCATACAATAGCGCCAGGCGACACGCACAAAGTAGTTTACCAAGGATCAGTGGGGACACCCCGTCATCCCTAGTCAGTTAACCTACCGATCTTGGGCTGTCTTTAAAAAGTCGTGCCACCTCTTGGGATAATTCTGTCGAAACGAAAGTCAGACCCCCTTGACTGCTCACAATCATGCCTCCGTCACCAAACCCATCAATTGATCCCATGGCGGATCTTCTCACGCAGCGATCTCAGATTCTTCAAACCAAGCTAGGAGTCCTTTCGGTTCAAGTCCTAGAACGACTCAAGCTACGTTCTGCGAATCTCGCGGCCATTCTTGATGAAGAACAGGAGCTCGCGAACAGAATTCTCAATCGAGAAGCCTTGGATATGAATTCTCCGAGCCTTGATGGCCTACGGCAACAGAAGCACTTTATCTTGCAGGAAAAACGATCCCAGGACGTGGACTGTTGGCGCGACCTTTCTCATACGCTCAGAGATCTTCTGAGCACATGGGAAGACCTGGAACAATCGAAAATCCGCGATAAACTTCTTCAAGACAACTCAACAGAATCAAAGGAGAGCGTGGGCGCAAGCCCAGAATATCTGCAACCCCGCGATATCAATCGATATTACCAATAATTGCCTGAACCGGAAGTCACCCTTCTTCTTCCAACTTCTCCGTATTCAGGCCTTAGGAAAATCGTCCTCTTGAAAAAATTCCAAGAGATTTCCCCACACACTATTCGTGTGTATTGAGTCAGACTTTGCGGGTTGACTCTGACACTGGGCGTCGGTCCAGCCGCAAACTTGAGCCAAATTGAAGCCTGGAAAACCGAAACCTTTTTAAAGAATGAGAGCGAAAAACCACCTACCAAAGAACTAAGTTTTGCCGGTCCGACAGATTCTGCGTTCTTGAGCGCACGAACACATGTCAGCCGCCGGGCGTTGGCGTCAACCCATTTGGTTCGACGTTAGCACTTCCCCACTGATCGATGGGCAACTGTTCAGGGATAACAGAGGATTGAAAGTGATACCCACTCGGTTCGGCGCTCAATCCATGCGCCAATCGTTAGCTCCGAGGGCCCCTATCGAAACATGGCAAAACACAAGAAATTCTTTGAAGAGGTAAAACTACATGACCATTGTCAACTACACAGCCAAGGCACAAAGGCTTACCCAAAAACTGCTGAATGATTCAAAGATATCGGACAAGAACAAAGCACTCCTCACACGATTCATGAAAGTCTACGATGTTTCCCAGGCAAGACGGACGATTTTTATGGAACGCATAGGCGACCTACTCCGCCACACACCCGACATCGAAAAAGACATTCACGACCCAGAACAGATGGCCGATCTGTTCAATCGCCTAAAGCGAACCTACGCCATAGCGACCTATGCCACTGCACTGAGTGTGGCGAAGAGATTTGCAAGATGGCTCTGTGGGGGGCGGCTTCCTCAATCGATCGACCAACTACGCTATCCCTCGCGATCCAAAATCCGTAGGAACCTAGAGCCAAATGACATGTGGTCTTGGGAAGAAGGGCTAGAGGCGGTTCGAACTCAGTACTCTGTCCAAGTTAAGGCAATGTTCTTGACTCAGCTCGATGCTGGGTTCCGGCCAACGGAACTTCTTGGACTTCGCTTCGGGGACATCGAGTCGCGTGGGGACTTGGCGATCGCACGAGTTCGAGCAGGCAAAACAGGGCCACGAAACGTCGTGATGTATCGTTGTGTCCCGATTCTGTCCCAATGGATTCAAACACATCCCACGCGGAGAAGGGACGACCCGCTTTGGATTCTTGAACACGCTGACAAATCACATAGGAAGACCACGTTAGGAACAAAGAAAAAGCTCACACCGTATACCTATGCAGCCGTCTGCAAACGATTTCGCAACATCAAAAATTTTAGTGAAATTGACAAACCAGTCGACCTTTACGCTCTTCGCCACTCGTCCTGTGTACTCGATAAGAAGGACAACCTCCCCCTGGACAACGCAGCAGAACGCCACGGACATAGTGTTAAGTTTTTCGTCGAAGTTTATGGCCGCCTAAGTGTCGAAGATACGCTAAATCGGTTTCGCCTCCACTATGGTCTCAAGAGCCAATCTTTGGACAACCAAGCAACGGCAATGACGCCAAACGATTCGCCTCCAAACAATCTCACAAGACAGCAGAACAAGTCCTATGCGCCTCCATCAGAGAGAATTCGACAATGAGCAAGGAAACCAGAGCGACGAAACACTAGACCGCCACCCTTTCAACTTTCATTGCGGTTTCGACGCTTTCGAACGATACCGCCCCAAACAACAGGCCCCGGCCCCACCAGTTGACCAATCAGACAAGCGACAGACCCTCAGTTGGTGCTAAAGTGAAGCAGATACGCCCTCAGAGACCTAAAGAATTCAAAGCCCAACTACACCCTTAGCGGGGGCTCGCAATCCATTATTCGAAACGTAAAGATCAGCTCCCCTTCGACTATATACTGGAGCTCTGCCGACGGTTCATCGCCTAAGTCCGTTAAGGGGCTATCGCGGGACTATTGGAGAAGGAATTGGAATCTTTGCTAACGAAGGTGTTTTCGAACTTTCATTCCATCTCCGAGGAGATCAATACGAAATTGTCGCCGTCAAAGATCTCTCCTTCAGTTCGGGCACTTTCGAATACGAACGAATCAACTCAGATTCAGCCCGACTGATCCTCCGTGACAGCAGAGGCGGGATGTTCAGCAACCAAAATCTCCGGTTCAGCACCGACCGAACAGGATTTGGTATCGTCACTTCCACAATCGGAAAAGACTATCAAGCCATCAACTTCGAACGAATCAAGTAGCTCGAAGCCGGTCTACGGAGGAGAAGAATCTCGCATTCTACGCCCAAGCAAATATGAGAGTGTCTGACCGTAAACCTGATTGAGGTAGAGCACAGTCGTTTCGTATCGCCATTCGAATTTCAACTCAGATGGAGAGCGCTTGGCAGGGGTTCTGGTAGCGAGATTCGCGGATAGGAGTCCCCTACCAACGCCCAGAACCGAGCTCTCATACCAGTGTCTAAGCTGATCAACAGACTCGAACGGGGCAGCTCGGTCTGATATCTGCCTTGCCCATGATGAAAGGGTCTTATATCTCGCTCGAGAAAGCTCGTCCGTTTGGATGGAGCCAGGACTAAGCTCGGCACCTGATGTCGCCCAGTGTGGCAGAGCATTCAAGGCTTCTCCGGAGAGACTCTCACACAGTAGACCTCGATAAAGAATCCCATTTGTCAATCGATCAACAGATGTTCCCCTATCCCATGCGGTAATGGCCAAGCAACGATGAAGACTTCGATATACCCGAGGGGTGTTCCCCCGCTTCACCTTCGACTCCTGCGAATTAGAATCGACCGCTCATCTACGACGACTTCGGTAGAAAACCGGCGCAATCCGTCGGGGCCATCAATAGCCAACCGCTGCATGTAGCCACGGCACTCACATTCCTTTCCTTCGACATTCGGATCCAGCAAGGCAGCCCTAATCTGAGAAGTCGGTTCAACGATGGAACAAGGCACAGCCGATGTCCCAATTTTGGATTGATCATTCGGATACGGAAATCGGGTCGTCACCAAAAACCGGATCGTTCTACCGTCATTCATCACGACTGGAAGGCGAGGTATCGTTCCCGAAACAGCACAAAGATTCATTCTACCTCCTCCTCGGTGTCCGGGGAAATCGTCGGATCTAGATCAGCCGCAGAAAACAATTCGCCACCCATTGGCCTTACCACCTCAATCAGATGGTCAATCTTGTCGTCAATTCTCTTTAGTTGTCGATGCAGTCGCTCATTTGCGTTCGACGAGTCGTCAGCGGACTCGCATAGTTTTTTTTGAATTTCCATGATGGACAATTCAAGAAGGCAGCAAACTAAGCATCTAACCAAACATTAGTAGGGACGGCTCACCGGCGAAATCCGCCTGAAAGAGCTAGGAACACAGTGCCCCGACACTTGAACAATACCCTGCACAAAATTCGATTAACGACGATCAAAACCCAGACAGACAAACCACCTAACATGCTGAAATCCAGCAACTAACGACATGAACAGAAACAAACAATATAGAAAAATTCGATAATTGAAGGAGCGCCTAAAGCTTTAAATGCACTTCGGCGGACGAGAGGCCGCCAAAGCGCCAATTTAAAGCTTTCCCTCTGCGAGGTCGGCGCTCCCTCAATTATCGTTTGGTATCCAGAATCTCCCATTTTCCTTCACAGCACTGCGTGGATCTACCTTCTCTCAAAACCTACGGAGTAGCGACCAACAGAGGCCTTTCGGAGGAAGAAAATCGAATCCACATAGTTTGAAAATGGCAACACATGTGCACGAGTCACTTACGTCCAGAGCAGGTTCATTCCAGTGATCTGACTGAGCGTATTCGGCACAGATCGTGACGATTCCATGAGGACCGACAGATTGCCCCAACCGTCGATTTCTAAACGAGTGCAGCAAGAATTCGTCGTCGTTCAATTTCCCGGGCGGGCTTGGGCACACAAATTTCGCTAACCGCGTTCCATATTCTCCAATCTTCGGCGGCGACTTTCCAGGATGCCCATTTGGTTAGCTCTTCTGCCAATTGAAAAAGATTTCTGGTGTCCGCTCGGTTGTAATCCAATAACGCAGTCAGGGCAGACTCATCCCCCTCTCGGTAACTAGCCCACAGTTCATGGGTTCTTCGATTCAACCGTTCTTCTCGATTCCGATCTATCCCAAAGGTCCGCTCAAGCACTTTGAGTTTCGTGCCAATTCCCAGCTCCTTTGCAAGTTCCCAGAGATCAAGAATAGAGATCTCCGAAGAGATTGCCCCTGGCCACTCGGCTTGAATCTTCGGGATATCAAATCGTTTTCCGTTGAACACCAATAGTAGAGCACTGCTGCCAATCTCTTTCTTTAGCGCCGTTCCAGTTAGATTCTGCCCACGAACAAACTGACGACTTCGATTTTCGGTACAAAGACCAACGACGGCTACAGGGCCATCCCAAGAAACGGTTTCGATATCTAAACTTATCGCTCGATTCTTGAGCCGAGAATACAACTCAACCTGGCCACGCAAACTCCTCATATTGGCCGATACGGGCTTGTGGATTTAAAAGCTTTTTCTCTTTGCGCGAAAAGATTCTCAGCATTGATCACGATTTCTGAAACTCACCGCCCCCAACATCCGCTTCACTTGAAATGAAAGACGATCAAGATCTGCTGAAGACTCTAGCGGAGTTTCGAATTCTGAGCCTCGAGCAACTAACAGAAATCTCTGGACTGTCGGGCCCCAACATTCGACGCCGATCACAGAACATGGAAAAGCGGGGTTGGATTAAGCGACGGCCCTTTCGTGGCACCGACAATCGTGGCAGGCCAAAGCTTGTGGCAACACTGACGAAGACCGGCGCCGCGCAGGCAGGCCACACGATCCAAGACAAGGACGAGAAAATCGGCTACGAGACTCATCAGCTTCTGGTCAACGACATCATCATACGGCTACATGAGTTTCTCAGCCTTGGAGTACAACTCAAGTATGCCATCCCAGGCTCACTTTCGAAGGAGAGAACACTTCCTAAGCTCCATCACATTCCAAGTTCAGCTGGTGATCAGAATGAGAATAGGATCATTCCAGATGCCTCAATCGGCATGACAGCCGCCTCCGTCGCCAAGACTCTTTTGTTCTTCCTTGAGGCCGACTGCGGTACAGAACCTCTTCGAAGCAAGAAGCCAAACGGAAATGATATCTTCAGCAAGGTTATCAACTACCGAAACTATCTAGGCCTAGGAGGGTATTTGCAATACGCGGAATGGCTCGGCGTCAAACCCAAAGGTTTCAGAGTTCTCTTTGTGTGTGAGAATCACACGCGCCGAGCCCAAATTAGTTCGCTCGTCGATAGCACTCCGCAATCCGACTTCGTCTGGGTAACCGACTACGAGCAAATACGGCTCCACGGCATCGGAAGCCGTATTTGGGCTCGAGGCGGAAACGAATCTCGTGAGCCCGAGTCGATCTTGGGCTCAATCGCTGCAAAATCTTCGTGATCCAAGTCGATGAATCGACTATTTCTAATTCAAATGCAAAGACGGACAGAACAGGATTCATATCGTCTTATCCCCTTGGTCGAACTCATTCGAAGAATCGTCGAAGACAATGATCAAACCGCCTTGATGGAGTTTCACGACCGTCGAACCTGCTTCCACTTCTATGGCAACCCTTCAGCTCGATTCTCAGAATATCTGGCCTACTTGAGAACAAATAGCTGCGAAGCTACTTGGGGGCTTGCAATTGACTGTGCATACGATCGCACGATGGACAAGTTCTCTAGAATGGAGAACGATAGCGGCATCGATTGCCGCCGATACTATCAGTCGCTTTTAATCTCAATTCACGGACGATATTTCCCGAGCGAACTCCACCAGGAAGAAGCGCTGACTCACAATCTGAATCGATTTGTCTACCACCACTTCAAGTTTTCACTCAGGGACTGTAAGAGACAACTCAGCTCGCAAAACCGGTATCAATGGGATCTCCCTAATGGAAGCCTGACGCTGCACTTTCCTAGGAGCTTTGGCGGAACCGATCGCAAGGCCTGGCTTGAAGAGCACGTCAGCAACCCGGATCCCAATCGTCCCGGTGAGAGCGACCGCATTCAAAGGCTGATCGATGAAAGTTTTGAAGCAGCAAGCGGAGGCACTCCAGTAGATCTTGAGCAGCTTCCCGCTGAGGATTCGTTCGCCTGGGAAGAACTGGACACCCACGTCTTCAGGGATCTTGCAGAAACAGTGGCGACGGAAAAATCCGCCACATACCTTGAGCAACGCAAAGCCATTCAAGCTCTGGGGCCTGACCGGGTCTATGAACTGGTCTTACGAGTTTTTGACAATGTCTGTAATCCGGGCAGTGAAACCGACACGCAACTTTGCAAGCAGTTCGGATTGTCTAAAGCAACATTCTCCCGATTCGCTGGCCAGAATTGGGATACCGCAATCCCCGACCTTTGGGAAAACACCGCCCGAATAGTCGGCCAGAGCCCGATATTTCGCGAAGCGTTAGAAAAGTGATAGAATAGGATAAAATGGCTAACAACTTACACTTCGTCGCCAAGCTCCGAGACGCACTAGCAAGCGAAGACCCTTCGCGCTTAGCACGGACCATGGCAGACTTAGAGCGTCTAGGTAAAGAACCAGACAATGTTCAAGCCTTCCGCCAATACCGTCGCTTTCTCGAAATAGCTCAATCAGGGTTTACAATTTCGATTTCAAACAACAATCAGCTCATCGAGCAGCTTCCGCTCAGCTCCCTAAAGTCTGCTCAACTCTACGGTCCCATCACCCCCGGCCCGTGCTCCATCCAAACCTCAAGTGGTTGGCTGATCTGGGAAGAAGAGCTTTCGGCACAAGATCTGATTTGGGAAATAGCCTTTGAACAAGACGATCTTCCTCTAGCAGCCGAAGGAATCTCGAGTTCACCTAAACCCACTCGAGTGATATCGGTATCGAGCTTTGAAATCGCAATAGTTCCTGGACTTGAATCAGGATATCTTCGACTCAACCTACAGCATTGAAAAATCGCTCAAATACTCATCTGCTACTAACCATCCCGCCGGGTGAATCCGGGGTGTCGACTATTGCAAGTGTCGCGGCGTCTGAATGGGCCAACGGCCCCAGAATTCTACCCGAGGGCCCTGTCCGTCTGACGCCTAAATCTCTCGAGCATCTTCTTGATACGGTCATTCCTCAAGTTGATCAGATCACGGAGATGCTCGGCCTCAAGCGGCAAAGATTTGAACTGAGCATTGCCAACCTAGGAATCAGTTCGCAAGCAGGCCGCTCAGCAATCGTCTCTGATTTTTCAGCAGACCTTCCGCTATTCTTGGCAATGGTTGCCTCGACATTGGCCCTCGAGAGCGTTCCGACGAACGTTGTGGCTACAGGGCACATCGGAAGCGTTCTAGGAGATATCAAGCCGGTTGGCGGGTTGAAGGCAAAACTCAAGGCTGCCAAATCTATCAACAGCGTCACGATAGTACTCGTACCGGCAGCCGATTCAGACCTCGGCCGCCTAATGCCGAAGAAGACCGATGAACTCGAAGCAGCAAAAAAGACAAGCGATATACAGGTAGTGGAAGTCCAATCGACACTGGACGCGATCCGTCAAACATTTGACGAATACACAATCCTACTAGGAAGCCTGCGACGAGACTTCTTCAATCAAATCTTGCCCATCTCGGCGGACATCACGAGCAGTATTGCTTCTCACTTCAGTTCCCGAAGTGACGCCAACGTCTTTGAGCAACTCAGGACCCTCCTTGAATCCGGACAATGTGAACGGGCACGAACTCTACTCTCGGAGTTTATTCTATATTATTCCCGACAATCGACCTATCCGATTGCGATCGGAAGTCGACTTCGAAACATTCTTCTCTCTCTTCCTGATGCCACTGTGAGACACAAGATACAATGGCCGCTGGTCGACGAAACGATTATTCAGGCGTTAAAGCTCTTATCCGATCGTACTCCCGAGGATTTCACACTTTTTCACCACATTACACGGGGCAATTTTCCAACCAGACCACACCTGAGGCAGGAATCAGCTGAAGTCATACTAGACACGCTGTTATCGTCGATCTCTGAGCCCAAGTTGGTCGAAATAGCCGATAGGCATGTTAACCAGACTCGACTTTCGTTTCATCCAGCAAGCCTCACAGTGGAAGCACCTGCCGAACTCATTCATGTGGTTACTCAATTCTATCTTCACATGGGGGGAATGGACACTCCCATTAGCAAAGCAGAGGATGCCGCAATGGAAGCGCTAGAGGCCGCCTACTCACGAGAAGGGGGCTATCAAGCGGCACTTAGCGAGGCAACCTACGGTCCTCGGGGCGGACTTCGTCACGTCCTCGATAGGATCGCTGAACATGAGATCGAGGCGTTAAGGAGCAAATACGTCCGTTCTCAACTTCATAGGTGCATCACCCCCCTCGACTATGACGGCAGGATCGCGCTTGTCGAAGCCGCACAGAAACGGTTGGTTGACTGGATTCCACACGATCTGAAGGAGCAAGCCCCGGAACATTTTGCCAATTATCTGTTAGAGTTCCTCCAACCTATCGTGCTCAATATCGCTTCCTATCGTAGGACACTTTCTCAGATGTAGGCTCAATCTCACTCAACCGGACTCCCCCGGCATTCATTGAGCACTGGGTTTCGACAATCACAGCGGAACTAGAGATTGAAACAGCCGGACTCCTTCTGCCGCTTCATTTCCTAGTGTTTGAAGATGTCATTCTAGCCCGTTCAGGAGCCTCAGTATTAAGGGGCTCAATTCTTGAAGAAATCAATCGCGAGTCAGAAAAGGGCTGCACAGCGAGAATTGCACCATACCAAATACCGCTTGAGCCGGACTACATACCCATTCGGCATGGTTTTGCCCCGTTCGAGACTTCACGAACTAAACCGGATATCCAACGGCCATTGGATCATTGGCTTCGGATCTGGATCGCGCCCGAACAGAAGTTTGAACCGGCTCGAGCCGAGACCCTACTCAAACAGCTTCGAGCTACAGCCAGTCGGATTGCCTTTGAGATTCGTGGAAATTCAGTTGCCATCGAGACACGACTCGCATGCACTCAACCGGACCTCATCCCCATCGAATCGGCATTCTTACGCACATTCGTTCTGGCGAAGACACAGCGATTCATCCCAAGCCCAATTCCCGACCACCATCACCGGGAGCTTCAATTGAGAGATCTCTATCCGTCCCCTCCCTACTCAAAAAATCTCACTCAGGTCTCTGAGCTCAAACTCAGCCCGCTGGAACTAGTCGTAGGCGCGCTACAAGAGATCCCTCCGCCAGCCTTAGGATTCGTCCAAATCCTCTTCCAGGGCGTGGATCCAACACATGATTGGCACGACAACATTCGAGTGCTCGCAGATTTCGAGTACCTTGCTGGAGTCACAACCAATGGACGGCAAGCCACTCAGCAATTACCGTCCATTGAGCTTCGCAATCGCGCTGCCACGCTGCAGGCCAAGGCGCACGATGACAAACCTCTCTTCTCGACAGCCGTCCGGATAGGAACAACACACCAATGGGACCCAAGCTCTCTAGTAGCGTGCTTCAATGTGTTTCAATACGGGAGTAAGCCGATACGCTACATCGACGAATACGACTACCATTCGCAACAAATAAGATTGCCTCAATTAATCAACCAAGGAGAAATCTACCGGCCCGGTTTCCTCCTCAATTCAAGAGAACTCTCAGGGCTCGTACATCTCATTCCCGGACAGTGTATTGCCCTACGCCGAGTTCCACTCCCGATTCTTGAAACACTACCCGTTCAGGATACTGCCCTATCTACGGGGACAGAAATCGGTGAGACTAACGATGCGGGCAAGAAACAAACCGTCGCAATTCCAGACTCTATTCGCGCTCGTGGCACGCATCTAATTGGTGCAAGTGGCACAGGTAAAAGCACAGTCATGACTCAAATGTTCCTCCAAGATGTCCAACGCGGCGAGGGAGCAGTATTCATCGATGCCCACGGTGATACCGTCGAACAGATCGCCAATCTCCTCGAGTCAAAGGATCAAGAAAGGTGCATCTTTTTTGATCCAGGCGATCGGGAGTGGATTCCGTGCTGGAACCCACTGGTGCCCTCGCCAGGGGTCGATCGATACCGTATGACAGACGATTTTCTTTCTGCCCTTGAACATGTCTCTCGTGACTGGGGAGATCGCCTGGGCCACATTCTTCGCAACGGAATCATAGGACTCTCATTCCTTGAGGATGCATCTCTATTTGATCTCTACAATCTGATTCGTCGAAATAGCCCCGAGAGTGAAGCCCTGCGTCGGCGAATTCTCGAGTGTCCACTCGAAAGTGCCGTACGCAGATTTTGGGAACGAGATTTCAACAAGGACTACCGAGATACTGATCTGTCTTCCGCTAAACACAAGCTTCATCGCCTACTAGCGGGTGGAAGCGTCGCTCAGATGCTTACACAACGCCAAAACAAGATTGATCTGCGTAAGATCATGGATACCAATCGCGTCCTCCTTATCGACCTCTCATCAGTGGGAGGAGAGACACGTGAGATTCTTGGCTCCCTAATCCTCACACTGCTTTTCATGACGGGTCTTGGTCGAAGCGACGTCCCAAGGAACGAACGAAAACGATTCTCAATATACGCTGATGAAGCTCACCTTTTCGTCTCAGCAGACGCCATAGAACAACTCATCACGCAGGCTCGAAAATTCGAAGTGAGACTCTGTCTTGCGCATCAGTATCTCAAGCAGTTCTCCTCCCAACAAGTGGATGCCCTTTCTACGATGGGATGCACCATCGTAGGGTGTATTGACAAACGGGATAGTCAGTATCTCGCAAAAGATCTCCAAGATACGATTGACCCCATGACTCTCGCAAAGCTACGACCATTTGAGATGGTTGCCCGTATTGGGTCCGAGGTTGTGCGTTTTAAAACCCGTCCGTGTGAGGATCCTCGGTCAAGTCATCAACTAGAAGACATAAAGAGACGATCCCACGAAAACTACTATCTGAAGTCCTCGAACATTGGAACCCGTCCCTCAGAATCGGCCCAACCCGTTTTCGCAGACGAAAAACTTGAATATGATACCTTCTGACGAACGTTCGCTGATCGCTAGCCTCATTCGGGAAACGACTCAAACCGCCTATCGGACCAAAGTCCTCGAGCCCCTTGAAGAATCCTACCCATCCCTGGCGTCCCTTCGACCGAAGTTCTTCGACTCCGAGTCTTTCATCCACTGGATAACTCGCATCACGAACGTGCTTCGCCCGTCGCTAAACGGCGCTTTGGATTTCAACTCTGCCATCGTTCTACTGGAGGACCAATACAGTGCTGGATACCAAGGAGCTCATTTTGATTTCATCCAACTTCAAGAACGATCACTCGAAACGATTGAGTCGAGCTTATTCAATGGCTGTGTGAAGTTTCGAACAACCCAATGGGCGAAAATGATCGCGCAACGTCATATTCCATTGAAATACTCACAGCGCCTTGCCCTAGTCCGAGAGCTTCTTACCCATGACGAGTTTCGATGGCCTGGCGATCTCCTTGAAATTGACCGTCACATTTTGGCCGATAGATTGCCCGAACTCATTGGGATGCTCACCGATTCTACCATCCAATTTGCTTCACTAGATATCTCGCTATCGAAGAGGGATTTGACTCTGAACAATCAGACGAGCATGTTTGGTCAAAACCCTCTTGAACTTGCCTGATACCATCTGGGGATCCGCGACAAATTCGGGAGGCAACAGACTTTCGTATTTTGCTAAATAATCACGGGTGTCTTGGTCGAGATTTCGGTATTTCTCCGCGACCTCATAACGTTGCCAAAACTTATCAACGACCAAACCCGCTTTGCCATCAATCTGATCCCAGAAAAAAGATTCCAGAACTTTGTCTAACACTGCCCTCAATCCACCTTCAGCAGATTGCCCGACGATTGAATCAAGATTCGCGACGTAATCTCGACCATGAGATCGTTCGAGCAAGTAATAGGCCTGGGCTCCAGAAAAGCGACTGTCACTTCGACTCAAGCTTCCTTGTGGCATCACCAAATGATTCAAGAAATCAGCAAGCACCTGAGTCAAGGCCTCCCGATTACCAACAGTGTTCCCTCCTTCATACCGGAAAGAATTCACTCGCTGATCCAAGTCTCGCCTCAGCTTGGGCCCAAGCCGATCGAGCTCGTCGAGCAAGTCGTATAGTGCCTGCCTCATTACATGCGCCTGAGAGGCCGATGGATTCCCTGAAGTGCGCTAAGGTAGGCCTTGATCACGTCGCGATAATCTCTAGCATAGCGATCAGGTCTCCGCGTATCCACATCAGGCCCAAGCGCAACACTGCAGTGAGCGAAGAACTGGCGAATAAGTTCCACCTGCTCATCAAATTCGGTTCGGGCCACGAAACGATCGAATACGGAATTCAAATAATTGCTTTCAGCTTTCATCCGCAGGCCGTCTGCGATGAGGTTGAGCACGCCTCCGACGCCTCCGTTAGTTCCGGTGGAAGCATCGTGAAATGCACTGTTGATGTTGCCCCCAGTCCGGCGATAGCCATCTTCCACAAGCGCAATCGCCTCCTGCAACGCATCATGTCGGGATAAACCGCCGCCCTTCCCAACACAAGTTGAGTAGTGATATAGATAGTAGTCCGTGATTAAGTTTTCGAACTCACGGTAATTCGCGACTGAAATCTTTGGCACCGAATAGCGCAACCTTGCTTCGTTGTGACGATTACCCACTTGACGCGCAATCTCCTGTTCGGAAGCGGCCACCAAAAGTTCCTTGATAACACTCATCCTCTTTAGAATAGCGACGACATCGGAGTCGGGCAACCCTATACAGACCGTTTCAACCAAATCGGCACACTCGAAGGCCAATGGCTTTGAACCAGCCTAAACCAAACATTGGGAACTATGATTGCGGAATACTCTATGGGAATAGCAACGGGCCTCGACAAACACCTTCCAGCCTTCATTTATGCTTCAATTTCAATACTCGTCCGCCCGCATTATCGTTAGCACTCGAACCGTCTGTTTCTGATTCGCAGGATCTTCGGAATGATACTGAAGATTTCGATCGTAGTAATCGATCTTCCAAAAATACTTGGATTGTCCATACTCAATCGCTCCGAAGTCATTCTCCTGATACGGATCATTTGCCGGATCAGAAGCCGGCGCATTCTGAACCATTCTGACCAAAGCAGAAATCCCTTCTTCACCGAGCCCCTGGACGCCGGAAGTCATCACAACCCGACCTCCTTGAAAAGTTCTACGAAAGCAGTCGTTTAGGTTTCGAATCACCTCAGTGTTTCGCTCATGTTCTTCATCATTCAATTGCATCAGCCTCCGACGAATTGTTGCTTCGCCGACATGTTGATACTCTCGCCCGTTATTAAACTTTTCTCTTAGAGGCTGACGCTGAAAAGCCTGATCTCTCAAATACTTGACGTGCGACTTCCCTTGTAACCTCGTCCCGACAATCCACCAGGAGTCCGTAGTTCAATGCGAGGGCTTTCACTACTGAAAGCCCGGTATGGTGGCGAAAACAGTATCCCACGTTCTTCTCCAGATTAATCCAGAAGTTTCGCCCGGTGGTAGAACCGTGCCATGGATTCGGACCATATATCTCCCCATTGGATGCGCGCCTAAATTTCTCAAGGCAGATTACATCCTCAAAGGCAAGCATCCGCCTGTTATTGTTCCCCTGAATGATTGGATGACGGAGTTCATAGACACTGGATGGGGGTTTCACGAAAGGCCGCAAGGTTCGAAGAAGGTCGGATTTCGCAACGGTTGCTATGGTTACATGCGATGCAATTCGGTAGCGACGCCCGTTTGGGTGAAGAGATTCAGGGCCA
>CAYFGX010000022.1:0-123737 GCA_964342405.1 uncultured Verrucomicrobiota bacterium | reverse complement strand
CTCCGAACGGGTGAGTGTGGGAAGGGTGCCAGTTAGGACGAAGGTCTTTCCTTTGAACGGAAGGTTTTCGGATTCGGGAACGAAGAGAGCGGATTCGAAGTTTAGTCCCGCCTTCCTGAGTTTCTTGATCAGGGATTGGTTCTCGGGATCGTCGAACCAGGAGGCGATGCTTTGGGCGATGACGCCGCCAATCTCGTCGATGGCGACGAGTTGTTCTTCGTTTGCTTGCATCAGGTAGTCGAGATCGGCGAAGTTTCGGCCCAAGGTTTTGGCGACGCCGGCCCCTACGTGTAGGATTCCGAGACCGAAGATGAGACGCCAGAGGTCTCGGGTTTTGCTTGCTTGAAGTCCGTCGAGAAAGTTTTGAGCGGATTTCTCAGCCATCCGATCCAGTGCGGCGACTTCCTCGAGGGTGAGTCGGTAGAGATCGGCAATGTTGATGGCGAGGCCTTTCTCCACTAGTTTCTGGACCAAGACCTGCCCGCCTCCTTCAATGTCCATGGCACCGCGGGAGCACCAGTGTTCGAGTCGTTCGCGCACTTGCGCTGGGCAATCAAGGTTGCCGCAGCGAATGACGACTCCCGTGGTCTTCTCCGATTCATCCCGGGTAACGGGCGTTTGACATTCTGGGCACGTGGTTGGAAAGGCAAAACGTTCTTCTTCGCCCGTCCTTTTGTCGAGGACGACACGGACGACGGCAGGGATGATTTCACCCGCTTTTTCGATTACGACGGTGTCGCCGATCCGAATGTCTTTTCGTTGTAATTCCTCTTCATTGTGAAGCGTGGCTCGGCTCACTGTGCTGCCACTCACGAATACGGGTTCTAGTTCGGCGACGGGTGTCAGGGCACCGGTTCTGCCGACTTGGACGGTGATCTTCTTGAGTTTGGTTTCCGCCTGTTCGGCAGCGTATTTGAAAGCCATCGCCCAGCGAGGGGCTTTGGCGGTGTAACCGATGCGGTTGTGAAGGTGAATCGGATTGAGTTTGATCACCGCTCCATCCGTTTCATAGGCGAATGAGTGTTTGATCTCATCGAGCTCGTGAATGACATCGAGCAGCTCGTCCGCGGAGCTACAGTGCCAGATTTTTTCGGGAGTCTTGAACCCGGCCTGCTTGAGGAAGTCGATGGCGGCTAGCTGAGATGCGGGACTATCCTTTGCCTTTGTTTCCAGCTGGGCGATACTGTAGACGACGATATCGAGGGGGCGTGTGGCCACGAGTTTGGGGTCCAGCTGTTTGAGTGAGCCCGCTGCGGAGTTTCGTGGATTGACGAATGTGGGTTCGCCAGCTGCCTTGCGTTCGGTGTTGAGTCGAACGAAGCCCTCTTTTGACATGTAGACTTCGCCCCGCACTTCTAGAACATCTGGGATTTTTCCGAGATTGCCTGAAAGCGAGAGGGGCAGGCTACGAATGGTGCGAACGTTGGCCGTAATGTCATCGCCGGTTGTTCCATCTCCACGAGTGGCTCCCGTGACCAGCTTGCCGTGTTCGTAGCGAAGTCCCAGGGCGACTCCATCGACCTTTGGCTCTACCGTCCAATCGAGCGTTTCGCCTGGTAATAGTTTCGTCACTCGTTTGACGAAATCTCGGACTTCGTCTTCTGAGTAGGTGTTATCAAGGCTCATCATCGGTACTGCGTGCCGAATGGAAGCGAATCCTTCGAGCGGCTCACCGCCGACGCGTTGTGTGGGTGAGTCGGCGGTCTGAAGGTCTGGATATTCCGTCTCCAGATCGACGAGTTCGCGGTAGAGTCGATCGTATTCCTGATCGGAAACTTTGGGTTGAGCCAGAACATAGTAGGCATGTTCCAGCTCAGTGACCTGTTGGGAGAGCGCTTGATGGCGCTGTGACGCATCCGCTTTGTTCATATGAAGGAGGCCTTCAGACGATGGATCGAGTGCCTAACGGAAGGGCTTCCGTAGTTCCAGTTTTTTGGCGTTCTTTTTGCGGATCTTGAGATTGACCATTTCGACTCCGAAGGAGAACGCCATGGCGAAGTAGATATAGCCTTTGGGGATCTCTTTGTGGAAGCCCTCTAGGACGAGAACGAATCCAATCAAGAGCAAGAAGCTGAGTGCGAGGATCTTGAAAGTGGGATGCTTCTCAATAAAGGCGCTCACTGAGTCTACAAAGACCAGCATGACACCCATGGCGATCACAACAGCTGTCACCATGATTGCGATTTCGTCCACCATACCCACAGCTGTGATGACAGAATCGAGCGAGAAAACGATATCGAGCAACATGATCTGAACGATGACGCTGGTGAAAGTCGGAGTCACTCGACTCGATTTTTCGCCATCGACGCCTTCGAGTTTGCCGTGAATCTCGTGCGTGGCCTTTGCGAGTAGGAAAAGGCCGCCGAGGAGCAGGATCAGATCGCGACCGGAGACTCCGTGGTTCATGACTTCGAAGATCGGATCTGTCAACTTCACCATCCAGGCAAGACCACAGAGCAGGAGCAAGCGGGTGCCAAGTGCCAGTGCGAGCCCGATCTTGCGCGCCTTGGCTTGAAGTTGCTCCGGGAGTTTGCCGGCGAGAATGGAAATAAAGACGATGTTGTCGATTCCCAAGACGATTTCTAGAAAGGTCAGTGTTAGCAGGCTGATCCAGGCATCCGGTTGAGAGAGAAGCTCGAGCATGTTGTGTAGATCTTTTGAGTGAACGGGTTGCGTTGGCAGGAAACGGGATTAGAAGAGTCGTCCGACGGCGAGACCGATCACGCTGAGAGGACCTTGGTCTTCGAGACTCTCGGTGGCTTTCTCGACTTTTTGCAGGGTAGCTTTGGCATTGTTGATGAGGGAGGGATCGTTGACCAAGTTTCCGACACTGCCGTCCCCGCGATTGATCTTCTCAAGAATCTCGCGAAGATTGGCCATGGCGACTTTGGTTTCCTGGTAGAGGGCTTCGTCGGTAGCGAGTTTACCGAGAGTGCCTTTACCGGAGCGGAGATCACCGATGGCGGCTTGAGCGTCGGCGATCGCGACATCGAGCGTCTCCGAAGTACTGTTCAGTTTTTCCACGGTATCGACTGCAGTCGTGTAGAGGGTGTCCTCATTGATGAGGCGACCGATGGTGCCTTCACCACTGGCGATTTGAGCGGTTGAGGTTTGGACGTTTTCAATGATTCCTGTGACCTTGTCTTTGTTTTCTTTTAGGAAATCCGCGAGTGGGCCGAGCATGTCGCCAATCTTGTTGCCGCCAAAGGTATCGGTGACCTGTTCGATCCCTTGGGCGACGCCATCGATCTGGGCAATCAGAGCGCTGAGATCCGGTTGCTCCCGGGTGATCAGCTCGGCGCCGGGTTGAATAGGGACACCGTTCTCACCGAACTCGATGGCTACGAAGTTCTGTCCCATGAGTCCCATGAATTGAATCGAAGCGACGCTATCCGTCTTGACGGCCTCGGCGTTCTTTGTGTCGAGGGCGAGGGTGATACGGACTTGGTTATCGGCAAAACCAATCGACTCGACCTTGCCGATTTCGACACCGGCCATCTTGACCGGATCGCCTTCTTTAAGGTCTCGGATGTTGTTGAATCGAGCCCCCACGGAGATCGTTTCACTGAGGACGTTGAATCCACCGGCTATCTCCATCAGGATGAAGAGTCCGATGAGGGCGAGGGCGAAGAAGATGCCAAGGCGTGTTTCAAGCGTGCTTTTCATAAGCGAGTGTCGTTTGTGGTTTGAGGAATCTTGCCGGCCAAGAGGAACTCTTGGATAAAGGGGTTGGGGTCGTTTCTTAATTCGTCGGGGGTGCCAACGAGGAGAATCTTTCCGTCTTGAATTATGGCGATCCGATCCGCGTTGCCGAGCGCGAGCTCACGGTCATGAGTGACGACGACGGAGGTTACGCCCGTGCGTTGATTCAGTTTTGCAATCTCTTGTCCGACCAGGGTTGCCATGAGCGGATCGAGCTCGCTGGTGGGTTCATCGTAGAAAATCAATTGCGGCTCGATGATCAATGCGCGAGCGATGGCTACCCGCTTTTTCATGCCACCTGAGAGTTCGGAAGGATATTGATCCTCGACGTTCTCAAGTCCGACCAGTGCTAGATTCTGGCGGACGATCTCTTTCACTTCGTCAGGAGATTTTAACTGGTGCTCCGTGAGATAAAGACCTACGTTTTGTCCCACGGTCAGGGAACTGAGGAGGGCACCAGACTGAAACACCATGGCGGTGCGGTAGCGATCGATGACTGTCGGGTCAGTGATAGGTTCCCCCGCGATCAGGATCTCGCCGCTATCGGGAGTTTCGAGTCCGATCAAGTGTTTGAGAAGCACGCTTTTGCCACTTCCGCTCGGCCCCATGATGACAAAGATTTCACCTGGTTCGACATGGAGCTCGATGTCCTTGAGCACAGGCCGCCCATCGAATGAACGGTTCAGTCCGGTGACATCAAGGCGGATTCCTGTTTGGGTCTGTTGGGGAGCACTCATCAGTCGATGTAGAGGAGAATCCGTGTGAGGAAGTAATCCAGAACCAGAATGAGGACGATGGAATTGACGACGGCCTTTGTCACAGATCGGCCAATCCCTCGAGGGCCTCCGATAGTATCCAAGCCTTGCTGGCAGCTCACGAGACCAATGGTGATCGCGAAGACGAAACTTTTTGAGATTCCATTGAAGACGTCACCAACATCGACTGCGTCCTTGAGGTTCGAGAAATAAAGGGGAATGGGAACGGCGATCTCGTGGTTGAACGAAGCCACCATGGCGCCGCCCATCCAGCCCACTAGAATCGAGAAAACGACGAGCATTGGCAGGGCAAGTCCGATGGCCACGATCCGGGGAAGGACGAGATAGGTGAGTGGGTTGATATTCATGGTTCGCAGCGCGTCAATTTCCTGATAGACCCGCATCGAACCGATCTCGGCAGCCATGGCGGAGCCGATCCGGCCGGCGATCAGAATGGCCATCATGACGGGCGCCAACTCTTTGCACATGGAGAGACCGACGAGTTGTCCGATGACGGATGCAAGCCCTCGCTCAGCGAGAACGGGTCCGGACTGTAGCGCCAAGACTCCGCCGATGAAGAGAGAAAGAACACAAGACATCAGCAGGCTGGCGTTTCCGATCTCAAAGAGCTGCTCGGCTACTTTGCGCCGTTGTTTCCAGATTTGGCCACCGACACCGAGTGTCCGCCAGCCAAGGATTAGAATTTCTCCTATTTGATGAAACATTCTTTAACGCAAAAATCGCTTACTTGCTGGAAGACTGTCTTCTCAATGGGATTCCGAACAGTTTCAATGTGCGTTCTTTTTCCGATCGTTTCCAGCGAACCAATCCGAACAGGGCAGAGCCTCGGACCTCCCTTTTGTTAGCCTCTCTGCGGTAGAGATTCCAGAGGAATGATGTGGAACGGGTCCCAGATTCGGGTGAATGCTGTGAGCGGTAGATGGCCCAGATCGGAGAGTAATGGCGAGCGATGGTTTCATTTGCCGGGAGGAACGGCTCAAGGAGCGCCAGTGTCTGAAATTGTTTTTCTCCGGATGAGGTGACGCGGCTGGTGAATAGGGGCCAGAGATCGCGTCGGCGAGTGAACGACTGATCGGCTTTCTTGGTCTCGGTCTTGTCTGCGTAGAGAAAGAAAAAGAGACGTTTCTGATCGATGGACGTGTAATCGGTCTCGAGTTGCTGACCCCGGTAGATGGGCCAGAGATAGAATTGGCTAGCAAGGTTGGGGTTGGCTGCATTGCCGAAGAAAGGCCAAACTCGATTGACATTCTTACCCTCGCCGCGAGCAAAAACGATGAAAGGCCATGGGAGACCGATTTCGCGGAACTTTTTCTCATCATCTCGGGTGACTGTGATACCGATGGGCCATGGGGCGGTAAAGGAATCGCGGAGGGGAGATGTATAGGAACTGTAGAGCGGTACGAGAGCGTGGTGTTTTTTGGGATTTGGGGTGCCGAGGTCGGTTCGGTCATGGAAGAAAAAGGGCCACGCGACGGTCAGCTTGCGGTGTCCGCCGATGATCGAAGTATCCCCGATCACGTTGGTTTTGGTGGTGGGGTTCTTGGATTCCCAGCCCCCGAGTGGCCAGAGTTGCCAGCCACGGAGCTCATTCCCTTTCCTGAGGTGAAAGAATGGAACGACGTAGTTGTCTGTGGTGACGTCTTTTTTCTTGGATTGAACGTAGAGGGGGAAGAGGACGACCTTCACCTGATCTCGGAGGAGTCGATTCTTGACGGTTCCGTAGAATGGAAACAGGGCATGGTAATTCTTTTCGGGATCCGGCGATTGTCGGCGAAAGTAGAATGGAAACACAGTGGTCGTAGAGGAATCAATCTCATCGTGACTGGCACCGGAGAAGCTCAATAGTTGGAGGAAGTGCAAGCGCCGCTCACGGCCATATTGGTCTGAACTGAGGAGTGGATAGAGCACATCCCACTCCGTGTGCTCGATATCGGGCTCTTTCAGGCTCGAGTAGAGTGGCGGGAGAATACTGACGGTAGTGGTTTCGCCGACGGACTTCGAGTAGAAGGGCCCGAATGTGGTGGTATGAGCAGAGGGAAGCGAATCGGCTATGAGAGATCCGCAGAGGCAGACCAGGACGATCAACCAAAAGGGTGCGGATAGCTTTCTAGTCTGAGCGTTTTGCAAAAGAGACCTCTAATGGCTTGAGATCGTATGGGGCGGAAAGGATTGGTCAAGCGATCGTGGCTTCAATCTGGTGATTGTCGCGTAATGCTCTTGGAGGTGGCCGGAGGGAGGCGAAGGGTGCAGGGCTTCAATGAGCGTAGGTTTGACAGCCCTTCAGGCGACTTTTAGCCTGGTGGGCTTTCCGGCTTCACTGGAGAAATAGAACGCAGATTCTTCAATTTAAGAGTGACCTCATATCGATGACTCAAGCGATTTCAGTCTGGATCGTCTCTGACCAGAAGGCGGGACACGAGAATCAGTCACTTGGCCTCGTCGATGCGCTGAAGCGTTTGATGCCCGTGGAATCAAAGCTTGTCCGATTGGAGCCAAGGCGAAGTGCGTTTCGGAACGCGAGACAGCTCCTGGCACAAGCGCGTGATGAGGGGAATCCTGATCTTTTGATTGGCGCCGGGCATCGTACGCATTGGGTCTTGTTATTCATGCGCTGGCTCGGGCGAATTCCTGTAGTCGTGTTGATGAAGCCCAGCGTTCCTGTGAGCTGGTTCGATCTTTGTCTCATCCCGGAACACGATCTGCGTGATCGCGAACCAGGCGAGAATGTTGTGTCGACATGCGGGGTTTTGAATCGCGTTCGATATCAACCAGAGAAGCAGGATGGGAGTGGATTGATCCTAGTCGGGGGACCATGCCGAGAGTTTGGTTGGGACGAAGCGGATCTGCTTTCGGCTGTCACCGATATTGTGCAATCGCGTCCGTCGATTCCGTGGACGCTGACGGACTCGCGCCGCACGCCAAGTTCATTTCTCTCCACGCTTCGCGATCGAAACCTGGATCTCCGAATCTGCAGCCATCATGAAACCCCGTCGGGCTGGTTGCCGGATCGGCTGGCAGAGGCTGCGACGGTATGGGCCACACAAGACTCGGTTTCCATGATCTATGAGTCCCTGAGTTCCGGCGCGAGTGTGGGCTTGTTGAAGATGCCTCCAGCCGGTCCGCCCTCGCGTCTCAACTACGGTATCGAACGTTTGGTGGAGAATGGAATGGTGAAGCGGTATCGAGATGCGGATGTTGCGGCTGAACTCCCGCCCCCGAGTCGAATCCTGGCGGAGACGGATCGATGTGCTGCGGTGATTGGTGAAAAGTTCTTCAAAGATCGCATCGCCAGAGGGCAGTTGACATGAAGGTCGTTCAGATCTTACCGGAGCTGGATTCGGGCGGCGTTGAGCGGGGCACCTTGGAGCTGGGGCAGCATCTGGTTGCACTAGGGCATGAGTCGTTGGTCATTTCAAATGGAGGCAAGATGGTGGGGGAACTTGAGTCGGCTGGCTCGCGCCATATTTGTCTAGCGGTTCACAAGAAGTCGCCATTGAGTCTGCGCGTTGTTCCGGCTTTGCGTCGCCTGCTCGTGAAAGAGAGACCGGATATCCTGCACCTTCGTTCGCGGGTGCCTGCCTGGTTGTCGTGGTTGAGTCTTCGGTCTCTGCCTATGGACCTCCGTCCGCGCTTGGTTTCGACCGTGCATGGATTCTACTCGGTTAATGCCTATTCACGGATCATGACCTGTGGCGAAAGGGTGATCTGTGTTTCCGAGGCGATTCGTGACTATGTGTTGGAGAATTATCCGCGCGTTCCCCGGGAACGGCTAGATGTCATTCCGCGAGGGATTCGAAGCTCTGAGTATTACATCGACTTTCGAGCAGATGAAGCTTGGTTGGATCGATGGTATGCGGAGTATCCGGAAACAAAAGGTCGGCGCTGGATTGTCTTGCCAGGGCGCCTGAGTCAGTTGAAGGGCCAAACGGAGTTCATCGAACTCTTGGCGCGACTCCTTCCGCAAGTGCCAAACCTTCATGCGCTGATCGTGGGCGGGGCTCACCTCCGAAAACGAGCCTATGCCGAGGAACTCCAGGAGCAGGTTGCGAAGTTGGGACTCGGTGACAGAGTCACGTTCACAGGGCAGCGAAAGGACCTGAAAGAGATCCTGTCTTGCTCCGCGCTGGTTTTGTCGCTGAGTCGCCAACCAGAATCCTTCGGCCGAACGGTATTGGAGCCTTTGGCTCTTGGCGTTCCGGTGATTGGTTTCTCCGATGGAGGCGTAGGTGAAATCTTGAGGACGATGCTTCCCGAAGGAATTGTGACTCGAGGGGATGAGGAGCAGCTGTTGGAGCGCTGTCTTCGCTTCTTAGAAAAGCCGCCCATCCCCCAGACGGATCATCCCTTCTCATTGGAAACCATGTTGACGCGAATCGTATCGGTCTACGAAGGCTTGTTGAAGACGTCTCGAACTGGAGTCTGATCCTTGGAGCCGGAGGAGCGCTTGGCGTTTTCGCGCCAGACTGAATTCGAGTCTCCTCTCAGTTCCGGTGGTTCAGGAAACCCTGCCCCCAAGTGCTTTCTTCGATCAGCTCGGCGGTAACAGGCGTTGCTGCCAGTTTCTCTAGCTTGGGCCAAAACTTTTCTAGGCGTCGTTTGATTTTCTTCTGCGCCAGGCGACGTGAGAGCCGTGCGAAAGGAATCCAGGCGGGGTCGCCGAGACCGTCGATGAGGTAAAGTTGCCAGCTTCCGTCGGCCCGATGTTGTGTGGCAAGATTGTGGTCCAGGATCGCTCGCGAGAGTATCGCGTGCCGGATCATATGCTGACTGAAAACGTCAAAGGCTTCGCGAAACTCACTCGGTTGATGACCCGTCGAAACGAGCTCTCGAAGGCTTCGGGAGATTTTGCCGTCGTGATCGCGAATGAGATCCAGCACGAGGCCGGTCCCGAGGTCCGTATCGATGGTTCCGTGACACCGCGGGAGACACTCGCTGGCCTCATCCCCGACCCGCTTAAACACCTTGGATAGCTCTTTCTGCTCGTGAGTGTTGTTGTTGTATTCACGGCGGAATCGATTTGGGATCAAGCCCGATTGAGACCTTACGGTCCGCCGATCATCCTTTCGTAGAACCTTGATGCAACGGCCCGGATCTCTTGGGTCGACGTAACAAAGCCGGCGCCCCCCGACTCCGAAGGGTTCGAGGTTATTGAGTTCGACCACTGGATTGCGATGCTCAGCCATGCTTGCTGGTATCTATCGAAACGGGCGCGAGAGACAAGGTGACTAAGCCGAGCCTTCGGAGAAGTGGGTGTCTGCCATCAATCGTTTCGAGAAGGAGATGATGCCCGGCTTGTTTGGCGGCGCAAAGTAAATTCCGGCCGCAGGAGATCCTGAAGATAGCCGGTGGTTTATGGCTTGTGGGTGCCTTGACAGGCTCAGAGACGAACGGCACGATCAGGGCGCGGATCAACGAGTTGGTTCAGAAGCTCGCCCCATTACCCTATGTTAGACTCATGGCCATGGATTGCTGGCGCCACGGCGAGTGGCGCTGCCGGCTGGTTTTCGTTTCGATACTCCTGGTGGTCACCGACCGTTCCTTGGTCTCATCCTCGAATCCTTATGTACCATATGATTCGGGACCGGGTTCCCGGTGGGCGTTTCAATGGGCTTCGTGTGAGACCGGAATCCTTCGAATGGCAGTTGCGCTGGATGAAAGAACAGGGTCTTCGGTTTCTGACAATGGCCGACCTTGCCGAACACAAGAACCTCGAACGAGGGGTAGCCATAACGTTCGATGATGGCTTCGAGGATAATCTTCTAAACGCACTGCCTCTGCTGAAGAAATTCGGTGCTAAGGCAACCTTGTATTTGGTGGCGATCCGTGATGATGGACGGGATTGGTCTGTGAGGAAGAAAGCGCACCACAACTCGGGGGAACTCCTCAAAGAGCCCAAGCTGAGTGATGAACAAGTTCGGGAGATGCTTGATTCGGGACTGATTGAGCTAGGAGCGCACACAATGACGCATGTGAATTTGGGGGCGGCATCATTGGAAGAGAAACGTGAAGAAATTCGCGGCTCAAAACTGGCTTTGGAGGATCGGTTTCAGGTCGAAGTGAGTAGTTTTGCCTACCCGTTCGGAATCTGGGAGCGAGCCGATCGGGATCTCGTGGAGGACGCAGGGTTTAAGACTGCCGTCACAACAGATGGTGGGATCTCCGAGTGCCCCTTCGAAGATCCTCTCTTGCTAAGACGGATCAAAGTGGGAGGTAAAGAGGGGAACTACGCTTTCCGCCTTCGGCTCCGTTCGGGTCGTCGCAGTCATCGAAAATAAGCCGGCTAAGCCTTCGCTTCAGTCGTTGTCTGTTTCGAGCGTGTGAGTTCGAGCAGGCAGGGGAGCAGCGTGAGTCCAGCAACCATGCAAGTGAAGACACCGATGGTCATGACATAGCCCAGGCTTTCGATTCCGCGGTGGTTGGCGAGGGTCAGGCTGCCGAAACCTGCCATGGTGGTGAGACCGGATACAAGAACGCCCTTGCCGGTGCTCTTGGATAGGAGGCTGGGGCATTCCTCCTCTTTATATCGGTTGAGAATATGAATGCCATTCGTGACCCCGATTCCTACCACCAGGGGAAGTGTCATGATATTGGCCGGATTGAAAGGGATGCCGGTCAAGCCCATGAAACCGAGGAGCCAGAGCCATCCCAAGCCTACCGGAATTAGGGCGAGAAGGACGGAAAGCAAGGAGCGGAAATGTACGAGGACAAGAACGGCGATCGCCCCGAGCGCGTAGAGTGCAGCCTCTTCGTAGCTCCGTTTGAGAAGGCTCGTGTATTCGAGGAGTTGGACCGGTGTTCCCGTCACGACGGGTGGATCATCAAACTTGGAAGTAAGTTCTCTGAGTTCTGAGATGAATGTCTCTTGATGAGTGCGCTCCCAGGCGTTTTCTCGAGGATAGACTTGGAGGAGATGTTGGCCCGACCGCCCGACGAATCGCGCCTTCAAATCTTCGGGGAGGTCCTCGATTGTCAGCGGGTGTCGGGTGTCTTGATTCGCGATGGCGGCGAAGGTTTCCCGGACGTCGGTGAAGAAAGCGGATTGAAAGGCGAAGAGTTGTTCTTGAGCCGTTTCCGTGGGGAGCGCTCGCATGGCGAGCTGGAGTTCGCTGGCTGATTCTTCGAGCCGGTTGAACTGTTCAATCATGGCCGAATCGGGATCGTTCTCGGCGACTTGCTGGGCAGCCAGTGAGAGATAGGATTGGAAGAAGGTGAGACTCTGGGAGAGTTCATCGATGTTCACGGGATCCTGACTCGGGGGGGCGAGTTGAATATCTCCGATTTCTTGTTTGAGTGCTCTGATGACCTCCAACATGCGTGTTTGATCAGCCGTTAAGAATCGAGTCATTGAATCGACACTTGCAACTGATGGAAGCTGGCGGATCTCGGCTTCCAAACGGGCAGCCTCCTCGATAGAATCTGCGATAACGATCGCGTAGATCACAGATTTCTCGGCTTCGTTGATGAGCTTTTGCTCATAGTGCACCGCTGGAAGGTCCTTCGTCTGCATGTTCAGCAGGTTGTAGTCGAAATAGACTTTCGGGATTTGAGACGCGGCTGCGAGGCTGATGACGAGCCCGATCCCGAGAGCTAGTTTGGGACGCGAAAGCCAAATCTGCTCTGCGGTGGCCCGCGGGCAGTCACGAACGGGGGTTTGGTGATCAAGGGTGTTCTGTCTTCCACGGACGAGGAGAATTGGAAGCACCGTGAGCATCGGGATCAGTGTCAGGAGCATGCCCCCTCCCGTGATGAGGCCCATCTCTTTGACTCCCTTAAACTCGGTGAAGGCCATTGCGTAGAATGCGCCGGCGGTGGTGAGGCAACCGGTGAAAATTCCCTGTCCTGATTGGACGAGTGAGATCGTAATGGCCTCCTTCTCTGAAGCACCGTGTCGGAGCTCCTCCTCGTAGCGGGTAATCAGGTGGACTCCGAAGTCGATCGCCAAACCGATCAGCATTGGGAAGAAGGCGATTGTCAGGATGTTGAGATGTCCAACGAAGAGAGTGGTGTATCCCATGGTGTATCCGAGGCCGATCAGAAGGCAGAGTGTGGCTTTGATAGGACGCCCGGTTTCCTGATAGCAGAAACCGAAGATCACCATCACCAAGAGAAGTGAGATTGCCGATGCTTTGATCGAATCGATTTGCGATTGCCGCATTTCGTCCATGGCGAGGACCTTCTCACCGGTGACTCCCACGTTCACACCGGGTACTTCGGATTGTACGATCGCTGTGAGTTCTCGTAAGCGCTCAACCGCTTCGCTCTCGACGGACGGATCTGCGGGGCGTGTGGTGATCAGGTAGATTCTTCCCTCGGCAAAGGTGATGTACTTTTGCTGTTCAGCTTCTGGTCCGGCCCCGAACAAAGTTTCGGCTCCAGGAGAGGGTGGTAGACCTCGGCGTGAGAGGCTCGCCTGTGCTTGGTCGATGACCCTTTCGAGAGCCGGGAGCGCTTCCACGAATTTTTCTGTCTCCTCGTTGGCCTCATCTGAAGCGGTGCGGAAGCGACGGTTTAGTTCCTTGAAGAGCGTTTCTAAACTGTTGATTTCTTGAAACGACTCGATCATAGGGCGAGCTTCGCGGAGGCGGTCGCCCATGGTCTGAATCACGTCTGGGTCCTCAACGAAGAGGAGCGCTTTAGGACCGAGGCGCTTTAGATCGCCCTTGTAGAAGATGCCCGCAAAGAGTTCGGGCTCGGCTTTAAGGCGAGCCCCCAGACGCTCGACGAATTGACGGTTTTTCTCGAAGTCTTCGCTCTCGACGACGGTGACGATGTCGTCTTGGCTATTGAAGTTCTCTTTGTAGTCGAGGAAGTTTCGGTGGTACTGCTTGTCCGCATCGACGAGCGCGTTGCGGTCGGTATGAAACTCAATGTTTTGGACCGTGTAGGTAACGGATACGACGAAGAGTAGAAGCTGAGGAATCAGGAACGCTCGCGGGTAGGCACTCAAGGTGTTCGCCAATCCTTCGAGAATCTTATTGGCAAACGGTTTCGTCATGAACAGCCTTGAGGCGAAAGGTGGTGGGAGGGGCCCACACCTGGGGCCTTGCCGCTAGGTTGATTCCTGAGGGAAGTCCGCGTTGGTGTAGACTTCCTTAACGTCGTCATGCTCATCGATGAGCTCGATGATCTTGGAGATCTTTCCGGCCGCTTCGGGGCTTATTGCGACGAGTGAGTCCGGGAGACAGGTGACGCTTGCTGAGTCGCACGAGATACCTGCGGTTTCAACCGCCTTGTGGACCGCTTCAAATTCGGAGGGTTCGGTGATGATCTCGAAACCTTCTGGTTCGGCCCGAAAATCTTCTGCGCCTGCTTCTAGGGCGACTTCCATGATCTTGTCCTCGTCCGCTCCCTCGCGAGAGATGATCATCTGCCCCTTTCGGTGAAAGAGTCGGGTGACGGCGCCTGAGGTTGCAATGGATCCCCCGTTCTTGCTGAGGATGTGTCGAATCTCCGCAGCGGTTCGATTCTTGTTGTCAGTGCTGATCTCGACCAGGATTGCGACGCCCTCGGGTGCGTAAATCTCGTACACCAAATCCTCGAAGTCTGTTCCTTCACCACCCCCGACGCCTTTTTTCACGGCCCGATCAATCGTATCGGCGGGCATATTGGCCTGCTTTGCTTTGAGCAGAACCATCCGGAGTCGGGCATTTAGATCGGCGTCACCGCCCCCAATTTTGGCCGCAACAGTCAGTTCGCGTGACAGTTTGGAAAAGATCTTACCCCGTTTGGCATCCAGGGCGCCTTTTACGTGCTTAACTTTCGACCATTTATTATGTCCTGCCATATCTCAGTGATGACCTTTGTGGTTGACGGAGAGGAGGGTAGTCAAAGGCTGGGGGACGGAAAAAGACAAAAAAAGACCGTTTCCCTTCGGTAACGGTCTTTAGGAGTAAAATGACAGATGGCCCGTCCTGAATCCGGCTCGTGAGACTAGGCGATTGTTCGCGACCGGAATTCGGTCGGAGTCACATTGAAGAACGTTTTGAACTCGCGTCGGAAAGTGTCGTAATTCTTGAAACCGAGATCCAAAGCCACTTCTTTGAGCGAATCCCCGTCCTTGATCATCAATTGGGCGCGGATCATCCGGTGCCACTTGAGCCAGTATTTTGGGCCGACGGCTAATGCGGACTGAAATTCCTTCTCGAGTTTGCGTTGAGAGATTCCGAGCTCGGTGGCGAGCGGGGCAACACGGTATCCACAAGTGTGAGCGAGCTCCGTCATGTCGATGGGAGGTAAGAGTCGGGTACGATGCTCGTATACGACTCTGCCGTCTTGTTTAACCTTTATCATATGCCTTCGGGAGGCGTTGTGAGTTAATCTCGGCAACACCCGTAGGGATGACGCTATCAGCGTCTTGAGCTGAATGCAATACCCCAAAGGGTTGAAAAATCACCTTTTTTGAAAAAAAGCGCCATGAGAGTCCTTTTAGGGGGTTGTTGTGGCGCAATAAAGGTTAAGTGGTTGAGACTTGTCACGGCTTGTAGGGCCTTTCTGGTTGCTGATCGGCTGTTGCCGGGGCGACCTCAGGGTCTATCTAGTGTTTGAGGATGGCCCTCTGAGTTGGGTCCTCTCTGCTTATTTCCCCATCGGGCGAGAGGTGCGTCAACCCTTAGAATGGTGTGCTTTCTGGTACTCACTTTGCTGCTGTTTGGTGGCATCTCCAGTTTTTCTCTAAGGAATCGACTTGGTTGTCGTTTAACCGATTGGAGCGTGCTTGAGGGCTATTTAGAACCGAAACGAATCAACCCCATGGAAACGGATCAATTATCTAAGAGCGATTGGCTCCGGTGGGTCGTGGATCGTTATCAGGGGCCTCTGATCCGAGTAGCTTTTCGAATCACGGGTAATTTGGAGGTCGCCCGAGAGGTGGCTCAAGATACTTTTCTTCGTCTTTGTCGTCAGGAGCAGCGCATGGTGGATGGTCAATTGACCTCGTGGCTTTTTACGGTCTGCCGCAATCGTGCGCTTGACGTGCTTAAAAAGGAACGGCGCCTACAGCCGGTTGAAGACGAGGAGTTCTGGTTTCAAGATGGGAGGGGGAAAACCCCGGCTGAATCGGCCGCTCAAAGAGATAGCTACGAGATGGTGCAACGGCTGATTGCAACCCTGTCGCCCCGAGATCAGGACGTGTTGCGGTTTAAGTTTGAGTATGGGATGAGTTACCGCGAGATCGCCGAGGCGCTGGGCCTTTCGGAAAGCAACGTGGGCTTTATTCTCCATCAGACAATTCGCAAAATACGGCGAAACGCGAAATCGGTGGAGGAGGAACCTGCCAAAACCACGAATCGGCTTTTGCAATGAGTGTGAACCCGGAAGAATCAAGATGGACTGCGTATGTCCTGGACGAGGTAGAGCTGCCTGAACGGGCAGAGCTTGAGGCGATTCTGGCGAGTTCTCCTCAGGCGCGGACCACTCTCGCGTCCATTGAGGATGCGATAGACCAACTTCAAGATGGCTTTCAGGAGAATCCTCAGTTTCGCCTTACCGAATCACAACTCAGCGAGGTGCTTGACGCTGAAGGGACTGAGCAAGTGGCTTCATTTCCGGTTTCTGCGGAGCCGTCCACTACAGAATACCCTTTTACTTTGCTCCAGGCGGTGGCGGCGGTTGTGACCGTCAGTCTTTTTCTCGGATTCGTGCTCTTCCGGGGACTTCAGGACGGGGGGGCTTTTCGGGCGACCCTCGCACGGGAAGAGGCGCACCAGCCTGGAATGGACCAAAGTTCCTCTCGGTTGAATGGGAGTGCCGACCTGAATCACAAGATGGCAGGATCAAATCATTCTGTGACCGGAGACTTGCAATCCGATCTAGCAGCGGGGGCACATCCAGGAGATGATTTAGGTAGCAGTCAAGCGGCGGGACTCAATCTCCCATTTGTGAGAGTCGCAGATCAGCCGGTGTTGAATTGTTATTTTGAGACCGAGACGGGTGGGTATGAGGCGGCGCGACAGAGCATCTGGGCGGGGCAGCTGCCGAGTCTACCGCGAGTGAACGTCGGCGAGTTGATCAGTTACTTCTCCTATGACTATCCAGTGCCGCTTGGAGGGCAGCCATTGTCCGTTCACATGGAAGCGACGGTGTGTCCATGGAATGCAAGGCATCGACTTGTGCAGGTGGGTTTGAAGGGGGGAGAACGACTCCAGGGGTCCGCTCTTCCAGTGAAGGTCATCTTGCTCTTGGACGGAGTTGAGGTAAGGGAACGGGGCTTTGATCGAGCGGTTCTCTTGCAAGTCATCGCATCCTTACGACAACGCCTCCAACCGGATGCCGATCTTGCTGTGATCGATGGTTCTCGAATTGATCGAACGGTGCTTCACGTCGATCGGGCGGAACAGTCGGTTGCGATTATTGAGTCGCTTGTGACTCTGCCTCAAGGAGCAGCTGTCGACATTGGTGTCAGTAATCAATGGTTACGGGAAAAAATCATTGGAGAGCTGAGTGTGACGAACCGAAACGAAATCGTGCTTGTGGCCGGGGAAGGAAACGGAAGCCGTAACCGTGAACGGATTCGCTTGTTGGCTTTGGTTGAGCAAGCCGCTCCCGGGGCTGCAACCTATAGTCTGCTTGGCATTGGAACGCCCGAGAACGCTTGGTTGGAACAGGCCTTAGCAGCTAACCCTGTCGAACTTTATCCGGGCTCCGTGAACAGTGTTGCTCAGGCGAATCACTTCTGGGAGTCGATGTTGACTCGGTCGGCCCTGCCGGTGGCGCGCGATCTGAAGATGCAACTTGAATTCAATTCCGAATCGGTGGCGGCCTACCGGCAGTTGGGATTGATGACCGTGAGGACGGATGGCGAACGGATGAACGATCGTCCCTATGAACGGCATGACTTGAAGGAAGGCGAAGAGTTGACTTCGCTCTTTGAAGTGATTCCGAAAGCAGAGCGGCCGGCTTCTTTATCGGGAGAGGCGTTGGTGAAGGATTCCAATGAGAAACGCGAGCGAAGTCAGGTGCGAACCCAAAACATGCTGACCGTGAAGCTCAATTATCGTTTGGTCTCTGACGATCAAAGTGTGCGGGAAGTGTTTCCGTTCGAGGATCGTGGCACGCGACTGAGGGAGGCCTCGGATGATTTGAAGTTCTCGGCCGCCGTCGCGGCTCATGGGATGGTGCTCTCGGATGCTCCCTTCCGCGGAACATTGAATCACTATGGGATCTTGGAATTAGCTCAGGACGGGCTTGGCGAGGATCTTGACGGGGATCGGAATGAGTTTCTAGAGCTCGTCAAGCGCACCATTCGAATCCTATTGGACCGCCGAAATCGAGTGTCTGGCTAGGCTGATAGTCGGAAATTCCGGCTGCTCCTGATTCGTTCAAGCCTGTGAAAGTCGTGACGACTTGATGGATATGTTGCCGCGGTTGGCCGCTTCTGACGAGAGCGGCTGAGCTTATTCTGTGACCGGATGTTTCCAGATGGGAACGACCCGCTTCATTTCGTCGATGAGCCACTGACAGGCGGCAAAAGCCTCTGCGCGGTGACCAGAGATGACTTCTACCCAGAGGGAGGGTTCGTTTACTTTGACGATGCCGATGCGGTGTATGAGACGAATGGATTCGATCGGCCAACGTTTTTCGACTTCAGCAAAGATTTTTTCGAACTGATGGCGCGCCATGGCTTCGTTGGCTTCGTAGTCGATGGCCGTGATCGAATCTGAACCTTCGCTGCCTCTCACGATTCCCGAGAAGGTGATTGCGGCGCCCGCCTCGGTTGAGGTCGTTCGACTCTGGATCTGAAGAGCCTCATCGATGGGGCTTTGGGTGATGATGAGTTCGCTTGTCATTCGTGCTGGTATTCTGCCGTGATCAGCCGCCTTGGACGGGAGGAAAGAGCGAGACTTCGTCGTCCGATTGAAGAATGTAATCTCGATCTTGGTATTCGACCCCGACCGCGATGAGAGTGGAGCGCTCCATGGTCTTCATCTTTGGAAATCGCTCGTACACTTGGTTCATAAGATCTTTGATGGTGCTGCCATCCGGAAGCTCGAATTCTGCGCCACTGGTCCCGGTCAAATCTTTGAAATAGGAGTAGAAGGTGATCGGAATTTTCATAGTGTCATTGAAACAAAAGCCTAGTGGCTAAGCCTCCGATTGTGAATCCTCCAAGACACCCACGAAGGGTAAATTGCGATAGAGTTCAGCAAAGTCGAGTCCGTAACCGACGACAAAGTAGTCCGGGATTCTAAATCCAACATAGTCGGCTTCGATCTTGACCTCACGTCGGGCGGTTTTCTCCAGGAGCACACAGGTGCGTATTTCTCTAGGTTGCTGTTGGGAGAGTTGCTGTTTTACTGCAGTGAGAGTGTGTCCTGCGTCGAGGATGTCATCCACGACTAATATGTGGCGGCCTTCAAGGTTTAACTTTGTGGGGCGGGTGAATTCGAGGCTTCCGCTTGTAGTACCATCACGGTAGCTCGAGACACCCACAAAATCGACCTGTACGGGGCCTGTCAGTTCGCGGAGGAGATCTGCTAGGAATAGAACGGTGCCGGATAGAACGCCCACGATTACCAGTTCCTGATCTTGGTAGTGCCGATTGATATCTTGGCCGAGTTGTTGGATCCGATCTTGCAGTTCGCTCTTCGAGATCAACACACCCTTGATCTTGTCAGGGCTCTCGACGGGAGCTGGTGTGAGTTCGGTTGAAACTGTTTTCGGATCCGTTGGTGCGGGAGACATAGTGGGTCTATTGAATGGCGTCTTTGATGGATCCGAAAAGGCTTTTGCCCATGTCTTGAGCCACGGGTTGTTTGGCGGCTTCGTCTAAGTGTTCAACGAGGTCCTCTGGTATCTCGGCGAGGAATGGCGAGGGGTGGCACGGGACACGTTCGCCGTAGCGTTTTCGAGCGCTGCAGAGACTGAGCACAAGGGATTTCATCGCTCGGGTAATCGCAACATAAAAGAGTCGCCGTTCTTCCTCGAGAGTCCCTTCGACGCGGGAGCGAGAGTGAGGCAGGAGGCCTTCTTCGACGCCTACCAGGAACACATGAGGAAACTCCAGTCCCTTGCAACTGTGTGTCGTGATCAACGTGACCAAGTCTCCCTTTTCCTCTTTGTCATCCGCTCGCTCGGCGTCTAGTGTGAGATCCTCTAGAAACTGTTGTAGTCTTTGATCCGGAAGGCGGGAGCTCTGTTCTTGGTCCATGCTATCCACGAGGTCCTGAACATTCTGAACTCGGGCATCGGCAACGTCCTGATTCTTCTCAAGGCGCCGGAGTTCATCCAGATACCGGGTTTGGTCCAAGAGGGTCTGGGCCCAAGTAGATAGGTTCAGTCCTGGTCGCTTGAGCTCTTGGTGAAAGTGACTGATGAGACTCGAGAGCTCGGCAATCCCGCGTTTGGCTTGCCGGCTGAGATCAGAACGATTCTCGCTCTTCATCATGATTTCGATCACCGGGCATTGGTGCTCCTGGCTGAGCGCCAACAAGGTTTGTGCGGTCTTGTCGCTGATTCCTCGAGCGGGAATATTCGCGATGCGGAGTAGACTGATGTCGTCCGCAGGATTGAGGATGACTTTCAAGTAGGCCAGGAACTCTTTGATCTCGCGCCGATCGAAGAAGCTTTGTCCCCCCACCAAGCGGTAGCGAACTTTGGCGTTTCTGAGGGCGGTTTCGAGGCTTCTGGCCTGTTGGTTAGTGCGAAAGAGAATCGCGTGGTCAGACCACGGGATCTTCTTCGCCATTCGTCGGAATTCGATCTCTTCAACGACGCTCTGAGCTTCTTCCTCATCATCTGAGTAAGAGGCAAGTTGGATCCGGTTCCCGTATCCGTTTTCTGACCAGAGGGTTTTGAGCTTGCGACGGGAATTGTTTTTGATGACGGCGTTGGCCGCTTTGAGAATAGCGTTGGTGGAACGGTAGTTCTGTTCGAGTTTGATCGTCTTGACCTCGGGATAGTACTTCTCGAGATCGAGCAGGTTGGCGATCTCGGCCCCTCGCCAACCATAGATGCTTTGGTCATCATCGCCTACGACACAGAGATTACGGTGCTCTTTGGTGAGGAGTTGAACGAGTTCAAACTGCTTGGCGTTGGTGTCCTGGTATTCGTCGACCATAACGTATCGGTAGCGATTTCGGCAGGCCTCGAGGACGTCGGGATGTTCCCGCAAGAGTTTCAGGGTCAGGAGGATCAGATCGTCGAAGTCCACCGCATTGCAGGCTTTGAGCGCATTGACGTAGCGCTCTTCGATGTGCTCAGCCATCGCCCGGTTCTTGTCGTCTGAGAACATGAGGGCCGCTTGTTCCCCGCCATTCCTGAAGCGACTGAGAAGACTGAGGATGGCGGCCGGATCGGTCTTTTCGTCGCCGGTTGAAATGTGGCTCAAGATTTTTCGAATGATCCCAAGTTGATCGGATTGACTGTAGATAACGAAATTCTTCTTGTAACCCAGGGCGTCGATATGGCGACGAAGAATACGCACGCCCAGAGAGTGAAAGGTGCAGATCGTCGGGCGATGAGGCTTCTTCTTTCCGCTCTCGTCCGCCTCGCGGGTCTTTCTTGGGATCAGCTTGCTGACGCGGCTCTGCATTTCCCGGGCAGCCTTGTTGGTGAAGGTGACGGCGAGAATGTTGCCGGGCTCAATACCCTTGGACAGCATGCGGGCGATCCGATGGGTGAGAACACCCGTCTTACCCGTGCCGGCCCCTGCCAAAATCAGGACGGGTCCGTTAATCGTGCGGACCGCGAGAGATTGTTCAGGATTGAGCGAATGAGCCATGCGGGCGCGAAGTTTAGAGCGCCTCCGTCAAGGTGCAAGGAGAAGTCTCTCAGAGGGGCACAATCTTCGGGTCGATGCGTGAGGCCGTCTTCAAAGATCTGTTCCATGCACCCAAGTCGTGTCCGAGGCGGAGACGACCCGGGTACTGAATCTCGAAGAAGGAACGGCGTAGGCGCGAGTCTGGACGGACCTACTGTTTGGCTGGAAAGCTCGTGCGATCCAGATGTTTGGGAATGTATCCGATACTGGTTTGGATGGCGTTGGCGCAGGAACACCCCGCACTGGCTTCAGGGGCGAGAAGGAGTCCATTGGCGGGAATCATGCCGAGCCAGCAACCGCTTCTCAGGCCCTCGAACTGAACGCGCTTGTCGGTCTTGAGATCCCACTGACCGTGATAGTAGTGGCGAAAAAAGATGCTGTTCTGAGCCGCTGACATGGTACCGCAGCCGCGGCGTTCAGGGAGATCGGTTCGGAGGAGTTTGCCATCGCGAAGGCTGAACGATCGTTGATCTGAATAAAACGTGTCCCCAATGATGAGGGGATGCTGCAGGTGACCGCTGTGGTGGCCTTTGTCCTCTTTGTGTGACTCGGACCAGAGGAGCGTTCCAGCGACCTGAACCGGTTCTAGCTCATTGGCATTGTTTGCCTCGGTCTGTTTGGTGTTGAAGGCGTAAGTGTGGAAGACCTTGTCGCGGTCGGTTCCTGTCACCATGAGCGTGTCGTTTCCGTAGCTCATGTAGACCATAAACTCGCATTTGCTAAAGTCGTGCGCTCGCTCCCAGCGAGTTTGCCCACTATTGAGGTCGAGGCAAACCAGTTGCACATCCTTCAGCTGATCAGGATGAATCCGGTTTGTGGGTGACGCGAGGGCTTCGTCACCGCGGCTTTCCAGGAAGAAAATCATTCCGTCTGCAATCGTGATGGTAGAGTTGATAATGACGCCCTTTTCGTAGGCCCATTTTTCTTCGCCTGTTTCGTGGTCGTAGCCAAAAATCCGCGTGCTGGTGACTCGTGAAACTTCCTCCGGAGTAAAGTCTTCAAACCATTCGCCATCGTCGCCGGTGTATCGCTCTCCCGGTTTCATGGCTGTTCCGATGAGGAGGTGCTCGATATGAGCGAGATACCCCCAGAAGCGGGGGGTAGCTGCAGAATGTCCGGAGACTTCGAGCTTCCTGCGAATGTCTCCATGCTGACCATTGATATCGAGGCAATAGCGACCTTGAACGATGAAGAGGGAGTGGTCGTTGGCGACCATATTGCTGCTGTCTCGAGGGACGTTTGCTCTTCGGATTCCGGGAATGGACTTGCTCCAGAGCACGGTCCCATTGTAAGCGTCCATGCCAAAGAGAACGCGGTTGCCCTGAACGTACATCCTTCCATTGACGGAGAGGGGAGCTGGGTTGCGGCCACCGCGGTCGGGCATGGGACGTGGGCCTGGATCGCCCCACCAAAGAACGCCCAAGTCGCCTTGGACAAGTTCGTCTTTGGAGCAAGCCGAGTTGTCTGGAGAAGCGTATTGATGACTCCAGTCTCCCGCTCCTTCGAGGCCGGAGCGCCGCAGTGCCATCCAGTAGCCTGCAGCATCGCTAAACTCCGTTTTGGCCGCGAAAGCTTCGGGGACCCATTTGCGTAGGTTCTGCTTCGCTTTTTCTCTGGCTTCGTTCGTGCCGAGGTAAAGAATGCCGCCCGTGGGACGCGCAATCCGATAGGCTTCTTCGAATGGGATGCTGGGTGCCTCGCCGGTGAGTGCGGTTGTCTCGGATAAGACTAAGTTTGCCAGATAGGCACCGTGAGGGAGGGTTGGTGTGTCAACGTGTTGAACCGTGGCGCGAACACCGTAGACGCCTGCATCATCAAGATTGCGGCGGATTTGATCGACTTTCTGACGATCTTTTTCGAGGACGACAATCTCGAGTTCACTTTCTCGGATAAGCTCTAGAGCGAGGTTTCCGGTTTCTGCGCCGAGAATGATTGCGTAGCCTTGGGTGACGTTCGTGTCGTCGAGGATGCGTTGAGCCAGTTCTTGGGATTTAGGATGGGAGGTCTGCGTTTCCAATTCAGGTAATGTGGTGTTCGCAGTGTAGAAAAAGGTGGCGTCGAAGCGGTAAAGTGGGCTGAAGACCGTTTCATCCTGACGATTCGGCCCGAGAATTCTGTATTCGTACTCGACTCTTGGATCGAGATTCTCGAGCCGTATCGAATGAATCTTCTTGGGCTGGGAATGTTCAATCCGTTGCACACCGCCATCCGGGTGGTGGATCTCGACGATGCCCGGCATGGCGTGATCAACTTCCCAATGAAGGAGGGCGGTTCGACGATCCTCCCAATCCACGAAGGGACCGGCGGCGATTTCCAGCCAGGTGTGGGGCGGGGTGGGTTGGCTCAGCTCACCGCCCTTTGCTGTGAATTCGTCAGTCACGTCTGTTGCAGAGAGGGATTCATTGAAGAGCTTAATCTCGTGTATGGCGCCCTTCATAGGGTAGTCCTCATCTTGATCGTGGTAGGCGCCGATCTCGTAGAAGAGGGTATTGGGGTAGAGGATAGGCCCTCCTTGGGCGTTTGAAGTGCGGTCTAGTTTTCCGTTCACGTAGAGTCGCATCTCTGATCCATCGTATGTCCCTGTGACATGATACCATCGATCGCTTTCGAAATCTTCTGTGCCCGTCAGGTAGGTCAACTTGCGTCCCTTTTCACTCGCGAGGGCGAAGCTAAACCGTTTGCCCCGATATCCGAGAACCCAGCCATACTCTTCTGCGCCATTGTCTTGAACGGCCGCCAGAATGCCTCCCCAGGGCGCTGGTTTATGGATTTGGACCCAGGCGCTCACGCTCATGGCCTCTTTGGGGAGTGAGATTGATTTTGCAAGGCCTTCAGCCAAGACCAATCGGCCGCCGCCATCAAGTGTCATACGAGACGGGGGCGGGTCGTTTGAGAATTTTGGGCGACCTACAATGCGACCTGATTGACCTGCAATGCTGACAAACTTCTTCGTGGACTGCTGCCGGTCGGAGTCGAACAGCCAGTGTCCTACCGGTGAAGTAGCCTGGATGGGGTTGGCGACGAGCGTTAGTAGAATGCCAAGAGCGGCTCTAGAGAGGTTGATCACAGAATGCGTGAGCGGCGAGTCAGTCATGATTTGTTTCTCAAGATTGATAGTAGGTACATCTGTTGCTCAATGCAAGTGGATGTCAGGAGGGGGTATCAAAGCTTTCGGGAAGCGGCCCCTTCTTGACGGTTTTAAATGTCGTGTTATTCGTATTGGAGGAACATTACAAAGCATGTGTTATGAAGAAGTCGATTTCGTTAACGTTTCTGTTGCTGGGCTGTGCGAGTGGGGTTTTGGGGCAGTCGGTTGAATTTCTCAATAGCCAGAGTCAGCTACGCGATCAGCCCAATTCGATTCCGTGGGTCAATCACAACGGTAATCCGACCTTTATGTGGGAGACTGTGGAATCAGGTACGGGAGCGGCGGACAGTGTCAATGGTTTGAATTCGTTGTCTTTTGGCGGATTTGTTGCAGCCGATTTCACTTGGAAAATAGGACAAGCAATCGCGGGCGGAGGTAATCTTGAGCTTTCGAGTTCTCTATCTCCGGGTCCGGCTTCGATTGGGTTCGAACGGTATACGAATGTGAATGGGGCAACGGCCGAGATTCAATTCTCCTATTCTGGAGACTTATGGGCGACGGGAACCGTGGATTTTATTCGGTCGGAAGTTGCCAACATAAATTCGGCAACGGCCACCGGGACAGGGCAGGTAACGCTCACATCGGCTGGGGTTGACTCTACGTTTTTTGATGAGGTGATGACTCTGTCTGGAAATTCGGGGCTCTTGGCGTTCGAGTTTGACAATTTTCAAGCCGTTGATGCTGCTGGTTTATTTAGTTCGGATGGGCGATTCACCGTCGTGCCTGAGCCTTCGGAGTATGCTCTGATGTTCGGCGTTTTGGGCGTTGCGGCAGTTGCGTATCGACGCCGACGCTTGGCTGCTTCGCAGTTGGCTTAGGGGCCACTGCGTTTCTGCTCATAATCAACGAATCTACATGCCAACGGGCTGAGGCGATGCTTCAGTCCGTTGTTTTTTGTCTGGCGTAAGTCTCGTCGGAGCAGCCCCGTATCGGCGCTTTGATTGGCGCCTTGTGGCTGACCGAATGATATTTTTTCTCGGTTTGGAGTCCGGATCTTACGTATGCTTCGGCGCATGTCCCGGTTGTCAAAAGTCGTCGGAACGGGCGGCTTCTATCTCTGCCTCAGTCTTATTCCCAGTCTGATTGCAGTTTCCGATGAAGCGAAAACCGTCGTTGTTGCGCCGGTGGAGTTGGGTGAACGCACTGAAGTGTTTCGCGTTACCGGGAGTGTGTTTTCCCGACGTTATTCCAAGTTGTCTTCGGAGGTAGAGGGGCTCGTGCGAAGAGTGATTCCCGAACGGGGCACCTACGTGAAACAGGGGGACATTATTTGTCGCATCGATGAAACCTTTGCGCAGCTTGATGTTGAAGATGCTGCATTTCGGCGACAACGGTCAGCCGCGGCTCTTGCCGAAGCGAAGAGACAATACGACGAAGGCATTCGCCTGTCGCAAGAGAAGATCGTTGCCGAGAGTGACATCGCGACTCTGAGGTCCAATGTCCGAATTGCAGAATCAGAATTGCGACGAGCTGAGATTGTTGAGCTGCGCTCGCAAGAGCTTCTTCAGCGATTTACGATTCGGGCTCCGTTTGATGGCATGGTTGTTAGCAAGGGGACAGAAGAGGGGGAATGGATTACACGTGGCGGAACCGCCGTGACCATGGTCGAACTTGATTCTGTCTTTGTTGAGTTCTTGGTGCCCCAACTGTTCTATCACCGGCTAGACCGAGAGCGCCCCGTGGAGATTCGATTCGAAGCGCTCCCGGGTCGAACCTTTGCGGGGCCTCTGCACGGAGTGGTTGCGCTAGCGAGCGAAAGTTCCCGTACCTTCCCCGTTCGAATTGAACTGACAAACACGGATCATGCCATTGCGCCTGGAATGTCTGCTCAAGGTTTTTTCAGGACTCAACCGGACGGTGAGGGTCAGGCCCTATTGGTTCCTGCGGATGCGATTGTTCGCGGAGCGGATGGGCGTCGATCGGTCTGGCTGGTTCAAGTCGGTGAGAATGGAGAGCAGACTGTTGTGGAGCGGCCTTTAGAGCTCGGTGCTCGGCAGGGGAACGCCTTTGTGATGACTTCTGGAGAGCTCGCTATCGGAGACCGAGTCGTGGTGCGAGGGAATGAGCGATTGGTGGCTGGAGCGAGAGTGAAGGTTTCCGAAGTTGTGGTGTCTGCTTCCAAGGAATGATCCTACAAACCATCATCCGGCACGGAGTCAAAGCAGCGGTTGCTGTCTTGATCGTTTGCATCATTGGAGCGGTCGCGGTGTTTCGCGTTCCGATCCAGATGATTCCCAATATGGATGTGACGACCATTTCGGTCGAAACAGTTTGGGCTGGGGCGACACCTCGTGATGTGGAGCAAGAGATACTTTTTGAACAGGAGAAGTACCTTCGATCGATCCCTGGTCTCCATCGAATGACCTCTACTGCTGGATCGAGTCGGGCTGAAATCGAGCTTGAGTTCTTGCCCGGAACCGATTTGCAAGAAGTATTAATTCGAGTGAATAATGCGCTGGCCCAGGTTCCTCGGTATCCGGAGAATGTGGATCAACCGCGTATCGCCACATCCTCAGCTTCCGAGAGCGCTTTTCTTTACTACAGCATTCAGCCGCTGCCAGGAAATCCCCAGGACGTTGACATCATCATGCAGCGTGATTTTGTCGATAATTTTGTGCGAACAGCGATTGAGCGGGTTAGTGGGGTTTCTCAGGTTCGCGTGAGCGGTGGAGCGCATCGGCAGATTAAGGTCATTGTGGATCCTGCCCGCCTTGCCGAACGCCAAATTGGAGTGATTGAACTTCGCAATGCGTTGAGGGCGCGGAACACCGATGTCTCGGGAGGTGATTTTGAAAGTGGCAAACGGCGATACATGCTGCGGACGGTGGGACGCTTCCAAAGTGTAGAGGAAATTGAGAACACGATCATTGCGAAACGAGATGGAGCCTTGGTCCATTTGAAAGACGTTGGTGAGGCTGTCCTAGATCATGCGGAAGTGGTACGCGTTTCCAGTTTTAATGGCGGACCCTCCATTTCGATGAGTATCAAACGGCAAATGGGATCGAACGTGATTGAGGTCATGGATCGGGTCACAGAAACAGTGGCCGAATTGAATGCGGGGCTTCTGAAAGAGCGCGGCCTCAGGATCACGTGGTCGAGTGATGACGTGATGTATGTGAGGGAGGCAATCGCAATTGTACGAAAGAATTTACTGCTGGGCAGTGTGCTCGCGAGCGGTGTCCTGTTTGCTTTTCTCCGGTCCTTTTCCACGACCTTTCTTGGCGCGCTTGGGATTCCTATCTGTACGATTGCTTCCTTCTTGGGACTGTTGCTCACCGGGCGAACGATCAATGTGATCTCTCTTGCTGGGGTGGCTTTTGCGATTGGGATGACTTTGGATAATTCGATCGTCGTGATGGAGAACATTTTTCGGCATCGAAAAATGGGCAAGGGATTGTTCGATGCAGCCTTTGATGGGGTGAAGGAAGTCTGGACGGCGGTTTTCGCCTCAACGTTGACCACTGTGTTCGTTTTCTTGCCGATCATTTTCGTCAAGGAAGAGGCAGGTCAACTCTACTCGGACATCGCGGTTGCCATCGCGGCGTCCATCATCATGTCGATGATTGTGGCGATCACGGTTGTGCCCTGTGCGGCTGCGCGCTGGATGAAAGTCGATGCGAATGAGAGTGTGATTCGTAGACGTGGACTGGCGGCGTTGGGTGTTGGGTTTTCCGAAAGCATTGTGGGCATCGTGGCATCGTTGCTGAAAACCGGAGCGCGGCGGATAGCAACGGTGGTGCTGATACTCGGTGTGAGCATCGGATTGCTGATCACTTTGACGCCGAAATCGGAGTACCTTCCTGAGGGCGAGGAGGCGAAGGTCTTCACAATCATGTCTCCCCCTTCGGGCTACAACTTGGAGGAGATGCAGAAAATATCGCGAGAGGTGGATGCGTTCCTCGTACCGCACATCGATGCAGATCCAAGCTTGTTTGATCGGGGAGAGACGGAAGTTCCCGCGATCAAGACACTCTTCAACATTTGTCGGCCGACCGCCTTGCTGACCATTGTGACCACGAAGGATCCCAAACAGATTGACGAATATATGCGGGTGATTGATGAACGGTTTGGAGAGGTTCCGGGGGTAACGAGTTTTTCCTCCAGAGGATCGATCTTTTCCGGAAATTTCGGTGGAACCCGGAGTATCGATCTCGACATCTCGGGGCCGAATCTCGCAGAGATCTATCGAGTGGCGCGTGTTGCCTTTGATCGAGCGCATACGCTGTTTGGTTCTCCTCAGGTACGGGCCCAGCCTGGATTGGCCTTGGGGCAACCGGTCTTGGAAGTCCGGCCGGATTGGGTTCGAGCCGAAGAGTTTGGCGTTTCCGCGCAGGACTTGGGCTACCTCGTGGCAGCGTTTTCGGACGGGGCTTACTTGGATGAGTTTTTCTTGGAGGATGAGAAGATCGATATGTTTCTCTACAGTGCACAAAACTCTGAGGGAGGGGTGTCCGCTCTAGATGATTTGCAGATATACTCGCGTGATGGGGGTGTGCTTCCGCTGCGAGCGCTAGCTCAGGTTCATGAATCAGTGAAGACTGACGTGATTCAACGCGTTGACAGCCGGCGCACGGTGACGCTTTCGATTGTTCCTCCCCGCGAGATCCCACTCGAGGAGGCGGTTGAGCGCGTTGAGACCGAGTTGATTCAAGGCATGCGCGCGGAAGGAGAGCTCACGGGAGGAGTCCAGGTTCGGGTGGCTGGGGCGAGCGATAAGTTGAAGGCAACCCGCTTGGCATTAGGGGCTAACTTTCTCCTGGCGGTTGTGATTTCCTACTTACTTATGGTCGCGATTTTCTCTCATTGGGGTTACCCGTTCGTGATCATGTTGTCGGTCCCACTGGGAGTAAGCGGCGGGGTGATCGGCTTGTGGCTAATCAACCATTGGCATGTGTTCGTTGGTTTCTTGGGAGTCAAACCGATCAATCAACCGCTCGACATGATTACGATGTTGGGATTCCTTGTCTTGATTGGGACGGTTGTGAACAACCCGATTCTAATTGTGGATCAAACCGTGCGGCGCCTTGCTGGAGGTGGATTGACCGTGTCAGCCGCCATTCTTGAGACCATTCGAACTCGGTTGAGACCGATCATGATGTCCACAGTGACGACGGTATTTGGGCTTTGCCCATTGGTCTTTCTGCCTGGAGCTGGGACTGAACTTTACCGTGGTTTGGGAGTGATTGTTCTCTTCGGGCTCATGTTTTCGACCTTGGTCACCTTGTTTTTTGTCCCCGCCTTTTTATCCCTGCTCCTGGATTCAGGCCCTCGCTTTGGCCACACTGGGAAGAGATCGGTTTCCTAGTTCCCTTACTCTGCCCTCTCGGTCTGCGCTTTCGGTTCGGGTTGCATCCCTCAGTGGGCTAGTTTACTTTCAGGTTTCTGGCCCGTTGTGGAGCCATCCGAAACGATGTCTTTAAGGAGATCAATATCCATCCTTCTTGTGCTGAACCTTTTCATGGGGATGTGCGGGATGCGTTTGCTCTTGGCCCAGCCGAATGAGGCTGTTGTTAAAAGTTTCGACCAGCTCTGGAATCCCCTGCCGGGCCAGTTAGAGCAAGCTCGTGAGGTGCTCATGGAAGGCCAAGTGCTCTTTTATGACGAAGGGTGGGGCATGATGTGGTTGCACGATGGCGCCGTAGGCGGGTATATCGATACACAGCGAGAGAGTTTTGGATTGGTTCCGGGAGACTACATTCGGATACAAGCCAAAACCTTCGCTGGTCAATATTCGGTGGATATGAAAGGGGCTCTTGTATCAGTGGAGAAGCCGGGTGTGCTCCCGGTGCCGGTCGTGGTAAATGGAATTCAGCTGCGTGAAAGCGCTTACAACAACCTTCATGTCAGTACGCAGGGATATATCCGGAGTATCGAGGAAGTGGATGGACACGTCGAAATGGAGCTCGTTGTGGGAGATGAGATTGTCGATGCCACTGCGATCATTCGAACTACCGATGAGATTCCATTGCTGTTGGAGTCTTTTATTCAGTTTGACGGAGTCTTGGCCGTACCAACCGCAGATCCGAAATCGCCGCAACGTCCCCGTTTGTATGCGAATGGGATGGACCAGGTAATCGTCTTAGATCCGTCCTTGGATTTTAGATACCGTGATGCTCGGTTTCCCATTGAGGGCCTGAGCGACCTCCCTGTAGGACGTCGAGTCGTGGTCGAGGGTCTTGTGGAGGAATATCAACCTGGCGGATTCCTTAGGGTAAAGGATGGCTCAGGGCGTGTGGACGTACGGACGTGGATGGAGCGAGAAGTAGCCGTTGGAACAGTTGTTGAAGTGTCTGGTTTCGTCACCACCTCTGGCGAAGAGCTTCGCCTGGAGCGAGCTGTATTTCGAGATCTCAAGAACGTGACAGGGGATGGGGCGGAGAGTCTTTGGTCGCAGCCCCTGATTCGAATTGATCGCCTGAAAGCCTTACAGCGCGATAATCGGATCGAGGAGAGTACGTATCGACTTCGGGGGGTCGTCACAGGTGTGGAACGACAATCCGATGTGCGCCTCTATTATCTTCAGGATCGCACGGGAGCTATCGAGCTAAGGGCTCCCCTCAATAGTATCCCGCTGGTGCTATCGACTTGGGTGGAAGTGGTGGTTCGGGCTTTGCAGGAAGGGGAGGGGGATTCGGTTCGAATCGAGCGGGTGTTGCGGCAATCTCCGGGGAGGTATCCAGAAGCCAGAAGTATTGCCCTCTCGCCGGTGGTCGCGAGTCAATTTGATGAGGAGTTCTCGGAACTGGTCGGTCTGGTTACGAGTGTCGAACCGGCGTCTACTGGGGGGCTGAAGCTCAAGATTCAGAATGCGCGGGGTGTTTTGGATGTCCTTTGTAGGGGGGCGGACGCCGAGATGGGAGCGAGCTGGCTGGAGGCGATCATCACGGTTTGTGGCGTTTGCCGGACGAGGGGTGAAGGTGGAGAGCTGGGTGGCTTGCGGGGTGAGATTTTGGTGTCGGATCCGAATTTGGTGAAGATTCGAAGGGCTCCCGAAGCCGATCCGTTTGATGTTCCTTTGGCGACCGTTTCAGAGTTGCGAAACTCGGGACGTGGAGAACTGGGAAAACGGTTTTTGGTTCGCGGCTTTGTGACTTACGTGACGCGTTCGGGCGAGGCTTACGTTGCTGATCGATCGGGTGGGGTTCGAGTTCGTCTACGAGATCCACTCGACTTGTCGGCTGGCGACGCGGTCGACGTTTCGGGCTTTCCCGTTTGGGAAGGCCAGCAACTTGCCTTACAGCGAGCTTTAGCTCGAGTGCGAGAGAGTAATTCGGAGGCTCCTGCTCCGCTGCCGATAGCCGGTTTCGAACGTGTGCGATCGGATCTAATCGGGCTTCCTGTTTTGGTGAAAGGGGAAGTTCTTGAGTTTGTTCGCGGAGCCAGTGGCTCGCTGATCCGTTTGCTGAGTGAGGGCAATGTGATCCCTCTCGAGTTACCGGATGGCATCGGTGAGATCGCCCGCGAGAGCGTTGTGGGAGCTTCGGCAGTTTATTTGGCCAGTTACGATGAATTTGGAAGTCCGATAGCTCCGAGGTTGGTTGTGGGGGAGCTTGCGGATCTTGAGATACTGGAAACAGCTCCCTGGCTGAGTGCGGGTCAGTGGTTGGCTGCAAGTTCGATGTTGGCTGTTTTTGCGGGATTGATCTGGTTTTGGAATGTGTCGCTTCGACGGCAGGTAAGTCGTCAAACGGCTGAGATTGCTCAGCGCCATCGAGAGGAGGCCGCACTTCATGATCGTTTTCAAACCTTGGTGGAAAGTGCCAATGACTTGATCTTCTCCTGTGATCGAGACGGGCGTCTTCTTTCCTTTAGCCAAGCGGGTGAAAGTCTCTTGGGTTACAGTGGCGAGGAGGCGCTGCGGCTGAATCTGCGGGACTTGTTAGATGCGGATTTTCATTCGAGCGTACGGATCCTATCGGATGATAGCGGTTTGTTGGCGGAAGGGATTTTGAAACAAGTCCGACTCGTCAGATCCGATGGTTCGCAGTTTTGGGGGGATTTGAGCCTCAAGCAACTCCCCGATATTAACGGCGTCCGTAGCATCTTAGGAGTGGTTCGTGATGTCAGTCAGCGGAAAGCAATTGAGGAGCAGTTGAAGCGAGCGAAAGATGCGGCGGAGCGGGCGGACCGAGCGAAGAGTGAGTTTCTGGCGAATATGAGTCATGAAATCCGGACACCGATGAACGGTGTTGTTGGCATGTCGCAGTTACTCATGGATACGCCACTCAACGAGGATCAGCGGGGCTTCGTGGATACCATTCGCTCATCGGGAGAGGTCTTGTTGTCCATCATCAATGACATCCTCGATTTTTCTAAGTTCGAATCGGGTAATCTGATCCTCGACGTCCAGCCGTTTGATCCCCGGCAGATGTTTGAGCACATCGCGGATTCACTCGATCAAGAAGCAGCGGCTAAAGGACTCTATCTCCGACTTTTCCTGCCAAGGAATCTACCGAAAATCATCATTGGCGATGAAGTGCGCATCCGGCAGGTTCTGTGGAATCTGTTGGGTAATGCCGTGAAGTTCACCCGTAACGGAGGGATTGATCTGCGAGTTACGATGAACGAGGGCCCAGATCCACAGTTCAAGTTTGAAGTAAGGGACACGGGAATTGGCATGTCGGAGGAACAGCTTCGGCGAGTTTTCTTGCCGTTTTCGCAGGCAGACGCTTCCACGACTCGTCGTTTTGGTGGGACGGGATTGGGCTTGGCGATCTGTCAGCAACTAGTGAAGGCGATGAACGGTTCCCTTGAAGTGGATAGTGAGCTGGGCAAGGGTTCGAGGTTTCGGTTCGTGTTGCCGCTTTCGGTGGGAGAAGCTTCGGTTGACGTTGAAGCTCCGTTTTCGAGCGAGTCAGACCTGGCTCTGGTGGTTGAAGATAGGGGGTATGTAGACGAATCCATTGTTCAGTATCTCGGGGACCTTGGATTGGAGGTTGAACGGGTGGTCGATACTGCGGCCTTGAAAGGGCGTTTGTTTGATACCAAGCCTGGAAAAGATCGAATCTTCTGTGTCGTACCCCAACGGGAATTGGAAAGCGTTCAAGACTTGCTGGCGTCCAAAGCGATATCTGAAGATGCCCGCTACACACTTAGTTTAGTGGGGCTACAGCGAAGGTGTGAGGCGCAGAAAGAAGGGGCGCTTGGCGATGGATTGAAGACAATTCGCTATCCCGTGAGATTCTCAGAGTTACTCGATGTTTTTGTCTCGTCCGACCGATCCCCTCAGACCCCAGCTTCGGGTGCGTTACCGGGTGTCGGCGATCGAAGTTTGAGAGTTCTGGTGGCCGAAGATAGTCAGGTCAACCGACGGGTGATATCGGCCCAGTTGCGTCGCCTTGGACATCGCCCCGTATTGGTTGATGACGGACAATCCCTATTGGACGTCATTGAAACAACGCCCTATGACGTGATCCTGATGGATTGTCAGATGCCAAGAGTGGACGGTTATGAAGCCACTCGGAAACTGAGACAAAATCCGAAACACAAGGATGCTATCATCATTGCACTCACCGCTGCGGCTCGCGATGAGGACCGTCAGCGCTGTTTAGACGCGGGGATGAACGAGTTCATTAGCAAGCCACTCGAGATCTCTCATTTACAAGATCTCCTCCTGTCATCCGCGACTTCCTCTGACGTTTCCTAATTGGATTTCGACTCTGGCCAAAACAGTCCTAGGATAATTTTCTTTGACAATACTACCTGGGTAGTATTACTAAGGTAGTAGATTATGAACTCGGATCAATCTGGACCTCGAAGACTGGGCGATCTGCAATTGCGGATCATGAAAATACTGTGGAAGCGGAAGAAAGCCACGGTGGGCGAAGTGCAAAGAGATTTGGAGAAGGATCGGGCCTTGGCTTATACAACCGTCGCCACGATGCTGAGAAAGATGGAGGCTCGAAGTTTGGTGCGGCATTTCAAGGAAGGGCGAAACTTTATTTATGAAGCCGCCTATGAGGAGTCGTCAGTTTCGCGGAACTTGGCGGGGGATTTGGTGGAGCGGGTCTTCGAGGGACGGCTCTCGAGTCTGGTGAGTCATTTCCTTTCGACTCAAGATGTCAGTGGCGAGGAACTAGATCGTCTCGAGAAACTTGTTCGGGACCGCAAACGTAACAACAAGAAGCAGTGAGATGAATGCACCAACATACTTAGAATGGGCGGCTTGGTTTTCGATGCTGGGGCTGGTGGGAGCGTTGATTCCAATTGTCGCGTGGTTGCTGACTCAGAGGATTCAGGGGGCGACAGCCCGCCTGGCGATTTGGCGAGGAGGATTTGTTATGATCGCAGGCCTGGCTGTGGGTGAAAGTGCTGGGCTCTTTCACTTTGACAGCCGGGAGCTCGGTGCAGGGCAAGAGCGCACCGGAGCCTGGACGGTGGTCACGGAATCAAACCCTATGCAGGTGCCATCTGTCGCCTCGGAGGAGTTGAGCGCCTCGTTTGAAGGCGATGAGAGGCGAGCCGTTGTTACCTGGTGGAACACGCGGACTTGGTTGCCGGGAACCATGCTCTTGATGGGATTTGGTCTCTGCTCGGTCTATTGGGTGCTTGTTCGAATAGGGCTGAGCCTCTACGTGATGCGGTGTCGCTTGCCCACCTCGACAGCAATCCAGGAAAGTTTTAGGAGGATAGTCGAGCGCATGAACTACCGCGGGCCCTGTCGCCTTCGTCTCAGTTCGGGAAGGCTTGGACCCTTTGCATATGGAACTCTCTCTCCGACGATTCTGATTCCGTCCACTTTGGTTCAAGAGTTTAGCGAGGAGGAATCGCATCTTGTGTTGGCCCATGAACTAGGCCACTTCAAGAACGACGATCACCTCTGGCGACCGATTATTGAGCTCGTGTCCTGCGCCTTCTGGTGGCATCCGCTAGTCTGGTGGGCGAAGCGGGAACTCTCGACAGCCGGCGAGTTCGCGGCAGATTCTCGGGCTGTCCGCGCTGACTTTAGTGCCGAGTCTCTTGCGTCTTGCCTGGTGAAGTTCGGGCGGCAGACCTGGATGCGCCAACGGTGGGCCGTTCTGTTGCAGAATGGCACAGGGTTTCATTCTGCCTTGGGACGCCGAGTGGATCGGCTTTTGAATGAGAGGCCCATTGAGGACATCGGGTTACGGAGAGGATTTGTCCTCACAACGGGAGTGATGGGGGTGATGGCTATTTCCTATCTTGGCTTGTCGCGCCTCTTGCTCCCTGAACTGTCTGCTGCGCAATCGATTGGGAACGCCTTGTTTGCGGGTGATTTGATCGCGTCTGTGCCTGAAGCGTTACCTTCCAATCAAGGGGCCGCTCCCGAAGAAACCAAGGGGCAGCTGCTTGAGCCAAGCTCGAACGGTCGAAACACAGTTGATACGGAGAGGGCTCGTGTGGATTTAATCGGCTCGACGGATGAAGAACCATCGGACCCAGAGGTGGTGGAAAACCGTTCGCAGGCGTCCATCGGAGATTCGGGTTCCACTCCTGCGGGCGAATCAAAGAATCTTTCCTCTGAGGCTTTGGTGACACGGCACTACAGAGTTGATCCAACCAATGCTGTCACTGCTGCTCGCAGGCTGCTTGATGACGACCAAACAGTGGAGATGAGCGGTTCTGATGCTCAATCTCTATTTCGGCGACTCTTCCGGAGTGCGGGTGTATCGGTTCCTGTTGAATTTGACGAAGAATCGGAGCAATTGAAGCCGGCGGTGTTCTTCAATGACCGGCGGGGTAGTCTCTTGGTTCATGTGCCTGAGTCGGAAATCGACAGACTTGAACATGTGATAGCGGTGTTGAATGAAGTCCCACCGCAGGTGGTCGTTTCCGTTAAACTTGCCGAGGTGCCGCTCGATGTTGCGAGTCAGCTCTTCGATGAATCTAAACGCGAAGCAGGAGATTCTCTAGGGTCGTCTGCCAGTCATGTCGTTCTGACCGAATCTGAAGCTTTGGAGCTGACGGAATCGTTCATGGGCCGAGGAGGTGTTGATGTACTGAGTGGGCCTAGTATCACCACGCTTTCGGGGAGGTCCAGTAAACTATCGATGACGGAAGAGCGGTCGGTTGTTTTTCCGGCGGGTGATGGGAGCATCAATAGTAGAGATGCAGAATCACTTGTTGGAAACGAAAAGGATGGTGAGTTGGTCGATCCCAAGCCTTACACGACACAATTGGTAGAGACTGGTCCCTCACTCCGAGTCGTCCCGTGGGTGCAAGCGGATGGCAAGTCTATTGATCTCGAGGTCGAATTCGCTATGAGGGAGTTTGTTGGCTACGATGATCCGGGTTCAATGGCAGTGATCGTCAACGGACAACCTCAAGAGCAATCACACACTCTCCCCTTGCCGCGATTTCGTGAGCGTGAGGCAGGGGCCACGGTGCGCATCTTGGACGGACAGGCCGTGGTCATGAGGGGAATCGAGAAAACGAATATCAAGAAAACCAAGGATAAAGTGCCCTTGCTGGGAGATATTCCGCTGCTGGGACGTTTGTTCCGGCGAGAGTCAAGCTTCGAGGAACGATCTCAATTGCTGGTCCTTGTTTCCGCTTTTGTTGTGGATCCGGCGGGTAATCGGGTGAACTCTCCCGCCGACTCTGATTGAGTGGGCAGGTTTCCTGCGAGGCCGGCTTTGACGGCTGACCGATTGCAGGGGACTCCGAAAGAGTTGAGGAACGGCGCTTGGCTCGCTAGTGTCGGAGGCGAGCTATGGAATCGCACCGACTGGGGTTGAGTTTGAAGAGGATAGACACGGGTGGCATTCTCCTGCTGGCGAGCTTGCTTATTGTGTCTCCGGTTCGTGCCGATGTTGTGATCAGTGAGATCATGGCTGCGGACGGGAACCCGGTGTTGGATGCAGATTCAGACCGATCGGATTGGGTGGAGTTGTTCAACCGTGGATCAGAATCGGTCTCTCTCGCGGGATGGACCCTTTCCGACGAGTTGGACTCCGCGAGTGCTTGGGTCTTTCCGGAGGTCTTGATAGCCCCACAGAGTTTCTTGGTGGTCTTTGCCTCTGGGAAGGACTGTCGAGATCCGGAGGGTGAATTGCATACGGATTTTAGGCTGCGTCGTTCGGGCGAACCTCTTGAGCTACGAGATTCAAGCGGGCTTCTCGTCTCGCACTTTGAACCAGAATTTCCGAAGCAATACGATTCGCTTTCCTTTGGTCCTGCCATGAACACCGTGGTCGTTCCCGTGATCACGGAGGAGAGTAATGTCCGTTACCATGTACCGACTCCTGAGGACGGCGCCAATGCGTGGCGGCTTCCGGGATTTGATGATTCGACGTGGTCCATTGCCAGTGGATCCTTGGGATACGACGCGTTTAACCCACCTCGCTTGCGCTCGTTTATCGATAGCGATTTTTCTGAGAGTGTCCTTGGTGAGGGAGCTTCGGTCTATGCTCGGTATCGGGTTGCAGTTCGTTCGCCTGACGACGTCTTGAGACTGCGATTTCGATATGACGACGGCCTCGTGCTCTATCTGAATGGCCGGCAAATATTTCGGAACAATGCACCGTCGAGGCTGGATTACCGTTCCAGATCCTCTCGGGTGCGAGACCTCGATGACGTGCTCCAGGAAGAGACTCTTGTTCTTGAGCAAGCGGACGGGCTTCGAGTCGGCGAGAACATCCTCGCCTGTCACATGTTAAATGTTCGGCACACAGATCGAGATTTCTTGCTTTCGATTCGTTCGGAAACGCTCGGATTGCCGGATAGTGATTTAGGACCATTGCGATACTTCGGCGTGCCGACGCCTGGACTTCCGAACATCGGCGGGACTCCTAGCGTGTTGGATGCCCCGGTCGCCTCCGCCGCCTCTGGGCTCTATCCGGAACGTTTCGACGTGACACTCGTAAGTCCGGGTTCTGATCTTGACGTTCGGTATACCCTAGATGGGAGCCTTCCATCCCATTCTTCAGCTGTCTACAGGGCACCTATCTCGATCGATACGTCGCGTGTGCTTCGGGCTCAGGCCTATTCTAGTGATGGGATCGGAGGGGTGGTGGGGACATGGCACTATATCGTCGCCGATGACGAGGTGCAGTCCTTTCACTCGAATCTACCAGTTGTCGTGGTGAACATGCTCGATGCGAACCTGTCGGCTACGACAGCGAATCGTGCCCTGGTGCAGATTTTCGATCGCGGGGAATCGGGGCGCAGCACCCTGGCGCAGGAACCTACGCTGAGTGAAGAGGCCGGGGTCAAGGTTCGGGGATCAAGTACGGAAGGCCGTCCCAAGAAAGCACTCAACGTTGAATTCCGGGATGCGTTTGGGGAAGACCTAGATCGGGAAGTTCTGGGCATGCCTGCGGAATCGGATTGGATCCTTTACGCACCCTACAACTTTGATCGGGCCTTGATTCGCAATGCATTCATGTACGAACTCAGCAACCAGATCGGGATGTATGCCGTGAGAACACGCTTTTGTGAGGTGTATGTGAACTCAAGACGAGGACGCAATCTAAGTCAGGCAAGCTATGTTGGCGTCTATGTGTTGATGGAGAAAATCAAGCGAGGTTCGGACCGGGTGCCCGTGGAGAAGCTCCTGTCCAAACACACGCGGCGACCCGAGGTAAGTGGCGGCTACATATTGAAGATTGACCGGCTTGATCCTGGAGACTCGGGCTTCTCAGCTGGCGGACAAGCGATGGCACATGTCTATCCTAAGGAGGAGAACCGGACCTCAGCGCAATTGAACTTTTTGCGCAGTCACTTTGACGGTTTCGATCGGGCGCTTCGCGGACGAACTCCCACCGATCCGATCAGAGGGTATCCGCGATACATTGACGTTGATTCCTTTGCGGACTTCCACATGTTGAATGAATTCAGCAAGAATCCCGATGGTCTTCGGCTGAGCACTTACATGCACATTCCGAGGAACCAGAAGTTGACTATGGGACCTATCTGGGACTTTGATCGAACGATGGGCCCGGACGACGACGGACGGGCAGCCTCTCCTAATGGTCGAAGCAGTGTCTATAATTACAGTTGGTGGGGAAGGTTGTTTCAGGTCCCAGATTTTCAGCAACTGTATGCCGATCGTTGGCAGATGTGGCGTGATCGTGTGATGACCAAGGAAAACTTGATGTCGATCATTGATAACATGGCGGAGGAGTTGACGGAGGCTCAGGAACGCAATTTCGATCGCTGGAATCTAGTTGATAGAACGGCAGGCTGGAGGCGAGAGATAAACCATTTGAAAACCTGGGTGCGGCGACGGATCGATTGGTTTGACAGTGAGTTCGTTGCCCGGCCGGTGCCCAATCTCTTGCCTGGAATTGTAGAGGCCGGAAGACAAGTTTGGTTTGAGGAGAGTGATGCTGAAGTCTTCGTAACGACTGATGGATCCGATTGTCGCTTGCCCGGAGGCGGTGTGTCAGAGTCAGCGGTCCAGGTGACGGCGGACAACCCTTTGACTGTTCAAAGCAATTTGGTGGTCACAGCGCGAACGCGTGTAGAAGGGCGACGTGGACCCGTTTGGAGCGCACCTTTCAGGGGATACTATTTACTTCCGAAGCTTCCCTCACTGGTGATTTCTGAAGTCATGTATCACCCAAGTGAACCGGAACCTGGCAGCAGATGGAGTGAAGCCGACTTTGAGTTCATTGAGTTACGATCGGTTGAGAATGAACCTGTTGATTTACTGGGGATTCAGTTGCGAGGCGGAGTTCAGTTTGAGTTTCCGGGGGGTGTTCTATCTCCCGGTGAAGTTGTGCTCGTGGTAGCGAATAAAAAGGCGTTCTTGGAGCGTTATCCCGGTGTGGAAGATTCGGTGATCGGAGAATTCGAGGGTAATCTATCTAATCGTGGCGAGCTGATTGGAGTTGAAGACGTCCATGGTCGATTGATCTCACAATTGACTTATGAAGATAGGGGTGATTGGGACCCTTTGGCTGACGGAGAGGGATATTCTTTGGAGTTTGCTGGCAGCGAGGTTGGGGGCGATGGTGCCAGCGGATGGAGGGCCAGTCATCGTTTTGGAGGGACACCCGGAGAAGCCAAAACGGAACTTCTCAGTCTCGAGAATCTGAGCGTTCGTGAAGGCCAGATCGTGATGACTTTGGATGGAGACTACATTGGCCGTGTTGTCGTGCAGCGTACTTCGGAGATTGATGCACTCGATTGGGAAACAATCGCTGAGGTTGTTTTGGCCGCGGGTGAGGAACCGGTGGAGATCTCAGACTCGATCATTGATGGTAGGCGATTCTACCGTGTCAGAGTGCTGGAATAGAAGTAAAGTGCATCCTTAAGTGATTCGATCTTCTGGCTCTACTCTGTGAAAGTTTGACCAGGCGCGTCGCAAACACTTTGGAAATTTAGAATTCCCCTAGCTTCGAAAGGTAGCTGAGGAGATCGCGAAGTTGAGGGCGGGTGAGTTGTGATACTGCCGTTGGGGGCATGATGGTTCCGATATTCTGGCGAGATTCGATTTGTTCGGTCGGTACTCGAAGTCTGTTTTCTGTGCCCAGTTCCATCAGTATGAAATGGTCTTCTTGGTCTCTCTCGCTTTTTTCGTAGCCTTGAATGATTTGTCCGCTCTTGGTCGTAATCTGGGTGAGTGCGTAGCCCTCTTTGACGTGGCGAGTCGGCCAGATCACTTCTTCAATCAGTCTTCGGATGGGAATGCCGGTTCCAGCATTGCTCAAATCAGGCCCCAGGCTTTGACCCTCCCCATTGATCGAATGACAGGAGGTGCAGTTGGCAGATTCTGATCGATAGACTCGGCTCCCCGCATCTGGATCCCCCTGTGATTGAATCTCTTGGGCGAGCTCGGTGATGAAGGCCTCGCTGTATTCGGGTATGTCAGATGAGTATCCAGCGAGATCGCGAAGCGCTTGTGTGAGCTCTGGGGCTGAATAACCCTCGCTGACAAGCTCGTCGAGGAGGCTTTTCGCTTGGGCGATCGTGACCTTGTTGGCCCCGATTTCACGGGCCAATGCCTGTGAGCCGCCGTTGCGCTTTAGAAATGCTTCAACGACAATGGACTCAAGTTTGAAATCTGTCTCGGCGACCCATTTCTTAACTGCCAACGCTGCAGCCTTCTTCGGGGCAATCTCAGCGAGAGCCGTGACGGCAGCGGTTTGTAGCCGAGACGCTTCGCCAGATTCTATGATGTTGGTGAGGATCTGGACATCCGGATTGGGCTGAATTCGTGGTAAACCTCCAATGGCGGCCACGCGGATGGCGATGTTTTCTTGATCGTTTTGGATGTAGCCTCGAATTGAGGCGTGAACTTCCTCAATACCCCAGAGGGCTGCCAGTTGGATCGCGGCGATTCTCAGCGTCGTTGACCGTTCGGAAAGAAGGGCTGAGAACGATTCAGTGTTGAGTAGAGCAGGGCGTTCTCTTCGGGCTTTGATGATGCTTTGTAGGATGCTCCGGTGAGCGGTCGAGTTGTAACGGGACCGATAAATGTAGTGCTCTGGGCTAAGCAGGTAGAGGAGATCCGATTCGGTGCCGATGGCCGCGAGGACTTGTCGAACGACGAGTTGGCTCCTTAGATCTGCGTCCCCGTCAGTAGCGAGCTGGCGTATAGTTGTTGCAATTTCCTTTGAGCGTGATGCTTGAATGACGTGAATCAAATCTTCGTGATTGTTGCCGAACTTGAGTGTTCCCTCGGAAAGACCGTTGATCCAGTGTGGCTCAAGATGGTGAACGGTTTGCTTGAAGGCGTATTCAATCCATCGGTCTGCCGGAAGACGCATGGTACGTGCTGCCACCTGAACCGCATCGACAACAGGGATGTTGCCGCAGGCGAGAATGGTTTCCATTCGAACTTGCGGACTCGGGTCATTGGTTAAGGGGGAGAGGAGATCTAGGGGTTTCTTGAGTCGATCATACCAGCGTCCAACTGTTCGGGCTGCGTAGGCGCGAGCACGCGGATCTTTAGATTTTAGGCACCGTCTTAATACGGACTCATTGGGCTGCTCGAGTGTCTCGTACATCATCAGTGCCTGGAGGGTCTGGAATTCAGCTTCGTCAGAGCGTCTACTGATTTGGCGCGTCCAATCTTTGAGACTCTGGAGCACTTGAGCTCGATCGCGAGTGAGCAGTTGTCGTTTGGAATGCTCCCGTCGCCAGCGATCGGTTGAGCCTAAAAGGGCAATGAGGTCCGTAGTCTTGGTCCTGGCAAGTGAGGGAGAGGGCGGCTGTGTGCTCGTCTGGTGAGAGACTCTCCAGACCCGGCCGTGGCTTTTGTCTCGGGCTGTGTGACGGTACGAGTCGTCCTGATGGCAAATCACGGTGTTGAACCAGTCGCAGATATAGATGGCTCCGTCTGGTCCCTGTTTGACGTCGACGGGGCGGAAGTTCTTGTCGCGAGAAGTTATAAGGGGCTTCTTCCAAAAGACTTTGTAGCTGGCACCGTTGGGCTCGAGAACGAAGCGAGAAACGGCGTTGGGTTTGTAGTCCCCGATGAGATAGTCTCCCCGCATCGAACTTGGAATCGCAGGTCCGGAGGCGATATCGATCCCACAATATCCTCCCGGTTTTCCAATGGTCGGAAGGCGAAGGCGGTGGTGGGTTGGGATCAGTGCGGGGCCGAGATGGGTGATCCCGCCGGCTCCATCAATCACGATCGGTTGTCCCCAGTCATTGAAGACAACGCCCCATGGATTTCCGGGTCCCATGAAATCGTCAAGTAGCCCCTCAAGCTGCATCCGTTCAGGGCGGAGTCGAAAGAGGCCTGCTTGAAAAAGGCGAGAGATGCCCCAAGGAGTCTCGATTCGAGATTCGATTCCATCTCCCTGGCACCAGTAGAGCTGTCCCCCGGGACTCCAGACAAATGAATTGGAGGTTTGGTGTGTATCCCCGTTGCCGAATCCGCTCAACACAAGCTTGCGCTCATCGGCAATGTCGTCGCCATCGTGATCTTGCAACAAAAGGAGCTGAGTGCCTTGCCCGACATAGATTCCATTAGGGGCGACTTCAATACCGGTCGGAATGTTCAGGCCTTCAGCAAACACTTGGCTGTAGTCGGCCTTTCCGTCGCCCGTCGTGTCCTCCAGAACGACGATATAGTCGTTGGGAACTTCGCCTGGTTCATGTTGTGGGTAGGCCGTAGAGCAGGCAACGTAGAGTTTTCCATCCGAACTCCAGCGAAAGGCTAGGGGGTTGACCAGGCCTTGTTCCTCTGAAGCGAAGAGATTGACCTGAAATCCGTTGAGCAACTGAAACTGGGACAAGGCCTTGCTCGCGTCTGCTTCTGAAGGACGAACTTGGGACCAACCCGTGAGCTGTGGAGTGACGCGCGTTGCATCAGCGGGGTTTATTCCTTTGGCGAGGTCCTGAATCCGTTGCTCAGCTTGTTTGATGAGGGCCGGATAGCGGCTCCATTCTTCGCGGAAAGTGGGATAGATTCCAGCCGCTTCACCGAAGATGCGTTCACCGTCGTCTCCGAACAGGCATTTCCAATTTGACGGTCGCCAGTACTCATACCAGAGACGGTGTTTATGGCTGGCCGCGCGGACGAGAGTGTCATCGACGGATTGGACATTGATCTCAAGTGCGTTTGCGATCAGATCGGAGAAAGTCGCTTGATTCTCAGGGCTGACGTGGAGGCCGTTCTCCGTCAGCCGACTTCCCGTGCGATTGAGCTCCAGTGAAGGGTGGAATAGGTCGATGAAATCAAGTTGATGTTTGGTGGCCAGTGTTTCAATGACGTTGACGTAGACTGCAAGACTAGCGTTGAGCTGAGTAAGCTCGGGTTGAAGCGATGACGGTGCGGGCTCAAAAGCGATGGGGCTTATCAGCGTGATCTGATCGACGACTTGTTTCCATTCGAGGATCAATCGCTCGTAGTGGGCCACAAACGATTGAAGATTACTGAGGCCGGCCATGGCTTCCATCTTGCCGTATTGCGCCCAAACCTGGGTGGCTCCAACGTGCTGGAGTTGATTGGCCCACGTGCCATACTTCTCCTCTCTCCAACGCTCGTGAATGCTGGACTGAATCTCGACTGTGTCGCCCTCCCAGGACAGATCACGGAATCGGAGATTCTTTTTTTTGTTGGAAGCGACTAGCTGGGCCTCGAGGAGGCCAGATTGTTGCATCTGAAGCATGTTCTGACCGCCAAGGATCGCAATCACTTCGTTCGGGCGAAAACTCGCGACGGCGGCGCCCTCGTCTGCTTTCGTGAGAAGCTGAGACGAGACGAAAACAGCAAAATACAGTGACAGGGTTTGCTTCATCGTAAACTTCTCCTTCGACTCATGCGCCATCGACCGTGGAGAGTGGCACCCAAGTTCTTTCTTGTGCTGAGCGAACGACAGCATCCGTGAACACTTGAACCCGCCAGCCATCTTCCAGGTTAGGGTAGCTGAGCTCTTCTTGGCCGTTGAGGGCTTGGTTAAATGCAGGAAAGACGTGATTGCGGAATCGATTGCCAAAGCCTTTGTCTGGGATGGTTTCGACGACTTCGGTTTTTCCGTTCGGTTTTGCAATCGATAGTTCTCCGCTGAGACGGTCGATACCGAGTGAGGCCTGTGTCCCGTGGAACTCTAGTTCAGGGGCGAGGCCCTTTCTCAGAAAGGTGGCGTGTGATACGATCAGAGATCCGACCGCTCCTGACGAAAACTCCCAGGCGACACAGGCATAATCTGGTGTTCCTCCTTTGGTATGTTGCGCTTCGTTCAATTGATGAGCCTGCCCCCATTCTAAAGCTTCGGTCAGATTGATTCCGCCGAGCTCGGCCTTGGCTGGCGTGATGGTGTCTGAGTGAGCTAGCACGGATTGGGCTTCTTCACCTAGTATCCAGCGGACGGTATCGTAGGCGTGAGATCCGACGTCGGCGATGCTTCCGGCGGCTGAGAGCTTGGGATCGTCCCTCCAGGTGAGGGGCATGGCAGCGGGCCGTGGATTGTACCATCGGTAAAAGATGACTTTAATCTCGCCGAGTTCGCCACTTTGCACGATTTCTCGAGCGCGAGCGAAGATATCGACGTATCGAGTCCAAAAAGGAACGAAGTGACAGAGATGGGCTTGTGCTCGGTAGGCGTCTCGCATGTCCCGTGCTTCGATGGCGTTCACTCCAATAGGCTTTTCGCAGAAGAGGTGTTTCCCTGCTCGGGCGCAAGCCATCACCGCTTCATGGTGAAGTGCGTCCGGCGTTGCCACGATGATGAGATTGGTTTTGGGATGCTCGACAACTTCTTGCCAGTTCTGGGTCGCTAACTCTGCTCCGTCCTCGGCTGCTGCTGTCTTGAGTAGCTCCATCCGTCGGGCGCAGAGGGCGACGATTTCCGCCTCTCCAGAGTCTCGGATTTCCTGCCGATACGGAGCGCCGATATACCCCGTGGCTCCAAGGATGCCGATACGAAATGAAGGAGAGTGTTTCGGTTGCATGGGTTCAGGCAGTGAATCTACTGAGATCCGTCTGTTTCGCAAGACTAGCTATTCTTCTGGCGATGAGATTTGTGCGAGGAGGCTTGGATCCCCCAGGTGTCTTAGGGCTATCTACTTGCCTTTTCCTCATGAGGGTCGTTCCTAGCTTGAATCCACTCGACGAAAGCCAGAGCGAAGGTTAATTTCAAGGCGGTTCCCAACTCTGTCGCGATAGTATTCTCTCGAATATTCTCCGTTTGGCTCTGGAGAGTCGACTTGAGTCTGGATCCATTGGTGGGTTGACCTCTTGCATTAGGACCGTTGCCGAATCGTAAGCCTGTCTGCCAATCTCCAATGAGTTTTGAAGTCATGCGAGTTTTCTTGAAGGTGGAATCCGATTTGAGCCCGGTCTTTTTTGAGGCTGGGCGACGGATTGGGTGTTTGGAGTGGGTCGATTGTGTTCGCGATGCTGAAGCGGTGATCGTAGATCAAGTGGTCGACATTCCTCAGGGGCGCCGTGTGTTGTTTGTGGGTTCGCCGGCTGAACTCGAGGAGTCGGTGCCGTCAGACCGCGACGAATGGGATGGGCATCTATATTTGGGACGACGTTATCGGTTTCAGCCTTCAGTAAGCGCCTTGCTTGAGAGTCTTCAGGAGGGCCAGTTGGGGGATCTAGGCATTCTGCGACTGCATCGGTGGTTTGGGGAAGCAACGGCGGCGGCACGGCGTCGAGATGATTTGCTCGATGCTTTTGATGTGGCGCTTCAAGTTTTTGGTTCAGTGCCAGATAGGATTTATGCGCTGACTCGAGGCGGTGAGGGGACGATGCAGCTTCATTTTGGATTTCCAGGAAATGGAATGGCAGTGATGGACTTTGCTTGGGAACTTCCAGCGGGGCGAAGCTACGAATCGCTGCATCTTATCGGGGATAGGGGAGCGGGCTACGCGGATGATCATCGCAATATGTCTCTCCTGTATGGTGGAAATGATCCGCTTGCTCTTCCGGTTGAGAGTTCTGAGGTAGAGATCGCTTCAATGTTGACCTCGTTTCTCGCGCCGAGGGTTGATTCGGAGGGAGGCTTGGTTGACGGGGCGAAGATGAGGCTGCTGATGTTGACGATCGATGCTGCCTATCGATCTGCTGAAGAGAAACAAGCGTTGGTCTGGACTGGAACAGCATACGTCGAAGGAGGAGCTCAATCATGACAGCGAAACCGGTTCATCGCGCGGTTGCTCTGAGCGTGGTCAAGCACGCGTATTTACCTCGTGCGGTTGCGGCCCATCCGCAGTTTGAACTTGTGGGAGTCGCGGATCATGATTGTCAGCCTGATTGGGTGCATGATCGGAACCAGGCTTTTGCAGATGAATTCAAGATTCCATACCTAAGAAGCGTTGAGCAAGCTCTCGGTCGATTGGAAGCCTCGGTGGCCGTGGTGAGCTCGGAGGCGGAGCGGCATTGTGAGCTCGGGATTAGAGCGGCGAATGCGGGGCTGCATGTCATCCTTGATAAACCGTTGGCTCTGCGCATGGCGGAGGCTGATCAATTCGTAGATGCGGTCCAGCGAGAGAATGTTCAGTCTTTGGTATGGAACCGGAACTACCTTCCCGCACTGGTACAGGCCAAAGCAGCTCTCGACGCCGGAAGGATCGGCCGTCTTCATTCAATTCATTGCGATTTCTACTTCTCGAAAGATGCTGGCCCCAAGAAGGGAAGCAGAGGCCCCGGTGATCCTCCGATTAATTGGCTGCAGAGGCAGATTGAAGCTCATGCCGATGGGTCTGACGGAGGGGTTGGGGTGGAGGCGATGGGCGAGCTTCAGGTCGAGGGCATCTATCCACTCGGATACATCCACATGCTGACCGGTGCGTGTGTGGATCGGGTCTATGCTCGGACGGCGGCTCACTTTCATCAGGCTCACGTAGACAACGAAGTCGAGGACTTGGCCAGTGTGACTCTGGAGTTGTCTGGTGGTCTCACGGGTTCTTTGTGTATCGGGAGAATTGGAGCGGCGGCTCATCCAGATATCGGAGAGATTAAGCTACACCTGATCGGATCAGAAGGTGCCATGGTTGTCACCGAGGCGCGCCCTGAAGTGAGCGTCTACTACCAGGGGCAAGATCCCAAGGAGTTTAAACACCGGAGGGTAGGCGACCAGAATAACTTCTTACTCATGGAAGAGTTCGCTCGGTCGATCGAAGGGCAGACATCACCGGTATTGGACGCGCTGGGAGCAAGAAACATCACGGCCACTGTCTTGGGGGCGATTGAGTCGAGTGAGACTGGACGCGTGGTTGAAATAAAGAATCGAGAAAGATGACGGGAAAGGAATTGCAGACAGCCCTCCGGGGTGGGGAGACGGTCATTGGAACCCTTGTGGTTTCCACATCGCCATTCTGGCCGAAGATCATTCAGGACTGCGGTCTCGACTTTGTTTTTATCGATACGGAGCACATAGCCATCGATCGAGAGAGACTTTCTTGGATGTGTCGCACTTACTCAGCGTTGGGGCTTCCACCCTTGGTTCGTATCACGGACCAGAATCCGAATCAGGCAACGGTGGCCTTGGATGATGGGGCGGCCGGCGTGATTGCTCCTTATGTTGAAACCCCTGAGACGGCGCAAGCGTTGCGGGGCGCGACAAAGTTTCGGCCTCTTAAAGGGCGCAGACTATCGGATACGCTTTCGGGGGCGCCATTGGACGCTGCACTCGGTGATTACATCGGGGCCAATTCGGGAAGCAATATCTTGATACTTAATACGGAGAGTGTTCCTGCGATAGATGCTCTGGACGAGATTCTAGAGACTGAAGGAGTCGATGCGGTCCTGATCGGTCCACACGATCTGACGACGAGTTTGGGAATTCCAGAGCAATACGAGCATCCTGATTTTTTGAAGGCGGCCGAGACGATCTTTCAGAAGGCACGCTCGCGGGGAATAGGGGCCGGCATTCACGCCTGGTTCTCGATGGATGAGCAAGCGCGATTTGTTGATATGGGAGCGAATCTCCTGATTCACAAAGCTGATGTCATCTTCTTTCGTCAGGGTATGATGAAGGAGATGGGTGAGCTTCGCGAACGCCTCGGGATACGATCTGGAGGAGCCTCCGATGGGGGCGTCAATATCTAGAGATCCCCGCTCAGGAACGTCGTCAAACTCCTGTTTAAGCGGAACCCTGCGAATCGCTCGGTTCGAGGAGCTTGAGCATGTCTGTAACGGCTTTTTCCATACCGGTGGAGATAGCTCGGCTCACGATGCTGTGACCAATGTTGAGTTCGCAAAGGTGCGGAACCTCATGCATCCGGTGGGTGTTGAGGTAGTTCAGTCCATGACCGGCGTTTACTTTGATGCCCAGTTCGTGACCTTGTTTGGCAACGTCGATCAAGCGATCCACTTCCTGGTTGTCGCCTGAAGGCTCGCTGGAAGCTTCGGCGAAGGGGCCCGTGTGAAGTTCAATGGCTTGAGCTGTTGCTTGGGCTGAAGCGTCGATCTGTTTTGGGTCTGGGTCAATAAAGAGACTCACTTCGATTCCCAAGTCCTGGAGCCGCTTAGTTGCTTCGGTAACATGAAAAAGATTGCCCGCGACATCGAGCCCTCCTTCAGTAGTTAGTTCTTCGCGTTTTTCAGGGACCAGACAAACGGAGTTAGGGAGGAGTTTGATGGCGATTTCGATCATCTCCGGCGTACTGGCCATCTCAAAATTGAGCGGGATGTTGATAGCCTCCTTCAGTCTCCAGATATCGTGATCTTGGATGTGTCTTCGATCTTCTCTCAAGTGAGCGGTGATGCCAAACGCACCTGCCCGTTCGCATGCGAGGGCCGCTTCTACAGGATCGGGCTCACCGGCTTTGGAGTCACGGTAGCGGGCCTGCCGAATCGTGGCGACGTGGTCGATATTAACGCCGAGTTTTAACATTTCTTGAAGGGGTCGCTGGAGCGGACGGTAGCGCGAAGAAATTGCGCATCTTCCATTCGGCGAAAAGGTTTTTGTCGATCCATGGAAACGAGCTGGAAGCCAGCCATTCTGACAGGAGGGTGAGCTCGAGGCCCGTAAATCCAAAGTGGGACTTTCTGAAGAACTTGAGTTTTGTCGTTTCAGGAGCCGTCACGATCGTGACTGTGTTTCCGAGTTTCTTTTCGATTGCGGTTAACCATCGATAGCCTGGACTGCTCGCGCTGCTTTGAGGTTTGTTGAAGAGGAAGGCAATCAGTTTGAGCAAAGGTTTGTAGCTCTCGATTCTGTGTTGGGTGATTTCCCATTGGTAGTAGACAACATTCTCGCGGCTATCGAGTTGCTGGAAGAGGGCTTCCGGGGCGGATTTCTTCATGATCGCGTGAGGAAAGAGTCCTGCGATCCTAACGCCGTGAGTGGCGTTGGTGGCTCCCTTGACGAATGGTTGAATAAAGGTGGGTGTCACGCTGAGAATTGTTTCGTTCCGATTAGGATACGAGAGCAATTGAACACTCCCGCTTTCCATAATTCCAGGGCCAGCGAGGAGAGGGAGTTGTTTCGTGAGATTGGCGATGGAGATGTTGTCCTTGCCGATGGGCCAGGACATATAAATCGGGAAGACGGGAATAGCATTGGAACTCACGGGAGCGGGGCGCGCCCACGAGTAGACCTGATCCGGAAGGCCTTGCTGAAGGAGAGGTGCGGCGACGGGGAAACTGCCGATAAGCTTCTCGAGACCTCGCGATCCACTAAAACCCACAATCGGGGAGAAAATCTGCTCTTTTGGTGGATTCCACGCAGGGAGCGGTTTTGCGACGGGTTGTTTGAGCTCAAGAGTGCCCTCGGTTCTTACGCCATAGTCGTCGAACTTGGCGTGAGCCTTGAATTCAGGAAGCATGGGGAGGGATGTGTCAGCGAGCCATTCGACAAGTCCCTCAAGCCGGCTCGATAGGGAGAGGACGGTATCTTCTTGGAGGCTTGGAATTTGGTCTTCCTCTTTTCCGACCATCCATGCTGGAACTTTCGAGTAGGCGTCTGGTCCGATGGAAAAGAAGACCCAATCTCCTTGTTTGACGAAACGCGTAAGCAAGGCCGAGTCCTTGTGCGTTGCCGTCCAGTCCGGCGTTTCACTATCGGGGTTTTGTTCGGGGGCTTTCCAACCGAGCGTTCCCAGATAACGTTTAATGTTTCGGTCCCATTCCTCGTAACGCGCTTTAGGGAGTTTGACAGCGATGGAGAGATTAGGGTGCTGGTTGGAGGCGCCGTTGATTTCACCGTAGCTTTCGAAGGTCAGAATCTCTTCGACAAACTGAGTGGCGATTCGTCGCCGAACGGTTGGGGCGGAAGCTTGGGCGCCGAAGGCTTCTTTTTCCGCTGCCTGAGCCAGACCCTGCACAACGCTCGTGCTGAGTCTTCTGGATTCGGGAAGCCGCCAGATCTCTTTGACCTTGCCGGCCTTGGGGTGGGCTTTGACGGCCCGCGTTCCGGCGAAATGCCACTGGAACCAAGGTGAACTCGACTCGGCTCCAGCACCTTGGAGCGCGGTCGTCACGCTCAAGAGAGACAGGCCGACGCTGATTGTTCGGAGAATACCCATAGCACTAAACCTCTTGATTGCCAAATTCGTGGGCAATTAGCAACTGCATTTCGAGCCTGAGGTATTTGAGCTTCTGTGAAATGGTTGGAAATATTTCGCCTTGATTTGCCCTCTTAGCCTCTGTTGGATGGTTGGACGAAACGAAAGATAGATATCATGATGCAACGAGTTCTGAAGAAGATGGGCCTCTTGGTCCTTAGCGGTTTGATGGTGACGTGGTTAGCCGGGTGTGGTCAAAGTGCAGAGCATGCACATGGCGATCATGACCACGATGGACACGAACACACGCATGACGGAGATGCTGAGTCGGTGGCCGGAATGGTCGCTGACGTTGACATCGCGGCCCAGAAGGCAGCGTATCCACTAAAGGATTGCGTGGTGGGTGGAGAAGCCCTTGGATCGATGGGGGATCCAGTCGAATACGTTCATGAGGGCCGTCTCGTTCAGTTTTGTTGCGAGGGTTGTATCGACGACTTCAAGAAAGATTCCACCAAGTATCTCGCGAAACTGGATGAAGCATTGGCAGCAGCAGCGGCTAGCGCCACTGAAGAAGTGACGCAGTAGAAGGCGGCTAGTCCCATTCCCGGTCTTCCCCCGTGATCCGCTCAACTGCGGAGCGGGCCCGGGACCGGACATAACCAGATCGATCCTTCCTTGCCAGCCGTTCCAACCGAGGAATGGCTGGCAAGGCGATTTCCTCCAAACGCCCCAGGGCCTCGCAGGCAAAGGCCCGAACTCCTGAGCTCCCACTCTCCAAGCCGTCCCGGTAAGCATCCAGGTGATCTGCATCGGCTGGAATATCTTTGAGGGCATTGAGATAGCTGGTGAAGTTCCCTCGATCTGAAAGAAGGTCCATCAGGGGACGAATGGCGGGAGTTGCCGCTTCCCCAAGATCGCCAAGGTTCTTCGCAGCGACAAGACGAACAGCAACGGCTTCGTCTTCGAGGGCTTCCAGATTGACCTTCAGAGATTCTTCTGTTTCTTCAATGATCTGAGGAAAGGCTTTGAGGGCGGCTTCACGGATCGCTTCCTCGGGATCGTTGAGAGCCGACCGCACAACCTTGGCGAAGCGTGGACTTGGCGACCCGATCCGGCTGAGCCCATTCATGGCTGCGAGCCGCAGGTCTCCATCACTTTGGCCTGCCAAGAATGCGATCTGACTTGTTGCCAATGGAGATGCCGTGCCAATCGATCCAATCGCATTCACGGCGGCGACTTTGATCTCGATCCGATCCTCAACGAGAAGGGCGGCGATTTGATCTGTTTCGGACGCTGCGTCTTCTCCGATACTGGAAAGAGCCTGAGTCGATGAGAGGCGGACTTCGGGATCGGCATCTTGTAACAGTTCGCCGAGGCGCTGAATCATGGGCGGGTCGATCCGGCTCAAACGAGCGATCGATGTGGCTGCGATTCTGCGTGCCGTCGTGTCTTGTTCGTCCAACAATCTCTTAACGTCATCACGGTAACGGTCAGGGTCCGAAGCAATGGCCATGAGGCAGTAGAGACTGGCGGCTTTGATTGCGGGTTGCTGGTCCTGCAAGGACCGCTCAATTCGGGAGACCACGCTGCGGGCGTTCGCGCCGAGATGGCTGATGGCGTAAATGGAAGCGAGTCGTTCGTTGAGGTGCTCGCTGCGGAGTTTGGGTTGCAGTTGTTGCAGTCCAGGAATGCCATAACTTCCGAGGCATTTGACGGCCCAATACGTCGGCTGGATTTTCGCGGTCTCTACCTGACGAAGGTGATCAAAGACTGCGCCCGAAGCGGACGGTCCGATTGAAGCGATGGCTTTGGTGAATCGTTCCGTGGCCAAGCTCGATGGGCTAGCCGCAATCTGTTGCGTCAACTCGGGTGCTGCCGGAGAGGCGGCTGGTCCCATACGGCCGAGGATGTCAGCGGCCCAGAGTCGCGAAGCGAGGTCTTTGAATCCGAGTCGTTCCCTGAGTTTGGGGAGCGTGATGTCGGAGGGCAACTCGAGGAGGTTGTTCCCAACTTCGTGGAGGACGGATTCGTCTGTGTGTTGTGCAAGTGCCCAAGTCGTTTCGAGAACTTGATTCGGTTCGAGCTCAAGGCTGCGGAGCGTTCTCAAGGCTGCCGCTTGAATATCCGGTGTATCAGAAGCTTTCGAGAGCTGCACCACCTGGTTTGCCAGGGGGGCAGATTCTGCGCCGAGCGTCTTTAGGGCTTGTAGCGTGCCGAGCTGAATTTGGTGGTCGGTGCTGGCGAGCGCTTGTTCGAGATCTGGGAGGATTCCCGAACCCATTTTTCCGAGCGACTCAGCCGCGTGGAGTCGGACGGATTCGCTCTCGTCTTTGAGCAGCGTGATGAGGTCCTGAGCAAGTTCCTGTCCCTCCGGACCGAGCCAACCGATCGCGAGTGCGATTCCGGAGCGGATTCCTGAATCGCTATCGTCGAGGGCACTCCGCAACTGGGGAACGACGGTGGGTCCCATCCTCCCCAAAGCGTAGGCAGAACGGTACCATTTTGCGTTCACGCTGCGACGTCCACCGCCGCGTAGGTCGTCGACCAGAGCGGGAAAGGCGTCAATGGCACCAGGTCCGATCTCTGCAAGCGCGGTGACGGCGTGGAACCAGACTTGAGTGTCGCGGTCATCGAGAGCCACAGTGAGCGCGGGCACGGCTGGTGCGGCTTGAGGTCCGATCTCGCTGAGGAGACGGGCGGCATCCCGGCGATCCTGAAGCTGAGTTTCCTCGGTGCCACTGCCACTCAATTGGTCGATGAGTGCGGCAACATCGGGACCAGTTTCCTGGGCTACGATGAGGGGAAGCCAAGCAAAGCTGCACAAGAGTGGAAGGATCCGAAAGAGTCGGGTTCTCGTCATGATGAAATTAGCGGCAATCGGCCGAACGTCTCATTGAGCAGGAGTGGCAGACCCCTCCTGGTACGTTCGATAACTCCGGGAATGGCTTTCCGCAACCAGCTCTAGCTAAACAGGCCTTTTAGGCGGCCCGTGCTGTCTCCGAACCGATTCTCGTTCAGTCCCATTTGGTCGAGCATGGAAAGGTAGAGATTCGACATCGGGGTCTCGAAGTGGTAGCGAATGTGTCGTCCAGGTTTGATGGCGCCACCCGCCTTGCCCGCTACGATGATGGGCAGATTCTCGTTGTTGTGGCGGTTGCCGTCACTGATGCCGGCACCGTAGACGATCATGCTGTTGTCGAGCAAGCTGCCGTCACCCTCTGGAATGGCCTTCATTCGTTGGAGGATGTAGGAGACCTGTTTGGCATGAAATTCGTTGATGTCGCTGATCTTGCGGAGTTTCACCGGATCACTGCCGTGATGGGAAAGCGAGTGGTGGCCTTCGTTGACACCGATGAAGCGGTAGCTTTTGTTGCTTCCTTCATTCGCGAGCATGAAGGTGGAAATTCGGGTGACGTCCGTTTGAAAGGCGAGGATCATCATGTCGCCCATCAGGCGAATGTGTTCCTCGTATGAGGAGGGGATGCCTTCGGGTTTGTCGTAGTCCTCAAGGTAGTCGGGGCGTTGACCGGCGTCTTTCTCTGCGCGCTCTAGTCGGAGTTCGATCTCGCGAACGGCCGTCAGATACTCATCGAGCTTCCCTCGGTCCTTATTGCCCACCCGTTTGCTCAGGCGCTTCGCGTCTTCAAGGACGAAATCGAGGATGCTATTCTGAAAACGTTTTCGTCGGATAGCGCTTTCAGTCTGTTCGGAATCATTGTTGTTTCCGAAGAGACGTTCAAAGACAAGCCGAGGGTTGGTTTCCTTCGTCATCGGTGTCGTCGAGTCACGCCAAGAAATGTTGTTGGAGTAGGAGCAGGCGTAGCCGGAATCGCATTTGCCAGACTGACGGCCTTTTTCCGTTCCGAGCTCAAGGGATGCGAACTTCGTTTGATGCCCAATGGCCTGAGCAGCGACTTGATCGGCGGAAATACCGGCACGAATCTCGGCGCCTTCGCTCTTGAGTGGTTGCACACCCGTCAGGAAAACGCCCGCTGATCGTGCGTGATCACCGGGGCCGTCGCCGTTGCCCCGTCCCTTATCGTTGGTAAGTCCTGAGAGCACGGTGATGTCCCGCTTGATGGGATCCATCGTCTGGAGAATCTTGGGTAGCTCGAAGTGAGAGCCCTCTTGGGTTGGAGTCCAGTCGGGCATGTGCATACCGTTGGGGACGAACATGAACGCCATTCGGAGGGGAGCTCCGCTGGTGGATGACGCTGCGAGTGAGCGAACGGGAGCCATGGCATCAAGGAGCGGAAGGGCCATGGACGTGCCCAGACCTCGGAGAAAGGTCCGACGAGTAAGTGAACGTGAAGGGTTCATAATGATTCGTTGGTTAGGCTAACTTTCTGAAACGGTTCGCTCATCACGACGGCTTCAACCAAAGCTGAAAACCGGAGGTCGTCAGCGATGAGTTGAGTCACGATTTCGTCCGTTGCGCATTTATCATAGTATTCTAAGCCTCGGCCGAGCGCAAACGTCAACATTTTCTCAGTGATCGTACGAACGAAGGTTTCTTCATTCTTGAGGAGATTGATCAGGGATTTTGCCCCGTCGAACTGTCGCCCGTCGGGGAGTTCACCGGAGGCATCGATCGGAAAATTGCCATCCAGATCGCGCCACGCCCCGATGGCATCGAAGTTTTCGAAGGCGAATCCGATAGGATCCATTTTCGCATGACAAGTGGCGCACTCGGGTTTGGAACGGTGGATCTCAAGCCGTTCACGAAGTGAGGCCGAAGCCGCGGCCTCTTTTGATTCTTCCAATTCCTCCACGTTGGGCGGTGGTGGTGGTGGTGGAGTTCCCAAGATTTGCTCCAGCACCCATTTCCCCCTAATGACTGGAGAGGTCCGTGTTGGATTAGCGGTCAGGGCGAGGGTGCTTGCTTGAGTGAGAATACCGCCTCTGGGGCTCTTGGGATCGAATCGAACCCGCTTGAACTCGTCTGAAAAGTCGCCGTCGAGATCGTAGTGCTCGGCCAATCGGCGATCGACGAAGCTGAAGTCTGTGTCGAGGAATTCCAGAATGCTGCGGTCCTCACGCATGATCGCGCCAAAGAACAGCTCGCTCTCCTGGCGCATAGACGCACGCAATTGATCGTCGAAGCTGGGGAAGAGATCGGGGTCCGGGGTGACGGTGTCGAGGTTGCGGAATTGGAGCCACTGTCCCGCGAAATTGGTGACCAGCGCGTCGGCCTTCGGATCTTTGAGCATTCGTCCGACTTGGGTCTTGATGGTCTCCGGATTCAAAAGATCTCCCGATGCCGCCAGGCGGAAAAGCTCTTCGTCAGGCATGCTGCTCCAGAGAAAGTAAGAGAGCCTTGAGGCGTATTCGAAGGCGTTGAGTGAGCGTTCTTTAGCTTCACCCTCCTCGGGACGCGAGTCCAGTTCGGTGCGGTAAAGAAAGCTGGGTGAGACAAGGATGGCTTGAACGGCGACTTGGATGGCTTCTTCGAAGGTCCCGTCTTCGTCGAGAACGTAGTCGGTGATCTCAAGGAGTTTGCTGAGCTCGGCTTCCGTAGCCGGGCGACGGAAGGCTCGAAGGAGGAAACGGCTCAAGATGCGTTCGGCTGACTCGAGTTCCTGGCCTTTCTTGGGCTCTTCTGTAAAGATCTGTCGGTGTGATTTGGGGAGTAGGGGCGGTTTCGATCCCTCTGGGCCTTCGATGATGACGAAGTCGACAAAGAGATTGCGGTCACCGTTGAGCTGTGGATCTGGGTGGTCTTGACGGTTGTAATTGTTGGTATATCCGAGTTCCAGTCGATGAGAACTCGCTTGGAGTTTGACGGGGATGGTGTAGATGGCTGGTTTGGTGTCGAATGCAGGCACGTCGATCACGGTCGGTTCGCCGCGATTCAGCCGAACCGAAAGCCGGGTCGGATCCGGGCCTGCTTGCTGGCCATAGGCCCGGATCTTCACGTGGTAGGTTCCTGTTTCCGTTACCCGGAAAAACTTCGTGGCGGTTCCCTCACGATAGAAGCCCATGACGTTGTCTTCCGCTCGGACGATATCCTCCGCTCGGGACCGGAAGGTCTCGGCCTCGAGTTTCTGTTGCGGTGGCCAGACCGGAATGTCTGTCACGATCGCTTCAGAAACGATCTTCTCGGCTGCAGTGAGGTATTTCTCCATCAAAATTGGCGAGAGAGAAAGGACGTCCCCAATATTATCGAATCCGTAGCCAACCTCGTCCAACGGGAAATCAGTCGAAGCCTTGAAGTCAATGCCCATCAAATCCCGAATCGTATTGTCGTACTCCGCGCGGTTGAGTCGGCGCATGGTCACACGACCGGGTTGACCGATCTCTTCGCAATCGAATTTTGCGAGTTCCTCGTTGATGAACTGGACCAGTTGGATGCGTTCCTCTTCTGAGGGTTGTTTTTTTTCCTCGGGGGGCATCTCTCGTTCAACGACGAGATCGCGGACGGTTTCCCAGAGCTCGCGCTCCTTGTAGAGCTCCGATCCGGCATCGAATTGTTCCAGATTCAGGTCAGCCTTTTGTTTCTCAAAGCCATGGCAATTGGTGCAGTATTTCGCGAAGAACGGCTTGGCCGTGGCATCGAAGGAGCTTGAATCCGCTTTCAGCCCCGCGAAGGGAAGGCTGCTGAGCACAATGCAACTTGCTAGGGGCCAGCACTTTAGAGTGCTTTCTAGGGCTTTTTTAACGACTTTCCGCATGACTTCACCGAACTACAAACGCTAAAGACTCGAGTTTGGGCGTCTGGTTACCCCTTAATAATGGGCATACGTATAATTTTGCGGGAAATTATCCGCATTGCAAGACTAGGTGTCACTGGAAACTGGATCGCGATCGGGTGGGATATTCCTGGGCTCGATCCCTGACTTGTGTTGGCTGAGCGATGCACTAGCCTGGTCGCCATGATGAAAGTCTGGTTTGCGGGCGGTTTGACATGGGCGGCTTTGTCTGGTGCGCTGGTGTTGGCAGCTGAGCCAACGCTTGTCCTGAATTCGCCTCTTGCGGCCCTCGACGGCCTCAGTCGGAACTACCCGGGTGATCGGTCGATAGCGAATGACCCAGCGGTGATTTTCGCGAGTGACTTCGAGAATGAAGATCTCATACAGGGTTGGGACGAAAAGCGAGATCGAGGCGGCAAGGTCCTCTCTCGCGTCAGACTGGACGATTCGAGCCGAGGCTTTGGCCATAGTCTCTGTGTGACATCGAGTCTAGGGGAGAACACCGGCGGGGGACTGACGAAATGGTTTCAATCTTCCAAGGAAGTTTTTGTCCGATTCTACACCCGATTTGGGGCTGACTGCAGCTATGTGCACCATTTCGTCACCCTTCGAGGCAATCGGGGGTTAAACGGAAAAGATCGCTGGAGTGGGTTCGGGGGGGCTGGACTTTGTCCTGATGGAACCGAACGCTTTTCGACAGCGCTTGAACCGTGGGGTAACTGGGGAAGGTGGTCGCCGCCAGGTCGCTGGAACTTTTACAGCTATTGGCATGAGATGAAGGCAAGTCCAGATGGGAAGTATTGGGGAAATGGATTTCGCTTGCCGGAACAACCTGACATTGAGCGAGGTCGATGGATTTGCCTCGAATTCATGCTGCGACACAACACACCCGATCAGCCGGATGGTGAGCAGGCGTTTTGGGTCGACGGAAAGCTTATCGGTCACTGGAGGGGATTCAATTGGCGGCGAACTGCATCACTGATGGCTAATGCCCTGACCTTGGAGAGCTATGTTACGGATCGTTGGACTCAGCAGAAGACGAATGTTGTCTATTTCGACAATGTGGTCATTGCCCGTGAGCATATCGGCATTCGCACCCCCGCTGAAAAGGACCCCGACTAGAATCGTTCGGTCCCTTCTGCGCTCAAAGCCGGTATTCTGAATGTCGTGTTACAGTTGTGTGTGTCGCTAAGCTGATTTTAGCTCTAGGTAGTTTGTCGCTATTTTGGGCTTGCATGCCTCATACTTTTGACATGTGATTGGGCTCGCCCCGAGCGATTTCCAAGCAAGCAGAGAGAGGGTTTGATCCTCTTTCAATTCGAGCTAAGTTTAGCCTGTGACCACTCCTCTGAACCAGCACTCGCCCATCACGCCTTCGTGCCTTCTTTTAGAGGAGGCACTTGAAGGGGTGCGGCAGTCTGCGCTCAGTGGCCACTTTCTCAATCTGGAACCAGGGCAAGGACTCCTTCTTCATGATGAGGGGGGAGTGATTTGTGACGCGGATAACGTTGTCTGTGAGTTGTTAGCTGTTCCTCGAGAGAAGCTTTGTGAAACCGAGATGGCTGAATTGGATCTGGATTTTCCCAAGCCCTTTATTGAGCGGCTTTGGGAGGCCAAGTCAGCGACGGCTCCGGCGATGCGTTATGGCCGTCTGAAGGGAGGTCTTGACTCGCTGATACCGGTCCAGATCCGGGTTTTTCCGATTCGAAAGGAAGGTAGGTGTTTCTTCCTCTTGGCTGTGAGAGTCGTCTCTGAGCGGCAACGAGTGGAGGCCGTTCTGGCGACTAGTGAAAACCAATTGCAGGCGGTGATCGATGCTGAGCCGGAATGTGTGAAGTTGGTTTCGCGCGATGGTATTCTGATGGAAATGAACCCAGCAGGCCTCGCTATGGTTGAGGCGGATTCTCCAGACCAGGCCATCGGTCGAGAGATTTCTGAATTGGTTCATGAAGAGGATCGCCAGACTTTTGAACAGGCTAATTCTCGGGCGTTCGACGGTGAGTCGTGTGTTGCCCAGTTTCGCATCACGGGCTTAAAGGGGACCAAGCGATGGATGGAGACTCACGTGTCACCCCTTCGTGATAGTGGGGGAAATGTCACGGCTGCTCTGAGCATCACGCGTGACATCACAGAACGCAAGGAGGTGGATGCCATCATACTGAAACTTCTTGAAGGAACAGCGGGTGCTGTTGGTGAGAATTTTTTCAGAGGGCTTATCAAGGCGATGGCGGAGTGGTTGAACGTTCCCTTCGCCTTTGTTGGGGAAACACTGTTGCCGCGTAGTTCGGAGGACTCCAGTCCAACGAGAATCAAGACGATTTGTTGTTTCGCGGATGGTCAGTTTGCAGACAACTTCGAATATGCCATCCAAGGAACGCCCTGCGAGTCTGTTACGGATGGACACATGTGTCATCACGAGACCGGAGTTGCGAGGCTTTTTCCCGGAGATGCGGCGCTTGCTGAGATGGGAGCCGATAGCTATCTGGGAATCCCGCTTCGATCAGAAACCGGGGCGGTGATTGGGGCGTTGGTAGCCATCGACCGTAAACCCATGCCTCGACGCGAACGAACACGTGCTGTTTTTCAGATCTTTGCTGCGCGGGCGAGTTCGGAGTTGAACCGTATCCTGACGCGTCGCCACGAGAAAGAGCTCGAACAGCAGTTGCATCAGGTGCAACGCATGGAATCGATCGGGACACTCGCCGGTGGGATTGCCCATGATTTCAACAACATCGTGTGTGCCATCATGGCGAACGCTGAGTTAGCGATGATGGATCTCGATGACAAGCATCCGGCCTTCGAGTCTGTAGAGGGGATTGTTAAATCTGCCAAGCGAGCTGGATCGTTGGTATCGCAGATCATGATGTTCAGTCGTCACAAAACCCCCGTCCGAGTTCCGGTTTCTCTCTCCGGCACAGTGAGCGAAGCAACCAAGATGATGCGGTCAGTGATTCCCGCAATGGTAGAGCTCGAGACTGTGATTGATCCTGTGTCCCACAATGTTCTGGCGGATGCAGATCAAGTGCATCAGGTGATCGTGAATCTTTGCACGAACGCGTGGCATGCGATTGGTCTCGAGAACGGGAAGATTGTGGTTTCGTTGCGGGGTGTTGAGATTGAAGAGCCGAAGTCTCTAGGTGCTCGGGATCTGCGGAAGGGGGCCTACACGCTTCTTCAGGTGAAGGACAACGGCAAGGGAATGGATCCGGAGACGTTGGGACGAATTTACGATCCTTTCTTCACTACTAAAGAGGCGGGGCAAGGGGTCGGTTTGGGGCTATCGGTGGTTCACGGAATTGTGGACGTCCATGACGCTCAGATCTTGGTCGAGTCTCGACTCGGCGAGGGGACTACTTTCTCGGTCTACTTTCCAATCATCAACGAGGATGAAAGTGCTGAGCCGGTGTCTGCAGCTACACGCCTGGATGGGAATGGGAAGCGCATTTTGTGCATTGATGATGAGGTTTCGATTCTCGAGGTCACGCAGCGTATTTTGCAGCGGCAGGGATTTGAGGTGACCGCAATTTCGGAGCCCGAGCGGGCGATTGAGGTCTTCGAGCGGAATCCGAATGGATTTGATCTCGTGCTGGCTGATTACTTCATGCCGAAGCTAACTGGCCTCGATGTTGCGCGGCGCATTCGCTCCCTGAACCAGGAACTACCGATTATTCTCTCGTCCGGAAACATCAGCGAAACAACCCGAGAATCCGCCGACCAAAGCGGAGTAGGCGCCATTCTGGATAAGCCTTACTCTAGTGTTGAGCTTTCGAAAGTCTTGTTGGATGTCTTCGGGCGAAGCTAAGACGTTTGGTACTAGCTGAGGACACCCGGTAGTTCCATGTCACTATCCGCGAAGGTGTCGACGGGTGTATCAAATGCATTCAACATGGCCCGGTAGAGATTCGCAAGCGGGGTGTTGCGGTCGTAGGTAATGTGCTGGCCGGATTTCAGTCGGCCCCCTGCTTTCCCAGCCAAGACAAGAGGAAGGTTCCTTGGGCTATGCTTGTTACCATCCCGCAGGCCGGAGCCGAACAGAATCATCGAATTGTCCAATACATTCGAATCGCCCTCTGGCATGGCCCTCAGCTTGTTCAACAGGTAGGCGTATTGTTCCACGTGCCATTGCCCGATGAGCTGATACTGGGTTAGGTTCTCCTCTTTGCGCTCGTGGTGCGAGAGGCTGTGATGGCCTCCACTGACCCCGTCGAGGAATGAAAAGTTGGTGTTGCTCACCGCGTTGCCGAACATGAAGGTGCAGACTCGGGTGGTATCGGTTTGGAACGCCAGTGCGATCATGTCGAGCATCAATCGAACGTGCTCGGCATGTTCGTTCGGAATACCTTCGGGTTTGTTGGTCGGATCCATGTCCACGGCAGGTTGCCATGTCTTGCCCGATGCTTGACTGGCTTGTTCAACACGCTTTTCAAGGGCCCTTACGGACTCCAAATAGTCGTCGACCCGTGATCGGTCAGCGTGCCCGAGCGTCCGTTTCAGTTCATTTGCATCGCCGAGCACTCGATCGAGGAGAAGAGAGTCGTGTTGATTGTTCGAGGCTTGGGGATAGGCGGCCCGGAATAAACGTTCGAAGACTAGTTTCGGGTTGATTTCACGGGCGAGCGGACGGGTTGGTCGACTCCAAGCAATGTGTGAACCGTAGACGCGCGTGTAGCCTACGTTGGTATCTACGCCAATGCTGACAGGGCTAATCGCGAGTTCGAGCGACGGAAGAGGTGTCTGTCCCGCGATTGCTTTCGCGGCGATTTGATCCATCGACACGCCGTTGCTGTTGATATCGTATCCCAGCGATTTGCTGATTGTCTGACAGGTAAGGAAGCCCGAGGTCTTGACATAGTGACCGTCCCCATAGTTGCTCGCCTTGTTCCAAAGGTTGGTTGGAACAATGATTTGGTCCTTCAGGGATTCAAGGGGAGAGAGGGTCTTCGAGAGCTCGAAAGATTCGCCCTCGCCTGTCGGTGTCCAGTGATCTTCATGCACACCGTTTGGCATAAAAAGAACACCGAGGCGCTTGGGAGGCGAAGCAGGATTCGATTTGGAAGCCTGCGACATCGCTTCGAGCCAAGGAAGAGCGAGTGCGGCCCCGGTTCCGTGAAGGAAGCGTCGACGAGATAGTTTGAGTTGTTTGTTACTCACAATCGTTCTTTGATTTTTGGCTCTCGCTAGTTTGTCGAAGAGATTCCTGCACTTGGATCGGTTCCGGATTTATACCGAAACGGAATGCTATTGACGATCCCAAGCAGCAACCTATGAGATTGGTAACCATGATTCGCTAGATCAGCAACAATGTTTTCGACGGTGCAATAGTCTTCATAGGTGAGTCCACGGGCCAGGGCGAAGCCGAGCATCTTTTTGGTGAGGTGTCGCGCGATCTGTTCTTTTCGATCCAGGAGCAGTTGCTTGAGCTCTTCGTGACCATTGAACCGCGTGCCGTCAGGTAGTGTCGCGCTGGCATCAATGGCGTGGCCGGCATCCTCCTCTCGCCAGCGTCCGAGGACATCGAAATTCTCAAGGCTGAAGCCCAGCGGATCAATGCGGTCGTGGCAACTCGCGCAGGTGGGGTTTTCACGATGAATCTCGAGGCGTTCCCTGAGGGATTGCGCGGCAACGGTTTCTTTGTCTTCTTCGAGTTCGGGTACATTGGGCGGCGGCGGGGGGGGAGGTTCGCCGATGAGGGTTTCGAGGATCCACTTACCCCGCAGAACCGGGCTGGTTCGCTGAGGGTGAGATGAGATGGCGAGAACCGCTGCCATGTTGAGTAATCCTCCGCGGTGAGGTTGATCGGCGATTTCTACGCGTTTGGGTTGCTCGCGGAATTCACCCTTGATGCCGTAGTGTCGCGCTAGGCGTCGGTTCGCGTAGGTGTAGTCGGCATCGATCAGATCCAGGAGAGGTCGGTTCTTGGTTAGGACTTCATGGAAGAAAAAGACGGGTTCGTACTTCATTCCGCCTTCGAGCTCTGAGTCGTAGCCACGAATGGATTTGTCGGGTTTGAACTCTCGGCCGAGGGCGCGTGTGCCCAGCCATTGTTCGATGAAGACCTGTGAGAAATTACGCACCTTTCGAGAATGGCTTCGACCTAGCATGCGCTCGACTTGGGCCTTGAGCACGTCGGCATTGTGAAGTTCTCCTTTCGCTGCGAGCGCGAGAAGCTCGTCGTCCGGCGCCGAGCCCCAGAGAAAGTATGAGAGACGACTGGCCAACTCGTGATCGGTCACGAGGACCGGCTCTGGGCTCTCGTTGGGCCGTTCGAGAATGAACAAGAATTTTGGAGAGACGAGGACGGCCGAAAGCGTGAGCTTGAGGGCCACGGCAAAGGAGTCTTCTCGTTCCAGGACCTGTTCGAAGAGTTCTTGGTATTCTTGAGTTTCTTCTTCAGAGACGGGACGGCGGAATGCTCGGGGCAGGAACTGGCTCAGGATCTTCTGAGCCGCCTCTTGGGCTGAGGTTGTATCGTCAGGTTGGGCGATTAGAAATCGTTTGTTGGAGCGCGTGTCAGCAAAGGCGTATTCGACGGCTGTGCGGGCTGCCTCCAAATATTTTTCGGCGTGAATGGGAGAGATAAAGAGGGTTTCTGCAGCGTTATCAAAGCCTTCTCCACCCGCTCCTTCGCTGGGCAAGGCCTCACCGGCATCGAAGTGGATGTCGAGTAGATGACGGACGGAGGAGGAGTATTCACTGCGATTAAGGCGGCGTATAATCGCTGGCCCCGGAGTAATTCCGTCCAGACACGCAGCTTCACGAAGGCTGGATTCCATCCAGGCAACGAAATCGTTGCGTTCTTCATCACTCGGTTGGAGAACGTCCTCGTCATCGGGGGGCATGTCACCCTCACGCACTCGCACAAGGTGTTGGTCCCAATCCAAAGAATCTTCGATGATACGATCAAGTGAGCGGTAGGAACTGAGATCGAGTTTGGCTTTCGGCTTAGGGGCTTGATGGCACTCGACGCAGTAGTGTTGGATGAAGTCGATCCCTGTCTTGGCTTGGTCAGCTGCGAAGAGGTCCATGGAGCCTCCGATGCCGCAATAGACAAGCAACGCATAGAGAGTGCGCATTCTTGGTGCCGAACCCGAGGCGTGATTGGACGATTCGTTGGCCATCCTGCTTAGACATATTCCTTGCACAGCCTCGGGTCAAGCCGCTTGGGGATCTTGAAAGCAACTCTCATTTTCTTGCTGAAGAATCGAATAGCTCGCAGAATCGAAGCGTCGAACGAGGTTTCATGAAGCATCCTGTTGTAGTTGCTAAGCTCCTCTTCTCGAGCTTTTGTTTTCTGACTGTGGCGGTTGTGCAGGCTGAAAGCCCCGGTCTCAAAGTCATTTGCTGGAACGTGCTTTATGGATTCAATCATGGCCAGTCCGTCCAGGAAGCAGGGGCCTGGCTGAATGAGGAAGGGGCCGACGTCGTTGCGTTGCAGGAGCTCAATGGGATCTCTGAGCGTGGCTTGTTGAAGATGGCAAGTCGTTGGGGGCACGGTTTCGCGGTGACACACAAGGAAGTGGGTTTTCCGGTTGGTCTGACGTCTCGGAAACCCATCGAGGTGTTGGAGCGGCAATCGGAAGGCTTTCATCACGGCTACTTGCATGTCCGGACTCACGAGATCCATTTCTTCGTCGTTCATTTTTGGCCGGGCAAGTTTCATGAGGTCGACTGGATTCTGGAGAAGGCCGCTCCCCTCTTAAGTCGAGGAGAACGGGTTGTGATTCTTGGTGATTTTAACGGTTGCTCGAGGAACGATCAGGACTTTCTCGTGAAACACGCGACGGCTCGAGAGATCGATTACACCTTTACCGATCGAGTCGAGGCGAAGGGTTTTGTGGATATCGTCCATAAACACGATCCGAGTGCCACGGTTTCTTGTCCTTCGCCAATCACCATTCCTCGATGGAGCAAGGACTGGGATGAGCTGAAGACCAAGCGATATCGAATCGATTTTGTCTTCGCAGACCCTGGGCTCGCGAAGCGATCCTGTTCAGGTTCCATTTTATTGTCTGAGAATCTCGATGCTTGGTCAGATCACTACCCAGTGGTCGTAGAATTTCAGCGGACGGATTAAAGGTGCCTTAGGAAAAAAAGGTGCGGCGAGTGTGCGAGGTTGTGTCAAAACTCTCGAGGTGATTCGTGAGCGGTGAAAAAGCAACAGCTTTCGCTCTCGCACTCCATATCGGGCTCGTTTTTTGGAGTGCTGAAACGCCGTTTCAGCTATTGCGAGGACGTAGTTTGTTCAGTAACTGACTTTTTACACGGTCTGGTCCTCATGAGCCGGGCAAGCGTCAGCTTGCCTCACCGGTAATCGTTCCGCACCTTGGTTGACTCTAAGAGCGAGTCGGGGCAACGTGACCGTCTTTCGTCACAGTCGCCTTGGCCAGGGCTTGAATCCTCTTGGATTCCGTGACGTCCGCCCTCATCATACTGCGATGAGTCAGTGGCAGCGAGTCTTGGTAGCCGTCCTCTTGATTCTCCTCGTCGTTGTGGGTTTGAGGTATTTCGCAGAGAGCCCGTCAGAGCGGGAGATTCGATCCACCTTCGCGTCCATTCCGGATGATATGCCAATTTGGGATCTAGGGGATATCGAACTGATTTTGGGACAATCTCAAGATTTTGAACAGAAAGGTCGACAACTGTCGTTGACGGTGACGCGGGCAGCCGATGGACAACACACGGCAAAGATGGAGTATGAGTCGAATCGCAGGACTTTGGGCGGGCTTCGGTCGGTGGGGCACTCAGTGACGAGCCATTTTCTGATCCAACCAGAGAAACGCTTCATGTCAAAAGTGGCGGGCGAAGTCGCGATTGTTTGCCGTGTTCTCTCCGTGGCTGAGGAATTGTGAATCTGGAGCTGGGGGGAGAGAGAGTTCTAGCCTGAAGAGCTTCCGGTCAGTCATTCGGTATGGGGCCGGATTGAGGCATTCTACTCACACCATCTTGGTGCCACGGGAATGCGTAGGTTGGTGCATGAGCGAAACGTTTCATGTCAATTTCTAGGCGGCCCACGGCGCCTGGTTCGAGGGTCACTTGAAAGCGGCGTGCGCCGATTTCATCGAATTGATAGGGATAGTGGACGACCTGGCGAACTTGGGTGAATTCGTGCTCGGCAAACATGCCTGCTTGGAGAATGACTTTCTTTGATTGGGCAGGGTTGAGATTCACAAGTTGGAGTCGGACACCGTTTGGCGTTAGACGTTCCACGAGGGCCGCAACGTCCGAGGGGAGTCCTGGCCTCGCTTCTTCCGGGTCGAAATACCGAAGACTCGTGTGAAGGAGGCCTCCGTGATAGATGTGGTTAGGTGCTCCGAGAGTGAGCTGGACGAGGGCTTCCAACACGACGGGATTGAGCTTTTGCCAGTGATGCACATCTTGGTCGGCAGGGCCTGTTTGGTCGTTTCGAATGTTGTCCAAACGGCGTGTTGTTTCGGCGTAACAAGCCTTCATGATTTCCAATGGATAGTCCGAATTTTCTCCACGCACATACATAAGCCAGGGGCCGGCATGGTTGGAATCGCCTTTTCCTTTGCTGTAGCGCAGCGTTCTCCACGATGCGGGGTCGGCGAGTGCCGTCAGCCTTTCCCAATCTTTATCTGATCGGGAAAGGTACCAAAGGTGGGCCAGGTATTTGGGAGGGAAGGGACGGAAATCATACCAACCGTCACGGCCGTGGCGGTGAGGCACGAGGAAGCGCCCGCCCTCCTGGTGACCTTCTTCTCGAACGAGGTCGATCACGGATCGAGTTAGATCCAGAAAGGAAGCATCACCAGTGACGAGATAGGCATTGGATGCTCCGATCAGCGTCGCTTCGACTTGGTTGAACAATCCGTGAGGCCACTTCCACCCGTAGTATCCGCCCCACCAATTGCCGTCCATATGTTCACCTACTTTTCCGGAAAGCCCGACGTTATCTGGAAGGATCCCGTTGTTTTCTTGGACCCGTCGGCGCCAGGCGTTGACGTAATCGATGATCCACTGGCGATACTTCAGGTCTCCGCTATACATGAAAGCATTGGCGATTAAGCTGGTGGCAGTGAGATTCAGAGGAACGTCGCCACGCATCATCTTGTCGTTGATCGCCTTCAGAATATGGGGAAACCGTGCGTCGTCGTTCCAGTCGAGACTTCCCCGGATATGCGGGATGTTATCGAAGGGGAGGGGATAGTTGGCAAGAATCGGGCGATGGGTCACCCAGTCCTCTGCCGTGTTCTCGAAGTGAGGACCGCGACTGCCATTGATGGGCGATCGAATGAGGTGGCGGACAGGATCATAGTTGGGAGCCTCGGGATTCTCATCGAGATACAAGCCCGCGAAGCGGCGAGCCCGTGCCTGGTGGGTGGCCTGAGTCGGGTTGCTGAGCCCGAAGAAATAGAAGTATGTATAGGATTCGCCATGGTGCATCCAGTCGTAGTGCTCGTCGAATTCGTTGTAGATTTGACCGTAGCCCGTGAACTGCCGGGTGACAGCGTCCCAGAGTTTTTCGGAGAGTGGAACAAGTTCCTCTGCACCTCCAAGCACGTAGAGAAGCGGGAAATTGTAGAAGCTTTCATAGCCATCATCTGATCCATCCATCCCTGGCCAACTGTCTCGCCAGATCAGTGTGCCATCCTCTCGCGTGTACTTTTCAACGAGGGCCTGGGCGGCCGGATAGAGTTGATTGAGGATGTGGCGCTGATACAGGGCCCACGTTGGAGCCTCGCCCCGCGTGGTCAAGGGCACATTGAGAAGCGATTGAGCCTGTACGGGAAGTTGGAGGCAACTCAGCAGGGCAAGAACGCAAAAATGATGAAAGACCTCGGTGCTTGGACTACGGAAAGCACGAGTCCAAGCCTTACGACGTGAGAGAATCATCCAGTAACGCTATCGCGAATGGCAAGAATGGCAAAGCGTTAAGCTGGTGACGAAAAGCTTCGTTATCGCTGGGTGGCGTTTTCATCGGCCTCCAGAAGAGTCTTCTTAAAGTGATGGAGCTCTGCAATCTTGGGGCGATGGATGCGCGGAATATCGCGGAGCGTCATCCACAAGGAAAGCGGCAGTCCAAGCAAGGAAAGAAACCAAAGCCAGGCTGGCTTGCCATCCCCGTGCAGGATGAAAGCGAGGCCCACTACGATGGCGTAAGGCAGCGCTAGCCACAACCATGCCCAGCTGAGAAAGCGGATGTGGGATTCGATCTGCTCGATCATTCCGTCGACTATTTGGACGAGAGAGCGATCAAACTCGACGAGAGATTGCCGGCGTTTCCAGTGTATTCCGATAGCAACAGAAACCAGCAAATAGAGACTGCCAGTGAAATACTGGAAATGATCCGTGTTCTCAAGCAAGGGCTCCGAGATCGTCAATGCACCGGTGCAGCCGAAGATTAAGGCCAAGGTCAGCTCGCAGAAGCTGAAGCGACGTCGTAAGCTTTCGTGCTTTTCAATGACCTCTGCCTCAAAAGCTTCTTCGTTGAAGGCGTAGAGCGTTTTGGCGTTCTGTTCGTCCCAGATAAGTTGAATGTCATTGTAGTCCATGATGGTTCTCCTTGCTGTAGTTCTTCGTAAGACTCTGTTTGAGTCGGCTGAGGCGTGCTCCTACAGCGCTCTCTTTTAGACCAAGAATATCGCCGATCTCCGCGTAGGAATGTCCCTCGAGTTGGAGAAGGAGGAGGGAGCGATCAATCTCTTTGAGTTTTCCGATTTGTTCATAGAGCCAAGCCACGCGTGGATCCTCCGACGCTTGACGCGGAGTGAGAAAGCGTCCTTCTGTCGGATCCTCCTCAGGTGATTCTCGGCGTTGCCCCTCTTTGCGGGACCACTTGGATGCGACAAAGAACGCGACCCGGTAGATCCACGTCGTTTCGGCGCAAGCACCCTTGAAGGCCGGAATCGATTGCCAGAGTTGAACGGCGATCTCTTGGAAGAGATCTTCGCTGTCTTGCGGATTTCGGGTGTAGGCCCGGACCACCTTGAAGATCAATCCTCGGTGCTGGTCTAACCAGGAATGCAAGATTCGTCTCTGTTCGGCACGTTTCATCCGTTACATCCACTAGTACCGCATTGTCGAAGAATCCTTACATCAATTTGTAGATGCTTTCAGATCGTCTCCCTGTGAGGCAGCTTTGACTCGCGGAATCACCTTGAAAGTGGAGCATAGTAGTTGGATTATCAGTGGTCCCCTCGAACCGAGCGCTCTCCGGGCCAACGTTAGACAAAGCAGATGATAAAATTCGTAATGTGCCTCACGCGGCACCCCGATCTTTCGCGTGAAGCGTTTCAAGACTATTGGGAAAACAAACATGGGCCGTTCTTTATGAAGAACGCCGAGACCATGAGGGCGAAAAAGTATGTTCAATCCCTTACGCTGGATACTCCCTTGAATGCCAGGCTGCGGGAATCTCGTGGCATGATGCCCGAGTTCGATGGAGTGGCGGAAGTGTGGTTTGAGTCGGAAGAGGATCTGATGGAGGCGATGAGTTCTCCCGCCGGACTGGATTTGAGTGCCGCGCTCCTTAAGGACGAAAGTAGTTTTATCGATCACTCAAAGTCGTCGGCGTTTCTCGTTCGGGAAAAAGAACTTTGAATCGATGGGTAGCGGTGGGCGACGGCAGTTCGTCATTCGCTCCAATCCTGCCCTCGCTGTGTAATCGTCGACCGGTGTCCTGGAAGCGCACGTAGTATTCGACCCTGAACCGTGGAACGACTAGACACGAACCAGGTGTCACACCCATGCAAGGTCTAACCGGAAGTCAGAATTGATAGGTCAGCGGCCAGCTAACAGATAAGCACGGCTCACTTGTAGGAATCCAGATCTAAGATCCCTGAATCTCTAGCTCGGAGGGTTCTCTGGGCCCTTGCTTAAGCCAAAGGCCTAAGGTTGACTCATTGAGAGAATAATTTCGAGCAAAGGCCGCCCGACTCAGATCGCTTTGCGGGAAACCTTCGATCCTCACTTGGGGTTCTTAGGCCAATTGTCGCATCGTTCGAGGGCTCTTCTTCTTTCTTATCTACCATCTATCCGGCCACTCCTAGCCCAGCAAAAGATAGATTAACCACAAACACTTGTTCCCGGTGTAGATTCCGTTGGAACCCCTTGGAGGGGCATTCAATCAACGGGCGCGGAAATCGTGGTTTCTGGCAGAGATTCTTAGCTCATTCGATATGATCATCGAGTTGCATTCTGGCCGGATGCAGTTTCTATTCTGCGTTCGCTGGCGGACTAGCCGGGGTCCAGACCTTTGGCGAGAGATCGCTCACATGAAGTGCTTGTCCCAAAACTGGAATCCTTACTTCTACTCGTCTCTTCAAAACTCCTTCCAGAGCAGTAGAATCAGAAAGCCAAATTGCGTCTATAACGTAGTGGTAGGCTTCGATGGAGCGTTTATCCAGTTGACGGAATTCTTTGAACCGGGCTGGGTTTGAGACTAAATGGTGCCCGAAAAGATTATAGTTAAACAAGCCTTCTCCATCCGCATTCTCGAGAACAATAGCGTGATAGTTTTGAACGAACCTTACGAGGAAACTATTCGTTTTGAGGCGTGGAGGTGGTGGGGTTTCTTCCGGAAAACCTTGGAATTTTAGCATGTGATCTCGAACTTCTCTTTCGAAGGTGGTTCCGAATGCTCCGGTTGGAAAAACCTCAACGCCCAGCCTTCCGAAGCGACCTTTTGGAATCGCAGTGGCCCCATATAAAAAGTAGTTCGTTGGAACTTTGTAACGATCGCCGTTTGCGTCTTCCGCTTCGAAATAGAAATGATTCATTGCCTGAGTATCGAACCATCCGAGTGGGATGAGGTAGATGCAGACTGGAGCCGTAACAAGAGCAAGGGAGCGGAACACTAGGTCTCGTCTGAAGTAACCTCGAAGTCTACTGTTTCTGAGAACAATGACAAAGACGAGCGCCAATAGAATCCAGAATGAGAACAGAATTCCGGTAGACAGAAAGATTCCCGTGTGAAACCCAATATAGACGAACATACCAAGAACGGTTAAACGCCGAGTCAGGATGAATATGCTGCTGCCAATTTGCGCAGTCAGCACGCACGTGTTCAACGCAACTCCGAGCGCATCCAGCACTTCAAACATTAACCTGGCAGAATCAGCCACTTGTCCGAATGGCACCCAACCTCCGATATGCGATACGCTTACGAGTACGGCCGTGTGATTGTTAATCACCCAATCCAAAGGATTCGATCCTCCCAAAGCTGCTTTTTTGATCCCCGCCCAAAAATAGTTCCCCAGGTAAAAGCCGATGCTGGCGTTAATCAATGCTGCGTTGAACCGTATGCGAGGTCCAACCAGAATCTGAGCGGATAGGACACGTGGATACCTGGTTCTAAACGCAACCATCACTGTTCGTATTGCTGGAGCGAGAACTAGCAGCAGGGCTAGATCGACAAGGAGCATGTAGTCGACTTTGGTGATGGCAGGAATCATCAAGATTTTCTGCAAAACAAGCTTTCCAATGTATAGATAAAGTGCGACGACAAGGAGAAAGGATGGTCGCCAAAAGGTCAGCAACACTGATACTAGCGCGAGCCATCGGCCGATCATTAAAACGATGTATTCCGGTCCCTCACCTTGTAACTCAATTGGGATTCGAGGAATCCAAGAAAAGAAGATGTGGATGCCTATCACGAGCGCCAAGCCTCGCGCCATCAATCGCAGCTCTGTTCCATGTCGCCTCCGGCTTCCATGCCCGCAGCATAGTACGACAAGGAATGCGCCAGGTATAGAAGCGGTTGCGAGGGCAGTAGAGGTTTGTAGAATCGAGTTAAGAATAGCCTTGAGTCCGATCATCGCCAAGAGACCTGCGGCGAGCCCCGGCAGACAAAGTAACTCGGACTTGAATTTGAGAATCCTGCCTATCATCAACACTCCGAGTTCGCGTGCTACTCAGACAATTCCGATCAACAAAGAGATGCGATCGAACCTACTTCCTCAAGGATTTAAGGGCAAGATTTGTTCGTCGGGCTTGGCCTAGTCCGTGTTGACTCATTAATAATGACACCGTAGCGGGGCGGGACCTAGAAAAGAAAAGGTTCCCGTTGCCTCAAAAATAAGGACACTGTGGCCTATGGCCGCCACGATGAGTAAAAAGAGTAAGAAAGAGAATCTTGAAAAGATGCGAATCTGCTATGCTGGGCGGTGCGGGAAGAAGCGCAAGACGGCGTTGATCGACGAGTTTGGTGAAGTCGCGGGACACAATCGAAAACATGGGATCCAGTTCCTTACAGGGAATCGTGGAATCAAAAAGAGCGGTGGTTGTCCTGGTGAGAAATCTAGGCTCAGCCCGAATGGAGCTTTTCCTTTGTTAGTTTGGATCCACTCCAACAACGTCAGTCGAAACTCAAGTCACTTTCCTCCTAGCCACTTCCCGCATTCCACACGATGACGTGATCAAGTAGCACTCGGACTCTCAGTCACTGCCAGATGCCGAGTCCTACGCCTGCCGTGCTCAATGATCAGAAACACATACAGTGACTTGAAGCCAACGCTTCGGACAACACAGAAGTCCACTCCGCAGGCTACATTCATTTGGTTGTGGAGGGACGCTTTTCAAGTTCCTGAACGATCCTCAGGATAAGTCCGCTTCTTCCTGTATTTCCGGATCATTCCGACATCCAATAGTTCCAATCCAAGATAGACCAAAGCATGTCGGATCTTTGCTGCTCCCCACAGTGGGTTCTCCGATCTTTTTCGCCGGATTAGGCGTCTCAATTCAATCGACACTTTTCTCCGTCCAACCTTTCCTAGCGAAATTCTATGCCAGTAAAAACCAAGTCCCCGACGCTTCCAGCCAATCGCCGTCTTCCGCTTCATCGTGTCACGGAACCTTTCCCAATCTACCCAGCAGGATACCAACTTGATCCACAGAAGACGGAAGGAATTTGAAAAGCACTGTTGCTTTCCGCGATGCCTTAGACTCGAGTCTGATAGACTCTCAAGGGCTATGATCTGAGCAGCTAACTCCACACGACTCTGAAGGAGCGGAATCGCGAAACGAAGGCCAGCACGGATCAGCTCAAGCGGCGCCTCGAAAAGATCTTAAAATCCTTGTCACAATCCCTTTCACTCCGTCCTAGAATCGCCGTTTTGTCGGCTTCGAGCAAGGATTCGTAGGTCGCTGTTAATCGACAGCCAAGACATTTTTCACCAGGACCGGGGTGCTTTATTCGATGGGCTCGAAAACAGCAAGCTGGTTGAGTCCGAAGAGAAAACGCCGGTAATCGACCATTTTGAAGCCACTTTCATCTGCTATCTGTCCGATATCGTTGCGATCGAAAAAAGTCTCGTGTTCTTCCGCTCCTGCTCGACTACACAAATAGATACTTGCCAGGCTGTCATGGAGTGAACGCCCGATAGGGTGGGGAGTTGTAAGTATCAGCCGACCTTCCCTTCGCAAGAATTTGCGCGTTAAGCGAATAATTGATGCTGGATCCTTTAAATGTTCGATAAACGCGACCATTGTCACAACGTCAGCGGGGCCGGGCAGAATCTCGTTGATCTTCTCCTCGCAGCCGTCTTGCGCCATATCTACGTTGATGAAGCTGTCGAAGCGGGAGGAGTCAGGCGGCGCTATTCGATCTACTCCAAAATAGCGGCAGCTGGGGGCAAGGAATTCGCTTAGATAACCTGTACCACAGGCAATATCCGCAACGATCGAATCAGGCGGAATGAGTCGAGCCACCTGCTTCAGCCGCACGTCGCGAATGACGGGCGACAGTAGGCCCTCAGTCTCATGGTTTGTGGCATCTGGTTCCATATATTCAACGTGTCCGGTCCATTTGGTGATACTTGGTCCCTCAATCTGAGCACAAAAGAATTAAAACCACAATTTTGAATAGCCAGGTAGAGCGATTCCAGAGACAATTGTCCGAGCGAAGAGTCTATGGGAGAAATGGCCAGGCCACCCTCTAATGCCCAGACTCTCGGGCGCTGGGTGTTTTTCAGCGGTCTGAGTATGGGGCTTGTCACTTTTGTCACCTTCGTCTTCCACGAATGGTTTCATCTGACGGAACAGTGGTCGTTCTTGACGGCTCTATTACTCGTGTCTACTTGGAATTTCTTTGCTATTCGTTACTTCATCTACGGTGGAAATCAGCGCCCCATCGGTCGGCAGTTTGTTGAGTTTGTCTCTTCGAGTTTGGCCTTTCGTGGATTCGAGTTTCTCTCTTACTGGATTCTGATTGATGTCTCTTCGATCAACTATCTCTTGGCGACCGCTGTGGTTTTACCTGCATCGTTCATCGGGAAGTACTTGCTGTATTCCACCTTTGTCTTCAAACAGCGCTCGATGGCTGAGCAGTCTGATCCGAAGGCTTCTCATTGACCATGAAGTCGGTCTCCATACTTGGCTGGTATTTGCTGTCTTTCTTCGTGGTCTCTTTGTTTCTCATTAGGGGGCCGGTCCGCGCGATTTCAGGGAGTTCAGATTTGCGAGGGCCTTACGCAGCTGCCTGTGCTTGGAGGGACGGATCGAATCCATATGACTCGACACAGCTCAAAGATGCCTTTATCCGCCGTGAGGGCAGCGCTAGGCCTGTCCAGTTTCTTCATCCGCCGGGCGTGATTATTCCGATGCTGCCGTTCACGTGGCTTGACTGGCAGAAAACGAAAGTTACTTTCGCTCTGCTGAATACCGCTGCGATTGGCTTACTTTATTGGGGCTTGATCACGATGAATCCTCGACCCAATCGAAAGCACTATAATCGTTGGATTCTGTTGTTAGTCGGATTGTATGCGCCCATTCACACCGGAATCCAACTGGGTCAGTTGTCTGTCTCTGCGATTGCCTTCGGAGTCGCCGGAATAGCCGTCATCACGCGTCACCGATCGATACTTGCTGGTTTCCTCATTGGTCTCTCGTTTACCCTCAAACCGCAGATCGGGTTGGTCATGGTTGTATACCTTGGCTTCACGGGACGTTGGAAAGCGCTGGCGATGACAATTCTGGTGTGTCTCATCCCACTGATTGTCAGCTCTTGGGGGCTCTCGGCGGCAGGATACTCGTTTTCCGATGTTCGGGCTAGCTGGCAGCAGAGCCTATCAGAAACAAATTCCGTCAAGGGAGGTGAGCGTTTCACTTCCAGTAACAAAGCCCGCGCAAACTTATTGAATCTTCACGTATTCTTACATGGGTTCATTAAAGATCTTAGACTGGTCTCCATCGCAGCTCCGTCGATCGTCTTGGCCTTATGCCTGGTCTGGTGGTGTCTTTATCTATCACGTTGGCAGGACTGCCCTGAAGCTGTCTGTGTGAGCATTCCCCTGATTTTGAGTTTACTCATCATCTATCATCGCACGTATGATGCGATTCTGTTGCTTGTTCCGCTGAGCTGGGCCATGGCCGGCGGCAAGGCGATTCCAAAGCTTTCTTCGGTTACAGTTGTTTCTTCTACTCTGGCGTTTGTTGTTCCTGGCGGGGCGGTCATATCTTGGCTTCAAACCCGCGGAAGGCTGCCGGAATCAGTTCTATCGTCCCCTCTGTGGGAAAAGCTAGTCGTCCCGCACGGTAGTCTGATGCTTGTGGTATGTGCCTTTGGGCTATTTGTTGCGATGTTTCATTCTCCTACACACAAATCAATTACTGCGAGCGAGAAACGAGACTGTGCCCAATCCTAGCATCTCAAGATAGGTTCATGTCCGGGTTCTCTTATCGATCATATCCGCCAAGAGACCGAAGATGGCGGTGTTCATCGTGAACATCAAGAGCATCACTGTTTTGTCGGTCAGATTCTTGATATAGAAGACGTCGTAAATCAACGATCCGAAGAAGAGAATCGAGAGGACAAACACAATTGGAGCCAGAACTCGAAGAGGCGCAAAGTACATTCCCATTCTAGCGATCAATTGAACGAAGCGAAGCGTGTCTCGAATGGGCTGAATTTTTGACTTTCCGATTCTTCGCTTGTAGTCAATCGGGTGAAAATATACGGGCCGATTGTTAATCATGTGGGCCAAGGTGATCGTTGTCGTAAAGCTAAATCCGTCCGGAAGCATATGAAGGTAACGGAGGGCAAGCTCGCGCTTGAAGACTCGCATGCCGGAGTTTAAGTCCGGGATCCGCTGGCCCGCTATCCATGAAGCGTAGGAGGAGAGGAACACCTTGGGGATCTTCCGTATTTTGGAATACTCGACGTTCTGCCCCGTTCGAGCTCCGACGACCATGTCGTTGGTATCCGTAAACGTCAGGAGATCGATGAGAGATTTAGTCGGGTAGGTACCGTCTGCATCCGTGATACCGATGAGGTCTGACTTGGCCGCTACGACGCCAGATTTGAGGGCCGCGCCATATCCTTTGTTTTTCTCATGGTGAATGATCCGAAGCGAGTCTCGAGCACTTGCCAGATCATCCAATAGGCTTCCTGTTCTGTCCTTAGAGCCGTCGTCGATCATGATCAATTCGAAGGGTTGTAGCGGTTCGAGAAGACTTTCGATTTGCTCAACCGTCGAGACGATCGCATCCTCCTCGTTGTAGCAAGGAATTACCAATGAAAAGGAATAGTTCTCCTCTTGTTTGATTGGGAGGGACCGGGTGGGCTCTACTGAGGTGGATGTCACGGCTTAGATGATGAGCGCGAATTTGACGTTCTCATCGACGGGCTGGTTTATATTCGGTGACGCTCGCTGAGGCAAGGTGCAAAAGGCGACAGCGCCTTCTCGCAATGAGTATCACGCTGTCCATTCAGTCGTCGTGGAGAGGCTATAATAGAATGTCGTGGAGAACATTTCCGTGGACGTCGGTAAGACGAACATCCCTCCCCGCATAGCGGTAGGTGAGAAGTTCGTGATCTAATCCAAGTTGATGAAGCACGGTGGCCCAAAGGTCGTAGATGGTGGTGGGCTTGTCCGCCACGTGATAGCCGTAGTCGTCAGTAGCACCTCGGACCGTGCCCCCTTTGATTCCTCCTCCTGCCATCCAGAGACTGAAGCCAAAGGGATTGTGATCGCGTCCGTTGGATCCCTGTGAGAATGGGGTTCGGCCGAACTCTCCCGTGAAGACAATGAGTGTTTGATCGAGAAGACCTCGGGATTTGAGATCTTTGATGAGACCGGCGATCGGTTGATCGACTTGATGGGCCATGGCGCGATGACCTTTTTCTAGGTCTCCGTGCTGATCCCAAGGGTTGGCGGCGCCGCCGGCACCGATACTCTCCGTAAGGCAGGAGAGTTCAATGAAGCGGACTCCTTTTTCTACCAATCGACGGGCGAGGAGCGCTTGTCTTCCATAGGCGACTTTTTGAGGGTCGTCATCATCTAATCCGTAAAGCTTCCGTGTGGCTTCGGTTTCATCGCTGACATCGCAGATCTCCGGGATCGAGGATTGCATCCGATAGGCCGTCTCGTAGTTCTGAATAGCCGCTTCGACGTCGTTGTGGCTTTTGATCTGGGTTGAAAAGCCCTGGTCGATTTGGTTGACGAAATTGAGTCGAGACCTTTGGAGGTCCAAGGCTTGGCTTGGTTTGATGTTCGCAACCGCAACGTCTCCGTCCGCTTGAAGAATGGATGCTTGGTGTTGGGCTGGGAGGAATCCGCTACTGTAGAGTCCAACGCCGCCGTGAGGAGGTACGGCATTGCTACTTTCTAGGGTGACGTAGCTCGGGAGGTTTTCGTTGGCAGAGCCGAGACCGTAGCTAATCCAGGCGCCCGCGCTGGGATGTCCTAAGAAAGGGAAACCGGTGTGCATGGCGAAGTTTCCCTGAGCATGTTCATTCACGGGCGTTGTCATGGAGCGCACAACGGCCAGGTCATCAGCACACTCAGCAAGCTGTGGAAAAATACTGCTCACCTCAAGACCGCTTTGACCGTGGCGCTTGAATGTGAAGGGGCAGGGGAAAATCTTACCGTTGTTGTTGAACTGCGTTCGCTCGATCTTAACCGGCATGGGTTGCCCGGCTTCCCGTTGAAGTCGGGGTTTCGGATCGAAGGAGTCGAGATGGGAAATGCCGCCCGACATGTAGCAAAGAATCACACTCTTGGCCTTCTGCGCTTGCTTCAGAGCTCGATGTGGTGTCTCAGCCATCAGGCGAGTCTTCCCTTGGTTCATGAGGCTGGCGAGGGCCAACATCCCAAATCCGCTCGAGCATTTCTCGAGCATCCGACGGCGAGTGATCAAGGACGAGTTAGCGGACATAGATAAACTCCTTCGTGTTGAAGATGGCGAGTGCCAGGTCGGTCCAAACCTCTTCGCTCCCAGCCTTGGGTGCAAGCTCTCTCAGGCGTGCAACGTGGGCCTTGCGTTTTTCGACTTCTTCGCTCGTTCGCTGCCACGCCGTGCGTTCGGCTGTGGTCAGGGCGGCGAGGAGGTCACGCTGGGAGATAAAATTCGATTCCTTGCGAGCCGCAGCAGCGACTTCTTCCGGAGTCAGGGCGCGGTCGTAGAGACGTGCTTCAAGGATGCGGCCCATTAGGATTCGACCGCCGCCACCATAGCCGTGGCGAATCCCGAAGACGACTTCAGCTTGGCCGCTCGCAAATGCGAGAGGTCCATTCGATTTGTAGCGATCACCGTAACTTTCACCGTTTCGGTAAGCAGAGATCCAACCCTTCTCGTCGTAGGTGAGGACCAGATGTGCGGGGGTCTTGTGCGCACTCGATTCTCGCGGTCCCCCGAAATCCTCGGTGCGGGCGAAGAAGTTGCTACCCGCCATCCAACGACCCGCTTGGCGTTCGGCATAGACGATCGAATCAAACTCACCCCCGCCGGGTGTCTGGATCGACATCGCGCCGCCGCCCGCTTGGTCAAGCGTGTCGAGCTGCACCCAAACTTCCATCGTCTTTGCACGAAGATTGGTCGTCAGTTTTTGACTTACCGCGATCGACTCACCGTTGCCCACAATGAGGGCCCCGTCTTCGATCTTGGCTTTTCCGCGGAGGGTCAGATCAAGTGCCCCGACCGAATCTTTGGCGTCTTCGTCGAAGAGCCATTCTGCGATGGGGTTCAAGAACGGGGTCTTGTCGCTGGGTTCTGTGTCCGTTGGTTTGATGCGTGAGCGCGCGGTGCTCATGAGCGAGTTCACGGCTGAGGTCGCTTCATCCAAGGCTTTTGTTTCACGAGAAAGTGCTTCCTGGAAGCGCTGATAATCTGATTGTTGCTGCTGAATGAAGTCAATGGTTGCTTCATGTTCCTCGGGTCTTGGTGGGCGAGCGAAGGCACTTTGCCAGGCCTGATCGATGGTGGCGTCGAGGCTGGTCTCGCGAGCCTGTCGGGCTAGGTTTGCTCCCCACGAACGGGCTGTGGAGACCACAAAGTCGCTGTTCATCATGGTCAGTGATTGACCCGGAACGGTCGTCACGTTTCGGCGACCGTGAGCAGAGAAGGGCACTGGTGCATCGAAGGTGCTCAAAAACGGATCCAATCGGTTGCGGATGACATTGACGTAGACCGACCGCCTCGGCTCGCGGCCGTTCACGGGGCTACCGAATGCGTTGGGGTTCAATCGACCAGAGACTTTCAGAATCGAGTCTCGGATTGCCTCGGCCTCGAGTCGGTTGACACTGAAGTGACTGTAGAGGTTATTGCTGGGATCTTGTGAGAGGGCGAGTTCGCTGGGTTCACTGGACATCTTCCAAGTTCGCGTCGTGACGAGATACCGGATCAGGCGCTTGAGGGACCACCGGGCGTTCTCTGAGAAATGGTGGGCCAAATGATCCAAAAGCTTTGGGTGGGTCGGTTGGGAACCGAGACGGCCCAGGTTGTCCGGGGTCGCCACGATTCCTTTGCCGAAGAGATGATGCCAGACTCGATTGACGATCACTCGGCGTGTCAACGGATTGTCGGGACGAAGGAGATCTTCAGCGAGTTCGCGCCGGCCGCTCATCTCAGTTTGGTAGGCCTTGCTGTCAATCGCCTCCAAAAAGCGGCGGGGCACTCGGTCGAGTGGGCGTTTGTGATTGCCTCGATCAAAGAGAGCTTGGTCGGCAGCCTTCCACTCGGCGACGGTAGGGATTCGGGTGGGAGTTGTGATTTCGTTTTCGAGCTGGCGGTATTGTCTTAAGAGTGACTTGCTGGCATGGAGCTCCGACACTTGATTGGGAAGCAGATTTAGTTGGAGGCAAGCGTCTAGGAGTTCGGCTTGATCGTTGGTCGTTTCGTTTGACTCCCAGGCTTTGACGGCAGTCCCGATAGCCGTGGTGTAGGCGCTGAGTGCCTGGGCTAAGATTTCTTTTCCTGAGTTCCCTCCGAGCTCGGCAAAGACGGGAGCGAGGTGCCGGCGCGGCTGGCTCGGTGGGCTAGGCGTTCCTTTCTTTACGACGACAGCCTCTTGGATGCCGAACCAAGAACGTTTCTCGTTGCGCACCAGTAGCGGTGCATCGGGGCCTGTGACCACTTCGAGATGAATGTCGTCTCCATTCCAATAGTCGACATTGTAACGTTCCCAGTGCCACGATCTCTTATTGTCTCGCATCTCACGAACGGGGTAGACCGTTCCGTTGCGAGGGTAATTGTAGACTACATATCGGGACATGGAGCGACCGCTTCCTTTGAGGCGCATCCAAACTTCGTAGTCATCATCCAGATTGAAGTCGGGCGATGTTAGGAGGCCTCCGTGTTTGCTCGATAGGAGGTGAGTGTAGGTGCCGGCGGAATGGATCCCCGAGAGGGCGAGATCGCCTTCTCCAAAAAGACTGAAAGCACCGGGAGCCGCCGCAGCTTGATCCAGGCCCGTTCCTTCGCGGAACCACCTTTTTCGGTCTTCCTCCGTGCCTAAGTCCCATCGATGGGTGTAGTCCCGATTGAGATGGGATTCCCACGCGGCTTGGTCCTCTTTCCAGTCAGAGAGCAGGTTCTTGAGGGTGTCTACGCCTCTGTCCGAATTCCTGATTTGGTGCAAGGGATAAAGGAACGAGTTTTTCTGTTTGTCGTTTTGCGTGCGATCAGTTGCCTCTAGCAAGCGCTCTCGTAGTAAATCCATTGAGCTTAGCCAGTCTTTTGCAATGGTTTCTCGGAGTTTTGGTTTGAGGCTTGTGAGCGTCTCTTTGTGTCGATTCAGGGTTTCGGGGAGGTCGATGGCCTTGCGGCCAGGTCGAGTGGAACCCATGATGCCAAAGAAGGCGTAATAGTCTTTCTGGCTTATCGCATCGAACTTGTGGTCGTGGCATCGCGCACATGAAACAGTGAGCCCCAGAAAGGCTTTTGAGAAGACATTGATCTGGTCGTCGGTGAAGCGGACTTTTTCGTCGAGCGCGTCGGTCGGGGCGAAGCCGTGGAAAACCATTCGCCAATGAGCGGTGCCAATCAATGACTCATTGATCCCGAGTTCGGTGTTGATGCGAGGGCGTTCCAATTGATCGCCGGCGACATGTTCCCTTAGCAGTTGATCGTAGGGAACATCGTTATTGAGGGCTCGGATGAGGTAGTCCCGGTAAACGTGAGCGTTCCCAATGCTAGGATCCCCTTCCGATCCATGGGATTCGGCATACCGGATCCAATCCATCCAGTGACGAGCCCAGCGCTCGCCGAAATGAGGGCTGGCGAGTAATTGGTCGACTTGATCGGCAAAGGCAAGGTCGGGGTTTCGTTGGTAAGCTGTGAGGAACTCTTCGACTTGATCTGCTGAGGGAGGGAGACCGGTGAGAGCGAAGTAAAGCCGTCTGACGAGGACTGTAGGGGAAGCTGGTGGATTCGGATCCAGCCCGGCAGCGTCTCTCTGAGCTTCGATGAACTGATCTACTGGATGATGAGACCAGGAGGATGGCGGTGGCGTGGTATGGGCGATAGGCTGGAAGCTCCACCAGTTCTTCCTGCGCTCGAGGACTGCTGCCCAATCTTGATCCTCAGCAATCTGGTCTGGGGAAGGAGGCTGATCTCTCGGGTCGGGAGCTCCGATCTGAATCCAGCGCACGAAGTCGTTGACGATGGCGTCATCAAGTTTGGCTCCAGATTTCGGCATCGCAAGATCTTCGTCCTCGTGACGAATTGCTTGGATCAGGAGACTCTCGTTTGGCTTTCCGGGAACAATGACGGGACCGCTGTCTCCACCTGCCTCCCAGGCGGAGCGATGATCGAGATTGAGCCCTCCCTTCTGCTTGGTCGCAGTGCTGTGGCATTCGTAGCAATCCTGCGCGAGAATCGGTCGGATTCTAGACTCGAAGAACTCAATCTGCTCCGGTGAGATCTCTGCGGTCGATTCGGATTGAAAAGCGGAGAGAATGAGCAGGCAAAGGCCCGGAAGCTGCCGAGCTCTTATGATGAACGGGTTGAAACTGAATGGGCGTATCATGTTCCTGGAAACACGTAAGAGTCGGGATCGAATTCGTGGGAGAGGGTATCAGTGGATTCGTCGATTGACACCGAAAAAGAAACAAAAGCGCTTGGAGCCCCTTCTGGCCAGTGTTCTCGGTATGTTGCAGATGCTGCCTCGTCATTTGGAACACTCGGAGGTATTCTCCGAGAATGTCCGATGCGCACGCGAACGAGTTGATTTTTCCTTTGATGGGATTTACATACCTGCCCAGCTTCCCTGCATCGTTATTCTTGTCCGCCCTGTTGATATTTGGAAGTGGTCAAGGTGTTCGAGCCCAAGAGGATGAAATCAGCGATGGAAGGGGTGTGCTCGAACGTCTTGGAGCGCGAATGGAGGAGGGGGTTTCTGAGCGCGAGCTCGCCGACTACGGGAACCACTTCGATCGCTTGGATCAGAACCGAGATGGGAGGCACTCTAAGGTTGAGTTCGTTGATCAAGGTTTCTACATGACGCCGATCGCGAGGCGCGGGATCTTTCAAGCAGCTGATTCAGATGGCGATGGTTTTGTCTCGCGATCTGAATATATTCTGAACCGGATCATCACCGATGAAGCGAAGGCGATTGTCCAAGCAATGGACGACAATGGCGACGGTGTGATTCAGCGTTCGGAGTTCGTTCACAACGCTTTTCAACCCGAGGGTGACAGGCAGCTTGCCGAAGCCGTGTTTGCTGAATGGGACGGGAACCAAGATGGTCAGATCATTATTCCGGAATACCTGCGAGTATGGGGTCAGTGGGCGCGACAGAATCGGAGTCACCCAAAGCAGGATCTTGTAGTCCGGAAGAGAGCACGGGATCTGGGCGTCAGGGTGGGAGATCTTCCAACCGCGAAATGGAACGCTATCACGGACGTCAGTGGTGTGATGGTGGGGCACGCGACCTTGCATTCAGGAAAGGGGGTTCATTCCGGGGTGACCATTGTGTTGCCTCACGGAGGGAACCTTTTCCAGGAGAAGGTGCCGGCTGCTATCGTCGTGGGCAATGGGTTTGGCAAGCTAGTTGGCAGCACGCAAGTCAACGAACTGGGGAACATCGAAACCCCAATTGCACTCACCAGCACCTTGAGTGTGGGCTCTGTGATGAGTGCGCTTGTGGGGTATACCCTAGATCTTCCGGACAATGAGCGCGTTCGCTCGGTGAATGCTGTCGTTGGGGAGACCAATGATGGCTACCTCAATGACATCCGGGAAGTTCGGGTTTCCGAGGATCAGGTTCTCGCTGCCATTCGTTCGGCGCGATCTGGGCCGGTGGATGAAGGTTCAGTTGGGGCTGGATCCGGAACGATGTGTTTTGGGTTTAAAGGAGGAATTGGTACCTCGTCCCGAGTCGTAAATACAAGGGATGGCAAGACCTACACCTTGGGCGTTCTTGTGCAATCAAACTTTGGAGGTTTCTTGTCAGTGGACGGTGTTCCAATAGGGAATGCCGCGTCGGCGAGAAAGGCGGCCGAAAAACAGCCCGAGGGCGACGGCTCCTGCATGATCATTGTGGCCACTGACGCACCACTTTCCGTTAGGAATATAGAGCGTGTCGCGCAACGCGCGCTGCACGGCATGGCTCGAACCGGTGCTTCGATGAGCAATGGATCTGGAGATTACGTCGTTGGTTTTTCTACAGCCTACCGCATTCCTTACTGGTCGCATGGGAATCTCGTGAGCCCTCCCCTAGTGCCCAATGGCGCACTAAGCCGATTCTTTGTTGCCGTGATGGATGCCACTGAAGAGGCCATCTACAACTCACTCTTTATGGCGACGACCGTTGAAGGTCTGCACGGAACCGGTGAGGCCATCAGTTTGGAAATGGTCGAAGCCCGATTGAGGGATCGCTAGAGAAGGATTGGCCTGAGGTGCCGCTTGAATATGAACCGTTCCGGATCAGGGGGCACGGGATTGAACGAGCAAAGGCGTGTGTTCCAAGCGCTCGATCTCTTTCGACCGTATGCGTCTTGTGTTGTCTCTTGCCTCAGTGCCGGTGCCGTGTCAGCATTCCTTCATAGAACTGGCGGACTACGTCCGAATGGCAGGCCAAGAACTCTATGACACCTTCACCCGACTCAATTAATCTCGAAAGCCCATCTGGCTCGGCATTCGATCTAGAGTTTCCTGATTCGTCTGGATTGGAGCGGAGGCCCCAGCAGATTTCCCTCTCTGAGGCGGTGCGAAAATGTCGTGAGTTGCGGAGCTGGTTTCCTAACTCGATCCCGACTCGAGAAGCGAGATGGGCGGACAAGCGTGAAGTAGAGTTCCGGCTCTAGGCGTCTCGGAAAAAACCATGAATCGCGATTGGCGCTTCGCTCGGGCTTGGATTCTCTCGAAGTTGAACCACGGATAACAGGATGACACGGATTCGGGGGATCTGTGGCGTGCCTCCTTATCCCAGACAGATACTCAGCGCATTCGCTGAAGTTTTTGACGTAGGTTCCTCTTGTGAATATCCGGAACGTGTGACTCGGTGATGCGTTGTTCAAGAACGACAGCATCAATTAACCGATGCCTGATCAAGTCTCTTATGTATTCGAGATCCTTCTCTCGTGAGGCGACGAGTTTGCTGAAGGCTAGATCATTGGTCTCGAGGCACCAACCTGTCACTCCGCGAGTATTGGAATTATTGATTGGAATGAGTCGCTCTTCCCAGCTTGGCGGTAGTGTGGCTGTGTCGGCATCCACTCCGTGGGCGTAGTATCCGAAGGTCTTGTGAAAAGGCGATAGTTCTCCGATGGCGCCATCGATCTGAATCGAGAGTTCCGGATGCTCTTTTGGGAAGATGTCAGCCTCAATCGAACGCAGAAGCTCGGCGGGTGCTTCGGGGTATGGGGCCAAGATCGCCTGGCTGCCAATGATCACGAGATCGTCAGTGTTCGTGATCGCGCCCGCGGCTCGAATGACATGTTCAAGTTGTTGGCGAGTCATGAGCGGAAAGGATCTGCCAACGCTCCTGCGGAGTGAGAATGCCGGCGAAAGGATTCGATTGCCGGAGGCGTTGTCCTTCTTCGGTAGGGCTGCGGAGCAAGTTGAGGATCTCGTTCGGGCTTTTGGTGTTGAGGATCTGTTGCCACTCAAGATGTGCCGATGCAGTTGAACCTTTGGATTTCCCAATCCAGCGCTTCAGGTTCTCTTGGGCCACGCGTATGAGTTGCGGATCGGCTGCGACCTTCTCCGCGACGAGGCGTGCCATCGCCAGGCTGGCTTCATCGGTAGATTGGTGGTCTCGATCCGGCATTTGAGGTATTCTGCCAAAATGCGGGCGGACTGGCAACGGATGTTGGGGCTCTCGAAGTTGAACCACGGGAGGCATCCTCCGTCCTTGGACGATTCGGGGCGATTCCTTGCATCCCGGTATCGTATTAGTGGGTGATCTGGGTCGCTCGAGTTTTTGATTCGGAGAGGCCGCGGATTGATACTGCCTTCTGGGAAGTAGGTCTTTGGCTGCTCCGTTCGCGGGGCCGCTTGTTCCAGCAGGTTTGAGGAAGAATTGAAGGGAATCTGTAATCGCTCAGTAGATCTGGAGGTGCCGTTAATCGGATTCGATTGACGAGACCCCTCGATCTCCTAGATTAGAGCTATGGATTATGGTCACGTCATCACGATGGAAGCCGGGAAGCGGAGTGGCAAACCCTGCATTCGTGGGTTACGCATTACGGTTTCTGACGTGCTAGACTATCTGGCCTCGGGGATGAGTGAAGATGAGATAGTGACTGATTTTCCTGATCTCTCGGTGGAGGATATTCGGGCTTGCTTGGCCTTCGCGGCCGATCGGGAACGGCGTTTGTCGGCGGTCTCGCGGTGAAGCTCCTCTTTGATCAGAATCTTTCGTGGCGATTGGTTCGCGAATTAGAAGGCTCGCATCCCGCATGGTTGAGTTGATCTGTAGAATCCGTGCTATCCGCGTTAAAAGACTCGGAATGGCATGGGCCGGCTTTCGTTCGACCGCCTAGCGTTTGAGAGACGTGAGGTAGCTGATGAGGTCGGCGGCTTCTTGGGCGCTTAGTGGAGCCAGGAGACCTTCGGGCATGGCTGAGAGGCGGGAGTTGGTGCGGAAGAAGATCTTCTCCTTTTCGATAGTATGTTCCGTAGTGTTTGAATCAAGAATCGTGAGTTGCGTTTCGGTTTCCCCGCGGACAAGTCCCGAGATCTCGGTATCGTCCTCGAGGGTGATGGAGACCGAGGTGTATTCGGGAGCGATTGCGCTGGACGGGTAGAGAACCTGATCGAGCAGGGCTTCGCGATCGTAGCGAGCAGCCGAAAGTTTTAGGTCAGGACCGAAGGGGCGGCCTTGTCCATTGAGTTGGTGGCAGGTGTAGCATTGGGTGCTGCCGAAGAAGAGTTCTTCTCCGTGCAGTGGATCCCCTTCGAGCTCGAGGATGTCTGATGGCTTGATATCCGTTCCCAGGGTTTCCTTCCGTTCATCTGGGGCGAGCCAATGCTCGAATAGACCACTGACGAAGGGGTTGTTTTCGCTTTTGGCTAGTCGAGCGATGGAGGTTCTGAGCGTGGAGTCAGCCGATTCTGCGAGGGCTCGATGCATCAAGGCGAGGCTACCTTCCGTGGATTGGAGGAGTGGAGTCACGTCAGCCTCGGCGTTTGTTGCGATCGCCTTTGATGAACGGTCAGCGATCTCTTGGGCATCCGAATCGGATTCCATCGTCATGAGCCACTCCATCACGACAGCGATTCCTCGCTCGTCGACGAGGCGCGATCCGATTTGAGGCATGTGACCAGCGCCCTCGGTGCTGATGCGATAGGCGACGACTGAGCGATAGGGATTACCTGGGGCGAGGACTTTTGGCGCAGAGATTCCGAACGTCCCTCGTGTGGGATCGACGTTGATAGAGCGGGCGTCCTCAAGGCGTTTTCCGATATCGAACTGAGACTGTATCCCGCCGCCTGCCCCGAAGATGTGGCAGCTGCCACAATTCACATGGAGCCAGCTTCGAGCCCGGGCGGTAGTTGGGTGGCTTTCGTCGTACGGGTTTACCAGAGGGGTGTTGCTATTTCCTCGTCGACCGCGGCGCCTGCCGGGTTCCGTGGAATCCATCAGGCCAAGTTGGGTGAATCGCTCCAGCTCGCTCCCTTCGCCCCGTCCGAGTTGGAGTGGGTTCATGGTGATCGGAATTCCGGACCAGACATTGTGGCAGCGGAGGCACTCGGATCGGGAGTGAAACTTCCAGGGGATCTCACGAATGCCGCCCGCAGCCGATGGGTCGCTCACTGTGAATTGGGTCGAACTACCTTCCTTTGCGACGAGTTCAGCATCTGTCTGTTCCTCGTTCCAGCGATAAGTGTAAGGGTTCCATTCTTGTCCATCCCAGTGGAGCATTTGAGTTTCGACGCGTTGGGACGTTTTCGGATCAGCGAGGTCGAGTTGAAGGCTCAAGGTGCGGGCAAGAACCGTGTTGGTGGGATAGAACCAGTTGTCACCCGCTATATCCCGAACCCCACCTCTTCGGGCCATCGATCCGTCACCTGGGATCGCGAGGAGCCACTCGGCTGTGGCGTGGTCGTTCCACATGGGGGCGATGGGCTCGTAGGGGCTTGTCCCTGGGGCGGGCGTGAGTGGGTTGAGCGTGCTGAATAGGCCGGTTTGGCTGAGTTGGGTGGGAAAGGGGGCATCACTCGTTTTTGAATCGTTGGGAACGAGGCCATAGATGCCGCTGTTGTGGTCCAGGATCAGAAGTTCGCCCTGGGGATCGAGTGCGAAGGACACAGGTTTCAGAGAGGTGTCGCAAAGCTCGCGGTGCGATACAATCTGGTCCGCTCGATTGCGAAGTGCCCAGATGCGCCCGGTTTCCCAGTCGCCGTAGACATAGGCACCGTGAAGATCCGGGTAACGACTTCCGTAGTAGACCTGCCCACCAGTCATGCTCGCTGCTTCGCTGTGAGGGTGCGCCATCATTGGAGGTAGGATGGGACCAGGAGCTCGTTCAATGTCTGTGAGGACCCTGGGATTTGGCCCTTCGGTGGCGGCCCAGCCGTAGTTTCCGCCCCGGCGAATGTAGTAAATCATTTCCCATTGTTCCCAACCGACATCGCCCACCCAAAGCTCTCCAGAGCGTTGGTCAAAAGCCATCCGGAAGGGGTTGCGAAAGCCGAATGCCCAGATTTCGGGACGTGTGTTGATCTGGTTAATGAACGGGTTGTCGGGCGGGATCGCGTAGGGCTTGCCATCGGCTTCTCTGTCAACGTCGATTCGTTGAATCGAGGCCATGATGTCGCTGTTGTCTTGGCCTGTGTAATAGCGGCTATCGGGTGGGTCTGGGACGGCGCCGTCTCCGGTCGAGAAGTAGAGATAGCCGTCCGGGCCGAAGGCGAGGGTGCAACCGTTGTGCCCTCCGGCGGGCCATTGGATGAGGACTTTCTTGCTTTCTGAGATGAGTTTGTAGGGACGCTCCTCCGTGACTTCGAAGCGAGCGATGTGGGCGCCGAGGTCCTCTTGCCCACCTTCATTGTAGTTGATGAAGATAAAGCGGTTCTGGTCGAACTTGGGATGGAAGGCGAAGCCGAGGACGTTACCGGGCTTCTCAAAGTGTTCTTTCATGTCGGCGACGAGATGCTGGTTCGCGGGCGACGTTGTGGTGTCGACATGCCAGATCTGTGCTCGCTCGGTCGCGATGAAAAGGTCCTGGCTTCCGGGGGCAAACATGAACTCAACGGGGCGTTGAATCTCGAGTTCTGGGAACAGGCGCTCGACGGTGTAGGGAGACGGTGGCTCCGGGGAACCTTGGACATTGCCCGAGGTCCAAGGGATACGTTCGGCATTGAGAACCGTGACGCTAGCCAACCAGATTGTGATAAACCACTTCATGACACGATGTTGGTGATGCGTGGTATTTGAATGGTTTGGCGGACGGAGGGCAAGCTTGGAGGTTTCGGGGATGAGAGCGGTTTTGCGAGATTCCCTCGCGAGCCTCATGGAGGAACGTTTGCCCTAGTTGTCAAATGTCGAAGATCTTGCCTTGGAAGGGCCAGGCGTCAGATTTCCGGACAAGGCCTGCTCTCACCGGATTGTTTCGAATATAGCGCCACCGCTCCTCTCGCGAGTCTTCGCTTCGTAGGCGGTGATGCCAGCTAGCAGCTTGGAATCGCCAGTGAGGATTGCCGTGCTCTATTGCGAACGCCCTTTTCCAGAATCGAACCCAGGTTTCGATTTCGCAGGAGAGTTCTCTTGGAGCGCAGAATAAGTGGATATGATCCGGCATGACCAAGTATGGCCCGACAAGCCAGGAAGTTGAATTCAGCCAGACTGTACGGAGGAGCTTGTGGTTGTCGGGGCTTGCGAGCCAGGGCTTTCGTCGCTCCGTTGTTGCTGTGAGAAATACAATGCAACCCGATTCAGACGGAATGAGAACCCCGCGGGAGGGATGTTTTCTTACATGGAAGCGAGAATGGCGGAACGATTCAATAAAAGAAGTATATAGGGTTCTATAAGTCTGTCAATCCGGCAGAAGGTAGGGCGAGCGTACTCGCGAGCCGAGCGGCCCTGGGGCCGCTTTCCCGCCAGAGACATAACGCTAACTGTTGGGATTTTATAATCCTCGGTAGTAATGGCGTGCGTGGAGGTGGCTCGCGAGTACGCTCGCCCTACCGAAGTCGCTACCCAATCTCTAAGCCTCGCATCGTGCCGGTTGAGGTTGCGAAACGCTCGTGCTCGAGACCCATGCTTTGGAGGAGGCTCACGAAGAAGTTGGGAAGGGGATAGTTGTTATCTCGATCAAAGGCGAGATGTTGCCCGTGCCGGAAGCGACCGCCAGCGACGAGTATCGGCATGTTATCGGTGGTGTGCTTGTTCGCATCGCCGAAATTGCTGCCGTAAACAATGGTCGTGTTGTTGAAGACCGACGCTTCACTTTCCTCGGTCGCTTTCAAGTCGTCGAATAGCTCCCCAAGCAATCTCATGTGGGCGCGGTCGATGGCGTCTAGTTGGGTAAGCTTCCGTTCGTTCTTTCCGTGATGCGAGAGGTTGTGGTAGCCGTCCGTGATCTTAGTTCCCTCGACTTTGATGGTCGGTGAGTTGCTACTGTCGAGGAGTAGGGTGATCGCTCGAGTGGAGTCAGTCTCGAAAGCGAGGCGCGCCATTTGGTACATCAATCGAGTCATCTCCATGTACTCACTTTTGTCGCGGGGGTCTTCAGGCTCGGCGATCGGGGCCTCTGGTTTTAGAAGGCGCTCCCAGTATTGGGCCTTGGAAAGTCGTTTCTCCACATCGCGGACGGCGGTGAAGTATTGATCGAGTCGTTCTTGATCCTGGCGACCCAGGCGACGGTTCAGTGAGCGCGATTGTTCAGCCACTGTGTCCATGATGCTTTCACCGAGCTTGAGACGTTGAATCTGTCGCTCGATTTGATCGGGGCTTCCCTGCAAAAAGAGTTTTTTGTAGACCTCAGATGCTTTGTTTTCGCAAGGAATGAGCACTCCGGATTCGGTCCAGGAAAGACTGCGGCGTCCAGCTTTGGCATTGACACCTAAAGTGAGTGAAGGGAAGCGGGTGAGATGTCCGATATCCCGAGCAATAAATTGATCTAAAGAGATCGTATTGCGAAAACCACCCCCTCCCGGATGAGGGGCCGCGGTAAGAAAAGAAACGTCTGATGAGTGAGAGCCATCAACCCCGGGGTGCGAAACGCCGCTGAGGACTGTGAAGTCATCTCGGTGAGCAGCGATTTCTTCAAGGTAGGGAGAAAGGCGGTAGCCTTTGCCGGCCTGCTCGGGAAAGAACCCTGATCCCAGGACGCCTAGATTATTGCAAATGGCCAACATCCGCCGCGGCGTCTCGACCGCTTTCGCGGCGACACTTCGTGGGCATATGGAATGGAGAAGAGGAAGTGCGAGAGCAACGCCGGTTCCACGAAGGAACTGACGTCGATTGATACCAGCGTTTGAAGGGTTCATCTTACTTGATCCTGAAGAAACTACTTTGGACAACGCCGTGGAGCAAGGATCGGATTCCGTAATCCGGCGCACATTGATTGAGAATGGTTTCAACTTCGTCGCGGCCAGAGAAGCTTACCGGAGCACCGGTGCTGTAGGTAATAAGCTGTTGCACGAAGTTGCGGGCGAGCTGGCGTTCTTCCTGGGCTAATAATTGTTTCAGTTCTCGAATGTCAGCAAAGGCTTTCCCGTTCGCTAGTTGACCCTGACTGTCAACGGGCTTTGCGTAGTGAAAGACGTAGCGGTGCCCGTTTTTTCCTAGACCCTCCACCGGTTCTTTCGCGGCATCGACGGCCCGATACCGATCCCTCCATCCACCGGCGATATCATAGTTTTCAAGTGAGAACCCGACTGGGTCAAACTTGATGTGGCACGCATTGCAGCTTGTGGCTTCGCGGTGTTTGTCGAGCTGCTCGCGAATGGTGGTCGCACCTCGAGTGTCAGGCTCGACAGCATCCACTCCAGACGGCGGAGGGGGAATGTCTATCCCCATGATGCGTTCCACGAGCCAGGCCCCTCGGATTACGGGTGAGGTGGTGGTCCCGTTAGCAGTGACTCTGAGGATGCTCGCTTGGGTTAGGAGCCCCCCTCGATCGCTAGTGGCTGGAAGCTCTGTGCGTCGCGGTTGAACGCCCTCTTTCGTCGCGAGTTGGTAGTGTTGTTCTAAGCATTCGTTGGTGTAAGTGAAGTCCGCCTGAACAAGGTTTCGAATGGGTAAGTCTCGTTCGAGTAGTTCATCGAAGAACAATTGGGTTTCGCGCAAAGAGGATTCCGTCAGGAGGTCATGAAGGTAATAGTCGGGATAGAGTTCGGCATCCGGGGTGTTGGCGTTGAGATCGCGAAGGTCGAGCCAGTGATCAAGGAACAGTCGACGGAATCGGTGCGATTTCGCGTGATCGAGCATGCGGTCCGTTTCCCGTGAGAGGACCGCCGGATCCTGAAGGTTGTCCGTCGTCAGCAAGACCCTGTCAGGGGGGCTCTCCCAGAGGAAATACGCGAGACGTCGGGCGAGTTGTTTGGGAGGGAGTTCGCCCGGCTGAAAGTCAATATAGAGAAACTCAGGTGAGCAGAGGATGGCTGCGAAAGTCATCACGAGTGCGTCGGTGAATGATTGGTCGAGCTCGAGAGCGCGGCGGTAGATTGCGAGATACTGATCAGTGAGTTGAGTTCTATGCGGTGTCGTCGGCAGACTCCTTTGGATGAAGGAACGAATCAGGTTGCGAGCATCGGCGCTTGGGTCGGTAGTCGTCAGTTGCACCGAACCGTCGCGGGTGCATGTGAACTCCGTATCGCCGAATAGTGCCTGAAAGGCCGGGGGTGGCCAGCTGACATGGATGGGGCCTTCGACCTCGAGCCAATTGAGAGCAAAACCGGGAATGCCCTTTTTGGTAGCATTGGGATTCCCTTTCCAACCGGGGCGGGTTCGGACGAGGCGAGCGGCGTCCGGCCGAATTCCTTCGCCTTGTTTAAGTGTCACGCGTCGCTCAATGACCGTGGGGTCGGGAAGGGCATCGTAGGTGGTGAGCCAACGACTGTCTCCACTTGCCGCGAGGGCGTAGAGGGTGATGGGCTCGCTTCGTTGCCCTCGGAAAGCCTCGGTCCGGCTGGGCCTCCACCAAGCCTGACGTCCTCCGGTCAGACCATTGTCGTCACCGCCACTACGACCGTTCGGTCCGGCCAGGAAGGAGTAGGATTTTAGGCGAAGTCGGTAGTCGCCGTCGATTGGAACCCGCATTCGGGTGAAGTCGTACTTTGTGGTGGCGGTGTAGGTTCCGGAAACAAATCCCATCGCCTCCTGTTCTCGAAGGTCCGGGGCGCTCTCTCCCACAGTGATGGGTTTGTTGCCGCGGATGACTTCAGGCTCGGGCGTGGTGCCGATGAGCGGAATCGCCGCTCGCGTGGCAGAACTTTGACTCCAGCGGTAGCGGAGGTAGTTCTGCATGGTGGGTTCTTCGCGGGCGTAGTATTTGGTTTTAGTGGTCGGGTGGGCGGCGGTCTGCAAAGCCGTTCTTACGGCGTACTCGGCGACTTTGAGATACTGCTCCATCTGCACGTGAGAGACGTCGAGGATCTCTCCGGATTTGCTGTAGAGGTGTTTGATGCCGTCGGCTGGAAGCCGATCGGCTAGCATGAGCCAAGGGGCGGCGAGCACATGGCGTATCTTGTTTTCGTATTCGTAGCGGTTGAGTCGGCGTACTTTGGCGCGGCCGGACTCGCGGATGCGTTCTTCGTCCGCATCGGTCAGCGGAGTCGCAAGTGCTTGGAGAAAGTGTTGGCGTTCGATTGCGTCGGGCTGAGTTCGTTTCTTGGGCGGCATCTCGCCGTTGAGGACGCGGTTGTGGATGAGTTCCCAGCGATCAAAGCTTGCTCGATCCTTCAGGTCGAATGAGAGTGTTTCGAGGTTGAGATCCCCTTTGGACGTTTCGCTGTCGTGGCAATCGAAACAGTGGGCGTCGAAGAACTCGGTGATGGAAGCAACGCCGCCAAGCGTCGAGAGTTGAGGGAAACTCGATAGGCTCAAACAGAGGAGAACGACTGTTCGAAGGCGTTGTTTCATGGTGAGTGAGTCTAGTGGGAAGAGAGAAAGGGCGCGAGGAAATCTTGGGGTTCCACGGTAGGGCTCGCGTCCCCGCGAGCCGGGCTCCGTCAGGAGCCATTCCCTAAATCGGTCCCCCAACATTCGTCCCGCCCCTCAGGATTTGTTAGCGGATGCGTTTGAGTTCGGGGCCGCTGAAGAGGAGGAGATGGGGATACTTTTCCTTGTTCAACAAGCTTGCTGTGAATCCAGATCTTGAGAAGAGAGCATAGTGAAAATGGAATCCTTCCACGCGGTCTAGCCTCTCGGCGCGTTGCTGCAGGGACTCGAGATGTTTAGGCCCCATTTTCTCCCGCTGCCATTTGCATTCGCCTGCCAGGGCGATTCGTTCTTTCCAATTGACGGCGAAAACATCGATTTCGACCCGTGGATTCCAGGCTCGCCCCACCTCGTCCGGCACGAAGGGGAGCGCTTCCTGGTCTCCTAGCTCTCGAATGACCGTGCGAGCCCAGTCCTCGAAAACCTGCTTTCCGACGTAGGCGTCGAAGCGAGATTGGATCGCCTCGCGGAGGGGTTTGATCCGACGTTGTTCGATCCAGTCGGGATGTGGGTAGATGAACTCGAAGTAAAAGCGGAGATAGGGATCTCGGATTTCGTAACGTGACGTGCGGGTATTCTTCCGCGTTTTGAGATCCGCTGACAGGACTCTCTCCACGAATCGCAGTTTTACGAGTGTGTTGAGATACTTGCCTACATGGCCGCGGTCAATCCCGGTTGCTTTACTGATTGCGACGGGGGCCTGGTGTCGTCCTCCTAGGGCCTCGAGAACAGCCAGGTAGGTTCTCGGCTCGGGCAGCTCTTCCTGGATGAGAAAGAGCGCTTCGTGTCGGAACAGGGTCGCGGCGCTGAGAACGAGTTCCTCGACATTCTTTAGCGGCGGGACGGTGTCATTCCAAAGACTGAGGTAGTGAGGTACGCCTCCGATCACGGCGGCTGTTTGGGCGATTTGATCGGGGCTGTACTTTGGAAGGAATCCCTTCAGTTCATTGGCGGGGATTTCATCGACCAAGAGACTGCCGGTTGCCCGGCCAAAGAGTGGTTGGCGAGAGGAGAAAAATTGGTCGACCATCATGTGATAGTGGGACCCACAGATCGCGAGAACGAGTTGAGATTGGTGATGGTAGCGATCCCAGATTTTTTGGAGGAGAGAGGGCAGTTCTGGACAGGACTGGATGAGGTAAGGGAACTCGTCGATGACCAAGAGCAATCGTTGGTTGCGCGCCAAGAGGAAGACTTGTTCTAGGGCGGACTCCCAGTCTTGGAAGGTGAGAGCGGGACTGGCATCTGCGTGAATCAAGGCACTGACGGCTTGTGAGAATGAAGTGAGGAGCCGGTCTGAGGTTGTGCGATGCGCGACCCAGTAGGCTTGCGAGACGGTGCTGTGGCCCTTGAGCCAGTGTGACAAGAGAGCCGTCTTGCCGATACGACGTCGACCATAGACCACGATCAGTTCGGCCTGGTCGCTTGCGGTTTTCTGATTCAGCTGGGCCAGCTCGCGGGAGCGATTGATGAACTTCATCCAGCAGGTATACTAGATCAGATTCGATCATTGTCAAATTTGCAGCATGGATGGTAACTTACTGCACATGCTGCAAAAGCTAAGACTGATTGAGTGGGGCGAGCGTACTCGCGAGCCGGGCTCCTCCGGTAGCCTTGCCTATATTCTCCACCGCGCAATCTTTCATCCCGCCCCAGCGGGCGGGACGCGGCGAGCGAGGACGCTCGCCCCACCGTTTTTTTAGAGAAAAGTTAGCTGTCGGGTTTCATCCCGTAATTTCGTTTACCTCAATAAAGGCGTTGCTATGACTGAATTGAACGAGCGCGAAGAGGGTATTTTTAACGAGGCGAAGAATTTTGCGGATTCCGAGAAGCGGGCTGCCTACCTGCAGCTAGCCTGCCACGGCGATGCGGCGATGCAACACCTGCTCGAAGCGGCCGGTCGCGCAACTGACTTTTTCCACGCTCCCGCTGCGATGGGTGAAGATACGGTCGAGGGCATCGGTTCTCCTTTGAGTGAAGGTCCAGGAACGGTTATCGGCCGATACAAGATTTTGCAACAGATTGGCGAGGGCGGCATGGGCGCTGTCTTCATGGCAGAGCAGACTGAGCCGGTGGTTCGCAAAGTTGCGCTCAAAATCATCAAGCTGGGTATGGATACTCGCCAAGTCGTGGCGTGATTTGAGGCGGAGCGACAGGCTCTGGTGATGATGGATCATCCCAACATTGCCCGGGGCTTAGATGCTGGCGCGACGGATTCGGGGCGACCTTATTTCGTGATGGAGTTGGTCAAAGGCGTGCCTATCACGGAGTACTGCGACAAGAACAAGCTCTCCACTGCAAAACGACAGGAACTCTTCATGCCGGTTTGTCATGCCATTCAGCATGCGCATCAGAAAGGAATCATTCATCGCGATATTAAGCCGGCAAACGTGATGGTGACACTGCACGACGGCAATCCGGTGCCGAAAGTGATCGACTTCGGGATTGCCAAGGCGACGAATCAAAAACTCACCGAGAAAACGCTCTTCACCAACTACGCCCAGATGATTGGGACACCGGCCTGCATGAGTCCGGAGCAAGCGGAAATTGTTGCGGATCGGCTCGCGTCATTTCCGTCCGTTGCCGTTGTAGAGCGTCTCGCTCTTGCCGCCCGTCGCGGTGACCATGACAAGATGCAGCAGATTCTGGATGCGTATGTCGGGTCAATTCAAGGGCCTCGATCACGAGAGTTCCGTTCGGCGTTGATGTGCTACTTGCCTTCGGTGCCAGCTTCCCGAGTCGGGATCAAGGAAGTCAGTCGCTATGCGAAGGACGTGTATCTTGGTGCCGACTATGACTATGGGTGGGTTCGCCTTGCGTGGGGAATGGGTTGGCGTTGGGCGCCTATCGGTCTGGAGATTGGCAACAAGCAGCGGAGATAGCCGGAGCCATTGCCTCTAATAGGGTTCGGTCCCAGGCGATCAAGCATCGAGCTTTGGTGATTGCCGCGATGGCACTCCAGCAACAGGGTCACGGTTCAGCGGCGAATCAGAGTCTGCTGGAGGCGAAAGAGATGTTTGAGGTGAATTGAAATGATTGGAACGATTTGGAGGCAAGGTTTGCGCCTGCCTGGGCCGTCTGGATGTGTTCTGGTGCCTTGCAGCGTGAGGCGGAGGAATTGATTGAGGGAGAGCCTAAGACTGAACTGTAAGCGCAGCGAACGATCTAAGCTCTCAGCGTAGCGACGGGATAGCTCCATATGACGGGGTCATGGGTTACCAGGGTCAGTGACTCTGCCATGGCCTGAGCAATGAGGAGCCGATCAAAGGGGTCGCGGTGATGATCTGGAAGATTCTTGAGAGCAAGGGTGTGCTGGATCGAAACGCACAATGCTTTGAAGTCGCAGCGTTCTCGTTGGACTTCAAGATCGTCTGGAATGGAGATTTTTCCGAGGGCGGATTTAATCGACAGTTCCCAGGTGGACGCAGCACTGACGAACACTGTATTGTTGCTATCGGTGATTGCCTCCCGCACGGGACCTTTGAGGCGCTTGTTGTTCTCGAAGCACCAAATGAGAACGTGTGTATCGAGGAGGAGTTTCATTGCTCGGAAGGATCCATTCCGAACAGTTTGTCCAAGTCTGGAGTCCATTCGTCAAAGTCGGGTGCTACTTTGATCTTCCCCTTCCATCCGCCCAGTTTTCGTTTTTGTTTTTCGATCGGTTGGAGTCGAACGAGTGGTTTACCCGCCTTTGCGATGATCACTTCCTCTCCGTCTAAGGCCGCTTGAATGTGTGCAGAGAGGTGGGTCTTGGCTTCGAAGATGTTAACTTGTTTCACTTTGAAAAAACTAGTCTAGTTAACTTAACTAAGCAAGACTGAGGTAGAGTTGGTGAGACGAGTAAGCCCTCCGCAGGGCAACGAAAGGAACCAGGAGCTTGTTTGTTTGAGGGGGGACGGATAGGCTTTTGGCGATTCCTATGATTCGGTTGCTGCTATTGTTGTTGGTTGCGGGGCAGGCTTGCGCTGCGTCGCCTAATTTCATTGTCATCTTTTGCGATGACTTGGGGTATGGCGATTTGGGCTGCTATGGATCCAAGAAGAACCGGACCCCGGCGATTGATTCGATCGCGAAGCAGGGAATGCGATTCACTCATTTCTATTCGTCTAGTCCTGTCTGCACGCCTTCGCGATCGAGTTTGATGACGGGCTGCTATGCCCAGCGCGTTGGAATGCATGAGGATTCGACGGAGCATTGGGTGTTGATCCCACGAAGCACGCGGGGACTCCATCCCGATGAGTTGACTCTGGCTGAGGCGTTGAAGGCGCGCGGTTATGCTACGGCTTGTATTGGGAAATGGCACCTCGGAGATCAGCCGCAGCACTTGCCGACGCGTCATGGATTTGATCGCTACTATGGCATTCCCTATTCGAACGACATGCAACACAAGGGACGCGGCGACCCACCTCTTCCGATTCTCGATCAGGAACGGGTGATTGAAGCTCCGGCTGATCAGGCGACGCTGACGCAACGCTACACAGAAGAAGCGATCAAGTTCATGGAGTCGAATCGAGACAAACCCTTTTTTCTCTATCTCCCCCACACGTTTCCTCATCTTCCGCTCTTTGCTACGGAACACTTTTTGAAACGGAGTGAGAATGGAAAGTATGGTGCTACAGTGGAAGAGATCGATGCTTCGACAAAGCGCCTATTGGAAGCTCTGGATCGTTTGGGGGTCGCGGAGAATACCTTGATGATGTTCACGTCCGACAACGGATCGAATGGGCGAAACGGAGGATCGAACGCGCCCTTGTCAGGTCACAAAGGGCAGACAATGGAAGGGGGCATGCGCATCCCCATGGTCGTGCGCTGGCCCGGGGTGATTCCAGCGGGATCTCAGTGTGACGAGTTGTCGACGACAATGGACTTGTTGCCAACTTTCTTGGGAATCGTTGACGGCAAACCTTACCAATCGGAACGTCTCATCGATGGAAAAGACATTGGTGATCTCTTACGTGGTGTCGAGGGTGCGAAGACGTCCTACGATGTGTTTTACTACTATCGACGTCATCAGTTACAGGCCGTGCGATCGGGTCCGTGGAAGCTTCATCTGGACTTGGAGAGGCGCTTCCCTGTTTGGAGTACCTATGATCGTCAAGGGCCGGGTCGAAAAGGGAAATTGGTGAACCTGACACGTGACCCCCAGGAGAAGAACGATGTTTCGGCAGATAATCCAGGCGTTGTGCGGAAGCTTTTGAACTTCGCAGCGGATGCGAAGAGTCGATTAGGGCATGAGGGGGCGAGAGGCTCTGAGCAGCGTCCTGTATTGGATGTTGAGAATCCGACTCCGCGTGTGTTGGAGGAGTAGGATCGTGATGGGGTAAGGCGGTGAGATTGGTTTCGAGGGCTGGTGTCTTGGTGGTCTTGCTGTGGTGAAAGCGGAAGCCTTGCTACCGCACTCCAAGGAAATGCTGGAATCTCATTGGGTTTTTGGAGTGCGAGAGCTTAGCTGTCGCTTTGGTCCCTTTCTCGCGCTTGACGATTTGCTTTTCGGAAAGTCTTTTTGGGGGAGTGGCTAGCGGATGCGTTGCTCCCGCTTTAATTGTTGTGATGCGAAATCTAGCTTGTTTGTTTAGCCTGTTCGGAGCCTTGGCGGTGTGTGCCGCTGAACGCCCTAATATCGTGTTCATCATTGCTGATGACATGAACTGGAACGATTGTGGTGTGTATGGAAATCCGGTTGTTCGAACGCCGAATATCGATCGGTTGGCCGGCGATGGCATGCTCTTTCGGCACGCCTACCTCACCGCGAATTCATGCAGTCCGAGTCGTTCGAGTATCATAACCGGACGCTATCCCCACAACACGGGAGCGGAACAGTTGCATTGGCCGCTTCCAAGTGCCTCGGTGACCTTTGTCGAGAAGTTGAAGGCGGCGGGATACTACACGGCAGCGGCTGGAAAATGGCATCTAGGAGAGGGCGTGAAGGATCGATTTGATGAGATCTTTGAGGCCTCGATGGCGGGATTCATTTTGCCGACTGGCGATGGGACGGCGCCGCCGAAAATGATTGCGAAGGCTCCCAGTGGTTGTGAGGCGTGGATCCCCACCCTGAAGAACCGTCCCAAGGATAAGCCTTTCTTTCTTTGGTTAGCGGCCTTGGATCCTCATCGCGAGTATGAGGACGGAGCGCTAGATCCGCCGCACGATCCCGCGAAAGTTCTCGTGCCTCCTCATTTGCCGGATACGCCGGAGGTGCGCGAAGATCTTCGGCTTTACTACGATGAGATTGGTCGGCTCGATCTCTATGTTGGGCGGGTCGTGGCAGAATTAGAACGGCAAGGAGTGAGTGAGAACACATTGATTCTTTTCATCACCGATAACGGACGTCCCTTTCCACGTGACAAGACGAGTCTTTATGACGGTGGAATCCGGACGCCCTGGATTGTGAAATGGCCCAAGGGCGTTGAGGCCGGAACGGAAACCAAGAGCTTGGTGAGTGCCGTCGATATTGCTCCGACATTTCTAGACTTGGCCGGCTTGCCGGCTGTTTCGAGCTTTGTCGGTGTGAGCTTCTTGCCAACGCTTAAAGATCCGGCGACATCCGTGAGAGATTTTGTTTTCGCGGAAGATCATTGGCACGACTACGAGGACCATGGACGCTCGATTGGAAACCAACGCTATAAGCTCATTCGGAATACTTACTTTGATCTGGCAGCGACGCCCTCAGCCGATGCCGGACGAAGCCTGACCTGGCAAAGTATGCTGAAGCTAAACGGGGAGGGCACTCTGACCGCTGTGCAGCAAGCTTGTTTCCAAACGCCGCGGCCGGAGTTTGAGCTATACGACTTGTTGAATGACCCGAACGAGTTGAGAAACTTGATCCATGTGCCCGAACTCGAACCCGTCATCTCTCGTTTGAAGTCCGAGTTGAAGGCGTGGTCGAAGCGGACAGGAGACTATATTCCCACCGTCCGGACGCCGGATGAGTTTGATCGAGTCACCGGGGAACCTGATCATTCTGTTCGAGTCCGGCCGCGGCGTTCGAAGCATGAGATGTTCGGCACGTACGGCAAGTATTGAGATAGGGATGTTTTATGAGATCCAATTCCAAATGGAAACTTTCGGTGGTGCTCTTGGGCGTGGTGGTCTTGTGTCAAAGCCTCTTGCAGGCTCAGAGTTCACTCCGATTACTGAGCTTTAACGGGGACACCGGGTTTGTGCATGACTCGAAGGCCTTGGCCGAGAAGATGATCGTGGACTTGGGCGAAGAGGAAGGGTGGCAGGTCTCCACGACCGAGGATCCAGATATCTTTCTCGATCCGGATCTGTCACGCTTCGATGTGATTGTCTTCAGTAACAATTGCGGAACCGCTTCGCCAATCTTCAACGAAACGCAGCAAGCAGGTTTTCAGCGATACATTCGTGGCGGCGGCGGATTCGTGGGGATTCATTGTGCGGGTGCTATCTGGCATGAGATGGGTGCTTTCAAGCATTGGTATGAGAAACTGATTGGAACCAAACTTGTCGCTCATCCCCCCGTTCAGATGGCACGGCTCAAGGTGGAGGATAGAGATCATATCAGTACCCTGCATCTGCCGGTTCACTGGAATGTTCGCGATGAGTGGCATCGCTTTGGGAGCAACCCGCGCGGCAAAGTGAAGGTGCTGATTTCACTCGATGAGAGTTCTTATCAGGGTAAGGATAAGATGTTCGGGGATCATCCGATTAGTTGGCTGCAGGAATACGATGGCGGACGGTCATTCTTCACGACCTTAGGGCATACCAAGGAAGTCTACGGACTGCCCGGCTATCGAAAGCATGTCCTGGGCGGCATCCGCTGGGCTGCTGGTGAAGGAGGTGACATTGACTTTAGTCCGATGACCGAGAATCTAGTCCTGGATCTGAACGCTGATAAGTCGGTCATGGTTGAAGAGGGCGATCGGGTCTCACAATGGAATAACCAAGTGGCTGCTAGTCCGGCGAAGGCATTCGTCAAACAGGATGAAGGAAGAGCGATCCCAGGCTCCGGTCGGCCTCGTCTTAAACTTCAGGTGCCAGCTATCCGCTACCACAACACGCTAGTTTTTAATCGCCAGGAGTTAGTGAATCATCACGAGGATGCGTTCGATCACCTCCTGACAGGAGCGGGTTATACCTGGCTCGCCATTCTGGCTCCGTATACACAAGTGCCCGGGCTAAAGGATGTCAGCTCATTCTTCGGAAATTTACGGAACGACGGAAACTACGAAGGGATCTGGGGAAACCTCGCCGATGACAATCGGCCCTGGATGGGATCCCGAAGCGGCAAGACATTTGGGCGATTCGACGTGAATAACCCGATGGTGATCGGTTCGGAATCGTTGGAAGAGAATCGTTACTACCTACTGGTGGGACGTATGGGCAGCGGAATTGGTGAAGTGCCTTTGGAATTGTTCGTCAATGATGTGAACGCTCCGGTTGCGAGTGGACGCTTTCCGGTTTACGCGGACGGAAACTCATCAAAGATGGCCATTGGTCAGGAACGGGATGCGACAAATCATCCGGGCAAAGAATCCTTCGATGGCGAGCTCTCTCGCTTGTTGATCTACGATCGCCCTCTGAGCGATGAAGAGCTAGAACAGCTGGCGGACCAATTGCGCTTGGACTACCAGATTCAGTAGGGTTCAAAGGAGCTAGTAGCCCTCTCGGCGCAGTGCGCGTCGTGGCTTTGCCCCCGTGTGCTGATTGTTCTCCAGTACAACCTGACCATTCACGATGACGTAGTGAATCCCGCTTGGTCTAGGACAGTCTCTGGATCCAGAATGGTGATGTCGGCAAACATGCCGGGCTTCATTCGTTCTCGCGATTCGGGATCTTGCAGGCGCTGGAGCATTTTTGTCTTGAAGCCTGCGTAGGCTGCTAAGATGGCTCAGGGCTAACGAGCGTTGAGGGCGAATAATGCTGTGTGTCCGTTGACGACGCTACCGGCTTCAATTCGCTGACCGAGAGTAACGAGTTTCGCTTCTCGTGAGACTGCTAGCCCCAATAAGTAGAGATCGGTTAATTGCTTCGACGTCGTTCCGCGTTTGAGATGAAATCGTTCTTTATCGGTTAGGGAAAGGGTGTCTTCCCAGAATTGGTGACCAGGAAGGGAGGTCAGATGCCGGAGGATCTGTAGCGCTCCAATCGGATTCTGAGGGCCGTTTGGGTAAGCGGGGTGCCCGAGGATTCGGACGAAAGCGTTCTCGGTGAGCGGGCACGTCGCCCAGCCGTGACGTGCTGAGTTTCGAAACCAGGTCTTTGCCTCGTCCCTGTGCGTATGCAGCGGATCGGCTAGAGCGACCAGCACGTTGACATCAAGCAGATTCACGGACGGAGCTCTTCATCATCTCTCAGAGCATTCACGAGCTCGATGGATACTGGCTTCTTCTGGTTGAGGAGTATGGGCAAGCCGAGCTCGTCGATCTCAAATGGCAGATTCGTTTCGGCATCAGTGGCAACTTCTCGTTTTAAGGCGTGGATGAATATTTCCTTTAACGTTGTGTTTCGGCGAGCAGCAGTCTCCTTGAGCGATCGAAAAAGAGCATCAGGAAGTTCAACCGTCGTTTTCATATGGGTATTAATATGGTTTTATGGGTAGACTGTCAATATGCGGAACGGATGATGTGGTTTGTTGCTCGCTTGGAATGACCGCGGCTATTCTGATCCTCGAATGAGCCCTTTTCTTCAAGACGGCGCCACTATAGATAGATGAACGATTCGGATCGCCAATTCAGACACCTCTCGGTCGAAGCAATATTCCAAGAAGCTGTCTCATTGAGTGCCAGCGAGCGCCAGATTTTTCTCGATCGTGTTTATGGCGATGATGCTGGGCTACGGAGTCGCGTAGATGCTCTGTTGGCTGCCCATGATGAAGAAACGGGATTTCTACCTGGAGACGATTCGGTTGAGACGCAACGTGATGATAGTCCTGTCTCGGAGGAGGAGGGCGTGCTGATCGGTCGGTACAATCTTCTGGAAAAACTCGGAGAAGGGGGCTTTGGGTCTGTCTGGGCAGCTGAGCAACGAGAGCCGGTGAAGCGGCGAGTGGCGCTGAAGATTATCAAGCTGGGGATGGATACCAAGCAGGTGGTCGCGCGGTTCGAGGCGGAGCGCCAGGCATTGGCGATGATGGATCATCCCAATATCGCCAAGGTACTGGACGCAGGGACGACGCAGACGGGACGGCCTTACTTTGTGATGGAGTTGGTGAAGGGGATCCCCATCACGAAATACTTTGAACAGCAGGGGACAGAGGTCATCCAGAAACTTCAGCTGTTCATCAAGGTTTGCCAGGCGATCCAGCACGCCCATCAGAAAGGGATTATTCATCGGGATATCAAACCGTCAAACGTGATGATCACCTTGCACGATGGAGAGCCGGTTCCGAAGGTGATTGACTTTGGAATCGCGAAGGCGACGCAAGGGGAGCTCACCGATAAGACCATCTACACCCAATACAGCCAATTCATTGGGACGCCGGCTTATATGAGTCCGGAGCAGGCGGAGATGAGCGGGTTGGACATCGATACCCGTTCTGATGTCTATAGTCTTGGAGTGTTACTCTATGAGATACTAACGGGAGAGACTCCGTTTGACACAAAGGAGTTGATGGCCTCTGGCATCGACGAGATGCGGAAGATTATCCGTGAACGAGATCCGGTCAAGCCGAGTACTCGTGTGAGTGAAACGACGATCCCCAATGGGCGGAGCGCAACGAATCTTCCCTTGGAATCGATTGCTCACGACCTGGATTGGATTGCGATGAAGTGCTTGGAAAAGGATCGCTCCCGTCGCTACGAAACGGCCAATAGCTTGGCGATGGATCTTCAACGCTATTTGTCGAATGAGCCGATCGTGGCCCGCCCGCCGAGTTTAGGTTATCGATTGCAGAAGGCCTATCGACGCAATCAGTTGTTGGTGGGAGGAGCCGTCACAGCCACCCTCTTTCTCTTGGTCGGTGTTGTTGTTGCCTCTTATTCCTGGAAGCGTGAGAAGGCGGCTCGCATTGATGCTGAGGAAGCGAAGTCGGAAGCGGTGACGAACGAGAAGATCGCGGTTGAGGCAAAGGAAGAGGCGGATCGCTATGCCAAGGAAGCCAAGCGGAGTGTTTACGCTGCGGACATGAACTTGGCGGCGTTAGCTTTCGCCAACAATAACCTCGGGAAGGCAAGGCGCATTCTTGAGCCGTATCGGGATGATCCCGAGTTTGAGAGCGAATTGGGCTGGGAGTGGCGTTATCTGTGGCGTGAGGTCAGCGCAACGGACGAGATCACTTGGAGTATGCATCACGACAACGCGGTGTCCGCGGTGTCATTCTTGGAAGATTCAACACGGGTTGTGTCGGGAAGCTATGATGGATCTGTCAAAATTTGGGATCGCACCAATGGTGACATCGAGACCCTGATGGATCTGGAGTTCGGCAGGATTCGAACTTTGGCTGCGTCTCCTAATGGAAGGCAAGTCGGGATTGTCTATCAGGATTCTTCTCGATCAGCGAAAAGGCTCGTTGGTTTGAAGGTAGTCGATTCGCTGGCAGGAACGGTGGTCGGCGATGTGGCAAGTGTGGGCTCAGGTAACCAGCATCGGTCGATTGGTTTTTTGGCGGACGGATCTCGGATTTTGAATCTTCAAGGTGAGCGTGGTTGGAATCTTTTCGATTGGAAGACCAAGGAGGCTGAGTTTCTTTCCGATGCTGGCAGAGGACCGGTGGCCATCTCGAGGGATAAACGGATCGTGGTGATCGGATCAAGCCGGCGCGGGGGAGGACGATTTGAGGTGTTTCAGATGGAGGGGAAGCGCGAAGGCTTGGAAGTGATGAGTGGTGGGCGTCATGACTGCTTGGCTGTCAGCTCGGCGAGTGGCCTGGTGGCCTCAGGACACTTTGACCCTCCGGTCATTCGGCTTTTTGATGTACGGAGTGGGGAGCCAGTTAGGGAGTTACTTGGGCACACGGCCTGGGTTTCTTCATTGGAGTTTTCACCGGACGGGCGGTGGTTGTATTCGGGAGCCGCGGATCAGAGTGTTTGTATTTGGGATGTCGAATCGGGCGACCTTCTGAAGAGGTACCGTGGGCATACAGATGAGGTATGGAGTCTTGCTCTTTCAAAGGACGGATCTTTGTTGGCTTCTGGCGGCAAAGACGGTTCTGTTCGGCTGTGGCCCGCGATTCCAGCTCTGGGTCGAGATCCGATATTAAGATTCCTATCCGACGTGAACTCTCCTGCCTTAGCTCGGGCGCCTGACGGTGAAGCTTCTCTTCTCGCTGGAATAGACGGAACGGATCAGACCCTAGTTCGGTTGTTCGAAGTAGGCTCGAAAGGAATCCTGAAGAGTAGGGCCATTCAAAGTCCGGATGGACCTGTGCTGCAAATGGCCCTGGGTTGGGGCGGGAGGCTTTGGTTGCTGACCGAGGCTGAAGCGAGAGCTTCTCGGCAATTGTTTGAAGTCGATATATCTTCGGAGAGAGTCGTTCACAGGACTGTGATAACGGCGAGCGACGGCGATTCGATCCGATTTGCTCAGAGCGTTCTCGCGAGAAATAACTTGAGTCGATCCCATCTCATTATTGACGGAGAGGGTTTCGCTCCATTGGCGCGGTGGAATGGAGGAACTCCAGAATTTCATCCCTGGCCGGAATATGGTGAGCGCGGCCGCTATTTCTTATGGGCCGATATCGCGCCATCACTCAGAGCCCCAGTCTTCGTGACTGTTGGTGGAAACGTCATTATTGTGGGTGACGACGGGAGCAGTGGGCGAGCCTTTCCCGCGCACGGGCAGATCATCACGGGTGTTGCGTGGTCTCCCGACGGAAAACGGCTTTTCACGGGAGGCTTGGATGGCTATGCGCGCTGCTGGGATCTCGAGACTTTGGAGCCAGTGGGGAGTTCTATTAGATCGCATCTAACGGCGATCCATTCGCTTGGTCTTTCACCGGATGGGCGTCGTTTGGTGGCCGGATCCGTCGACGGTCAGGTGTCTATTTGGGATGCCCAACTCCAGCGCGAGCTGGGTGTGTTGGACCTCTCACATCTGTTTCGTCGGGTGCACAATCTCACTTTTCTCACTAATGATATTCTGCTGATCGGTGGTCAGGATGCGCGACCTGCACTCGGAGCCATGAGATTCGTCTGGCATGTTTGCCGTGCACCGCGTGCGGACTCGAATGCCGAGCCAGAAATTGGTTTTGGATCCGATTTGAAGTAGTCTGCTCCCGTGAGAGACGTCACGACCATTTTAGAGGCGATTGAATCCGGCAGTCCGACGGCGAACGACGAACTGCTGCCCTTGGTCTACGACGAGCTCAGAAAACTCGCTGCGGCCCGGCTTGCCCAAGAAGGATCAGAACACACGCTCCAGCCAACGGCCCTTGTTCATGAGGCGTGGATTAAATTGTCAGGAAATCAGAAACCTTGGAATGGTCGAGGGCATTACTTTGCTGCGGCCGCTGAGGCGATGCGGCGCATTTTGATTGATCGAGCACGGAAGCGAAATCGAGTTCGGCACGGCGCCGGGTTGCAACGAGTGAATCTGGATTCGGTGGATTTCGCCATCAACACCGACAACACCACGTTATTGAGCCTGGACGAAGCGCTTCAAAGATTCGCTCTGGAATCGCCAGAGAAAGCTAAACTTGTGGAATTGAGATTCTTTGCCGGACTTAAACTCAAAGAAGCGGCTGAGGCGATGGGGATTTCACCGGCGACAGCAAAGCGCCACTGGGCCTATGCTCGGGCGTGGTTGTTGTGTGAGTTGAAGTCCGATGCAGGTAAAACCTAGTGGTATCGTGGTGGAAGCGGATTTAGGTCTTGAGCTTTTGCTGGAGCAATCAACTGTCGCGTCCTGTCGTCCCTGTTGTGATAGGTAAGACAATCGCCCACTACGATATCGTCTCCAAGTTGGGACAAGGAGGAATGGGTGAGGTGTGGTTGGCCGTTGACACGAAGTTGGATCGTCAAGTCGCGCTCAAGGTGTTGCCTGAGGATTTGGCCCAGGACAAGGAAAGGCTAGCGCGTTTTGAGCGTGAGGCGAGGGTGTTGGCTCAATTGAGCCATGCAAATATCGCGACCGTTCATGGCTTTGATGAACACGAGGGATTTTATTTCCTGGTGATGGAGTATTTAGATTCGGAGGATCTTTCTGAGAGACTACGCCGTGGACCGTTGCCGGTTAAAGAGTCGCTTTTGGTTGCTAAGCAGATCGCTGTAGCATTGGAGGCGGCTCATGATAAAGGAATCATCCATCGAGATCTCAAGCCTGCCAATATCAAGGTCGGTGATGATGGCGGTTTGAAGGTGTTGGACTTCGGACTTGCTAAAGCACTGAGCGACGTCGGTGAGAATCTTGATCGTTGCGGTGTGAGTGAAGATTCACCGACGATCACGGATGTTCATACTAGACCCGGAGCGATACTCGGAACTGCGGCTTATATGTCTCCAGAGCAGGCCAAGGGGAGACAGGTCGACAAGCGGTCTGATATCTGGGCTTTTGGATGTGTGCTTTTTGAATGTCTTGCCGGGGCAAGTCCATTTGCGGGAGAGGACGTTGCGGATACCTTGGCCGCCATTCTGAAGGGCGAACCCAACTGGGCGCTTGTTCCCCCGGAGTTGCCTCGACCCGTATACTACTTGTTGAGGAAGTGCCTTGCAAAGGATCGAGACCAGCGCTTGCATGAGATTGCGGACGCTCGAGTCGATCTCGAGTTAGCGATTTCCAGTCCCTCCAATGATTCGATTGCTGGCGCCGAAAGCTCTCCGTCGCGCAGTGTGGCGCCGCGCCGTTTTTCCATCATGACCGGCATCGGGATAGCTCTGGTGGCCAGTGCTTTGACGGGCTTTTTTGTTTGGAAATTAAAACCGGTTTCGGATCTTGTGTCGTCGTCTGAATTGACGAGGGATTCACTGCGTCGCGTTAGAATGGAGCTCGGAGGTAACCTTGGACTCCATACCGCCGGCGGTCGAGCAATCAAGTTGTCTCCAGATGGTTCAATGCTTGGTTTCGTGGGGGTCGTGAGAAACTCTTCGGGAGAAGCGCAGATTTTTCTGAGAAGACTCGATCAATTAGATCCGACGCCTTTGGCTGGCGCTAATACGGCGGATCAATTCTGTTTTTCGCCCGACGGCCAGTGGGTGGCTTTTCGTGATTATGAGGAGGGTTGGATCAAGAAGGTGAAGATTACGGGAGGACCGGTAACCAACCTTTGTCCTGCTAAAGATTCGGTAGGGATGGACTGGGGGGACGATGGGACAATTGTGTTTGGCGTCGAAACAGGCGGATTGCGATACATTCCTGATACCGGCGGTGAGCCTCAAATCTTAACCCAGTTGGAGGGACGTGATATCACGCATCGATGGCCAGATTTCCTACCAGGAGGGAAGGATGTTGTGTTCGTAGCCCATAGTGCGAAAGGTGCCTTCAATGTTGCCGACCTCAGGTTGCACCGTTTATCGGAGGATCGCTCTGAATTGATTTATGATGGCGGGACGAGTCCGCGCTACCTTGAGAACGGTCAACTTATTTTTCTAGCTGGCGACCGACTGCTGAGCTTGGCGATGGACCCACAGACTTTGAATGTCAAGGGGACTCCGCGGCCATTGGAGGAAGGCGTTGAAGGGTATTTTGGAGGGGCAGCAGGATTCGAAATCTCTGCTAATGGCGATCTCATCTTTGTAGAAAGGCGAAACCGTGAACATACTCTCGATTGGGTTGATCGGGATGGAGTCAAGACCGAGTTTCTACCTAAGGCCAGATACCATTCCTTTAGCCTATCGCCGGATGGAAAATCGGCTGCTTACTCTCTGATTGGAGACCGTGGGGTTGAGTTGTGGATGTCCGACCTGGATCGGCCATCGCCGATACAATTGACCCATGATGGTGATGTTGAGCTTTTTCCGATTTGGAGTCCCGATAGTTCAGCGATCATCTATTCGGTAGCGGATCGATCTTCAATGCCTGCTCTGGGATGGCTGCGTGCCGATAGAGTTGGGGGGGCTCATATTCTCATTGAGAACGAGACTTTTTTGATCCCCCTTTCAATGCATTCAAATGGCCGACAGCTCTTGGTACATCGAGAGAAGGAAGAAGGTGATAATGATTTGTTGTTATTAAATTTGAGTGGTGACTCAAAAACTGGATGGACTGTTAAGGGGAATGAAGAGTTTTTGGAATCTGGCTCTCGAATGTCCAATGGGTTATTTTCCCCTGATGGCAAATGGGTGGTTTACGCGTCGACGGAATCGCTTCGTTATCGGCTATTCATTCGGCGGTCAGACAACACGGGCCCGACCAAAGTGCTTTCTCTGTCTGCGTTTTCTTCAAGGGGAGTGGCTTGGTCTATGAATACAAAGGAGTTGCTCTATGTGGATCGAGGTGAAGGGCAAGGATTGAAAGAGAGGAAGGTGTTCGTGGCGAAATTTAGAGTTGTTGACGAGTCGTTTGTGATCGGATCGCCAGTTCCCTGGCCAGGAAGTGAATTCATCAATACGGAAGGTTCGGTCAGTTTTGCTTATGACGCCGTTGGCGATCGGATTCTTCTATCGAAATTGTTGGGAGAGAATAGAACCGAGCGCACGCAAGTTGTGTGGACGAAGCATTCTCGGCAGCTTGATTCCGAATAGGCATTCGTATCGAGTACCAGTTTCATGACCAGAGATCAGGATCGATCTCCGTAATAGCGTAATCCTATCACCGGCCCGGCTCGGACGAGTGCGTCGGTGGGGAGCGCTTCTGACACCGTCTGCTAATCAAGTGGAAGTTCCTCAAGGTCAATCTGGTCTTTACTTCGATCGCAGGCTCGCTTGTTTTTTCTGAGCTCGCTCAGACCAATCCAATCGAGTGGAATGTTGTCAACCTGGCTACCAACCCGATTGTTCCAACATTCGTCCCAGGAAACTCCAGGGATTTCCGAGAAGATTTCGATTCGGTTGGGGGGAAGACCAAATCGCAGGATGGTCTTATCTTTACAGAATAGGGGCCGAGCTAACGATGATTCAGGAAAGCCGAATGAGATAAGCGTTTCTTCGAGAGCTCTGATATTGTTGTCGCTGACCGATACCAACAAATCGATGTCATGTGTCAGGCGAGGAAACCCGTGAAAATTAACGGCGTAGCCGCCGATGATCATAAATTTGACGCGGTGCTGGATCCTCAGCGTCAAAAACTCTTTGAATGGGGGCGTTAATTAAATCACCGTAGACAGTGTAGCGGAGATGTTCGCAAATGGCGATTCGCTCCTGAGACGTCATGGCCCAGTTCTCCTCGCGACCTTTTCGCTCTGCCTCTCGAAAGGAGCACGATTCGAGTTGGAGCTTGTTTTCCATTAAGCGCTTTGTTAGCTGATCGAGTCATTCAGGGTCGTCAAGACAAGGTTCGCACAGGGGAGGCGTTTTTCAACCATGGATTACAGGTATTGCTACGGATCGCTTTTAAGGCCTTGGGATCTCGCAAGGGCGTGGCTACGACGGGGTCGTTTTTTGAGAGATCGTAGCCGCGATGGTTTGCTCGAGTGGAGGGATTTGGGCGTATTCTTTCTGCTCGGAGTAATTGAATAAGCTGTGCGCTACGTCGGGTCGAAGCATAATCGTTCATGCGCGATGACGCCGCTGTCGCGAGACGGTGGACTCTGCTAAACCCGAGATTCTTTTTTTGAGCCCTTTTCTGGAGAATGACGCCACTGTTAAATGATGAGTGATTCTGGAGACGAATCGAAAGCTGTTACCATCGAAGCAGTCTTTCAGGAAGCGCTGGCCTTGGAAGTGGCAGATCGATCGGAGTTTCTCGATCGCGTTTGCCCAGACGCTGAATTTCGTGCGCGAATCGAGGTGCTGTTGGCGGCTCATGATCAGGAATCCGGATTTCTCCCCGAGGGCGACTCGATTGAAACAGTGGCGAGCGATGTGTCCGCAAGTGAAGAAACTGGCAGGCTGATTGGGCGTTACAAGCTCCTGGAGAAACTGGGCGAAGGAGGCTTCGGCTCGGTCTGGGCGGCTGAGCAACGGGAGCCGGTGAAGCGGCGGGTGGCGCTGAAGATCATTAAGTTGGGGATGGACACCAAGCAGGTTGTTGCGCGGTTTGAGGCCGAGAGGCAGGCCTTGGCGCTGATGGATCATCCGAACATCTCTAAAGTGCTGGATGCAGGGACGACGGATTCGGGGCGGCCTTACTTCGTGATGGAGTTGGTGAAGGGGATTCCGATCACGAAGTATCTTGAACGGGAGTCCTTAGGTATTCGTGATAAGCTGCGTTTGTTCATCAAAGTTTGTCAGGCCATCCAGCATGCTCATCAGAAGGGAATTATTCATCGCGATATCAAACCGTCGAACGTGATGGTCACTTTGCATGACGGGGAACCCGTGCCGAAGGTGATCGATTTTGGGATCGCGAAGGCGACGCAAGGGGATCTTACGGACCGGACCATCTACACGCAGTACAGCCAATTCATCGGCACGCCTGCCTACATGAGTCCTGAGCAAGCCGAGATGAGTGGTTTGGATGTGGATACTCGATCCGATATCTACAGTTTGGGCGTGTTGCTGTATCAGATTCTGACTGGATCCACACCTTTCGATTCCGAGGAGCTGATGGCCTCAGGAATCGACGAGATGCGGAAGATTATTCGGGAGCGCGATCCCGTAAAGCCGAGCACGCGCCTGAGTCAAATCAATCTGCAACGGACTCCGCAACGGAACGAAAGGGGTGACTTGCCACTTTCGAGTGACCTCGACTGGATCGTTCTGAAATGTTTGGAGAAGGATCGCTCACGCCGCTATGAGACGGCGATTGGACTGGCAAGGGATGTGCAACGACACCTTAGCAATGAACCTGTTCTAGCGTTTCCCCCGAGCGCTTCTTATCGATTGCAGAAAGCCTGGCGAAGAAATCGCGTGGCCTTGAGTGCAGTGGGTGCGGTGGGGCTCAGTCTGGTCTGCGGGTTGGCGGGAAGTCTCTGGTGGGCCTCAGTCGCTCAGCAGCAGAAGCAGATTGCCGTCGCTGCTCAGTCGAACGCCGAGGAAAGACAGAGAGAAGCTGAGCTCGCTAGAATAGATGCGGACGAGAACGCGGAGAGTGCCAGACTCAACCTCTATGCTGCCGACATGAATGCCGTGGGCAACTACCTCAAAGCTGGCAATCTCGGTGCTGCGAGAGACTTGTTGAGAGCCCATATACCCGGAGAAGAGCAGACGGACTTGAGAGGGTGGGAGTGGCGATACTTCAACCAGAAGGCAAAGGGTGATCAGGTGGTGAGATTGGCGGGTCACAAGTCCACGGTGGATAAAGTGGCGTTCTCGTCAGATGGCTCAAGGCTGATATCGATGGCGGGTGATCGATCCGGGATCGGGGGCAAGGAACTGATCGTTTGGGATTGGAAGAGTGGGTTGAGAGTGAAGACTCTGCGTTTGCCGGGATGGATCAAAGACTTTGAGTATTCTCGAACTGGTTCGCATGTTGCCATCGTTCTCGATAATGACGAGCTACAGATGTGGGACGGTGGTTTGAATCGGCCGATCTTAGATTCGAGACAACTGAGCTCGAGTGACATACCGGTGAGAGTTTCAGGGAGGTTTTTTTTGTCGCCGATGGAATCGGTTGTGTACTTTGCCGATCGTCAGGAGAAGCTCTGGAGCTGGGACTATGTGAGCGGGAGATCCAGGGTCCTTTTTGAGGGTGGACCGATCATGCTGCAGGGGATCTCCGACGATGGAATGCAATTGGTTGTGGTGGTGGAATCGGAACGTCGGGTGTTTGATATTCCTTCCCGGCGTCTGGGACCTAAATTTGGGCCCGAGCTTAACGACGGACGGGTGACAGGTGCGGGCGAGATACTCATTCCGAACATGGCGGGCTTGCTCTTCGCCGGACTTCGGATTGGAGGAAGCCCCGTTGTGTGGTTTGAGGGAGAGAAAGAACCCCAGAGTCCCTTCCAGCGCGAAGAAAGAGGAATCGGTACCCCTGCTCAAGTAGCGATCCATACCTCGGGACAGCTCATCGCGTTTGGAAGCTACAGTCATGATGTGAGTATCTGGAGCCTTGAGGGGCTAAGGAAGCCAGGCGTCGTCGAGCCATTGGATCGGTGGTTCGGGCATGGGAATGAAGTCTGGTGCGTGGCAATTTCACCGAATGGCCGTTTCGTGGCGTCGGGTGGCCGAGACACCGATGTGCTTATTTGGGATCGTGAAGCGCCGAGGGGGAGCGCAGCGATTGACGGTAGATTTGAGCGACATGCCCCCGTGTTTTCTCCGGATGGTCGGTATGCAGCCTTGTTGAAGGGACAGCATGCGGTCGTCCTTGATCTCGCGTCGCGTAGCGAATTGTTGTCTCTCTCCGAGGTGGGGCTCCCGCTGAGATTCTTGAATGGGATGGCCGAACTCCAAGTGTTAGCGGTGGATGAGCTTATTACCTTCCGATTGCACACGGAGGAGGTTATCGAACGGCTGGAACTGGATTTTGAAGCGCAGAACTTCAGTCAGCAAAGGGTGCCATGTGTCAACGGGTTCATTGCCCTAACGGGCAAAGATCAGAATGTCCGTATTGTGGATTTGGATACCGGAACAACGCGAGATGTGATCGAGATGGGGCAAAGATCGGCTGTGAAGGCGCTAGGCCCTAATGGGCAGATTCTTGTGACAGCCGACTTCAGCAAGATCGAGGTTTGGGATGTGGCGACTCAGTCGAGGCTTCGTACTCTGAGCGGGCATGACCGGTCTATCTCGCAGCTGGTGGTCTCTCCTGATGGTGCGACATTGGCTTCGTTCAGCATTGATTCGACGGTGCGTCTTTGGAATTTGAAGGATGGAAGCTCACAGGTTCTGAGGGGACATAAACGCGGGACTTTTGGAGGGAGCTTTTCACCCGATGGAAAGACGCTCGCGAGTCTCAATCATGACCGAAGTTTGAAACTCTGGAACACCGCCACCGGCCGCGAAGTTGGGAGTTTTCCCATGAAAGAAACGTTCTGGAATCCCGCCTTCACCCCCGATGGAAAGAGGCTGATAGCCTATGGGGGAAACTCCACAACGGAATGTCTTATTCTGGAAGCCGATGTGTCGCGTGGCGAGTGAGATCGATTCCTGGTTTCACTCCCATGGGACGGGTGTTACCAGAGGGTCTTGACCCGGTATTGTTGGATATGAGTATCCTTGGTAATTAGGGTGGCGTCCTCAGTCAGAGCTTGGCATATCAAGAGGCGGTCAAAAGGGTCTCGATGATGCCACGGGAGTTGAAGTTGATGCTCACAGTGCTGCCAGAGGATCGGAAGATCTCGAATGCGGAGGCGTTTCTTTTCCTGTTCGATTGTTTCGATCCAGTTGTTTTGAAGTGTTAACTCTCCAAGGGATACCTTGACGGTCAATTCCCAAAAACTGGCGGCGCTCCAGAAGAGTTGGTTTTCGCCGTTTTCAATAATCTTGTGTGCTTTTTTTCCCAGTCGTTTTGGATCCGTCAGCATCCATAGGAGGACGTGTGTGTCGAGGAGGTAGGTCACTGGAAGAAGGGTTCGAACTCCTCAAGTGGCTTGTCGAAATCGGGCGAGATTGATTGTATGAAATCCTTTTGGGTGCCGAGAGTTCGCTTCGTTGTGGCTTCGGGAAGAGGGGTGAGTCGGACAAGAGGGGTTTTACCTCTGGCCACGATAATCTCCTCACCCGCGAGAGCGCGTTGAATGAGCTTTGAAAAATGAGTCTTGGCCTCGTGAATATGAACCGTAGCCATGCTGAAACACTAAATGGACTAAGTTGCTTAGTCAAGAGCGAGGCTAACTGTCATATGTCGAGGTATTGAAGGGGATTCTTTTCGAGATCTCGGTTTCTTTCTTGAGCCCTATTTAGAAAAATGACGCCACTATTGAGAGATGAGTGAATTAGATGGGGATTCGAAGCTGTCCTCCGTTGAGTCGGTGTTTGAGAAAGCGCTGGGGCTCGAAGGGGAAGCGCGAGCTGGGTTTCTGGCCCATGTAGCCAGTGAGGATGCTGGATTGTGTGCTCGCGTGAAAGCTTTGCTGAGTGCGCACGAAGATGAGGCTGGTTTTTTGCCGGGTGGTGATTCGGTGGAGACGCTTGCGAGTGAGGGGGGTGTTTCGGAGGAAGCCGGTGCGATTATTGGGCGCTTTAAGCTGCTAGAAAAACTCGGAGAAGGCGGCTTTGGATCTGTCTGGGCTGCCGAACAACGAGAGCCGGTGAAGCGGCGAGTGGCCCTGAAGATCATCAAGCTAGGGATGGACACCAAGCAAGTTGTCGCCCGGTTCGAAGCCGAACGCCAAGCGCTGGCTCTGATGGATCATCCTAATATTGCCAAGGTGTTGGATGCGGGAACGACGGACACCGGGCGCCCTTATTTTGTGATGGAGTTGGTGAAGGGGATTCCAATCACGAAGTATTTTGAACAGGAGGGCACGGAGGTCGCAGAGAAGTTGAGACTCTTTATTCGGGTGTGTCAGGCGATTCAGCATGCGCATCAAAAAGGGATCATACATCGAGACTTAAAGCCTTCGAATGTGATGGTGACATTGCACGACGGAGAGCCTGTGCCGAAGGTGATTGATTTTGGGATCGCGAAGGCGACTCAGGGAGAGCTGACGGATAAGACGATTTACACGCAGTACAGCCAATTCATTGGGACACCGGCCTACATGAGTCCGGAGCAGGCGGAGATGAGTGGGCTCGATGTCGATACGCGGTCGGATATCTATAGTTTGGGTGTGTTGCTCTATGAGGTCTTAACCGGTACGACTCCGTTTGACAGCACGGAGCTTATGGCCTCGGGGATCGATGAGATGCGCAAGATCATTCGGGAACGGGATCCGATCAAACCAAGCACGCGCTTGAGTGAGAATGTTGAACGATCCGAATTGGAACCGCAGCGAGTCAAACCGGGGCGACTGTCGAGTGATCTGGATTGGATTGTTCTGAAGTGTCTGGAGAAGGATCGAGCTCGGCGCTATGAAACGGCCAACGGATTGGCCAAAGACGTTGAGCGGCACTTGGAAAACATTCCTGTGTTAGCGTGTCCGCCCAGTGCGGTCTACCAGCTTCAGAAAGCCTGGCGCCGGAATCGCTTGGCGGTGAGTTCAGGCTTGGGGATGGCCGCCACTTTGATCGTGGGGCTCACGATCAGTTTGTGGCAGACCAAAGAAGCCACTGAGGCTCGCCGGAGTGCTGACTTTGAGGCCCAGCGAGCCAATCAGCTTGCTGCGAAAGCTGAGGCCGAATCGCAGCGGGCTAAGGCAGCGGAAGCGCTGGCGAGCCAGCAAGCGGATAACGAGCGACGACTGGCTTATGCCTCCGACATGAATCTCGCTCAACATGCCCTTGAACTCGGAGATCTAGGGGCTGCCTTGGCGTTGCTGCAGCATCACGTTCCGGACCCGGGGGAGGAAGACTTGCGGCATTGGGAGTGGCGTTGGCTACGGCAGCAGTGCCAGAGTGAGGGGCGTGTATTTGGGAAACTAGACCTGAATGGGCCGGGCTTTATCATGTCGGTTTCGCATGACGACCGGTGGTTGAGTTGCTGGACGTCCAAGAACACTCAAGACTGGAAGCAAACTTTCTTTAAGCTGAAAACCGGTGAGGAGGCGCGTCCTTCGTGGTTATCTCCGAATTTAACTCTAGAGAATTTTTCACCCACATCACCTCGTGCTTTGGTGAAGGAGAGTGATCACGAAGGGGTACGATTTTGGATGCTGAACACGGAGACCGGAGAACGGGAGTGGGAATTGGGGAGTTTTGAGGATACGCCTGAGTTGAAGCACGAGACAGTCTCGGATTTCTCTCGCGATGGCTCTCACGTTTGGATTCTGAGTCATCGCGCCGGCATGGCTGCCGAGCGCCGAGGAGGAGTCAGGTTACAGGTATGGCATGTTGGGGAAGAGCGTTCCGTGAACACATTTCCTGTTGCGGTGGGCAACAGGCGCGTGGATTGGGGAACGATTTCGGCCGACGGGAGGTGGTTTGCGGTGGTTGGAAGGGGCTCAGGGCTCGTCTATATTTACGATATCAGCACAGGGACAGAACTTTGGAGTCAGCGGATCTCCCCGTTAGGTCCATCTGCCTTGGCCTTCAGTCCTGATAGCCGTTTTCTCGTGTGTTCTCACTCAAACCACAGTGGAGAGATTCAGCTTCGAGCGGCCGAGACAGGCGAGCTTAAGGGGCGCCTCGAGGGGCACAATTCGTACATTACGGGATTCCAATTTCTAGATGAAGGTCGAACCTTGGTGAGCGCCTCAGCTGATCAGACGGTTCGGCTCTGGGATTTGGAGAGTCGGGCGGAGATCCGAATGCTCCGTGGGCATCGAGAGGAAGTTCACGCGATTGTGAAGTTACATGATGATCAGACCTTACTGAGTGGCTGCTTTGACGGAACCATGATTCGCTGGCGGCCTGGCCGCGTTGCGCGTCAAACGGGGTATGAGCGGTCCCGTACCCTAGTATTTCCGCGACGGATGGAAAGACCGTCCTTTGGTAAGCTCACGAGTAGTTTGAAGCGCAGTGCTCCGTGGGAGATGATGCCTTCGGGGGATTCCTTGCTGATGCTCGATTCTGATTGGAATATCGTTCTACGGAGTGGGAACGGACTGGAAGAGCGAGAGATTCTCTCCACAGTGGGAGAGGAAGACCGGGAACTTATTTTTGCGGATGATGGGCGACTTGGCGCCGTGAGCGATGCGGAGGGAGATGTGTTTGCCTGTGATCTGAGCGGGCGGAATGCGGACCGGAGATGGCTGCTGAACTTGCCGAATTCGGGGTTCCTAAAGCTACATGCTGACGAAGATCTACTAGTGATGATTCAAGTAGGTCCCGAAAATCTGTCGCTGATTTCAATCCGTTACTCCGACGGCAGAATTCTTTCTCGGCACGAATTACCGCAAAGTTTGCGTCTCCTCTCAATTTCTCCAGACAGGCGTTGGCTCATGACAACGAATCGAAATCGGCGTGATCCGCAGCTTTGGGACTTAGGCGAGATCAAGCCGAAGTCGATGTCACTTAGGGAGCCTATGCTTGGTGTTTGGAGTGTTGTGTTTTCTCCCGACTCGCGGCGAGTGGTCGTCAATGCGGAACCCCATTCCACGTTTGTGTTTGGCCTCCCTTCAGGAAGACTGGAAAAGAGATTTACGGCTCATCTCACAGGGGCGAAGGTGGCTAGTTTCTCAACCGACGGAAACCGTTTGGTTACCGGGGCTTTGGGAGTGGACGCAATCAAAATCTGGGATACGAAAACATGGCGACACCTGATCACACTTTCCGTGCCTGGCCAAGTGATACCGAACCCGCGGATTCTGCTGGACGGCAATACGCTATTTGCGATGGATACGTCCCCTGTAGTACATCTTTGGCGAGCGCCTTCTTGGGATGAGATTGCCGAGATGGATGCGGAAGATTAATGTCGAGGGGCTTGGGAAGGGCGCGGTCTGTGGAAGACGGTTCATCAACAAGAAACTACCCTAAGGTTGGTTCGATCAATTGGGAGTTCGCTCGTTCAATTTGTGGAAATGAGAACGGCTGCAAATAGGGGGCGTGAGAAGTAATTCTTCATCATGAAACTGACAGCTGTCTATCAACCAGCCGATGAGGAGGGATTCATTGCTTGGTTGGTGGAAATGCCGGGTGTGCGATCCCAAGGTGAGACGCTGAAGGATGCCAAGGAGAACCTACGAGATGCCTTACAAGTCTCCTTGGACTATCTAAGGGAGAAGGCACGGGAAATATGAATTCATCGAGTCCTGCTCGTGATTTGCCGAGAGAGTTTTCAAGCAGCCTCTTGTAGAAGCGTGAATGCCTTCCTCACGTGCCTCTGATTCACCAGTTTCTCTCTGCTTTCAGGCTAGGTTGCCTTTTCAATTCCCCGTTCGACTGTCGGTAAGCATTGACTAGCATCGTCGCTTGGTGGGAACGCGAAATGGCGGTCTATGCCTTGCGGTGAAATTCGCTAGCGACAGGCGTTCGAGCTTTATCTAAGAAGTTTCAAGTTCAACCCGTGGTATTGCCGGAATCCACGGTCGAATGTGACCAGCTGGAACTTGCTTTGTTTGGCGAATGCGGCCAGGTAAGCGTCGTTCCATACCTTCGCGGAGAATGTCTTTGTTGAGGTGTAGGCACTCCATGCCGATTCGATATCGACTGGTTCGCTTTCGAATCGAACTCGTTCATCGTCCTGGAGGGTATTGTACGCTTTCCATGAATCGACGAGTGCGAAGGCATCCATGCCAAAGACTTTGGGGTTACTAGCCAAACGCAAGTAACCCTGTTGGGTCATGCGGCAAAACGCACACGATGTGGCCGGCATCGATTCGAACCATCCAAGTGCTTTTTCATGGTGGGGATGAGCTGAGAAGGTGAGATCCAACCAGATATTAGTGTCGGGCAACGAGTTCACGATCTTCTGCCTCGATGACACTGGCCAGGCGATTCAGGCTCAAATCGTACGATTTCTCTTTGGATCGGACGATAGGGAGTTTAGCTCGTTTCATTGGCGTTCGACGTGCTGCGTCGAGTTCGGCCTTTGCCGCACGTAACAGGAAAGACTTTAAAGTTTCTCCCCGCATCGCAGCGGTCGCCTTGATCCGGCGAAAGAGGTGATCCTGAATGTCAATTGTCGTGCGCATAAAAGCAAAAAAGCATAAACGTGGTTTTTGCTACAAGTGAGAATATTGAAGCTGAGAACTGAGTGAGCACTTCCGCTGAGCGATGGTGCGGTGCTTGGAATGGGGATTGGACGGAATAACCGGATCGAGAGGATCTGGAATGGTGCTACGGAGCGCTTAGTCCGTTTTGAACGGAAAGCGAGCTGTGAAGCCGTGTGATTGAGCCCCGAAACAATCTAGGTTGGTGATGCCGAACTTGGGCTCGTTCGGATCTGCGGGGTGCCTCGTCCAATTCAGCTGAGTTGGACGAGGCCTATCCCGGGACCGACCAAGCTTACGCTCGTTACCAAATGCTGACGCGCTCGGATGCGGGACGCCACAATTTGTCGGATTCGCTCAGCCCAAAGGTGTCGTAGAAAGGTTGAAAGTTTGTCAGCGGGCCGTTGACACGGAACTTGGGCGGTGAGTGAGTGTCGGTCTTCAAGCGGCGCATGATCATTTCGGGACGGGTGTTGATGCGCCAGATCTGGGCGAGTGAAAGGAAGAAACGCTCTGCCCCGGAATAGTCGTCGATCTTTTCGGGTGTCTGTCCGTCGAGGGATTTTTGATAGGCGCGCCAGGCAAGAGTCAGTCCGCCCAAGTCACCAATGTTCTCGCCGAGAGTGAGCTGACCATTGACCTTCTGCCCTTCGAGGGGTTCGTAGTGGGCGTATTGATCCACCAGTTTACTAGTACGTTCGCCGTAGGCTTTGGCATCGTTCTCAGTCCACCAATCACGCAGGTTGCCATCCCCATCTGAGCGTCGGCCTTGATCGTCGAAGCCGTGCCCAATCTCGTGCCCAATCACCATCCCGATTGCGCCGTAGTTGACGGCATCATCCGCCTTGAGATTGAAGAAGGGAGGTTGGAGAATCGCCGCTGGAAAGACGATCTCGTTCATTTGCGGATTGTAGTAAGCATTCACGGTTTGCGGGTTCATGAACCACTCGCTTCGGTCAATCGGCTTACCGAGTTTGGCGACTTCACGGTCGTGGACGAATTCGCTCGCGCGGCGGAGGTTGCCGATGAGATCCGTCGATTCGATCTTCAGATCCGAGTAGTCCTTCCATTTGTCAGGATAACCGATCTTGGTGGTGAACTTCTCAAGCTTCTTGTGCGCTTCGGCTTTGGTGGCTTCATCCATCCATTCTAGATTGTCGATGCTTTCAGCCATGGCTTTGCGCAGGTTGCCGACAAGCTCCAGCATGCGTTCTTTGGCTTGGGGGGGGAAGTGGCGTTTGACGTATTCCTTACCCACGACTTCACCGAGGATCCCGTTCACGAGATTGGCGGCACGTTTGTCGCGAGGCTCTGGTTCTTGTTGCCCGCCGAGTTTCTTTGAGAAGAAGTCGAACGAGGCTTGGAAGAAGTCGTTGCTCAAATAGGGGGCCGCATCGAGGAGGAGTCGGGCTTGGTAGTAAGCTTTCCAGTCGGCGGCAGAGGTGTTGACCAGAAGATCGTTGAGTCCCTTCAAGTAGCTGGGCTGACGCACGATCACGTGGCTGACTTGATCGATATCGCTGATGCCTAGGTAATCATTCCACTGGAAGTTTGGGAGGAGCGTGCGGAGTTCGTTGAGGGAAACTTTGTTGTAGGTCTTGATGCGGTCGCGGTTCTCAACCCGAGTCCAGTGATGCTCGGCGATCGCTTTCTCGAGCTCGTAGACTCGAAAGGCTTTGACGGATGCTTGGTCAATGTTGGCAAGTTTGAAGAGTTTGGTGAGTAAGACTTGGTACTGGGTTTGAAGTGCCTTCGATCGTTCATCGTCTTGGAAGTAGTAGTCGCGGTCAGGGAGCCCCAGCCCGCTCTGCGTGAAGTAGACGGCGTATTCTGTAGAATTCTTTGAGTCTTGGTTGATCCAGAATCCAAAGGGCCGAGAGATGCCGAGGCGTCCGGCAATCGCCCAGTTTCGGGCGAAGTCTTTGGCATCCGTATTCTCGATGGCTTGCAGATCGGCTCTGATGGGCTCGAGGCCGAGAGCGTTGATTCCTGCTTCATCCATGTAGCTCCGGTAGAGATCGCGGATCTTTTGGCCGTCTGAGTTGGGGGTGAGTCTGGAGCTTTTGCTGAGCTCGTTGATGATCGCCAGGACGTTCTCGCGGCTCTCCTCGGCTAGGATCACGAAGGATCCCCAGCGGGTCTTGTCAGCTGGGATCGGGGTGTCTTTGATCCATTGACCATTCACGAACTGGAAAAAGTCATCTTGCGGGCGAGTGGATTTGTCAAAACCTGAGAAATCGATCGCTGGCTTGTCCGCACCGATTATGGACGTGGTAAGGAACAGGATACCGAGAAGGGTTCCTGCCGATAGTCTCAAACGAGTTAAAGAGGCCCAAAAGAGATTCTGCATAGGGCCATTCAATTCCTGCAGGGGGAGCTGTGTCCAGACTTTGTTTTGCGGGGCTGGGTTGGGGGAGGTGAGAAGTGAGAAGTGAGAAGTGAGAGGTGAGAGGTGAGAGGTGAGAGGTGAGAGGTGAGAGGTGAGAGGTGAGA
>CAYFGX010000021.1:0-128391 GCA_964342405.1 uncultured Verrucomicrobiota bacterium | reverse complement strand
GAAGTGAGAAGTGAGAAGTGAGAAGTGAGAAGTGAGAAGTGAGAAGTGAGAAGTGGTTCGCGGGTCGTTTTTGCCCCGGTAGCGTCTCCTTCTGCTGCTGACTTGGGCTCTGTTCTTGTTTCCGGGGCAGAATTTTATTTGACCATCGAATGATCGGATAATCCTCAAGACATAAGATGAGAGCGTGCTTAGTTTTCTTGATCCTAGTTCTTGGAGTTGGGTGCAAAAGCGTCCCCAAAGATTCGGGGGATGACGCCGAGCGTCTCACTCTTGCCATTCGGACTTTGTCTCCGATGGTAGATCCTCGCGAAGCACGGCGATTGGCGCAGATCTTGGTCGATGAATCACTGAAGCTCGCAAATAGTTATGGGTCCGTTGGCGAGCCTTGGGTTCAGAATATCTTGGTCAATTCCGGAGTCCGAGAAAGGGGGCTCTGTTTTCACTGGGTTGACGATTTATCGGCTGTTTTGGAGAAACGACAATTTCGAAGTCTTGTCATCCACAGGGCTGGGGTGAATCTCGGGACGCTGCAGGAGCATCATGCTTTGGTGGTGAGTCCCTATGGAGGCCGGTTTGAGGATGGTCTCGTGGTCGATGCATGGCGGTTCCAAGGACGACTCCACTGGGTTCGAGTTCGAGCAGAGGAACTCCAGTGGGAGAAAGTGATCGAAAAAGGCGGTTTTTGAAGAGTAAAAAGGCAACATGTGTCGCATTTTTACTCGTTTTGACGCATTTTTCATTTTCTTGATGTTTTGGTTTGAAATTCCGTGAATGTGCGTAATGATAGGTCGACGCTACGTCAACGCGTATGTGTGAGGACAACAACCACGGTATTGAACCAGGTCAAAAAGTCACAGACCGATAGATAGAAATAATGAAACAACTACGAGATCTCATCTTCAAGAGCTCCATTGTTCCCGCTGTTGCCGTCCTGCTATTGGCAGGTTGTGCACAGCAGAACTCGGGCTATTCAACCACGTCGTCGTCTTCGGCCGCGACGAGCGAACCGGCACCCGCTCCGGCACCTGCTCCGGCCGTGACCAGCGGTAGTGGTTTTGGTCCTTCTTACACGACAGTTGATCACAACGGAATTCAACACGTGAAGGGCTCAATGTCCTTCCCTACGGGCGTTCGAGGACATGATGGTTTGTTGCTCGAAAAGACTGTCCCTGCCGAGGTGATGGTTGGGCAGACCTTCTCTTACCAGTACAACGTCATCAACTTGACGCCTTATCCAATTCATGAGGTGATGGTTCACGATCGTGTGACCGGTAACTTCACCTTGGATTCATCTTCTCCCCAAGCCAGCAACGTGAGTGGTGGAGTCGCAACCTGGAACATCGGCGAGCTCGGTCCTCGCGAAGCGAAGACGATTTCGGTCACCGGTAAGGCAGCTGAAGAAGGTGTGATCACCGGATGTGGATGGGCAAGTTACAGCCCAATTCTTTGCGAGCCTATTCGCGTTGTTAAGGCTGATCTTGAACTCGTCAAGACCGGTCCTGCCAAGGTTACCATTTGTGACCCAATTCCTTACACCGTTACCGTGCGCAACACGGGTAGCAGTGTCCTGACCAACGTTCAGATCAGTGACAACATGGAAGACGGGCTGCGAAGTGCTACAGGCGGTCAATCTGCTTCTTTCGACATCGGTACGTTGCAACCTGGCCAAAGCCAGCAAGTCACGCTTGCTGCTACCGCTACCCGCACGGGTGAATTCACCAACGTAGCCAAAGCTACGAGTGATCAAGGTGTGGAAGCAGAAGATTCTGTGACCACGATTGTGACGGCTCCAAGCTTGAGCATCACCTGTAACACCCCAGACCAGCGCTTCGTGGGTCGACCAATCGAAGTTTGTGCAACTGTGACCAACTCTGGCAACGCTGCTAGCGAAGGCACTGTTGTTGAGGTCGATGTCCCAGCCGGTGCATCCTTCCGTGGCGCCAGCAGCGGTGGCCAGTTGGTTGGCAACAAGGTTGTTTGGAACTTGGGTAGCTTGGCTGCCGATGGATCGACCGAAGTCTGCGCCAACTTCGTCGGCACGACCGTCGGAACCTTGACCTTCAATGCTTCGGCTAACGGTGGCTGTGCTGATCCTGCGAGCAGCAGCTGCACAACCGAGGTTTCTGGAATTCCTGCCGTCTTGCTCGAGGTGATCGATATCGAAGATCCGATCGAAGTGGGCAGCAACGAAACCTACGAAATCACCGTTACGAACCAAGGTTCTGCGGATGATACGAACATCACGATTGTTTGCACGCTGGAAGATTCACAGAGCCACGTCAGCTCTGGCGGAGCAACCAGTTCTTCTGTTTCAGGTTCGGTGATCAGCTTCGCTCCGCTGCCACGTTTGGCACCTGGTGCTAAAGCTAAGTGGACGGTTGTCACCAAGGCTGTTTCTGCAGGTGATGTTCGCTTCAGTGTCCAAATGGACACGGACAATATCAAACGTCCTGTAAACGAGAACGAATCAACCAACCAGTACTAAGAGGCTAGTCGCTGCCGAGTAGTCGGTAGTTGAGCTTCAGAGTAACGGTTAGTATTCAGCACGAGGCCGGAAGTGAATTCACTTCCGGCCTCTTTTTATTCTCAACTAGTGCTTTTTCGGGGGGATTCGGTGTGACGCAGGAGGTGTTGGAACAACTTGGATAGGATCTAATCCTAGAGCGTTTGTCCTTGAGAGCCTGCCCCCTCCGGCGAGCACAAATGATTCAGAAATGCTGAACCCACAAAGGTGAAGCTTATGGCGGGTGGAGGGCGGGTGGAGTCTTGTGGCCAGGAGGGGACTAACTCACGTTTTCAAGAATCGCCGTGGGAAAACTTGGGTTAGTTCGTCTGGCCTAGGTGAGTTCGTAATTGGGCCAGAGTGGTTGAGCATCGTTTGTCTGTTGACGATTCTCTGATGCGCCAGAACGATATACTGTCGATCGTTTTGGCGACACGATTCAATGGGATTGGCAGAGAGCGGAGCTGAATCCCCGCCGAAATGAACGGACTTTTCGGAGGGGGGATCTCTTGTGCCCGGCTAGCCTTTCGCTTAAGGCCGACTTAGTAGTCTCTCGTTGCGCCGGTCCGCCAGCTGCGCCTATCCAGCGTCCTCTTGATCCGACTCTTCTAGTTGCTTGAAGAGGGACTTTAGATCTTTGTATCCGCCTATCGTCACCCAGACGGACATGGCCGAGAACACAACGAGGGTTGAGATGAATAGAATCTTCCAGATCTGTTCCCAGTGGCTGAAATCTTGAGCTTCCATTGCTTTGTATTATTGATTTGTGGCTGATTTCTTGTCGGGAAAGGCGAGGGATCCGATGACCAGGACGACCAGACTGAATGCAACGGTCATGAGTCCGATTTGATCGCCGGTAAACGGCTGAGACCATTCCAGTGTGTTAGGATTTTGGGTCTTAAGTCCTACTAGTCGTTGTACGGGGTCTAGGCCCAGAATTGCTGTCAGACCGCTCAAGAGAGCCAGGAAGGCCCCTGTCGAACTAGCCTTTTTCCAGTAGAGTCCGCCGAGAAGCAGGGCAAATGCTCCGGTGAAATAGATTGCTCCTGTAACGGCCATGTAGTCCCAGATGGCATCACTCCCTTCATAGAGAAGTCCCCAGAAAAGGATGTAGAAACCGATGATCACGATGAAAACCCGGGTGAGTAGAATCCGGGTCTGGGTTGTCATCTTGTCACCGGTGAGCGGGGCAAGGATGTCCTGGGTGATCACAGAGCTCCAACAGAGGAGGTAAGAATCGTGTGTCGACATGAACGCCGCAATCATAGCGGCCGTGATGATGCCAATAATGCCTGCTGGCAAGATTCTCCCGAGGAAGACCGGCATGGCGTAGAGATTGTTGATCGGGGTTATGTCTGGGTCCTCTGGGAAGAAGAGAGCCTGCAGATCAGGAGCTTTCGTCATCACGAAGACAAACGCGCAAATTCCCCAGAAATAGGGCACGAGAAATCGGATCATGAACGAGACCGAAGACCACATAAACTGTCGCTTCACACCTTGGACGGAGTCCATCGCAAGGGCTCGTGCCACGGCCGTCGGCCAAACGGCACAGCTGACGAGGCCGGCGGTGAAAAACATCCAGACCACGTAACTCACGCCAAAGCCGCTGCCCTCGACGAGGGGGTTGTATCCTGCCTCGCCTTTGAGGCTGGCTACAGAGTCGAAAACAGGCTGCCAGCCCAGCTGAGCGATGCAGAAGCCCGTGGTCACGAGTAGCCCGACTGAAAGAACGACAAATTGGATGTAGTCCGTAATAATGACTGAGATCATTCCCCCCAGAACTGTGTAGACCAGCACAAGGAGCAGGAGGATCGTCATGACGATTGGGAGGGCAGTGCTGTCCTCCGACAGTCCGGTGATTCCCACGACGAACATGGAGCCGACTTTGAGGAAGAGTCCCATGTTCAGCACGCCTCCGAACGTGAGCATGATTCCACCCAGGATTCGGGTCTTGCGGTCGAAACGCTTTTCGTAGAACTCGGGGATTGTCAGAACTTTGAGATCGCGCAAGCGGCAGACGATGAACCCTGTCATTCCGACAATAAATGTCACGATACCGGCCGCGACCGCTATGTGAAAAGCGGCGAATCCTCCAGTGAATCCCTTTTGCGCGCTGTACATGACTGTAATCAGCCCCATTTCCGTTCCGGTCATTGTCGCGATCCCTAAGCAGGTGCCGACGGCGCGACCGGCACCAAGATAGGTCGCCATGTTGCGAACGTATTTCTTCACCCAGAGGCCGATGACGACTGAGAGCGATAAATACAGGGCGATGATGATCCAATCGAGCGTCGTGAAGTTTGTTTGGCCGAGGGCGTTGGCTAATTCGGATTCCATAATCTGGGGAGGTGTTCAGAGGGAGTCTCTTATGTGAGGGGCTGTGTTGCCAACCTGAAAATGGAGGACTACTCGGAATATCCGTTTGGATGGCGTAGGTGCCAATCCCAGGCGCTCTTAACAATGCCCTCGATATCAATGAAGTCTGGTTGCCAGTCGAACACGTCCTGGGTCTGTTTTGGGCAAGCGACCAGCTCGGGGGGATCGCCTTCTCGCCGAGGTTCTTCAATTACTTTGATCTCCTTCCCTGTCACTTTTTCGCAGGCGGAGATCACTTCGCGAACAGAGCACCCTGTACCTGTCCCCAAGTTGAAGTAACCGCTCACATTGGAAGCTGCAGCCGTGATGTGTGCTTTTGCGAGATCGAGGATGTGCGTGTAGTCCCGAATACAGGTTCCATCGGGGGTTGGGTAGTCCGTTCCGAAGATCGAGCACGAATCCTTTTGTCCCAGGGCGACTTTAAGGATGTTGGGAATCAGGTGGGTTTCAATTCGATGGTGCTCACCGAATTGCGGCGTGGCACCGCAGGCATTGAAGTAGCGGAACGCGACGAATTCGAGTCCATGGATCTCGTGATACCATCGAAGCGCCTTCTCGAACATGAGCTTGGACTCCCCGTAGGGATTGATCGGTTTCTGGCTACAAGTCTCATCGATGGGCATTTTGGAAGGAACGCCGTACGTGGCGCAGGTTGAACTGAACACGATTTTTCTTACTTTGCCTGTGACACAAGCGTTCAAGAGGTTCATTCCGTTACCGAAGTTATTTCCAAAATATTTCCCCGGATTAGTCATGGATTCTCCGACCAGAGCGGAGGCTGCGAAGTGAATGACGACTTCGGGGGAAAAATCGGAGACGACAGAATGAATGTTCTCGGACGAGCTCAGGCAAGCTTCCACCAATCTTGCTTGGGGGTGAACGGCTGCTCGATGCCCCTCGCTAAGATTATCGTAGACCGTAACCTCGTGACCTTGGCCAATGAGTTCTTCAACGCATGCAGACCCAATATAGCCTGCTCCGCCAGTGACTAGTACTTTCATCGTTGCTCGTTGTGTTCGGATGCCTGCAGGACTTCTTTCTGTCTGAATCTCGGACTTCAAGCGTCCGGGCCTCCTTTTTTAAGGGGGCAATTAGGCGGTGCTATTCTGGCTGAGGTGGATTGCGTCTGCCGGTTTTTAATAGCTTTTCAATGCTGCGAAACAGTTTTGGCATTTGGAACGGCTTCGCGATGTAGTCATCCATTCCAGCCTTGAAACAGGAGTCTTGATGCACTTTTGTTGCATGTGCGGTTAGGGCGATGATTGGAATGTGGTCGCCGGACTCGAGTTCCTTCTTCCGGATCGCTCGTGTCGTCTCGAGTCCATCCAGAACCGGCATCTGGACGTCCATTAGGATAAAGTCGAAGTATCCCTTCTCAAGTTCGCCCAGCGCGATCTCTCCGTTGCCTGCGATGACTACTTCATGCCCGCTCTTCTTGAGCATTGCGGAGGCGACTTTTTGGTTTACGAGATTGTCTTCCGCGAGTAGGACACGATAGCTTTTTTCTTTCAGGGGGGCGCTTGTATCAGAGCTTGTTGAAGCGGGTTGAGCCTCTATTGCTTCCTTCTTTGGTGTGCCCCCGCTCTGGGGACGCTGGCGGAGAACGGCTGCAAGGGACTGAGCGGCTTCGGTGGGTGAAATCGGCTTGAAGAGATAGTGTTCGATGTTGGCCTGTCGACACTTCTTGATGGAGTCGGGGGCGTTCTTGCTTGAGAGCATCATGATTGGGATGGTCTCGATGGCCTCATCATTGAGGATTTGTTTTGCGGTCTCGAATCCAACTTCTGAGTTCAACGCGTCGCCAATAAAGACCGCGTCGAAGGAAGACTCTTTGAGGAGTTTGATTGCCTCGCGATGATCTGTCGTCGAGCGACATCTAAGTTGCCAAGTCTTGATGTTCGCTTCCAAGGCTGTGGCGGTGGTCTGGTTCGAATCGACGATGAGAATCTCTGATTCCTTTGTTTCTTTGGGGAAAGAGACGGATCTGCCGAAGTCTTGAGGGTCCGTTGTCGGGAGAAACACATTGAAGCAGAAAACGCTGCCTTCTTGATTCTTCGTGCCGAGCCAAAGGCTCCCATTCATCATGCGAACAATGCTGTCGCTGATGGCAAGGCCGAGGCCTGTGCCGGCGACGTGATTTGCGATTGATGTATAGGCCTGAGAGAACGCTTCAAAGATGCTACGTTTCTGTTTCTCTGGGATTCCGGGACCTGTATCTTCAACTTCGAATCGAATACCAACTTCGACGTTTTCGTCGCTCATGAATTCCGTGTCCTCTGTCTCTGGGCTCACGTGAACAATGATCTCACCCTCTGTTGTGAATTTGACTGCGTTCGAGATGAGATTGACGACAATCTGTTGGAGTCGGTAGGCATCTCCTGTAAGCCGGTCGGGGGTGTCGGGAGCGACGACGAGGGTGAGCTCGAGGCCTTTCTCGTGTGCGCCGATCCCCATTGTCTTCATTGTTTGGTCAAGTTCGTGCCGGAGTGAGAACTCCTCTGCAACCAGGTCGAGCTTTCCTGCTTCAATCTTCGAGAAGTCGAGAATGTCATTGAGGATGACCATGAGGTTTTGTGCAGACTGTCGAGCGATTGAAACGAATCGATGTTGTTCTGGGGGGAGGTTTGAGTCCAGAACGAGGTCCGTCATTCCTATGATACCGTTCATTGGTGTGCGGATCTCATGGCTCATGTTGGCAAGGAAGTCACTTTTGGCTTGGGTTGCCTCTTCAGCAACTTGTTTTGCCTTGATGAGCTCTTGTTCGTAACGAACCCGCTCCGTGATATCGCGCGCGATGGCATGAACACCAGAGCGGAGGCCCCCTCTGGTGAGGAAACGCGCGTTAACTTCTAAAAAGACTCGGTTGCCCTCTTGGTCTCTTGTGATTACTTCCACTGCGCGCCCACTCTCGGCTGCCCAGCGTAGGTTTCGAACTTGGTCCGGCTGGTCGGGGTCGACAATCTGTTCCCAGTTCATTGTTTTCCAAACGGAACGGCTGTATCCCAAAATTGTCTCGCCGGCTGGATTCATGCTGTTGAGATTGCCGTGGAGATCACTCGTGAAGATAAGGTCGTTGGCGTTCTCGAATATCTGTTGGAATTCACCCTCGATGGAGAGCGCTGCGAGATTCTGTTCCTTCAGCTGCTCTGATTGTCGTGCGACTCTGAGCCGAAGAAACTGTACCCAGCCCAATGCGCTGACAGCTAGGAACAGGACCGCTCCCAAAAAGAGAGCGACTCCTTTGATGGTCCACTTTCTGGGACCTGAGACGATTTCGATCTGGTCTGCACTCTCTACGATCATGCTGACAGGCTCGTCTTCGCTCTCTGGATGGTGGCACAAACCTGTCACTCGGATGCGGCTATTAAATTTGATTTGCCGAATGGAATCAGGTAGCTCGTTGAGGGGGATAAGTAAGTGTGCTTTGATCTCGTTTCCATCGACTTCGGTTCGGAGATTGACTCCATCTACTAGGTTCTGGCGTCCTTTGTAGATGCCTGTGACAGTCACGTAATCTCGGTCTGTTTCCGGTTCGGAAAGTTCCCTGAAAGAGATATCGGTCGATTCTACTTGTCCGCTTCCAAGCCGATTGGCTATTGCTGCGCTGATCTTAAACCCTGCTTCGTCTTGGGACGGGATACCATTGACGACGACGGAATCGCCTACTTTGAACGACTCCCTTTGGTGCGTCACCACGAGGACCTGTGTGCCTCCCAATGTCAAAATGAAATCACCGGATGGGAGGCTGCCGGAGTAATTACCTCTCGCATTGATGCGATTGCTCGGGTTGGAATCCCTGTTCTGGGAAAAGATGTTGAGATCGGTGACGGTCTCATTGAAGAGTGTGCCTTCTTGGCTGTTGAGAATCCTTACTTGATCGAATCCAGGTGATTGGAGGTAGAGACCTGATACCTTTCCTGACTCGGTTTTTACGGCCGAAACGCCTTCGATACTTACGACGGCCCCCCTCTGCAGAGTATTGAAGTCACCTTGTGAGATCAATTGGGCGAGATTGACGTCAATTCGGCCGCCGTCCATTACCAGGGTCATCCACGCTTGATTGTTAGAGATTGTCGCAGAGTCGATGACGCCGACTATGCTGACCCATTGGGCATCATAGTCGCCGGTCATGAGTTCTTGATAGGTTCGGTTCTCACTGTCGGGAAGCGAACCAGGGCCAATCACTTCGTAGGCGGAAAGTGAGATGTTGTTGGTGTACTCGCCCTCGATGATCGTTCCTTGGATCCTGAGGCGTTTCCCAGTCAGGTTTTCATCGACGATCTGGAGCGTTTGAATGAAGATGCCGGAGCTCCCATCTTGAATGTAGAAGTATTGTCCGAACTGGAAGGTAGCGACGGCTTCCAAATCCACTTGGTAGCGTTTTGCCAGTTCTTCCTTCTTGAGCGCGAGGGCTGCTGCGACGGTTCGAATAACGCCGCTCGTAGTTGATGGACTTGGTTGTGCCGCCGGTCGAATGAGCCCACTTGTGGCCAATGTGGCGGCCACGGCAAAAAGAAGAGATAGGTATGTTCTTCGGAAGGTGGTCAAACGGCTTGGCATCAATCGACAGCTTCAAAATGTGGCACTGTTACCTCTGACTTTCAAACAAAACTTACTTCGCGTTTTTGCCTCAGTCTGGGGCTTTGGGGGCGGGTTTTGAAGTGCTACTGAACGCCAATTCAAGCTCGACCAACCGATTGAATACCTATTATTTGAGGTCGAGCCGTAGGTCTCGGCTTTCGGACTTTATGCCTGAATTTAGGAATTGCCGGATGGAGCAAGATGCAGCTGGAGCTCGTTCATTGAGCTTCATTTGCTTTAAGGTCTCTGTGGCGATCACCGTTCCCGATCACTGTGACCTCGAGGAATTAGCGCTCTTTCTGCCTCCAGACCGAAGGATTCCTACGGAGGGAGATATTGATCGGTCGTACTCTGTCGTTTGCACGGAAAGCGATGGCGAGGATGCGGGCCCTCGCTATCAATTGTTCCTGCACGGGCGAATGTTGAATGAATCAACGGAGCTTTTAGAGATTCTAGCGGCTTGGGAGAGCGACCTGAGCATCGCAATTGCGACGGATGCGAGGCATGGCTACATTTTTGTTCACGCGGGCGTTGTGTCTATTGGAGGGAGAGGGCTTGTGTTTCCAGGGGAAAGCCGCAGTGGCAAATCGACGCTTCTGAGGGCATTGCTTGAGCGGGGGGCGACCTACTATTCTGATGAGTTTGCTGTGTTTGACGATACCGGCCGAGTGCATCCCTATGCTCGGAATCCGTCTTTCCGTGGGGCAGATCGTTGGGCGATTGGACGTAAGGTGGCGGTCGAATCCTTCGGGAGATGCATCGGGGCTGGTCCGCTTGTGGTCGATGGAATCTTAGGATGTCACTTCGACTCTGAATCGGGCTGGGGCTGTCCGGTGGTGAGCCCGGGGCGTGGGGCCATGTTGCTCTTGGAAAATGCTGTAGCGGCCCAACTCTATCCGGAGCGGACCTTGCGGGTCTTGAGCAAGGCGGCTGGGGGATGTGTTGTCAGAGAGGGAACGCGAGGGGAGGCTGGCGATGCCGTTGGGGAAATCCTGCGATCTTTCAATTACGAACTTGAGGCCAGATCCGCGGAGGAATCAGGCGTTTAGGATTGATGAGAACGGGTGTTCAATTTCTCGCGCACTGTCTGCGTTCAGATCAGGCTTTCAAGCCGGCCGACGTTCAGTTGCTTGCCGAATCAAATCCTAGCTCTGGAGACCGCTGGGCTCTCGCGGAGGAGCATGGGGTTGATTTGTTGCTCTTCACGCGCCTACGCGAGGCTGGTGGCAACTTGTTGGGGGTGAGCTCGTCATTGAACATCCGGATCCGAGAGAACCTTCTCAACAATCTGCAGCTCGTTGCATGTTTTCACGAGATGATACGGGGTGCAGATGCCCGAGGGCTGCGACTATTCTGCTTCAAGGGGCCTGTTCTGGCCGCTGCTGAATATGGGTCGCTTTCGGTGCGTGCAGCTGGGGACATCGATCTGCTCGTTGCGCCAGAGGATGTCGACCAGGCTTGTGAGGTGTTGAAAGAAGCCGGTTTCCGTCCGGTGGAAACTCTACGGGGGCGGCATTACCGAGAATTTCATTTTCATCTCCCATTTGAGAGCTCCTCAGGGGTCGAGGTTGAGCTTCACTGGTCGATATCTCGCGAGTATTTGCGGGTTGCCTTTGATTTTTCCGAGCTTTGGGCGAGGCGCCAGTATTTCGATCTGCAGGACGGTCGAGTACCGATCCTGAGTCCAGAAGATCACTTTCTCATTCTTTGTGTGCATGGGACTCGCCACGTCTGGGAGCGGCTCATCTGGATCTGTGATCTCCGCGCGGTTGTGGAGAACCATCCGGGCTTCGATTGGGACCGGGTCCGGGCCGAGGCCTCGCGGAAAGGCTGTTTTCGTATGATGCTCTTGGGTGTTTATCTGATGCATCATGTCTTGAACGCAAAGCCTCCACGCTCTCTGATTTCCGCAGTGTATCGGGATCCGGCTGTGATTGCTGCAGCCGGGGCGGTAATCGATGGCTTAAGCTCTCGTGAAAACGTAGAGCTGGGTGCGCTTGAGAGAGATCGCTTTTGCTTTCAGCTCCGTGAGCGATGGCGGGACCGTTTCAGGTTCTTCTGGGCCCTTCCCTGGCGGGAGTATTTGGACATGTGGGAGGACGGTTTAGATTCAGATTGCCGGGGCACTGGGTGGACCTTCTCGAGAGTTCTGAAGGGCCTCGCGTTAGGTTTGAGGCGGGCGTGGCGAACCGGTGCTGGTCTCCCTGCGAATGATTCCAAGTAGCGAGTGTGGCGGCTTTCTGTGTGCTTTGGCTGGCAATGGTGCTTAAACGGATGACTTTGGAGCTAAAGTATTTGAGTCAATTTCCGACAATCTTCCTAAAAAAGGGTTGATTTATTATTCAGAACGATCCAATAATGTCGCGTTTAGTAAAACTTTTGCGGAATTTAGCCTCCTGACATGAGGAGCACAAACTCAAGGTTTAATGCCCTATTTGAGGGTTGAGGGCCAGGCTGAGTAGAGTTTGAGTAGGGCTAGCAGGGCGAGTTTTCATCTCAGCATTTTGGCAGAATTAACAGTCAACTTTTATTGAATTATGTGTCCTAAGGCCATTCGAGATCGGTTTTTTGCAGAGGATCTGGGCGACGAAACTGTGGTTTACAACTCCGCGAGTCGTGAGGCCCGGTCGCTCAACTCGACGGCGTCCTTTGTGTGGAAGCAGTGTGACGGGAAGACCTCGGTAGATGAGATTGGAAGCCGAGTTTCGAGTCGATTTGATGTGAAGGAAGGCGCCGAGATCGCTTCGTTGGCCGTTGACGAATTGAAGGCCGCTGGGATGATCGAGTATGCCCCCGCAGCGAAAGGGTTGCACCGATCGGTGAGTCGTCGCTCCTTGATTGGAAAACTGGCGATCGCCAGTGTGCTGTTGCCCGTTGTCTCAGCCGCACAGCAGACAAAACCGCCCAAAAAACACACGTCGTTCGTTCCCAAGCGTGCGAAACAGGGTGGAAACGATTTTTAGTCTGTTCTCGGGCCGTAAGGTTAGGGACTGAAGTAGAATTTTAACTGCGCGTGGGATGACGCGTGAACAGGGGCTAGAACGGGCTCTTGAAAAATCATCCATTGTACTGATGTCGGAAATCGGTTAATCCGTGGTTTGCTCGTCCATAAGCATTTCGGCATTGCGATTTGAGGAAATCCAAAGCGATAGAAAAACTGCTTGGAGATGCTGGTTTTAAGCAGTCGCAAAATAGATTAAATAGGCTGAAAAAGTGTGCTTCAACCGGTTCGGTTGACCGGATTTAGTGGAAAGCAAGTGATCGACGCCGATAGAAAACAAAACAGCCTCAGGAACTGAGAAGTGAGAATTTATCCGGTAGTGCCGGTGATTTAGAATTTAGAGCCGCTCGTTGTTACCCTCTTAAACTGACCCAAGCCATGACAAAACCAAACCATACGATCCTCCGACGGTCTGTCGCATTTTTGACCGTCTGGGTGCTAAGCGTCGCCTCCGTGGTTGCTGATCCTGTAATCGACGGGATTTTGAGCCCGGGGGATAACTACTCCCATGGGTTCGCCGTTTCGGCGGACATAGAGCGAGGTCCTACCATTCATGACGCAGAGCTTTATTTGCACAAGGGTTCGAACGGCGACATGTCAGTCTTGTTGCGATTCCCGCGATCGCTGAACGACAATAGTTACGGCGATAATTCGATTGGCTGGGGAAAAGGCGTTGCGCCTAGTGGGAAGAACCACAACTACAAGGACTTGACCGGTAGCGATACGACTGAATTTGTGGTTAAGTTGGCTGCTGGAGCTGGCGGTGGTGGTGACGGAGACGGCGGCGACGGAAGTGGAAGTGGTAGCGGTAGCGGCGGAGGAAATGGTGGAGTTGGGTCGGTGTTTGGTGCCGACGGCTTTCATTTTGTTTTAGACTTTATTCAGGATGGCAACCCGTTGGTTCACGGTCTTGATGGAGAGGGGGAAGTGATTTCTGGCAAGGCTAGCGACCTGCTGGCGGCTGAAACGTCTTTTTCGAGAAACTATAGCATCTACGGGCAATCCCACCCTGGTTTCTTCTCAGACAACGCTTCGTCCCCTGCTGCGAGCAACAACTACATTGTTCTTAATCCCACATTCTCTGAATGGGAGTTCTCGATTATTTACGAATTCAAGATCAAGGGCTCTTCGATGGGCAACTGGGACCCTTCGGACCCAAGCTCGGTCATCGCCATTGGAACGAGCCATCATTCGCCTAATAAGATCGCGAAGAACAAAGTGACTAATTTCCGACCCGGCAATCCTATCGATCCGCCCGGTGGCGGCGGCGGTGGCGGCGGAAACGTGCCCGACGTGCTTTGTGCGATCAACACAGCTGAGCAATGCGGCGAAGGGGATCCCTATGGAATGTGGTTGCCTAACCTGCACAGCGGGCACTCCGATGCGACGTTCGAATTTACTGACGGTGAGTTCTCCGGTCTTTCAAGTGGAGACGCTCGGCTCACGGCCGTTGCTCGAATCGGTAATGGCAATGGTTTCTCTGTTGATGTGACATTCACAGGAAGGCAGACGGTTCCTCCTCCCGGAAGTCCGAAGGGGCCAATTAACGTCAACTGCTACACTCCAGATACCTCCGACTGGTTTTACTACGAAGCGTTCACCGGTACGTTGACCGGTTTGCCTGGGACCGATTACGAAGGCGCGGTGATTACGGTTACGCGTCGTGAGAAGCCGTTTCAAGTTGGTGTCGGAGCTAATCGTCAAACCAATGACATGGGGGCGAGCGGCTGGTTCGACTGGGAACTGCAGCAGCAAACGTCGACTGGGCTCGCGTTGCATTCCGGGGCAAACGGAGATTTCAATTTCGAGCTGGAAAGCTGTTCGCCAGATTTGCCGACTGTCTCTATCAGTGACGCTCGGGAGCTTGAGTGTGAAGGGCCTATGAAGTTCGAGATCTGTTTGTCACAAGCTGTCGCAGAGCCGGTGACGGTTTCTTACGAGACTCGAGACGGGGCCGCAAAGAACGGTGAGGACTTTACTGGAGGATCGTCAACGATCGTGATTCCAGCGGGAGCAACCTGTGTTTTCCTGAGTATCCCTCTGATTGAAGACGGGAATGATGAAGATGAAGAAGACTTCGAAGTCGCTCTCACTTCTGCGACGGGGGCGACCATTGATGACGGGACGGGTAAGGGAAGAATAGAGGATTGTGAGCCTGCTGTTCCAGACATCACCATCAACGATGTAGTCGTCTTGGAGTGCGATGGTCCTGCCATCTTCGAAATCTGCCTCTCTGAGCTCAGTCGAACGGATGTAACGGTGGAATACAAGACGAAGGATGGTTCGGCCAAGAAGAACAAAGATTACGAAGAAACCAAAGGCACCCTCACGATCAAGGCCGGCGAGATCTGTGCTTGGGTAGAGGTGCCGATCATTAACGACCGGACCACTGCGGGCAGTGGCAGTGGTAGCGGTAGCGGTAACGAGCCAGAGGGAGATGAGGACTTTAAGCTAGAACTGAAGAATCCTACTGGGGCCAACCTTGCTGATAACAAGGGGGAAGCGATCATCAAGGAGTGTGAGAAGAACGACATCGAAATAACCATCAAGGATGCTTACGTCCTTGAGTGCGATGGTCCGATTCGTTTCGAAGTCTGCCTCTCAGAGAATGCACCCGAAGAGATGACCATCGAGTGGCGCACGATCGCCGGAACAGCGTCTTCTGGCGGAGGCGACTATGACGGAACTTCCGGCCGTGATTTAACCTTTGCTGAGGGAGAGCAGTGCAAATTCATCTCTATCACGGTCAATGAGGATCGAGAGAACGAGGGCATCGAGACCTTCGAGGTTAGCATTCAAAGTGTTCCCAACGGGTACACGGTTGTTGACGGACGTGCAACGGGCACGATCGAAGATTGCGACCAACCGCCAACCATCGCTGATGATCTCTGTGTGGTTGATACCGGTTTGAATTGTGGCCAGGGCGATGACTACAGTATGTGGATTCCAAACCTGCACGACGGGCACTCGGACAAGACCTTGGAATTCACCGCGGGGCAATTCACCGGACTTCAATCTGGTGATGCACGATTGGTTGGAATTGGGACCTTAGGTAACGGAAATGGTTTCCTCGTCGACGTGACCTTCACTGGCCGAACGGTCGTTCCTCCCGCCGGAAGTCCAAAGGCCCAACTTGATCCAGACTGCTATGACCTTAACACCGCAGGGTGGTTCTACTACACCGGTTTCACGGGAACACTGACAGGCCTTCCTGGAACGGACTACGAAGGGGCCGTTCTCACGGTTGATCGACGCGGCGAAGCTTTCCAGGTGGGGCCAGGTGCAAACCGTCAGACCGCAGCCTTGGGAGCGAGCGGTTGGTTCGATTGGGAGGTGACCCAGCAGCCAAGCACTGGCTTGTCGCTTCACGACGATGGCATTGGCGACTTCAACTACGAGTTGGAGGAATGTGATCCTAGTTTGCCGTCCGTTTCCGTAAGCGGCGTCGGGGTTCTGGAATGCGAAGGTCCGGCTGAGTTTGAGATCTGCCTCTCGGAGATCAGTCCGGTCGATGTCGTCATTGATTATCAAACACAGGATGGCACAGCGACGGCACCGGCTGACTACACATCGACCAGCGGTCAGTTGACGATTCCTGCGGGAAGTCTCTGTGGCACGGTTCAAGTCGCGATTGTTGAAGACTCGGTTCAGGAATCCCTTGAGAGCTTCTCACTGGTGCTAACGGGCGCCTCTGGCGCAACGATTGGGACGGGAACTGGCACGGCTGAGATCGAGGATTGTGAAATCGAACTTCCAGAGGTGTCCGTTCTGGATGCACAAGGGGAGCTCGAATGCGAAGGTCCTGCGGTGTTTGAGATCTGCTTAGAAGAGATCACCAAGACAGCAATTGACGTCACCTACGAAACGCGAGATGTGACGGCGATTGCAGGTCAGGATTATGTTGCTCAAACTGGCACGGTCACGATCGCCGTCGGTGAGCGATGCGCAGAGATTCGAATCGATCTACTTGAGGACTTTGACCTAGAGAGAGACGAAACATTCGAGTTGGTCATCACTGGCGCTGTCGGAGCTACCATTGGAGACGCAGTTGGCACCGGGACGATCAAGGATTGTCCGCCGGATCCGATTACGATTGCGATCACCGATACACGGGCGAAGGAATGCGAAGGCCCAATGACCTTCCAAGTTTGTCTCTCCCGGATTTCGGACGTTGACATCACCGTGGATTTCTCGACGGCGGATGGCAGCGCGATTGCAGGTCAAGATTACACAGCAGGGACGGGAACCTTGACGATTCCCGCTGGAACCCTTTGTGTCGATCTTGAGATTCCAACTCTCGAAGACAATGTGACCGAATCTCCAGAGACCTTTGTTGTGAATCTATCGAATTCGAGCGGGCCGCAGATTGTGGACGATCAAGGCACGGGAACGATCTTCGATTGCCCTCCGGATCTCCCAACGATCTCGATCAACAACGTTTCCGTATTTGAGTGTAAGGGACCCGCGGAATTCGAAGTGTGTCTTTCTGAAGTGAGTGCGAACGATGTCACTGTTACGTATGTGACGGTTGATGGAACTGCAGAGGCCCCTGGCGATTATGCCTCGGGAACGGGAACGCTCACGATTCCGGCTGGAACTCAATGCGTGACGTTCACTGTGGGCGTCGTTGATGACGGTGCAGACGAGGGCGCGGAGACATTCCTCGTCAATCTCAGTAATCCTACGAATGCGACGATTGATGATGGTCAAGGAGTCGGCACGATTCACGATTGTGATCCTGAGCCTCCCACGGTGTCCATCTCGAGCGCCCTGGTGGGTGAGTGTGATGGAACGGGTGAGCTAGAGATCTGTCTCTCAGAGGTGAGTTCAGAAGATGTCACCGTCAGCTACGCAACCGTTGATGGAACAGCCGAAGCGCCTGGTGACTATACGCCAGCAAGTGGAACCATCACGATTCCAGCTGGAACGAAGTGTGTCACTATTTCGGTTACTCTGATCCATGACAACATTGATGAGCTCCCCGAAACAGTTCTCGTCAACTTGAGCAACCCGGTAAACGCTACGATCGGAGACGGGCAAGGGGTGATCACGATTCAAGATTGTGAGAAACCTGAGATCTCGATTACCGGTAAGGTCGTCAGCGAATGTGCCGATAACGTTGAGTTGCAGGTTTGCTTGAGTGAGACCAGCCCATTCGATGTTACGTTTGACTTTGCTACCAGCGACGGGAGTGCCACTGCTGGGGCTGACTATGTCACGGGAACGGGCACGATTACGATTCCTGCCGGGCAGCTGTGTGGCACGGTCACCGTTGACTTACTCAATGAGAACGTGGCAGAGCCTGATGAAACATTCTTGGTGACCATCAGCAATGCTCAGGGGGCGACCATCGTGACCGATGAGGCGACGGTGACGATCGAGGATTGCACCGTTCCACCAGATGAACCCACGATCTCGATTCTTGATCCGGACTTGGTTCGAGAATGTGAAGAGGACCAGGTAGTATTTGTGGTCTGCCTGTCTGAAGCGAGTGATGAAGTGGTCACGGTTCAGTGGACGACCCAAGACGGATCGGCAACTGCGGGACAGGATTACGTAGCCGGTAGCGGAACTTTGACGTTCCAGCCAGGTAACATTAAGCCCGATGCTCCAATCGTGATCGCTCTCATCGATGACGATGTCGATGAGGCTCCAGAACAATTCAGTGTGGTGCTGAGCAATCCTACGAACGCCGTCATTGTAGATGGAACCGGAGTGGCGACGATACAGGATTGCGGCGACGATCCAACTGCCGTTGAGCTGATCGCTTTCTCTGTGGAGCAAGATGGACTTGGTGGTGTGACCGTAACCTGGGAAACAGCGAGCGAGTTCGAGACGGCAGGATTTGAACTGCATCGCGCTTCGATGGCGAACAACGAAGCCTTTGACCTGAGGAAGATCACTCCGAAGATGTTGGTCTCCCGTGGTAGTATCGGTGAGGGAGCATCCTACCACCACTCAGATCGTCCAGGCTTTGGTCGATTTGTCTACCAACTGGAAGAGGTCGAGTTGGATGGTCATCGAGAACGCCGAGGGACGGTTGCAATCGATGTGGCTCCGATGATCGGTGATATTGAGTTCTCTGAGGAAGGTGTTGTGCTTAGCTTCCCGACCATGGCGGACTGGAATTACACCGTTGAAGTCTGTGATTCAATCTCTGGAGATGGTGTCTGGGTGCCCGTTAGCGGAGCCCCTCACAATACCGGAAGAGTGGTTGACGCGGATGCGAAAGGTCGACCAGGCCGATTCTATCGGGTGACGGCAGAAGCCAAGTAAAGCGAATTTCGATTCAGCTTTAAAAGGAATTAGCAATCCGGAAGCGTTTCGCTTCCGGATTTTTTTTAGCACTCAATATTTTTGGCCACCTCCACGTCGAGTTCTTGCTCTGTTGAGAACGTGACTCGCAATTATGCCTCCGACAGGGCATAGTGTTTTTAACCTGAGCCGGGACTGGCTATTGACTGAACGATAAACTGCGATGCTTCGATCGATGAGACTTTTGCTTCTAGTGAACGGGGTTTGCCTCGGTATTTTCTGCCTGGCGATGGAGTTGACGGCTAAGGACTACCCTTGGGGAAGGCTTTCCGTAATTTCTAGCGATGAGCAGCAGCTGACCTTCGAACTGAGCGTTGACTGGCCTTCAGACAAGGAAGGTGCGAGTTACGGAGATGCTTCTGTCGGTTTTGAACTCCCCGGGGCATCTCTGAATCCTGAACCCGAACTTGGAGTTCCTTACACTCTAGGGGCTTCATTACTCCTGCCAGCTGTGCGAGATGTCGAACTTGAGATTCTTGAGACTGAATTCGACCTCGTTTTGCAAAGCGAGCTTTCATTGGCTGAGCGCTGGTTTCAAAAGAGAAGAGCGAGTGCATTTCAGGATGTTTTCGGAGCGGAGAATAGTCACCTGAGAGGAAGTGATTCTGGAATCGGGTTGCAGCCGCTTTTCGATGAAGTTCCTCCTTTCCTAGAGAAATCAAGTATTGGGTGGATGAGGCAACATCGAATCGCCGATCTCCGGTGCTATCCGTTTAGAGTGGACCTCAATCGCTCCAGAGCTGAGCGCTTGAGTCGACTTCGAGGACGGCTCGTTTTTGGCGACCACTATTCAAGGGAGATCGTCAGAAAGCGTGTTGATCGGTTGGCGTCCCCGTCATTCGACCAGATTGCGGAGCATCATGTTGCTAACCCGTCTCGTGTGGCTCCTCAAGTCTTGACTAAGTCAGGCCTCACTAAGAGGGCGCACGAGAGCTCGACTGAACCCGAGATGATTTTGAGAATAACACTCGAGGAGACAGGAGTTTACCAACTCACGGCGCCAGCGCTCGTTTCTGCGGGAGTCGAGCTAGAGGGGGTCGATCCGAACTCTTTTCGACTCATTGATTCTGATCGAGAACTTCCCCTCCTTGTCGAGGATGGGGGAGACGGTAGATTGGATGGCAATGATCGGATCGTTTTCTACGGGGAAGCGTTGGATAGCCTCTATTCGATGACTCGAAGCTACGTGCTTCGTTGGGGGGGGCAGGCCGGCAAAAGAATGGAGGTCCAACAAACGCAGGCTGTGGCAACTCAACCCTTTCCGATGTCCGCGGTCGAGCGAGTTCGATTTGAGGAAGATCTACACTATTCCCAGAACATGATCAGTGAACCGGGGGAGGATCATTGGTTTTGGGGAGCTCAATTACTGGGGCCAGAGAGTCGAGATTTTCCCGTGACCCTGAGCGATGCCGCGGTCTCTCCAAATGAGGTAGTTCGCTTTCGAATTGGGTTAAAAGGGCTCTCTTCAATTCCGGAAGTAGTCTTCGATCATCATACCCGCGTCTATCTGGATGGGGTGCTGATGAGCGATGAATTGTGGGACGGAAATGAGCGGTTCTTACAGACGTTTGAAACGACGGCTGGAAGTGTGCTGGCGGGTGGCAATGTTGTCACCGTTGAAGTCGTTGGAGATCGTCCCGGTGATCTCGACCAGGTTTTCGTTGATTGGATTGAGGTAGACTATCCTCGTCTATTGATCGCTCGCGAGGGCCGCTTGTCTTTCAATGGAGCCTTTGGGGCTAATTGGATATCTGGGTTCCAAAACGATGCGATCTCGCTCCTGGACGTCTCGGATCCGACCGCTGTCAAACGGCTTGAAGGCTTTGACGTTCGTTTGGAATCTCAGGGTTTTCAGATAGCTTTTGATGCGGGAGTTTTTCCGTCGGGGCGCTTCGTCGCTCTTGATCAATTTGCCTATCGGGTTCCGATAGACATTGAGTTGGTCCCGGGGTCAGACTGGAAGGATCCTAGCCACCAGGCTGACTATTTGATCGTGACACATCGCTCCTTTATTGAGGCTCTTGAACCTTTGGTGAAGCGTCGTGAGGTGCAAGGTCTGTCAACGGTTGTCGTTCCGATTGATGAGTTATATGACGAGTTTGCGAGCGGGGTTCCGACTGCTGACGCCATTCAAGCGTTTGTCCGACATGCCTATCATCACTGGCAGGCACCCGCCCCTCTCTATCTTCTCTTGGTTGGGGACTCAACGATTGATCCACGTGATATTTTTGGGACGGGAACACCAAATCTTGTTCCGACAGAGATTACCGAAATGCGTTTTTTCGGCGAGTCGGTCAGTGACGATGGTTTTGTTCTGGTGGATGGGGATGACTTTCTTCCGGATCTTTTGGTTGGAAGGTTTCCGGCAGAAAGTGTGGAAGACTTGAATGTGATGCTGCAAAAGACATTCGCCTACGAAAACCAATCGACTCAGGCTGATTGGAATCGACGTGTGTTGGTGGTTGCAGACGATGATTCAGCGGTTTATGAGGAACTTTCAGAGAATTTGGTGGCGACTCTCCCTGATACCTTTGAAGCTGATCGGGTTTACCTCTCGAACTATCCGCCAGGGGATCCGAATCGTGATATTTTTCAGCGCACGGCGGAGGGGCGACTTTTGGTGAACTACACAGGACATGGGAGTCGATCGACTTGGGGAATAGGAGACATTGGAGGAATCCTTTTTGAGAATGCGGATGCTGCTACTCTGGGCAACAGTGAGAACCTCACGGTGGTGACTGTTGCGAATTGTCTGAACGGATTTTTTGTGGCTCGATCTGCGAAACCGTGTCTGGCCGAAGTATTCTTGCGCAATTCGTCGGGTGGGGCCGTGGCTGTATGGGCGCCAACTTCGCTGGGGTTCCCTTCCGGACACCGTTTGCTTGTCGGGAATTTTTACAAGAGTGTGTTTGAGTCTGATCAGATTGAACTCGGCGCAGCTGTGCTCGGAGCCAAAGTGGCGACGCTTACGGATGCTGGCTTCTTCAATGATCAGGTAAAGAGTTATACGTTCTTCGGCGATCCCGCAGTTAAGCTGGCTGTCCCCAATCGCATCCAGCCGGTTTCTGTGCAAATTGAAGTGAGTGCGCAGGATGAGGTTTTAATCAGTTATGACGTCGAATCTGGACGGGACTACGTCGTTGAGGCTTTGGGAAGAGTAGGGGCGGGAGAGGCATGGCTCGCTCTTCCGAACGCTCCGCATAACTCAGGACAAGTGAGGGTGTCGCCCGAATCCGGCGCGCAGTATTTTCGCGTTAGGGTCTCTTTGATGCAACCGCAAGAGGTCGAAGTAGACCAATAGGAACAGTCCCATTGTTCACCTTGATTGGGAACGAGTTCATGATCGCACGAGCACAAGAGATCTTGGTTGAATCGTTCTTGTTGGAGCCATGTTTGGGAATTCCGAATCACGAACGGTTTCCTCTTCTTATCTATCGCTCCGCATTTGTTTCTGAGCAGCGCTTGAGTGCGGATATCTTGGTGGAGCAGTTTGCGGCGAATCATTGGACGAATGCCTGGGAGAATGGGGTTTTTGACTACCATCATTTTCATGCCAATACTCATGAAGTGCTGGGAGTCCTGGGCGGCGAGGCTGTCGTTCTGTTTGGTGGCCAATCGGGAGTTGAAAGTACGGTGGCGCGGGGGGATGTTTTGATCATTCCGGCGGGCGTGGGACACAAGGCTGTCTCTGGAAGCAATCGTTTTTCGGTTGTTGGGGCTTATCCTGAGGGTGCTATCCCTGATTTGTTCCGGGATACCGGAAGTATTGAAGTTTCGGTCAAATCCAGGATAGATGCATTGCCTATTCCCACACATGATCCTGTATTTGGCTCCAATAGTTTGATTCATAAGTTCTGGGCTGACGACGGCTCTTCGTTCCGAAGGTCGTAACAATGCTCTAAAAGGAGACATTTTGAGTGCAGATGCCGGTTTTTTTTGAGGTTCTTGATGCAGCGGTTTATTTTTCGCATATTTAGCATAAAACGCGACATTAAGGGTTGACAGAAAGTGAGGTTGTGAGGCAAATTAAGGATGTTGTTGATACCATTGGGCCGTAATTGGAGACAGTGATTGGACACGCAAAGGGCTTTTGCCAGCGGAGAGACGGTTCGAATGCAGAGACCTGGGTTGTAATTGGTTGATTGACAACGCGGATTTGAAACTTAGAGTCAGAGAAAGAGAATTATGGAAACGGTTAATGACGTGACGCGCCCTGTGTATGAGAAGCCTGAAGTGGTGTCTTACGCGGACGATGAGATTCTCGCGCAGCTCGGTCCCGCTCAGGCTCAGTATGCCAAGCCGGATGCTGGCGATGGTGGTGGCTTTATTTAACGGCCACGCCCAGCGATCAAATCCAGCAGAGTAGGACTCGACTTCCTACCAGATCAATTTAGAAAACATTCGCTGCTCTCCGAGCAGTGAATGTTTTTATTTTTATGGCTCGGTCGTGACAACTTTGAAGCACTCTCCCAATGCTCCTCTGATCCTACGCTTTTTTGATCTGGAAGTGTCCCTTCGAACGGACGATGCATTGATCTTCCAGCCCTTCGAGCTCCTATACTCTTCCTTCAGATCTCATGCCGCAAGCGGGGCTGCCGTGGCCCGTATGTCCGTTGAGTTTCGGAGGAATGCGGAAGATGGGGGTAGTTTGTGGATTGACGGAGAAAGATGGCCGGTAAGTCGGTCCATGTGTCAAACGGGGGCGCTTTACGAGTTTCTTCTCAAGTGCATCTACGAAAGGATCAGGAGTCATATACTCATTCATGCGAGCGCACTCTGTCTAGATGGTGTTGGGCTTCTGGTCGTGGGTGACTCGGGCTTTGGTAAGTCGACTTTGGCCTTATCTCTTGCCAATCGGGGCGCCGATTTCTTGTCGGATGAGGTGGGTGCTGTTCGGCGAAGTGACTGCCAACTTGAGGCCTTCCCTCGAAGAATGCGAGTTCGTGACGAATCGCTCGAATTGGCCGAGTTGGACCTTCGTAACGTGAAACCGGACCACTGGTTCGGCAAGCGATTGCTTGATATCGAGCGCGTGCGGCCTGGTATCATCTCCGCTCCTTGTCCGATCGGCGCTGTAGTCTTCCTGATGGATCATCGAGAGATTGAAGAGAACCTTGAGCGGCGGGATGTGTCCAAGATTGAGTTCCTTCTCGGCGAGTGCGATGCGGAGCTGTTGAGCTTTGTCTCCAGGCAGAATGCGGTTGAAAGTGTCGAGCGAGAGGACTCTGGCGGTTTCACGACTTTGACGGTTAGCGGGGAGCGGATAGGAAGTGTGGCCGCTGAATTAGAGGCGTACTGTCGTGAGCGGCGCATTTGTGTTCTTGATGCGGCCTCTCCCGTCACGCTCAAGCCCGATTTTAGCTCGGAACCGATTCTTTCTCCGATCGAGGCGAAACATGCACTTGGACGGCTTCTTCAGCAGTTTTTGCCCGGGCGAGGATCTCAAATTCTAAGGCACGAATTCTCCGGCAAGAGCACGCGATTACTCCTCGAGATGATGTCCCTATTTCGAGGGGCGTCGTTCTTCGAACTCGTGGTTGGCGACATGCCACTCATGGTGAAACAGGTCGAGTCCATGATGCGGGCCCTTTCCACTGCTAAGAAACGAACGCTTCATGGTGTCTGATCAATCACTGTGTGGTGCGACAGGACCTAAGCCGAAAACCCTCGAATAGGGGTATGTCATTGAAGAATCTACAGCAGATTTCTAACCCTAGCCTACTACGTGAGATCATCGCCGACCGCACGGATGTCCAGGTGCAGGTGGAGGGAACGAGCATGCTGCCGTGTCTGAGATCGGGCGATATTGCGAAGATTGTTCGCAAGGATCGTGAATATCGGCAGGGGGACATAGTCGTTCGCATCATCAGGGAAGAACTCGTGATTCATCGGATCGTTTGGATATCCAAAGGATCGAAACCTGTCGTCTTTACGAAAGGGGACAATTCAAGGGGGCTGGATTCGTCGTGCCTTGAGTCGGAGCTCTTGGGGGTGGTGCGGTCTGTTGAGCGTGGCCAGCGGAGAGGTGAATTGAGCGGAGGGCGTCTTGAGGCCACGGGACGTTGGATTGCTCGGTTGACTGCCTTTCGATTCGGTTTGAGTGAGCAGCATGAGTCGATAAGCCCCTTGGAGAACGTGGAGTCTGAAGAGATTGCCCCCGCACAGGCCAGCAGCCGGGGTTCGCTTGTTGATGTTGTATTACGGGGTTTGATTTTGAGCGTTCGATCGGTTCATGGTATGTTGCTCAAAGGGCGAATGACATCGTCACAAGTGAAGCGTGAAGCCAACTGAGAACATGGATAGGGCACAATGAGCAGTGCTGCCAGACAGCATTGAGATATGTCGGCCGAGTTTACATTCTTAACCACCTGCCTTCGTCAGGAGACGAAAATCAGTGGGGTGGATTTGGTTGCTTTGGCAGGCCAGAACAGTGTGGACTGGAAGGCTCTGATTCTGCTCGCTCGTAAGCATGGCGTCCTAAGCGCCTTGTTTTTGGCCGTTCGGGACAGTTCCGATAACTTACCAGAAGAAACTCGTGGTCAACTAACTCGCGAATATCACGCTGCAATTGGGCGAAACGTCTTTGTTGTTTCGGAATTCGACAAGGTGATCCGCCTGTTTCGTGAAGCGGGCATCCAGTCCATTCCCTACAAAGGGCCCATGCTCTCTGAACTCCTTTTTGGCCAAGCGGCCGTTCGAGAATCGAAGGATATCGATCTCGTCGTTCGAAAAGAGGATCTCATGCGTGCCAAGGCGTTACTCGAACAGGAGGGGTATCAGTCCGATGGGGCGCAGACGGAGGATGAGGAGCGATTCCTTTTGAACTCACGGAAAGAGGCCTCGTATGACCTCAAGCTTCCTTATGCATCGGGCAATGGTAAACGACTGAAGATTGAGCTTCACTGGAGATTACCTCTAACCTCCTCGGTGCCTGAGGATTGGTATTGGGCAGAGCTTGAGAAGAGCAAAGTTGCAGATGGTGAGCTTCTGCATTTTAACCCGGAGGCGCTACTCCTTATCCTCCTGACTCATGGTTTTCGCCACTATTGGGAATCGCTCAAGTGGCTTTCGGATATCGATCTCCTAGTCAGAAAACGGGACGATCTAGATTGGGCAAAGTTCTTTGACTTGGCGAATCAGCTCGGCGTTCGAAGGGTTGTTCTTTTTGGATTATTTCTCTCTCGTGATCTATTGGGGACACCTCTTCCTAAGATCGTCGAGGACAAGGTCTCCGAAGAACCTTTCGTACGAAAGTTGGTGCCGGGGGCTGTCGAGAATATGACAGGGCTGCAACGGTGTCCGGTAGGTCTTTGGAACAATTTACGCATTCGTGAGCGAATCAAGGACCGAGTCTACTACTTGAGGAACATCGTAGACTACCTGTTCGTGCCTGAGATCACCGACTATCAGCGATTGCCCCTTCCGCGACTCCTTTGGCCTCTGTATTGGGGAATTCGTCCAATGAAGGTGCTCCTTTGCATGCGACACAAGTACGGCGTCCATCGGTTCACACGTGTCCTTTTCGGGAAGCGAGGAGGCTAGGATTTTTCCCATTGGTCCCAGCTCACGGCGTTGACGAGCGCTTTGTGATTGGACTCATTGCCAGCGATGATATTGCGTGAACTGAGAGAAAGAGCTTGCCCGGTGCGATCGGAGCAGATGCCGCCTGCTTCGGATATCAAAAGTGAACCAGCCGCATAGTCCCAGGGCTCGAGTTCGTATTCGAAAAAGCCGTCAAACCTCCCACAGGCAACCCAGCTGAGGTCAAGAGCAGCCCCTCCAGAGCGGCGGATGCCGCGAATGTTCTGGTGAAATAGATTTCGAATCCCGTCCAGTGTTCGTTCCATGAGAACGCCTCGGTCGTAGTAGAAGCCCGTTGCAATGATACTCTCGGTCAGTTTTCCTCGGGTCGAAGTTTGGATGCGCTCGCCATTGAGAAAGGCTCCGGCTCCCCGCTCCGCGTAGAACTCTTCGCCTCGGATGGGATCCCAAACGACACCCACTGACGGAATGCCCTTGCTGGCGTAGGCGATGGATACGGAGAAGTGGGGAATGCCGTGAGCATAGTTGTTGGTCGCATCGAGAGGGTCGATAATCCAAACGTGAGGTTCGCTGCCGATCGCCGTTGATTGGCCTTCTTCCAGGAGGAAGAGATGTTCTGGATACTGCTTGGTTATGCTATCTACGATGAGCCGTTCGCTCGCAAGATCCGCTTCGGTGACTAGATTCTGCGATTGTTTCTGTGAGACCTTCGCTTTTCCGAAGTGCGACATCAGAATAGATCCGGCTTGCTGTGCGACTCGTCGAGCGAGGTTGAGTTGATCGGAGTATGTCGACATTTCAGGTGCTGTTGGTGGTCCTTGACCTGAGGGCACTGAAGCGCATTTTATTTCCCTTGTCCACTGGTAAGCTCTAATGATTGAAGCTCGCATTCCCAGCGGTTCAATGGGCATCCTTGGCGTATGCAGATCTCTCGTCCTTACTCCGGGCCATTTTTCACAAGGTTGTTTGTTTTTTTTCTATTGGGCCCCGCGGTGTCTGTAGTGCTCCATGGAGCCGAGCCACTCAAAACTGCAACCGTGCCAGTGCTTGATGGGGGAGTGCAGATTAACGGGCAGCTTGACGAGCCTCAGTGGAAAAAAGCTTACCTCTTGGGGCCGTTTGTAAATAACGACGATGCCAGTCCTGTCACTGAGTTGACGAGGGTGCGGGTCTTCCATGATCGTGAGGCCCTTTATCTTGGCTGGGAGGTTTCGGATTCAGATATTCAGGCAACCTTTACTGCCCGCGACAGCCATTTTTGGGAGGAGGAAGTCGTCGAATTCTTTCTGTCTACGGAACGAATAGATACCTATTTTGAACTTCAGTGGAATCCTTTAGGTGGAATCTTCGATGCGATCATTCGCAACAAGCTTGGAACCGACGGAAAGTCCAAAGGGATCGACGGAGACTGGAGTTACACTGCGGAAGGGATGAAGAGCCGTGTGCGAGTAGACGGTACGGTAGGGAATGCAGCTGATCAGGATCAGGGGTGGACAGTTGAAGTAAGAGTGCCCTTCGCTGATCTGGGGATCTCCCGCCCGGAGCCAGGTACGACATGGCGGGCGAACTTTTATCGCTTTAATCGCGGCGGAAAGAGAGCCGTGGAAAAGCAGAGCTGGACGCCGACTTTGGACCCGATGTTTCATCAGCCAAATCGCTTTGGATTTCTGAAGTTTCAGTAGCGGTTGGAAGGCTGACACGTTACTTGGTTCGGGAACGAATCGCAGCAACGGTTCGTTCCGCTTGGAACTGTGTGAGTTGCTTGCCCAGCTCCAAAGTCTTTTCGAAAGGAAGGAGTGAAACGCCGTTGATGGAAGTCAGGCCGACCTTGAGGCGCTCTTCATAGCGAATGTGAGCCGGGTCGAGTGTTGCGATTTGGGCCTCATAGCGAAATCGGTCATGGAGCCCCTCATCAACCTCCTTGACTCCTCTTGCCGTCAACCAATCGGTGATGGCTTGAGGAGCGTAGTATTCCGAGATGTAGAAAATCTTTGTTGCTTGATCCTTCCATTCTTCTGAAAGCTTGGACGCAACTCGTTGCATTCCGAATTGATTGTCCCCGCTGTCACCGAGGAGAAAGATATGTTTAAAGTGATGCACTTTGAAGCTCGTCGCGATATCGACAAGTAAGGCTTCGAAAGTTTCTTCCGTAACGCTAATGGTTCCCGGATAGCGCATGTGGTGTGTTGAGGGCTCATGTTCCCCCTCCGGGACGAAAGGGACAATCGGAGCGACCAAGGCGTTGCCGAGTTTGCGGGCGATTGCCTCACAATCCTGACGGAGGACAAAGTTGTGTTTGCCGAGGGCGACGTAGGGACCATTCTGTTCGATGCCGCCGGTTGCGATAATGATTGAGGTTTTACCGTCTTTCTGAGCGTCACGAACTTCCATCCATGTCATCTCTTCTATGAACAGAGTGTCTCTCGCGGCGATGGGACGTGGCTTATTGAGGTCGCTTGGGGGCTCCGCATTCAAGTAGCGAGCGGCTGAGCGCGTGCCTTTTTGATATTGGGCATGTGTGGTCAGGGTAAAGCATGTCAAGATGACTGAGACAACGCTGAGGGGGAGTCGGTGCTTCATGGTTAAGGTGGGTAGACTTGCTGACGAATGTGAACTTAAACGTTGGATTGATTACCAGACAATGCCGTAGTCGTCGCCGTGATCGCTGGCGCCTCCCGTGAAGGTCTTGTGTTCTTGGTTGAACTGGATTGCTGTGATGGGGCCGGATGTCTTTTGCTGGTAGAACAAACGGTAGCCTCTCTGCCGAAGGCTCTTTTGAACCCAGCTTGGAGTGCTTGAGTGAACGACAATCTTGCCCGGCTCTGCCTGGTGGTCTTCGAACGAGCTTCGCATCTGATAACTGTTGAAGTTGGGAGCCTCGCAGGCTTCCTGGACGCTCATGCCAAATTCTACAATGTTAAGGAAAAACTGGAGTAGATTTTGGTCTTGGGTGTCTCCTCCCTGAACTGCAAACGAGAGGAATGGAAGACCATCTTTGAGGGCCAAGCTGGGTGTCAATGTGGCGCGAGGCCGCTTGCCGGGTGCGACGACATTGAAAGGGTTCTCCGCGGGATCCAGGACGAAACTTTGCATGCGTTGGCTCATGCCGATCCCTGTCTTGCCGGCGATACATGCCGGTAGCCAGCCGCCGCTTGGGGTGATGGAGACCACCCATCCAGATTGATCCGCAGCCTGGATCGACGTGGTTCCTGCGAGGAACCCGCGCCCGTGACGATCCTGGGCTTCGGGGGGAGCAGATGGCGGGAGGTGGGAGGCCGTTTCGGGCCAGCGATTTCTGAGATCAAGGAAGGGGTTTTTCTTGTTCTCGAAAGGGTATGGGTCTCCGGGAAGAATCCATGGATCGTTCCGGTTCCAGTTGATTAGCTTGGAGCGCTGGCGTGCGTAGTCTTTAGATAGTAGGCCAGTGATCGGTTCGGTGGGGGGAAAGTAGGGATCCCCATAGTAGAAGTCGCGATCAGCGAATGCCAGGTTCATCACTTGATAGAGGGTATGGATGTATCGGGTGCTATTGAAGCCGAGCACTTGTAGATCCATTGGTTCGAGAATGTTCAAGCATTGAAGGAGGACGGGACCTTGCACCCAGGAGGTTAGCTTATACACGTCGATTCCCTTATAGTTCGTTTTGACGGGAGTCTCGATATGCACGCTCCAGTTTTTCAGGTCGTCGACTGTGTGTAGCCCGCCGAGTTCTTGTGAGCTCCGGGCGAATTCCCTGGCGATGTCGCCTTGGTAGAACCGATCGTAAGCAGCTCGAATTGCCTCTGCGCGAGGCATGCCTGCCTTTCTTGATTCGGCCTCCGTCTGGATGAGCTTCTGTAGGGTGCTGGCAAGGTCGGGTTGGCGAAATATTTCGCCTGGGTGGGGGGCTTCCCGAGATTCTCCCAGGTGGGGGAGGAAGAGGGATTTTGAATAGGGCCATCGTTTTAGCTCTGCCTTTTCCCGCTCAATCCGGTTCGCCGTTCTGGCATCTATGGCGTACCCTTTCGCCAACTGCAGCGCCGGCTCGAGGACTTCGGCTAAGGACATCGTTCCAAAGTTGGCGAGCATTGTCATGAGGCCACCCGGGGTGCCCGGTGTTACGGCTGCGAGAGGGCCTGTGCCTGGGGGGTACTTCAACCCCTGCTTCAGAAAAAACTCCGGGTTTGCTCCGCTTGGTGCCACGCCAAGAGCATTGATGCCGATTACCTTTTTTTGACGGGGATCGTAGATGAGGGCTTGAGTTTCTCCTCCCCAGCTGAGGTCATCATAAAGTGTGGAAACGGCTGCGAGCATGGCGCAGGCTGCATCGACGGCGTTGCCTCCACGATCGAAAATCTTAGCTCCGGCTGTTGCTCCTTTGGGGCGCCCAGTAATGGCAATCCAATGATTCCCATCAAGAGGAGGCTTGTTCGTTTGTGCTCGAAGCAGAGAAGTCTGCAGCACCAGAAGCAGAATGAATCTGAGAAGGTTCAGGCGGAGCGAGTGCGCATTCACAGAGGGAGCTTAGCAAACCCTTTCTCTTGGTGCGAGGGTTGGATTGGGTCTCGGGTCGCCGGGTGCGAATGGATTGAGCTGTTCGAGCAATCATCCGATGAACTAAGCTTTGCACATGTCTTTTGTGAAATACTTGGAGTGTGCGAATTGCGCTTCGCGATACCCAGCCGATCAACTACAGGGGCTTTGCGAATCGTGTTCACGGCCCTTGTGGGTGAAGTACGATTTTGAACAGATCCGTGTCCGTTTCAAGCGGGATGATCTGAGGAATAGAGAGCAGTCCATGTGGCGATATCTGGAACTGCTCCCGGTGGTGAATAAAGACGCAATTGTGTCTTTAGGCGAAACGATGACCCCTTTGTTTCGTGCCCCTAAGCTAGGCGCCTTTCTTGGTATCAAAGATCTTTGGGTCAAAGATGAAAGTCGGTTGCCTACCGGGAGTTTCAAGGCGAGGGGGATGGCGATGGCCATCTCTCGGGCGAAGGAGCTTGGAGTGACTTCGGTCGCTGTTCCTACGGCAGGGAATGCAGGGGGGGCTATGGCGGCCTATGCTGCAAAAGCGGGCCTAGCTGCTTACGTGCTGATGCCTCATGATACGCCGATTGTCAACCAACGGGAGGCCGTGTTGTACGGTGCCAAAACGGCACTCGTCGATGGCTTGATCGATGATTGTGGGCGACTCGTCAGGGAGGGGATGAAAGAAGCGGGGTGGTTTGATGTTTCCACATTGAAAGAACCCTATCGGATTGAAGGCAAGAAGACGATGGGGCTTGAACTAGCTGAACAGTTCGATTGGAAGTTGCCGGATGCCGTGTTGTATCCGACCGGTGGCGGCACCGGATTGATAGGAATGTGGAAGGCCTTTGAGGAGCTGGCTGAACTCGATTGGCTCTGTTCTCCCAACCGGCCGAGGATGATTGCCTGCCAGGCTGAGGGATGTGACCCCATCGTGCGTGCGTTTGAGGCAGGTGAGCGCCATGCAGAGCGCGCTCAGGACCCGTCTACGTGTGCTGCCGGCATTCGAGTGCCGATCGCCGTTGGGGACTTCATGATCTTGGATGCCGTGAGAGAAAGCCAGGGAGTGGCGATGCGAGGGAGCGAAGCTGAAATCCATTACTGGATGAAGCAGGCTTGTCAGTTGGAGGGGCTGGCTCTTTGTCCTGAATCCGCGGTCTGCCTCAGTGTGCTCGCTCAGGCGGTGAACGAGGGGGGAATTTCAAAGAACGACCGAATCGTTCTTTTCAACACGGGAGCTGCCCAAAAATACTTAGAGGTTCTTCCCGATGAACTCCGCCAGCTTGATTCCTCGGACAAGCGGTGGTGGTTGCAACTTGGTTAGGCGACGGTATCCCAGCGATGCCTTGCTTTGCTGAGGCCGAGCAAGCCTGAGTCGAAAGCATTGGATGCTTGGCTTGAAAAGGGGTGCTCCTTAGACGTGAGGTCGAGAAAATCTGAAAGTTCGGGTAAGTCTCGAACCTTTGTTGTCATGTCAGGATTGCAGACGTTGATTTGTTCGGCTTCAAATTCTTCGACGAGCGGCGTGAGGGCGGAATCGATGTGACGAAGCTGGTCAGCTAGAATATGTGCTTGAGAGTATCCTAGCTTGTAATCACGAATCCGAGTGGAGTTCGATCGAAAGAGGAGTTGGCAGCGGATGATGGTTGACATGGTTGCCCGGTAAGAATCTGGGCTAACAACGGCTTGGGTGTAGCTTGAATTGCCTCGTTCGTATCCCAGTTCAGCTCGATATTCATGGATCGTTTGCATTAGTTCGAGATGGGTGTCTCGGATTTCACGATAGATGAAGTCCAGGTCTGCTCGCCTCGCTTTTCTGAGGTCTCGCTCGATAGCAAGAAGGCGGTAGGCGAGCGTTCCAAGGCCTGCGAGAACGATCGTGAGGAGGAAACTAAATAACGAGAAGAACAGTTCCTGATCGAATTTTGTCTTCAGGGTCCGGTCGTAGGCCATGAATACGGCGATCGACACGGTGGCGAAGATCACCATGATAGTCGTGACGATCGTGAGGCTGAAATGTTTCTTCATTGATTGAAGCCATGAGACCGCGTAAAGACTAGGATTGTCAAGACAGAGTCAATGAGTCGTAGTGGGGGGGCAATCCGGCCGAAAACGAGCAATGCAAAATATGACTGGCACTAAACGAAATCTCTTGTCCTCGAGTCGGAAAGCCCTCTGGTTCGCTTTATATCTTTCGGGTTTTTGTCTGGCAACAGCGAGTCATTGGCCTGCTTGGAGAGGTCCGAATGATGATGGAAGTTCTCATTCCGCGAAACCACCCGTGAAGTGGTCTGAGAAAGACAATCTTGCTTGGAAGGTTGAGTTGCCAGGGAAGGGCCATGCTTCGCCAATCATCTGGGATGATTTCTTGTTTGTGGCCTCGGCCCAACCCTTTGGTCCCAAGCGAGAGGCGGTTTACAACTCGGCTCCCGGTGCTCATGACAACTTCCCGGTGGAACAGGAGCATCGGTTCCTTGTGACTGCCTACCATGCTCGGACAGGGGCCAAGCGTTGGGAAGCCGAGCTTGCTCAAGCCTTTCCCCACGAGGGGGGGCACTACACTGGAAGTCTGGCTTCACATTCCCCAGTGACCGATGGAAAAAGGGTCTACGCCTTCTTCGGTTCTCGAGGTTTGTTTGCTGTTGATTTTGAGGGGAAAACGGTCTGGAGGCGATCGATTGGAAGAATGGATTCTCGGCATGCTCATGGGGAGGGGAGCTCACCCGCATTGAAGAATGGAATTCTCGTTGTTAATTGGGATCATGAGGGTGAGTCACAAGTCCTGGCCTACAAGGCGGATACGGGACAGGAGCTTTGGAAGCGTGCTCGAGAGGAGAATACATCGTGGTCTACTCCGTTGATTGTGCCTCACGGAGGACGTTTTCAAGTGATCATTAGTGCGACCCAGAGAGTACGTTCTTATGATTTAGAAACGGGAGTGTTGATATGGGAATGCTCTGGACTCGCGCGCAATGTCGTGGCGTCTCCTGTGGTCTCAGATGGGGTCGTTGTTGTGGGCAATAGCTACGACAAGCGAGCGATGATGGCGATCGAATTGGAAGGTGCGAAAGGTTTGGTTAACGAAACCAGGAACCTTCTCTGGTCGACCACAAGAATGACGCCCTATGTTCCTTCGCCTTTGGTATACGAGGGAGCGCTTTATTTCCTTAGACACAACCAAGCGGTGTTGTCGTGTTTGGATCCCCGCACGGGCAAAACCTTGCGAGGCCCATTCCGATTGGGTGGCTTGCGCGAGATCTTTGCTTCGCCCGTTGCCGCGGACGGGCGCGTGTATATCGTGGGCCGCAATGGGGCGACCTTAGTCCTGACGCATGAGGCGAATCCTCGGGTACTTGCTTTGAATCAGCTTGAAGACCAATTCAGCGCCTCCCCCGCATTGCTGGGTGAGGCGCTGTATCTCAGAGGAGAGAAATTCCTCTATTGCATTGGGCGACCCTGAAGGCTAAGGGCGATCAATGCAGAACTGTGACGGGCTAGAGTGGGCGGATCTTGATGTTTCGGTAGGCGACTTCGTTTCCGTGATCCTGTAGACAGATGTGACCTTTTGTCGGTTTGCCAAATCCCTTCATCTTGGCAAACTTGCTTTTGGAAACCCGCTCATTCCAGTCGGCGCTGCCTTTGACAAATTCGTAGTATTTGACGCCGTTCATCCAAAGCTCGCCCTTTTCAGGAGTGAGTTTGAAACGAACTCGATTCCATTCGCCCGCGGCATAGGTTGCGTCGATGTCTGGTTTGTAGAGCTGGTAAAGCCAACCGGAAAGCTGCGGATCGTGCCCATCTTTGTTGTCTTGAATCTGAATCTCTGGGCCTGTCTTCCAAGCCGTGTTTTCGTCTTCGGTAGCATGGAACATAATGCCGCTGTTCCCTCCTTTGGAGATTCGGTACTCAAGCGAGAGCTCGAAGGCATCATATTGATCTTCAGTGATGATCGTCCCAGCTCCTCGTGATGATCGGACGAGGGCTCCATCCTTAACTGCCCAACCTTCGCTAGGCTTGTCCTTGCGAAAGGTTCGCCATCCCTCTTTTGATTTACCGTCGAACAACAGTTTCCAGCCATCAGCTTTTTCGGCGGATGAGAGGCGATTGTGTTCGGCTGCGTTGACGTGGATGGTGAAAAGCCCTGCGAGGGCAACGATAGACAGGTATTTCAGTGTGAATCGGTGCATTGCCAATACCCATATTCGATTGCAGCTAGCATTCCAACTGAAATCCTTGTGCTTATCAGTGTTACATTCGCTTGAGAAAGCGAACGAGGAGTCTATCGAGAGAGTATGATTTTCCCGTAGAGTGTTCCGGCCGAATGAATCGTGTTGTCCTCTTGCAACTGATGGGCTGCGGCAGTATCCGATAGACTGAATCGACGCCCAATATTGGCGCGTAGTTGACCCTGCTGAGCCCAAGCGTTGATATCGTGGGCTGACTGGTCTTGTTGCTCTGGGCTCGCCTTGAACATGGCGAATCCAACCAATGAGCATCCTTTGACGTAGAACGGACCTACGGGAAAGGGAGGTTGGGCATCTCTTCCAGCCATGACGACCATTCGTCCGTTCTCGGCGAGTGCGTGGATACTTTTCTCGAAATCTGGAAGGCGTTGAGTTTCCCAATAGACATCGACTCCCTGTTCCGTGTTCTCTGAGATACATTCTGAAATCTCCGTCGTGTGGTGATTGATTGCGATATCGGCTCCCAGTTGCTGGCAGATTGCGACGCGTTCATCGGATCCAGCCGAGGCGATAACTCGGGCACCCATTGCCTTGGCAATTTGGATGACGGCTGATCCCACTCCTCCGGCACCTCCGTTGACGAAGATCGTCTCGCCTGACTGCAATTGAGCTCGGTGGCAAAGGCCCAAATGAGCGGTGATGCAGACGAGTGAGAGGGCAGCCATCTCTTCGTCAGTCCTTGCCTCTGGACTCGGATATGCAAACACTTCCTTTACGGCAATCTTCTCTGCGAAGGTCCCTTGTCGGCCCAGCAAGCCTTGGTTTGAGCCCCAGACCCTGTCGCCTACCTTGAAGCGTTTCACGCTGGACCCAATCGCGCTCACTGTTCCTGCAAAATCACATCCAACGATGAACGGGATTGGAAGCGGCATCGCGATCATGCCACTGCGGATGTAGGTGTCGATGGGATTGACAGCGACAGCTGCGACATCGACCAAGATCTCATCCGTCCGTGGCTCTGGTTCGGGCAAGTCGCCGTAGATGAGGTTCGACGATGGCCCGGTTTCTTTGATGAACGCTGCTTTCATTGGGCTGAACTATAGACTGTCGACGAATTCTTGCATTTCCGATTCTTGTTCTGCGATCGAACGAACCAATTTAAACTGAGTCTTGGCTCGGTCTAGATTGTGTCCTTGGCGGTGAACTCTGAAATAGTTGTCGCCGGATAGGTAGTCCGTCAGAAATCGAAGTCCAATCGTGAAAGCGATCAGTTTGCCCGAGAAGGGTAGGAGCGACTTTTCTTTTGCGGTTAGGAACTCGCCGGCTGAACTGAGGTATCCTTTTACCAATTGCTTGAACGTGGGCATCTGCATGCCGACTCGACTGAGGTCACGCTCGTCCTCGAGCGTGGGGCTCGTGGTGGTCCGAACCATGTCACCGAAGTCGTAGAGAACGGATCCGGGCATGACGGTGTCAAGATCGACAACGCACATCGATTTGCCGGTTTCCTTGTCCATCATGACGTTGTTGAACTTCGTGTCGTTGTGAGTCACTCGTTCAGGGATTTCTCCGTTTTCCAATCCCTTGAGAATGATGTCGACCATGTCTTCATTTTCCATGCAGAACTCAATCTCTGCTTTGGCGTTGCGGGCTCGGTTCACATGATCGTCCTTGATGGCTGCTTTGAGAGCATCAAACCTAACGCGGGAGTTGTGAAAATTCGGAATCGTTTCGTAAAGTCTTTCGCCCGGAAGATCGGATAGGTAGTTCTGAAAGGCCCCGAATGCGAGTCCTGCTTCAAAGGCTTGCTCATCCGACTCGACGGATTCGAAACTTTGCACCCCTTCTACAAACACGAAGGTTCTCCAGAAGTCACCGTCTGGATTGACGTAGAACGATTGTCCGTCTCGGGTGGGAACAACAATGAGCACTTTTCGCGTGATATCATCGGTCTTCTCGTTTTCGAGACGCGTGCGGATGTGCTCTGTCACCCGCATGAGATTCTCCATCACTTCATTGGGGGCACGGAAGACGTGACGATTGATTTTCTGGTGAATGTAGCGGACGTTTACCCCTCCTTGGGCATAGGTGGCCGTGTAGGTTTCGTTGATATGGCCAATTTTGCAGGGCTCAGCGTGAAGGATTTCTCCATAAATCTGAAATCGTTTTGAAATATCTTGAAGCTGATCTTCTCGGTAGTTCGTGGACATATAGTTTTAAGTGCGGGCCCAAAAATAGTGAAACGATCTGGAAAGTATAGCGAAGGTTTGAAAATGAATCTAGCCATAAAGCATTGGCTTTGTTCGAGTTGTTTGGGAGAGTCCAAAGAGATTGACGAACACGCATCTCGGCGTTTGAGCTCATGACTGAAGACTCCGAACATCCAGATTCCTTAACGCCTCCCGTCCTAGAGAAGGTTGCATCGCTTCGAGGAGGGACTCTCTATTTAGTGGCGACTCCGATTGGAAACCTGGAGGATCTCACCTTCCGGGCTTTCCGTTTGTTGAGGGATGCAGACGTACTGCTTTGTGAGGACACTCGGCACACGGGGCAGTTATTAAAGGCATTCGGAATTCGTCGGGGAATGCTTAGTCTCCATAAGTTCAATGAGAAAAGTCGAGAAGCTCGAGTGCTCGCTGATCTAGGGGATGGAAAAGTCGTTGCCATGGTCAGTGATGCCGGGACTCCCGGGATCAGTGATCCCGGTGCGAGAATGGTCGCTTCGGCCTGGGACGCTGGCTATCGAGTGGAGTCCATTCCAGGCGCTTGTGCCGTGGTGGTCGCCTTAACGGTTTCGGGGCTTCCCGCAGACAACTTCACATTCGTTGGATTCTTGCCAATCAAGAGCGGGCGACGAACCCGTGAGCTGGAACGGCTTGCGGAAATGACGAGTGCGATCGTTATCTATGAATCGCCCCATCGGATTGCCAAGTTGTTGGAGGAGCTTGAGAGGTGGTTGCCCGGACGGGAGCTAGCGGTGTGCCGGGAATTGACTAAGCGATTCGAAGAAGTGGTTCGGGGCGACGTCAGGGACGTGAAAAAGCAGCTCGAGGGCCGCAAGGCTCGAGGGGAGTATGTGGTGGTGGTCGGGCAGGTTCGGGAGACCAAAAAACGTTCTGCTGAGTTGTAGTACCGCTTCGAAATCTCAGAATTTACTCGACGAATCCAGTGATTCGAATTTCAACTGAGCTCTGTTAAACAGCTATGAATGAGCAGAGCAACAATCCATCCGATGCTATTGCAGGCCTAGAGAAGTCATTTAATGTCGATTCGCTTCAGGTCAAGGTGTTCCAGAACCAAGATGCGATGGCGAGATTCGCGGCGGACGATGTGGGAAATTACCTGGCTGATCTCCTTTCCCGTCAGTCCACGGTAAAGGTGATTCTCGCGACTGGAAACTCGCAGATTCAATTTCTCTCCAAGTTGATCCAGCGTGAGGATATCGATTGGTCACGAATCGAATTGTTTCACATGGATGAGTATCTTGGAATACCTGCTGACCACACGGCCAGTTTTCGGCGTTACATGAAAGAACGGGTTGAGAGCTTGGTTAAGCCGAAGGTCTTTCACTATCTTAATGGCGATGCGTTGCTTCCGCTTGATGAATGCCATAGATACTCCGAGCTGTTGAATGACTCGCCTGTTGACCTCTGTTGTCTTGGTGTTGGGGAAAACGGGCATATTGCGTTCAACGATCCCCCTGTGGCGAATTTCGAGGATCCACATCTTGTCAAGATCGTGAAGCTTGACGATGCATGCAAGGAGCAGCAGGTAGGCGAGGGTCATTTTCCTAGTCTTGAAGCAGTGCCTGGTTACGCGCTCACGCTGACCATTCCGGCTTTGTGCTCAGCAAAGAAAATGGTGTGCTTGTCTCCTGAGTCAAGAAAGAGCCAGGCAGTAAAAAGTGCGCTCAAGAATCCAGTTTCGACAGATTGCCCTGCATCGTTCTTGCGAACTCAATCCCAAGCGCAGATGCTCTTGGATGTGGATTCAGCCGCCCTTCTTTAAGCCGGAATTGATGGATGTGAAGGGCTCTCGATCGAGGGAATTTTCTTGAGAACGGTAGGATTCTAGCATATCAAAGTCTCAACGGAGGCGTTCATCAGGTTCTGAGTGCGCCTTTGACCGTTTGTCCATTGGGGCGAGCGGAATAAGAATTTACCCTGCGGTGTTCGTGTATCGAAACGTAGTCCTTGGACCGTAAGCAAAGATAAATGGAGTGGTAGCCTTCGGTAGGGCGGCCGGCAGGCCTTGACTGGAAGTCGAATGTCGCCAGGTGAGCTCCCCTTGTTTCTATCCTGTTCATAGGATCTGTTACCCACGGCACATGGCGGGGTTTTCTTTTTGAGTCTTCACGTGGGCTTGCATGTCGCAGGAAGAGTTATTTGTAAAGAGTGCTTCCAGTTCAACATCGGGGCCTCTTCCCGCCGTTGAGCTAGGGGGCGCTTCTGAAAGCACTGATCCTCACCGAGCGGCTCCCTTGGCCGCGCGCATGCGTCCTCAGAGCCTGGATGAGTACGTTGGTCAAGAGCACATTCTCGGTCCGGGATCTTTGCTGCGCCGATCGATTGAAGCGGATCGTATCCAGTCCCTCATTCTTTTTGGTCCTCCCGGAACAGGAAAGACCTCCCTGGCGCAACTCATTGCTCATTCAACCAAAGCCAAATTCGAACGCCTCAGCGGCGTTGAGTCGAATGTGGCTGAGATGAGGGTCGTGTTGAAGAGTGCCGCGAATAGATTGGCTAATACCGGAGTTTCGACGCTCCTTTTCGTGGACGAGATTCATCGCTTCAACAAGTCTCAGCAAGATGTCTTACTTCCAGATGTTGAAAGTGGAGCGGTGAAGCTCATTGGCGCTACCACCCACAATCCATGCTTCTTTGTGAATGCGCCCCTCGTCTCCCGTTCGCAGTTATTTGAACTGAAGCCTCTGAGTGACGAGGCGATTAGTCGCTTGCTGGATAGGGCAATTCATGACGAAGTAAGAGGTCTTGGCGCGCGAGATATCGAGCTGTCCTCTGATGCTCGTCAGCACCTGATCAAGCTGTCCGATGGGGACGCCCGAAAAGCCTTGGGCTCCTTGGAGATTGCGGCTTTGACGACAGACATTGGGGAGGGTGGAAAGGTTCTGATTGATCTCGAAACTGCGGAAGAGTGTGTGCAGAAAAAGGCTGTGCTGTATGATCGAGATGGGGATGGCCACTACGACACCATCTCTGCCTTCATCAAATCCATTCGCGGATCGGATCCGGATGCTGCGCTCTATTGGCTCGCTAAGATGATCCATGTTGGCGAGGATCCCCGTTTCATTTCGCGGCGCTTGCTGATTGCCGCGGCAGAAGATATTGGTCTAGCCGATCCTATGGCCCTTGTGCTCGCGACGAGCGCTCATCAAGCGGCTGAGATGGTGGGATGGCCCGAAGCAAGAATTCCGATTGCAGAGGCCGCGATCTATCTTGCAACGGCGTTTAAGAGCAATAGTGTGATACAGGCGATAGATGCGGCCCTTGAGGATGTAAAAAAGAATCCGACCCTCCGAGTGCCCCCGCATCTTCAGGACGGGCACTACCAGGGGGCTAGTGAAATTGGCCGTGGTGTCGGTTACAAGTATAGCCATGATTACCCAGATGGTATCGTTTCTCAAGACTACCTTGGGGCTAGTCGTAAGTTCTATGAGCCGGGTAATTTAGGTGTGGAGAAGAAGATTCAGGAGCGGTTGAAGTTTTGGAGGGAAAAAATGGAAGCTTCTCGGTCCGAAAGTTCAAGTTCTGAGGGATGAAGGCAGCGGTGCAGGCGAATCGAGACGCTCAGAAGAAAGAGCTGCGGCGAGAAATGCAGTCGCGTCTTGAGCAGGGATCGCGGGAAGCTACGAGGGCTGCTTCTCGTGAGGTGTGTGCCATACTTGCGGATGCCCATGCAGTTGCGGGAGCCAGCATCGTTGGTCTCTACGCATCGGTGCAATGGGAGATTGATGTGATGCCCTTGGTAGAAGATACTCGAGCGAAGGAGCATGCATTTGTGATGCCCCGATGGAATTTAGAGACGAAGAAATATGAGTTTGCTTTGTTAGAGAGGCTCGATCAGTTGCGATCCGGAAGGTTTGGCATTGCCGAGCCCCCGGCCACGGCTCCACGGAGAGATTTCAGTGGCCTCGACGTTGTTTTGGTACCAGGGTTGGCTTTCTCTCCTTCAGGAGCCAGACTGGGAAGGGGAGGTGGATATTATGACCGTCTCTTGAAAGATTGCCCGGCTGTGAAGGTTGGTATTTGTCTCGATTGTCAGTTGATAGACGGAGTTCCTCGGGATGATTGGGATCAAACAATGGATTTTATCGCGACCCCAACCCAGTGGATCACCACCGGTGTGAATTAGAATAGAACGATGTGGTTTTTAGGCCAAAGTCTGCTGGGGAATACGCTGTTCGTCGTTTCGGGGGCTATCGCTGCCTTGGTGCTCCTGAATCTTTGGGATTGGCGGCGCTTGCGGGCGTGGAATCGTTCGAAAGAGCGTCAGATCGCTGAGGCCAAGAACGAAGCTGAGGCGATCCGAACAGAAGGGAGACTTGCTGCCAAGATCGAGGCGGAGGAGCTCCGGAAGAGTGTCGAGCAACGACTGGAAGGGCGAGAAGGAAAGCTTCAAGAGCGAGAGAACCAATTCCAAGAGCGGGAAGCCTTGCTCAATAAGCAGCTGGAAAGCTTGGCGGTTCGAGAGCAAACGCTCGAGGGCCAACGCAGTAGCCTTGAAGCAAGTGAATCGGGGCTCAAGAAACAATCTGAACACGTTGAGAAACTCGAGCGCGATTGGAAGGAAAAGCTCTCTCAACTCGCCGGATTAACTCAATCCGAGGCCAAGGAGATGCTGATGGCGGTCGCAGAATCAGAGGGCAAGCGAGACGCCCATGAGATCTCCCGGCGGATTATTGAGCAGGCGAAACAAGAAAGTGAGGAGGAAGCGCGGCGAATTGTGAGTCTGGCCATCCAACGATATGCCGGCGATCATACTTCAGAAACAACCACGGCATCGGTCGCGCTCAAGGGAGACGACATCAAGGGGAGAATCATCGGTCGAGAAGGGCGAAATATCAGGGCTTTTGAGAATGCGACTGGAATGACGGTTCTGATCGATGATACTCCTAATGCCGTTGTTTTGTCGGGCTTTGACCCTGTTCGGCGAGAGATTGCCCGGGAGAGCATGGAGCGACTGATAGCAGACGGTCGAATCCATCCGACACGAATTGAGGAGGTGGTGGGACGGGTGGAGTCGGAGATCGAACAACGTGTGCTGAAGGTCGCGGATGAGGCTGTGTGCAAATTGGGGCTAACTCCGGTTCACGATGAGATTTCAAAAAGATTGGGTCGCCTCTATTTTCGGTTGAGCTATTCCCAGAACGTACTGGATCACTCCGTTGAGGTTGCTCGGTTGACAGCCCTGATGGCAGCGGAATTGGGTGCCAATGTGACTGATGCAACCCGGGCGGGGCTCCTACATGATATCGGGAAGGCGCTCGGGGACGAGATAAGTGGGTCTCATGCGACTGCAGGAGCCGAGTTTATCCGTCGGTATGGTGAAAACCCAGTTGTCGTTAACGCGGTTGCCTCGCATCACGACGAGGTCGTCCATGAGACTGTGCTGGGAATTCTTGTGAGTGCGGCGGACGCCATCAGTGCTGCGCGTCCAGGAGCTCGCTCAGAACCCATCACGGCCTACATCAACCGCCTCAAGAGCTTGGAAGAGGCGGGGATGTCCTTCGATGGAGTCGAGCGTTGTTTCGCGGTCCAGGCGGGCCGGGAGGTTCGAGTGTTCGTCAAGCCTGATGCTGTGTCGGACGAAGAAGCGTATTCCCTTGCCAAAGAAGTCTGTCGGAAGATTGAAGACGAGCTTCAGTATCCGGGGCAGATTCGCGTGACCGTTATTCGGGAACTGAGATGCGTCGATTACGCTAAGTGAAGAACGTTACCGTCCTTCCATAATACCGGTCGGGAGGCCATGCTCCCATGACCGAGGTGAACTCCAAGGCCGGGCTGAGGCATTCTTGGTGTCCCCACTCGCACATCCGGTAAAGATGAAACTCAACGCTACAAGCAAGAGGATTGCTGTGATCGTAAACTTCATTGCCCGAAAATCTTTGGAATTCTGAGCCCGGCTCTATCGCCTTGTGCTCTTGATCTTAGTAGAGAACCGTATCGCCTACCTTGATGTCAGCTTGCTTCCAACCCGGAAGGACGTTTGCCACGCTACGGTTGGATTCCAGAGACGTGATCTGGACTTTTCCGACCAACTTCCCTTGGCGACTCACCATGAGCTTCCCTGATTGGCGCGCTCCATCGTTTTCACCAACACTCACGACTACGAAATCCCAGTTGTCGTCGACAGCCACAACTGTGCCTTTGAGTCCATCTCGCATAGCGATTTCGGTGTCTGGACCTTCGTATTTGCTGAGGTCGTATTCGATCTGTCCAATCTCTCGGAGAAGGATCTCTCGCTCCGCTTTGCCAGCACTGATTTCTTCGCGTGCGGCTAGCAGATCATCTTTCATCGTCTGCACTGCTTGAATATCAACCCCTAGAGCCCGCCATTGAGCAAGTTCTCGCTGGGCATCGTTGCGCTGCACAGTGGTCGTTCGAAGTTCGTTTTCGAGTTCGTCTGCACGAACTCTCTGCTGTTGAGCGATTCGGGTGGTCTCCTCGAGGCGCGTTTGCGTCTCAGCAAACTGCCCATTCAAGGTCTCAAGGTCTGCTTTCGCTTGTCGCTCGGCGTTTTCAGCTTTGCGCTGGGCGTTTCGAGCAGTTTGAGCGTCCTGAGTGGCTTGGGCTAAATCACCAGTAAGCTGGGTGATCTTGGCCTTCACTTGGAACTGACTAACTCCCAGGGCAGCTAAACCCAGGGCGATCACAAGAATAAGACAAGCTTTAAGCATTTTTGGTTAAATCGTTGAGCCGGGAAATCTAGGAAGATCAGATCGATGTGTCAACCTCGGCTTTTCTGCATCGAGCGATGAAATAGAGGCTCCGGCACGCAAATTGAGGCAGAGTTGAGTTGGGGCGAGAGACATTGGCGGCGCCGAAGCACTGGAAAACTCGAATCCCGGTGTTGGAGGTGATTCGAGAATTGGGTGACCGAATAGCGTAGTGGGCCAGCCTACCAAGGAGATTGTGGTGAACTCCGCCTGATAGGCTGGCTGCCGCTGCAGATCGTTTGCGAATCGGAAACATACAAATTGTAACGATCTGGAACGGGGTTTCTTAGGTTGTCGTTGTATTTTTCACAATTTACCGTTCCTGAAGGTTGAGTCGGTTTCTCATTGAGTTGCTGGCTGAGAGTTTTCTTGGGTTTGTTGAGCTTTTTCTGGGGCGGTCCAGCGGACGAGTCGGGCGAGGTATTGTCGCTCTCCGGTTTTGATGCACGATCCCCGGACTTGGAGGTTTGGTTTGAGATCGTCGAATTTGACGGCTACTTTGCTCCGCTCGAAGCGCGTCTTGTTGTCGATTCGAAAAACCCTTACATCGGCGTTCGATTTGTTCTTGAGGGTGAAAGTCTTCTTTTTTGTGTCGATCTTGCCAATGGTTCCTCGGTAGGGGAGGGATCGCTCTGTCTTTGTTGTAATGGACCCTTTGGATTCACTTTCTTGTGCGTGGAGAGGTGTGAAGAACAGTCCAGTCAGCGCAATCGCTAAGATAGTTGCTTTTGTCATTTCTTTAGTTTGTTTATTTAAGTGTTAGAATACTTCTTAAATGAAGCGTAAAAAGAAGTAATGAAACTGTTGTTGGGTGTCAACAAGAAGTCGTGCTGTTTTTCTGGGAGGGCAAAAAAAGACCGGCGCCCGCATATTGGGGCGCCGGTTGATGATTGTTTAGACTCTATCCCTCGCGACGTCCGTCAGGGACAGGGGGCAAGTGCTGGACCTATTTAGCTCAGGATTCGCTTGCCTTCGTCGAGGAAGATGCCTTGGAAGTTCATCTCCAGGGCTTTGGCATTGGTGGCCTTCGCTAGAGCTTCTTTCTCTGACACGACTCGGTCTTTCACAAGCTGGAACAGCGCTTGATTGAAATTCTGCATGCCGTCTTCAACACCTGTTTCAATAGCCGCCGAGAGTTTGTCGAGTCGGTTCTCCTCAATCAGCTTGCGAACGGTCGGCGTGTTTATCAAAATCTCGATTGCTGGGATGACGCCCCCTTCGGCTTTGCCTACCATTCGTTGGCAGATCACAGCTTTAAGAGTGCCGGCGAGCTGTCTACGGACTTGGTCTCGTTCCTCAGGTTGGAAAAAGTCGAGAATACGGGTGACGGACTGAGACGCATTCGTCGTATGAAGGGTTGAGAGGACCAGATGTCCCGTGTCTGCGGCGCTCATGGCGGCTGAAAAGCTGATTGAATCGCGCATCTCACCAATCATGATGACGTCTGGATCTTGTCGGAGAATGTGCTTCAGACCTGCTGCGAATGAGAGGGAATCGAGGCCAATCTCCCGTTGCTCAATCACAGACTTATCATCTTTGAAGACGAACTCGATCGGATCCTCCAAGGTGATGATGTGTCGGGCGGAAGCCATGTTGACTTGCTGGAGCATGGACGCCAGTGTCGTTGATTTGCCAGAACCAGTTGTTCCAGCCACGAGCACGATGCCTCGAGGAGCCATCGCGATTTCCTTAAGTTGAGGGAGAAGGCCTAACTCTTCAAACGAAGGGATGTCCGTTTTGACGTACCTCATCGCAAACGCGAAGGTTCCCTTTTGCTGAAACAGGTTTGTTCGGAATCGGCCGAGCCCCTCAGAATAGTAAGAGAAGTCAATCTCTCGCTCTTTCTGAAGTCGCTCCTTGAGGTGCCCGGGAACTATCTCATCAATGATTTTGGCCATCCATTCCTTCGTCGGCTTGGGGGCCTCAATAGGAATGAGTTCGCCGTCGATTCGAACGATTATTGGGGAATCGACCTTGATATGAACATCAGAGGCTCCGCCATCAATGGCGGCCTTGAGCACACGCTTAAATATCTCCATTTAGTTGCTTTGGGGGGGGCGACTCTAGAGTGCTGGCTGTGTTTGTACCAGACTTGTGAGCCGCTCTTGGGCTTCGGGGGTGATGCCCATGAATATGATTGAAACGACGTAACCGTTGTGTTTGTTGCCGGTACTCCCGACGACGATTCCGGTGCAGTTAATTCGACCGTCTTGATTTGGAGACTGCAGATCAATTGTTAGCTCGGTCCACATCGGCACTTCTTTGGTCGAGAGAAACTCGATGCCATTGTTCCGTAGGTGCACGGAATGAGCGGGGAGTGAGAGTTCCAACTCGTTAGCCGTCACCTTAACCGGTTCGAAGACCCCAGAAGTGTCGAGTTTAGTCGCTTTCATATCAATTGCGTCTACCAATGTAACACCAAAACCCGGTTCGTCAATCTTGGTGCCGTCTACCATTCTATGACCGCTGCGCCCCATGTAAGCCCAGCCCCGAAGACCACAATCAGGATGATGTCACCCCTCTTCAGGCGGCCACTCGAGGCGGCTTCGTCGAGCGCGATCGCGACAGAGGCAGCAGATGTGTTGCCATATTTATCTAGATTAACAAAAAGTTGCTCGCTTTTTGCTCCTAATCGATCGCCTACCGCGCCGATGATTCGCTGATTGGCTTGATGGGGGATAATATGGTCGATCTGGGAAATCTCTAATTGGCAGCGTTCGAGTACTTCTCGTGCGGCGGAACACATTGCGTTCACAGCGTTCTTGAAGGTTTCTCTGCCGTCCATTCTTAGAAAGTGCAGGCGGTCCTTGAGTGATGCTGGGCTTGCTGGGATTTGTGAGCCTCCAGCTGGCATGCAGAGGAGCCCTCCTTTGCTTCCGTCAGCTCCCATGGTTGCGGTCAACAAGCCGTGGGAATCGGGAATGTTTTGCAAAATCGCGGCCCCTGCTCCGTCACCGAAGAGGACGCAGGTATTGCGATCTTCCCAATCGATGATGGTTGATAGTTTTTCGGCTCCAATCACCAAGACCGTGTTGTAGGTCTGCGACATGATGAACTGTTGGCCGATTTCCAGTGCATAGATGAATCCTGAGCAGGCGGCTTCCAGGTCAAAGGCGGCAGCGTTCGTTGCGCCGATCATCTGTTGGACGAGACAGGCCGTCGATGGAAACAGCATGTCCGGTGTGATGGTTGCGACGATGATGAGGTCAATCTCCTCAGCTTTGACTCCTCCCTTTTCTAGGGCGTCTTTGGCGGCGTTCGCGGCGAGGTGTGACGTAAACTCGTTCTCGGCGGCGATACGGCGTTCCCGGATGCCTGTTCGGCTCTGGATCCACTCGTCCGAAGTCTCCACGATTTTTGCGATATCGTCGTTTGTGAGGATCTTCTCTGGGACGTAGGAGCCAACCGAGCGAATCGAACAGGTTCGGGCTTTGAAGCCCTTAGCTGCGCGTGGGTTGACGAAATCGACGGGGCGAGTGGGGAGGGTCATAGGTCGTGGGCGGAGATTAGGAGCTTTGTGGAATTAGCTGCTCGTTTGCTAATTCGACTTCGCTGATAATTCGTTGATTGATCTTGTGCGCGTAGGTCTCGGTCGTCATGCGGATCGCGTTTCGAATGGAGTGTGCTTTGGCGGATCCGTGGGAAATTACAACGTCACCGTTCAGCCCAAGTAGAGGGGCGCCTCCGTAGGCATCCGGGTCCATGCGGTTCTTGATCTTCCGTAGGCCGCCTTTCGCAAGGAGTGCGGCCAGGTAGCGTACTGGGTTTGCTGTGAGTTCTTTTTTCAACCAGCCGAAAAGGCCCTTGGCGAGGCTTTCGCAGGTTTTCAGGACGATGTTGCCGACAAATCCATCGCAGATGACAACATCAACTCGATCGTTGAACAAGTCGTGTCCTTCGATATTGCCAATAAAGTTGAGATTGAGAAGGCGGCAAAGCTTCAGCGTCTCGAGGGTTAACTCGTTTCCTTTCGAGTCTTCTGTGCCGACGCTTAAAATTCCTACACGGGGCTTGTCATGTCCGAGAATCTCTTCAGCGAAGATGCTCCCCATGATCGCGTAATGAGCCAGGTGGATGGGCTTACAGTCAATGTTCGCTCCAGAATCAAGGAGGACGAACTCTCGGTGAGGCGTGGGGATCACGGTGGCGATCCCGGGGCGATCAACTCCTTTGAGTCGTCCTAATCGGATGGTGGAAACCGTGACAACCCCGCCAGTGTTTCCGGGGGAGACGAAGATCTCCGCTTGCTTCTCTCTCAGGAGGTCGACGCCCTTGGCGATTGAGCAGTTTCGCTTTCTTCTGACTCCGTCGATCGGCTTGTCGGCCATCGTTAGGACCTCATCTGCGTGGAGCACGCTGATTCGATCCGAGGAGTCCGGCCTGAGGTGTTGCGAAATTTCGCTCTCGCGTCCGACGACTGTGGCGGCCGCGATCTGTGGTTGTTCTGCGAGTGCTTGGTAGACGCCATCAACGATCACACCGCACCCGTGATCGCCTCCCATGGCGTCAACGACGATCCGCATAGAGACTGGGGAATCGAGATTAAACTAGGAGCAAGCCAGGTTTTGCTCAGCCGAACGACTCGACATTGATGACCTGTCGCTCCTTATAGTAGCCGCAGGCTGGGCATACTCTGTGAGTAATATATGGAGAAGCGCACTGCGGGCAGGTGCTCAGTTGAGGGAGCTTGAGCACGCTGTTTGAAGCTCGGCGTCCTCGCGTTTTGCCCCGCGAAGGTTTTCTTTTTGGTTGTGCCATACGGTCTCTAAATCTTTCCTAATATTACTCCAAACGCAATTTATCCAAAGCATTCCACGCCGAAGGCTGTTGTTCAACCTCAGGTTGGATGCTTTGGAAATCCGATGATTTCGCTGTTGGAGTGTCCATTCCCTGGCACTCCTTTTCACACAACGGATGTTGCGGTAAGGAGAGGAAGATATCTTCGCGCAAAATAGGAGTCAAGTCTATGCAATCACTATCTACCGGCAAGGCTTCCTCTCCGGCGAAAGGGATGAGTTGACTCCACTGAGGGAAATCGATCTCCTTTTCGAAGGATTTGAGGCAGCGTGCGCACTCAAACCGGAAGCTCATTTTGATCTGTCCTCTAGCGAGGATGTTTGTTCCGTGAATCTCAGCGGTAAAATCGTAATCGATTCCACTTGAGGGTTGGATGAGCTCATCCTGGGTCTCCACATCAAGGTCTTCGAGTGGGAGCTGCCCTTGGAAGCGTTTTTGCCCGTTTTCGAGGTGCTTTAGGTTAACTAAGAGTGGCATGGTGGAAGGGGAAGAGGTTCTTAGTGGGTTTTTCCGGGATCCGAGGCGTATTTACTGACCAAGGCACGGTGAACTGGGTCGGGCACAAGTCCGTCGATGGACCCGCCTAAACTGGCGATTTCTTTCACGATGCTTGAACTTAGGAAGGTGAACCGGTCTTTGGGCATCATGAAGATTGTTTCGATCGATTCGTTGAGTTTCCGATTCATCAAGGCGAGTTGGAATTCGAATTCGAAATCTGATACCGCTCGCAATCCTCGGACGATAGCCTGGCTGTTTTGTTTTTTGACGTAATCGACCAGAAGGCCCTCAAAGGAGTCGATTTCAACGTTTGGGACATGTTTCGTCGCTTGGCGGGCAAGTTCCTGCCTCTTATCAATGTCGAACAATGCCTTTTTGTTTCGATTGTGAGCGACGGCGACGACAACCACGTCGAAAAGGCGTGCTGCGCGCTCGATAACATCGAGATGACCGTTCGTGATCGGGTCAAAACTCCCGGGATATATGGCTTTCCGGTTCATGTTCTCGAGTGTGCGGTGATTCCCTCTGTCAAAATGTAGCGTGGTCTGCGGGGCATTGCAATCAAGGCCTCGCAATCAGCGGGTGGGGACGGCATGCGAGACGTGGCGCGTCACCTACTTTTTCGTGGTCTTGAAGGAGCGTTGGTGTTGGCGAGATGGAATGGATACCGTGTAGTTGCTTCCATCTGGGCTGACACTCAGGTGAATAAAATGACCCTCGCAGTCTTTTGAGAGATTGGCGATATGGGCCTCTTGAGTGTTGTTCTCAGAGTCGGCTCTGAGGTTCTTATGCACTTGGTAGTGAGCTTTTGCGGACGGTAGCCCGCTGAGAGTTGCGAACGTTTCGGGCCCGCAACCTTTGGTCACGCCATTGTTCATTACCGTGATAGTCGGTGCTAGTGCTTCGAGAAGAGTTGGATTGTTGCTGCGATCTAGCCCGTGGTGCGTCACCTGATAGACGTCGATTGTTGAGCCCGCAATGTTGTCTGGGCAAGCGAGTGTGGGTTCAACGTTCCAAGTCAGATCTCCGGCGTCGAAGAATCGGAATTCACCGAATGTGAGCAACATGACAACACTGTTCGCGTTGTCAGTGACATCTTTAGGTTTGCTCGGAATTGCCTTTGAACAGAGGTTTTTGTTTCTGGGGGTAGCCCAGGTGTCCGACAGCTGGCGGCGCGTTGCTAGGCATGCCAAACGCAGTGGCGTTCCATTGTCAAGGGGGCGAATAGGGAGCTCCGTGCCTGGGTGGATTCGTCTTCTCTCGCCGACTTCCATTTCTCGATAGGGCTTGATTAGAAGTGGAAACCGTGTGTCTTGAGGGCGATTGTCCGGGTTTTGTTCGGGAATGCCATTGTCGTAGACGACTTTGATGGGCAGCAGTTGAGCTAGTTCCGCGGCTCCGCCGAAATGATCGAGGTGGAAGTGTGTCGTGATGAGGTAGTCAATTTGCTCTAGGCCTGCTTCTTCCGTCGCAACCTTGTGGATTCGACCAGCATCCCGCCCTCCTGGGTTTCCAGAGTCGATTAGGATTGATTCTCCCGCAGGAGTGACAAGGAGAGTTGCGGCGCCGCCTTCGACATCCACCCAGTAAATATCCAATCGCTGGTCGTGCTTCCCGGCGGAGAGTTGGAGCGTGAAGAAAACGATTGAGAGGAGCAGTCCCAATGGCTTCAGCGAGGACGGCAGAAGGTGGAGATTCATCTCTGTGATCAGTTGAGGTTCTTGGTTTTTAACCGGGACTCCTCCGCCATCTGATTCTTGTAGTTAATCAATGCTTGTTGGAGGCGGTCGTCCGCTGTCGAGAGAATTGACACGGCAAGAATTCCCGCGTTCTTTGCATTGCCGATTGCGACGGTAGCAACGGGCACCCCGCCCGGCATTTGAACAATCGACAGGAGCGAATCCATTCCCTTGAGAGCCTTGCTTTCGACCGGAACGCCGATGACGGGGAGTGGCGTGTAGCTCGCGACCATTCCCGGCAGGTGAGCCGCTCCTCCTGCTCCGGCGATGATTACCTTCAGGCCGCGGGTATGGGCTGAGCTGGCATAGGTGGCCATGTCGGCCGGCGTACGGTGGGCGGAAACAACCTTTGCTTCGAACGAGACGCCGAATTCTTGGCAAATGGCCGCCGCCGCTTTCATTGTGGGCCAGTCTGAGTCGCTCCCCATAATGATGCCGACTTGTGCGGTTGTTTTATCTGCTTCCTGTGTCATGACTGTTCGTTGAACGTGATTTGGTTGGCCGCTGCCTTCGCTCTGTCGAAAGTTTCGTCGATCGAATCTCCAATGACCGTTATGTGTCCCATCTTTCGGCCCTTTTGACTTTGATCCTTACCATAAAGGTGGAGGTGAACTCCGTCTACCTTGAGCGCATTTTCGACGCCTTTTGGAAAGGCGCTGCCGCTGGCGTCACCGAGAAGATTGACCATCACCGCACTCGGCTTGATGAGTGCAGGATTTCCGAGCGGCAACCCTAGAATAGCGCGGATGTGATTCTCAAACTGAGAGGCCTCGCAGGCCTCGATCGTGTAGTGCCCTGAATTGTGGACACGGGGGGCTAATTCGTTGAGCACGATCTTGTCGTCTTGGGTGAGGAAGAGTTCGACGCCCAGTGAACCAGTACCCTCCACCGCATTCACCGCGTCTTTTGCGATTTGGATTGCGAGTTCTCGGGTCGCTTCGGAGACCTCGGCTGGAGCTTTGACCGTGTGGCAAATGTGGTCTTTTTGAATTGTTTCAACGACTGGATAGACGATCGTTTCGCCGTTGATCGATCGACAAACCATCACGGCGATCTCTGATTTGAATTTACAGAATTCTTCGGCGAACAGGGGATTGTCATCGCCTCCAAGGTGTTGCCATCCATTGGTGAGATCGGATTGGTCTTTGACGGTATAGTTCCCTTTTCCGTCGTATCCGTTCCGGCGGCGCTTGAGGAGGAAGGGGAATCCGTATTCGGTGGCGGCTTGCTCAAGCTCTGCGTACGATTCCGTATTGCGAAATCTTGGCGTGGGAAGCTGGGCTGCTTGGAGGGTTTCCTTTTGTCGGAGCTTGTCTTGAATCGTGTTGAGGCATTTCGACGATGGATAGACGGGAATGTTGGCTTGTTCGAGCTTTGCGAGCGCCTCGGATTCTACGAACTCATTTTCCAGCGTAACGATGTCGCAGCGTTGCGCAAGTTGGAGTAGGACTGCGGGGTCGTTCCAGTCGCCAACTTGGTGAGAGCGGCTGACGGTTGCCGCTGGGCAGTCGGCTTTTTTTTCGACGGTGGCCGTCCGGATACCGAGTTGTGCCGCGGCTTGGCAGAGCATGCGGGAGAGTTGTCCGCCGCCGATGATTCCGATGGTCGGTGTATTGGCAGATGGATCTGACTTTGGGGCAGGAGAAGGGGGGAGCGAGTCTGAGGTTGTGGCCATCTCGGGGAAGTTCGTTTCGTTCTAGTTGTGAAGGATTTCACGTGCCGCGTCTTGAACGCGTTGCTTTAGTGTTTTGGGCTCGATTACTTTGGCGTTGCCGGCCCAGCCGAGTATCCATCGCTGAACCTCATCAAGGCTGGAAAGCTTCAAGCTGAGGGTGACTTCACCGTTCGGGTGCTCGGTGAGTTTTTGGGAAGGGTGCCATTGCTTCTCTCGAATGTAGTCTGCTGCGCGTGGGGAAAAGCGAATCTTTACCGTATGCGATTCTTTCCCAGAATGGACTCCGAAGCTATCGGCTAGTCGTTTCTCAAGCGAAAACTCTGTCGGGCGCGGAAAGGTTTCGCCGGTCGGCTCGATGCCGGTGATTCGGGCAGGGGCGAAGGTGCGAATATCTTTTCGTTCGTGGCAGTAGGCAAACAGAAACCATTCCCCGTTGATGTTCGCCAGATGATAGGGATCAACGGTCCTCTTGGTGCCCTTTCTTTGCCCCGGTTTCTTGTACTGAAGAATGAGTCTCTCATGGCCTGAAGCAGCCTTGGCCAACTGATCGAACACTTCCAAGTTGAGACGAGGAACGGCGCTCGTGTGGAATGAGATGCTCTGCTCCCAATCAGCAATGTTGAGGGAGATCGTATCCGGCAGCGAAGCAGCAATCTTTTTGAAGGCGCTCAAGAGTGGTCGCTCGAAGGTGGTCCCTCGATACTGCTGAAGGGCCTTTTCCGCGACGAGCATCGCAAACAGCTCCCCCTCAGTGATCTGAAGCGTAGGAAATCCACTGACCTCTTCTGTGTATCGGTAACCGTATCGCTTAGGATCGTACTCGATTGGGAGGTCGAGTCGATCTCGCATGAACTCGAGATCGCGATGAATAGACTTGGTGCTGACCTCGAGTTCGTCTGCCAGTTTGGTGGCGTTAGGGTAATGATCCCCAAGAATCGCCTGGTGGATTCTAAGCATCCGCTCCAAAGGAGGCCGCGATAGGGCGCCTGCTCTTGAGTTGGATGCTTTCTTGGCCGCCATGGCCTGGCTTGATTGCGGTTCTCTAGGCTAGGCTAGACGAGCAAGAAACTCTTCGTTGGTCTTGTACTTCTTGAGAGCGCCAGTCAAAGTTTCCATCGCCTCGATTGGGTTCAAGTCGATCATCTCGCGGCGAAGTTTGTGGATCGCGCTAATGTATCGCGGATCGAAAAGTTTCTCTTCTTTTCGCGTGCCGCTCTTGGGGATATCGATGGCAGGGAAGAGTCTTCGGTCGGAGAGTTTTCGGTCCAAGATCAGTTCCATGTTCCCTGTGCCCTTGAACTCTTGGAAGATGAGCTCATCCATTCGAGATCCCGTATCGACCAGGGCCGTTGCGAGAATCGTCAGAGAACCTCCCTCCTCAATCTTGCGGGCAGAAGAGAACATCTTGCGTGGGATCTCCAATGCTCGCGCATCCACACCACCAGTCATGGTTCGGCCACTTCCCCCGTGAACACTATTGTAGGCGCGGGCGACGCGGGTGATTGAGTCCATCAAGACGAAAATGTCTTTGCCGGCCTCGACTCGACGGCGACACCGTTCGATGATGAAGCGCGAGAGTCTGACATGGGTTTCCAGTTCTTGATCGTTCGAAGATGCGATCACTTCGGCGTTGACTGAGCGTTGAAAGTCGGTGACTTCTTCTGGTCGCTCGTCAATAAGGAGTACGATAACTTCGACTTCTGGGTGATTTGTGGTAACTGCGTTACAGATCTGTTTTAGAACCGTTGTCTTACCGGTTCGAGGCGGTGCGACGATCAGGCCCCGGGTCCCTTTCCCGATGGGAGTGACGAGGTCGATGATTCGAGTTTCGACGATGTCAGGGCTTGTTTCGAGAGTGAATTTTTCGATCGGATCAATGGTGGTCAGGTTTTCGAAGCGCATCGCCTTGGTGTAGTCGGCGAACTTCATGCCGTTGATCTCGTAGACCTCCTTGAGCTGGGGGCTATTGCCCCGATGAGGAGGTTGGGTACGGCATGTAATGAAGCTGCCCTCTCGGAGAAAACTCCTCTTGATTGTGTCGGGCGTGACAAAAATGTCGGAAGGCTTGGGTGAGAAGTGACCTTCAGGGGATCGAAGGAATCCGAATCCTTTTTCTGAAATCTCTAGGTAACCTTCACCTTTGTCAGGCTTCTTGTTATCACTCATATAAACAAGGTTAAGATAGTAGCTTTGTGTAATGCTCCGAAGTTAGGAAGCGGTAGATCCACAGGAATCAATTTCGAAGGAGATCCACCGTTCAGAAAACTCTTGGACATGCCAGGCGCAGATAATGCTGGACCTGTCAGAGGCCTAGATATTCAGATTCGGCGGCGAAAGCAAACATTATTTTTGTAAGATTTTGCGCTCTGAGGGCGTTTTGAGCCCAATGAGAGGCACTGGAAGGGCAGGATTTGGCGTTGTCTAGCTTTGATGGCTCCCCGGAATTAGGAAACGACCGCTCGCGCTTCTGCCGCGAGAGGCGTGCTCAGGTACCGCTCGCCAGTTGAGCACGCAATCGTGACGATCATCTTGCCTTTGTTCTCGGGACGGGCGGCCACCTGGGTTGCAGCCCAGACGTTGGCGCCGGAACTGATACCCGCAAGGATGCCCTCTTCTTTGGCGAGGCGTCTGGCCATTGCGAAGGCATCGTCGCTCGTGACCTGGATACATTCGTCAATCTGAGGTTTCCCTGATTCATCGAAGAGATGGAAGTTGCTAGGGACAAAACCCGCGCCGATGCCTTGGATTCGATTCATGCCGGGACACAAAGGTTCTCCTTTGAGTGTCTGGTTGATCACGGGCGAATCCTTAGGTTCTACAGCGATCGCGGAGAAGGTGGATTTCCGGGACTTAATCAGATCCATGCACCCTGTCAGCGTTCCACCGGTGCCGACTGCGGCAACGACGATATCCACTTGTCCATCCGTCGCCTGCCAGATCTCCTCAGCCGTGGTGTCGCGGTGAGCAATCGGATTAGCTGGATTGTCAAACTGCTGCGGGATCCATGAGTTTTTGATTTCACGGGCCAGCGAATGGGCCTTTTCGATTGCACCCTTCATTCCAGATGCGCCGGGAGTGAGAATGAGTTCTGCCCCTAGAATCGCCAGGAGCGTGCGGCGCTCTACCGACATCGTATCCGGCATGGTGAGAATGAGTCGATAACCCTTTGCGGCCGCTACGAAAGCGAGGGCAATACCGGTGTTCCCGCTCGTGGGTTCGATAATGACGGTGTCTTTGTCGATGATGCCCCTTTTCTCAGCATCTTCGATCATGGCGCGTCCGATGCGATCCTTGACGCTACCCAAGGGATTGAAGAATTCGCATTTCAAGAGAATCGTGGCTCCAAGCCCAGATGAGATGCTGTTGAGGCGGACCAGGGGCGTGTTGCCCACGGTTTCGACGATGTTGTTTGCGATACTTGCCACAGGAGAGGGACCCGATTTGAATAACTTGAGAGTGACTACGAGGGGGAAGTGCCTGGGTTTACCGGCGGTTGGCGCTTTTGCGGTAGCGTTCTTGGGCTTTCGGGAGCCATTTCTTTAGATTTTGAACCCGGGTTTCATCCAACGGATGGGTCCGTAAGAACCAGGGTGTGCCTCCGCCTGCCTTTTGGTTGTGGGCTCCGAAACGTTGCCAGAAGGCAATGGAGTGTGCGGGGTCGTAGCCCGCATCTGCCATGTAGAGGATGCCCAAGTGATCGGCCTCACTTTCTTGGTGTCGTGAATGCGGGAGTGCATAGCCCAACTGCGCGCCTAGGCCGTAAATCTGGGTAGCCGCGGATTGTACCTTAGGATCGTATCCTGACATGGCTGCTCCGAGTGCTGTCCCGCCGGCCTGAAGGAGTAGAGATTGCGAAACGCGCTCGCCGCCGTGCCGGGCCACGGCATGCGCGACCTCATGTCCAATGACCGTGGCCAGACCTCCATCGTCTTTGGTGATCGGGAGGATTCCTGTGTAGACACCGACTTTGCCTCCGGGAAGGCAGAAAGCGTTTGCTTCCGGGCTATCGAAGAGAATGAACTCCCATTGTGCCTCTTTGAGCGGAGCGACTGCTGCAATACGTTTGCCGACGCGTTGGAGTTGCTGATTCAGCTTTTTGTCTTTGCTGATAGGGACTTCCTTCTTGAGCTGTTCAAAGCTAGAGAAACCCATCTGCATCTCTTCGGCCTGTGAGAGCAGAATGAGTTGTCGCCGTCCGGTTTCGGGCACCGTGCTGCAAGCGGAAACGGTGGTTGCAAGAAGAGCAAATGTGAGAAAGCGTCTCCAGAAAAGGGGAGTGGAAAGGGCTCTGCCCCATGCTTTGAAGGTGTTCATTCGGTAGCCTTGCTTCGCGTTGTTTGGTTAGGTGGCAATAGGCGACTGAAAGGAACGATCATTCTCGTCGCATCCCGTCGCCAAAGTACACGATTCGACCACAGTTTGAGCAGTTGACGACTTCCTTTTGGGCTTGGCAACTAATCATGATCTGTACAGGCAACTTCACGTGGCAACCCGCACAAATACCGCGGTCAACGCCAACGACACTGTTCTCGCCCTTGAATTTGAGCAAGCGTTCGTAGCGGGATAAAATGGGGGGATCAATGTCCGTTGTCAGGGCAGTCCTTTCGGCGAGGAGCTTTTCGAGTTCCTGCTTCAAGTTTTCCTCTCGCTTGCCGAGCTCAGCGACGTTCTCATTGGCGAGGTTTTGCGCGGCTTTTGCGGCCTCTTCTGCCACTTTGATCGTGTTCTGAGCCTCATCGTATTTCTCGAGGAGCTCGAGCTGTCGATCTTCCAAATCAGAAATGGCTTTCTCGCAGGCCTTGATCTCATTGGCGAGGGCGCGATACTCCTCGTTCTTTTTGGTTTCCAATTGCTGGGAGGAGTATTTCTTGATTTGTCCTTCCTTGGTTTCCGCCTCTAGTTCCAGTTCTTTACGAGCCGATTCGATTGACTGGGCGGCGGTCTTGGCATCCTCGAGTGCCTTCTTCGTGCCTTCTGCTTGGCCGAGCAGGGCAGTTCGTTCCGGACCGATTCGGTTGAGTTGGTCTCGGTGCTGAATCACCTGCCGGTCTCGGTCTTGAAGGACAAGAAGTTTTTCTATGATCTCTAACATGAACAGATGCCCTGGGCTGGGAGAAAGTTAATCCCCGCCTCTCCGATAAGTCAATCCCACGGGGCAAATGGTTTTTGTGAAGGACGGATGGCAGATCGGAATCAGCTGGTTTGTTTTTGAACGTTTTGCGGATGGTCAGGTTCCAAGGGCTATGTTGTAATTAACGGCATGAGACTACGGAATATTTACAATCTTCTCTTGTTAGCCTTAGGCGTAGTGGGAGTGAACTTCAGCGTTGCCGCCGAAGTTGAAGATACGTTGTCCATGGTGCGGAAGCTCGACGAGGCCTTTGTTCGAGTCGCTGACACGGTTTCGGCATCGGTCGTCGTGATTGAGGTCGCTCATCGACGTGGAGATCAGGCAGGAGCAGGGCAGGAACGGCTCCAAGGAGAATGGTTCAATATGTTGCCTGAGGATCTCAAGCGGCAATTCGAAGAGTACATGGAGAAACAGCGGGAGAACGCCACGCCGACGCCCAAAGGGGATCCAGATGAAGATGTTTTTGATGGTAAGGGGTCTGGAGTCGTGATCAGTGAGGATGGCTTTGTGCTGACCAATTACCACGTGATCGAAGGTGCTTCTCAGATTCGAGTGAGACTTCAGAGTGGGCGGAGCTTTAGCGCCCATGTTCAAGGGCAAGACCCTCAATCCGACGTTGCTGTGATTAAGATCGACCCTGGTTCCTATACGGAAGATTTCCCTCTCGCGACTCTAGGCGATAGCGACAAAGTGAGAGTCGGGCAATTTGCGATCGCAATCGGGGCTCCGTTCGAGCTCGACTACAGTGTGACTTTTGGCCATGTGAGCGCACTTGGAAGGTCGGGGGTTCTGAGGTCCGTGGAGTCCGATCAGGATTTTATTCAGACCGATGCTGATATCAATCCGGGCAATAGCGGAGGGCCCTTGGTTAACATTTATGGAGAAGTGATTGGGATCAATACTTTGATCCGAGGGATGAACACGGGGATTGGTTTTGCGATTCCGATCAACATGGCTCGGGAGATCGCTGAGCAAATCATTGAGAGTGGGCGGTTCACTCGCGCGCGGTTGGGGATTGGGATTGAGACCTTAGTGGAGAATGATGATTTTAATCGTTTTCTTCCTTCTGTTAGTCAAGGAGTGATCGTGACCCTGGTGGATCCCAACGGCCCCGCTGCTGGGAGTGGTTTGCAGCCTGCCGATGTCGTGGTGGCTGTTGGAGGTGTGCCGGTATCGACGTCTCAGCAATTGAAAAACCAGGTGAGGTCAAAGTCCATCGGAGAACCGGTCGAGTTATCTGTTGTCCGAATGGATCAGCGAATGAACTTTTCTGTGGTCCCGGAGGAATGGGCTTCCCAGGCGCAGGTTAAACCGACACCCGTGCGTAAGAAAAAACGAGGCCCGTTCGTCAGTGGACTCCGATTGCGTCCGGTGGACGATGACATCAAGGAGCTGTTTGGCCTCGAAGCGGACGAAGGAGTGGTCATTACCGAGGTCGAGCGAAACAGTTTGGCGAGTCGTTCTCCGCTGTTGCATCCCGGAATTCTCGTTACGGCAATCAACGCGGTTCCCATTAAGAGCCTTTCGGACGTCGCCAAAGCGTGGGCAACGGTGGATTTGGAAGTCGGAGTCGTTATTAATCTCTTGGACAGTAATGGAACTCCGCGTTTCGAATTTCTCAAGGATCGTGGCAACTAGCCTCCCAGCCACTTCCGAGAGAGAGCGCCAGCCTGCTTCGGTAGGCTGGCGCTACCTTTGTTGAAGGCTTTCTTCTGTCCTATTCGATATTGAACTGTTGCTTCCAAACGTCTTCTTTGAAGCCGACGAGCTTGGCGTCCTTCGAGACAACGAACGGGCGTTTGACGAGATTGCCTCGACTGGCGAGAAGATCGATCGCCTCTTTTTCGCTCATCGATGGCAGTTTTTCCTTCATTCCCAACTCTCGGTAATCCATTCCGGACGTATTGAAGAGCTTTCGAATCTCCCCGTCGTAGGCCTTGAGAACGTCCTTGAGCTCAGTCTTAGTAGGTGGCTTTTCTCGAATAGGAATCGCGGAGAATTCAATCGAGTTTGATTCCAGAAACTTGAGTGCCTTCTTACAGGTTGAACAGTTGGCGTAGTGATAGATTTTTAAGCTCATGGTTTCTCTGCAATGGTCTTAATGACGTGATCGACTCGGCGAAGTACTGTCTCTTGACCAAGGATGGCGATCAAGTGATAGAGGCTTGGTCCAACGGTTTTTCCGGTGCAGGCGATCCGGATGGGGTGAACGAGGTTCCGGACCTTAATACCCATATCGGTAGCGGTCTCTTTGAAGGTTCTTTGAATGCTATCGGCGTCAAAGCTCGCAAGTGCGGCGAAAGCTGCTCTCATTTTTTGTGCGCCCTCGAGATTCTCCCGAACGAGGTGTTTGTTTGCTGCCTCCGGATCAAACTGGATTTGATCGTCTGGCTGAAAATAGAACGCTGCATAGTCAACAATGTCAGGTAGAATTCTTGTCTTCCCTTGCGTCGTCGCCAGTGCGCTATTGACGTAGTCTTGCGGGAACTCACTCGTCGGTAGTCCAGCGGAAACAAAAGTCTCTTTGGCAAGCTCCCGGTATCTCTTAGGTTCCAATTTGGTGAGGTATTCTCCGTTCATCCATTGGAGTTTTTCCATGTCGAACTTTGCATTGTGTCGAAGGATTTGTGGGAGGTCGAAGAGTGAGATGACTTCCGACAATTGAAGAATTTCTGTATCGTCCTTCGGAGACCAACCGAGAAGGCAGAGGTAGTTGACAACGGCTTCGGGCAGATAGTTTTCTTCGATGTAGGTGCCGATCGATGCCCCGGCGTCACGTTTGCTCATCTTCGACCCATTCGCGTTTAGGATTAACGGGATGTGGGCGTATGCTGGGGGCGTCTTTCCGAGGGCTTTGAAGAGCGCGAGATGCTTAGATGTGTTGCTAAGGTGATCCTCTCCTCGAATCACGTGGGTGATGCCCATCTCTAGATCATCGATCACATTCACCAAATGAAAAACAGGTTTGCCATCGGCTCTCACGATGACGAAGTCAGGATCTTGTTCTTCACGGTCGGTGAGCTTGCGCACGACATCGCCGACAACGAGATCTGGAATTGTGACCGGTTCGCGCTGCATGCGAAAACGGATCGCTCCATCGCGTTCGTAGGCTAGGTCCTGATCGAGAAGAGAGTCGATGTGCTTCTGGTAAACGTCTGATCGCTGAGATTGGTAGTAGGGACCGTGGTTGCCCTTGCTCGAGAGTGTGGCATCTCCAGATTCTGGTCCTTCGTCCCAATCAAGTCCGAGCCATCTCAAGCCTTGAAGAATGATATCGACGGATTCTTGTGTGTTTCTTGCCTCATCGGTGTCTTCGATTCGCAGGACGAATTCACCCTTCATATGGCGAGCATATAGCCAGTTGAAGAGAGCTGTTCGGGCACCTCCGATATGCAGATACCCTGTTGGGCTTGGAGCGAATCTTGTGCGTACTGTTTGAGGGGGTGTTTCCATAGAATTATTGACGGACTTGAGCGTCTTGGTTGATGAGCAGTCGGAGTATGGAGCAAAGCCGCTCCATCACGGGGATGGGGACTTTTGTGTTTCTTGCTTGTGCTAGAGGAAGGCCGAACATGCTCTCGTATTCGAGTGGGCGACCAAGCTGGAAATCAATCACGGTTGAAGGATGGTAGTCTTTCATCGTGCGAGTATTTGCGATCATCTTCTCTGCGAGCGATTCTTGGATGGGGAAATCTAGTGCTGATGCAACGTCGATAATTTCGTGCATGAGCTGAGTGACAATCTCGAGCCAACGCGGATCTGCGAGCAGTTGATCGGTTGGCAGTGCTTCGGCGCGGTGGGGGGGGAGCACCGTAGTGGTCGAGTCGAAAAACGCGTGTCCAAGGCTGCCGGCAACTCCGAGTCCGTTGAAAGGGATATTCCAGACGAGTTTTTCCCATTGGGCTCGTTGGAGTTTGTCAGTGACTTTGCAAGGGACTCCCGCGTTTTGAAAAAGAGTTGCGAGCTCGTGTGTTCGTGGCTCAGGCCATCCGGCAGCTTCTCCAATTGCGATTGGACCATAGTCGAGATGGTGAATGATCCCGGGAGCAGGGCGGTTGACGCAGATGAAACAGAGTCCGCCGAGGATGCGTTCGACCGGTGCAAACTGACTAAGGGTTTCCGTGTTGCCGAGTCCGTTTTGAAGGCTCAAGACAAGTGAGTTTTCGTGTAGCAGCGGTGGAAGTAGAGAGTTGAGGGCGTCGTTCGCTGTCGTTTTGAGACAGACGATGATGAGATCGCAGGGGCCAATCGAGCTTGGATCTCTCGTGGCACGTGGCTTGAACTTGAAATCTCCCTGAGGACTCGTGACGGAGATTCCGTGAGCACGAACGTGATCGTAGTCGCTCCGGAGCACGAAGTGAACCTGGTGTCTGGCTTGGTGAAGTTTGCCGCCGTAGTAGCAACCCAAGGCTCCGCTGCCCAGGATAGCAATCTTTCCAATCGACCGGCCCGTTGTCATCTCGATAAAAAAAGCACTCTGAAACCAGAGTGCTTTTCATAGTTTAATGGACTAAAGAATTACTTCTTCGGTGGCAGGATGGCATCCTTACAAGCCTTGGCGACTCGGAATTTGACGACCTTCTTCGCGGCGATCTTGATGGCTTCGCCGGTTTGAGGGTTGCGGCCCGTTCGCGCTTTGCGGTGAACGAGGACGAGTTTTCCGATGCCGGGAACAGTGAACGAATTCTTGGCTTGCTTGTATGCTAGCTGAGCCAGGTAGTCTAGAACTTCAACTGCCGTCTTCTTTGTGATGCCCGTTGCTTCTGCAATTTCAGTTGCGATCTGAGACTTCGTAAGGGGTTTCGTTGTTTTTGCTGCCATAACTTTCTCTGGTTTCAGGATCTTCTCAATCCGGTCCGTACTGCTTCCGAATTGGCGAATTAATCCTGAATCATTTTGCTCAGGCAAGAAAAAATGTGGCATTTTTGTTGAATTTTTGCGTAATCCCGTCGGTGTTTCTCGTGACGGAGTGCTTGACTTGGACTCCTTTTCTCTCACCATCTCGGACTGTGGCTGGATTGTTTACGATAGATTCGGATTTTAAATATGTCGTTGTTCGGAAGATTACCGAGGGCGGCATGGGGATGGTTTACGAAGCGGAGCAGCAAGGGACGCAAGGTTTCGTCAAACGCGTGGCAATAAAGGTCATCCGTCAAAAGTTCGCTGAGCAAGCGCTCTTTCTGCAGAACTTCATTGGGGAGGCCAAATTGGTGGCGGACTTGATTCATACGAACATTGTTCAGACCTACCACCTTGGTGAATCACGAGGGACTTACTTCATTGCGATGGAGCTGATCAATGGCGTCAATCTAGAGCAGTTTGCGTCCCAGTTGACCGCCAAGCGTAAGGTGCTCTCCCCTCAGATGGCTGTTTTTATCTCGAGCCGCATCGTTCGTGGGCTGGCCTATGCTCATGCCAAGTGTGACCGGGAAGGGAAACGTCTCGGGATCGTTCATCGCGACGTGAGTTTCAAGAATGTGATGGTTGCGTTCGAGGGCGATGTGAAGCTGACCGATTTCGGAATCGCGAAAGCCAAGGGCTTGTTGACGGATCAGGAAGGGGAGGTTGTTGCGGGGAAGGCGGATTACATGAGTCCTGAGCAGGCCGACTTTAAGGTAACGGACGAGCGATCTGACATATTCTCTGTGGGAGTCGTGCTCGCCCATTTGCTATTGGGCCAGAACGTTTTCAAAGGCGTCACTTCAGATGAATCCATCAAGCGCATTCTAGAGATGCCGATCCCCGATTTCCGTACTTTGAATTCTGAAATTGATGGACCGCTGAACGATATACTGCAGAAAGCCTTGGAGCGGAATGTTGAGAAACGCTATCAGAAAGCAGAACAATTGCTCTACGATTTGGAGCACTACATCTACCATGGAGGGTACGGCCCGACCAATGAGACGCTTGGGAAATACATTCGGGATCTATTCGGTCAAGGTGATTTCTCGGCAACCGATGATACTCGTGGTGGAACCATCGCGATCACCCGCTCCTAACGATAAGTCAGCTAAGTTCGGAGAACAGAATGCAGGATGGCAGAGTAAGACTCGGATTGGTTCAGTCCTCTTGTGGGGCGAGCTTGCCTGAGAATACTTGCAAGACCGTTGACGGCATTCGTGCTGCCGCCAAAAGCGGGGCGCAAATCATTTGTACTCAAGAGCTGTTTCGCAGTGAGTACTTTTGTCAGGTTGAGGATCCACGGTTCTTTGATTTTGCGGAGAAGATTCCGGGCCCAAGCTGTGAGTTGCTGCAAGCAGAAGCGGCTTCAGCGGAGGTCGTGATTGTCGGATCACTGTTTGAGGAACGGGCTCCTGGTCTGTATCACAACACCGCTGTAATCATTGATGCCGATGGAACTTTATTGGGAACGTATCGGAAGATGCACATTCCGGATGATCCTGGATTCTACGAGAAGTATTACTTTGCCCCCGGCGATCAAGGGTTTCGAACCTGGCAGACTCGTTATGCGAAAATAGGTGTCTTAATCTGCTGGGATCAATGGTTTCCTGAAGCAGCCCGCCTCACCGCTCTCCAGGGTGCTGAAGTGTTGGTATACCCGACTGCGATCGGCTGGTTGCCCAGCGAAAAGGAATCAAAGGGAGAGGAACAAGTGAATGCTTGGCAAACCGTACAACGGTCCCACGCAATTGCGAATGGATGCTATCTTGCAGCGATCAATCGTGTTGGGACGGAGCGAGCTAGTGACGGAAGCGAAATTGAGTTTTGGGGGCAGAGTTTCGTGGCCGGAACCATGGGAGAAATTATCTCTCAAGCATCGCTCGATGAGGAAGTGCTGGTTGCTGATATCGATTTGAAGCGAATCGCCGAGACACGTCGCGACTGGCCATTTCTTCGGGACCGCCGAATTGATGCCTACGAAGATCTGAACCGGCGTTATTGTGATTGAAGCTCCTGTTGGGGAGTTCATTGGCGAATGAAAAAGCGCATTTGGGTGACTGGAGCGGGGGGCTTGATCGGGAGCAATGTTCTGAGATTTGCTCAAGCTGAAGCGGGTGACTGGGAGTGGTTTGGTCTGGGACGAAGCGAGCTCGATTTGTTGGATCATGATCGAATGCGCTCGGAGTTTGCCCAGCAAGCTCCTGTCGCGTTGGTTCACTGCGCTGCGATTGCGAATACGGGGCACTGCGAAGAGAATCCGGAACTTGCATTCCGAACCAATTCGGAGGCGACCCGAGTCTTGTCCGAGCTCTTTTCTGAGCTGCCAATGGTGTTTCTCTCGACGGATATCGTCTTTGATGGATTGTCGGGTGGCTACGTGGAGGAATCCGAATGTCGGCCCATCAACGTCTATGGGCGAACCAAGCTGGACGCGGAGACATATGTGCTGCGGTACCCCAATCATTGCGTCTTGCGTTTATCTCTGAACGGGGGCGTTTCGCCTTCGGGAGATCGGGGATTCAATGAAGTTCTCAAACAGACATTCAATCGGGGTGAAGAGTTAAAGCTCTTTGTGGATGAATACCGCCAACCTCTACCCGTGGAAGTGACCGCTCGAGTCATCATGACTGCACTTCGTGAGCGGTGGTCTGGGATTTATCATCTCGGAGGCGCAGAACGAATGTCCCGTTTTGCGATTGGTGAATTGCTGGCAGCGCACTGGGGGATCGCCAAACCGAATCTTTCTCCGAGCTCTCTGAAAGATTTTTCTGGAGGAATCCGAGCTCCCGATACTTCGATGGATTGTCGGAAGATTCAGAGTCGCTTAGATTTTGAGATTCCGAGTTTACGTGATTGGTTGAAGGATCACCCCGAGGCGAGCTTCTAACGTTTGATTACATGCAAGGCAGGGTCGAATCTCGAGAGAATGCAAGTCCTGTAGCTGAATACTGTGGGCGAATAGCTCCGACTCCCTCGGGCTACCTTCATCTTGGTCATGCACGGACGTTCTGGGTTGCGCAACACCGTGCTCAAAGGAAGAGCGGCCGAATGATTTTGCGCATCGAGGATTTGGATCCTAACCGATCTCAATCCAAATTCATTCAGGCTGCAGAAGAAGATCTGGCATGGTTTGGGATTCACTGGGATGAAGGTCCTGTTTATCAGCAAGATCGAACCAAGAGATACCGAGAGGCTTTGGACCGCTTGATTGAATCGGAGCAGGTCTATCGATGCTATTGTTCCCGCAAGGATATTCGCGACGCTGTTCAGGCTCCTCATGCGGGCGATGAAGGGCCCATCTATCCAGGAACCTGTCGGGGTAATGTGGGGGAAGAACGAGAGCCGATGGGTACTCGACGACCTTGTTGGCGTTTTTGCGTTCCGAACGATCAGCGGGTTGGTTTTTCAGATGGCTGTTGTGGGTATCGAGAATTTCAGTGCGGTTCTTCTTTCGGAGATTTTGTCGTGTGGCGGCAGGACGACGTTCCCGCCTATCAACTGGCTGTTGTCGTTGACGATCACGAAATGGGCGTGACGGAGGTGGTGAGGGGGCAGGACTTGTTGCTGTCGACAGCTCGGCAGATTCTCCTCTACCGGTCTTTGGGATGGCAGGTTCCGCAGTTCTTTCACTGTCCGCTGTTGACCGACGAATCAGGGCTTCGACTTTCGAAACGTTCCGAGTCCTTGTCTCTAAGGGACTATCGTGCCAAAGGTTGTTCTCCCGAAGCCATTCGCGCCGACCTTGATTGGTCAGGGATGCTGGATGATTGATGAGTGGCCCTAGGAGCCCGTTCGAGGGGAGGGGATTCGAGCTAACACGTGATCCACCGGCAATTCTTCGAGTCCATTTTCGTGCTTTATGACCACGACTTCCTCGCTTCGCGGGCGCCAGACGACTTCGTTACTCGGCCCCCACAGAACGAGACCAGGGAGCCCGACGGCCGAGGCCAAGTGGGAGATCCCTGAGTCATGGCCCACGAATCCTTCACATTGGCCGAGCAAGGACGCTAGTTCATCCAATGGCCGAGAGAATTCAATTTGGATTCGCTTTGGGTCAAGGCCAGACGTGAGCGTGTGCAGATCCTCACGCTCGGCCTCTCCCCCGACGATCATCAACTGCCACGTTGTTTTTACGAGTAGTTCGTCAATGAGGTGGGTCCAGTTTTGTAATGGCCAGTTCTTCGTCTTGCTGCCGCTCCCAGGATGAAGAACGAGCCATGAGCCGCCCAGATGGGGGGCTTCTTGATTGGCCTTGAGATCGATCTTTGGAGCGTCAGAGGCTTCGAAAATCGCAAGTTTTTCGAGTGGCTCGAGAAACACTTGAGTCGCGTGAAGATTCTTTGTCTCGTTTGGGCGATGAGGTCCCTGAATGAATTGGGCTTTGGTACATCGCTTGACGTTAGTTTGAAAAATCTCATCGGGATCGTAGAGGTAGGAAATGATGATTTCAAACTGCGAAAAGTAGTCGGACCAAGACTCGTCGAGTTCACCGTTCCGAGCAAAAAAGCCTGCGACGGCCTGGGCTTCAATGGCTCGCGATTGATTTACAAGACCGCTGATCTCTGCGAGTCGTGCAATGTTGGGGTAGCCGAGAATATCGACCTGCGCTTCTGGGAAGTTTTCTTTAAGTGCTTGGAAGACAGGGAGCGTGAGGACGAAGTCGCCGATTGCACCGCCGCGGATGATCAGTATGCGGCCAGAGGACATGGAGAAGCTTGGCGGGTGGGTGGCTAGAACTTAAAGAAGCCGAGTCCGATGACGAGCAATGCAAACGCTCCCCGGATGCCACAAATGAGTCTTAGCCGACCTTCGGTTGCTGTCTTCCACTGGATGATGTCTCGGACTCTCCAAGGAGAAATCGTGAACCACATCCCACCAAGGACCCAAAGGTATGCCCAGACAACGATGACGAGTCGCCACTCAGTATCTACCCAACGAGCAGTATCGACCATAAGTTTGGCGAGGAGTAGCAAGACCACCGCGTATCCGCGAACGGCCAAAAAATCTTTCACGTAGATGCAAGAAGCCACGCCAAGGGCTCCGAATCCGAAGAGCATGAATTTCTTGTAGGCGGCAAAGTCAGCAATATCTTCTTGTTGCACGATTCTTAAGAACCAGAGCGTCGCAATGCCAACGAGAAAGTATCCCCAGGAGTTTGAGCGAGGGAAGCCCTTGAGTTGTTCGCCGAACTCTTTTGTCTTCAGAAGCCCGTAAATCTGAGGAACGAGGTAGGCGAGTCCGAGCAGGATCGATAGGGAGGCAAGTGAAATTTGCGGCATGTCTTAGTGTTGCTCCAAATTGATGATTGCGGGGTCTCCATAGAGTGTGAAGGCCCCGACTCGATAGACGTCTAAATCGATCAGTTCGCCGATGTGACGGTCGTTACCCTCGAAAACAACAATCTTATTACAAGTCGTTCTCCCCTGGAGTCTTTGTGAATTTCTACGGCTGGTACCTTCAACCAGTATTTGGACCCGTTTCCCCATGAACTGTTCATATCGTTTAGCACCAATGTCGGTGACTTGTTTGAGCAGCCGTGCGTGGCGTTCTTCGTTCAGTTCCTGTGGGATTTGGGCTTCCATACTCGCCGCTGGTGTGTCTTGGCGCGGCGAGTATTTGAATACGAAGGCGTTGTCGAACTCGACCTCGCGAACGAGCGACATTGTAGCTTCAAAATCTTCGTCTGATTCGCCAGGGAAAGCCACGATGATATCTGTGGTGAGGCCGATGTTTGGATTCACCGCACGCAGCTTATCAATGATTTCCAAGAAACGTTCTCGGGTATAGCCGCGGTGCATTTGTTTGAGCAGCCGGTTACTCCCGCTTTGGACTGGAATGTGGGCGCTGGCGCAGAGTTTGGGAAGGTTTCCGTAGGCCTCAATGAGGTCGTCTCCGTATCCTTTGGGGTGTGGAGAGGTGAATCGAATTCGCTCCAAACCGTCTACTTCATGAACCGCCTCAAGAAGCTGAACGAAGGCGGATTTTCCATCCTTGGTCCCAATTTCCCGTTTTCCGTAGCTGGTGACAATTTGGCCTAGGAGTGTAATTTCCTTTGTGCCACCCGCGACGAGTTCCTGGCATTCGGTCACGATTTCGTTGATCGGACGACTGCGCTCTCGGCCTCGGGTCGAAGGGACAATGCAGAAGGTGCAGTGCTGATTGCAGCCCTGCATGATGCTTACAAACGCGGTGACTGGTTTGTTGCTGGATTGCCCAACGCTAATATGATCGCGAATGGTTGACTCGCTGCCTTTTTCTTCGTCCGTATCGCAGATCTGTTTGCGTTCTCCGGAAAGGATTTGATCAAGGTAGTCTCCGGCTCGATGAAATTTCTGTGTTCCCAGAACAAGATCGACATCCGGGAGTTTATCGATCAAGTCTTGGCCTCGGCTTTGGGCCATGCAGCCCATAAATCCGAGGACTGTGTTCGGCCGGCTTCTTCGGGTTTCGGCGGCGAGGTTGCTCATTTTGCCGAACGCTTTCTGCTCGGCTTGATCCCGAACGCTGCAGGTATTGAGCAGGATTACGTCCGCTTGCTGCTCGGAGCGGGCGATCTGGTAACCCTTGGCAACAAGTTGGGCGGCCACGGCTTCGGAATCCCGTTCGTTCATCTGACAACCGTAGGTTTTGATATAGACGCTGGGCATTGTAGATCTTGTTGCGCTGGGAACCTATTCCAGACTGAGAAGCTTGAAAAGGAGGAATCGAGCCAGAAATCTAAGCCGAAGGAGGCGGTTCGTGGCTTGCCACACTGGGGCGAGGAGCGACAGGAATGGCGAGAACTTTGTCGATGCGGTGGCGGTCCATATCCACAATCTCAAACTTGTAGCCCTCGTGAATGAAAGATTCTCCCTCACTGGGGATTCGCCCGAACATCGATAGGGCGAAACCGCCTACACTGTGGTAATCATCGGAGATTTCATTGGGAAGGTCACGGATCCCCAACAGATCCCTAAAATCGTCGACCTCCATCATGGCGTCAATGAGGTAGGAACCATCATCGCGCTTGAGATAGGGTTCACGATTCTTCTCTTCCTCGGAGGGGATATCTCCGACGATCGCCTCGAGGAGATCTATTAGGGTGACTAGCCCAGTGACGCTCCCGAACTCGTCGGTTACGAGGGCGATGTGTTTCCGGGTTTGCTTGAAGGCTTCCATGAGTCTCACCGCCACCATGGTCTCGGGGACGAAAAGAGGTTTCACCGCGAGGTTTTTTAGGCTCGTCTCAACTCCGGCAGCTGCGTTAGCCCACATCGCTTTGACGGAAATCATACCGATGACGTGATCACGGTTGTCCTGATAGAGAGGAAAATAAGAGTGATTGCTCGTGACGATCTTGCGCCAGTTGTTCTCGTTGGTGTCGTTGGCATCTAACCAGACGATCTTGGGCCTTGGCGTCATGAGATTGCCGACTCGTTCCTCATCAAGGCGCATGACGCCTTCAACCATTTCAATCTCCGCTTTATGAAAGACTCCCGCATGAGAGCCTTGTTCGACCATGACCTGCACTTCTTCCCGGGTGATGGTGGGTTCTTCGCTGCGCTTGATTCCGATCAGGTCCAAGAGAGAATCCGTTGCCCAGCTCACGACACGCACAAAGGGCGAAACAAGCTTGCCGAGTTTATCAATAGGGCCAGCGATGAACATGGACGTTTTCTCCGGTGCGTGGAGTGCCAACCGCTTGGGTACGATTTCTCCGAGGATGAGGGACGTGAACGTAATCACTGCGACAACCGATCCAAGGGCAAGTTGCTCGCTGTAAGGGGCGATGACCGGAACCTTGGCGAGACTTACGGCGAGCTTATCGGCGATGGTCGCCCCGCCAAAGGCGCCCGCTAGAATCCCGATCATGGTGATTCCAAACTGAACGGTAGAGAGGAAATGGTTGGGAGATTCGACAAGGTCAAGCACGAGACGAGCCCGCTTGTTCCCGTCTTTTGCGAGATGTTTCAGCCGGGTCTTTCGGGACGAGACAACGGCCATCTCCGCCATCGCGAACAGACCGTTGGCCAGAATCAGGAGGAGGACGATAAATACCTGGAATCCAATGCCGGACATTTCTGAAAGAACTTCGCCCTAAGCCTTGTCTGGGCCACTTTGATGTGTCAAGGCGGCGTTTTTGGTTGCGCACACGAAAGCCTTCATCTTTTCAGGGCTCTTTCTTCCCGGGGAATCTTCGACCCCTGAGGAAACGTCGAGACCGTATGGCTGTGTCGCCTGCACACACTGTGAGGCATTCTCTGGGTTCAGGCCGCCGGCGATCATTGTGGGTTTCTCGAGCGGACCCGCTTCGCGAACCCAATCCCAGTTGAATGAATCACCGGTGCCACCCCGGGCCTTTGGGGAATAGCTATCCAAGAGCCACGCACTGGTACGGTAGTTCTTTGCCTCCTCGAGGACTGATTTCGATTGGAGTCGGAATGCTTTGATGACCCGGCAATCGACCTGCGAACAGAACTCTGGTGATTCCTCCCCATGCAATTGAACGGTATCCAGGCGGCATTCGCGGATCACTCGGTGGATTTCGTCAATCTCTTCATTCACAAAAACCCCAACCAGTGAAACGAACGGGGGAAGCTCTTTGACAATGGACGCGATTTGCGGCGAGGTCACGGCTCGCTTGCTCCTCGGGTAGAACATGAACCCAAGCGCATCCGCTCCCGCTTCAACTGCAGCTAGGGCGTCCGTTTTGCTAGTGATGCCGCAAACTTTGACCTTTGGCGTCATCGATCGCGGTGCATTTTGTTTCTCTCGTTTGCCAGTATCTCGGCGACGGAGTGGAAACTTTTCGCGGGTGAGCTAATGTTCATTCCTAGACGATCATCCCTGCAGCTACCGTCGTATTCGTTTGTTCGTCTACAAGTATTAGGCTGCCTGTAGTTCTGTTGCGGCGATAGGAGTCGACGAAGAGAGGGGCTGATGTGCGGATGGATATTCGAGCAATGTCATTGAGCCCAACCTCAAGATTGTCTTCAATCTTATGGAGCGTGTTAACGTTGACCTTATATTTCACTTCCTTAATGAGGCACTTGGCGTCTTTCGTGGTCGCACGGACGGAGTATTTCTTGCCGACCTGGAGATTAGCTGAGTCCGAAAACCAGCAGATCATGGCTTCAATGTCTTGAGTGACCCTTGGTGGATTGTTCTGCTTAATGATCATGTCGCCACGACTGATATCGATCTCGTCCTCCAGTTGAAATGCGACGGACATGGGCGCAAAAGCCTCATTGAGTTCCTCTCCCAGGGTGTGGATATGAGTGATTCGAGTTTCGAAGCCCGACGGAAGAACGGTAATCGGGTCTCCGACCTTGAAGACGCCACTGGCTACTCGCCCAGCAAACCCTCTGAAATCGTGGTGTTCCTGGCTTTGAGGTCTTATTACCCATTGTACGGGGAAACGTGCATCTACGTGATTGAATTCGTTTCCGATGTAGACTGTTTCCAAGGTGTAGAGCAGGGTGCTCCCTTTGTACCAAGGCATCGAATCGGATTCTTCGACGATGTTGTCTCCGTTGAGCGCACTTATCGGTATGAAGTCGATGTGTGGAACGTCTAACCTTGATGAAAATTCCTTAAACTCCTTGACGATTTTCAGGAACACATCTTCGCTGTAATCAACCAGGTCCATTTTGTTCACAGCGACTACGATGTGCTGGATTTGGAGGAGAGATGCGATGAAGGAGTGCCGGCAGGTCTGTTCAACGACGCCCTTTCGCGCATCAATCAGAATGATGGCGAGATTGGCTGTTGAGGCCCCGGTCACCATGTTTCGTGTGTACTGGATGTGGCCTGGCGTATCTGCGATAATGAATTTTCGCTTAGGAGTTGCGAAATATCGATATGCAACATCGATTGTGATGCCTTGTTCTCGTTCCGCGCGAAGTCCGTCCGTTAAGAGCGCGAGGTTAACGATTTCGTCGCCACGCTGCTTGCTTGACTCTTCTACTGCTTCTAGCTGATCCTCGAAGATCGATTTGCTATCGTAAAGTAGCCTTCCGATTAATGTGCTTTTGCCATCGTCGACACTGCCCGCGGTTGTAAACCGGAGCAGGTCCATGTCTAGATACCCTTTTGATTCGCTCATTCGATGTGATCCTATTAAAAGTAGCCGTCTTTTTTGCGGTCTTCCATTGCCGTTTCGGACCGTTTGTCGTCCGCCCTGCCGCCTCGTTCTGTGACTCTGGCGGATGCGACTTCATCGATGATGTCGTCAATGGAGTTGGCGGTCGATCTGACCGCCCCCGTGCAGGTCATGTCGCCTACAGTTCGGAATCGAACGGTGGCGGTCTTGATGGTCTCGCTTTCTCCTAGTTTTATGAACTCTGAGTTCGCAAGTAGGACGCCGTTTCTTTCAAATACTTCTCTTTGGTGAGTGAAATAGATGCTTGGTAGCTCGAGGTTCTCCAATTTGATGTATTGCCAAACGTCCATTTCTGTCCAGTTGCTTAACGGGAAAACTCGAAATTGTTCTCCCATTCCCATCTTGCCGTTGAAGATGTTCCAGAGTTCCGGACGCTGGTTTTTTGGGTCCCATTGTCCAAACTCGTTACGGTGGGAGAAGAATCGTTCTTTGGCGCGCGCTTTTTCTTCATCCCGTCGAGCCCCTCCCAACGCAGCCGTGAATTGAAATTCCTCGAGAGCGTCGAGGAGTGTGACCGTTTGTAATGCATTCCGCGATGCGTTAGCCCCTTTTTCTTCGCTGACTCTCCCTTTGTCGATTGACTCCTGGACCGTACGGACGATGAGCCTTGACCCAGTCTCTTCGACAATGCGATCACGATATTCGATCGTCTCTGGGAAATTGTGGCCGGTGTCAACGTGCATTAACGGGAATGGTAGTCGGGCAGGAGAGAATGCCTTCTGCGCCAGCCGAAGTAGAGTAATGGAATCCTTGCCTCCGGAAAACAAGAGGACGGGTTTGGTAAACTGGGCGGCGACTTCGCGAATAACGTAGATCGCTTCTGCTTCAAGTGCTCTTAAGTGAGACAGTGTGTAACTATGCATCTTGGTAACTACTTTTCGTTGAACCGGATTCGAGGTCTCACGACTTCGTAGAGACGGTCGGTAGATTCTTTTGGTGTCTCTTCATCTGTATTGATTTGAAGATCGGTTGATGATTCTAAAGCAGGAGGCTCAAAAGTTGAATCGCGTCCGGTGAATTGTGGGACCTTGCCGGCCTTTGCTTTTGCATAAAGGCCTTTCACATCTCTAGCTTCGCAAGTTTCGAATGAGCATTGGACGTAGACTGAGATAAGGTCGTCTGCGCCAATGATTTCCCTGGCGTTTGCTCTAAGGGCTTGGGTGGGAGTAATGAAGGAAGCAATTGTAACCACTCCTATTTGGGTCTGTAGTTTGGCTACTTCCGCAATTCTCCTGATGTTTTCGACTCTGTCTTCATCAGAGAAGCCAAGGTTTCGGTTAAGACCCGTTCGAATATTGTCGCCGTCCAGTAGCTGGGTGAGAACGCCATCCGAATGAAGTTTCTTCTCTAGGCCCTGTGCAATCGTAGACTTGCCGGATCCAGAAAGTCCGAAGAGCCAGATCACCAGACCGCGCTGGTTCAGTAAGGCTTCTTTCTCGTGACGTGGCAGCATGTGCTGAAACGTCGGGTGAAGATTCGTGGCAAGCTCCTTCATCAAGCTAGATGCTGAAGTCCGTATTGACTCCCTCGTGGAGGCCACACTCGCGCTTTAGCCCGAAAAACCGAGCTTGCTCTTCCGCCATGCCTGGCTCGAGTTTGTGAGTCGTGTGAACGTCTCCGATTGAGACGTAGTTCTGATGCCAAAGGGGATGGTAGGGGAGATCGTGACGTTTCAGGTATTGGTAGATGTCCCGATCCGTCCAATCGACGATAGGGTGCACTTTGATGCAAGCGCCATCCCGAACCAAAACCGGCGTCTTCGATCTCGTTGACGTTTGCGACCGGCGAATTCCGGCAATCCATCCCGTCGCTTTCAACTCTGCCAACGCCCGCTTCATGGGCTCAACTTTGTTGAGTTGATTGTACTGTTTAATCCCATCGATGCCATTCTCCCAAAGTTTGCCGTACCGCGCCTCTTGCCAAGCAGGGCTGAGGTGTGAACGGTAGACTTTGAGGTTTAAGTTGAGGCGTTCGGTCAGCTCATCGATAAATTTGTAGGTTTCCGGGAAGAGGTAGCCGGTATCGACTAGAATGACCGGCACGTCTGGTTTGAGTGTGGTCACCATGTGTAAACAAACCGCGGCTTGCGCTCCGAAACTGGAAGATAGTACGAGATGATCGCCGAACTGATCGACGGCCCACGCGACGCGCTCCTGGGGGCGAAGGCCCTCGAGCTCTGCGATCGCCGCGTCGAGGCCGTCACTAGTCGACAGCGCAGCGTCTGGAGATACGACTTTTGGGGATGAATTCACGGAATCGGGGAGCCAATCCTTTCGGCGAAAAGCTGTCATCCTCGGCTCTTCTCGTCAAGATTGCTTAATCAGATGTTATACTTTAGTAACTTATGTTGTTTACTTATGTATTGCATTTCAACGGATTGTCAATCGATATTTCCGTTTGAGATGCTCTTGATTAAATCTTGAGAACGCCGTCCAGTGCGACGGGGAAGAGGGAGGGGAATCAAGGTCTGCTTGCTTGTGGACGATTTTGAGGCTTCCTAGAATCTTCCTGAGCCTCGAGGATCACTCCGGTTTTGCAGCGACAGAAAAAACCCAAAAGAGGGCTTGCCATGTTGGTGGTGCGTGTCTACCTTCTGCGTTCCTTTTTCGCGGCGAAAGGTGCGTGCACCTGTAGCCTGAGCGGAAGAAGGCCGATTTATATTAGTTATGTCAGTAAAAATTCGTCTCAAACGAGTGGGGGCCAGAAATCACCCCGTGTATCGGGTAGTGGTTGCCGACAGCCGAAGCCCACGAGATGGCAAGTTCATCGAAGAATTAGGGACGTATCACCCTGCCCGCACCTCGGATAAGGTGTCGATGGATTTGGAGCGGATCGAGCACTGGATTGGTAATGGAGCGATTCCTTCCGACACGGTGAAGAGCTTCCTCCGTGCTGCTAAGCGAGAAGCGGCTGCTGCGGCGACCGCTGAGGAGTCCTCCGAATAGGAGGGAGGATCCACTGGGCCTGCGCTGGCAGTGCCCGGTTGAATTGAGCAGGAACGTATGCAGGAATTTCTTGAATATGTGGTCAAGGGGCTCGTTGAGCGCCCGGAAGCCGTGCAAATCGAACCTTCGGATCGCGATGGTCTCACCGTTTACCAACTCCGACTTCACCCCTCAGACATGGGGAAAGTCATTGGAAAGCAGGGGAATACGATCAACGCAATTCGTGCGCTGTTGCAAGTTGGAAGCGCGAAGGCAGGTTCTCGAAGCGCACTTGAAGTTGTAGAGGATACGCCTGAAGACGGCGAATCCGACGAATAGAGCAGATTCCTGCGAGTCGGGTCACTCCGCTCTGTTCTTTTTGGCGAAGCCGAAGCCATGAGAGTGGATGTGATGACACTTTTCCCGTCGATGTTCGATGGGCCGCTTGATGAAAGCATTATCAAGCGAGCACGTGTCGCAGGACACTTGGATTTGAGAATCACGGACATCCGTGATTTTGCGCACGACGCTCATCAAACAGTTGATGATCGTCCGTTTGGTGGAGGCCCAGGAATGGTGCTCAAGCCAGAACCCGTGTTTGAGGCGGTGGAATCCGTTCGCACGCCGACAAGCCGGGTGATTATGTTGGCTCCCGCTGGGCGTCTTTATCGACAGCAGGAGGCAAGAGAGTTTGCGAGCGCCGAGCATCTCATACTGCTTTGTGGGAGTTACGAGGGTTTTGACGAGCGAATTCGTGAGGCATTAGTCGACGATGTGGTTTCGATTGGGGACTACGTTTTGACCAATGGGGCTTTGCCAGCCATGGTGTTGATTGACTCTGTGGTGCGCTTGATCCCAGGTGTGCTGGGTGACGATGCGAGCGCCGTGGACGAGTCATTTGGTGAGGACCAGTTGCTTGAGTATCCTCACTACACTCGGCCGGCTGAATTTAGAGGGATGAAAGTCCCTGACGTGTTGCTATCGGGGAATCACGGGGAGATAGCGAAATGGCGCCGTAAGAAGGCGGAAGAACGAACGGCCGAGGTGAGGCCGGATTTGCTCGGCGATGGCCGAGATGCTTGAGACGATCTCGAGCGAATTGTTAGGATGTAGACATGAATCAAGAATTGTTGCAAAAAATCGAAGCGGCCGACCAGCGGGAGAAACCACTTGAGTTCTCTGTTGGCGACACCGTCCGTGTGCATACAAAGGTTGTTGAAGGAGAGAAAGAGCGCATTCAGGTTTTCGCCGGAATTGTCATCGGTCGTCGCGGACGAGGCGGTGCTGAGCGCTTCACTGTTCGTCGCATCAGCTACGGAGAGGGAGTTGAACGAGTCTTCCCTGTAAACTCTCCACGAATCGAAAAGATTGATGTTGAGCGTCGAGGATCAGTGCGGCGTGCCAAACTGACGTATCTGCGCGATCGTATCGGTAAAGCTGCCATGCTGGTGAAAGAGAAAGACATGCGACAAGCCAAGTAAGGCAATTTCACAGCAAGTTTTCTTGGGCCGCTCACTCGTGTTCGGGTGAGCGGCCCTTTTTATTGCTTCAACCCGAGCCTTCGCGGGTGCGAGTGGGGATTCGTCGTTGCCGTAGAAGGCGATCCTCGGTATTCCATTCTTGATGCGACGACAATCAACGGCTCTCTTACTCGGATTTTGGCTGCTCTGTTTGCAAGTTTCCTGGGGAGAATCTCAACCGGTTTCTCATGAGGCCGATGTGGTGGTTTACGGGGGAACTTCTGCAGGTGTTGTGGCGGCTGTTCAGGCCGCTCAAATGGGTAAGAAAGTCCTGATGGTTTGCCCAGATCGACACTTGGGAGGTCTCACGTCGGGTGGCCTCGGTTTCACGGATTCTGGGCACACCAGAGTCATTGGTGGTTTGGCGCGACAGTTTTATCATCGAGTTTGGAAAAAGTATCGAAGTCAGGGGAATTGGCGCTGGCAACGTCGAGAGGAGTTTGAGAATCGTGGGCAGGGTACGGTTGCTATTGATGATGCGACTCAGACGATGTGGACTTTTGAGCCACACATCGCAGAGGCAGTGTTTGACGAGTGGGTGACTCAGTCTGGGGTCGAGCTGCATCGCAATGAGTGGCTGGATCGAGAAGGTGGCGTCTCGCTTCGCAATGCTCGAATCGAATCCATTGCCATGTTGTCCGGAAGAAGCTATCGGGCGGGGGCATTTATTGATGCGACTTACGAAGGAGATCTCATGGCGGCTGCGGGCATTGCGTATCGGGTTGGGAGGGAAGCGACTGCTGAGTTTGGCGAGCAATGGAATGGTGTTCAACTAGGCGTGCTCCATCACCGACACAACTTCGGTATTCCGCAACTCAAGATCGATCCCTATCGAATCAAGGGTGATCCGACGAGCGGGCTCCTTCCTAAGATTTCAAGTCAATCCACGGGCCGCAAGGGAGAGGCGGATCATCGAATTCAGGCATATTGCTTTCGGATGTGTCTGTCGAATCACCCAGAAAACCGCGTCCCATTTGCGCGACCTCCCTTCTACAACCGCGATGACTACAGTCTGCTGGGACGAATCTATGCCGCCGGATGGAGTGAAACATTTCAAAAGTTCGATATCATTCCAAATCGCAAAACTGATACGAACAATCATGGCCCCTTTAGCACGGATAACATCGGCATGAACTACGAGTATCCAGAGGCGTCCTACCAACGACGTGCCGAGATCGTCGAAGAACACAAACGCTACCAGCAAGGCCTGATGTATTTTCTTTCTCACGATGAATCTGTGCCTGCTGCCGTGAGAAAGAGAATGAATCAGTGGGGGCTGGCGAAAGATGAGTTCACGGACTCGGGGCATTGGCCGCACCAAATCTATGTTCGGGAAGCCCGGCGCATGGTTGGAGAGTATGTCATGACGGAGCATGACGTGTTGGGAAAGAGAAGTGTTCCGAATCCCGTAGGTATGGGCTCTTACACGATGGACTCACACAATGTTCAGCGCTATGTGACCGCCGAAGGCTTAGTGGAGAATGAGGGGGACATTGGGGTGAAACCGAAGCGGCCTTATTCAATTGCCTATGGTTCGATTGTTCCTCCCCGCAACAAGGTGCAGAACTTACTTGTTCCGGTGGCTCTTTCGAGTACGCACATCGCGTTTGGCTCCATTCGAATGGAGCCGGTCTTTATGATTTTAGGGCAGAGTGCTGCGACTGCGGCAGTTCTTGCGTTGGATCATGGGGTGCCGGTTCAAGATGTTGGATACGGTGCTCTCAAGAAACGTCTTCTTAAGGATGGGCAGATCATCTCACTGAATTGATCCGTTTGCGAGTAGGGAAGACCGATGATGTTCGCTTCAAAACGAAGATGGTTCATCGTTTTGGGCTGGGCTGTTGGGGCTCTCGCTACGGTGGTCGCGTTACTTCTGCTATTGCGGCTCGTGTTTTTCGAGGGGACTCATCAAGGTCCGCTGGAGCTGAGTAGGGGTGTCGTTGACATTCACTGTCATACGGCAGGTGTTGGAGCTGGGGAAAGTGGTTGTTTTGTGTCGAGCGCCATGCGAGCCAGCTACAAGTTTCGAATCTATCTGGAAAGCTTCGGGGTGAACTTGGATGCGTTGGAGCGGGAAGGCGATGGTCTAGTGATTCAGAAGATCGCGGAGAGAGTTCAGGCAAGCCAGCAAGTTCAGGCCGCGATTGTTTTGGCGATGGATGGCGTGATTTTGGAGGACGGTAGATTGGACTTGGAGCGAACAGAGTTTTATGTCCCGAATGACTTTGTGAGGGCGCAGACCCTCGAAAGACCGGAGCTCTTTTGGGGCGCAAGTATCAATCCGAATCGAACGAATGCGATTGAGCGCCTGGAATGGGCACATGCCCATGGTGCCAAGCTTGTTAAGTGGTTGCCTTCGATACAGCTCTTCGATCCGAGTGATGTCGCTTATGTTCCGTTTTACAAAAGAATGGCGGAACTCAAGCTTCCCTTGCTTTCTCACGCGGGGCATGAACGGTCCTTTACTTCAGCTCGTGATGAATTCGCCGACCCTTGGAAACTGAAGCTGGCTCTTGAGAACGGCGTCACGGTGATTGTCGCCCATATCGCCTCAACGGGGCACCACGAAAACCAACGGGCGACGGATCGGTTGCTGGAGATGATGGAGCGGTATCCCAATCTTTACAGCGAGATTTCCTCTCTGACGCAAGTGAATAAGCTTGGATACTTGTTTGAAGCGTTGCGTGATGACCGTTTTGCCGGGAGGCTTCTCTACGGATCCGATTATCCTCTCATCAACACAGCTCTGGTTTCCCCCTGGTTCTTTCCTCTGGCCCTTGAAGTCGGTCAGATGAAACGGATCGCTGAAATCGATAATCCTTGGGATCGAGACGTTGCCTTGAAGGCAGCGCTTGGCGTGCCGAGAGAAATCTTTGCTCGGGCAACGAACTTGTTGATGACGCAAGGAGATCTCGAATTGACGCCGTAACATGTCTTCGCTCCTTACGAGCCATCATCCAAGATTTGGTAAGAATGCATCAGGCCTACGACATCAGACGAACATATGAAGAGAATTATCAGGCTGGTCCGCAGCTTGATGGCCTCACGGTGGAATGCCCGGTCTCAGCCCCAAAGCAGTTCCTCTCGTATTCGGTTCGGAGTCGAATCGGGATTGCTGCGGGATTACTCTTGAATAGTAAGTGGGTCAAGGCATATGCGCGACTGGGATTTGACGTGCTGACTTACAAGACTGTGCGCTCTTCTCACCGTCCCTGCTATCCGGTGCCGAACTGGGTGTTTGTTTCGGATGATGACCAGTTGCACGGTCCTGTTTTCGTCTGTGAGAAACCGCCGGCTGATCCCTCAAGAATTTCGTCGGCAGTATGCTTCGGAATGCCATCGATGGCGCCGGACGTTTGGCGTCGTGATGTTGAGTTGGCCCGCGAGTCTCTTGAGGCGGGGCAGATCTTGATCGTGTCCGTGGTCGCGACGCCACAGCCGGGATGGGGGGCGCAGGAAATAAGCGACGATTTTGCCCGATGTGCCCTTTGGGCGAAGGAATCGGGGGCGCACGTCGTCGAGGCGAACCTGTCGTGTCCCAATGTGTGTTCGGCAGAAGGTTCAATCTACCGGGATTCGAATTTCAGTCGCGGGGTGGCCGAAGCGGTGCGAGCTCAGATCGGGGATCTACCGTTGTTGTTAAAGATAGGGTATTTTGATCAGTCGGATGAGCTGGGTGATTTCTTGAGGGCGGTCGCTCCGGCTGCGGATGGTGTGACTCTCGTTAACGGTGTCACGCGGTCCGTATTGAACCAGGACGGCACGCCTGCCTTCGGCGCGCAATATGAGCGAGCGGGTGTGTTGGGGCGAGTGATTCATCCGGCCTCAATTGCGTCGGTGTCAGCCGCTCGAGATCAGGTTCAGAAAGGGCAGCTTAATCTGAGTATTCTCGGTGTTGGGGGCGCTTCTACGGTTGGTGACGTTGATGATTTCTTTCGCTCAGGAGCTGACGGAGTCATGTTTGGATCGTCGCCCATGTACTTACCGACTCTCGCGAGGGATGTAAAGATCCACTGCGAGCAGTGGTAGCAGGATTAGGCCCTGCGTTCGTGTCGCGTCTCAGAGAGCCGGTAAGCGCCAAACAGAATCGTATTCAGATTAGCGTTTTTTCCTGGGAAGTGGCCATGGCCGGACCCCGACTCGAGCAGCCCATTGTTTCCACTCTGAGAGCAACTCGGCGGCAATCTCAGGCTTGGCTTCGGAAAGATCGTTGAGCTCCGTGCGATCGCTTGGAATGCGATACAGCTCCGGTTTGCCTCTGTGTTTGGAGACAAGTTTCCAGTCTCCCTTTCTGATGGCTTTGTTGCCTTCGTGTTCCCAAAAGATTGGGTTCTCACGTTCGAGATCTTTCCCCGTGAAAGTAGGTGCAAGACTGACCCCCTCCATTGGCTGAATCGCGTGCTCGGCGTATCGTTTTGGATACTCGGCTCCCGAAACATCAACACAGGTTGCCATGAGATCAATGAGGTGGGCGGGTTGGTCAACTAAAGGCCCCTCTGGGGCGGCTCGACGGTTTCCGAAGACTCCCTTTGAGATCCCTTTGGGCCAATGGGCAATCAATGGGCTGGAGATTCCCCCTTCATGAACCCAGTGTTTGTATTCCCTGAACGGTGTGTTCGACGCGTTGGCCCAAGAGAGTCCGTAGGCGATGTAGGTGTCCGCAGGGCCGGGCATGACACCACGGCCGGTGCGGATAGGTAGTCCGTCTCGAGTGAATAGGGGTTCCATTCGCTTTTGTAGTTCGCCAGGAGCCATGGGACGACGGAGTGTAGGGTCTGGATGGGTTTTGGCTGAGTTGGCCTGCCGTCCGTAGTTCTCGGCGCAGGCTCCGTTGTCGGCCAGAAAGAGGATCAAGGTGTTTTCGAATTCGCCGGTTTCTTTTAGCGTTTGAATCATGTCGCCGATTCCTTGATCTAGTTTGTCGACCATGGCGGCATAGACTTCCATACAACGTTGCTCCCATGGCTTGAGATCAGCATCCTTCCAAGCTTTCGAACGAGCGTCTCGGGGAGACAATTCCCAATCTTCTTTGACCAGTCCCATTTTGATTTGACGAGCGTGTCTCTCCTTTCGGAGTGCGTCCCAGCCCTTGGAGTAACGACCATGGTATTTGGCGATGTCTTCAGGGCGTGCGTGCATCGGCCAATGTGGAGCCGTGTGAGCGACGTACATGAAGAATGGTTGGTCCCCATGATTTGCTTCGTGATCACGAATGAACCGGCAAGCGAAGTCATTGATGGCTTCGGTGTAGTAGAAATTGTCCCATGGTGCGATCTGGGTATTGTCGATGGTGAGCGAGTTGGGATCGTAGAAGCTTCCCGCTCCGTGGATCGTGCCGAAGAAGCGGTCGAAACCCCGTTGTCTTGGCCAATTGTGTTGTGGCCCTTCGGGGGCGACGAAACGGCTCACGTGCCATTTTCCAGATTGGTAGGTTCGATAGCCGGAGGCCTGCAAGACTTCCGCAATCGTTACGGCGTTGCGGCTCAAGTCCCCGCGATATGCGTCCGATCCCCGGTCTTCCATCATGTGCCCGACGCCCGCTTGGTGGGCGTAAAGGCCGGTGAGCAATGTTGCTCGTGTGGGGCAACAACGAGCTGTATTGTAGAATTGCGTGAACCGGAGTCCGTCCTTGGCGAGTCCATCCAGGTTCGGCGTGTTGATCTCGCCACCGTAACAGCCGATGTCAGACCAGCCCATGTCGTCGGCCATGATGATGATGATGTTGGGACGTTCCTCCGGGGAGGCTTTCAGCGTCGGGAGCCCGAGAGTGAATGAGATCCCAAGGGCTGCCATCCATTTCCATGGATTGGCGAGTTTGGTAGACAAAAGGCGTAGGTGATCTGTCATGGTGTGACGATTGTGTAGCCGGTTTAAGACTTTCCTGACAAATGTTTTCTGCTTTCCTGTTTGTGTCAGAAGGGGCCTCCAATCACCACTCGGGTTCGAATGTCACGACTAAGTAACCAGTGCGAAACTGAAAATTGCGAGAGGACACCGAGGTCTGGAGATTGCCTTTGAGAGCATGCTGGATGGAGTTAGATGGAGCCGCTTTAAGATCCGTTTGAATGCCGAAATCCCTCCTTGTTGGCAAAGAAAACGCCGCACTTAGAAGGCCTAATCTGACTCTGATTGCCCCTTTGCTGGTATCCCCCAATGGCGTCCTAGAGGCCTTTTTCTGCGATCCCGTGACACTTGGTTAAGGCGGGCAACAGCGGGGTTACAGCGGGATAAAGATTACGGTGTTTGACCCGTATTGGATTGTGTTCGTCCGATCGCCGCGTTTTAAGGTTCAGGGTCACATCGCATAGCTGTGATGTGGGCAACCATTCCTGGAACTGAAATAGAAATAATACTACTGAAAATGAATAGGGATACTAATTCGAAGGTGCGTTCCGTGCCTTTGCTTGTTGCGATCTGCATCGGGTTGACGTTCGGTCTTCCTGCGATGGCTCAAACGATCTGGTTTGAGAATTTTGAAACAGTTGAGCTTGGTCCCAATGTAGACGAGGGCCTTGCCGGAGAGAAGGTTTGGGGGAAGACCTTTGAGGGCTGGGTTTCCGACGATTCTGGGGTTCCTGGCACGGACACCGGGCTTGATGGGGTGACGGAGTGGGCTGGATGGAGTTTTGCCGACAAGGGTTGGTGGACGTCTACGGCTGGTGACCAGCGTCGGTCTGAGTTCACTCGGGCTGGGGGTACGTCTCTGATCGCTGATCCTGATGAATGGGATGACCAAGCCCATGAGGATTCGGCAGCAAACGGGTGGTTTCAGACCGTGATCACAACCCCGAGCATCAATATCGACGGGCAAGGGGCCAATAGCCTCTTTCTCGGCTTTGACTCGAGCTGGCGTCCAGAGTTCGACTCCAATTACCGACAATCTGGTCGAGTTTGGGCTCAGTTTGGCGATGGTGCTCCTGTGGAATTGTTCACATGGTTGTCGGACAACTCGGACCTGAACTACAAGGATGACATGTCCACCAACGAGTACGTTTTGGTGCCGCTTGCGAACCCTGGAGACGCGACTGATCTCAAGATCAGCTTCGAGATGTTTGATGCGGGCAACGATTGGTGGTGGGCCGTGGACAACATCGCCGTCGGTGTACCTCCATTGGTTGGTGGCGTGGATGTCACGCCGGCCGGTTTCAAGGTGACCCTGATCGAGGCAGAAGGCGTGACTGTTAATCAGAACAGCATCAAGCTTACTCTGGACGGTAACGCATTGAATGTGAGTGGAAACGATATCACGAAGGACTTTGTTGAAGACACCGTGGGGGCAACTCCGTTGGATGAACCGATCGTTGAGCAAGTTGAAGTGGCTTATCATCTCCCGAACGGAGAATTCTTTGCGCCTGGAAGTGAGCATGAACTGCTTGTTGAGTTCACCAGTTCGGCTGGAGGAAGCACGACAAGTACCTTGAGATTCACAGTGCCGGTTTTCCCGGTGATCTCTCCAGACATGAAGACGGAAGGGAACACCTCTGGTGATGGATTTACGGGCCGGGTTTTTCAGGCGGCCCAGGGACATGGAAACTCGATCGTGAATGCCGAACGGTTCCTCGATGGACTTGAATTGAGTTGTGCGACGGGCAACGCGGTAGAAAACTTGGCAACCGAAACGGGCGAATTTGAGATCGCGACGGTGAATCTAGAGCAAGATGGTGGCGTGGGCGGCACAATTGGGGATGATGCCTCAATTCCTGGAATCCCTGGATCGACCGGGAGCACGGACAACATGGCGGCTGAATTCGTGAGCTATGTTGATCTGGACAAAGGAGTACATCGTTTTGGGGTGAACAGTGATGATGGATTCAATGTGAAGATTGGCACCAATCCTCGCGATGTCTTTGCTCTCGATCTCGGTAGCTTTGATGGGGGCCGAGGTGCTTCTGATTCGCTTTTTGATTTCGCCGTGGAAGAAGCTGGAACCTATGCGTTCCGCTTACTCTGGTTTGAAGGTGGCGGCGGTGCAAGTGTCGAGTTCTTCTCGGTTGATCTTGGATCGGGTGAACGTGCCTTGATCAATGGCGACGGTGGGCCTGAAGGGAAAAGCCAAGGTCCAATTCCTGCCTATATCGACTGGATCACGCCCGTTGCTGGACCCGGAGCAGAACCCGACTCAAGCGTTGGGTTCAAGGTTGTTTCAGGGGATGACAGCATCGATGCTGGAAGTGCGACCTTGCTGGTTGACGGGGCCGAAGTGGCCACGGAAGTTACCGAAGAGGGGGGGGAGTGTGACGGTGCTTTGGACGCCGGAGAATCTGTTGGCTGCCAATGCTCAACACACCGCTACACTATCGTTCAATGTGGGCGGAGAAACGCGAACGGAATCTTGGTCATTCCAAGTGGCTGACTACTTCACGATTCCGGCTGCTGCGGGAACCGCTTTGGGGACCGGTTCCGATGCAGGAATGCTTTGGCGGACGCATCAGTTGGGTTCAAGTCGAGGGAATTCCATTGCCCTCGCTGAGCAGCAGCTGGCAGGTGATCTCGGCGAAAACGAATTCGATGACTTCGGTTTTGACTCGAACGGTCTCTTCAGTGTTCCATTTGTTAACTTTGAACAAGGCGGTGGTAACGCGGGAAATTTCAATGCCGATGCATTTGATGATTCACTCGCCGTTCCCGATGACCTGATTCCCGGGATTCCCGGTCTGAATGGCAGCACGGACAATATCGCAGCAGAGGCACTGACTTACCTCGAGTTTGACTCTCCGGGAATTCAACGGATGGTGGTGAACTCTGACGACGGTTTCCAAGTATCGGTGGGAACGCCAGGTGACCCGACCTGGGCCGTTCTGGGTGCGTTCGACGGTGGGCGAGGTGCTTCGGATACGGTGTTCTCCTTCAACGTCGAGGAAGCTGGTGTGTATTTCTTCCGCCTGCTTTGGTTCGAAGGTGGCGGCGGTGCAAATGTGGAATGGTTTACGATCACACCTGAGGGTTGCCGTGCCTTGATCGGCGATGATCAAGCGGATGGATCGCTTAAAGCCTTCCAAACACGCTCCGTTGCAGAGCCGACACTACCGGAGCAAGTTGAGCCAAGTGAACCGGGCATGATTTCCCGGATCGTGCGAAGTGCGGATGGCGTTGTGAGCATTGAGTTCACGGGAACCTTAGAGGCTGCCGCGACGGTGGACGGACCTTTTGAGGCCGTGTCCGGTGCTAGCTCACCCTATACGGTGAATGCAGACGGTGCTGCACAGTTCTTCATCGCCCGATAACGATTCCTCGCGGGATCCAATCGACGCCTCGGACGAGAGACCATTAACACTCGTCGAGTTGGACTCCGGTCTCGAAGAAAGGGTTGGCTCAGTCTGCGGTTAGATGGATACATGCGAACAAGATTTGAATCAGTCTTGCGCCTGTTTGGCGCAGGGTTGATTCAATACTGATAGAAAAAGAAAACGGATTGGTTTCATGTCAAAGCCAGGGACCGGGCGACACTTGCCCGGTCCTTTTTCTTGTGTGCGCCCGCCTGGGCGCACTCTCTAGCGGCTTCGTGGTGTGGTTGAAATGCGCACTTCAATTTCGATCGAGCGCTTGTCCTGGGGAGAAGATGACATTTCCATTGCATTCTTAAGACATTGAGATACTTATATGTAACATCAGGCTAAGAAACTCGAGAGCGAAGCGCGGCGTGGGAGATGCGATGAACAAGTATTTTGGAAGACTGAACGTGAAAAAGATTCTGGCAATGGGCGTTCTTGCCTTCTTTCTGGCGCCAGGTGCCATGGCTCAGGGCAGTGCTGAAGCCAATCATGCCTATGCTCTGGTGCGGGTACATGGGGATATTCGCCTTGGGCAAAGCCTTTCCTCCGAAGAAGTGATCGGAATGGAGAAGCAATTGGCGCAGGAAAATGGCGATTTAGAAATCCGAACCAAACTCGTTGGCTACTATGGTGACTATCGGTATTGGCAGGATACGGCTCGAAGGAAAAAGTATCAGGAACATGTTCTCTGGCTCATCCGAAACGAACCCCGTTCTGCCTTGATGGGAACGCCCTACACAGAGTTAACCCCATTCAAAGACAAAGAAGTCTATGACGATGGCCGGAAGGCTTGGCTGGAACAGGTGGAGAGATGGCCTGAAGACGTCTCTGTTCTGGCGAATGCAGGTAGTTATTTTACGCTCCATGATCGAGAGCTAGCGATTGGGCTCATCGAGACTCTAGCACGTCTCGAATCCTCGAATCCGACATGGCCCGCGAAGCTTGGACATCTCCACGAGTTGAATATGAGAGGCCGAGACGGGGTGGATTCAGAAAGTGCTCTCAAGGCACTTGCGGCCTATGAGCGTGCGCTCAAGTTGACGAATCGAGGGACGAGGGTGGCCGGTTTGCTTCAATCTTTGGCCAAGGTTTCATTTGCTGGGGAGCAGTTTGAGAATGCCAGAAAATACGCGAGGAGACTCGTTGACGAGTTTGCGACCAGTCAAAGTGCCCCGACCAGTATTCACTATGGAAACACCGTTCTTGGCCGACTTGCTGTGAGAAGAGGCGAGATTGAGGGGGCGAAGGAGCACTTGCTCGTTTCTGGTCGAGTGGGTAGCGCTCCTACCTTGAGTTCATTTGGCCCTTCGATGGCCTTGGCACAGGACCTTTTGGAACTTGAGGAATGGGATGTGGTGGGAGAATACCTGGATCTTTGTGCCAAGTTTTGGAAGAGCCCAAGGGCAAGCGACCAACTTGAGGAGTGGAAAGCGGAGATACGAGAGAAACGGCTACCCGATTTTGGGGGCAATGCGACTCGCTGACGCATTCTTGCTCCAGCGTTTTTCTTGAACTTCGAACAGGGCAATGCGAGCCTTCCAGGATCCATGAACGCTTTACAGTCTTCCTTTAGCAAGGCCCGATCTCTTCAGTCAGAGAAACAGAATGCACATATTGATGGTTCCGGGCCGTTCAATCGACGGGGCTTTCTGAAATCGGTGTCCGCAGTCGCTGCGAGTGCGGTAGCAGCTCCCGTTCTCGGTCGAGCAGAGCGAGATTGGTCAGGGAACACGCCGGTGCGTTATCCGAACCCGGACATCATCGTAATGGATCCTCGGTTTGCGAAATACAAATTGGGCAATACGCCCACCCAACGCCTTCATGTTGGTTCCCTCTGGGCGGAAGGCCCTGCTTGGAATGGGGTAGGACGCTACTTGGTTTGGAGTGATATTCCCAGTGACTGTCAGTATCGATGGATCGCAGATGATGGGCACGTGAGTGTCATGCGCCGGCCCAGCGGCAATAGCAATGGAAATACGTTTGACTATCAAGGTCGCCAACTTTCCTGCCAGCACGGTCCCCGGAAAGTGGTCCGCTACGAGTATGACGGAACCGAAACGGTCATTGCCGAAAAGTTTGAAGGAGAGTCATTTAACGCTCCGAATGATGTTGTGGTTCACCCGAACGGCGATATCTGGTTCACGGATCCAGGCTATGGCGGCTTGATGAACTACGAAGGAAACCGCCTCAACACGGGATCGGTGCAGCCAGTAAGAAAGGAAGCTGTTTACCGAGTTGATGGACAGACCGGGAAAATCTCGAAGGTGACCGACGAGATCGGCAAGCCCAATGGACTTTGTTTCTCGCCTGATTATCGGAAGCTCTACATTGCCGAGACGGGTTCGACTCATTATCCCGACGTCCCAAAAGAGATCAAAGTCTGGGACGTTGTCGAGCAAACACGTTTGGTTCGTGGCCGTCGCTTTGCCTCTATGGAGATGGAGCTGAACGGAGAAACCGTTGCTGGGCTGGCGGATGGAATCCGAGCCGATGAAGACGGCAACATCTGGTCGAGTGCGGGATGGGTGGGTGACGGTTATGACGGTGTCCACATTTTCGCCCCGGATGGGGACCGAATTGGACAGATTGTTCTTCCTGAGATTTGTAGCAATCTATGCTTCGGTGGCGCGAAGAGAAATCGTCTCTTCATGACGGGAAGTCAATCGCTCTACGCGCTCTATGTGGAGACCAAGGGGGCGCACATTGCTTAGGAGAAACCGGTCGGAATCCTAAGTCCTCTTCCTTAAAACCCTCGCGAGCCGGGCTTCGATGATCGTGGTTGTTGCTGGCCTCACGTTGCATTGGGCGCCAGGACCATTTCTTCGCAGGGGCATAGTGTGGTGTGGAAAGTGCCTGGCCGGATGGCTTGTGCTTGGGGCGATTGTTTCATCTTTGGAAAGCCGTGCGGCGATCCAAATTGAAGTCTCAGCTTTGGAGCATCATGATGATGCTCAGGTCGGTTATCGGCGCCACGTAACCTCCGAGCAGATGCTCGCCTTTACGAATTCACTCTCATCTGCAGCGAGCGTGAAAAACCGGATTCTTGAGAATGGATCGGGTGTGGCATTAGGAGACATTAACGGGGATTCTCTTCCCGATATTTATCTCGCGGCCTTGGAAGGTGGGAACAGATTGTATCTGAATCGAGGTGGTTTTCGATTTGAGCAAGCGCCTGTTGCCTCCAGTGTCGAATGTCCAGGGCAGTCTTCCTCAGGAGTCCTCTTGGCTGACTTAGACGGTGATCTCGACTTGGATCTGGTAGTCGGGGCGATTGATCAGCGGGTCCGTCTCTTTCTGAATGATGGCCAGGGGAACTTTGCTGAAAGACTCGAATCGGGACTCTCACCGCAGGTGGGAAGCACATCGCTGGCCGCGAGTGATATTGATCTTGATGGAGACCTGGATCTCTATGTGGCGCACTATCGGAAGACGACAGTCAAAGATGAGGCTTTGAAGCTCAATCTTCGTCGAGAGGATGGCCTCTGGGTTCTGCCGGAGAATCAAAAATCGAGATTCATCTCCACTCGAAACCTTGTTGGCAGAGGGATCTTACTCGAGCAAGGTTTGGCTGATTCATTGTATCTCAATGATGGACATGGCTTCTTTCGTGCGGTGCCTTGGACGGACGGCTTCTTTCGCGACGAGGCAGGGGAAGACTTGGAAGCAGTTCCCTTAGATTGGTCGCTCAGTGCCAGTTTTGCTGATGTCAACTCGGATGGTTACCCAGACCTCTACGTTTGCTCTGATTTCATATCACCGGATCGCTTCTGGATTAACCAGCAGGGGGACGGCTTCCAGGCTCTGAGTCGAACCTCAATGACCATCTCGAGTTGGTCGTCCATGTGTGTGGACTGGGCAGACGTCAACCGAGATGGTCATTGCGATTTTTTCGTTGGAGATATGCTGAGCCGAAGTCATCAACGACGACACTACCAGCGGGCCAATCACACTCCCAATGCTTGGCCGGATTGGGCCTTTGAGCAGCGCCGTCAATATATGCGTAACACATTTTACGTAGGGGGTGCTGAAGGGGACTTTGCGGAACTTGCCCGCTTTGCTGGATTGGAGGCATCAGAATGGACCTGGAACTGTGCGTGGGTGGATGTTGATCGCGATGGGTTCGAAGATCTCTTGATCACCAATGGACATCCGCACGATTCTCTAGATTCGGATTGGACTCGGAAGCTGAGTCAGCAGACCGGAGAAGACCCTGCGGCAAGGCTGCAACTTCCAGCGCTTAAGACGGCGAACTTAGCCTTTCGCAATGGAGGGCAACTTTCCTTCGATGAACGCGGCGCCGATTGGGGATTCTCGGCCGAGACTTTTGGGCAAGGAATGGCATTGGCGGATCTTGATGGTGATGGGGACCGAGATATCGTGGTGAATGCTCTCAACTCTGCGGTTGAAATCTATGAGGATATTGGCCGTCGCCCGCTCGTGAAGGTTATGGCGAGGGAGTTGAGACCTGGCCGAACAGCCGTTGGTACTCGCTTGACCTTGAGTGGCGGGGGAGTGCGTCAAACTCGCGAGCTTCGGGCTGGAGGAAGATATCTTTCAGCAGATTCAAGTGAGCAGGTATTCGGAGTTGAGAGTTTAGGTGATTCGTTCCATTTGATTGTGCGATGGAGCGATGGGGAAGAGTCGACGGTTTCTGATATCTCTCCCAATTCTGCTGTTACGGTCTCCCGTTTACTGGATTCGGGTCTATCGGTCAGCGAGCGTACTGTCGTGATGGAGCCCTCAACCGCTACTCCACAGATCGATGCACCACAATTTGAGGATCTCTCTTCTGAGCTGGATCTCGTGCATGTGGATGGGCCGTTTGATGATTCAACGATTCAGGCCTCCTTGACTCAGCAGTTGAGTGCGCCTGGTTTAGCTTTAGGTTGGGTGGATCAAGATTCCAATCGGTGGGATGACGTGATTTTAGGTGGAGGAGCGAGATCGTCTCCAAGCGTAGCAACGTATACGAGTATCCAGGGATGGACTCCAGCTCTGCAGGAAAACAATGGTGTCCTGCGAGGGGACCAGGTGTCGCTTGCATCTTGGGAAAATGGGCAAGTTTTGATCGCTGCATCGGGCTATGAAAAACAGCAGGAGAACCCTGTGTCCGACGTCGACGTGATCTCATTCCTTGGAGGTCGAATTGAAGGCAGGGGAGCGATTCCGGTTGCGGGCGCGATTAGTGCTGTGACGACCGGAGATCTGGATCTGGATGGTGACCTTGATGTGTTTGTGGGGGGGCGGTTTGAGATCGGGCGTTATCCGCGAGCAGCTCGCTCCCAATTGCTATTGAGTACTGATGAGGGCTTGCGTTCGGATGCTCCCCGGCAAAGCTGGCCTCAGGACCTCGGTATGGTAGCTGGTGCTTTGTTTTGCCACTTAAACGAGGATGCCTGGATTGATCTCGCTGTTGTGGAGGAGTGGGGTGGCCTGCGCGTCTTCCTCAATGAGGAGGGCGTTCTTCGGGAGCAAACACGGGCCTTGGGACTGGAGGGATTGAGCGGGATTTGGCAGTCGCTCGATTGCGGTGACTTGAATGGGGACGGCCGACTGGATCTCGTGCTTGGTAATTGGGGGCGCAATCGATTTCCGGTTCCGAAACGTGAGAGACCGCTTCGACTCTACTACGGTGAATCTCGGAAGCGGGGGGATTTCGTTACCGTCGAAGCAGTGTATGACGAAAATGTGGCCGACTACGTGCCCGTGTTGGACAGGGACCGTTGCTTAGAGATGTTGCCTGAACTGAGAGATCGTTTCCCTTCCTACCGGTCTTTCGGTGAATTCGGCATCGAAGCCATCCTGGAACCCCACCTCAAGGATCTTGCCTATCGACAGGCGGCGATTCTGGATTCGCTCGTGTTACTTCGAACGCATATAGGATTTGAAATGGTGCCTTTGCCTTGGGAGGCCCAGATATCTCCGGTGTTTGGGATGAGTGTTGCTGACTTCAATGGGGACGCCCGCGAAGATCTTTTTCTGAGTCAGAATTTTTATGGAACAGAGCTTCCGGTGGCTCCGTTCGATGCTGGGCGAGGTTTGCTTCTGATCGGGCACGGTGATGGGAAGTTCTCGAGCCTAGATTCTGACGAGTCTGGCATCCATGTGAGAGGCGCCGGGCGAGCCAGCGCAGTGAGTGACTTTGATCGGGATGGTCGATGGGATCTTTTAGTGGGGAGGCACAATCGTTCGATGGGGCTCTTTCGGAATCTGAGGGGGCCCACAGGGCTTCGCGTGAAGCTGTCGCTTGAAGGTCGCAATGATGGTGGCATTGGCGCATTGCTGCGAATTCGGGAGGGCGACGCGATGGGGCCAGTGCGTATGCTCACCGGTGGCGGTGGTGATGGTGCCCAGGATACCTTGCAGCCGATTCTCTTCTCTGCCGGAAAGGCCGACCAGTTGTGGGTCCGTTGGCCTGATGGACATGAGACTGAGACGGACTTGCCGAAGCGCTGCGTTTTTGTTTTGGTGCGGGAAGACGGTTCGATAGCGGAGTGGGAAAGTAGATGAGAGCTTTATTGGTAGCATTCTTGTTGGTTTTTGTAGGTGCCGGTTGCAAGGAAGAGGCGCCGTCGCCGCCGATCGGCGATTCCAGTGCAAATCCTTGGCAGCAACCGATTGTGCGCCCGGTGGATGAGGGTATGAGTATGACCAATCGGCTAGAGGTCGCTGCCGGGCTCTCGGATCCTTCGAAGAATCGTTATTTAAGTGGCGATCGAGTGGCGATCCATCGACGTGCTTTATCTGAAGCCGAGGGCTTTGAGCGGAAGTCCTATTATCACCAAGAGTATGCGAAAGATCTCCTCAATGCGGGGCGAAGCGAGGAGGCCTTGGGAGCGTTCCAAGCAATGGAAAGTTACTTGGCCTCAGCGAATCCGTCTTTCCTGGAGGAACACAAAGCGTGGATGCTGAGGAAGCAGGCCATTTGCTATCTCCGTCTTGGTGAGCAGGAAAATTGCATCGCCAACCACCATCAGCATTCGTGTTTGTTCCCAGTCTCCGGCGGGGGGATTCACCAGAAGACTCGGGGTTCTGAGGGGGCAATTGGCAAATTGCAAGAATGGCTCGAGCTCGATCCAGAAAACCGAGAGGCCCAGTGGTTCTTGAATCTCGCCTTCATGACCTTGGGGACTTATCCCGAGGCGGTTCCAGAACCGTATCGGATCGCGCCCGCGGTGTTTGAATCGGAACAACCGTTCCCTAGGTTTGAAGAGATTGCCCGTCGCGTTGGGGGGGGGCACGTCGGACTCTCGGGTGGAAGTGTAATGGAGGATTTTGATCAAGATGGGCGGCTGGATATCATGTGTTCTGGCTTGGGCTTGCGTGAGCCACTGAAGCTTTTTCGGAATCAAGGTCCTACCGGTTTTGAGGACGTGACCTCAAGGGCTGGTTTGGATGGCTTTGTTGGTGGCTTAAACTTGGTGACGACCGATTATAACAACGATGGCTGGGTGGATGTGTTCGTGCTTCGCGGTGGTTGGTTTGGCGCCCAAGGTCATCATCCGAACTCACTCCTAAAAAACAATGGCGATGGAACCTTTGAGGATGTGACGGAGAAGGCCGGTTTGTTAAGTCTCCATCCCACACAGACGGCTGTGTGGTTCGACTTCGATACGGATGGTTACCTGGATGTGTTCATTGGCAACGAAACATCAGGGCAAGATCGGCATCCGTGTGAGCTCTTTCGAAATAATGGTGATGGCACATTCACCGAGTGTGCCCAGAAAGTTGGGCTAACCCATTATGGAATGGTTAAGGGGGTTGCCGTTGGAGACTTTGACAACGATGGCCGTCCGGATCTCTATTTGTCTCAGGGGGGGCAATCCAATGCACTCTATCGAAACGAAGGGCCTATTGAGTTGACTGCTTCCGGTGAGCTTGGATGGCATTTTGAAGACGTCGCGATTGATGCGGGTGTTTCGGCTCCGGTGTGGAGTTTTCCGACTTGGTTTTGGGACTATGACAACGATGGTTGGCTCGACTTGTTTGTGGCGGACTACCGCATGAAGGACGCTGGGGATCTGCTACGGGACTACCTGGGCGAGCCTCACGAATCGGAAACAGCTAGGCTCTATCGGAATCGAGGCGACGGAACTTTCGAGGATGTGAGCGAAGCCACTCATTTGTCTCGCATTCTGTTTGCGATGGGGTGCAACTATGGCGACTTAGACAATGATGGCTATTTGGATTTCTATGTGGGGACTGGGGATCCGGATTTGGGACGACTGATTCCAAATCGCATGTTTCGCAATGGTGGGGGAGAGCGGTTTTATGATGTCACGACAGCGGGAGGTTTTGGTCACTTGCAGAAGGGGCATGGCGTGTCGTTTGGCGATTTGGATAACGATGGTGACTTGGATATCTACCAGGACATGGGCGGTGCCTATTCGGGGGATACCTATTCGAATGTGCTCTATCAGAACCCGGGTTTCGAAAACCAATTCATTGGTCTTAAGCTCGTCGGAAAACTCTCGAATCGATTGGCTTTGGGCGCTCGCTTAAGGGTTGAGATTGAAACTGAAGATGGCGTGCAATCGATTCACCGGGTTGCCAGCACAGGAGGAAGTTTTGGGGTGTCACCGACGCTGCAACACATCGGGCTTGGGAAAGCGAAACAGATTCGAGAGATCGAGGTCCTTTGGCCGAGTGGTGGGAGGACAGTCATCGCGCCTCCGGTCTCGATGGGGCAATACTACGAGCTTGTGGAGGGATCGCCTTCTCTCTCCCCTGTGGAGCGGGCGGCTTTTCGGTTCGATTTGAGCGAGCCTGAACCGGAGGAAGAAGCGGACTTTTCCACTAATCTTCGGGAGCTTTTGTAAGGCTCGCTTTCGTCACGTGATGCTGAAACTCTTTTGACCACCCGAATCGAATGACGACGAGCTGATCATCGTCCTTTGACGAGAAGGGCTGAAAATCCACAAAAGGCGAGCGAAGAAACTGTCGTGATTTCTGTTCGATGATCTGATTCTCGAACAGTTCATCGGCTGAGAATTTAGGGTATTGCTCCAACTGGCTATAGAAGGGGCGGAGCTGCTGTTGAAGTTTCCACGGGTAGCCTTCATTTTCCCACTTCATCGCCTGTGCTTTACCGTAGACGCGTGAGGCTGCCGGTGCGATGAGACTCAAGAGAATACCGATGATGCCAACGACTACCAACAGCTCGACCAGCGAGTGTGCGGTTCGGTTTGACGTGATGCGAGCTTCGGGGTGGGGCACATAGATAAAGACCGGCCTCAAGCTTTCTGCTCACGATAAATTTGCAGCCGATCCATCGTGCGCTGCATATCTTCGGGAATCGGGGCTTCAGCTGCAATGACCTGGCTCGTGATGGGGTGTGTGAAGCTCAGGGATCTCGCATGCAGCATCTGGCGCGCTGGGGTAAAACGAATTCTCTCTGCGAGCTGTTTCGAAGGACGGTTCCCGTAGGTTTCGTCACCGAATAAGGGATAACCAATGTGTTTGAAGTGGACGCGAATTTGATGCGTTCGACCGGTATGGAGTGTGGCGTTGACTAGAGACGCGAGTGTGTAGTCAGTCACGAGTCTGTAGCTGGTATGCGCTTCCTTCCCTGAACCGTCCGTCACCGCCATTCGTTTTCTGTGTGATGGATGACGGGCGATAGGGGCAACAATCTCTCCCTCTTTGGGACGGACGCTGCCACAAGTAATGGCGTCGTAAGACTTAGAAGTCGTTCGTGCTGCGAATTGCTCTGCGAGACCTGTATGTGTTGGGTCGTCTTTGGCGACGACGATACAGCCGCTGGTATCTTGATCGAGTCGGTGAACGATGCCTGGTCTCATTACGCCTCCGATGCCGCTTAAGTTCTCTTTGCAATGGTGGAGCAGTGCATTCACGAGGGTGCCGTCTGGATGCCCAGCAGAGGGGTGCACGCAGATGCCGGCGGCCTTATTGATCACCAGCAAATGCTCGTCCTCGTAAAGCGTATCTAGCGGGATGTCTTGTGGGGTGAGTTCGCTAGGCTTCGCTTCCGGAATTCTGACTTGGATGAGATCTCCCAATTTCGGAGCGTATCGCGACTTGCTTGGGTTGCCGTTGACCGAGATGTGTCGTTCTTCGATCAGGCGTGATAGAGCGGTTCGGGAGATCTGGGGGAGTCGCTTGTGCAGCCAGGTGTCTAGTCGAATGCTAGGCTCTGACTCGGCGACTTCGAACTCGAAAGTTTCCATCATTTGGCGTTTGCCGGTTTGGATGAAGAAACTTTTTTTCCAAGAAAGAAGTAAAGGAACGATCCGGCTGCAAAGATGGCGATTCCAATCTGTTGTCCGGGCGTGAGAAATCCCTCGATGTTGTGATCGGCATAGTCTCCCCGAAATGATTCTACGAATGCTCGCAGGACCGCATAGCTCAGGAGATAAACAGCAAAGACTTGGCCTTCGAACTTCTTTCTCCGATAGAGATACGCCAGCGCGATATAGAGTATGAGATTGAGGCCTGCCTCGTAGATCTGCGTTGGATGGACGACGTGCGGATGCGAGATATGATCTTTCGGAAAGGTGATTCCCCAGGGAAGAGAGCATACTTTGCCGTAGCAGCAGCCGGTCATCAAGCAGCCCAGTCGCCCGAATGCGTGTCCAAGCGCGATGCTCGGTGCATAGGCGTCTGCGATCTTCCAGAGCGGTACTTTCTTGAGGCGGGTGTAGAGAATGGTGCTCAAGACAGCCCCAATGAATCCACCATAGAATACCAAGCCGCCTTGTCGGATCTTAAAGATGTTGAGCAGACTTTTACCTGCGAAATCATCGTCCCAGTAGCTGATGACGTAGAGCGAACGAGCTCCGATCAGGGCTCCAACAATGATCCAAGGTCCGAGATCTGCCGTCTGTTCAATATGAAGGCCATGAATCAAGCCTCTCCGTCCGGCTGTCCAGAGTCCGGCCAGGAAACCTATGGCGACAAAGACGCCGTACCAATGTATGTCGAAACTTCCAATTGAGAACGCTACCGGATCCACAGCCAGGGAGTCTAGGGGGGCAGAGGCATGGGATCAACGACAGGTCTGGGTTGCGAGGCCTTTTTTTGAGGGCCAGTTCTGGGGGAGGGGTGAGCTAAAAACGGAGAGCTTAATGACCGGCTTGTGTGCTAAATTGAGTATCAATCAACAACGAAAGGATCTACATGGCCTTAGAGAAACATGATTTAGTGCACGAACTTCCTGAATACCGCGAGCAAATCCACGAGCTAAAGATGTCCAACGCTCACTTCGCCCGACTCTTTGAAGAATACCACGAAGCAGACCACGAAGTGCATCGGATCGAAGAAGGGGTCGAGAATCCAAGTGACGACTACGTGAATTCGATCAAGGCGAAACGCCTCAAACTCAAGGACGAGCTCTTTGAAATGCTTCAGGCATCCGAAAAGTAAGCTCTCGTGTTACTGCCGTGTGCTTCTAGTGGACCTCTAGCACAACGGCAGTCAGATTGTCCCGGCCCGAGGCTTCGAGAGATTCCTTCACGATAGCCTCGGCGGGGCTGAGGTCCTTTAAGTAGGGGGGAGGCGTTCGCAGAATTTTTTCCAAGCTCCGATCCCAAAGCCCGTCCGTGACCCCATCCGAGCAGAGGAGGAAGAGATCTCCCGCGGCGATCGGGACGGAAATGATTTGAGGGTCCACGGGGTCTGTGTGGCAGCCGATTGAACGCTCCAGTTGACTTCGCATGGGATGAGATCGGGCTTCTCTTTCTGAGATTTTCCCTTCTCGAAACAATCGACCTGGGATCGTGTGATCTTCAGTGAGTTGTTTGATGCCCCCGGTGGCCGGTAGATGATAAATACGGCTGTCCCCAAGGTGGGCGATCCGCATCGTCTGTTGGTCCAACCAAGCAAGGCTCAAAGTTGCACCCATTCCTTTGCACTCGTCGTAAAATCGCGAGACGCGGCGCGCGTGATCATGGATTTGCTGGCAGAAGGTTCTCAGTCGCTCGTTCTCGGCCTCAGGTTGTGATGCCGCGTCTTGGTGGTATTCTCTCGAAATGATGGCGCTGACGGACTGGGTCACATCTCGGCTAGCAAAGTCGCCGGCGTTCTCGCCTCCCATCCCATCGCTCACGGCGAAGATAAACTTGAAAGGATTCAGTGGCGATTCGCCCTCTTTCCCGAGATAGCTCAGTTCCGATTCGTCGAAACGAAGACAAAGGAAGGAATCCTCATTGTTTCTTCGAACACGCCCCGTGTGTGTTTGTGCCGTCCAGCGAATGAGCTGGGCTGGTTCCCCTGTTTCCGTCATTGGTCTTTTTGAAGCGCCTCAAGTTCGTCGGTTGTGAGGCCCTCGCCTGTTTCGAGATTGGTCGCGAATTCGAAGTCAATGATACAGAATCGGCCCAGCCGTGGATTGTACGTGACGTTTCGAGCGAAGGGATCGCCATGGCGGACGCCGAAGCCCTCGAGTTCTTCGAAAAGCGTTTTGAGTCGATCGTCGCTAATCTTGTCTACGATTGTCCCGCAATTCGAAGTCACGAGATACAATTCCTCTGCATCGGCATGGAGAACGCGCGGCACGAAGGGACATTCTTTCTCGCCGAGGAACTGAAGAATTTTGACCTCGTTGTTAAATCTCCGCTCAGCAAAGGGGCCAAGAAAGCGTTTGTGGACACGACCGTCATAACCGACGTGGACAGTTGCTCTCTTGGTGTCTTTGACTTCTCTCATCTGCTTGCTTGTGAATAGCTTAGCGGATTAGGGCTCAGCCTCAAAGGCTCTTTGCGAGTCAAATAAGGAGTCTTAGCCATGCTAAGGGCCGTCTATTGCTGTCTTTGAGGTCGAGCAAATCGGCAACTAGGCACGCCGCCTGCTTGTGGTTGACTTTAGTGGGGAATTAAGGCTTAAAAGCCGTCCGACGTACATTGTTCACCCATAGACAACACGAAACATATGCCTAAATATAAGCTCGAATACCTCTGGCTTGACGGATACACACCCGTTCCAAATCTTCGCGGAAAAACCCGGATCGCCTCGGAGGCTCCAAAGACTGTTGATGACTGCCCAATGTGGGGATTCGATGGTAGCTCCACGCAACAAGCAGACGGCAGCAGCTCGGATTGCATGCTGAAGCCTGTGGCTCTTTATCCCGATGCCGGCCGTGGTGACAATGCCTTCATCGTCATGTGCGAAGTCATGAATCCTGACGGCACGCCGCACCCATCGAACATGCGTGCTACCATCCTTGACGATCCAGATGCATGGTTCGGTTTGGAGCAAGAATACTTCCTATTCCACGATGGACGACCTCTTGGCTGGCCCCGAGAAGGCTTCCCAAGCCCGCAGGGTGAATACTACACCGGCGTTGGCTTCACCAACGTTGGCAGTGTCGCTCGAGAAATCGTTGATGAGCACCTTGACCTTTGTCTAGAGGCCGGAATCAATCACGAGGGTATCAACGCTGAGGTGGCGAAGGGGCAGTGGGAATTCCAGATTTTCGCCAAGGGATCCAAGAAGTGCGCTGATGACATCTGGGTCGCTCGCTATCTCTTGCTTCGACTTTGTGAGAAATACGAAGTCGATATCGAGTGGCACTGCAAACCGTTCACCGGTGACTGGAACGGATCTGGTATGCACTGCAACTTCTCCACGAAGTATATGCGTGAGACCGGTGGTGAAGCATACTTCAAGGCCCTGATGGACGCATTCGAGAAGAACAAGGACGAGCACATTGCTGCTTATGGTCCTGACAACCACATGCGATTGACTGGTCTGCACGAGACCCAATCCATCGACAAGTTCTCTTGGGGGATTGCCGACCGTGGTGCCTCGATTCGCGTGCCTCACAGCTTCGCGAACGACGGATACAAGGGCTACTTGGAAGATCGCCGACCAAACTCACAAGGCGATCCTTACCAAATCTGCTCTCGCGTTCTGAAGACGATTGCTGAAGTTCCAACCAGCTAATCTTCGATTCGTTCGATAGATTTCGCACAAAAGCGTCCCTCATTGCGAGGGGCGCTTTTTGTTTATTTATGAACATTTTGATCAAATTTAGCCAGTGGGGCTGGTTAAATTTGGTCATGCTTCGATCTACGTGAAAAATCACCGAGATTTTTCTTCTCCTCGTAAGAACCCAACATTGGCTTTCCAAAACGCCGATTTCAGAATCGATTCCTGATTTGTGAATTCGTTTCCTAGGTTTGGAATGGTCCTCGAACGCGGCTCGTTCTGTGTTGATTCGAGTGCTGACGGAACTGGATAGGGATTAAGACTGACCCAATGGGGGTTCCTCTTTTCCGTTTCCCTGCATTGCAACCTACTCCTGGGTTTGCTTAATAGCTTGTTAGCGGTGCGAGTAAGGCGCTTGGTGATCGTGGGTTCCGACCGTTTGTAGTTATTGTTTAGAAAATAGTGATGACACGAATTCTTGCTATATTGGCTTTATCTTGTACGTGGTTGGCTCAGGCCCAAGGAACAGTTAGCTTTGCTAACATTGGTGGTGGTGTGAATGCACCTGTCACCGGTCCTGATGGACTCCTTGGAGCTGGATGGATTGCTCAACTTTGTTTTGAGGATGAAACCCCCATCGGGGAACCTACTCCGTTTCTTGCCAACGGTCTATTCTCAGGAGGTCAGCGGACAGTTCCGGGATTTCAGCCGGGTGAAACTGTGGAGCTAGTCGTAAAGGCGCAAGACTCCACTGGATTGTTTTCAATCAAGAGCAGTCCGTTTTCCGTAGTGCTTGGAGGTGGCAGCTTACCGCCAGCAGCAATGACAAACATGACTGCTACTAGCGTTGCGATCCTCTTGGGGAACTGTTCCTTTCTCGAAGCGAATACTGGTCATCCCTGCTGGTGGACCGATCCGCCATGGATATTGGAGCAGGAGGGAAACTCACCTGCTCCCAAACTGCCGCTCCCTGACAAGGAGATTCAATACAAGGTAATGGACAACGGCAGGCTTGAACTGCGGTGGCCATCCGAATACAGACTTGTCAGGTCAAGGCAGGTCGGAGGTGGTAGAATCTCCACGGTTAGCCCGCACACGTCGGAGAGCGGCCAAAACATTTGGAGTGTTGCAACCACTGCTCCACAGTTCTTCTTTTGGTTGCGATAGCGCGGGTGAAGTCTCGGTCGGCGTCGCAGAAAGGTTCTTGATTACAGAGTGAAGATTTCGGCTGGGAAGCCGATTCTCCAGCAAATGGAATTGAGTGATATTGGCTTACACGGATATCAGATTCAGAAGATATCCCGCCGGGGCGATAGTAAGATTAAGGCGTCCTTCGACACCAAGCCGAGCGGGCGGCCGAAGTGTGACTCTGAACGATTCATGAGTAAGGGCTCTTACTCTCCGAGTCGCGCGGCATTTGGATGCTTTTGAGCACCGCTCTTGGATGCGCATCCAGCTACGGCGTTGCCCGTGCAAGGGTTGTCACCGACCCTTCCTTCCAATTCTTTCGAGCCCGTGTTCAGGACACGGGTCCACCGAGGCCTTTACGAAATCTATCGATGAGTTCCATCACAATGGGGGCTTGTACTTCTGGGCTCACCTTCCTCACTCTAGGGGTGTTTCGTGCCGTATAATGTGGTGATAATGCCGGGTTTCTAAAAATAAAAGTATAAATACGCTCTTTTTTCTTGGTTTCGGTTTGACTTTCGAAAGGGTTCTCAGAACGGTGGGAATGTGCCGATACTAGTCACTACGTATAGGCGGGATCGGTTAAACCCTGAAAAGAGAATCAATGAAAAAGCTATTCAGTAAAACTACTCAAGCAATCATGGCGGGGACCATGCTCGCCGCTACGGCCATCGTTGCGGATGGAGGCGATTGTTCTAATTGTTGTTCCGCCAGTGCTGCCAACGGAATTGTGAAAGCGATCTGCCCTGCGGGCACTGTTTGCAAATCGGGAGTCGAGACAAGATGTGTCTTTATCTGGCCGATAGGAATTAGGTGTTCCCAAGAAGCCTGGGCATGCTGCGATCAAGGTTGGTTTGATGGGTGCTAACGGGCTGGTGGTCCCTTCCTAGTAGGAATCCAACACCAACATAACCGATACCAACTGAAAGTTGGACGAACCAAACTCTCAGTTGGTGTCGTGGTGAATCGAATCTATGACTTCCAGTTTTAATCGAACCATCTTCGTGGCTTTGTTTGCGATCTTCGCGCTCATCGTATTGCTCCCTTTGTTACGGCCACTTTTTCAGTCGAGTGAGGAGCGAGCTGCGATTAGACAGTATCGAGAACATCGTGCATCCGTTCAGAGTGCCTGGAACAATGCTTCATACTTAGACGTGGATTTTAGCGACGAGTTTGACCAGGCTGTCGATAGCAGGATTCGATCCCAGGCAAGCATCCATGCTCTAAATGAACGCCAGCAGGCTTCTTTGGTTTCAACCGTAGGAAAATATATCCGTGCTTACAGCCGACTTGGGTGGGATCAATTTAAGGCCTTTCGTCTTCCTCTTGGGGAGGAATCTACTGTCTTTGATCCGCAGCGGCTTAGTCGGTATCGGCAAGCCTTACCGAGCAAGTCCGCATTTGAAGAAGGAATGCAAGCTCCTCCCGAGGAATCGGAGGAATTCCTTTCCGCGAAACCCGATGTCCCGTTCTACAACACACGCACTCCCTGGAATCTATTCAGAACTTACTGGGGGATTTTTGTTCGTCATGCCTACAACGTGGAATCGGGAAAACCTGAGTTCTGCTGTTGGTCGTCGGTTGCCCTTGAACACTTGCAACTTTCCGTCGAGGGGATAAGCGCTGGACCTTCTCCTCGGTCTCTGGATTTCCAAGCGAGCACGAATGCGGTTCCGGCAGTCTTCAGCGTTGCGCGGAGTGTTCGCTACCGGCCATCGCTCGAAGAGTTGCTAGACCGTGGAAAAAAAGTGACCGCTGCTACTATCAGTCTTCTGGTGAAGGATGGGCACAATCCAGATCCTTATCCGGTCCATTTGGGACTTTATTGGCACCCTACCCATGGCCGATGGTTGCCGTTTGCACTCGAGACAGTGGGCAATCCAAGGCTTACCATGGATTATTTTTTCTAGCGTTCGGATGCGTAGAGAGAATGTACCGTTGACGACGGGCTGGTTGCTTGAAAATCAATAGAGTGAATGATTCGAATCGACATGACCCTTTCGTGAGCCGTGCATTCTGCTTCGTGGCCGCTGGATTGATTTTAATCGCGGCGGCGATGAAGGGAATCTCACTTGCCGTGGAGTTTCCCGGTCCGTCGGATCCGGATCCAGTGATTTGGTTTCTACCCCAGAACTTGCTCGCTGTTTTCTTGATCGGGCTGGAGATATGGGTCGCTATGTATGTGCTTTCGAGAAAACGCCGACAGAATCAGTTTGCCGCAGTCCTCATCTTGAGTAGTGGATTCCTTGGTTACCGTCTGGCGAAGTGGCTGTATTTTCGAGATTCGAGTTGCGAATGCCTGGGGTCGATTTTTGAAGCCTGGGGCAACGGATACTTGGATCTTGTTGCGCTTTTGATCGCACTTAGCTTCTTTGGGGGATCCCTGTTCGGCTTGCTTGTCATGGGTAAACCAGAGAATGAGAGGCTGGCGGTATGAACGGGAGCCTCTCATCAGAATTGGAGAACCGACATGGATTTACCCTGATTGAGCTGTTGGTTGTAATTGGGATTGTTGGAATTCTTGCTGGCCTCCTACTGCCCTCTTTGAATCGAGCTCGAAGTTTTGCCAAGCGTGCAGCTTGTGTGAGTAATCTCAAGCAGCTTGGTATGGCGAATCTTCTCTATGCTGAGGACGATCGATACGGGTATCTTTCTCCTCGAGTTGTAGGGGGTGATGACTACACGAGCGCCGATCTCAATTGGCTTTTTCCCCATTATGTCTCTGCCTCTCAAATATTCGTCTGTCCCAGTACGAGGAATCTTATTCGAACCAATACCCACTATGATTTTCGTTCTAGGAAGATGGTCGTTTCAGATCTGACCTATCGAGCTCCAAACCGCGGAGTATTCGTTGGTACCAGTTACCTCTTCTATTCGTTTATGGGCAAAGGGTCCGTACTTTACTCAGAGCATCCCTACTACGGCACGAGAAAAAGGTTGTACTCCTACAAGAAAAAGACTTTGAACAACATATCCAGTCACCGACATTTCAATTCGAGCTTTGGATTTCGTGGAAGAACGGCGGGGCCGAGTTTCACTTGGCTGTTTCTCGACAACAATAGTTGTTTGCAAGTCGAACTGGAGTCGGCTGCGTCAGCGAAAGAACCCATTCATGCCGGATTCTTTGACGATTATCCAAGTTCGGAAGACAATCATGGAGAGGGTGGGGGGCATGTTGTGTTTGCCGATGGTCATGTGCAATGGATACCTTCTTCCGATTACGTTTATAGCTACGAACTCTCTGAAGATGAGGGGCGAGATAGAATCGCTCACGTTCCCTAGGCGCAATGAAAGTGTATCTGTATGGGGTGCCTGGACTTGTTGGGGGAGCAGCAACTAAGATTCGTCATCTGATTCTGCTACTGAATGAACACGTGAATGTGATCGTGATTCTACCAAAAGGGAGATCCCGCAAAGATCGACAATTGAGGCAGTTTCTTGGTGCGATCAACGTACCTCTGTGCGTCCTTCAGGATCTGCCTGCGAAGGCGACCGGAACGGTGCTGGCTGTTTGCGAACCGCAATTCTTTTCTGGAGGCGTGGCTCGAAATCTAAAGGAGAAGGGATTGAGAATCATCTGGGCCAATGAAATGATGTGGGCATTCAAAGGGGAGGCGGATGCCATACAACAGGGGCTGATTGACCGTGTTCTCTGGGTTTCAGAATTTCAGCGAAAAGCCCTCTCTCACGTTCATGGAGCAGTGCCAGGTATGATTGTCGGGAACTATATTGACCCCGATGATTTCGCTTTTCGAGAGCGTCGAAATCCGATCTTCACTATTGGTCGGGTGTCTCGGCCAGATCCGGTCAAGTATCCTCTCAATTTTCCTCAATTCTACGAATCATTTGGAATCCATGAAATCCGTTTTCGCGTGATGGCTTGGTCGGAGGATCTCGCCAAGCAGTATCGTTGGTTCCATTTCGATTCTCGATGGGATCTCCTGAAACCGAATCAAGTCGCCGCGAGAGCTTTCTTAGGGAGCTTGGATCTTTTTGTCTATCCGCTGGGGCATCGAGTGGAGGAGTCATGGGGGCGGAGTGTCGTCGAGGCGATGTTGACGGGATGTCCCCCACTTGTTCCCGTGGGACACCAGTTTCACAAGCTGATCGTTCATGGCGAATCGGGATTCATATGCGACACTTTTGATGATTGGAATGACGCAATTGTTCACCTGTTCCGAGACTACCCAGCTAGAATGAAGATGGCGAAAGTTTGCTCGGATTATGCCCGTTACACACACTGTGATCCCGAGAAACACAGGGAGTGTTGGTTGGAAGCCCTTTCTTAGTGGCCTTATCACGATCGAAGAATGGCTAGATCGACTCGATACTGCTACTGGTCCGTTGCGACGCTGCGCTATCTGCCGTTTATGCAGGGGTGTGTTGACTCCGCACGGAAGTCTGGAGTTTTCAGTGATTTTAACGTGCTGACGAAAGAACCCCTCGCAGATTGTCAGTGCTTTGATCTCATTGAGTTTCAGAATGAAGGAGGACTCTTTCCGATCTTCTATCTCAAGCTTGCGATGGATCGGCTCAACTATGACTACTTCGTATGGTTGGATGCCGATACACTTTTTCGATCTGCCCCGGATGGATTGTTGTTGCCTTTGGCAAATGGACCCATACACGTTCCGTTTCTGACCGGATTGAAGGACTGTTCAGGATTGGAAACGGCGAACCGGTATGAGGGGGCTCGGCTCACGAAACCCTACTTCCAATGTGCAACCGCATTCTGGATTGTTCATCACGATGTGATTGCGGCTGTCTATGAGCTCGCAAGGAACTATTGGGAATCTGTGAGCGCAGAAGGCTTTCAACCCAATTTGAGTGAAGTCCTCGGTTACGTTGCGCACCTTTTGGTCGCGGATTACCGACCGCACTTGCAATCAAGCTTCCCGAGATTGTGGTCCGAGCAACGGGAATCGGAGCCCTGTCAGCCTCACCGATCGAGACCTGACGGTATTGGTCAGTCCTCGATATTTCATCTGGGAAAAGGGCATAAGTGAAATGGCCCTTGGAAGAAATCTCCCACCTCAGCTCTGCGCGTCTAAGTGATCGAAGGCAGCAAATCTCTGTCGAGTCCTTGGAGGAAGTTGGCGGCATGAATGGTGCCCCCGTCGGAATGACCGATGTGCAGCTCTTTGTGGATTCCGATCGATGGGGCCCCTATCAGGAGCGACTCTTGAGTTTCTCTTTTGGGGATTGCTCTCACTATCTTGTCTTGCGCGACGCGGATAAGGGGCGGCCACAAGGGGCTGTGGTTCCTCTCCCAGGCGAATTTGAATCCGGAGCTCACCGGGCCCGTTTTCATCCTCTCGATGGACAGTTGTATGTGGTGGGGTCACAAGGGTGGGGAAATGACGCTCATAAGGACGGAAGTTTCGAAAGGGTTCGATACACGGGAGCGCCCACCTACTATCCAGTGGTTTTCAAGGTCCACGAGAACGGCATCAGGATTGACTTTCCTCGCAAGCTTTCAATGCGCACTGTTGATCCGGAGCGGGACGTCTTTGCTCAGCAATGGAATTATCAGTATTCCAAAGGGTATGGGTCACCAGAGTTTTCGATGCGCCACCCGGATCGACTGGGGCACGATCGTTTGTCAGTGCGGCAGGTGTACATCTTGGCAGGCAGGCAGTCGGTCTTCGTGGAGATTCCGGATTTGGAACCGGCGATGCAGGTTCATCTGCGATTGCATCTTGGTTTTGACGATGAAGTGCGGTTTGCGACCGACCTCTTCGCATCTGTCCTCCGCTTGGGTTCGCCCTTCGTGGAAGCCATCGGCCTGGGCCTCTGGGATCGGGCGAAACCGAAGACTCTTGAATTGGGAGTGCTGGAAACGCCGCCTGCTGTCCCCGAGAATGAAGATGCGGGAACTCCCGGGCGCCCAGTCATCATCCGGGCCATCACCGGACTAAAATACGATCAGACATTCGTCAAAGTGAAGGCAGGAGAGCGGATTTCTCTGACCCTCGAAAATACGGACGTGATTCGGCGCGCATTAAGTCTGTACCAAACAGTGATTGAACATCAATCCAACCAGGGTTCGGTCGTCCTTCGATACAAAGAAGGGCGTGAAGAGACCTTACGATTCCTGTAAAAGGACGCCGCAGAAAGTCATCTGCGGCGTCTACATTTCTCGGCTGACGTGAATAAGGTGGAGAAACAAGATACCGGCTTGCGGGTTGCGTGTAGCACTTCGTTTTGCGGTTCTTCGATCCTGAACGTTGAGCAGATCCTAGATCTCATACAGGCATCTCCTTTCAAAGGTGTTGAGATTGCTCAATCTCCGGAATCTATATTTCGAGTTCACGCTGATGGCGAACGGAAACCGCTCACCTCGGTTGAGCTTAGGAAACTCTTGAAAGAAAGGGATCTTTCTCTGGCTGGATTTACACGAGGAGAACCCTCTGAAATCTCGAAGTTCTGTGGGGAATTGCTGGAGCCCGACTACATTCGGAGCTTTGAAGGACAATCCTTCGACGGAATTGTGAATCCTGCGATGGAGTATTCTCCCCATCAATCCGGGGCTCAAGGGATTCCTTGGATCGTGAACCTAGTTAGGCTGTCGTTTCTGGGCGAAGACCTGATAAGGGCAGTCGACGAGAACATCAACACGACTATTGCCATTCAGTTTTCCGATTGGAGCAGAGGTACCCCTTCCTTTACCTACCAGGACTACCGAGGTTGTGTCGACCTGGGCGAGGGAGAAATTCCCCTCAAATCTCTTCTTGATAGGATTGAGCAGGCTTCATTCAAGGGGTGGGTCGTATGGCGTGACAATCGGCCGAAACTTGGGAGCAAGAAAGCGATTGACGCTGCGTCTCGTTGGCTGATTCAGAACCGGTTTGGCGAGACTGGGAAGCTGTCTGTTCCCACGCGATCCTATCGGCGAGGTGTAGAGCGGCGTGAAAAACTTCGAGGTTACTCCCGATTCCTGAGAGAACTTCTCAGAGTTGCAAATGAACCGGAGAAGATTGAAAAGGTCGCCCAGCTGATAAAGGGGCTCTTAAGATCAAATTCCGTAACGGTTTGGAATGTTACGTCCATTTCAGGGAGATTGACGTGCCAAAGTTCAGCGAATCCAGGAGATCCGTTTCCTCCGTTGTCCATTGGGTCGCGTGCAGCACGTATGGCAGTTGGAAGCCGAGTGCCCTGCCGCTTCGCGGCTGATGATTCACGTGATATGGTTCTCCACCAGGGCCCTGGTCATTCTCTATCCATTCCAATCTTGAATCCTTGGAATTCGGACGAAGTGGTCCTTGTATTCAACTGCTATTTTTTCCAAACCCCGGAACTTCCATCGAATCAATCAATTCAGCAGATCTCGGAAGACATAGCCTCCGTCGTCTTTCTTGAAAGTGACAGTCCGCAAGTGGCTAGTACTCTCGCTCATTCGTTTGCATCCGTTGAATCCGGAGAACACTCGGCGGCGAAACTCAGCGAGAGGGTTGCCAGGTTAGTTGGCTGCGGGGAAGTGGGGATTTTTACCAGGCATCGAAACCGTTTTCAGTTGTTGAGTGATTTCCGGCTTGACGAAGGAAAGAGGGAAAAAACCTATACGTATTCTTTGGAAGATTCTGGGCTTCTAGGAGTTGTCTGGGAGCACCCGAGGCCCATGATTGTCGGTGGTGATCACTGGATCTCAGGTCGTGAACTTGCCAATGACAGTGTAGGATCCACGGCCGAACGTGCTGAGGATACTTTGCTCTACCCCGTCGTTTGCAAGGGCGGTGGAATTAGGGCTATCGCTGTTTGCAGAAAAATGATTGGTGATCGGCCTGTTTGCGAAACTCATATCCAAACACTGAGCAGATCGGCAGAATTGGTAGGCTCCGCGCTGGAGCTTTCCCGAAAGCTTCGAACTAGGTATTTCATGGGCTACGACGGAAACTACCACCTGCTCTGTCATAGTTTGTTGAATTATGCGAAAGCTAACATGCCCTCCCGTGATAGAGGAGAATTACCAATCGAAAGGTATCGAACATTTCTAGATGGCCTTCGAAGGCAGACAAAGTATCGATTCTGGTTGTTTGACTACCAATTGGGTGCTGCTGTCGAGCCCAAGGTAGAAGCTAAGGTGATCGACTTAAAACGCGATGCGCTTGCCCCAATCATTGGCTGGTATGAGTTTGTTGACTCTTATTCCTTTGCGTACTCTAAGAGACTTGAGATCAATTTCAGAGGGGAAAAGTCCATGTCTATTCGGGCAGATGGAGACTTATTGCAAATGATGATTCATTGCCTCCTCGAGTTGATAGTGCAGGGCAGCGACTTTAGCCGCCCAATCAAGATTGACATCGATTGCCTGGAGACGATTGCTGGAGTCGATCTGATCATACGAACGAATGCTCGATTGGATTCTCTTGGTAGGGACGACGGGAGTTTTTTATCAGAACAAGAAGACTGGGCGTTCTATGGGGATCTTGGTTTGCGAACGCTTCTTCGTAGCTTGATTTCAATGAACGATGCTAAGATCAAGGTGCGATCAAAAGAGCAACGCCTTGATCTGGTTGTTACGCTTAAGAAAGCAAATCGGTGAAACCAGTCCTGAGAGTTAACCATATACATCGGTGCTTATACTGGAACGGACGTCGATGCATCGATTGAACGTGGTGTCCTTGCCCAATTCGGTTTCTAGGTATTTCCAAACTGGACCCGGAACTTTCGCTAGACTTGAGCCAGGGGAAAAACGCCTGGTCCCGGAATCCAGTGAAGAGGTAACGGGCTTGCTGTTGATGTTTGGTAAGGATTCGTGAGTATATGAGTGATTGACTGGAACGGGTTTCCTGAGAAACGGTTCAGGTTATGTCCACTCGTTTCGAAAGTATGAGTATTCGTGTCGATCAGATCGAGAATCAGAAGGCAATTCTGATAAAACAATTCTGATACTAGCTTTGCGCGTTGGAGCGTCTCGGTAGTCGAGAACCTTTTCTCGGAGAAACCCTTCTCGAAGTTATATGGTTCGAGTGGCTCCGCGAGATACATCGAGTTGCCGGAGATCGAGTTTACAATATGAGAATCGGTTTGCTGATTGCTCTCGAAGCGAAATCGTATACTGAGGTGGATTTCAACCGCTGGATCCATTGGATGTTGATGGAGGAACCCTGATTGGTTTCGGAGATCGGCTTGAGTTTTCTGTGAGAGATCGCTTGGGATTGTATCGACGTAATGTGTGAACCAAAATCGAGAGCCTGGGAATTGGTCTCTAAATGGAATTACGATGTCAGCGAGCTGTGTTACGTAGCCCGTGGGAGCATTGCTTGTCCTAAATATTCTTGTTGATTTCCAACGTGGAATCGACGTGGGGGGCTGTGGTTTCATTTTTCGTAGGGTACTGAGTCTTCGAAGTGCCTTCTGAGTCTCAGAGAATGGACACTCTTGCAAGGTTTTCAACGTCGATCTATCGTTATGATTTGAGATAGCCGTTCGCGTGGGCTGCTGAACAGCGAATTGCGCAGTTGTCTTTGGTTATGCAATACTCTTATGGGCATGGATTTCCCCAAGACTTCGTGAAGACCCGGGATGCCATCATAGAGGCATTCGGTATTTAGTGGTTAGAGGAAAAGTGGTGGCTGGACCCGGGTTCGAACCGGGGACACACGGATTTTCAGTCCGTTGCTCTACCAACTGAGCTATCCAGCCGTTTTCGGCGAAGGGCGGTCATTGAATCGCTTGTCTGCCCGTTTGACAAGCGATATTTATCCCCGTTTTCACATTCAGGTGGTTTTTGAGGAAAGTGCCTAAGTGATTCCGTCTCCAATCCCCTTGCGAATTGTCGTTGATTTGATTCTGGGCATTTGATTTGTTGAAGGGCACCTGCTGCTTGCCTCTTTTGAGTTTTAGGGTCTCAAGTGACTCGAGATCGTGTTGAGTGCTCCCCGAGCTCCTTTCCTAGGAAGCTGATGTCTCAAGGCTTTGGACTGCGGAGATAGCATGCTTTTGTGATCGTTACGCAAGTTTTTGGAGGTATTTTGCTGCTAGGTTGGGAACGGGATCACTTTCGGGTGGCGGGTTGAAGCTGAGACAGGTGTATGAGATGAGTGGAAATGAGCATTTAACGTCCGTGGTTCTGGCCGCGGGATATGGACGACGCATTCAGGGGCTGACGGATCGACCCAAGGTTCTGTTGGAATTGTGTGGGGAAAGTCTCTTGCGCCGTCACCTGAGAATCCAAAAGCGGGCAGGGATCGATCGGATGGTCATCGTGGTCGGCTACGAAAAGGAGCAGATCATCGATGAGGTCGCGGCCTGTGAAGAAAAGCCGGAGGTCGAGTTTGTTGTCTCGGATGACTTTCGCACGAAGGGGAACAGCTATTCGCTGCTCTTGGGACTTGAGAGGGTGGTCGGTGCGGCCCTCGTATTTGATGGCGATTTGTTCTATGATGCGGACATCCTTGTCCGTTTCTTGTCGCAGTCGGCTCCCTCTTCGATCTTGATCGGTCCTGGCGATGTAGAGGATGTGGAGGCAGCGAAGGCCTTAGTGGACCAGGAAGGCATGGTCCGAAAGACCGTAGATAAGCGACTCTTCACAGAGGAGGAGTTAGCACAATACGAATTTGCCGGAGAAGCGATCGGCGTCCTTCGGTTCGACGCGGATCGGACCAACGCCTTGCGCGATGAATTGCGCGAGTTCCTCGCGAAGCCGGAGAACTTGATGCTGAATTGGGAACATCCTCTCAGCCGGTTTCTCTTGCGACATAACCTCGAGGCCTATCTTGAGAAGTCTGACCAATGGCTAGAGATTGATGATGAGGTTGATTTTCGTCGGGCAGTTGCACGTTTCGAGCAGTCGTAGTTCATGATTCGAGTCGTCCTCTTTGATATTGATGGCACGCTGATTGACACGGGAGGTGCAGGGCGCCAGGCGATTGAGAGGGCGTTCTATGAATTGCACGGCATCGAGTCCGGTGCGCGGGCAATTGATTTCGGAGGACGGACGGACCGATCATTGTTCGACGAGCTGTATCAGGCTCATCGGCTCACAAGGTCGGCCGCGGGACACGAGCGGTTCACGACAACGTATTTCCATTTGCTTCACGAGTATCTTCTCAACCAGGAGCCAGTCTGTCTCCCCGGTGCGAGAAAGTTAGTTCAAGGACTTCGTGAAGAGTTTCCAGAGATTCTTTTGGGGTTGTTGACGGGGAACGCTCGCTTGGCCGCCGAGATCAAACTACGTCACTATGATCTTTGGTCGGCATTTGGTTTTGGTGCTTTTGGCGATGAGCATTCGCATCGGAACACTTTGGCGCGGATGGCCTTCGAGAGAAGTGATCAAGTTCTGGATCAGAGGATCGAGGCTGATGAAGTCTTAGTGATCGGGGACACCCTGCACGATATTCGATGTGCACAAAGTATTGGGGCGCAATGTTTGGCTGTGGCGACCGGGGGCGTGACTGAGAGTCGTTTGCGAGAAGGGCGGGCGAACGAGGTGGTTCCAGATTTGATGGGGGTGCGTCCGGCTTCGGTCGCGGCAGGATTCAAGAGATGAATTCTCGATAGCGAGCGTAGTGTCGGTTTTTTGGCGGTTTAGTGTCGGGTTTGTGCCGATTATTAGACTGTTCGCCGGATTCTGAGCCTGTTAGAGTTCTTAGGTGCTTCCGAAACGGTCTACTCGACATCGTGGACGACGTGAACGGCGTCAGCAGCGGCAGGCAGCGTGGATGTTTCTCATCGCCTGTATTGTAGTGTATCTACTCATGGTAGCCTTTGCTCCAGACGGGCTGCGTGTGGCGCAGCATCGAGCTCTCGGTGTATCCTATTCTGTTCTGATTGCTTTCCTGGGCTATTTCACTTGTGGTAGCACCAAGTTTGTTGCCGAGTCTGAGAAGTCGGGCTTAGTGAAAGTAGGTGTCTGTTTATTTGTTGCGCTCGTTGCTGGAGTGGGAATGTATCTCCTCTGGGAGGCAGGCTTGGCTCCGGTGCAAAGACTAAGCGAAGGCTAGCTTGTCCGTGCTGTTACTCCTGCGGGACTTAACGCTTTTGCGTGTGTTGCTTTGCGGCGTATTTGGTTCGGGCGAGTTCAGAGACTTCTTCTCGTCGGGCCTCGGCCTCGGTCCAGACCTGCCACTCGATTCCCCAATCTGCTGTAGCAACCTCGAGCATCGCCTGTTCCCATTTCTCGCGAGTTATTGATTTGGGAGGTGGTTGTACGGATCCTTGGATCATGAATCCGAGTTTGTTCCGTCGCTGTGCTGCGCCAGCAAGTTTAGAGTCCCCCAGCATGACGTCATCTTCTTCGGCTCCGATGAAGCATCGGCCGGGGCCTTCAGCGATCGTTGCTGGATTGAGATTGGTGACCAGTTTCAAACGAGCGAAAGCGCGTTGAAGCCAACCATGCAACTGGCGATAACTTTCTTTTGCCCGGTAGTGATACCAGTCCGTGTTTGGAGGAAAGGCTACGCTGTAGGTCCAATCATTTAGATGGGGAACAATGCCACCCCCGGTGAGGCGGCGAATCAGGACGGTAGAATCAGCGAGTTGCTGGACGTCTGCAAATCTCTGGGAGTAACCGAACGTTGTGCACGCTTCAGCCCAGGAATAGAAACGAAGGATTGGGGCCTCGAGGTGTTGAGCCTGTTGCAGGCAGACCTCATCCCACGCCATGTTCATGGCTCCAGTATGCGGGGCTGACTTCCAGTAATACCAGTTTCGTGGCGACACCATTCGATATTAAGAATGTGAGGGACGGGAGCCGAGGCTAAATGTGTCGGAGCGAGGATGGCATGGCTTGGGAAAAAAATGGCGTGTGCTGGGCGGCAATAAGGGCTGGGCCTTTCCCGGCGGACAATATTGCGGAAAAGAAACGTGGCTCTGGCTGGGAGGCTTCCCTAGAATTCTGGCACCAAATGGCACGTGAATCCAAAAATGTCGCTTCGGCTCGCGGCAAGCGAAAACGGCGGCGTATCTATCTCTTAGACGATCATCCCATGATTCGCTATGGGATGGCGGAATTGATCAATGGCGAGCCAGATCTCATGGTGTGCGGAGAGGCGTCCAATGCTTATGATGCGATTGATGAATTGTCGAAGGCCAAGGCGGATCTCGTCGTGGTCGACATCACGCTTCAAGGGAAGAGTGGGCTGGAATTCATTAAAGAAACTCAGCGCCTCCAGACACCGCTCGATACCCTGGTGGTCTCCATGCATGATGAAGGCTTTTATGCGGAACGAGTTTTGCGAGCGGGGGGGCGAGGCTATTTGATGAAACTGGCTGGAGCGGATGAGCTCCTAAAAGCCATTCGAGTCGTTCTTGGTGGGGAAGTCTATGTCAGCGCGCGGATATCTAGACTCATCTTCGATCAGCTCACAGGGCGTGCTAATCCGAAAGAAGCTGGAATTGTGAGTCGTCTGACCGACAAAGAGGTCGAAGTGCTTTCCTTGATCGGGCAAGCCAAGGAATCGAGAGACATCGCCAAACAACTGAACATGAGTTTGAAGACCGTCGAAGCCCACCGGACACACATTCGGCAAAAACTCGAAATTGGTTCGCGAGCTGAGTTGATTCAATTCGCTGTCAGGTGGACCATGGGAGATGATTTGGGGCGTGGAGAGACTTAAAGCGGAGAACTGGGGACGCAGTTCGGATCGTGCGCATTGGAGGGCGAATATCTAGGGAGGGAGAACAAAAGGGCACGAGATCATCTAAAATTGCGATGCCTCAAGTAAACCCTGATATTAAAATAGGGTTACCACCAATGGTAATTCTCAGCCACTTCCTGCAAGGTTTTCCACGACCAAGCCAGCAATTTAATTGTAATCAGATTGTATCGGTATGAATCGACTTAATCGAAAAAAGAAAAACGGGGCTTTCACGCTTATTGAGCTGTTAGTCGTGATCGCCATCATCGCGATTCTCGCGGGGATGTTGCTACCAGCATTGGCGAAAGCCAAAGCTAAGGCGCAAAAAATCAAATGTGTTAACAACCTCAAGAATATTGGGTTGGCATTTCGAATTTTTGCAACGGACAACGATGACTTGTATCCGATGCAAGTTCCTGCCGAACAAGGCGGATCTGCAGACGCTGCTGATCGTCGTCGAGGCATGAACCTCACCTGGCGTCACTTCTTGTCGCTTTCGAACGAACTTTCTACTCCGAAGATCGTTCTTTGCCCAAGTGACGGTTTGGGACGTATCGAGGCAACCACCTGGAACACCAACCGTGTTCGTGGCAGCCGTGATAACGTTCAGGAAGCCTTCAACCGCAACCAGAACATCAGTTACTTCGTTGGTTTCGAAGCAGACGAGACCTTGCCTCAGTCAATGCTCTCTGGTGATCGAAACATCACCAACGCTGATCGACCAGACATCTCCAAAGGTGCTGTTCTCCGATTCCGCATGCGTGCACGACGAAACGATCCGCCACCATTGCCAACCCCAGAGCCTGGCTTCGACAAGAACATCCACGATACCTCCGGTAACGTTGTTCTCGGTGACGGCAGTGTTCAGCAGTTGAGCGGTAACCGCCTTCGCACCCAAATGCGCGACACCCTCCTTGAAGAGCTCAACATCGCTCTTCCTGGTGACGAACGTCGCTAAGAGGAAGTATTTCCTTTAATTTGTTGGATGAGCGCCTCGGCTTCGGTCGAGGCGCTTTTTTATTCTCCGGATGTGCTTGGAGTATGTAACTCGCCTAGGTAGTTCCTTCCGATTGGAACTGCTGCAGGGGCTAGCTAAGTGGCGAGCTCGGGCAGAGTGGGCTCAATTCACACTCGGCGCATTTCGGGTTCCTCGCCGAGCAGCGCCGCCGTCCGTGCCAAATGAGCCAGTGGCTCAAGAGTGCCCATTGGTCCTGTGGGACGAGTTCCTGTAGATCTTTCTCGATCTTCTCTGGCGTGCTCGCACGGGAAAGCTTAAAGCGTTGACTGAGGCGTGCTACGTGCGTGTCGACTACTACTCCGACGTTGATGTCGAAGGCGTTTCCCAAGACGACGTTTGCTGTCTTTCGCCCGACGCCTGCTAGGGACGTCAGGTCTTCCATGGTGCGAGGCACTTGTCCCCCGTACTCGTCGCAGATTCTTAGGCAGCACGCCTTGATATTCTTGGCCTTACTTCGAAAGAGCCCGATTCGTCGAATCGCTTGTTCGAGCTCTGGCAGTGGGGCACTCGCAAAATCTAGCGGCGATTGATACTTCTTAAACAAGTCATGCGTTACAATGTTGACTTGCTTGTCCGTGCATTGTGCCGAGAGGATGGTCGCGATCAGTAACTGGAGAGGATTGGAGAAATCTAACTCGCAGTGTGCGTCCGGATAAACTTCTGCGAGTTTTCGGGTGATTTGAGCCGCCCGTTGGATTCGTGACTGCTTAGACTCGCGTGGCATTGATGGGGCCTTTAGGCCTCAGGAGGCGATGGAATCTCGGGGTATTCAAAGGTCTCTCCCTCGTAGTTTCGAATCACGATTTGGTTGGAATCGTGGCTCACAACGTAGTTGGGATTGATGGGCGTTTTGCCACCTCCGCCAGGGGCATCAATGACGAACTGAGGGATCGCGTATCCCGTGGTATGTCCCCGGAGACCCTCGATGATCTTGATGCCTTCGGCGACACTCGTTCTGAGATGTGAAGAACCGGAGATGAGGTCGCACTGATAAAGGTAGTAGGGTCGAACTCGACAGCGAAGGAGTTTTTGGACGAGGACTTTCATCACATCTACGGAGTCGTTGACCTTTCTGAGGAGAACGGATTGATTCCCAAGTTGGATGCCTGCGTCCGCTAGGCGCTCTAGTCCCACTTTGACTTCAGTTGAGAGCTCTGCAGGGTGGTTGGCATGTACGCTCACGAAGAGGGGGTGATGCTTTTTCAGGATCGTGCATAACTCTGAATCGATTCGCTGTGGGAGAAAGATAGGGATTCTACTTCCGATTCGTAAAAATTCCACGTGCTCGATCTCCCTGAGCTGCGTGAGCAGGTAGTCGATCTTGGAATTGCTCAATAGAAGAGGGTCCCCGCCGCTGATAAGCACATCCCGAACTTCGGGGTGGCTGCGAACATAGTCGATCTGCTGCTCGAACTCGGGACGAAAATCGTAACCGGTGGCGTTGCTAACCAATCGTGATCGGGTGCAGTAGCGACAGTAGGCCGCGCAGCGATCGGTTACCAGGAAGAGAACTCGATCCGGGTATCTGTGAATGATTCCCTTTACTGGCGAAGTTTTGTCTTCGCCTACCGGGTCACTCATCTCCCAATCAGCAGTTTTTGTTTCCGCAATCTTTGGAATCACCTGTTGACGGATCGGGCAGTCCGGATCGTCTGGATTGATGAGGTTGAAAAAGTAAGGGGTGATCGCGAGGGCAAGCTTTTGATTCGCTAGCTCGACGCCCGCGCGTTCTTCCTCTGTCAGGTTTGGAACCTTGGCCTCGAGTTGCTCAAGGTTGGTCACGCGATTCTTTAACTGCCATCGCCAGTCATTCCAATCGGTGTCGGAAACATGAGCCCAGTGTCCTTTTCCGATCGTTTCAAAAGGGCGGAGATGATCGGTCGAGGAAGGAGGCTTGATATCGTGTTCTATATCAGCCGGGATCGATTCTATCATTATTCGGCACCAATATAGTTTAGCCCAAGAGCTTGTCAAGGAGCTCGACTTGGGCGCTTGACGTGGGGGCCACGCAGCTGATTGCGACAGATTTAACGGCTATTTGATCCAATTTGGAATTTTCTCGTGAGCCCACAATGAGGCAGGCGTCTCACGCTCTCTCACGACTCCAAACTGTTTGCCCTTTACCATGACCTCGGCTGGCTTAGGCCGGGTGTTGTAGTTGGAGGCCATGACGAATGCATAGGCCCCTGCGCTCAGCATTGCGAGGTAGTCTCCTTCTTTCACCCGAGGTAGCGGGCGGTTCTTGCAGAAGGTATCGCCGGATTCACAGATTGGGCCCACGACGTCGGTGCTGACGCGGGCGCCGCCTTTTCGGGCGAGTGGCACAATATCGTGGTGGGCCTCGTAGAACGCGGGGCGAATGAGGTCATTCATTGCGGCGTCGACGATGACGAAATTCTTCTGCCCGGTTTTCTTGATGTATTCGACCTGCGTGATCAGGGCTCCTGCATTGCCACTGATGAACCGGCCTGGCTCCACAAGGATCTTGATTCCCAGTGGCTCGAGCAAGGGGACGAGTCGATCGGCGTAGGACTGTGGCGTCAAGATCGTGGCCGCCTCTTTTCGCTTCCACCACGATGCGGCCCCGCTTTCGAGTGCCGGTTCGTAAACGATACCGAGACCGCCTCCGATGCTGAAAAACTCGATACCGAAGCGCTCCTTGAGCTCCTTCACAAGAGGGACCAGTTTCTTGACGGCACCTTCGAATGGATCCGTGGTCGTCAATTGGGATCCGATATGCATTTGAACTCCTTTGAGCTGCAAGTGGCTCAGTTTGGATGCTTTCGCGTAGATTTTTTTGATGCGTTCGAAGGCGATACCGAATTTGTTTTCGTAGGTGCCCGTCGTGATTTTCGCGTGTGTTTTGGCATCCACATTCGGATTGACCCGGATTGAAATGGGCGCCTTCTTCTTGAGGCGTTTGGCGATCTGGTTGATTCGTTCGAGCTCTGCCTCGCTCTCAGTGTTGAAGGCGTAGATCCCGAGTCGCAGCGCGAACTCAATTTCGCGAGCGGTTTTCCCGACGCCCGCGAAGATGCACTTCTTGTGATCCCCGCCTGCTGCGACCACTCGTTCGATCTCGCCTTTGCTGACCACATCGAAACCGCCTCCCAGTTGGGCGATTGTTTTGAGCACAGCGATATTTGAATTGGCTTTGACTGCGTAGCAGATGGTGTGATCGAGGGGGCTCAGCGCGGCATCCAACTTGAGGAAGTGATCCTTGATCGTCCCATGAGAATACACGTAGCAAGGGGTGCCGTGCTTGGCTGCAATTCTCGAGAGAGGAACTTGCTCGCAGAACAACTCGCCGTTTTTGTAGTGAAAGTCGTGCATCGGAGGTAGTTATGCCAATTGCCAATCGAGAATTCAAATGACAAATCTCTTTTTGCTCGGGCAATCCTGGCATGGGCCGGAGGACGGAGGGGGCGTTGGCCAACGGGGAATCTTGTTGGGAAAGATCGGATTCAGCCAAGTTTTGCTGTTCAGTCCGGAATGCTTGAATTCAGTTTCGTGCAACGCTTTCTGATCTGGATTCAGCGAGTGTGTCACCGGGAAGTCTCTGCCAAAGTCCTTGGAACGGATAGAGGAGGATTGATTTTGCGATGATTTTTTTCACTTCGCTACGCGAGACTTTGGGCTTGTTGGCTGCACCGAGTGGAGAGTCGGCCGGGAGTAAATCCAGGGTTTTGACGCCCAGAAGGATGGGCCATGCACAGGCCAGGCGGAGTCGAATCCATGACCACGGGAGCAGGTTTGTGTATTCCCAGCCAGCCTGCAAATGGGCCCGTGCGATGGACACATAGTCTTGATAGATGCTGGAAAATTGAGGGGTTCGGTCGGGGCTGGTGATTTCGGTGATATCGAGGCCAGCTGCCGCAAGTTTTTCGGCCGGTAGGTAGCAGCGTCCTTGTTGAAGATCTTCCTGAAAGTCGCGCAAGATATTTACGAGTTGCAGGCCCTTGCCGAATCGAATTCCCAGTTGAACGAGTTGGTCTAGGGAATCTTTCCGCTTCGGCGCAAGGTGCTTGAAACAGACCTTTGTCCAGAATTCACCCACGCATCCCGCAACTCGGTAAGTGTAGTCATCGGTATCCTCCGCGAGTTGCAGGCAGATGACGCGGTCGTGGCTGGCATCGCGAAAGCGCTCTAGGTCGAGGCGTTGGCCGCTGATGATTGTCTTGAGAACGTTTCGGATCGACGCTCGATCTTCCGTGTCAACGGTATCGAGGAGAGAGAGAGCCTCATCACATCGTTGTAAGAGCTCTCTCTCGCTACCCTTATTTTGGAGCGAGAGATAGTCTCCGAAATCGCACGGCGATCTCTCAACCGCTTGTATGGCCTGGTCGAATTGGGTGAGTGATTCGACGCGTTTTCTGGCATCGATTAACTCTGTGTCTGCGATGGTATCCGACGCTCTGGCGAGCAGGTAGGCGATGCTGATGGGGCGACGGACAGGGGCGGGTAGAATCCTAAGTGTGAGGTAGAAGGAACGGGAAACCGATCGAAGAAGATCGGTCAACAGTTCATTCGATGTTCCAACCTGATTAGGATCGCTGCTCATTCTTGAGCCTTTGTTGCCACTTGCGGAGTTGTTTTTTTACTTCGCGAATACCGGGAGAACCCGTTGTCTTGCGTTCATTTAAGGCCCGCTCGAGTGAGAAAACGTCAAGGGCGTCCCGTTTGAATCTCGGATCGATTGACTTGAGATCTTTGAGGCTAAGTTGGTCGAGCGAGACATTCTTTTGTTCCGCGAGTGCGACGACAGCGCCCACGATGTGATGAGCGTCTCGAAAAGGCACTTTGATGTTCACCAAGTAGTCGGCGAGATCCGTAGCCAGCAGGGTGGCGTCCTCAGCGGCCGCCTGACAAGGTGCTTCGATTACGTCGGTGTTGGCAATCATGGCGGCCGTGATCCGGAGACAACCGTGGAGAGTGTCGCTGCCGTCGAAAAGTCGTTCCTTGTCCTCCTGTAAATCTCGGTTGTAGGTCATTGGGAGTCCCTTGAGGAGGGTCAGTAAGGAAACGAGATTGCCGATCACACGCCCTGATTTGCCTCTCGTTAGTTCGGCCAGATCAGGGTTCTTTTTCTGCGGCATCAAAGACGATCCGGTCGTGTACGCGTCCGCGATCTTGATAAAATTGAATTCGGCACTCGACCATAGAATGAGGTCCTCTGACAAGCGAGAGAGGTGAACGGCGGTGAGGGCTGCAGCCGACATGAACTCTACGACGAAATCACGGTCACTGACGGCATCCATAGAGTTTTGGGTGATCTGAGGCTCACCGTCGGCATCGACGAATCCGAGTTCGCGGGCGACCATCTCGCGGTTCAATCGCACGGTGGAACCCGCGAGTGCGCCGCTCCCGAGAGGACACACGTTGACTCGATCGAAAGCATCAGAGAAGCGAGCTGCGTCGCGATCGAGCATTTCGACATAGGCGAGAAGATGATGAGCGAACGGGACGGGCTGGGCGCGCTGAAGATGGGTGTAGCCTGGAATCGGGGTCGGGAAGGATCGTTTGCCCAGATTAACGAGTTCGCGTTGAAGGCTCTGGATTTCTTCGATGACATCGATGATCTCGTCTCGGAGCCACATTCGCATGTCGAGCGCAACCTGGTCATTGCGAGATCTTGAGGTGTGCAATTTCGCGCCGGCGGGGGCTCGGGCGGTGAGAGCGGATTCGATGTTCATGTGGACGTCCTCGAGCTCGGGTTTCCACTCGAACTTTCCTTGGTCGATCTCATCCCCGATCTCTTCGAGCCCGGTGATGATCTCGTTCAGCTCAGGCTTCGTGAGCACTCCAATCTTGTGGAGCATTCTTGCGTGGGCCATCGATCCGATGATGTCTTGCCGCCAGAGTCGCCAATCGAATGAGATCGATTCCGTAAAATCGATCAAATCCTGGGCCGCGGTTTGATTAAAGCGGCCGCTTCGTGAAACTTGAGAATCCTTTTTCATCACGCAAATGGAGCAACAATCTGAGGATTTCAGCCCGGCTTGTCACGCGGGAAAGGTGTCAGCCTGGTAGAGGGAAAGGGGTGCCTTGGAAACGAACCTAGTGCCCGCGGCGGTGTACTCAATGGGATTGATGTGTCGAAATATCGTGGGAATTTGTCGCTATTCTGGTTTTTTGAGGCAGTTTATCCTAGCGCTCGGGTAGAGTTCGGCTCAACATAAAGGGGTGAATGCCATTGAAAAAACGATTCGGGTGGAGTTTGCCCACCGTGTGTTTTTCACACGTGGCGTTTTTGGCATTCAGAACGATCTGCTTGCCAACCTTTGTTCAGAGCAACAGGCCAATCGAATCGCCAAAGTTTTCATCATTATTGACGAAGCAGTGGCTGAAGCGATCCCGGCTCTGAGCCCGTCAATCGAAGCCTATTTTAAATCGTTTCAATCCCAGGTTGAATTGGTCTGTCCTCCGGTTCTGGTTGAGGGCGGGGAGCGAGTAAAGAATTCCTATTTTCATGTTTCTGAGGTCCACTCTCGTTTGGATCGCTATCACATCGATCGCCATTCCTACGTGATCGCCATTGGAGGTGGAGCCCTCTTGGATATGGTAGGATTGGCGGCGGCGACCGCTCATCGAGGGGTTCGCCATATCCGGATTCCGACGACCACGCTGAGTCAGGATGATTCTGGAGTGGGCGTGAAGAATGGAATCAATGCCTTCGGAAAGAAGAATTTTATCGGCACCTTTGCTCCCCCTCATGCCGTTGTAAACGACTTTGAATTCCTTGATTCTCTGCCAGATCGTGAAAAACGGGGCGGGTATTCCGAGGCTGTAAAGGTTGCGCTCATCCGGGATCAACAATTCTTCGAACAACTCGAGGCGGATGCCTCCTTGTTGAAGGAGTTCAAACCGGACGCGATGGAGCGGCTTGTGAAGCGATGTGCCGAGTTGCACATGGAGCACATCGCAACTTCGGGGGATCCCTTTGAATTTGGCTCGGCTCGCCCACTGGACTTTGGACACTGGGCTGCTCATAAACTCGAGCAGATCTCGGATTACCGAATCCGGCACGGAGAAGCCGTTGCGATCGGTGTGGCTCTGGATACCGTGTATTCAGGGTTGGTTGGGCTATTGGATGAGGCTTCGGTCGACCGGGTCCTCAAGCTTCTAACCAACATGGGAATGGAGATCTATGCCAGCGAACTGCACTACACGGACTCTGAGGGGGACCAGATGGTCTTGCGCGGTTTGGAAGAGTTTCGTGAGCACTTGGGAGGAGATTTGACGATTACTTTGCTCGAAGGAATTGGTCGCGGCGTCGAAGTCCATTCCATGAATCTTCCCAAAGTCGTTGATGCAATGGATCGCCTTCGTGACTTCTATCAGCAGGGAGATCAACGAATCTTGATGGCTCGCTAGGCGATCGGATCGATTACGAGCGAGCGCTTCATCATTCCACAGATGGCATTTTTCGAGATGGGGGATCAATGAAAAGGCTTGCTGTAATCAATGCCGTTGGTCTGTGCTCGGAGGTGATCGGTGAACATACGCCAAACATCTGCCGACACCGAGACGCGACATCTCTGCGAAAGATCCGTCCTGCCTTTCCGGCGGTCACCTGCACGGCTCAAAGCTCGTATTTGACCGGTAAACCCCCGCGTGACCATGGCATTGTAGCCAACGGGTGGTACCATCGAGAATTAGCTGAAGTTCAGTTTTGGAAGCAGCCCAATTCGATCGTGCACGGCGAAAAAATTTGGGAGACCATGCGGCGGGCGAATCCAGAGTTTACCTGCGCCAAACTTTTTTGGTGGTACAACATGTATTCTAGCGCCGACGTTTCGATTACCCCTCGCCCCATGTATCCTGCGGACGGGCGTAAGTTTTTCGACATCTATGCGGATCCCTTCAGCGTTCGCCCTGACATCAAGAAAGATCTAGGCGAATTTCCGTTTCCGACCTTCTGGGGGCCAGCCGCGGGTCAGCAAACACCGCAAGGAAGTCCGGATGCTGTATCCAAGTGGATCGCAGAGTCAGCCAAATGGACTGAGGATCGCTACCATCCCGATCTCAGCCTTATCTACCTCCCTCATCTCGACTACAATCTCCAACGCCTCGGCCCGAATCATCCTGAGATTTATCAGGATTACGCGCGACTCGATGCAATCGTAGGAGATTTGATTCAATTCTTTGCTGGAGCCGGGGTGGATGTTTGTGTGCTTTCGGAGTATGGCATCAGTGAGGTGAATCAGCCGATCCATCTCAATCGAGAGTTTAGAAAAAGGGGATGGTTGACGGTGAAGGAAGAACTGGGGCTTGAGTTAATGGACTGTGGACAGAGTCGGGCTTTTGCGGTCGCAGATCATCAGGTCAGTCACATCTATATCAACGATGAGACGATAACGAGTGAGGTGAGAGATTTGGTCGAATCGATTGAAGGTGTCGCTGAGGTGCTTGATGACCCTGGTAAGGAAAGAATGGGGATTGATCACGAGAGGGCGGGAGACTTGATTGCCGTTTCCGAAGATTCCGCCTGGTTCACCTACTACTACTGGCTGGATGATCAACGAGCCCCTGACTTTGCCCGATGTGTGGATATTCATCGCAAGCCTGGGTACGATCCGGTGGAGTTGTTTGTTGATCCTGAAATTCCATTTCCAAAATTAAAGATCGCCTGGAGGCTCCTGCAAAAGAAACTGGGATTTCGAATGTTGATGGATTTGATTCCGCTCGACGCCACCTTGGTGAAGGGATCTCATGGAAACTGTCCGAAAAGCGAAAGCGAGTATCCGGTGCTAATCGGCCCCGGAATCACGGCGCCGGAAAACGCTTTGATCGATTCCACCGAGGTTTCGCGAGAGCTCCGTCAGATGCTCGGTGTCGGAGCTGAGTAGATTCATGACAGAAGGGGAAATCCCTGGCGAGAGAACGATCTCAGGTCGGTCCAACTTCGAAACCTTGCGATTGCATGTCGAAAGAAATGGGATCATGATAATTGGGACGTCTGTGCCGTGGGCATGCATCCAGGCCAGTTAGCAGTAAAGATGAAAGCGAAGAAGATTTCACGTCGAGGGGTTCTTGGCGGAGGTAACTGGATCATTGATCGAGTCAAGTTGATTGATGTGTTTCCGGAGCCGGAGACGCTGTCGAATATTAGTAGCGAGTCTCGTGGAACGGGTGGCTCTCCTTACAACATCTTGATTGATCTCGCTAAGCTAGGGGCGAAACTCCCATTGAGTGCTGCTGGGTTTGTGGGAGCGGATGAATTGGGAAAAGAAATCCAGAAGCACTGCAAGCAGCACAAGATCGATACCAAACAACTCACGGTCGGGAAGGAAGCGGCGACTTCTTACACGGATGTCATGACCGAGGTCGAGACTGGACGGCGAACGTTTTTTCACTTTCGAGGAGCCAATGCAGATTGGACCGGGGAGGAATTGGATTTCAAATTATCGAAGGCGCGGATCTTTCATCTTGGCTATTTGTTGCTCCTGGACGCACTGGATCAGCCGCACAAAAAATACGGAACGGTTGCGGCATCGCTGTTGGCTCGAGCGCAAAGCGCCGGTTTGAAAACTTCGATTGATGTTGTCAGTGAGGACAGTGATCGATTCGCGAAGATTGTGTTGCCGGCTCTGAAATATACGGACTACTGCATTCTGAATGAAGTTGAAGCGGGCCGTACGACGGGCTTTAAGGTGCGGAGCAAGGATGGCGAATTGGATACAGTTGCGATCAAACATGCGGCAGGAGAATTGTTGCAAGCCGGCATTCGTGAAGTGGTAGTGATTCACTTTCCTGAAGGAGCCTTTGCCCGAACCAAAGATGGGGTCGATGTTTGGCAATCTTCTCTAAAACTCCCAAAGAAACACATCAAAGGAAGTGCTGGGGCAGGGGATGCCTTCTGTGCTGGAGTTCTTCTCGGTTTGCACGAGGGTTGGGAACTTCAGAAAAGTCTCTTCACGGGCGTTTGTGTTGCCGCGGCATCTCTTTCAGACCCGACCTGCACGGGTGGAGTAGGGACGCTCGAAGATTGCCTGGCGTTGGCAAAAAAATATCGGCCTCGCCCAAAACTGGAAGAGACCGATTTCTGAGAAATCTTACTGTGTTTCAAACCGAGCTTAGGCTCGTTCCATGTATTTTCCGGTGCGGGTATCGACTCGGATGCGCTCTCCCGTTTTGATGAAAAGCGGGGCTTGAATATTGATCCCGGTTTCCATGGTAATCGTCTTCTGCACGTTACTCGTGGAATCGCCTTTGATACCCTCCGGAGCTTCTTTGACTTCCAGGGTGACACTGGGAGGGAGCTCGATGGCGACCGCTCGATCGTCGACGAAAGTAATCGTGCAGGTTTCGTTTTCAACCAGATAGTCTTTAGAGTCGCCGACCAATTCCGGATTCAAGGTCACTGTTTCATAGGTGTCTGGATCAGAAAAGACGTAGTCTGCTCCGTCTTGGTAACTGTATTCCATCTTCTTGGTGATGAGCGGGATGATGTCGACGCGCTCAGTGGAGCTGAAACGCACGTCGGATGAATTCCCCGTTCGGAGGCTGCGTAGACTCATCTGGCAGAAGGCGCGCTTGTTACCAGGTGTTCGATGTTGGGTGTCGAGAACGATGCACAAGTCCCCATTGTGCTTGATGGCCATTCCCTTGCGAATGTCGTTTGCGGTTGGCATAGTCTTCTGAGATCTGGATCAAAGGTCTCCTCAGTTTCTGGGGGGAGACCGAGGCGAAAATAGCGAGGGAACGGGCTATTGCAAGCTTCGAGTCGAGTGATCAGTGAGAAGCGATGAAAAAGAGAATTGCGGATCCAACCGATCTTGAGGAGGGAGAAGCCAAGAGCTTTCGAATCGTCCTCGGGGGGCGATACGTGGGAGGATTCCTCATTCGGTTCGAAGGGAGGCTCTTGGCCTATCAGAACAAGTGCCGCCATCTACCCATCTCTTTGGACTACGATGATGCTCGGTACTTTGATTCTGAGAAGCGCCATTTGGTGTGTCAAACTCACGGGGCCCTCTACCGGCCTGGAGACGGCCTTTGTGTTGATGGGCCTTGTCGTGGCGAAAGCCTGTTTCCGATTGAGTTGGAAATTGACCCCTCGGGGGTTTACGTCGATTCAGAGTCCGACGTGGAATCTTGAAGTGTCTTTCTGCTGCTTGACGTCTCCAATGCAACCGCTTGGTAGATGGTCAGTAGCGACACTCCATGCTGTTCTGCCAAGCGGCGGCATGATTCATATTCCGGGGTGACTCGAATCGTTTCCCCTCCAGCGGACCCGATCTTGACCTCCACCGTTCCGAATGGGGTGTCGACGGTGCCCGTTTCGCGGGAGAGCTTGAATCGTTTGGTTTCGTAGGTACGCACGCCGAACGCACTCGTTTCGCGAAGCACCCAATCGGCGAATCGCGGGAGCGCTTCACGCTCACAGAGGATGGTGAAGAGTGTGCCCGGCCGTTGCTTCTTCATTTGAATGGCCGTGTGAAAGGCATCGAGCGCGCCTTGCTGGAATACTGCCTCCATCGCGTAGCCGAGAATCTCGGGTGAAAGATCATCGAGATTACACTCCAGCACGCCGATGGTATCCGTTTCGTACAGACTCTCAGGCGCGGATTGGAGTGTGCCCATAACTGCTCGGAGCACGTTAGGGCGAGTGTGATTGTCTCGGGTTCCCAGGCCATACCCGATTTGGGATGCGACCAGACCATCCATCGGGCCGAAAGACTCCGCGAACTGAGCGAGGATAGCCGCTCCTGTCGGGGTCACGAGTTCATGGGGTTCATCGCACTGAGTGAGGGCGATGCCTCTTTCACCCAGGATGGAAAGTGTGGCCATAGTGGGCACAGGGAAGCGGCCGTGGGCGCAGTTGACCCAGCCAGTTCCTTCGACGACTTTGGAGCAAAGGACTCTGGGTTTTCCTAGCGCTTCTAGTGCAATACAGGCCCCGATGATATCGACGATAGAATCAACCGCACCCACTTCATGAAAGTGAACCTCTTCAGGAGGCATTCCGTGAACTTTACCCTCGGCCCGGGCGACTCGGGCGAAGGTTTCGATGGATTGGGTTTTGACCCAGTCGGATAAGGAGCTTTGTTGAATCAGTTCCTTGATCTGAGAAAAGTTTCTTCCATGCGAGTGCCCGTGGTCATGCGAGTGCCCGTGATCATGCGAGTGCCCGTGATCATGCGAGTGCCCGTGAT
>CAYFGX010000020.1:0-130130 GCA_964342405.1 uncultured Verrucomicrobiota bacterium | reverse complement strand
ACGATCCAGCCGACGATCCAGCCGACGATCCAGCCGACGATCCAGCCGACGATCCAGCCGACGATCCAGCCGACGATCCGGCGACGGGATCTCTTGCGATATTGATTCGCGATGCTTGGGGGCAAGGCTTTACAGCTGATGCGTCTCTGCCCGTTCAGCAAGCTCTTAACGGGTGGACACTCTCGTTCGATTTTTCCCAGTCCATCACTCAAATCTGGAACGCCGTGATCGTGGACCACTCGAATGGTCGCTTAACCATTCGGGATGCTGGATATAATGGCGACATTGCGGTCGGGGCTTCCCTTGAGTTTGGCTTCACCGGATCGGGAGGCGGCGTGTCTCCAGGGCAGCTCATTTACCCGAGCAATGTGGAGCTCAACGGAGCTGACTTGGGTGGCGGAACGGATCCTGGCGACTCTGACCCTGGTGATGATGAGGAAGAGCCCAACGAGGATACTGACGGGGGAATCCCTGATCCGGAACCAGCCGAGCCGGGTGACGGAAAGGACGCCACCGGCCTCTACAATTATGCTGAGGCGATGCAGAAGAGTTTGTTCTTCTACGATGCGCAACGATCGGGTGATTTACCTGAGAACTTTCGCGTGTCTTGGAGAGGGGATTCAGCGCTAGAAGACGGATCCGATGTCGGGCTTGATCTGACCGGTGGGTTTTATGATGCCGGTGATCACGTCAAGTTTGGCTTGCCAGGAGCTTTTGCTTTCACGGTTCTTGGATGGAGTGCTGTCGATCAGGCGAATTCCTGGATTGAGATCGGGCAGCAAGACGAACTTCTGGATCTCTTACGTTGGGAAGCGGATTACCTCATTCGAGCTCATGTTCGCGACAGCGACGGGGAGACTCTTGAGCTCTATGGTCAAGTAGGGAACGGGGGCGCGGATCATGGCTTCTGGGGGCCTGCTGAGCTGATGACGATGGCGCGACCGGCGATGAAGGTCACGCGTAGTCAGCCGGGAACAGACCTCGCCGGCGAATCGGCTGCCACCCTTGCGGTTGCCTCCATGGCATTCGCTTCCTCTGATCCGGCTTATGCCGCTATTCTACTGGATCACGCGGAGGCGCTGTTTCGTTTCGCGGACAGTTATCGCGGTTTTTACATGAATGCGATTAACGACGCGTGGGGATACTATCCGTCCTCCCACTACGTTGATGAACTTGTCTGGGGAGCAATCTGGTTGTACCGCGCAACGGGTGATGCTGCCTATCTGGCGAAAGCCGAAACGGAATTTTCGACTTACCTAGAAAGTGGCTTCCAAAGTGAAGATCCGGGACATGGCTATCCGTGGACCCTTGTGTGGGATGATAAGAAGTACGGCGCGGTGGCCTTGTTGGCGGCTCTTACAGGCAAAGAGAAATACAAGGTCTATTCTGAGAAGTGGTTGGACTATTGGAGCGTGGGCTACAATGGAAAGCAGATCGCTTACTCGCCTGGGGGGCAAGCCTTCCTAGATCAGTGGGGCTCCTTGCGTTACTCGTCCAACACCGCCTTTGTGGCCTTGTGGTATGCCGACACCGTAAGGGATCCGGATGGGCGGTATCGAGACTTAGGGATCTCACAAATCAACTACGCTCTCGGAGACAATCCGGAGGGACGTTCTTACGTCGTAGGTTTTGGCGTGAATCCGCCGGTGAACCCGCACCATCGTTCGGCGCATGGCTCGACCACCAACAATATCTACTCTCCGGTAGCGACGCAGCACACGCTCTATGGTGCCTTGGTCGGTGGGCCCGGTCAGGCGACCGATGGTGCTTCGTATGTGGATGACCGTGGGGACTTCCGCGCCAACGAGGTGGCCTTGGATTATAATGCTGGCTACACCGCCGCCTTGGCGATCCTCTACGAGGAGTTTGGTGGTTTCACCCTCTTGAACTTCCCCTTCGAATAACCAGATAGGGAAGGCTGATTGCGATTTCTCCCCGCTAATCAGCAACCGATGCCCGGCGGACACTGACCCCGCCGGGCATTCTTGTGTCTCTGTAGGTCCACGCGTGGCGCGGTGAGAATCAGCTTGACGGAGGCATTCATTCTCCCTTCCGAATTCAGGTGGAAGGGGACGGTTTACTTCATTGGGCATTCTGGCCTGTTTGGAACCTTTCTTTCGTGATCGAAACCGTTGCCTGTGCCACCGGATTCGCGATTCGGGCCGAATACCTCCCTGAAAAAAAAGTGCGTTCTTGGTCTTCTTTGCAACAATCTGTCCGATTATCGAAAATCGATTTGACAATCAGGTGCTAAAACGAGAGCTTCCAGGCGTATGGGAAATCCGACATTAGCCACTGAAAAACGCCTCATGGCGTATGCAGCCGGTGCTGCTGGCACACTGGTCATGTCACAAGGTGTGGATGCTGCTCTTGTGGTAAAGACCGTGGAGGCCTCGGCAAGTGGGGGGCAGACGAATTTTGATTTAGGGGTTTTTGACAATAACGCCTCCGATTTTACTTTCTCGACGGCTGCTGGTGCTACCTACGATTTCGCTATCTACTCAAGTTTTGACAGGGTGGAATTTGTGGGCGACGTCAACGATGACAACTCAAACACTGTTACCTTGGAATTTCGTAGTCCGGATGGGGATGTAGCAGTTAATCATGCCGTGGGAGAATCGGTGAGCAATGCTTCTGGCCCCCAACAGACTGGGAGTGTCTACATTGCGAAATCGCCGACCCGCCAATTTCAAAACGGTTTTGCGGAGGGGGTGCGGGACTACTCAGGATTTGTCGTGTTCGTTGGCATGCGGACGCACTATGGTTGGTTTGATTTCACGGCTAACAACGACGGGTCTTCGACCCTCCATCGATTCGCTATCGAGACGACAGCGAGCACTCCCGCTCTTATCACTGCCGTTCCTGAGCCTGCTCACACCGCCGCGGTTTTCGCACTCGGTGCAGCCGGGCTTGCTGCCTATCGGAGGCGTCGAAACGCTTCTCAGCAGGCATAGTCAGTTCGCGCCTCTGGCTCCTTTCAGGTTCGACTCTCGAGGAGTGGAGGGCGATTCATATACGCATTTCTCGTAGGGAGATCCTAACCTTCTAGCTTAGAGCTATAGCCCGAGAGGGGCTTTGTTGCCCGAACTTCGTAAGCAGGATTGATGTCAGCCAAGCCCAAGACAATCGTTCTCGGTTTAGACAGCTTCGACTGGCAGATCATTGACCCGCTTCTTGAGCAAGGAGAGCTTCCCAACCTTGCCCGACTGAGAAGTGAGGGGGCTTCGGGGGATCTCGCTACCTTGAACCCGACAATCTCCCCGATTCTTTGGAATTCGATCGCCACTGGCAAACGCGCGGGGAAGCATGGGGTTCATGGATTTACGGAAGTCGATCCGGTTACCGAGCAGATCCGGCCGGTTTCAAGCCTTTCGCGCTCCTGCAAGGCCATCTGGAATATCCTGATGGAGAAGGGCTTTGATTGCCATGTCTTGAACTGGTTCGCCAGCCATCCGGCGGAGCCTTTGAGCGGGAGCTCTGTCAGTGATTTCTTCGCCGAAGGGGTAGCGGACCCATCCCCTGATTGGCCGCTTGCACCCGAGACGATTTTTCCGAAGGACTTAGAGGAACCCCTCAGTGAGCTCCGAATCAAACTTCATGAAATACCTGGTGATCTGATTCAATATCTGGTGCCGGAGGCCGCGAAGGTCGATCAAGAGAAAGACAAACGGCTTCAGATTCTGGGTTCCGAATTGGCCAAGGCCTACTCGGTTCACGCGGCGGCGACCTGGATTCTCGAGAATCGCTCGTGGGATTTTCTGGCAGTCTATTGGCGAACGCCGGATCTGCTGAAGCACCACTTTATGCCGTTCCACCCTCCCGCTGTCGCTGGGGTGAGTGAGGAGGGAGCCGCGATGTACGGAGGTGTGGTGACTGGGGTATATCGACTGTTCGATCAATTGATCGGCCGCTACGTCGAGTTGGCTCCGGAGGAAACAACAATCGTGGTTTTGTCGGATCACGGTTTTCAGTCGGGCCTGCTTCGCCCGACTTACCATGAAGACCCTTTCAAGAACCCCGAAGCCTGGCATCGCTCTCAGGGAGTTTTCATTGCCCGAGGCCCCAATATTTCCAAAGGGGGCGAAGTCTATGGCGCTCGCCTGCTCGATGTCGCTCCCACGCTGCTGATCCACAATGGCGTGCAACCGGCGTTTGACATGGATGGGCGGGTTTTGACGGAGATCTTTGATGCGGTCCCGTCGATCGAGCCGATTGAGTCTTACGAAGAATCAGGAGGGGATGCTGGTTTGCATCCGCACGATAAGACCTATGTACTTCCGGATGCGGAGAAGATGGTGCAGCAGTTTGTCGATCTTGGCTACATTGCACCGTTGGACGCGGATAGTGAAAAGGCCGCGAGACAGACACGCTACGCCAACAAGAACAATCTCGCCCGAGACTATCTGGATGCGGGGCGTCCGGGGCTGGCTTTGCCGTTGTTAGAGGATCTTTATGATGAAGATCCCAGTTCGACTGGGATTGCCGAGCGGCTCGCCTATGTCCAGCGCCAGCTTGGGTTGGGGACGGAAGCGGAAGCAACCCTCGAGAAGATCAGTCAGACGCTGAAAGAAGGGGCCGCCCTAACGATGTTGCGGGCTCAGATCTGTCTCGATAAGAAACAGTATGCCGAGGCGGTTAAACTGCTTCGATTTGCCGAGCAGGAGTATTCGGATCAGGTCGTCACCCAAGGAATCTTAGGCCGCACCTATAACATCATGGGTGAATTTGAAGCTGCGAAGGCCTGCTTCGAGAGAGCCTTGGAAAGAAACCCGGATGATGCGGAAGCCCTTCAAGGTCTGGCTGCAGTCGGCATCAAACAACGAGATTATGTTGGGGCCCTGGACTACGCGCTTCGCGCTGTTCAGAAGAAGCCTGATCTCTCCTATGCTCACTTCTATCTTGGCTGGGCGGCGAGTAAGCTTGGCTACTTGAAGGAGGCGATTCAGGCTCTGAAGAGTTCGCTGACCTACGTGCCGAGGAATCGAGTGGTTCACCTGATGCTGGTTAAGCTCCTGAGCAAAGCGGGGGATGTTGGTGAAGCGCATAAGCATCGGAAGATTGCCGCTGAGTTGCTGCACCTTACAAAGCAGCGAAATCAGAAACTTGGGAAGCTTCGCGATGAGGTTGTGGCGCGCTCGAAACGCCGAAAGGATGCCAAAGAAGCGGCCTCTTCAGACAATGGGGTTGCTGCGACTTCTCTGTCGACTGAATCCGCTGGAACGGATGCGAAGAGTCTCGATCTCGTTTTGGTCTCGGGCATCCCTCGCTCCGGAACATCGCTGATGATGCAGGTGTTGGCGGCTGGAGGACTTGAGCCTCTCCAGGATGGCGAACGGGTTGCGGACGAAAACAATCTTGAAGGGTATTTCGAGTTCGAGGCCATTAAGAAACTCAAGGACAATCCACGGATTATTGATCAAGGCGCAGGCAAAGTCACCAAGGTGATTTCCCTGCTCTTGCCTTGCCTGCCTCGGGAGCATCGTTACCGCGTGATCTACATGCGGCGAAATCCCCAACAGGTTGCCCGCTCGCAGGCCCGCATGTTGGAGCGCAACGGCAAGAACTCAGCGTATTTGGAGCCATTCAAGGCAGCTGAAATGCTGGCCAAGCATGATGAGAAAACCCTTCGCTTGCTCGGCGAGGCGGAGAATGTAAGTTTTCTTGAAGTTCAGTATGCGGACCTCGTTGATGAGCCAATAAAATCGGTCGCCCGGGTGAAAGAGTTCCTAGGAGAGCTGCTTCCTGGACATCTCGATGAGATGTCCGAGGTAGTGAAGCCTGATCTATGGCGTGAGCGTCAGGCTTGAGCTGAGGGGCGCTACAGACTGAAACAGTAGCTGACTGCCAATTGGTGGGAACCCATGGCGGGAACAAAATGAAGACACCAAATCCGGAATCTGAGACGACACTAGACACGACAAAACGGTCGAGGTCTTCGCTCGTGAAGTGGGCCCAGAATTTCTTCAGGTATTCCCCGGGGATACTCCAGTTTATCCACATTGTTCGTGTTGATCGATTGTTGATCCTCGCCCTGTTCCTCGTGGTCTCTGTCATTGCGGGTACGACTCTCTTTGTGGTGAAAATCTGGACGACAACTCCCAAAGATTTTAAGCCGGAGGTGAAAGTCAGCCTCCTAGATCAGGTCCAGGCCTGGAGTTTACGGAAGTCTGCCAGGGAGTATCAGGCGGGGGGGGACAACGTCGCGGCGGCAACTGCATGGGCTTCAGCTCTTGCAAACAATCTCGCGGATGTGTCCGGGCATCGACGTCATCTAGAGACGCTGATCGAACTCGATGCAGATTTTGAGAACCGAGATCCACTCCTACGGACGAGTGTTTTTTGGTTGGCGAAACTGACCCAGACCAATCGCGCCGAAATGCCTCTCCTCGCTCGCTCTTTGAGTGAGATCGGGGATCCTGTTCTAACCTTGAGCATGATTGGGCCGCAGTATGATGAGTCCGTTTCCGAAGACGTCGTAGAGGTGTATGGCCTTGCCTTGTTCGAAGGGGGCAAATTTCGGGAGTTCAGAGAATTCCTTGCCGGGCTTTCTAAGGAGCAGCGACAAAACGATCAGTTCCGGTTGTATGAGCTAACGATCACATGCATTCGTTCTGATCTGGCAACCAGCTTGAAAGCCGAGCGGGAGTTGGAAGGTTTTCTACAGCACGAAGATTTGCGAGAACAGGCCTTAGCACTTCTCTTTGATGTGGCTGCTTTCAACAAGGATCTGGAGGTGGCAATCGAACGGCTCCGGGCACTGACCGAGGCGAATTTGAGACGGCCTGTTCAGACCTTGGCCCTCACGCAGCTCCTTGTGGATGACGGTCAACTTGAAGTCGCTAAGGAGTTGCTCTCACTGCTCGAAGAAGTCGATCTTGATGGCGCTGAAACCGCTCGCCGAATTGAGCTTCTGCATGCCGTGGGAGAGAAAGACTTGGCAGAGCAGGCAGCGGAGGCTGGGTATCTGAAGTTTGGGCATTCTCCCTTCTACTGCCTTGCCTATTCTCGGTATCTCATTGCCAGTGAAAACTGGGCGCGACTTATCTTGCTCTCGTCTCAGGTGAGGGCCAACGTCGATCAGATCTTTGCGGAGTATGTGACCGGGATAAGCTACTTCTGGGAGGGGCTCGCGCTCTTGAGAAAGGGGCATCCCGAGAAAGCAAAACGGCTCTTTGCTCAGATTCGCCTTCACACGCCCGCGCCGTCGCTGGCGCTTTTCATGGCCGCCAAGATTCGGCAGGAGGGATTTCCGGAGGAATCAGCAGGCCTGTACTCTACTGTGCGAGGAGAGGAGTTTGGCAACGATTTCCAGTATTGGTTTGACCGTTTCCTCTCTGCCTATGAATCGATGAATGCCGCTGACGCTTTGCTGGCGGCTGAAAAGGCTTACGAGTTGAAATCGGACAACTTGTCGGCCACGGCAAACTATTGTGCCGCCCTTTTGGTCAATGAAGTGAATTTACCAGTTGCCTTGTCATTGGCTCAAACAGTTCGTATGAAGCTGCCGGGAACGCCAGTCGCAGCACTTAACTATGGACTAGCTTTGGCGATGAACCAGCGGAGCGATGAGGCGCTCACTCACTTGAAGCGAATCCGTGTGGAGGTTTTGAACGCTGAGCAACAGAGCCTTTATTGGTATATTTTCCTGGTGGCCAGCCACTTTGAAGAAACTTCGGATGGCGCCAAGGAAGCCTTTGAGTCGGTCAGCCCCGTGTTCTTGATGCCAGCGCAGCGAGAAAGACTAGCCCGAATCGCGGAAGATTTTGGTCTCGTTGAAACGGAAGAGGAGAAGGCGAGAAGAAACTCTGTTCTCCCCAAGAACCTGGATTTTCTGAGGTGAGGCGAGGAGGGCTCAGATTGGCCTCTACCGATGAGCGATTGCCCTCGATGTGATCGTCGAAGGGCATCTCTTTGCAAACGCTTCCTCTACTGATGACTTGTTAGTCTCTTCGAAATTCGTTGCCAGGAGCGCTTGAGCCTTTTAGGAAGGGGAGATGCCTCGGTTATCGATTTTGAGTTTTCTCTCGGTCTTCTGTTTGGGTTGCCTCACCTGCTCGGGGGCAGGTGCCGGTGCAGGCGCAAGCCCCCTCATTGATACGATCTCGAAGCATACCCTTTGGCGGAATCGGGATGGAAAGGGGACAACCTGGTTTCATCCCAAAGCAACGATCATCCCTGCACGCAATGGCCTGCCGTCTAGGGTCCTCATGACGCTTCAAACAATCGGAGGGAGTGATTACTTTGGTCCCGTCCACTGGACGGAGACTCGGGACCAAGGTGAAACTTGGCGCGAACCGGAGCCTTTGCCCGCTCTCAAACGGATTCCTGTGCCTGAACATGAGGGCTTGCTGGCCGGGGTTTGTGATGTCGTGCCGGAATATCACTCGCCCACGGGAACCGTTCTCGCGTTGGGGCAAGTGGTGTTCTATCGGGGAGAGCACTTTTCTTCCAATGATCAGCTTGCTCGGTATCCCGTTTATTCGGTTCGGGATGCAGCCGGTAATTGGGGGCCACGTCGAATTCTGGAATGGAATGATCCTCGGGGAAGTTTCATTTATTCAAACAATTGCGGGCAGCGCGTGGCGCTCCCGAATGGAGATGTGCTTCTGGCTTTGAGTTTTGGTGCCCGATCCGAATCGAGATCTGTCGCGAGCGTCTTGTGTTCGTTCGACGGAACTAAACTTGAGATTCAGAAAGTGGGTAGGCCCCTCGAGTTAAAGCAAGGCCGGGGACTCCTCGAGCCTTCGCTGACTCAGTTTGATGGTCGATTCTATCTGACGATCCGAGCTGAAGACGGGACGGGATACCTGAGTGTGAGCCAAGATGGTCTTAACTGGGAATCCAAAAAGCCGTGGGCTTGGGATTCCGGTGAAAACTTAAACTTGTCTTCGACACAACAACATTGGGTGACTCACTCGGATGGACTATTCCTGGTCTATACTCGTCAGCACGAGAGTAACAGCGGCGTCATCCGTTGGCGTTCCCCGCTTTGGATCGCTCGGGTGGATTCGAATAAGGGTTGCCTCATTCGTGAAAGTGAACGCGTACTGTTACCCCTGGTTGGGGATGGCGTAGAGGATCCTGATCGAGTCGCCCTCATGGGCAATTTTCATGTCACGAACGTTTCTCCCGAGGAGTCATGGGTGACAGTCGGAGAGTGGCTTCCGAGGGATGGGGCCAGAGGGGATTTGTTGCTGGCGAAGATTCGCTGGAAGCGTCCCAATGAATTAGTGGAGCAGTAGGCCCTGGAGGGAATCCCGAGACGAGCCGGATTCATGAGCTGAGAACGGGGCAGTCGCTGTGGGGTTTTTTCGCTCGCTTGTGGCATGGTGGTTCAAGGTATGATTTGCGGGATGCGTGATATGTTGAAGAAGGGGCGAAAGCTCCTGTGGTTGGGACTCTTCTTAGGGGGCTTAGATTTCGCCTCACGGATTACAGCTGATGAAAATGGTGAGGTCCCGCCGGTTCGTTTCGATCCTGTTGTTAAGGATGTTGAGGGCTGGTCGGTTTTTATTGAGCCCGCTTTGCTCGAAGGGGAGAAAGCCAAGGAAGGAGCGCTCGCTGTAAAGATGTTGGCGAACCACCTGCAAAGGATTTCGATTCTGGTGCCCGAGGAACCCTTGAACAAGATGAAGCAGGTTGGGATCTGGTTGGAGTATGACCACCCTCGGATTGGAGGGATGAGTTACCATCCGAGCAAAGGGTGGCTGCTGGCGAATCGACATGATCCGCGCCTCGCCAAGAAGGTTCACATTGCGCGCGCGAATCAGTTGTTATCCCGTCAGCAGATGCTAAAGCATCCAGCCGTGATACTGCATGAATTGGCCCACGCCTATCATGATCAATTCTTGGATTTTAATAACCCGGAAATTGTGGCGGTGTTCAATGAGGCGAAAGAGTCAGGTCGCTATGAGAAGGTTTTACTTTACACCGGAAAAACAGTGCGTCACTACGGACTGAACAATCACAAGGAATACTTTGCAGAAGGCACTGAAGCCTATTTTTATCGGAATGACTTCTTTCCCTTTGTCCGGGCCGAGCTCAACGAGTTCGATCCGAAGCTTCATGAATTGTTGAAGAAAATCTGGGGGGCTGCGCAGTGATGCCAAGGCGTGACGTGGTAGGCGTTTTCGGCGCGACCCTGGTGCTGGCATCGAGTCTCCTCGCCCAGGAACCTCGAATTCGGGGTTTGGAGCCAGCGGTGCATCCGAATGTTTCCGATCGGGTTGCTGGCGTGGTGCTGATTCGAGAATTGGGCTGTGCTCAGTGTCACGAAGACGATTCAGAGCGTTTCTTAGCTCGACCGGCTCCTTCGCTGCGAAGATTGGGTGGGGGTGTTAAACTATCCTTTCTCCGGGCCTTTCTTGCGAATCCTCATGAGGGTTTAAATGGAACGGTGATGCCCGATACGCTCGGTCTCGTGGATGAGTTGTCTCGGAATGATGCGATCGAGTCGTTGGTCCAGTTCATTCGTTCAGATTTTGAAGTAGAGGCCAGCTTGCCGGAGGTGCGTGCGGATCGGGTTGAAGCGGGAAGGGGGTTGTACTCGTCGATCGGTTGTGTGGCATGTCACGGGCCAGGTAAGGATCTGTTGAAGGCTTTCCCCGGTTTGGCTGCGAAATATAGTCGAGAGGGGCTGCATCGATTTCTACTGGATCCTCTGAAGGTTCGACCGAGTGGACGCATGCCTGACATGCACTTGAATCACGAGGAAGCGCTTCAATTGACAGACTATCTACTCCCAAAGACCGCTGAGGATGATCCCTATGCTTCCGACGAGCGCTTGCAAAGGAAAGGAAAACGAGTTGCCCAACAGGCGCTGTGTTTCCGTTGTCACCAAGATGATGGGGTGCCGACGAATCGGGAGAAGCGGAAACTGAGTGAGTTAGATTTGGAACGAGGCTGTCTATCAGGGAAGGATGGGGCTTGGCCCGACTACTCGCTGACGCCGGATCAAACGCGATTGATTCGAGCTGCATTGGAGTCCGATGAAGGCTTGGACAGTGCCACAGAGATCGAGATTGTTCTGAGGCAGTTCAATTGTGTGGCGTGCCATGAACGCGATGGCTACGGAGGGCCAACTGAGGCGCTTGAGCCTTATTTTCAAAGTCATGATCTCAACTTGGGCGACCAAGGGCGCTTGCCGCCTGCGCTGGACGGTGTGGGGAGTAAGCTGAATCCGGTTTGGTTGCGGAAGCTCCTTTATCAGCATGGGGCAGTCCGTCCTTACATGAAGACTCGGATGCCCCGCTTTGCCTCGGTGGAGCTTGAGTCGTTCTTGAATCTGCTGGTTGCAGCGGATCGAAGTAAAATCGATCCGGTTGCTTCGGTTGAGTTTAAAGAACCTCGCAAGGCGAGCGGGCATGGCCGAACGCTGGCGGGAACCGATGGATTGTCTTGCATCACCTGTCACACCTTTAAGGGAAAGAAGATTGGTGCCATGGGGGCGATCGATTTGACCTTGGTGGCGCAAAGACTGAATCGAGATTGGTTTCATCGCTACCTGCGATCTCCGACCGATTTTAGTCCGTCGACCTTGATGCCTGCGTTTTGGGGCGGGGGCGAGTCGTCCTTGCCGGAGATTCTCGATGGCGATGTGGCTCAGCAGATCGAAGCTCTGTGGACTTATACTTCTGAGGGGTATAGCCTCGGGACGCCCAAAGGAGTTCGTAGAGAACCAATGCAACTGCTCGCGTCCGAGGATGAGGCCGTGATGTTGCGGCGGAGCTATCCGGGCGTAGGGAAACGCGGCATTGGCGTGGGCTATCCCGGGAACGTCAATTTGGTCTTTAACGTCGAGCAGCTTGGGCTCGCTATGCTTTGGGAGGGAGGCTTTGTGGACCCCTCTGGAGTGTTTCTGAGTCAAGGACACGGAACCGCTCGTCCTTTGGCGCGGCGCCCGGTCCGTTTTCAGAAGGGGCAGGAGATGATGGCATTGCCTGCTCTTGATTCGGCGTGGCCTTCTGAAAGTCTTGATGGCCGTCAGCTTTCCTTTAAAGGCTATACCCTAGACTCGAAACGGCAGCCGGTGTTTCGTTACACGACTGAGACGTGGCGGGTCGAAGATGGCTTTGTTCCGATGTCAAAGGACGGTCAGAGTGGTCTGCGTCGCACGATTCGCTTGGATGGCCAACTAGCCCGAGGGGCGGTGGTGTTGCGCCTCGCCGGTGAGAAGCCTTGGGAGCGGGTAGAAAAGCAACTTTTCCGATTGCCGGACGGCCTGACAATTCGCGTGCCCGGTGGGGCAACGGTAGCGCTGCTCGATACCGCTGAAGGGAATGAAGTTCGGGTGCGATTGGCCGTCGCCGGTGAACTTGAAAATCAGGAATTTGTCATCGATTACCTCTTTGAAATGCAATGAAAGGAATCTTGAAGTCGGCACTGATGTTGGTCGTGTTGGGCATCGTCTCAGCGCCTCTGCAAGCGGAGAAGTTGGGGGCATTCTGGGAAACATCAGAACGTGAAGAAGCCTTCTATCCGATCATTGATATCCCGACGCCGGAGGGGGCTGTGGTCGAGGCCGGTAGTTTTGATTTGTTGCCTGATGGGCGTCTAGCGATTGGTACGCGGAGAGGAGATATTTACCTCGTTGAAGGGGCTTTCGATACGCCGCCGAGACCGGAGTATCATCGCTATGCTCAAGGGCTGGATGAAGTCACAGGACTGTCTTGGCGAGATGGTGCCTTCTATGTGACGCAGCAAACCGAGGTCACTCGAATCAGGGACTTAGACGGGGATGAACGTGCCGATGAGTTTACGACTCTGAGTGATGTCTGGGGCTTCGCGAATTATCATGAGTTCTCTTTTGGTTCCAAAGCAGATCCCAATGGTGACATTTGGGTGGCTCTCTGTTTGTCGAAATCCTACGAGTCCTTGGAGCGATTCCGTGGTTGGGCGTTGAAGATCACGCCAGATGGCCAGACCTTGCCCGTCGCGAGTGGGATTCGGAGTCCTTGTGGTGTGGGGCCCAATGCGCAGGGAGTGATGTTTTATGCGGAAAGCCAAGGGCCGTGGAATGGTTCCTGTTCCCTGAAGCATTTGAAGCAGGGCGGTTTCATGGGGCACCCAGCGAGTTTCAATTGGTATGATGAAGTGCCGGAGATGGGACCTCGTCCGACGGAACCGAATACGCGTTCAAGGCTTGAGATTGAGCGTCAGCGGGTGAAGGAACTGGTGCCTTACGCCGTTGTCTTTCCGTATCGCAAGATGGGGCAACAGCTCTCCGGTTTTTCTGTTGATTCGACGGGAGGAAAGTTTGGCCCTTTTGAGGATCAGATTTTCATCGGCGACTTCTCGTTGGGCGTCCTCATGCGTGCTACAACTGAGGAGGTAAACGGGGTGTGGCAGGGGGCTTGTTACCCGTTTCGTGAAGGCTTTGCGACTGGTTTGTTAGCCAATCAGTTCGGCTCCAAAGGGCAATTGATCGTAGGGGGGACGAATCGGGGGTGGCCGGTCAGGGGCCCCAAACCTTTCGCTCTGCAGCGAGTCGATTGGACAGGCACAGTTCCATTTGAACTCCGTGAGTTGAGTGTTCGTCGGAACGGCTTTCAGTTGAGCTTTACCGAGTCGCTTGATCCTGCAATTGCGATTCAGACCTCGAGCTATGCGATCGAGACCTACACTCACATCTACCGTGCTGGATATGGTAGTCCAGAGGTTGATCACACGCAGCCGAGGGTAGTTCGTGCGGAAATCAATGAGGGGGGGCATGGGGTTCGACTTTGGGTCGAGGGTATGGTTCAAGGCCATGTGCACGACTTCGACCTTTCCGGATTGAAAAGCAAGACCGGCGACTCACTGATCCATATGCGAGCCTACTACACGCTAAACGAAATCCCCCAAGGTTAGTCAACCGAGGGGGACGTCAATCTGATCAGTTAGGAGGAATCTATTTCGATTCGTGAAAAAGGATGCAGATGCTTCCTGGAACGTTGATCAATCCGCGGGTCTGAAAGGTGAGTTTTCCGCTCGCGGGATCGATCGCGAAAACAGAGATTGTATTCGAGTGAGCGCCGGCTGCGAGGAGCCACTTTCCGGACGGATCCAAATTGATATTGCGGGGCCACGAACCTCGAATCGGTTCGACCTCCTGGACTTCGAGTTGGCCCGAGGCGTCCGCGTGGTAGACGGTGACACTGTCATTGCCTCGGTTTGCTGAGTAAACAAACTTGCCGTTTGGGTGCACGAGGATTTCTGAAGCCGAATTGAAGGCTTCTTGTTCCTTCGTCTCTTCACTCAGTGCCGGTGTTGTTGTTTTTCGGATCGTTGTTCCTTGGCTCGAATCGTAGGCGAAGGTTGTGACCGAAAGGGACAGTTCATTGAGGAGGAAGATGTAGTCTCCGCTCGTGGCGAAGCGCATGTGGCGTGGGCCGCCTCCGGGAACCGACTGAGCGAAACCGTGTGGTGTGAGCGATGGGGGATTGGTGGCTACTTTATAGATGACGATTTGATCGAGACCGAGATCGGGCACAAAAGCGAATCGATGGTCAGGAGAGTAGCCCGTCCAATGAGGATGGGGGCTATTCTGTCGGTTGCCGACGACTCTGGAGCCTCCTTCGTGTTCGACGAGCTGTGATCGTGGTTTCACGGATCCGTCGCTGCCGATCGGAAAAAGAGCCGTGGAACCGCCCCCGTACTGTGCTGTCAGCAAGAATGTGCCGCTCGGATGCACCGAGATATGAGCGCCGCCGCCGTCTCCGATGGGTTCTGAATTGAGATGTCTGAGTTGGCCACTACCCTCGATGCGGTAAGCTGCGACCGATGGTCCGCCATCATTGCAGACGGCGTAGAGAAACTTGCCGTTTGGATGTTGCGCCAGGAAGCCTGGTGAGCCTACTTCGGCCGCGAGACTGGCTGAGGAGAGAGTGCCGGTCTCGTTGTCAAAACGAGCGTGATAGATGCCTTTGCTTTGGTTGCCCCCGGTTCCGAAATAGACGTCCAGTTTTTCCGCCTGAGTCACGAATGGGATAGCCGTCAGTAGTAGTGCGAGAGAAAGTCGGTGCATGAGAAGGTTTTAGCAAAGGGGAGAAGGATGTCGATAGTCTTGTGGAACCGAGTTCGTGTGAGGACACATGAACTCGTCTGATTCGATGCTTGAGCCGAATCCGTTAGCTAAGCCGTTCGATCGAGAGGGCTCTAGATCGAAAGTTTTTCGAAGCTCTCTTCGATGAAGGTGGTGTTTTGAATCCGCGCAAGTTTCGCGTAGACGCCTTCGTCCTTCATGAGGCTTTCGTGATTGCCCTGCTCGATGATGCGTCCTTTGGTCATGACCAGGATCTGATCTGCCTTGCGAATCGTGCTGAGTCGGTGGGCGATGACAAAGGTGGTGCGGCCTTCCATCAAGCGTTCCAGGGCTTCTTGAATGAGCTTTTCGGTGGCGGTGTCAACGCTCGCGGTTGCTTCGTCGAGAATCAGGATGGGACTGTCTTTTAGGAGGGCGCGCGCGATACTGATCCGCTGCTTCTCTCCGACGCTTAGCTTGACCCCTCGCTCGCCGACGTGTGAGTCGTAGCCATCGGGAAGTTCATTGATAAAGTGATGGCAGTTGGCGGCTTTGGTTGCGGCGATCATTTCCTCTTCGGTGGCATCCAGTCGACCATAGAGAATATTCTCCCGAATCGTGCCATTGAAGAGGAAGGACTCTTGGCTGACCACGCTTATGACTGAGCGAAGAGATTCGAGCGACATGTTGGCGATGTCTTGCTGATCGATCGTGATCTTCCCGTCCGTGACTTCGTAAAAGGCGGGCAACAGGTTGACGAGGGATGATTTGCCGGCTCCGGTGGGTCCCACCAAGGCAATCATTTGACCGGGTTGGGCCTTGAGGTGAATCTCGCTTAGAGTCTCGCGATCGTCCGTGTAACGGAAAGCGACATTGGCGTATTCGATTGCGCCCTTGATTGGGAGCTTCAGGGTCTGCTTTCGGTCGGGACGTTCAAGCTCTTGATCCAGAATATCAAACACCCGTTCGCCGCCAGCCCGAGCGGCCTGCATCATTTGATTGAGTCCGTGGAGCCGGGAGACGGGATCGTAGAGTAGATTCAGGTAAAAGATGAAGCCAACCAGTTCCCCGACGGTCATCGTCCCGTTGATCACTTGACTGCCTCCGACCCAGAGAACGAGTCCTGTCCCCAGGGAATTTGCGAAAGACATTGAAGGGGAGTAGGTGGCCCAGGCCTTCATGACTGCCAAGGTGCCATTGCGAAGGCCATCGGCACGTTCGGCGAAACGCTGATCTTCATGGGCCTGTCGTCCGAAGGCTTTGATTTGACGAATCCCCTGCAGGTTGTCCATGAGGAGGGCGTTCATCGCGGACGAGGCTTCTCGTTGAAGGCGGTAGCGTTTGTGGGCGGTGAGAGTGTAGATCATAGCCCCTCCAATGAGCAGGGGAAACGGAATCAGGGTGACCATGGCCAGGGTAGCATTCTTGAAGAATAGAATGGTCACCACGCCGACCACGCTGAGAATGGCGACCGTGCCTTGCTCGGTTCCATCGATCAGCAAGCGCTCGACGGCATTCACGTCTTCGATCACCCGGGTCATGAGGTCCCCTGAGGCCCGTTGATCAAAGTACTTCACGGGCAGACGCTGCATTTTCTGGTAGACCTCGCGGCGCATGTCGTAGATGACATTCTGCTCGAAGTGGTTGTTAATCCGGATTCGCAAACTGTTGAAGACTTCGCGCAGGAAAAAGGCCCCGATCACGATCCCAATCACGAGCGGGAGTCTTTCCCCGTTTTGATTACCGATGATTTCGTCGATGATGTAGGGTGTGATGCCGGGATAGACGAAGTTGAATCCCAAGGAAATGATGGCACAGCCAATCGTGCCGACCGCCATCAGCTTGTAGGGCAAAATATAGCGGAAGACCCGACGAACAATCTCCCAGGATGTGCGTCGGCGGGCGCTGAAGGTGGACTTTAAGTCCGATCGAGAACCGTGGTAACCCCTCACAGGCCGGGGATCATGGTGTCATCGAGCCGATAGATCAATAGGTGAATTTGTGAATCGTGGGCTCGCGTCGAGATGACCTCGAGCGGATTCGGGTAGAGGGACGAATAGAGCCTTATTTTTGGGGAAGTGAGAGCTGAGTTTGAGGGATAAAGGCAGGCTAAGCAGTCTCGTTTCACTGAATCTTTATAAAATATTCTCTTTGTCACGACAGCTTGATTGCGCTCCCGGGGAGATTCGATTATGTTACGCTCCATGAATCGGTGCTCCCAGATCACAACTATTTTGCTTTTTGCGGTGTTGTTATTATCGATGGGGGGTTGTGGGCGTTTGACAACCTCTTCTAAAGATGAAGAAAAAGAAGCCCACTATCTGGCCGGAAAGAATCGTCTCTACAGTCACGATTTTCGAGCTGCGAAGGACGCCTTTGAAAAGTCATTGCTCGTGATTCCGAAGTCGGCCGCGGCCCACCTTGAACTTGGTTTGCTCCACTATGAGCAATTTGGGAATTACGCTGAGGCTATCCATCATTTTGAGCGAATGTTGGAATTTCGACCGGATCACCCGGTGGCCGACCGCATCAAAGACCAGATTCAGGCCTGTAAGCTGGCTTTGGCCGCAGAAGTGACCTTGCCTCCTGTCAATAAGCGCGTTGAATCTGAAATGAAACGTTTGATCAAGGAAAACGAGGGTTTGACGAACATGGTGAACCAACTTGAAGGGCAAATCGTGAAGCTGAAAAACTCTCTTGCGAGAGCCTCCGCCCGGCCGTCGGTTGCAGCCTCAGGGGCTGGGAACGCCCGAGGCGAAACTCGTTCTCCCAATACAGCCCGTTCCAGCACTCCTCGAGTAGCTCAGGCGAGCCTGCGAACGAACAGTCCCGCGGCTCAGACCCCCACGGCGCGCCAGAATCGGATGCATCTCAAACATGTCTTGAAGTCCGGCGAGACGTTTTACTCGCTCGCCCGCCGTTACCGTCTCGATTTTCGTGAAATCCAGAAAGTGAACCCAGGCCTGCGTGCGAAAGCCCTCAAGATTGGCCAAGTGGTGAACATTCCTCTTTCGCAAACCGCCTCGGCTCGATGAGCCGTCTCTGGCTGGTCATGGTGGCCCTGTTTTGGGGCATCATGAATGTCCTTCTCTGGCGTTCCGAATACGGTGACGCCTCTGCCTTGGGGAGTTCCCTTCCGGTGGAGGTGGTCTGGGAAAAGATTGTGGAAACTCCAGATGCTTCCGGCCTTGAGATCCGTCAGAATGGCAAGAAAATTGGTTATTGTCGGTGGACGGTCATTCAGGAGACCCCGATTGATGATGCCGCAGAAACGGAGCTGGCACTGGGGCAGGATGAACTTGATGGCATGATTGAGGAGATTCTGGGTTACCAGATTCAGCTCGAGGGTAATTTATCCACCGGTGCTGAAGTAGGCCGTTATCTCAGATTTGGGTTTTCGACTCATCTTGAGAAGGATGCGAGGACCTGGACGACCGCAGACCTTCGGATGGGCAAGAAGGGGAATTGGTTGCAGTTATCCTCTGAAAACGGGCGAGATCAACTGAAGATTTTGCACACCTACGAAGGGGCTCAATCTGAGTTTAACTTTTCCTTTGACGATCTGAAGAATCCGGGTGCGTTGTTGCAAGGCTTGGGCTTGCCGATGCCTTGGATTGGAATTCCTCTGATGAGCGGGCTCCCAGATTTCAACATGGAAGAACTCTCTGTTGGGGTGAACTGGGAAGCTGGAAGTGAATTCGTCACCGTGGCGCATACCCGGGTGAGGGTCTATTACCTACGAGCGAAACTTTTGGAGGGTTACTCGGTTAATCTCATGATCAGTCGTGCGGGGGAAATCCTTCGGGCAGAGCTCCCCAATGGAATTGTCCTCGTCAATGAATCCTTTACGAACCTCTGAGCAGGCCACACGGGTAGGGCGTCTATGATTGAGTTAGTTGGGTTGAAAAAGTTTTTTGGCGATCTCAAGGCCGTCAATGGGATTGATTTGCTCATTCCGAAGGGCGAGTTCTTCGCGGTCCTCGGTCCGAACGCTGCCGGTAAAACGACCACGATCAAGATGATTGCTGGACTTATGAAGCCGTCGGAGGGGCGGGTTCGGGTCGCTGAATTTGATGTTCAAGACCAAGCCCTGGAAGCGCGTTCGCGATTGGCCTATGTGCCTGATTTTCCCTTTCTATATGACAAGTTAACTCCCTGGGAATTCATCGGTTTCACGGGAGAGATTTTCCGCATGGAACGTTCCGAAATTGACTCTCGAGGGAAAGCACTGGTGGAACGGTTTCATCTGCAGGACTTCGTGAATAAACCCATCGAAGGTCTCTCTCATGGAACCAAACAGCGGGTCGCGATTGTGTCTGCCCTCTTGCATGATCCGGAAGTTTTTGTGATCGATGAGCCGATGGTGGGGCTCGATCCTCAACACGCTCGAATCGTCAAGGATGTGCTGAAGGAGCGGACGGAGCGGGGGATGACCGTCTTCCTGTCGACACACCAGTTGAGTGTAGCGGAGGAGATGGCAGATCGAATCGGAATCATTCATCAGGGCCAGCTCATCGCGGTTGGCACTCGCGAGGAACTCCGCCAGCTCAGTGGCAAGGATGGCGCTCTGGAATCTGCCTTTCTTTCGTTGACGAGTGAAGAGGGCGAGGGTGAAGGGGAGCCGACATCAGCAGGAGGGCGAGCTTAAGTGGGGGGAGCGGCCTCAGTGGAAGCTGAGAACGCATTCGGCGTGTTGGCGAAGGCGAATCTGTTGCAAGTTTGGCGTCGAATCTTGGCGATACGGAATCAATCCCGCCTGCTGACGAGCCTCATTGGCTTGTTTGTTTTCGGATACTGGTGGTTGTCATTCCTCTTATTTCAGAAAGCGCTTAAATTTGCCGGAGCGTTTCCTGGTCTAGGTACATTGTTGATTGAGCGAATGATTTTCCTCCTGTTCGCTTTTCTCTTCGCGCTGCTTTTGATCAGTAACTTGTTGATCAGCTACACGAATCTATTTCGCAACCGAGAGACAGCTCATCTTCTGAGTTTACCGGTGTCTCCTCAGACCATTTATCGTTGGAAGTTTCTGGAATCGACCCTGCTTGCGTCGTGGGCCTTCTTGTTCTTGGTCATTCCTCTCCTGTTGGCGTTTGGGATCGAACAGAACGCAGGGTTTGGTTTCTACGTAGTGACGACTCTTTCAATCTTCCTGTTTATCGTGCTCCCTGCAGTCGCGGGTTCGGCGGGAGCCATCCTTATTGCTCGATTCCTGGACCGTCGATTGTTCCAGATTTTGACCGTGGGACTTGCGGTCGCCATCATCGCGACGATTGCGGTTTGGATGAAGCCTGACGAAGTCACCGATCAGATGCTGGAGACGCGGGTGCTCGTGGTGCTCGATCGATTGTTGGCGAATACGCGGTTCGCTCTCTTCCCCTTCTTACCGAGTTACTGGCTCTCTTCGGGCGTTCTCCAATGGGCGGAAGGAGCTCGGGGCGCAGCTGGTTTCTTCTTCGGGGTCTTGGTGAGCTATGTCCTCTTGTTCGGTACCCTTGCTTTTACCCGAGTGGGAACGCCGTTCTACGAAGCTGCGTCTGCGGTACGGAGCCGAAGCAGCGTTTTGGGGCGATGGAAATTCCTACAGCGCGGGGTGCTTCGAAAGCGGGAGCCCAAGTATCGGCGGGGACCCATTGAACGGTTTGTCGCTCTCTTTGCCTGGTTGCCCTCCGATGTCCGGTCTGTCTTGGTGAAGGACATTCGTATGTTTTGGCGAGACACAACCCAGTGGGGGCAGAGTCTCATGTTGTTCGGACTGCTGGGTGTCTACATTTTGAATCTCCGGCACTTTTCGTCTCAGTTGAACAATCCGTTCTGGATTCACTTGGTCTCCTATTTGAATCTGGGAGCTTGCTCCCTCAATCTTGCGACGCTGACAACTCGATTTGTCTATCCGCAGTTTTCCTTGGAAGGAAAGCGGCTTTGGATCGTAGGGATGGCACCTCTGGGATTGGTAAAGGTGGTGCGGGCAAAGTATTGGTTGGGTTGCGTTGCCTCCCTAGTGATTACCGTCAGTTTGGTCACGCTATCCTCCTACATGTTAAAAATGCCGCCCACAAGGATTGCGTTCTTTGGGGGGATTATTGCCGTGATGACCATGACCTTGAATGGTCTGGCGATGGGGCTTGGAACCCTTTATCCGAATTTCAAGGAGGATAATCCGAGCAAGATTGTGAGTGGTTTCGGAGGGACATTTTGTCTCGTCTTGAGCTTTCTCTACATCGTGTTGTCGGTGGTCTTGCTTGCATTGGGGTCGCCGTGGCGTCCCGGCGGAGGGAGCTCGGTGATGGTCAACGCCTGGGCCTCAGGATTGTTTCTCGTCATTTCGTTCCTTTTGGGATGGTTGCCTGGGCGTTTGGGCAAACAGCGTTTGAAGAAGCTCGAGATCTAAAGCGGCCGGAATATCATCATTCGGAAACGTTTTGACTCCATTACCCGGTGAGCCGATACCGATTCATCCCTCGACGAATGCTGTAAATTGAACTACTTTTCCGACGTGCCAAAGAAAACGGAATCTGCGAAAGCACCTACCGAGGAGCTATCGAATCTGGACTACGAAGAAGCCCTCGAGCGGCTTGAATCGGTTGTAGCCGGGATGGAAGGAGGAGATTTGGCACTGGAAGAGCTCATTCGCCACTATGAAGAGGGAATGCGCTTGAGGAAGGTCTGCTTGGACAAACTGGCGGAAGCAGAAGTGAAAATCAAAGCTCTGGAAAAGTCTTTGGAAGGCGAGTTTTCGCTGAAACCGTTGACACTTGACCAGGAATCCTAATAATTGCCGGTTTTTATGAGTCGATTTCTCGATATGGTAGACAGTCCCGATCACGTCAAAAAGCTGACCCTGGATCAGCTCAATCAATTGGCGAGCGAAATTCGCGAAGACTTGATTCAAACCTTGTCGAAGAATGGGGGGCATTTGGGCCCAAATCTTGGCGTCGTCGAGTTATCGATCGCGCTACACCGTTGCTTCAATACGCCTCACGACAAGTTTGTCTGGGATGTGAGCCACCAGACTTACGTCCACAAGATTCTGACGGGGCGAAAGGATCGATTCCACACCATTCGAACGACCAACGGGCTCAACGGTTTTGCGCTCCGGACGGAGAGTGAACATGATTGCTACGGAGCAGCCCACGCGGGAACAGCTCTTTCGGCGGCCCTGGGTATTGCTGCCGGCAGAGATAAGCTAGGAACCGACGAACACGTCGTTTCTATCTTTGGAGATGCCGCGCTTACTAACGGTATTTCGTTCGAGGCTCTCAACAATATCTCCGAGACGACCGGCAAATTCATCGGGATCCTGAACGATAACGAATGGAGTATAGCGAAGAATGTGGGCGCGATTGCGAACTACTTGAATAAGCTCATCACGCATCCTTCTTATTCTCGCCTCCAACGTGATTTCGAGAAACTGCTTAAGCGATTGCCGAAGGGTGAGTTGGCAGTGAAACTGGGGCATCGAGCCGAGGAGATTCTAAAGGGCACGGTCTCGGATCTCGTGTTGAAGGAGTCTGAAAAGGAAGAGGATCATGATGGACGTGGTGGCTTTGGGAATAGTTTGATCTTTGAAGAGATGGGGCTTCGCTACTTAGGCCCGCTTGATGGACATGATCTTCCGCTGCTGATCGGTGCGCTCGAGTACGCCAAGACCTGTGATCAGCCAATCGTCCTCCACGTCTTGACCAAGAAAGGGAAGGGCTATGAAGCGGCTGTAAAACATCCGGAGAAACTTCATGGAGTGGGGCCTTACGATGTGAAGACGGGGGCGGCCATTAAAAAGAAGAGCGGTCCTCCTGCCTGGCAAGATGTCTTCGGTGAAACGATGGTTCAGCTTTGTAAGAAAGACTCCACGGTGGTTGGTATCACCGCTGCAATGCCGAGCGGTACTGGGCTGAAGATCCTCGAGAAGGAAATGCCTGAACGTTACTACGATGTGGGTATTGCGGAAGAGCATGCAGCGCTCTTTGCTTGCGGTATGGCCGTGATGGGATTCCATCCAGTGTGTGCCATTTATTCAACCTTCTTGCAGCGTGCCTACGATTGCATCATTCACGATGCTGCTCTCCAGGACTTGCCTGTTTTGTTCTGCATGGATCGGGCAGGTCTATCGCCTCAAGATGGTCCGACCCACCATGGCATGTTTGATATTTCTTACCTCCGCTGTGTTCCAAACATCATCGCCATGGCTCCGAAAGATGAGGATGAGCTCGTGGATATGATGTTTACGGCGACTCATGAGAAACACCCGACCTTCATTCGCTATCCTCGAGGTGCGGCAGAAGGTGTGCCGATCAAAGAGACTCCCAAGCTATTGGATGTCGGAAAAGCCGAGATCATTACCCAATTCAAGAACAGCGGAAAACCCAAGGTTTCCCTCTTCGGTCTGGGTAATCTCAACCCGCTTGCCCGCGATGTTGCCAGCCAGCTCGAGTCCAAAGGATACGACGTGGCCGTGATTAACCCACGTTTCACTAAGCCAATCGACGAGAATACAACGGAGTTCTTCGGTAAGGCATCGGACTTGGTGGTCACGCTTGAGGATCACGTCCTTCCTGGTGGCTATGGAAGTATCGTGAATGAGCTTTTCGGTGACCGTCAAATCAGCACGCCAGTCGTTCGTATTGGATGGCCAGACCAGTTCATCGAGCATGCTAGTTCTGTGGGTGAGCTTCGCGAGAAGTATGGGCTGACCGCTAGCGCAACCATCGCCAAGGTGGAAGCTGCGCTGCCTGCAGTGAGCGCCGAAGGTAAATCGCAGTCTGAGGCGGTTGCTTAGGCAGTCGATTGATTTACCGTTTAGGTTTCGCTCTGCGGGGTCTGTGAATTCAGTAGGTTCACTGTGATTCCCGGGACTAGAAAGTGGATCCAAAGTTGCGTGACGGGCCGCTGGTAAGTCTTTTCCAGCGCGCTCTTGTAGACGGACAACTGTGCTTGGTGGGATTGGGTCCTTAGCTCGATTTCACTTGGATCCATCTGCTCCGACTTAAAGTCGAGAACCCAGATTTCTTCTTTGGTGATCACCGCTAGATCGACAACCCCTTGAAGGATCACGGGCTCGCTCTCAGATGCGGGATCCTCAGTCACAGCGAAGCCGATCTTCCCAAGTTCCTTAACCGTAAATCGAGCGGTGAAGGGCAATTCTCGATGCATTCGGTCGGCCTGCGAGCGAATCTGCATTCCGGCATCTGAGGTCCAGAACGCCACGACCTTTTCGATCTCGATACGCTCGATTTCCTCGTCGGACAGAACGCCAAGTGCCGCAAGCCGCTTGAGTTCTCTCCTCACGGATTGCTCTCGTGCTCCCTCTGAAGGGTGAAGGTATTGGAGCACTCGATGATAGGCTAAACCTGCTCGTTTGCCTTGTTGTCGGCGAGGTAAGTTCGGTTTGGATTCATCGAAGCGAGACCCAATCGTTGGCTCTTGTGTCACCAGGGGTGGAGCTGCTTCAAGTCGATCGAATGCCGAAATGGAACCTTTGGCTCTTTGAGTTGTTGCGCCTTCATACGGATAGATCCACTCAAAACGTCCGTTTAGACACTCGATTGATTCAGGCGTGAGTTTGGAATTAGAATTCTCCTCAACCTCTCTGTCCTTGGGCGAGAGATCTGGCTGAGGGAGCGAAACTTCGTGATGAAGAATGATTGCGCTCGTAGGAAGGGACGCGGGATCTGAATCGATGTCTGATTGCTGACGGTCCTTCTCCAGTATCCAGGGACCGATCCAATCGATGTAGGTATTCACTTTTCCTTGGTTTTCGGTAGGAGAACTCCAGCTCTCATCAAGCTGCTTGTCTGAGGCTTCAGCGAGGAGAATCAGGTGTTCCTTTGCTCGGGTGAGTGCGACATAGAGTAACCTCGCTTCCTCATCGATGAGTTGCTTGCGATGTTCCCGTTGAGCCAGCCAGTGCGAGAGGGACGGATAGGTTTGTGGCGTGTTGGGAAGATTCAGAATGGGACAGAGCCCGAGCTCTTCGTCGATGATGATTCGTTGGCTGAGGTCCGTGAAGTTGAATCGTTTGGAGAGATCTGGAAGAAAGACGATGGGAAACTCCAACCCCTTACTCTTGTGAATGCTCATCAACTGCACGGCGTTGTGACTCTCTTCGGGAATCGGCTCAATCTGGTGCCCTCCATCGATTAGTTCATCAATCCACTTGAGAAAATGAGTGAGACTGGCATCTGGTTGCTGCTCGAATTCTCGAACGAGCTGGATCAACTGTCTAATGTTCGTGCGTGGATCTCGTGTTGGAGAGAGGCTTGCTGTGAACTCGGCAAAGAATCCAGTTGCGAGAATTTCCTCAAGGAGAGTCGCGGTAGAGTGTGTTTTTCGGGCGTGTAGCCAGTGTTGGTGGTTCTGAAAGAAGCGCTGAGCTTTCTCGAGAGCGTTCTCACATATCTCGCGCGGGAAAGCGCTGGCGTTGCCATCTCCACCCACGATGGATTCGATCGTGTCTTCCGGCGTCGTCGCGAACTTGGAAAGGGCATGCCAGTAGAAACCCTTGGGCTTCGCGAGACGTACGAGCGCAAGTTCGTTGTCGGTGAAGCCGAAGAACGGGGAACGAAGCAAGGCGAGGAGTGGGATGTCTTGAAGTGGGTTGTCGATCACCCTCAACAGCGAGAGCAAATCCACGACCTCAGGAAAATCAAAGAAATCCCCCTCGGCTGCTTGTACCGGGATGTGATACATTGCAAAGATTCGGGCGACGACTTGAGGCTTCCCTGATATCGATCGCATGAGGATAGCGAAGTCTGACCAGCGAAAGGAACGTTCGACCTCCTCTTCGGCATCGAACAGCGTTTGGTTTTCGACAAATTGTTTGATCCGTTGTGCGATGATGTGGATTTCTATCTCGAGGGGAGTGAGTTCTGATTCCTTGAAGCTCTCTTTCATGAGCAAGTGCGACTCGATCCTTGCCCCCGCGGAAACGTTGGACGGGTCGCTTGTGGAGTTAGTGCGCTGCAAGCCAGGTTCCAATTGAGCATTGGGCCCGTAGTCAAAGCCGGGAACCAAGTCTGAAAGGTGGGAACAGAATTCGTTTATGTGATCGAGCAGGGCGGGAGCGCTTCGGAAATTTGCTTGGAGGTAGACTCGGGTTCCGTCGATCCCGGGGTTCGTCCACTGGTCTTCATATCGCTTCAAAATACCAGGGTTTGCGCGACGAAATCTATAGATGCTCTGTTTGACGTCGCCTACAATGAAAAGATTTGCTTGTTGTCCGGGCCGGCTCACCGCTCGGATGATGGCGTCCTGGGCCCCGTTGATATCCTGATATTCATCGACAAAGACATAATCGAAACGGCTCTGGATCTCGGACGCGATGGGGGAAAGGTCTCCCGATTCTGAGTCGTAGAGGAGCTTCAAGAATTGTTGCTCAAGATCTTGAAAGTCCACCCCCTCAATCTGTTTCTTGAGTCGTGTGTAGACCTCGGAAAACTCTTGAGTGAGCTGTAGCAGACTTGTGTTCCAGGAACGAGTTCGCTCCCAATCCTCTTCCAGGGGAGATACCATATCATGGTTTGAAGGGTTGAGTAGGGAGTTTAGAAATTGAAGGTCGTCGAAGAGCGACTCGAAGGGTTTTCTGAACTTGGTCTTGTGTCCGCGAGGCCAGTCGGCATCCGCACTGAGCGCTACATGAAGATGAGAGGCAAGTTCAGCGAGTGGCACAACAGCGGGTATTTCTCCGCATTCGGAGACCGAATCATGAATCAGTGATTGACTGGCTGACTCGAGCGCCCTCCGAACTGTTTGAAGATTCTCGTTATCGAAGGATGCTCGATCGAGTCTTTGTATCCATTCCTCGCACCATACAGGGAGTGCGTTCTGTAACCATGATAGCCAGAGGGAAGGGCTTTTTTGTTGGGCCCGCGCGACCTGCTCCTGGATCCAGAACTCTGGCTGCGGGAGCGATTGGACGTATTGGTAGATTTTTAGAACCAAGGCTCTGAGAGGACGATCATTGCCTTCTCCGAATTGCCGAATCTGAGAACACAAGTCCCTTGAGCTGGTTTCGCGTTGCTCATAATGGTGGTCGAATACTTCGTTCAGTGCGGTATCGGCGAGGCGGAGTGCTTCCTCAGCGGAAAGAACTCGTAGGCCTGTGCTGAAGTCGAGGTGGTGAGAGAATTCTCGAATCATCTCGAGCGCAAAACTGTGGAGCGTGCCGATGTGTGCCGAGTCGAGAAGTGCGATTTGCTCCTCGACCCGTTCCTGTTGGTTCCCGGACTCGAGGTGCTGTTGAAGGGCGTTTCCGATACGCTGCTTCATTTCGGATGCGGCAGCTTCGGTAAAGGTGACCATGAGGATCCGATCCAGGTCAACGGCATGATCTACAGAGAAGAGTCGATCGATACAGCGAGACACCATGGTTCGGGTTTTTCCGGTGCCGGCTCCCGCTAGGACGAGGACATTGCCTTGGGCGTCGATTGCCGTCTGTTGGGCATCGGTAAAGCTCATTTCTTAGGGTCCGTTTCTGCCGAGCTGGACAGGGTTCGATAGGTGTGAGCAGACGGTTCGATGCGGCAGATCGAGGCGTAGGGGCAGTAGAGACAGGCGCTGACGTTTCGGTGAACGTAGGGATCGATTGCGATGTCTCCGTCGAGAATCTGATTCCCCATCGTTCGAATGACCTCTTCCGTCTGGTGCATCGTCTTACGGAACGTTTCCGATGGCATGACGTTCCAAGCCGATTTTTTCGGCGTGCCATCTCGTTTAAGTGAATACTGGATCTGATCCCCGGTGAGGCGCTCGGCACGATTGTCGAGCAGCCGAAGGGCTGAATGATCAAAGCAGCCGATATGCTTAAACGCTTCCGGGCGTTCTTCGTTATGACAGACGCGCGCTCGATCTCGATCAGGTTGTCTCGGTGAGTATCCTTTGAGAGGGACGAAGAAGACGCCGGCAGGCGCGATAGTACCGGCCCCGAGCTGTCTCCCAATTTCAGGGCGTTGCGACACGACATTTAGGTAGGCGAGAAGTTGAAGTTGAATGCCGTGTTGAAGCAGGATCGGATCGAGTTTCTTTCCTCCAGACTTGTAGTCGATAATGATCGCGTCAGCTTGGGCCGATGCAGGGCCCTGATGGATATCTAGGCGGTCAATCTTGCCGGTGAAGAGGAACCGACCTTGCTCGAGCGCCACAGCCCAAGGCCCGGTTTCATCCTCGGTTCCGCCGAAACCAAGCTCCACTGCTCGTGGATCGAATTCGTATTGGTCCATCCATTCGATTAGAATGGAAATGAACTCCTGCAATCGTTGAATGATGGTCTCTAGGGAAAACTCAGCTTCGGCTGAACTCACGAAGATTCCGTGGTTGAAATCGTCAGCGATCGACCGAGCAATTTGTTCGATCGATTCTCTCGCTTCTTCGACGGGCACGTCTCGCCATCGGCGTTGGCTCTCAGTCGTTTGATGATGGAAGGTTTCAAGGATTAGATGCTGGAAACTCCCGATTCGTTTTGGATCGATTTGGAAGTCTCGACGCTCTTCCGCCCGCAATCCGGAATGGGCGAAGAAGCGAAAGGGGCAGGCAGCGAACTGCTCCAGTCTAGAGACGGAAGTGGGAAAATCTCCTTCGGTTGACGTGTAGAGCCGCTCGGGAAGAGGGCTCAAGAGTCGAGCGGACGCTGAGTTCTTAGGTCGATACTTGGCATCGCTCCAATTGCTGTTCTGTAGGAGTTGAATGTTCTTCGTCCATTCGGGGGGAGTGCACGTTTCAGCGATCTGACGAAAAATGGGTTCCATGAGTTCACTGATGTGCTCTGCCGACGCGAGCTGCAGCGCCGTAGAAAAATCAGTCGAACGGGCGTGGGGCATCAATCTCTGGAGATGAGCGATGATGGAAGAAGGGGAGAGTGGATTTCCATCGGGTAGTTGATCTGCGAAACTGACAATGAGTTGCTTCGTGGGGCGAGTGCAAGCGATGTAGGCGTAGTAGCGTTCCGTTGAGAGCGTTTTTTTGGCTGATGGGATGAGTGACTCGAATCGGTTTCCTAGCTGAGTCCGCTCGGCTTCGGTTATGATCGGATGAGCCTTAGGGAGAGCCGGAAAGACCGATTCATTGAGACCGAGGATAATTGCAGTTTCGATGTTTGTGGTCCGTGTTCTATCAATGCTTCCGATGAGGACTTGATCCGTGCTCGGAGGGATGACGCCAACCGTGAGATGAGTGAGACCCGCTTCGAGGATCGGTAACCAATCGCGCAGAGTGCGATGGGTGTCTGCGAACGCGAGTTCAACGTTATCGATCCAGAGCTGTAACTCTTCCCAGGTTCCAGAATGGATTGCCGTTTGGATTTGAAAGCTATCGTCCTCTCGTTCGTTCGAATCGCGTTCCCATTCAGAGAGTTTCTCTTCGAGTTGACAGTCTTCCCAGAACGTCTTCAGGGATTCGACGAGTTTCAGTCCAGAAATCGGCGCACGTTGTGGGGTGTCCGTTGGATAGAGGTTTCGGTTAAGCCGAACGAATGGCTTCACTATTTGCTGACGAAAAGACTCCAGCTGAGTCAGGTTCGCCTGAGGAATTGGGCGAAGCCATTGGGTGCCGTTCCAACCGAATTCGAGCGCGGCGTTCTCTAGGGCATTGATTTGCTCGAACTGATCGGACAAGAGCTGGGTCTTGGCTGCCGCGATCAAATCTTCCGTCCGCCAGTTGTAGCTTATCAATCGCAGAGCAGATCGGGTGAGCACAATCGAAGGATGGTGGTTGACTCGTTCCCGTTGGTCGATGAAGTAGGGGATCTGATACCGATTGAACACTTTTCGAAGCTCGACCGCGTAGTCTTCCAGGTGGCGGGCGAAGATCGCAAAGTCCCGGAACCGCACATTCTCTTCCCGTGTGAGGTTAAGAATTCTCCGGGCAGCATGGATGACTTCCTCTTCGCGATTTTTACAGCGAACGATTTCCACGGCAGATTGCCCGTGCTGTGGTGCGGGACAAGGACGGGGGGCAGACCAATGAGATTCAAGGTGTTGGAGAGCTAGATTGCCCGTGAACCGATTGGTGTCGGGCCTTCTGGGAAGAAACTCCTTTTCGACGCTGATTCGATTTTGTCCAAGGCTTGCTTGAAGGGCGTCAAGGCGACTGAGGCACTGATTGTAGGTTTCCGAAGGAGCGGTCCAAAGGTTCAACCAAGAGCTTGAATCGAGATCCTTGGGATCAAGACAGAAAGCAAGATTCACGCGGGCGCAATGGGGAATGATCGTGCTCAGTAAGGTCTGCTCTTGTGGTGTCATCTCAGCGAAGCCATCGAGCCAAAGTTCTTCAATGCGGAAGACGGGCTGAGTGGCGCCATGTTCGCTCAGGGTTTGAAGAGTTTGTGTGGCGAGTTCCAGGAGAACTTCAGAGTCCTTCAAATGGGATTGTGCGAGCCATTCCCGGTAGGATTGAGTGATGAGAGCAAGGTCGTGGAGTTTCCGCGTGAGATTCTTCGAGAGATCCGGTCGGGAGAGAAGCGATTGGAGATAATCTTCGCCGATTTGGTGTCGTTGAAAATCCAAGAGCAGAGACCCGATCTCATCGGCGAAGGAAGGGAAGTTCGCGACGGATCTGAAGGCTTGGAGTTGTTCGGCGTGACGGTTGAGCAAGGATCGGAGAATCATCAGCCGTCCATCCTCGCTCAGAACGGAGGTCTGATCGGGGGCAAACTCACTCAGGAGATGTTCCGCAAGGCGTGGAAAAGAGAGAATCTGGAGGCGAGTGAAACCTTGCAGTTGGCCGTCGGCGAGCAGCTGGTTTTCGATCTGAAACGTGGCCTGCTTAGGCGCCAGGAAGAGGAGCGGGAGCCCCTCGGGGGATTGGATGAGCTGCGATCTGGCAGACTCGATGAATTGAAAAGTCTTGCCAGTCCCTGCCGGACCTATGACGAGTCTGACCTTCGTCTGCGTCATGCTAAGCCTGTGCGTGCGGCAGGGCTCAACCTTCGTGCCTCCGTTGAGCAGATCAGGCGCCAAAGTTTGTTACTCTGGCGCCCAACAGATTCGCTGGAAGCTGTAATGGCGGCTCTTTAGACCTTACCGCAGCACTGTTTGTATTTTTTTCCGCTCCCGCATGGGCAGGGGTCGTTGCGTCCAACCTTTGGACCTGTGCGGACGGGCGTGGCCCGAGTTTTCTGGGATTGGCTGACTGCCTCGTTTGCCTCGCTCACAACACTGCTGGCTTTCTCATCAGCGCTGGGTTGCTGCGCTTGATTATCAAAGGCATTGGAACCCTGATGAACCGTTCGTTGCGGGAGCTTCGAGAGGAAGCTTTGGAACGCCATTAAGCTGGAGGCGCTGCGGAAAATGTTGTGGCAGATCTCAGACTTGATGTTCACCATCAGCTCGTCGAAGATCTTGAAGGCCTCATTCTTGTATTCAATGAGCGGATCTCTTTGCCCGTAAGCTCGCAGGCCGATACTGCTGCGAAGTCCGTCCATGCTGTAGAGATGCTCTTGCCAGAGCTTGTCGATCGCGCTGAGAATCGTGAATCGTTCGATCCCATTAAGTGCCTCGTCGGCTTCCACACTCACCTTGAGTTTGTAGGCATCTCGAACACTATCCGAAACGAACGAGGCCGTGGCGATTTGAGCCGGACTCATGCCTTCGAAGATGGAACCAGGGACGGCTTCATCGGTTCCTGATTCAGCGGCTTTCACGATTTCTTCCTCGGGAACTCCCAGCGGGAAATTGAGGTTGATCCAGTCAGTGAGCGCGCGGATGTTCCATTCGCTGACTTCTGAGTCGGGGGAGGAGTGTTCCTCCACTTTGCTGATCACCACTTCTTCCATGATGTCCATGAGTCGATCCTGGACATCATCAGAGCGAATTATCTCGTTGCGAAATCCGTAGATGATTTCGCGCTGCTTGTTCATGACATCGTCATACTCAAGCGTTCGTTTTCGAATCTGGAAGTTGTGCTGCTCGACGCGTTTCTGGGCAGTTTCAATGGATCGGTTCAGAAGCGGGTGCTCGAGCTCTTGGCCCTCTTCGAGCCCGACTCGTTCCATCACTTTTCCGATTCGATCCGATCCGAACAAGCGCATCAAATCATCTTCGAGAGAGATGAAGAAGTGGGAGGAGCCATTGTCGCCTTGACGGGCGCAACGACCGCGTAACTGTCGGTCGATGCGGCGGGCTTCGTGTCGCTCGGTTCCAATCACATGGAGGCCGCCGACGTCGTTGACCCCTTCGGCCAGCTTGATGTCCGTTCCACGACCTGCCATGTTGGTGGCGATGGTGACGGCTCCTTTGTTTCCGGCGCGGGAGACGATCTCTGCTTCTTGTTCGTGATACTTCGCATTGAGAACAGAGTGAACGATCTTCTCTTTCTTCAAGAGCTTAGCGATGTGTTCGCTCACCTCGACGGAAATAGTGCCGACGAGAATAGGTCTTCCCTCTCCATTGACTCGCTTGATCTCGTCAACGACGGCGTTGTATTTCTCACGCCGTGTCTTGTAGACCGTGTCGTGGGCATCTTTCCGCGCAATGGGGCGGTTGGTGGGGATGACGAGAACGCCCAGATTGTAAATGTCGTGGAACTCGCCGGCTTCGGTTTCGGCCGTTCCTGTCATTCCGGCTAGCTTCGTATAGAGTCGAAAGTAGTTTTGAATCGTGATCGTCGCGTAGGTTTGGGTCTCGCGCTTGATCTCAACGCCTTCTTTTGCTTCGACTGCTTGGTGGAGTCCTTCACTCCATCGACGCCCGGTCATCAGTCGACCGGTGTTTTCGTCAACGATCACGACCTCGTTGTTTTGGACGACGTACTGCACGTCCTTTTCGTAGAGGCAGTAGGCCTTGAGTAGCTGGGAGATTGTGTGGATCTGCTGGGCCTTTGCCTCAAACTCCTTCTGAGCTTGACCCTTCTGCTCCATTCTCTGTTTGGCGTCGAGAGAGTCGTTGCTATCGATCTCGTGATACGTCTCGGTGAGATCTGGAAGCATGAACGCATCCGGATCTTTCGGGCTGAGGAAGCCTCGACCCTTTTCTGTGAGATCAGCGTCGTGGCTTTTCTCTTCGATCGCGTAGAACAATTCCTCTTTCTGTGCGTAGAGTTCCTTCTTAGTCTGATCGGTGTGCAAGGCGGTTTCGGCCTTGTTCATCAGTTTGAGGTTCTCCGGGTTTTCCAGAAGGCGGAGCAATCCTGCTGCTTTCGGATTACCTAGTTTTGCACGGTAGAGGAGAAGGCCAAGTTCTTGTTCGAGATATTCAGGATCCTCTGGATTGGATCCATCTTCAGGACGGAGCTTCTTAGCGACCTCGGTGGCTTGATTCAGATAGTCCTGGCAGAGCTTATTCTGTCGTTTAACAAGTCCATCGATTGCCGGCTTGAGCTGGTCGTAGCGATTATCTGTGTTGACGACGGCTGGACCGCTAATAATGAGTGGGGTTCGGGCTTCGTCGATGAGAATGGAGTCAACCTCATCAACAATAGCGAAGTAGTGCTGTCCTTGTACCTGTTCCTCGACCTTGGACGCCATGCCATTGTCCCGGAGGTAGTCGAAGCCAAATTCTGAATTTGTGCCGTAGGTGATATCGCAATTGTATTGCTCGCGCCGGAGTGCTGGGGGCTGGTCATGTACAATGCAACCAACGGTCAGCCCAAGGAATTTGTAGACCGCTCCCATCCATTCACTGTCACGAGAGGCCAGGTAATCATTGACTGTCACGACGTGGACCCCGCGGCCGGTGAGCGCATTGAGATACACGGGGAGCGTTGCGACTAGGGTTTTCCCTTCACCCGTTGCCATTTCCGCAATTCGCCCAGAGTGGAGTCCGTAGCCGCCGATCAACTGAACATCGAAGGGGACCATCTCCCAGGGAAGGGGGTGGCCTTTGACCATGACCTCGGTGCCACAGAGACGTCGGCACGCGTTTTTCACCGCCGCGAAAGCTTCTGGTAAGATGGCGTCGAGCTCCTTCGCGAGCTCTTCCTTATCCTCGATTTTGTGAAGCTTTTCCTGCCATGCGGCGGTTTTCGCCCTCAGTTCGTCGTCTGATAGCGACTGGAAGGAGGTTTCAAGCTCGTTGATTTGAGTGACGAGTCCTTGAAGCCTCTTGATCTCGCGATCGTTCTTAGTGCCAAAAACCTTTTTAAATACTGACTTTGCAATCCCAATCATTGGTGACCTACTTTAGCGGCGAAAACGCTAAGGGAATGCGGTAGGTGCGTCAAAGCATTAAAGAAAGTCGGGTTTTTTGCCCACATGCCCGGGAAGGTTCGTGAAGGTTCAGGGGGCTTTCCTCTTGGCTTTTTGAATTGGTCCGACAATTGCCCCCTGCTAGGCTTCTCCCGTTCGCTCGTCATGATCTCAAATTCCACGATCGCCCCCGGGGGCGGGTGTGGCGACGACGCAGAAGATATGATCCAACTGTCGTTTCAAGGGCTTGAATTGGGCTCCAGCGCCGAGCTGGACACTGCTCGGGAAGAATTCGCTCGTTCTCACTGCCTCTTGCTCAAAAACTTCCTTCATCCGAGTGTTTTGAAGCAGATCCGTGGAATGGGGGGAGAGCAGGACTATTTTACCAGGGAGGACATTGACACGGAAGGCAAGGTATTCGCCCGTGAGCTGACCTTGCGTGACCGCCATCCTTTGGCTGCGTTGATGATGGTGTTATTGAATCAGCCGGACTTGTTTCAGGCGATTCGAGAGATTTCGGGCTCCAAGGAGGAGCTTCGCTTCTTCAAATCTCGGGTGTTCGAGCTGAAGTCAGGATCTGATCACTATGACGACTGGCACGACGATCATGAAAAGGGGCAGATCGTCGGCTTGAGCCTGAATCTGAGTGTGGAGCCGGTTGAGGGCGGTGAGTTTGAAATTCGCAATCGGACAGATGGCCAGGTGTATCGGAGGATCTCGGGAACACAATTTGGAGATGCCCACATATTTGAGATTGGGGCGAACTATCAGCATCGGGTGCTTCCCGTCACAGGCTCGACGGGGCGTCGGAACTGTGCGGGTTGGTTTTGCTCCGAGCCCGACTTTAGGACGGAGATGAAGAAGCTACTGAGTGGCGAAGGAGAGCTCGATCAAGCGTTCTGAGCAACGGACTGATTCCTCTAGTTTGGGATCCGCCTTGCCCTCTGCAAGTGCCTCCCTTTAAAATGCGCCGATGCTAGACATCAAGCGAATACGGGAAGAGGCGGATAGTGTGCGGGAACGCTTGGCGACTCGGGGCGGTGGTGACGAGGGAAAAGTCGATCAGATCATCGAACTGGATTCCAAATGGCGCCAGATCGTCACGGAAGTTGAGGGCCTGAAATCAGAGCGGAATCGTGTCTCAAAGGAAATTGGGATGCTGATGGGGCAGAAGAAGCTCGAAGAAGCCGAGGCCAAAAAAGCGGAGACACGTTCGATCGGAGACCGTATTACGGAACTCGATAGCCAGGTTGGGAAGCTGAAGGACGAGACCCAGGCACTGATGATGACCCTCCCGAATTTGCCTCATGAGTCCGTCACGATTGGTGCGACCGAGGAAGACAATCCCACCCTACGGGTCTGGGGGGAGAAAAAGGAATACTCCTTCAAGCCTGACAGCCACCTTGATATTTGTGAGCGACTGAAGCTGATTGATTTTGCTCGGGGGGCAAAACTGGCGGGTAGCGGTTTTCTGCTCTACACCAATTGGGGGGCCCGTTTGGAGCGAGCCCTGACGCAGTTCTTGCTCGATTTGCATACCACCGAGCACGGTTATACCGAAGTCTCGCCTCCGTTCATGGTCAGTCGAGCTTGCATGGAAGGAGTGGGGCAGTTTCCAAAGTTTGTCGATCAGGCCTACGCTATTCAAGAAGGAGAAGACGCCGACAGTCTCGGGAGTCTTTTCCTGATTCCAACTGCCGAGGCGCCTGTAGCCAACATTCACCGTGAGGAAATGCTCTCCGAAGCGGAGCTTCCGATTCACTACTGCGCGTATAGTCCGTGTTTTCGTGCTGAGGCAGGAGCCGCCGGGGTTGGAACTCGCGGAATGATTCGAGTGCACCAGTTTGACAAAGTCGAGCTCATCAAAGTGGTTCCGCCGGAGCAAGGGTATGATGCGTTGGAAAGTTTGGTTGGGAATGCGGAAAAAGTTCTGCAACTGCTGGATCTTCACTACCGAGTGATTCTGCTCTGTACAGGGGATATGGGATTTGGAAGCGCGAAGACCTATGACATCGAAGTGTGGGCTCCTGGGCAAGACGACTACTTGGAAGTGTCGAGCTGTTCCAACTGTGAAGATTTCCAGTCTCGTCGGATGGGGCTGAGGTACAAGACCAAAGAAGGGAAAAAGGTTCATCCGCACATTCTGAATGGGAGCGGCACAGCCTTGGCACGACTCTTCGTGGCATTGGTTGAAACCCATCAACAGAAGGATGGCAGTATTTTGATCCCGGAACCTCTTCAACCTTATATGAAGACGGATCGAATTCCCGCTCACTGAGCAATCTGAGCTAAATTCTCGCCCCACAATCGAACTGATATGAATATCTTGCTAGGCAGTAGCGAAATCCAACCGTTTTCCAAAACGGGGGGGCTTGCCGACATGGTTGCGGCGCTGGGGAAATACCTCGGTCGGGCAGGTGTTCAAGTCGGAATGGTCACCCCTCTTTATCGAGGCTTACTGGAACAGTTCGAGGGAATTCAGCGGACGGGCCGCACTGTAGAGGTGACGCTTGGAACTCGCGTCGAGCGGGGAACAATTTTCGAATACGAAGCATCCGACAATTTTAGGATCTATTTTGTCGACCATGTGCACTTCTTCCAGCGAACCGGAATTTATGGGGAACATAGTCAAGATTACCCAGACAATGCCGAGCGGTTTCTTTTTCTAACAAAAGTGCTTCTTAAGCTGAGCATCGAGCTGGAGGAACGGCCAGATCTGGTGCACATACACGATTGGCCTGTGGCGATGTATCCAGCCCTGCTGAGTCAAGCCTTGGAAAAAGGCGAGGTTGCCAATCCTCCCAAGACTCTGTGCACAATTCACAATTTAGCCTACCAAGGGCTATTTCCTGAGAGTCAAATGCCGTTGTCCAATTTGGATACGAAGTACTTCACTCCGTCTGGCATCGAGTATTACGAGAAGATGAATTTCCTGAAAGCAGGAATTGTTTACTCTGATCATGTCAGCACCGTGAGCCCATCCTATGCCGAGGAGATTCTGACTGAGGAATTTGGATGTGGATTGGAGGGGGTACTCGGGGGGAGAAAGTCGAATCTGACCGGCATTCTGAATGGGGTAGACTACGCTGAGTGGAACACGACCAAGAACGAGTTTCTTAAGTTTCGGTATTCTGCTGAGCGGATGGCGGGCAAGGCCAAGGGGAAGAAACAATTGCAATCCGACCTTGGTTTGCCCGTTGAGCCAAAGGTGCCCATGTATGGCATGATCTCTCGGCTCGTTGAGCAAAAAGGAGTGGAGCCTCTCGTGGAGGCCTTGCAGCAGTCATTAAAACATTCCATGCAGTTTGTGTTGCTGGGTTCTGGGGATCCAGAACTTGAACGGCAGATGCAGGAGTTGCAGCAGCGGTTTCCGGATAGAGTGGCCGTGAAGATTGGCTATGACGTTGGCTTGTCTCACCGGATCGAGGCGGCTTGTGACTTCTATTTGATGCCGTCTCGTTTCGAGCCCTGTGGCCTGAATCAGCTCTACAGTTTACGCTATGGGACGATTCCTATTGTGCACGCTGCTGGCGGTTTGAGGGATTCTGTGGTGGATGAAGTCGAGAGTGAAACGGATGCAACCGGAATCAAGTTTCACGAGTTCAACTCGGCGGCCTTGTTGGAAGGAATCTATCGTGGAATGAGGCTCTACAAAAAGTCGGCTGTGTTTAAGGAGTATCGCAAGCGGGCCATGGCTGCTGATTTTTCATGGGACCGCACTGCTTTGGCCTACATCGATCTTTACCAGAAGATCTTGTCTTAGACGCTGCGACAACACTTGTGGTGCCCCTTCGCTTTTCTCGGAGCGTCGAATTGCTTGACGCCTAGTCTGTGTCGAGCGTTAATTCCTTCGTCACCACTCAATATTGCTTGGGCCACCCATGTGCCCGGTTTCACTGCAACTGCTATGAAGTTTTCTCAATTGCTTTCAACAACCTGCTCCCTGTTGGCCTTAGCGCTCGTCGCTTGTTCCGGGGGGGGGGGCTCTTCCTCCTCGGGGACGACCGGAGGGGATCCCTCAGGCGGGACGGCCGGATCTGAATCGAACGGTGTGGTTGCTATTTCGGTGCTGACAACGGAAAACCCTTATTTCAATGTGATTATCGACAGTCTCACCGCTGAGGCCGAAAAACATGGCTACGAGGTGTTGGCCACAAGTGGCGATCAGGACGTCGCGAAACAACAGAACCAAGTCAAAGATTTCATCGTCAAACAGGTCTCAGCGATTGTGCTTTGCCCTTGCGAATCCAAGTCCATTGGCCCTGCGATTGAGGAAGCGAATGCGGCGGGGATTCCCGTATTTACGGCAGACATCGCTTGCCTGGCTCCGAATGCCAAGGTCGTATCGCACATTGCCACAGACAATCTTGGTGGCGGACGGGAGGCGGGGACTGCCATGATTGAAGCCTTGGGTGAATCGGGAGGAAAGGTGGTGATCTTAGATTACAAGTCTGCGGAATCTTGTCTGCTACGCGTCCAAGGATTCAAAGAGGTATTGGATGCTCACAACCAGGCCAATCCAGATTCGAAAATTGACATCGTGATGGAGCTTCCAGGCGAGGGGAACAAGGAGCGAGGCTACAAAGCGGCTCAGGATGCGGTTCAGGCGCATCCCGACTTGGCTGGAATTTTCGCCATCAATGATCCGTCCGCCCTGGGAGCAAGAGCTGCCTTGGAAAAAGCCGGGAAAGAAGATCAAATTAAGATTGTTGGATTCGACGGGCAGCCAGAGGGCAAACAGGCCATCAAAGAAGGGAAAATCTATGCGGATCCGATTCAGTTTCCTGACGAAATTGGGCGCAAAACCATGCAAACGATTCTCGCCTACCTGCGAGGCGATGAAATCGAGCCCGAAATCTTGATCCCCACCAAGCTGTATCGTCAGAGTGATGGCCTGGCCGACCCGGATCTCAAGTAGTTCGGTGCCACTTTTGAGTGACTTTGAAAACCTTCGGGGATTTTTTCTCCGAAGGTTTTCGGGTTTTGAGAGAGGAATCTCTCTACGAGGGTGTTGTTTTGTTCAGTCCCTGCGATTCAGGATTTCACTCATCTGGGGGTGATTCCGGCTTGATTGGAGATTCGGATCGCGGCAGTCTCGTTGTCTACAACCCATTATTCGTTCTTATGAGTGTTTTTTCTCGCAGTCTCCGTCTGGCCTCTCTGGCCCTCGCCACGTTTGTCTCAGGTGTGTGTCTCCACGGGGAAGCCGTTGACGAGATTCGGTTCAATCAAGATATCCGGGCTATTCTCTCCGACAAGTGCTATGCATGTCACGGGCCTGATAAGAGCTCGCGGAAGGGCGATCTCAGGCTCGATGTCGAGTCGCTCGCAAAGGCGGATAGGGATGGATACGCCGTGATCGATGTGGAGCATCCGGAGCAGAGCGAGTTGTTGGTTCGCATCACGACGGACGACGAGGATGATGTGATGCCGCCGAGAGATAGTGGCAAGGCATTGACCGAAGAGGAGATCCAGACTTTGAAACGCTGGATTGAGAACGGCGCTGACTGGGAAGGCCACTGGGCTTACATCCCGCCCGTTAAGGTACCTGTTCCCGACGTGAAAAATATCGAATGGCGCCGGAGTGCGGTCGATCGATTCATCGGTGCTCGGCTCGAGTCGGAAGGACTCCAGGCTTCGAAACCGGCAGATCGTCGGACTTTAATTCGCCGTGTCTTTCTAGATCTTACTGGGTTGCCTCCGTCGGCTGAGGAGGTCGCTGCTTTTGAGCATGATCGAGATCGGTTTGCCTTCGAACACGTTGTTGATCAACTCTTGGCCTCTCCGCATTTCGGGGAACGAATGGCCGTTTACTGGTTGGATCTGGTTCGCTACGCGGACACAGTCGGCTATCATGGGGATCAGGATTATTCGGTATGGCCCTATCGTGATTATGTGATCGACGCCTTTAATCAGAACGTCTCCTTTGATCAGTTCACGCGCGAGCAATTGGCTGGAGATTTGCTCGCGGACGCAAGCCGACGTCAGAAGGTTGCCTCGGGATACAATCGGTTGCACATGATCACGGCTGAAGGCGGGGCGCAAGACAAAGAGTACCTCGCCAAGTATGCGGCCGATCGCGTTCGGACAACTTCAAGCGTCTGGCTGGGTTCCACAATGGGGTGTGCCGAGTGTCACGACCACAAGTTTGATCCGTTCACAACGAAAGATTTCTATAGCTTCGCGGCTTTCTTCTCGGATTTGAAAGAGCGAGGGTTTTATGGTGGCAATAGATGGGAGCCACAACTGCCGTTGCCGAGCAAAGATCAGAGTGTGCGTATGGCGTCCCTCGACGATGAGATTCGACGATTGGAATCGACACTCACCACTTCGACTGAAGCCCTTGTGAATGGCCAGTTTGACTGGGAGGCCCAGATTCAGGATGAAGACCTCAAAGGGCGTTTGCTGTGGGCTCCCGTCGCTCCCACAAGGACGGAATCTCAAGAGGGGGCTCGCCTCAGAGTATTGGCGGATCAATCGGTGCTCGTCAGTGGTAAGAATCCGAAGAAAGATGTTTACTTTGTGGATCTCCCCGTCGATCGGGAAGCGATAACCGGAATCCGTCTGGAGGCGCTCACTCATCCCTCCCTTGATAAGGAAAGTCTGTCGCGTGGTGGAGGGAACTTTGTGCTAACGGATTTCAAGGTTGAGCGCTTAGACTCTGCAGGTGAGCCTGTCTCCGAACTTGAGATTCATTCTGCGAAGGCTGATTTTTCGCAGGGTGGATTTGACGTTTCTAAGGCCATCGATGCCGACGATAAATCGGGCTGGGCCGTAGACGGCTCCAAGAAGGTCGAGAACCGAAAGGCTGTTTTTGCTTTCAAGCAAGCGGAGAGATTCCCAGAAGGGGCGGTGATTCGAGTTTCGCTGGCCCACCAGTCGAAACATGAGCGGCATAATCTGGGCCGCTTCCGGCTCTCAGTGATTTCCATTGAGAAGCCCGGTATCCAAGAAATTGGATTGCCAACGGATATTTATCGAGCGGCGATCAAGAGTTACGGTGAACGTAGTGAATCGGAAAACGAGCTCCTAACCAAATACTATCGAGAACAGACTCCTCTCCTGGATGGGACCCGTCTCCTTCTTGCGAACACGAAAGGAGAGCGGGATCGCCTTAAGAACGAGATTCCGACCATGCTGGTTTCGCAAAGCGTCAAACCTCGACAGATGCGCGTCCTGCCGCGGGGGAATTGGTTAGATGAGTCCGGAGAGCTTGTGTCGCCTCAGATTCCTGGTTTCTTGGCGAATGAAGGGAGTGCCGACAGTCGCCTGAGCCGACTCGATTTGGCTGAGTGGATGGTCTCGGAGAGCAATCCTCTGACGGCTCGCACCTTTGTCAATCGCATGTGGAAGACGTTCTTCGGTACGGGACTCTCCAAGGTGTTGGATGATGTGGGGTCACAAGGAGAGTGGCCAACCCACCCTGAACTCCTAGATTGGCTAGCGGTTGAGTTCATGGAGAGCGGTTGGGATGTGAAACATCTCGTCAAGACCTTGGTCACGTCGCAAGCCTATCGGCAGAGTTCAGTCGCAAGTGACTATTTGAAGGAGAAAGATCCCTTCAATCGCTTGTATGCCCGCCAGTCTGCCTTTCGTTTGGACGCCGAGGTCGTTCGTGATGTTGCTCTGAGTGTGAGTGGGTTACGGGTGGATGAAATCGGAGGTCCCAGTGTGAAGCCGTATCAGCCGGCTGGTTATTATGCCCAGTTGAATTTTCCTACCCGCACGTATCAAGCGGACCGTGGCGCGGATCAGTATCGGCGCGGAGTTTACACTCATTGGCAGCGAACCTTCTTGCATCCCAGCATGAAGGCGTTTGATGCTCCCAGTAGAGAAGAGTGCACAGCTGAGCGCCCTCGGTCGAATACACCCCTCCAGTCCTTGACCTTGTTGAATGATCCGAGCTACGTGGAAGCCGCTCGCGTGTTTGCTGAGCGGATAATGGGATGTGATTCGGGAGACATCGAGGATCGTATTCGATGGGCCTTCAGCGAGGCCGTCTGTCGGAAGGCTCGAGCGAGTGAAGTTCAGATTTTGCAGAACGTTTATTCAAAGAGCCTTGAACGCTTCTTAAATGATACGGACGCTGCTTCAGAGTTGATCGGAGTTGGCTTGGCCCCATCAGCGAACGGGTGTCCTCCAGCGGAACTCGCTGCTTGGACTATGGTGAGTCGAACGATTTTGAATCTCCACGAATTAATCACGAGATACTAGGAGACCGGCGAATGAACTCTCTGGACTACTTGTCGCGACTACAGAACCGTCGCTCGTTTTTGAATCGAGGCACGGTTGGCCTAGGTTCGTTGGCTTTGGCTTCGGTGTTTAAGCCGTGGATGAGTCAGGCAGCGAAGCCATCCTCAACGCAATGGCCGGGAGTGATTCAACCGGTTCCTGCGCTTCAGAAGGCTAAACGGGTCATCTACCTTTGTATGGCGGGTGGTCCATCTCATCTTGAGACCTTGGATTACAAACCTAAGTTGGCTGAGATGGATGGCAAACCCATGCCAGATTCTTTCACCAAAGGGCAACCCATTGCGCAGCTTCAAGGGCAAAAACTGAAGTGTCTGGCCCCTCAGCACGAGTTTCAAACTTTTGGGCAATCCGGGCAGAAAATGGTGAATCTGTTTCCCAAGATCGGTGAGATCTCGGATGAGATTTGCATCGTTCGATCGTTCCATACCGAGCAAATTAATCACGATCCAGCCCATACTTTCATTAACACGGGTACGTCCATCTCGGGGCGACCGAGCATGGGCTCGTGGCTTTGGTATGGACTTGGCAGCGAATCTGAAAACCTCCCTGGCTTTGTGGTCCTGACTTCGTTGGGGAAGGGGGGGCAAGGTCAACCCATTTCGTCTCGTCAGTGGCACAGTGGCTTCCTGCCGAGCAATTTTCAAGGGGTCCAATTTCACGCTTCAGGCGATCCTGTCCATTACGTGAATCGCCCTCCGGGTGTATCCGGGACGGATCAGCGGAGGGTGGTGGATGCGGTGAATGCTTTGAACCGGGAACTCGATTCGGTGGTAGATGATCCTGAGATAGCGACTCGAATTGCTCAGAATGAGATGGCGTTTCGCATGCAAACCAGTGTTCCTGAGCTCATGGATATCAAGAATGAGCCTCAGCATATTCTTGATATGTATGGGACCGAGGGTGGGGATGGTTCCTTCGCCTCGAATTGCCTGCTTGCCCGACGCTTGGCTGAGCGGGGAACGCGCTTTATTCATTTGTATCATCGCTCTTGGGACCATCATGGCAACATCAAGGGGAACATGAAAACCTCGGCCAAAGAAGTGGATCAGGCCTCAGCAGCGCTGATCACAGATTTGAAACAGCGTGGCATGTTGGACGATACGCTTGTGGTTTGGGGCGGGGAGTTCGGCCGGACCCCGATGGCTCAAGGATCGGGTCGTGATCATCATATTCGAGGTTTCTCACTCTGGATGGCGGGTGGAGGCATCAAGGGTGGCATCAGCTATGGCGAAACCGATGAACTGGGTTATAATGCGGTGGTTGACCCGTTCCACGTGCATGATTTGCATGCGACCATGCTCCATCTCTTTGGCGTCGATCACAAGAGTCTGACCTACCGTTTTCAGGGGAGAGACTTCCGCTTGACTGACGTGCATGGCAATGTGGTCAAACAGATCCTCGCTTGATTCTAGAGTGCTTCTCCGTTGATTAGATCGAAAACAGGGCGCAGTTTTCGACTCGACGGGATCAAGAGCGCGAGAGCGTTGCTCGGTGGGCGGTCGATCGGATAAGGCCCAGCGTGCCAAAGGAGTCCGTCAGCCGTGAGGGCGATGATGGAATACCCGTCTTGATAGAACGAGACCCAATCGTTTCTTGCTGCTCGCTGATCCAATCCATTGATGAGGCTCATTTTCTCTCGATGGTTCTGTTGGAAGCGTCGCTCCCGCATGGATCCTTGGTTGTTGATCAAGAGTAACGAATCCTCCCTTCCATCGAACTCATACTGCAGAAGTTGCGGTATTTTGTTGGATGGAACTTGGGCGAACTTTGCTTCGGGCGTCTCAGGGATAATGTCCCAGTAGAGCTTCGCTGCGTCTGAGCTCGTCCATGTTGTGTCGTCCTCCTGCGTGGCAATGAGAACGCCTGCGGCATACATACGTTTGCCGTCGAAAGCCGGTAGATAGTTGGTGAACCGAACGCTATTCCAAACGGGGTCGCTTGAGATCGGGTGGGGAGATCGGAAAACATTCATCTGTTCGAATCTCGCGTTGATGTAAGTTGCTGCGGCTGTCCGATCCGCCATGTTCATTACGTCGAGTCCATGCTCTTCCAGGAGGGGAGCGGTTTTCTCGAGTAGGGCCCGCACATCCGGTGAATCCATGTTCGGTGGTTCGTCATCTGGAAAGAGAATTCTGGCTTCTTCAAGTATTGATTCGATCACTGGATTACTGAAGGCATTGGCCTGCGAAGCGTGACCATGGCCCCATCCCCAGAGTGTTCGATCCGTAGCGACCCCGACGAAGAAATGCCCAGCTCGGGCGACCGATGACCATTGTCGCTCGGCCATAAATGGGGTGACTTCAGAGAGCGACGTGTCATCGTTCTCTTTCCATTCCCAAAGACTTCCGTCGGCCTTCATTCCGATAACACTCGAGGCCCCGTTTCCTGCCATGACCTTGGTCCAAGAGGCTTCGGGGCGAGGGTTCGAAATCTCGATAGGCTTCATCGAGTTCCTACCCCATTTGGGGGCTCTGTAGAGGCTGCCGTCTCGTTTGAGCAGATAGGCGTTTCGTAGCGACGAGAATGCCTGGATCCAGTCGGCGTCCGTTCCTATCTGGGTCATGCGCTCTTCGGTCGCGAGCTGAGTATTGGATATCACTTGATTCCTCGAAGCCCAGAGAGTTCCGTTGGGAGCGAGGACGGCGGTCCAAGTCCCAAGGATGACGGCGGGTACAACACCTTCTTTGATTGCCGAGGCTTTTGGGGCCGGCTCCGAACTGGCGAATCGTTCCCATGCACGGCTGTAGATCAGATTGGATAACACCCCGGCAAGTGAGAGGCAGGCAATCCAGGCTGCGAGATTCAGGGGGAGTCGAGCTGGCAAACTTTGGTGCGTTCGAAAGTTGTGAAATGAGAGGCCCCACAAGAGCGGAACTCCGAGCACGAGCGAGACGGCGGCGAGCAGGAACTGAGGGAGAGCTGGTCCCTCCAAGGTAACCGATGCTGAGAGCAGTCTCGATGTAAGATAGAGGAGAAGCCCGAAGACGATAAGGCTCACAAAACTCGATCCGAGGGAGACCAGGAAGCTTCGACTCATTGATGATGCGTAGAAGCCAAGACTGGTTGCTAGGAGCGGAACGCCAATGGTCACTGTGAGGGACGCGAAGCGAGGAACAGGAAGCCTGGACCAAAACTCTGTGTAGAGCAGATCGATGGCCATGGGTGCGAGGGTCGTTGCGAGAAGGGTCAATCCGTAGGCGGTGAGGAGCTTGGTCAGCCATTGGGCGGAGATTTTGCCTGGGAGTGTTGCTTGCCATTCATTGATGCCAAGCCTTCGTTCTTCGGCAATTGAAGAGGCTCCGATCGCAAGCGGGAGAAAGACAAGGAGAACGAGACGAGCAAAGTAAGCGAGCAATGCGGCGATCTCTGTGGATTGGGATTGATGGTCGTAGAAGGGGACTGCGAGTGCGTACAGCGCGAGAATACTCAGGCAGATCAACAGATTCATTTGTTGGAGACAGAGCTCCTTCTTGATGAGACCTATGATGGGGCGATAGGCGCGCTTTTTAGTTCGAGCTTGCTTGCTTCCCTCGAACGTGAGCCACACATCGCCGCCGAGGGTCCCAAGGTCCTCCCATCTGACAAATCTACGATACGCCAGTCCCCCTAGAATGAGGCCATAGGCGAGAGTGAGTCCTGCGACGACTTTCCAATAGGATGACGGAATTGCTGGGATGCTCGAGATCAGAAGGGGAAAGGTCAGCACGACCGTGATCGCGACTGGAGTGAGCAAGGCGAGCCAGAAGGCGCCTTGGTAGGATCGAAGCGTTAGCGAAAAAAATAGGCCCCCACCGAGGGTTGCTAGCGTGATGACGAGCCCAACGAAGGCGAGTAGGCCAAGGTTGAGCGTGCTGACGCCATTGAGGTGATAACGGGCGTTGATCGGCTCGACGCTGAATCCCATCACGATCAATGAGGCGAGATAGATCCCGAGGCTCATGATTCCAAGGGTTTGAAGCTTTTCCTTCCAGAGAGTCTCTCGGCTCTCGAGTTGGGCAAAGGAGAACGACAGTGCTCCCATGGACAGATCCTTCCCGAGAATGGCAGCCCCGATCCAGGCTGAGCAGATCGCTAGAAATGCAAAGTGGCCTGGAAGAAACTCCCGCGCTGATATCCCTGTGAAGTTGGCAATGAGCAGAGGGGCACAGGCAAGCAGAATGCCGAGAGACCACTCAGGTGTGAGATTCTTCAGATCCTTTTTAATTCGTGCTGACATGGCTGCCTCCTTGCTTGCTGGCGGTGATTAGAAAGATGTCTTCAAGGCTCAGAGAATCCTCGCGTATTTCTACGGGTTCATACTTCGCAATCTCCGATCGAATTTGCTCGGTGTTGCTGTCAATGGTGAGCTCGAGCTCGCGACCCTCGACGGTGGTTTTCAAAATGGATGGCTCCGTGATGCTCGGGGGACTGCTCGAGAACCGAACCCGGAGTCTATTGTATCTGCGGCGAGCCGCTTCGGTCTCTGACGTCAGAAGTTCTCGTCCTTGGTCGATGATTGTGAACTCGTCGATCAATCCCTCGAACTCTGAGATGAGGTGGGTGGACACGAAGACGGTGCGGTTCCCGGGATCTGTGTCCTGGTAGCTCCCAATGATCGTGCGAATGAACTCACGTCGAATCACCGGATCGAGTCCGGAGGTAGGCTCGTCAAGAATGAGCAGCTCCGGTTCTGGGCAGAGAGCGCCGATCAGTGCGACCTGCACGCGTTGCCCCTTTGAAAGCTGGTCCACTTTTCGGGCGGGTTCGAGGCTGAACTGTTCGAGAAGTTGACTTTCTAGTTGCGTGTTCCAACGCTTCCTGAAGGAAGCCAGGAACTCGAAGTATTGTTGAATACTCATCCAAGGGTAGACAGGAATCTGGTCAGGTACGTAGGCAATACGATCCTTGATGGCTGTGTTGTCCTTTCTCGGGTCCATGCCGAAGAGAAGAACAGAGCCGCGCTGGGGGCGGAGTAGATTTAGGAGGCACTTGATCGTGGTCGTTTTTCCAGCTCCATTCCGACCGAAAAAGCCGTAGCACCGACCGGGTTGAACCGAGAGGTTGAGCCCGCGAACCGCGTCTGTTTTTTGGTAACCTCTGACGAGGTCTTTAATCTCGATAGCTGAGTTAGATGTGTTCATAGGCATACCTTACTTGTCAGATGATGATTCTTGGTTCTGCGTGCGTTTCGAAAATAGTTTCATGCGTTTTTGAACCAGAGTGAGGAATTCCTCATCAGTGGCTTGGAGGTGATGGGCTTGGACCAGTGCGGCATCGATTGACTCCTCTAGAAGTTTATTGCGAACGCTTTTCTTGAGGGGCGAGTTGTTCTTGGAAATGACGCAACCAATTCCTGTTTGGATTTCCACGATCCCTTCTTTCTCGAGCTCAGCGTAGGCCTTGGCCACGGTATTTCGATTGACCTCAAGCCGCTCCGAAAGGGGACGGATGCCCGGGAGGAGATCGCCAGGAAGTAGAGCTCCTGAAGCAGCGGCGTATTTCACTTGCTCGGCGATTTGCACGTACGCTGCTTTTCCGGACCTGTAGTTGATTTCAATAAACATGGTGCTGGAAAATTAGTGTCATATAACACTATGACACCTGGCTTTGTTGTCAACCTGAAAAATCAGATACTCTTGAAAGCCTCCTCTGACTGAAGAGGGCGTGTCGAAAATGAGTGGATCCTGTGATTGCTGGTCGTGTGGTTTGGTTTGAGGGCAGGACAGGGCTCTTTGCGCCCTTGTAATTCTCGAGATCCGCAGATGACAGCGGCCTTAAAAGGATCTATATTCGGAACATGAACTCAGACGGTCATCTGGAAGATTCTACCGAAAACGCTGATTCGAATCCGGCGAACGCTGCAGTGAACGCCGGCAGCTCTGAGGCTAGCGATAAGGCAAAGCTGGATTCAGAGGAGCAAATGGCCCAGTGGGAGGAAGCTCTGAAGAACGACGACTGGGGGCACCAGCCCTGTTGAATTGGCAAGATTGGCGCTCTTGAATGTGCGGCGACGGTCCTGACTGCGCTAAGACCTAGGGTTGTTGTTCCGCCTCGCTCGAATGAGTAGGTGGCGAGTCTTGGTCGCCTGGTATTAAGCCGTAGCGTTCCATCATTTCTTTACTGATCACTTCCTTTCCCGCCGTCGCTTGATTTTCGAGAGTGAACGCGGGGAGTTCAGGGAGCTCGGGTTCTACGATCCACGATCTGTCATCTGCGATTGTCTTGTTCTGAAGCGGTTTCTTGCGCTGGAATCCCCCGTCGTCCGTTCCGTCTCTCCCGTAGGAGTAGAGAATGAACCCATTTGGAGCGGTACGAGTGTAGTCCCAGGCTGAACCGGTCATTGGGTCGATCGGCTCTGAGGCGACGAATTGGGGAGCGAGCTCGGCGAGCTGTTCAGGGTAAGCGTCGTGAGCGATCCGGTATCTTTCGAGGGCAATCGCTACTTTTGTCAGTTCAATGCGATGTTGGATTTCCACTGCCTTCGCGAAGGCGCTATCGAGCGCTGGTAGCAACATGGCCGCCAGAATACCGTAGCTGTGAATCTCGTGAGGCAGGCTCGCAACCGAACATTGGTTCCACGGGATACTGGCGAGCTGAGATTCGGCTTGGCTCACATTTTGAATCATGCCTTCGTAGGCCTGGAGAGCCAGGTGCCAGTTTCTTGTCATGAGAGCCTGGGCGTGAGCTCCGAATAGGCCGTTCAGGAGGCCCTGAGTCAGTGCCGCGATCGTCGGTAGCTCTTCTTGTTGTGGTTCGGAAAAGGCGTTGAGGCTTCGGATTTGCTGGACGATTCCAAAGAGGTGGGCGTTCAAGAGACCTGATACAGTCGCGTGACCAAGTGCACGTTCCGCTCCTAGGGAGGCAGCAATGAGGCTTGGAAAATTGAGTTGGTTGAGTTGGTCTTGCAGTTCCTTCCACTGGGCGTCCTTCCCAACGTGAAACTGTTGAGCGGTGCGGATGCCCTCAAGGGTAATCGCTGTCTGAGCGAATTGAACCAAGCGGCTGATGAGTAGGTCTGAGTCGCCAGTCTGGGAAAGCCCGAGACCCAGGTGCAACATACGAAAAGTCCCCTCGGAATCGTAAACCATGGCGGCAGCCTGACTGCGGACCTTCGCCGTTTGAGTGAGTGCTTTGAGATGGGAAAGGTGAGGAAGGAGCATCTGGAACGCTTGCTCCCATTCGTAGGGATAGTGGTCATTGGGACGCTGGATCGCTTGCTCGAGTTGAGCCGTCAGTTCTGCTGTTGTTTCAAAGTGCTCGTTGATGATGGTGGCGACGTCTTCCCAGCTTTCCGGCGTGTTGCTTTCTCCAATGCTGCCATCGCGTTCCGAGAGAAGGGTGAGGGCGGTTCGATGGATTCCTTTGAATAGATCCCGATTGTTCAAGCTTGGGGGATCGTCTTGGGCTTTAGATTTTTCGTAGCGAAGGTTTCTCAGTGGATTCGGAATCCGCAAAGGGGCTAAGGGCGAGCCGCCATTGCTCTGATTGAGTCGCTCACGGGCTGCTTGCCCCGCTTCGTTGTGTTGCCCCGCGTCAGCCAGCGGCTTCATCGTCGGATGCTCCCAGATGTTGTCTTGGGGTGGTCCAGGTGAAGGGGAAAGATCCTTGAGTTCAAGGGAGACGCCCTGGCTCACCAAGCGATCCTGATAGGCCCTCAGTTTCCCTTTCTCGATGTTTCGCGATACCAAACCACCGATCGGAAGCGCTAGAATGCCAAGCATGTGCCAGATAATTGCAGCCCGAGCCGCTTTGAAGTCTCGAAGGGCTAGGAAGATCAGTCCAAAGGGATGGGTGAGTGGAAAGATTATCCAGGGTCGATATTTTCGCCCTTTCTCGGATCTCGTTGCCCCGATGATGGCGCTGATCCAGCCGATCAGAGGGAGTGCTAGGAAGGCAATGATCGCTGCCAAGCTGAGGGGAGGGAAGGCGTTGAAAAGAGTGGCGGATGGACTGGCCATAGTGTGGTTTCTGCTTTCGAGGTTCTCGCGGCTTTGTGCGCTACGTCTTGGTTTCTATAAATGACCGGCTTGGCTGCGGAAGCTCACGCACAATTCAACAGCTTCGGGCTGAATGAGATGATGTACGAGGGATGCGCAAGGGTTCGGTGTATGTACTGAAACCTAGGCGATTTCCATCGCTGCGGGTATTACGAAGTCGGGACCGGATTGTACTTCGATACGCTCTGATCCTCTAATTGCGAGAGTCGGTCGGGTCTATCTCGTCGCCAAATTCGAAACGCCAGACTTGTTCTTGAAGGCGATAACCTGCGACGCCTGCGTGATAGGCGCGATCGCCTCCTCCTCCGAGGTCGCGTATTTTGAATGTTGGGTCTCGACGGAACTCCGTGTGGCCATCGAGATAGAGTACGGTGTAGCCTGTCTTGTGGTGAATGTCGACACCTCGGGTCGGATCCGAGAAGGCGTCTGCCACGATCGCAGAATTTCCGGGATCATTGGCAAGATTGGCGACCCGGTGCTGTGGTTCATCAAAGCTACTGCGATAGTGGTAGGAGATCTGCATCCAGCGTTGGGCGGCAGGAATCTCGTCGTTGTAGAACCAACCGCCGCCCGGTGGGATGCTCTTGTTCAATTGGAGCTCCTTGTGTTTCCAGCTAGGGCAGTAGAGAGCTTCCGGCGCATCGAAATACCTTTCTTGGGCTAGAATGCCGAGCCCTCTAAACTTTCCGTGATCAGGGTGGTCGAGACCGGAGCGGAGCCAGACGGCATAGATGCCAGAACCGGGTCCCTCCACGTTGCAGGTCCCTGGCGGAGCCTTCTGCTCGTGGTCGTCCGCGAAGACATGAAGTCCGATGCCGAGTTGGTGCTCATTGGACGTGCAGCGGGCTCGTTTTCCCATCTCTTTCGCTTTGCTGAGAGCGGGAAGCAGCATCCCGGCGAGAATGGCGATGATCGCGATAACGACGAGGAGTTCGATGAGGGTAAAGGCTCTTCGTTGGGAGGGGGAGGAGAGGAGGCTCATGGCTTTGGATGAAACTAGCCGGCCTGTCCTGTTGCGCGCTAGCACTTTTTCGAGTGAAGGCACGATGAGTAGCGACTGAAACAGGGTGCAGCTCAAGATCTCGGTCGCGGCCCCTGACTGGCTAATGTCCTTTTCATGCGGGTGAATTTGCTCAATGCTTGCGTGATGAATCGAAGCGGTATCTCTCTTCTACGATTTCTCCTCGTTCTCTGTGTTGCCCAGGGCGCTCTGAGCCCTCTGTTGAATGCGGCTGATGCTGAGGATGCATTTGGGCGCCTGGCGGCGGAATATGTGGATCGCATGCCGAGCCTCTCGCCCATCTCCGCGACACAGATTGGCGACCATCGATTTGACAGTCGTTTGGATGATGTCTCAGCGGACGCCCGGGCCCAGCGCCTGGCTTTTGATCGGTCGTTCTTAGATCGCTTGAACCAGATTGACCAAGCGGCCCTTCCACGTCCACTGCAGGTGGATGCAGCGCTCTTGAGGCATGAGCTTGAATCTCATATCTGGCATCTAGAAACGTTTCAGGATTGGGCCTGGAATCCGCTCGTCTACACCGGGAAGGCCGGGGGAGCAATTTATGGTTTGATGGCGCGGGAGTTTGCTCCGGTTGAAGAACGGTTGAATCGGGTTGCGGATCGCTTAGAGAAACTGCCTTCGTTTTTCGAGCAGGTGCGGGCGACCCTCGAAATTGAGCGAGTTCCCAAGGTGCACGCTGAGACCGCCGTCAAGCAGAATAGGGGCGTTCTGAGTATCATCGATGACATGGTCATGCCGGTCGCTTCTGCTCTCAATCTGGCGGAACGGAAAAGGCTCGAAACGGCGATCACCGGGGTGCGTCGGGCCGTTGAGGAGCATGGCGATTGGTTAGAAAACTCGGTGGTTCCTCGCGCTCAGGGGGATTTTCGAATCGGACGGAAATTGTTTGATGAAAAGCTCGCTTTTGCCCTCCACACGCCACTTTCCCGCGAGGACGTCAAAGCCAGGGCTGAGACCGCTTTTCGGGAGGTACGCCGTGAGATGTACGAAGTCAGCTGCCGGATCTATCTTGAGCAGTTTCCGCTGACCCAGTTTCCGAGTGAACCTGATGAAGCCTACCGACAAGCAATCATTCGATCGGCACTCGAGATGACTTATTTGGATCGGCCGAAACGAGGAGAGATTCCTCAGGTTGCCCGAGAGCAGGTGAAGCAGGCGACTGACTTTGTGGTGGCGAACGAGATCGTCACAATGACAGACGACCCACTGGAGATCATTCTCATGCCGGAGTTTCAACGAGGCGTCTCCTTCGCGTACTGTGATTCGCCGGGGCCTTTGGATAAAGGCTTGAAGACCTTCTACGCCGTCTCTCCCATTCCGGTGGATTGGACTGACAAGCAAGTCGATTCGTTTCTGCGAGAGTATAATACGTGGTCGATGCAAGATCTGACGATGCATGAGGCCGTTCCGGGGCATTATTTGCAACTGGCGCATTCGAACAGTTATCCTTCAACACTGCGGGCCCTGCTCTCATCCGGCACCTTCATCGAGGGCTGGGCCGTCTACAGCGAACGAGTCATGGTTGATGCGGGCTATTTGGGAGGGGACGATCGAATGCGGTTGATCAATCTGAAGTGGTATCTCCGAGGAATCACAAACGCCTTGATGGATCAGGCGATTCACGTCGATGGGATGTCCCGTGATGAAGCGATGCAGCTCATGGTGGAGGGCGGCTTTCAAGAGGAGCGAGAGGCGGCCGGAAAATGGACTCGAGCGCAGCTAACGTCTGCACAATTGAGTACGTATTTTGTCGGCACTCAGGAGCATTGGGATATGCGTCGGGAAGTCGAACGCGAATGGGGCGATTCGTTTTCCCTGAAGCGATATCACGACCTGATCCTCTCGTTTGGTTCCCCACCTGTGCAATTCGTAAAAGCACTCGTAAGAGGGACAGAAATACCTCAATAGAAACATCGATCAGGTTTCTCGACTTCTGGAGATTCTCACGCTGAATGGGCGACTTTCGATTGCCCTGACCGACCTGAAATTGAGTCTCGACAAAGTGATCCAGAATCTCTACTTTGTCTGCAATTCCTCTTTGGTGATCGCAGAAGCGATTTTGTGCCCGGGGATCATTGTCGCTTGAGTTCGGGTGAGTTCCTGGGCTTGGCAACAGCGATCTTGGAGCCGAAAGAGTCGATTTTGTCGTGAAAAGACAGGCAGCCTCCTCGGGGAGGTCGCCACGGCGGGTTTCGGATGAATTAATATCGTGTGTTAATCCGAAACCCGCTTTTTCGTTTTCTTGTCTAGTCAAGTTATGCCTTGGATCTTGCCTTGGGGGCGCTCGAAGATGCCAATCGGGTTGGCTCTAGTTTCTCTATTCTATCTGTCCACTGCTCTTATAAATGCGAGCGAGCAGCCCTTAGTTTCCAGGTCTGTCTCAGACTCCGATACGCTGTTTTCGTTGGTCACGGGAGTGGAAAGTGGCGTTCGACATCGTCTCGAATTTCCTTCGAAAGCTCCCTTTGATTTGCTCACCGATCAAACCTCTGGAGCTGGGGTCGCTATTGGTGATGTGGATGGAGATGGACTCCCCGACTTATTCTTTACCAGATACGATAGTGGGAATCGATTGTATCGTAATCTAGGCGATTGGCGCTTCGAAGATATCACAGAGTCTGCGGGGGTTGCTGCCGAAGGTCGTTGGTGTGGCGGAGCCAGCTTCGTTGATATCGATAATGACGGTGACCTCGATCTCCATGTCTGTGTTTATGCCCGTCCGAATCTACTCTTCGTGAACCGGGGAGATGGCGTGTTCGATGAGCGGGCTAGGGAATATGGCCTTAACTTCCGCGGTGCGAGCGTCATGATGTCATTTGCAGATTATGACCGTGACGGCGATTTGGATGGTTACCTGGTGACGCATCGCCTGAAGGATCGGCGCTACCACCTGCTTCCGAAGTCGACTCGTGAAGCCGTTCAGCGGGGAATCCTGCGGGTGGATCAATTCTCTAAGTCCGCGTCGATTGAGCCCAGGTTTAGAGAGTATTTTGGTTTGATGGACAAAGGAGGCGGAAGAGTGGAGTTGATCATCGCTGGACAGCAGGATCTTCTTTTCCGCAACGATCAAGGAAAGTTCAAAGTGGTGAACAAGGAGGCGGGCATTAGTGGCTTTGGGATCGGTTTGGCATCTGCTTGGTGGGACTACAACGACGATGGGTGGCCGGACTTGTATGTGAGCAATGATTACAAGGGGGCCGATAAGCTCTACCGGAATCAAGGAGATGGAACCTTTCGAGAGATTGCTCGTGTGAGCTTACCGCACATTCCTTGGTACTCGATGGGGAGTGATAGCGCAGACATCAACAATGACGGTTTCGTCGACCTCTTGGCGTCTGATATGTCCGGTACGGATCATTTCTCTCAAAAGATGGCGATGGGAGATATGGGGAAGAATCGGTGGTTCCTCATTCAATCTAATCCTCAACAATATATGAGGAATGCCGTTTTTTTGGGAACTGGCACCGAACAAGTCATGGAAGCTGCTCACCTAACGGGACTTGCCAATACGGACTGGACCTGGTCTCCGAAGTTTGGCGACTTCGATCTTGACGGTTGGGTGGACCTCTTTGTTTCGAATGGGATGTCGCGAGATTTTATGAATAGCGATTTGAGTCGCACGATTCGTTCTCGAGATGACGCACGATGGCGAGATACCTCAGTGCTCAAACAGACCAATCTCGCCTTTCGGAATCAGAGAGGACTGAGTTTTGAGTCCGTGGAAACGGATTGGGGGCTTGACCAGGAGGCGGCAACTTATGGGGTCGCTCTCGGCGATCTAGATCGTGATGGAGATCTCGATATCGTGACAGCCAATTTTGGTGAGACCGCTTCGCTCTGGCGAAACGAAAGCACATCAGGAGACGCGTTGATGGTTCAATTGGTGGGGAAAGTGAGTAACCGGTGGGGGCTGGGGTGCAAGTTGACGCTCCAGATTGGGGACCGAACGCAAACGAGGGTTTTGACCGCGAATCAGGGATTCATGTCTTCCAATGAACCGCTCGTGCATTTCGGGTTTCCGAAAGCGTTTCGGGATGGACGATTGACTGTGGAATGGCCCAGCGGGAAAACCCAATCGATTTCTGGGCTTCGATCTGGCCGACACCTTGTGGTTATCGAGGACGGAGAGGCAAAACTTGAATCGAAAGATGAGGGCCCGTGGATCACTGAGATGAGTGAGGGGTTATCGTGGCAACATCGAGAGCGACTCTTTGATGATTTTCGGCAACAGCCCTTGCTCCCAGCCCGACAGTCTCAATTGGGACCGGGGATTGCTGTTGGCGATGTTGATGGTGATGGAGATGACGATCTGTATCTGGGAGGAGCGAGCGGGCAATCAGGGGTGATAAAGATTAGAGAGGGGGATGATTGGCGATCGTTCACTTCGCCTTTTGATCTTGATGCTTCCGCCGAGGATATGGGGGCAGTTTTCTTTGATGCCGACCTGGATGGGGACCAAGACCTCTACGTCGTATCGGGAGGTGTCGAGCTGCCTCAGGGAAATCGATTTTACCAGGACCGACTTTACATCAATGGGGGTGATGGGCGTTTTCGGAAAGCAGCTGCCGGGATCCTACCGGAGCACCGTGCTTCGGGAAGCGTGGTGGTTTCGTGTGATTTCGATCGAGACGGAGATCTAGATCTTTTTGTTGGTGGAAGGGCGGTTCCTGGGCGTTATCCGATGGCTGAGCCGAATCAACTCTTGAGGAACGAGGGCGGGGCGTTCTCATCTGCGGAAGAGCAGACGGCTCCGGAATTGAGAGACACAGGGCTCGTGACGGGAGCCTTATGGAGTGATGTGAATGGTGATTCCTGGGTGGACCTTATCCTCACTCATCATTGGGGGCCGATTCGGGTTTTTCAGAATGCTGAGGGGCGTTTGATCGAGCGGAGCGATGTCTGGGGGACGACAACTCGGACGGGCTGGTGGAACGGTATTGCCGGGGGGGACCTGGACCGAGATGGAGACATCGACTATGTAGTGACCAACATGGGGCAGAATACAAAGTATCATGGGGATCCATCTCATCCGAACGTGATCTACTATGGCGATGTGGATGGAAGCGGTGAGTCTCGAATCATTGAGGCAAAGTTTGAGGGGGATATTTGTTACCCTGTGCGCGGTAAGAGTTGTTCGACGGCTGCGATTCCTTCCTTGGCAGGCAAGTTCAAGACCTTCGAGCGGTTTGCCTTGGCGAGTCTTCCTGAGATCTATCCGCAGAAAAACTTGGAGCAATCCAGGCGGTTCGAGGTCAATACGCTCGACTCGATGATCCTCTGGAATCGGTCCGGAAGATTTGAAATGGAGGCCTTGCCTCGGCTTGCTCAAATTGCTCCGGGATTTGGGGTGGTATTGACTGACCTTAGCGGTAATGGCTCTGCAGATCTCGTCATCGCCCAGAATGATTTTAGTCCAGAACCTGAAACTGGCAGGATGGATGGAGGTCTTGGGTTGCTGCTGGAGGGAGGGGCAAATGGAGTCTTTAGACCCGTTTGGCCAAAGGAATCTGGACTCGCGTTAAAGGGAGATTACACGTCAATGGTGGTCGCTGACTTCAACGGAGATTCTTTGGCTGACCTGTTGGTCGGACAGAATAACGGGAAACCTCGAATGCTGTTGAGCACCAAGAATCGCGAAGGCTCGCGGCCCTTAGTGGTTCGACTTCAGGGGCCGAGGGGGAATCCTACGGCGATCGGTGCGACGGTGAGTTTAAGGCTCAATGAGAGCCTGTTAGGAACGCGTGAAGTCTACGCCGGCAGTGGTTATCTTTCCCAATCGAGCCCGAAGTTGTTTTTTTCGCTGCCGGCAGCCTCGAATCCACGAGGGACGGGGAGCCTTTTTGTCCGATGGCCAGATGGCAAAGAGACCCGGGCCGATATTGGCGGTGGAAAAGAGCTTGAGCAGCTTGTCGTCTATCCAGAGTAAGGGGCGAAGGCCCAGTTAACCGATCCAAGCTTTTTGGACGAGCTCTTTGAGCCGCGTTTCGTCGGTTGCATTTGTCTTTGCTACAAAGCCGCGTGCATGGGCGAAGTGGACGTCAGGTTCGGCTTCAATCTTGGTAAAGTCGAGTCGCTTGTCATCGTGGAAACGGGAAAGCCCGTATCCATTGCCTCTCCGGTCCGGGTAAACCAGTGCAGCGACAGCCTTTTCTTTACCCTGGTCATTGATGAAGAACTCGAGCCCAGAGGAGGGGTCGTTCGGCAAGGGTTGGCGGCGAGGGAGATAGAGGACGCCGAAGCTCTGCCCATTCTGTTCGAGCGTCCAAAACGCACTATTTTTTTCGATGTATGAGAGGCGGAGTTTGAGATTTTTGACGTAGTCGAGCAGGTCTTGCCCGATCATGCGCATCATTTCCCAGATGATGTCACCCGGTTTCAAGTGCGTCTCGCTGGCGAAACGTCTGAGCAGGGTAATATCGATCGGGGAATTCAACTGACTCATTACTTTGGGGGGAACACCGAGCCAGTTGGCGGTGTCGATGGCCCCGCGGCAGTCAAACCATTCTGCGGGTTCGAGCCAATCGCAGAACTGTTTTGCTTGCTCGTAGAGGTCGAGATCTTTGAGCACGAGCGAAAGCGAACAAGTCGGCGGATGATCCTTGGGAAACTGATGATGATCGAAGTTGTTGAGACTGGGATCGTGGTGTCCTCCGACATCGACAACGCAGGTTTCCGCATTGGCGAGATCGACATCCGTGGGATCCCGACGGATGATGGGAACCTCGTAATGCGCTGCCAGAACGCTACAAGCGAGAAACTCGTCCTTGTGCGCACTCCCAGGGTGCGTGAGGATTGTATTGACGTTAATAGATGGCTTCACGTTGTTTGCCTTGCCCCGGGCTAACCTAACGTAGAGAATCCAAATGGCAACACTTTCAGGGGCTGATGGTTGTAATCGTCTTTATTTCGCCGAGTAGACGGGGATCGTTCTGCGGTTGAGAGCGTTGCTTGTAAGTATATGAAACCCAGAATTGCTATTGCAGAAGTCACCACACCCGACGGAGGAAAACTCGTTCTTGAACAGCATGATCGGGACTACTATGTGAGGTTGAATGGGGCTATTCTGATGAGCACGCGCTCGACGGTTTCTGAGCGATTTCTTGCCGAAGTTGTGGCGCGACGCCTGGGGGGCAAGCTCAAGGCAAAGGTGCTGATCGGTGGGCTTGGGTTCGGTTTCACGGCTCGCGAGCTTCTGGATCAGACGGACGGCAGCGTTCAGATCGAGATTGCTGAGCTTTTCCAAGAGGTGATCGATTGGAATCGGCAGTACCTGAGTGATTTTAATGGTGGCGTGTTGGACCACGGGAGGGTCAAGGTGGTCTGCAGCGATGTCTCGGACCTCATCGGACAGCCGGGGGACGGTGGGACTTATGATGCCATCCTGTTGGATGTCGACAATGGGGCCTCACCCCTGGTTCAGAAACGGAATGGAAGACTGTATTCGATGCGCGGATTGTATCGGATCGCATGCGCCTTGAACGATCGAGGTTATGTGGCGATCTGGTCGGCGAGTTCAGATTTTGGATTCTCTCGCCGCTTACAGCAGGCTGGTTTTGCGGTTGAGGAGATCCCTGTTCGGGCCCATGAGCGAGCTCGAAGAAGCGCGCACGTGGTCTATCTGGGACGAAAAATGGGGAATCCAAAGCCGTTTGGAGGGAGCAAGCGAGGCTGACCAGAATTCTATGGTGAGGCGTGACTGTCTTTGATAGGATCCGATCCATGATTTCAACCAATGAGAATGCGTTGCTTTCACTGAAGCGATCGTTTGTGGTCAATCTCACGCTCGGACTTGCCGCGGGATTGCTTGTGAGCTGTGGAGTGAAGGAAGAATCGGGCCCGGAAGCCGGAGCCGGTCCGGTTGCTCCGGAAGGCACGGTCAGTTTCACGAAGGATGTCGCTCCCATCATTGTGACGCATTGTGGCCCCTGTCATATCGCGGAATCAAAGGGTGAACTGAGCCTCTTCAGCTACAGTGTATTGATGCAAGGAACGCTGGCCAACGGCGCGGTCATCCTTCCTGGATTTGCTGACCGTAGCTCGATGGTGACGCTGATAGAAAATGGAGAAATGCCCAAGAAAGGCGGTCCTTTGTCAGCCAGCGATCAATCGAAGATTCGAATCTGGATCGACGAGGGCGCTTTTTTCGACGGGGAAAGCCAGGGCCAAAGCCTGACGGCCTTAACCGGGTTGACGGTTCCCAGCTTGCCTGAGGAATAGGCCTGGGTCTCTGGCCATTTGCTAGAAAGCGGGGCAGGGGAGACTGCTGGGACTAAACCGAAAGGCTCTTTCGGAGTCGTCTCTCGTATTCTTCCTGGTCCACGGTGTGGGGAGTGGCTTGGCAGACTTTTTCGAAACCGGGGAAATTCCAGAGATTTGGGAATTCTCGACACTGCTGTGGCTTCACCTTCTGGATCGTGCAGGAACCGTTTTCAAGGTGCGCGCATTCGCCGTTTGCCTTGTCTTTGAGGGCTAGGCCCTTTCGATTTGACTGGAGACGAGTGTGTTGCTGGATGAAATCGTCCTCAGGCAGCCCCATGAATTCGGCGATCTGTTTTGTCTCTCCTTCTCGTAGCTTCACTTCACCCGGCCACCGGCAGCAGGCAGTGCAGCGATCGCACTCGTAGAAGATTGGCATGAATCAGCCCTACTGAAGAGCTTCGCGATCAGAGTGCCCCGACGATTTTGACTCCAGCCTGTTGTTTCAGATTTTCAAGGTAGGCTGGGAGTTTGCCTTCAACATATTTGGCCTCGAGATTCCGACGGATCAAGGTCTCTACTTCAGTCAGGGGCCGAAGTTTGGATGGGTAGTGCTCAACCATTTTCACGAGATGGAGCCCTGCTCCGATGGTCATGATTTCACTCACTTCACCCGGCTTTAAATTGAAAACAGGAACTTCAAACTCTGGTTTGGTTTGTCCCTTCATGACCACGATTTCGCCGCCTCGAAGGCGAGTGAGAGGATCTTCGGAAAAGATCTTAGCCAGTTCTCCAAAGTCTTCTCCTTTGAGTGCGCGTTTTCGGATGCCTTCCATCCGCTTGAGTTTTGCCTCCTGCATATCCGGCGGAAGCATCTCTCCTGTGCTGGGTGAGATTCGCCCGATGAAGATTCGGCGGATTCGAATCGATTGTGGCTGAGTGAAGGCTTTTTGGTTTTCTTGGTAGGTCTTGCGAATCTCAGAATCAGGTACTAAGTAGTTCCCCTTGACCTCCCGCTCGACAACTGCCTTCACGACCCCTTCCTCATAGAGTTGTTGGAAGAAGAACTCCTTGGTGACACCCGAGGCGATAATGTGGCGATCCATCGCTTCCGCCGAGCCCATTTGCTCCTTCAGTAGGCCGATCTGTTTCTCTCGAAAGGCTTCTCCGTCTTTCAGCTCAGCCTTGGTGGCGCGCTGAATAATCAATTTTGTTGTTATGAGCTTGTCGAGGAGCTGCGCTTCGAGTGCCGGTCGATCTGCCTCTCGGATCACCACGCCTTGCGACGCCTTATTGGCCTTGATGTAGATGTAGGATTGGTCGAGTTCGTTGCGGGTGACTTTGAGGTTCTTTCCGGTGGCGAGGGTTTCGTCCGGAAAAAGATCGCCGAAACCATCCAAGGCATTGACGGCGGCCTCAACGGTGGTGGGCACTCCAAGCGAAAGGCTGGTGCCCAAAAGGAAGAGGGACGCGACGGACGGAATAATGGCGTTCTTCATAGGTGACTGGTTCGATTCAGATTCACTGTTGCCGGCAGATCTTAGAGATTTGCGATACTGACGCTGCTGATATTCTCGAGTGCTGCGATCTCCTCGACAACCTTTTTGTCTGGGACTGTGTCCAGGTGGAGAACGGTGAGTGCCTTTCCTCCGGCGGCATCTCGATTGAGGCTCATGTTGGCGATATTGATCTCGTGCTTGGCCAGAAGTGTTCCCAGCGATCCGACGAGGCCTGGGCGATCGTTGTTTGTGACGAGACAGAGCACTCCGCTCGGATTGATTTCAACCGGTAGACTGTTCAAGCGAACGATGCGCGGATTCATCGAAGCCCCGAAGAAAGTGCCGCCTACGGAAACCTTCTCATCGCCTTGGTAGGCTGCTACGTGAAGCCATTCCGTGAAGTCTGTTTCTTCACTGGATTTGACTTGTTCGACGACGATTCCGAGCGACTCAGCGAGTGACTTTGCGTTGACTGTGTTCACGTCTGCTCCTCCGGCGTTGGCGAGGAAGCCGACGAGCACACAGCGGGCGATGGGATCTCCGGGGACGTCGGCTGCTTTGCCTCCAAAGGTGATGACGAGCTTCTCATTTCGCTGTGGTGCGAGTTGTGCGAGCAGGCGCCCCAGCTTGCGTCCGAGGGTGAGGTAGGGGGCTACGGCTGCTGCCGTTTGGGCATCCAGGCTCGGCATGTTGACAGCGTTCTGGATCGCGCCACTTCGGAGATAGTTTGTGATCGTATCTGCGATTTCAATGCCGACGTTGTCTTGGGCTTCCTCCGTGCTCGCGCCGAGGTGAGGCGTCATAACGACTTGGTCGAGGTCGCGGAAAGGGTGGTCTTCTGGGAGGGGCTCTTTTTCATAAACGTCGAAGGCGGCTCCGGCGACTTTCCCGTCTTTGATGGCTTCGATGAGGTCGGTTTCGTTGACGATTCCACCACGGGCGCAGTTGAGGATACGGACGCCTTTCTTCATTTTGGCGAATGCGGCCTTGTTGATCATACCCCGTGTTTCGTCGCTCATCGGCATGTGGACCGTGATGAAATCTGCGTCCGCAAAAATTTCGTCGAGTTCCTTCATCTCAACCTGCAGAGCGCGGGCTCGCGAAAGCGAGAGATAAGGATCGTAGGCATAGACCCGCATTCCGAAGGCGATTGCGCGCCGGGCGACCTCCGTTCCGATCCTGCCAAGCCCGAGAATCGCGAGCGTTTTGCGATAGAGCTCCACTCCTTTGTAGGCCTTTCGGTTCCAGGCACCTTGTTTGATGGACATGTGAGCCTGTGGGATCTTTCGGGCGGTGGCCATCAGCATCGAGAAGGTCAATTCGGCCGTTGAAATGGTGTTCCCGCCCGGGGTGTTCATGACCACAATTCCGCGTTGAGTTGCGGCCTCGACATCAATGTTGTCGACTCCTACTCCCGCTCGGCCCACGACCTTGAGGTTTGGGGCGGCCTCCATGACTTTCTCGGTAATCTTGGTTTCCGAGCGGACGACCATGGCGCTGACGTCCTTCACGAGGGGCAGAAGCTCAGCCTCGCCCAGGCGCTCAGAGAGCACTTCTACCTCGAGGTCATCTTGCTGCTGAAATTGTTCGATCCCCTTGTTTGAAATGGGGTCACAGATCATTACTTTCATAAAATCGAGCCGCGAAATCTATGGGATGAGGGAAATCTGGTCAAATATCGATGTGAAATAGCGGCTTTTTAGCGAGCCGGGGGCGCAGATTCGCTTTTTGGGGAGGCGAACTGCGAATAAACGCGGGAAATGGGTGAGAACCCGGCTACTATGCCTTTACCCGTCTCACTTCCTCTACATAGCCCTCTCGGAAGGATGGGAACTTGAGTTTGTAGTTCAAATCGTGGATGAGACGGCTATTTGAGACTTTCTTGTTGGTAACGGCGCGTTTCCTTTTGCGGAGGGCTTCTGGAGAGGCACTGGGGGGAAGTTCCCCTCCAAGTTCGTCAACAAGCCACCGGAAGAACTCGAGTTGAGTCGTTGGTGCACTGTCGGTGACGTTGAAGCTGGTTCCGGGGCGAGCCTGGGCAAGCATCTGGATGATCGCTCCTACGATGTCGTCAACGTGGATCATGTTGATGATGCGGGATCCGTCATCAACCATCGTGGCTTCACCTTTCACGAATTGCTGAAAGAGGAACCCTCGCCCGGGCCCGTAGATGCCGGACACCCGGGCAATCGTGGCGGGGAAATGGCTCTCAGTGGTGGCGTGAAGGAGCAAATCCTCGGCCTCGACCAGTATCTGGCTCGTTTCCGTAGAGGGAGAGCGGTCTGCCCCTTCGTCAATCCAGGATCCATCCGTTTGTCCGAAGACACTCGTGCTGCTGATTTGCACCAAGTGTTTAAAGTCGGGAAGACTGCCCAGTTTTGCGATGATATCCCGAGTGGCATCGAGGTAGACCTGGCGGTAGACATCCGGGCCTCTCCGGGACGACGAGACGGCATTGACACACCACTGAATGCTCTCGGGAATCTTCTCGAGCTGCCCCTTGTCGGTGACGTCGAGTTCGAGAGGGATAATCTTTGCTTCCTCGAAGTCCCGCGGATTTTCAATGTGCCTCTTGGCTCCATAGACCGTGTGACCAGAAGCGGCCAGTTGTTTGGCGATCCGCATTCCGACGTAACCACACCCAAGGATCAGCGCGTCCATGGATTTGATTCAGAGATCGTTGCGACAAAAAGGCAAGCTCTGTATACAAGGGCCTGTAACTTTCCTGAGAGGGAAGCTTGCCTATTGTGATCGAAACAACTGCCACATCCCAAATCGAAACCCTTACCCCAGCTCTCAAGCGCCCGGAACTGCTTGCTCCGGCGGGCAATTGGGCCTGTGCCCGAGCGGCTGTTGAGGCTGGGGCGGACGCGATCTACTTTGGTCTCGATTCGTTTAATGCTCGGATGCGTGCCGACAATTTTCGGGTGTCGGATCTCCCTGAACTAATGGCCTTCCTGCATGAGCGTGGGGTGAAGGGGTATTTGACGCTGAACACGCTTGTTTTTGAGGACGAGTTGGCGTCTGCGAGATCGGTGCTTGTGGACGTGGTGAAGGCGGGTGTCGACGCCGCCATCGTACAGGATGTCGGAGTCTGCCGCCTGATTCGGCAAATCTCGGCTGACTTTCCTATCCATGCTTCTACCCAGATGACCGTGACAAGTGCTGCCGGTGTTCGGTTCGCGGACGAACTCGGTGTCCAACTTGTGGTTCTTGCTCGCGAGTGCTCGATCAAAGAAATCAAGTCGATCCAAACCGAGTTGACGGCTGAAGGCGAAGGACGTTCACCGATGGTGATGCCACTCGAGGTTTTCGTTCATGGTGCGCTGTGCGTGGCGTATTCGGGGCAGTGCCTTACCAGTGAGGCACTCGGAGGGCGGTCGGCGAACCGAGGCGAATGTGCGCAGGCTTGCCGGATGACCTATGACCTGTATCGCGATGGCGAGCGGGTTGATCTGGGAGATCGACGTTATCTGTTGAGCCCGCAAGACCTGTTGGGGCTGGAAGCGATTCCTGAATTGATTCAAGCCGGAGTATCCTCGTTCAAGATCGAAGGAAGGCTCAAGACTCCGGAATATGTCGCGAATGTTACGAGTGCTTATCGGCGGGCGATTGATGCCTCGTTCGCTGCAGCATCGGCTGAGGCTCACGATGGCGGCGAGCGGCTCGAAGACATTGTTGAGCATTCACGCTACGATTTAGAAATGGCCTTTTCTCGTGGATTGTACTCGGGCTGGCTTCACGGCATTGACAATCAGAGTTTGGTTCATGCTCGGTTCGGAAAGAAGCGTGGTGTTTACGTTGGGCGAGTTGTCAGACGAACGCATCAATCCATCCTTCTCGAGGTTGAAGCGAATGCGGGGCTCAAAGAGGGCGACGGACTCGTCATTGACCAAGGTCGTCCAGATCAGAAAGAACAAGGTGGCCGGGTCTATCGGCTCAGACCAGCCAAGGTGGGGCGGAGGCAGAAGGTCGATTCGGCTAAGCTTGTCGAAGTCTCCTTTCGGCCAGGTGCCCTGAGCTATGATCGAGTTCAGATTGGTGACCGTGTGTGGAAAACCAATGATCCAGATTTCGATCGACGTTGGCAGCGGATTGCCCAAACTCAAAAGCCGCTCTATCGCCGAGGAATTTCACTCTCCGTGACAGGGAAGCTTGGGGAACCCTTGGAGGTGGAAGCTCGAGATGACCTTGGGCATGAGGTTCGAGTTTCGTCAGATGCCGTCCTTGAGGAGGCGCGAAGCCGGCCCTTGAATCGCGAGATACTCGAACAGCAGTTGGGCCGACTTGGGGGAACGCCTTTGGAACTCGTTTCTCTGGAGACTAAATTGCCGAATACCCTCATCTTGCCGGTCAGTGAACTAAACCGTGTCAGGCGAAAAGTCGTCGAAAAGTTGACAGCCTTGCGAAAACGGCCACTCGAGTGGAACTGTAGGCCCGAATCATTCACTCCAATCGACCGGCATGATGAGGGAAACGTGGGGAACCCAGCCCCTCAGCTTCTCGTGCTGGTGAGAACCATGGCCCAGTTGGAAACGGTTTTGGATTTGGGGGTTCGCGAAATCTATTGTGATTTTGAAGATCCAAAGGCGTATCGAGCAGCCGTGGAGCGGTATCGGAGTCTTGTAGCATCGGAAGATGCGGCAGAGAATACGAACGATGGGATTTTTGTGGCGCCTCCCCGAATTCACAAGAGCGATGAAACCTGGGTCTTGAAGCAAGTGAAATCGTGTGAGCCTGATGGCTTCCTGGTGCGCAACTACGACCATCTGAACTATTTTCGGGGGGCTCGTTTGCGCGGGGACTTTTCCTTCAATGTGGCCAACTCGCTGACCGCTCAGTATTTCAGAAGCAAGTATGAGCTCGAGCGGGTCACCGCCTCTTATGATCTCAATACGGAACAGCTGGAGGCCCTTCTTAAGGGGGCGCCACCGACCTGGTTCGAAGTGACGATTCATCAGCACATGCCCATGTTTCATATGGAACACTGTGTGTTTTGTACCTTTCTGTCGAAGGGGAAGGACTACCGGGATTGCGGTCGACCCTGCGATAAACATGAAGTCGAGCTCGTTGATCGGGTGGGGCAACGGCATGCCTTGAAAGCGGATGTTGGATGCCGGAACACCGTTTACAATGGTCGCGCCCAGACGGGGGCTGACTATTACTCGCGCCTGGTGATGATGGGAGTCAGGGCCTTCCGGGTTGAGTTCGTGAATGAGTCGGACGCAGAGGTGCGGCAGATACTGGAGTGTTATCGCCAACTCCAGCGAGGGGAACTCTCCGGGGAGGCGCTATGGCAGAAGCTCAAGTTGGTGAATCAGTTGGGCGTGACCCGCGGCACGATGCGAGTCTAGCTTGTCACCTCGCTGAAATGCCTTGATCGCTCGCAGGGTCAATCTTCTTGATGGCTTCGTGGGCTGGTGTGCCCATCCCCGCAAAATCGTTGTTGAGTGCATCGAACAAATGAGGGATTGCCCGTTTTGCTTTCGGTCCAATCTCACCAAGTGCCTCGGCTGAGCTAATTCGAACTTCCATCGTTTCGTCCCAGAGTGCTGCGATGAGTGGGTCGATTGCAGCAGTGGCTATTGGTCCCATTTTGCCTAGCGCGATAGCGGCGTTTCTTCGAACTTGGCTTTCCGTGTCCTTGAGCGCCTGGATGAGAAGGCTTGCGGAGTTCGGATCTTGGCAGGCTGTTCTCCCGATCGCCTGGGCTGCTGCGTAGCGCACGTGGCTCGATGAATCAGTGATCGCATCCCGCAATTCGACAGAGAGTTTGTCTTGCCTGATCACGATTCGACTGTAGGCGACAACGGCGGCTCCCCGAACCATTTCCGAGCGGTCGCTCATCAGAGTTTTCAGTTTCCCGATGGCTGTCTGACTGTCGGGCCCGATCAGTCCCAAAGTTTTGGCGGTCTGGAATCGAATGTTGGAATCCGATGACGTGAGGAACGGAGTCAATCGAGGAACAGCTGTGTGTGCCTCGGAACCGAACTCGCCGATGGACTGGATTGCTGCTCGTCGTAAGCTTGTCTCTCTACGAGCCAAGGCTTGGATCATGATCTGGAGAATGGTCTTAGGATGATCATTGGCAACCAGCGACAGGGCATGAAGTGAGCGCTGGCGCCTCAGTTTAACATCTTCTGCGGTGATGAATAAGCGGTCTGTGACATCGGAGGGGAGCCATCTCAAGAGGGAATTACGGACCGGCCCCGGAAGCTTGCTTGTGATGCGAAAGTGCATCGGGGGTGGTCCGTTGAGTGTGCTGCCGAGTTGGGGGATGAGTGCCTCACTGTGTTGGCGAATAATGCTGACACTAGAATTCTCAGTCCGGTGAATAGGAGAATCTGGGAGCTCCGCGAGGAGCTGCTCAAAGCTGCGGTTTTCGTAGGTCCTCCCTGAAGTGAAGTTGAGGGCGAGCAGGCCCGTGATGAGAATGCCGGTAAGGCAGAGAAAGAGAACGCCAGCCACAAGGTTCTTGGTTGAACCTCGGGCTGGCTTTTCAGAATCCCGCTTCACTCGGCAGAATTGAGGCTGTGAGTGTTTTCGTCGACTGCCTTACGAGACGTCACAGAGCCGGACGGCCTCGTAGAGAGAACCTAGAGGGTGACGCTTGGGAATGAATTCTTGGGCGATGTACCCCTTAAACCCAGTTTCAACAATCGCCTGGCAGATAGCCGGATAGTTGAGCTCCTGCGTATCGTCGATTTCGTTCCGCCCTGGATTGCCTCCGGTGTGGTAGTGTCCGAAATACTCGTAGTTTTCGCGGATTGTCCGGATGACGTCTCCCTCCATGATTTGCATGTGGTAGATGTCGTAGAGCAGCTTGAAACGTTCGGAGCCTACGGCGTCGCAGAGGGCGATTCCCCAGGCGCTCTTGTCGCACTGGTAGTCCTTGTGATTGACCTTGCTGTTCAAGAGTTCCATGCAAACAGTGACCTTGTGCTTTTCTGCAATCGGCATGATTTGTTTAAGGCCTTCCGCGCAGTTCTTGATGCCTTGCTCGTCGTCCAGGCCTCGGCGGTTCCCTGAGAAGCAAATGATGTTGGGGAAGCCGGCTTCAGCCACCTGTGGAATCATTTCCTTAAAACCTTCGATGAGGGACGCGTGGTTTTCGATCCGGTTGAAGCCATCGGGAATCCCCCCAGGGCCGTTTGCCATGGCGCAGACTAGATCGTGTTTTTTGAGGATAGGAAAGTCTTTGGGATGGAGTAGCTCAACGGACTGCATCCCGAATTGAGAGGCTGCTTGAGCGAGTTCTTCGAGGCTCAGATCGCGGTAACACCATTTACAGACCGAGTGATTGACCTTGCCTCCGAGTTTGATGGGTTTGATCGATGCAGCTTCCAAGAGAGGGGCACTCGCTTTCACCGCGGCGCTTGCAAGGGTGATGCCGGCGCCCGTTTTGAAGGCATCGCGTCTCGATAGTTTGTTCTTCATGAGGTGCTTCTGTTGTTTGATCGGTGAAAAGAGTTCACAAGAAAGCGCTTTTGACGTCAATGGATTCTGTGGGATCGACCTGGAAGTGAAACTAGAATGGGCGAGGGGCGTCATTTGTTTTCCCGCTGAGGAGGCGAAGAAAGGTCCCTACTACGTTGCTCCCTCGCATCGCGAAGTAACGCTAGCCATCATCCGAAGATTTCCCTATTCTCACGCGCCTCGTGCCCAAAAGACACGTCGCATAAGGCCAATATGAGTAACGTTTCTGTTCCCAGTAGTCAGAAGATTCGACAAGACTTTTTGGATTTCTTTCAGGCGAAGCAGCACTCGATCGTCTCTTCATCGAGTCTGATGCCAGATGCCCCAAACCTGTTGTTCACCAACGCGGGGATGAATCAGTTTGTCCCGATCTTTTTGGGGCAAAGTCCCTGTCCTTACAGGCCGGGCCGCGCGGCAGACACCCAGAAATGCATCCGTGCCGGGGGGAAACACAACGATTTGGAAGATGTGGGCTGGGATACCTACCATCACACGTTTTTTGAAATGCTCGGTAATTGGTCCTTTGGCGACTATTTCAAGAAAGAAGCGATTCATTGGGCTTGGGAACTTGTGACGAAAGTTTGGGGATTCCCCAAAGAGCGGATCTACGCAACGGTTTACGCTCCCGACGCCTCAAAGGGGGATCCTTCGGAGTTTGACCAGGAAGCGTACGACTTCTGGGCCGAGATCATGAGGCAGGAAGGCTTAGATCCAGAAGTGCACATTGTTCACGGGAACAAGAAGGACAATTTCTGGATGATGGGAGAAACCGGACCTTGTGGCCCTTGCTCGGAACTTCACGTTGATTTGACGCAGAACGGAGATACCAAGGGGGCCTTGGTCAATAAGGATAGCTCTGAGTGCATCGAGATCTGGAATCTGGTGTTCATCCAGTACAATGCCAACGCCGATGGTTCGTTTAGTGACCTTCCCGCGAAACACGTTGATACAGGAATGGGGTTTGAGCGGGTCGCGAGTATCATTCAGAATACGAAGTGCTTCACGGATTTCGGGGCCACAATCTCGAATTATGAAACGGATGTTTTCCGGCCAATCTTTGACGAACTCGAGAAAATGTCAGGGAAACGCTACAAGTCAACACTGCCCAATGCAGGAGCGACCCAGCTTACGGAGCAGGAACAGATCGACGTTGCCTTTAGGGTGATCGGAGATCATATCCGTACCTTGAGTTTTGCCATTGCGGATGGCATTCAGCCGGGAAACACGGATCGCAACTATGTGCTCAAACGGATCTTACGCCGCGCGGTTCGATATGGGCGCACGCTCGGATTCCAAGAGCCATTCTTTTACCAGCTAGTGGATGTGCTGGACCGAAGCATGGGGAGTATCTTCCCGGAACTGCATACGCGCCGGGACCATGTCAAAGATGTGATCAAGACCGAAGAAGAGGCTTTCAATCGAACTTTGGATCGGGGGATCGATCTCTTTAAGGATGAAGTTGCGAAACAAGGCAAGGACGGAACGCTGAGCGGTGATTTCGCTTTCAAACTCTACGACACCTACGGATTTCCGGTGGATCTCACGGCCTTGATGGCGCGGGAGGAAGGGCTAACCGTTGATTCATCTCGCTTTGAGGAGTTGATGAATGAGCAGCGTGAGCGGGCCCGCGCCGCTCAGAAGAAAGAGGTGATCGAAGTCTCGAGCTTGTCTGGAGCATCGTCAACTCGGTTCCTTGGTTTTGATCAGCTTGAGCAGGAAGCGGAGGTGCTTGAGCTTGTTGAATTGAAGGACAAAACGGGTGTCATCCTTGATCAAACCCCCTTCTACGCGGAGATGGGAGGGCAGCTTGGAGATCAAGGGATGTTGCAGGCTGGAAGCTCCAATTGGCAGGTGGCTGATACCGTCAAGGTAGGGGAATCTTTCGTGCATATTCTAGCCGGTGAGCCCGATTCAATTCTCCCTGGCAATAAGCTGATAGCCCACGTTGACGAACGGCGGCGGCGAGCGATTCAGCGCCATCACACGGTGACTCATCTCTTCCATTGGGCGCTCCATGAGGTGGTCACTCGAGACGCCAGTCAGAAGGGTTCTTATGTCGGACCGGAGAAACTGACGTTTGACTTCAACTCCAAGCCGCTTTCGCCGGGACAAATCGAAGATATCGAGCGCCTCGTCAATGAACGGATACTTGAAAACCAACCCGTGCACTGGTTCGAGGTGGATCACGCGGAGGTGAAGGATCGGGCTGATGTGATGCAATTCTTTGGTGATAAGTATGCAGACAAAGTTCGCGTGGTCCAGATCGGTGGGGGCGCTCGGCAGCTTGATGGCTATTCCATGGAGTTGTGTGGCGGCACGCACACTCAGGCGACGGGAGAAATCGGACTCTTCAAGATTGTTGGTGAGGCGGCTATTTCAGCTGGAATTCGCCGGGTTGAAGCAATAGCAGGCGATGTGGCTATTGCGGGAGCAGACGCCGACCGGAGCCTGGTGCAGCGACTTGCGGCCCGTATGAATTCACCGGTCGGAGAAATTGAGCGCAAGGTAGAACAGCTCTTAGAACGGCAGAAACAGCTTGAAAAACAACTAAAAACTCTTGAGGAACGGGAGGCGCAAAATCGCTCGAAAGCCCTTCTTTCACAGGGCGTCGAGATACCCGCATCGGGGGATCGCCCTGCGATACAGTTGTTGACGGCAAACTTGGGAGGGATCGATGGCAAAGCCGTTGCCTCTATTGCTGAAAGTTTGAAAGGCGAATTCCCTGGCGTGGTCGTTGTCGCGGGAGGCTCGGGTCAGTCCGTCGCACTCGTCGCTGTGGTGCCTAAGGATCTGACCTCCCATATTCAGGCAGGGAAAATCATCCAGACCATCGCGCCAGAGGTAGGCGGGAAAGGGGGGGGACGTCCCGAGTTTGCTCGTGGTGGCGGGAAGGACCCGAGCCGTATCGACCAAGCTTTGGCGAAAGTGCGCGAACTCTTTTGATGACGCGGTTGTCTCGAGCTCAATCGAAAAAGCGAGCATCTCGAAAGAGGGCCTTGCGCTCTATTCTGATTGGGCGCATGTTCCATTAGAAGAGAAGAAATGACCGAAGAAAATCCGGAGAGTGGTTTCGACCCAATTGATACGGTGATCCCAGAGATTGCCGCGGGTCGAATGGTGGTTGTGGTTGATGATGCTGACCGCGAAAATGAGGGGGACCTCATCATGGCGGCCGAGAAAGTGACCCCCGAGGCGGTCAACTTCATGGCCAAGTTTGGCCGCGGACTGATTTGCGTGCCGACGACCCAGCAGCGATTGCGGCAGTTGGGAATTGAAGAGATGGTGTCGCAGAACCGTGATTCATTCCGAACGGATTTTCAGGTCAGCGTCGATGCCGCGAGTGGTATCACGACGGGAATTAGCGCTGCTGATCGAGCGGAAACGATCCGTGTCTTGGCAGACCCGACAGCGGTGCCGGATCATCTAGTTCAGCCAGGGCATGTATTCCCGCTCCGAGCCAAGGATGGAGGTGTCTTACGTCGAGCGGGCCACACGGAGGCGGCGGTTGATCTTGCGCGTTTGGCTGCTTGCCGGCCCATGGCGGTCATTTGCGAGATTATGAACGATGACGGGACGATGGCTCGCCTACCGGAACTCAAATCCTTTGCGGCAGAACATGGCTTGAAAATCTGTTCGATCGAAGATCTGATCAGTCATCGGAGAGAACGAGAAAGACTGGTCGAGAAGGTGGAAGTTGTGGAAATGCCGACCGATTATGGCGAGTTTCAGCTTCACCTCTACAAGAGCAACGTCGATGGTGTGAATCACATCGCCATGACCTGCGGGGATCTGAGCGATGGGGAGGCGGCGCTGGTCAGAGTTCACAGCGAGTGTTTGACGGGAGACGTTTTCGGATCGCGTCGCTGTGATTGCGGGGGGCAGCTCCATCAGGCGATGGAACGCATATCCAGCGAAGGCCGAGGAGTGCTTCTCTACATGCGACAGGAAGGGCGGGGGATTGGCTTGGACGCTAAAATCCGTGCCTACAAGTTGCAGGAGCAGGGCTATGACACCGTTGAAGCAAATCTCAAATTGGGGTACGGCTCCGACTTGCGAGAGTATGGCATTGGGGCTCAGATTTTGGTCGACTTAGGAATCTCCCGAATTCGATTGCTGACCAATAACCCGAAGAAGGTTGTCGGACTGGATGGATATGGGCTTGAGATTGTTGAGCAGGTTCCCATCCGTACCTCTTCGAATCCTCACAACGAAAAGTATCTGGAGACGAAGAAAAAGAAGATGGGGCATTTGTTTTAGGCACTTGCCCTAGAAAATCCGTTATGCTCAAAAAAATCAGCCAAAAACGCGGCAGCGAGGGGCAAGAAGCGCGAATCGCGATCGTGGCTGCTCAGTACAACGCGAAGTATGTCGATGGAATGCTGCGTGCGGCCAGGAAGACCTTGCGGGAAAACGGTGTCCAGACGAAGAATCTCAAGGTTGTCCGCGTTCCTGGCGCTTTCGAGACCCCGGTTGTTGTGGCTAAATTGGCTGCGGCGGATGAGGGAACTCGCTTTGATGCCATTATTGGTTTCGGGGTGATTCTGCAGGGGGCGACGAGTCACGCCGAACATATTGGGACAGCCGTGACGAATGCGTTCGCTGAAATTCAAATCGCCTACCACGTGCCGATCATTCATGAGGTGTTGGTTTTTGACCATCCCGATTTGGCTCGTGAACGGTGTCTCTCGAAAACGCACAATCGCGGGACAGAGGCAGCGAATACCGCCTTGGAGATGGTGCGAGTCATGCGGGGGCTTTGAAGCGCCTCGCCATCGTTGCATTGATGGTTTGAATGCGATTGAAGAAGCGCAGTTCCTACCCTTAGAGCAAGCCAGGGGTCGTTTTCGCCACTTTTCGGTGTGAATTTAGCGTTGCGGGAAGACGTCAAATGTTTGATGGTGGGACTTTGTGAAAAATTTCACAAATGCCCTTGAATGGCGAATTAGGAATGATAAGTTCTGACAACAGGAAATTGATGAAAGGCAAAATGATGATTAAAGACTACTCGAGAGTGCTGACCGGTTTGTTGCTCGGTGGGCTGTCGGTGTCCTTATTGGGTGGCGACGTCACCGGGAAGGTGACTTTCAAAGGCACGCAACCGAAAGAGAAGAGACTTCCTTTGGACGCGTTGTGTAGCAAGACACGGAAGCCAGGCGAGATTGCCACGACACGTTTTTACGTCGTCGATGAAAACGGTGGATTGGCTGAGGTATTTGTCAGCTTGAAGTCAGTTAAGGGAGATTTTACGCCACCTGCCACTGCGGCGGTTTTGGATCAGGTCGGTTGCGAATACACACCGTATGTTCTCGGGGCGCAAGTCGGGCAGAAGATCATTGTGAAAAACTCTGATCCTGTGCTTCACAATGTGCATCCGACGCCACGAGTGAAGGGGAATCCTGAGTCCAATCGCGCTCAGCTCCCGAAGGGCAAGGATCTGGACTTCGTCTACAAGAATGCAGAGAAATTCCTTCGTTTTAAATGCGATGTACATCCTTGGATGTTCGCCTATGTGAACGTGATGGATCATCCCTACTTTGCTGTCACGGGAACGGATGGAAGCTACACGATCAAGAATGTACCTCCAGGCGAATACGAAATCGAAGCGATCCACCGCAAGTCCCATGCACCCAAGTATGTTGGGTTGACCCAAAAGATCACCGTTGGTGCTGACGGCGCGACCGCAGACTTTGTGGTAGACATTACTAAGAAATAATAGAAATGAACTTCAGCTGGGCGTTTCGAGTGATCGGGGCGCCCAGTTTTCTTCCTACCGTGAGCGAAAAGAGCGCCTACAATTCAAAACTCCACTGGTTTGCAGTGCTCACCGCTGTAGCGACCCTTGGCCTGATCGGTATCGGGGGGATCGTAACGAGCGAGGGCGTTGGGATGGCCGTGCCGGATTGGCCCAACACTTACGGTTACAACATGTTCTTCTTCCCGTTCTCGCAATGGGTAGGGGGGATACTCTGGGAACATTCCCATCGGCTTTTTGCTTCGGGCGTTGGGCTCCTTACCATGATTTTGGCCATTTGGCTGCATGGCCGTGGTGGTCGCAAGTTTCTCCGATTTTTTCTCAGTCCACTCTGTGGCGTTGCTGGCTTGGTGGCCTTTTCGCTGGAGGAGCCGCGTTTGCAGGATGCTGCCTTTCTCTTATCCGTCAGCGGTGTTTCTCTGATTGCCAGTTTCGTTTGGCCTCGTTGCCAGGCTGCATCTCCTCGAATGCGGGCCCTGGGGGTACTCGCTTTGGTGGGGGTGATTGCCCAGGGGATCTTGGGCGGGTTGCGCGTGACTCTGTTTGCGGATCAGATTGGAATTTTCCATGCATCACTGGCTCAACTGTTCCTTATTCTGATTTGTTCCATTGCACTCCTGAGCTCCAAATGGTGGGCGAGGATTCGTGCGCCGCGAAGGGAAGAGCTGATTGGGCGACGAATCGGCTATGGGATGCTGTTTCTAACGGTTCTGGTCTTTTGCCAACTAGTTTTGGGGGCAAGCATGCGGCATCAACATGCGGGGCTAGCTGTTTCGAGATTTCCGTTGATTGCTTACGGAGAGGTTTGGCCTGCTACCGACGAAGCATCTTTGGCTGAGGCGAATCGGGAACGGATTGATCATCGAGACTTTAATCCGATCACGAAGAATCACGTCTTGATTCATATGGGGCACCGCATAATGGCTCTGACTCTCTTCACCCTAGCGGCCCTTTTTGTTGGCATCACGGTGAGAAAGTTGCCGCGAGGGCACTGGTTGGGGAGTGCGCTGATCGTTTGGTTTTCGATCATCTGTTTGCAGGCTCTTCTGGGTGCGGCGACTGTCTGGAGCAATAAGGCAGCCGATATCGCGACCTTACATGTTGTTTTCGGAGCCGTAACGCTTGCGTTGGGAGGGCTTTTGAGTATCATCGCTCTTCGTTTGTCGCATCCGGTTTCCCTTCGAGCTTCGGTTCCGTCCGAAGCATTGGGCGACTTGGCGTCTGTTTCCAACCGAACGACTCCCGGAATGGCGCATTCGCTCTTTTGATGAAAGCTACGGCTACAGAAATGTCTGCGTCGGTGAACGCCTCTAAAGCTACGTTCAGCGTGCTTGCTGATCTCGTGAAAGCTCGGCTCACGGGCCTGGTGCTGCTCACGACCCTGGTGGGTTTCTATCTTGGGAACCAGGGGGCGGCGAATATTCCTTTGCTCTTTGCCGCAATGCTCGGAACGGGGCTTCTGGCAGCCGGTGCTGCTTCCCTCAATCAGTACTTAGAGCGGGATTTCGACAAGTTGATGCCTCGGACGCAGGATCGACCGATTCCGGCCGGTTTGATGAGTGCCGAGGCGACGCTAGTTTTTGGTGGGATCTTATCGGTTGTCGGCTTGGTAGAACTGGCCCTGTTTGTGAATCTGCTGACGAGTTTATTGGGGGCCATCACGATCGCACTTTATCTTTTTGTTTACACGCCACTCAAGCGGGTCACGAGTTTGAATACCATCATCGGAGCTGTCCCTGGGGCTTTGCCGCCTTTGATGGGCTGGACTGCGGCTCGAGGATCGATTGACATGGCTGGCTGGTCGCTCTTCGCAATTCTATTCTTTTGGCAATTGCCTCACTTTCTGGCGATTGCTTGGATGTATAAGGACGAGTATGGGCAGGCAGGCTATGTGATGTTGCCCAATGTCGATCCTTCTGGTGCCCGCACGGCTCGGCAGGCCTTGAGTCACACACTGGGCTTGCTGCCTGTAAGCCTGTGCCCTTCGGTCTTTGGAATCACCGGCGGAGTGTATTTTCTGGGCGCCACTCTGATGACTTTGGTGTTCATTGGCTGCGCATTTTCGTTTACCCGACATCTGAATCGCGCAAGTGCCCGGCGCCTGTTTTTTTGTTCGATCATCTATTTGCCGCTTTTGCTGGGCTTGATGGTGCTCGATAAGGTCAGTTAATCGTAGGGTTGGGGAGTTCTTCCGTTGACGTGGTGAGAGAAAAAAGGCATCACTTCGCGAATCAAACTCCGCCAGCGAACAAGACGCCCTCTGGTAGCGAACGAGTTTAAATAAGAATAGCTTTATGGAATCGACACAGACACACGTCCACGATGAGACATCTCATGATGTGCACCATCACGACCCTGGGTTTTGGCGCGGCTATATTTTTTCCACTGACCACAAAGTCATTGGGATTCAGTATGGAGTCACGTCTCTCGCTTTCCTGCTGTTTGGATTCTTGTTGATGGCCACCATGCGTTGGTCCATCGCATACCCTGACAAACCGATTCCAGTCGCCGGGCCAATCCTTGAGGCTGTTCTTGGCGATGTCGCCGCCGGGGGGATCATGTCCTATGATCTCTACAACTCCTTTGGTGCGATGCACGGCACGATCATGGTGTTCTTGGCGATTGTGCCCCTAGCGTTCGCTGCTTTCGGAAACTACGTCGTGCCGCTCCAGATCGGGGCGGTGGACATGGCGTTCCCCAGGATCAACATGGCGAGCTTCCAGATGTATTTCATCGGCGGCGTTGTGATGTTCGCGAGTTTTTTCATACCGGGGGGGGCGGCCCAGGCCGGTTGGACGTCCTATTCGCCGCTCGCGTCAGCGATCCCGACGGACGGGCAGACCTTTTGGCTGTTAGGAATGGTCTTCTTGATCACATCGTCGCTGCTTGGTGCAGTAAACTTCATTGCCACCATTATTCAGCTCAGAGCACCCGGAATGACCTGGATGCGGATGCCGTGGTTTGTGTGGGTGCAGTTCGTGACTGCGTTCCTTCTTCTTCTGGCATTCCCTCCGCTTGAAGCGGCTGCGGTGATGCAGTTAATGGACAAACTCGCCGGGACGAGTTTCTTCCTCCCGACAGGATTGGCTATCGGTGGTCAGTTGGCTGACATCAGTGGTGGTGGTAGCCCGCTCCTTTACCAGCACTTGTTCTGGTTCCTAGGGCATCCTGAGGTCTATGTGCTGATTCTCCCTGCGATGGGGATCGTGGCCGAAATCATTGCCTGTAACACCCGGAAGCCAGTGTGGGGATACAAGTCTTTGGTCTACGCTTCGCTAGCGATTGGTTTTATCTCCTTCATTGTGTGGGCTCACCATATGTATCTCACGGGAATGGGAACCAAGATCAGTACATTCTTCCAAACAACCACGATGATCATCTCGATCCCATCTGTGATTATTCTTACTTGTTTGTTTATCTCACTGTGGGGTGGATCGATTCGGTTCAACACACCCATGTTATTCGCTCTCGCATTTCTACCGATGTTCGGCATCGGCGGTCTCACAGGATTGCCGCTTGGCTTTAACTTCAGCGATATTCACTTGCACGACACCTACTACGTCATTGCTCACTTCCATTATGTGGTGGCACCGGGAACGATTTTCGGTCTCTTAGCCGGGGTCTACTTCTGGTATCCGAAGATGACAGGGAGGTTTATGAGTGAATTCTGGGGCAGGGTGCATTTCTGGGCATCATTCGTCTTCATGAATTTGGTGTTCCAGCCCATGTTTGCACAGGGAATGTCGGGTATGCTCCGTCGAATGGCTGACGGTGGCGCTGGCTATTCCATCGCGAACAATCCAGATGCGATCGGGGGACTCTCTGATAGCATGATCGGCTTGAACGTCACCGTTTCTCATGCCGCATGGGCTTTGGGAATCGCTCAGGTCCCATTCATTCTCAACTTCTTCTTGAGCATGAAGTACGGGAAGAAAGTGGAGTCGGATAATCCATGGCGTGCGACCACTCTGGATTGGCAGACCCCAACCCCTCCGCCGCATGGCAACTTTGTGAAGGACACGACCGTTGTCCGAGGCCCGTATGACTATAGTTTGCCGGGTGCGAAGGAAGACTTTGTGCCTCAGAACCAATCTGCCTAAGGACAACAGACGAGAATCGGAGATTCTAAGAGATGGAAATACCTTACGTAACAGAGCCCAGAAAAGACACCGGGCTTTACAATGCTAAAGTTGGAATCTGGCTCTTCCTCGCGTCCGAAGTGATGCTGTTTGGAGGTTTCTTTTCCGCCTACATTCTATTGCGGGTTGGCTCGGTCGAAGGGACGTGGCCGACGGGACTGTTGAACGTTCCGATTGGTACCTTCAACACGCTTGTCCTCATCATATCTAGTGTGACGGTTGTGCTTGCTTGGTCCGCGCTGAAGTTAAAGCAGTTTGGAAAGTACAAGTTTTTCCAGGCGATAACGATCATATGTGCTTTCATTTTCGTGTTGGTCAAGTCGTATGAGTACCGTGACAAATTCACCCACTATGATGTGACCTTGACGAACGGAACTCGGGTTGATGGTCATTTGGTAGAGAAGACGGATGAATACATCGTTCTGAGCCACCCTCTGAGCTATCCAGCTGAGAAGGGGATTGCCTACCGACCAATCGCTATCGAGGAACAAAAGAAGGCAGCGAAGGCGCACGATGACGAACATGCGGCAGCCGGTGAGGAGGCTCATGATCATCACCATGGCGACATGACCATTCAGATGGCCGATGTCGAAAAGATGACCAATTGGGGCCCTTGGGCGAACACCTATTTTGCGATCTACTTCACCATGACGGCCTTGCATGCACTTCACGTGATTGGTGGTGCGCTCGTGATTGCCTACCTCTGGGGGCCTGGGGCGAAGATGTGGAAAACGGATCCTGAGCGGTACACAAACCGGATCGAGGTCTCCGGTCTGTTCTGGCACTTTGTTGACCTCGTGTGGATCTTCCTCTTTCCAATCCTTTACCTACTATAGATTATGAGTGGACATACCCCTGAAGAAATTGAAAAGGAAAAGGCACGTTACATTAAGGTCTTTATTGTCCTGATCATTGGGACGATCCTGACCGTCGCGGCGAGCTACATTGAATTGCCGAACATGGCAATGACAGTGGCCTTGGCTTTGCTGATTGCGAGTGTGAAGGGTTTCTTTGTTGCTGGATATTTCATGCATTTGATGGATGAAAAGAAGATGATCTATGGAATTATGGCTTCGACGGTTTTCTTTGCGGCCGGGCTCATGTTCCTGACGATCTGGGCAATGTCTGATCCTCCGACGAATACGATTTACCCATAAGGAAAAAAGTAGCGATGTCACTCAAAGCATTCCATATCCTGTTTGTTATTCTCACGACAACGACCTCATTGGTTGTTGGCGGACTGGAGCTCTCAAAGTTCTTTTCGGGCGGGACGATAGCTAATCTTGCTATGGGAACAGGGGGCTTGGTGGCAGCAGTGGCGCTCGTGGTTTATGGTCGTTACGTGTTGAAGAAGCTTCAGCATATCAGTTACCTATGATTGCACGAAATGGGATGAGATTCAGAGACGGCCTTTTGGCTGCGGTAATGGTCGGGCTGGTTAGTTCCAGTCCTAAGGCACTAGCCTGTGCGACGTGTTATGGTGAATCTGATTCGCCTCTGGCGGCTGGTATGAATTGGGGGATTCTTACCATGATCTGTGTCGCCTATTTTGTTTTATTCTCCATCATCGGATTCTTTATTTTTGTTGCCCGCAGGGCGGCGGCGATGGCAGCTCTTGAAGCCCAAGGGGGCGTAGGGCAAGAGACAGCCGTAGCCGAAAATCACAACAACGAATTATGTTCGAAAAACTCTTAAGTTTACCTGTCGTCACTTCGGAACACGGGAAGGAAGTGGATGCATTCATCATCTACATCCATTGGCTCATGGGGTTCCTTTTTGTCGTCTGGATGGCCTACTTCCTGTACGTGTTATGGCGATTCCGAGCGAGCAAAAATCCAAAGGCTGATCATGTCGGTGCGCGGACGCATGCTTCCACGTATTTAGAGGGTTTTGTCGCGTTGATTGAAGCGGTCCTTCTCATTGGTTTTGCTATCCCGCTTTGGGCCAAAATCGTGGATAAGGCTCCAAGTGGGCCAGACACGAACGTTGTCCGAGTGATGGCTCAGCAGTTTGGCTGGAACTTTATGTATCCCGGACCAGACAAAACCTTTGGAAAACAGGACCTTGAGCTCGTGACTTCGGATAACAAGTTCGGACAGGTTCGGGACGATGAGCAGGGTATGGATGATTTCTTCACGCTCAACGACCTTAGAGTACCCTCTGGGCAAGCAACGGTCTTCCAGATCTCGTCACTTGACGTGATTCATTCGTTCAAGGTGATCGCCCTCCGAATCTGTCAGGATGCCATCCCCGGTATCTCTGTCCCGACTTGGGCTGTTCCGTTGAAGGAAGGACGATACCAGATCAATTGTGCGCAGTTGTGCGGGAATGGTCATTCAAAGATGACGACGGGTTTCATGACGGTCCAAAGTCCGGAAGAGTTCGAAGCCTGGGTGGCAGAGAAATCTCTGACGACGGCCGGCGACGACGGCGGATTCGAATAAGGGGTTTGGACCGAGAGGTCCCTTGGAAGATTGAGGAGTCTTAAGGGGGCTGTCGAACTGTCGCTATTTTGCGGCATCGAACTCTGGGTTTATAGGTCAAGCGACAAGGTGTGAATCAAACGAAGGCTTTACAGTGGGCCGTATGGGGCGTGTTGGTCCTAGTGATAGCGGGAATCTGTGTAGCCTTCTTCCTTGAATCGACTCAAAGCAAAAGCGGTAGGGCTGGTGCTGCTTCCGAGCTTCCGGTCATCAAGGCGATCGATAGCTTCACGCTGACAAATCAGTTTGGTGCAGAAGTGACACCAGCTTCGTTGCGCGGCACACCTTGGATCGCAAATATATTTTTCACTCGCTGTCCCAGCATTTGCCTCCAAATGACGCAGCGAATGAAAGAAATCCAGGATGCTTCAGCCGCCGGGAAGGATTTAAACCTCGTATCAATCACGACGGATCCAGATTTTGATCAACCCGAGATCCTAGCGCGATACGGCAAAAGGTTTGGGAGTGATACGAATCGGTGGTCTTTTTTGACGGGCGAGAAATCCGAAATCGGTAGAGCAATTCAGAAAGAACTGTTGTTGGCCGTGCAGGAAAACCCTGAAGACTCTCGTCAGTCAGAGTTGGACCTTTACACGCACAGTTCGTTGATTGTCCTTGTGGATGGGGAATCTCGGATCCGAAGCACTTATGAAAGTTTGGGGACGAATACCGTCCAGGAAATCATCGCTGACTTAGATCGTCTTTAGTTCGCAAATCAATATGGCCCTCGAGGATCTTCCTGCCATCAATGCAATCCTGAATGCGTGCAGCGCTGTGCTGCTGACGCTTGGATTCATCAATATCAAGCGAGGCAACAAGATTGCTCACCGGAACTGCATGATTGGTGCGCTAACCACGTCAGCTTTGTTCCTCGCCTGTTACGTGACGTATCACGTGGGGATGCAGCGAGTTCACGGAGAGGCTCACACCAGCTTTCAGAATCCAGCTTGGTTCCGGCCGATCTACCTGACGATTCTGTTCACTCATCTCGTCTTGGCCATCGCCATCGTTCCGATGGTGATTATGACCGTTTATCGAGCGGCTCGACAGGAGTTTGACAAGCACGCTCGGATTGCGAGATGGACTTGGCCCGCCTGGATGTATGTTTCCGTAACAGGGGTCGTGATCTACCTGATCTTGTATCAGATTTTTCCTCAGCGCTAAGCCTCGGCTCGGCACTGCTGGATGGTCTTAGGAAAGCAGCTTGCCAACCATCTGGCTGATCGCCTTGCCGTCCGCTCGACCCGAAGCGGACTGTTGAACGGTCTTGATCACTTGGCCCATTTCCTTCTTGCTCGTTGCCCCGACCTCGGTGATCGCCTTACGGACGACCTCCTCGAGTTCCTCGGGTGTGAGAGGGGTAGGGAGGAAGGATTCTAGAATCTTCAGTTCTTGAGCTTCTTGCTCAGCTTGCTCTGCACGCCCGCCCTTTAGAAACTGCTCGTGTGCGTCTTTCCGCTTCTTTGCCTCTTTCTGAATCACACTGATGATCTCGGGATCCGAGAGCTCATCCTTGCTCGCCTCAATTGCAGCATAGCCGATCGCGGACTTCAGCATGCGAAGAGTATTAAGGCGGAGGCTGTCCTTAGCCACCATTGCCATTTTAATTTCTGCGGTGATCGTTTGGGTGAGGTTTTCCATGAATAATTGACGACTAAATCAGAGGCTTAAGCTTCAAGTTCTTTAATCTGATCGCGGACCTGAGCAGCACGCTCAAAGTTCTCTTGCTTAATCGCTTCACTGAGTTCGAGTTCGAGCTTCTCGCGTTTTGAAAGGGGGCGTTGGTCTTTGAGCTCCTCGAGCCACGTTTCCAGGGCTTGCAGCTCCCCGCTTTCTTCCGCCAGATCTGGGCGAGAAACAGATTCATAAAAATCTCGGAGCTGGTCCAGCCCCTCCTCAACATTCCGAATCGCACTATTGTGCTTTTCCAGGGCGAGGAACTGGGCGGCGGTTGCCCGGGTTCGCATCATGAGGAGCTGTGGTGTTAACTGGCGCAGGCTCCAGATGTTTTCCTCTGAGGGGCAATAATCGGATGCGAACGCAATGGCATCAAGGTTGCGCTCAGTGTCGCGGACCACGTTCGCGTAGTCTTCAAGCTGAAAGTAGCAGATGTAGCGATGGTGGTATTGTATGGCTTCTTGTTGGAGCTTCTGGCATTCCTTGGCCTCTAGTTGAAAGCCCTCATCGTCTCCATCGTTTTCAAGCTCAAACGCTTCGAGCTTATCTCGCAAGTGTTCGAAGAATGAGTCTTTGCCATAGGGTAGCTTACCATCGGGGCGACCGTCGGCATTCATTTGTAGAATGCCGAGATCGATTCTCATCTGAATCTTTTCGATGCCATCCTTACCGATGAATCTTCGAACCATGGCTTCGCCAGGCTCAAAATCCCAATCGCTAAGAATGTGAGAAATGTCCCAATTCATGAGTCCGAATATGTACCGAGGCAAGAGTCAAGTCAACGGACTGAAACAGGCTATTTTTAGGTTCGAATTCGTCGATTAGAGTATGGAGGAAAAGCATCTCCTATCTCGTGTGCTGGGATTCACGCTTTCCGCTCTTCTGGTAACTGGGAATGGCTCCTGTAGGGATTGTGGTCAGAACGCAAAAAGACTCCCGTCGCGTTGCGAACGGGAGTCTTTCGAGGAACTGGGAATGGCTCTAGTAGTTGAAAGCCAGTTGCAACCAGAAGCGGGTTCTGCCGGCTCGGCCCGCGTCGCCTTCTTCGTAGTGGGCAAACTTTGTGAGTAGGGAGAAATGGTCGCTGAGCTTCTTCGTAGCGATGAGATTGAATTCATCCCCGTAGTCTGCTCCTCCCGTTTCAGCATCAAACTTGTGGTAGACGAACTTCAGTGGAATCGAACCCGGAAGCGTCACGCCGAACCACGCGTAGAGATCTTCGAGGCCGTCTGCAGGGGTTCCAAGAAAGGCATCCGCCCAACCGTTGAACTTGTGAAGAGTTGCGAGCGGGGTGACGAATCCACGGGCTCCATCGTCGCTTCCCAGGACTTCGTAGCCGACGCCATAGTTGATCTTTTTGTGTTTGGCGCCGAGCGAGAGATGGTAGTAATTCGCGTCAAAGTCAGCCGGACTATTCTGGTAGTCGGTTTGGTAAGCATACTCCGCGTGATAGGTCGCTGCCATGGTATCCGTAACGGGTGTGCTGCCAACGAAACTTGCGCCATAGGTAGCGTTTGAAAGAGCGGGGGCGTCGTTCAGGTCGGTGAGGTAGGTGTAGCCGACCAACTTGCCTGCTTTGAATCCACTGTAGGAGGCGTTGAACATATGGATGTCAGACGAAAAATCACCGGCCGGATGGTCGTCACCGAAGATTCGATTCACATTGGATGAGTAGGCGTAAAAGAGGGAGGTATCGGTGATTCCGGTGTGGGCGACCGAGACAGCGTCGTAGGTCTGCTGATTTTGCCTCCAGATCACGTCCCCAACGAAACGAGAACCATCAAGAACGATCTTTTGCCGTCCAAATTTTACGAGCGTGTCCCAGTTTTCGTAGGCGAGCCAGAATTGGTTGATTTCGGTTGTCTCTGGGTCCGCAATCACGGTTCGGCCGGCTGCGGCAGGATTGAGACCTGCTTGATTGAAGTTGTCTTCATTTCCGAGAATGGTGACATCTTCGAACTCCAGCTGAGATTTGAAGTTTGCGAAGCTCCCCGTGGTGAATCCAAGGCGGTTACGAATAGTGAAGGCGTTTGATTCGTCGGGATCTGGACCGCCACCGAACGACTCTTGGTCGGCGTATTCCCACCGGAGTAAGCTGTTCACGTTGACCTTGCCTTCTTTGATTGCTGTTGGGAGGAACTCCCAAGTGGAAGCCTTAGCCTCGGTCTGAGCCTGAAGTGATATCGTGGTGGTCGAAGCCACGAGTGCCGTAATCACGGTTAGGCCACTGAGAGAATGAGTACGTGTATTTTTCATAGACTGATATTCGGAGTGCCATGCTGAACGAGGAGCGATTCACGAAAATAGTTTCGCATCTGGAATGGAAGCCAGTGATATACTGGTATTTCCCAACCCTCACTTGTCTCCTTCCTCGCTTTGGTTGCACGAAGGGGCTCGTTCTGGCATGAGGTGCCCGATTTTGTGAGCGGGAGAGCTACTGCCTTGCCAGGGCATCCGTTGAAGCATGAAATCTATTTCATGAATTTTTTCAGTTCGTCTCATGATGAGGCTGAGGGCGTCTCGTTTCGCGAGCAGCAGCGTTGTTGAATGCTCGGTAGGATCTTCAGGGGGACACTTGATTTGTTGTCTGGACGGTGGCAGGGATCAATCGTTCCGTTGGTTCCATTGGTTAAATTGATTCATGCATCGTGCCTGAGAATCGTACTTTTCGGCGAAAAATGACCAATTTGTCTGAGCGAATCTGGGAGGGGGAGGCTTCGAGGATCGGGGAAACGAGAGTTGAACTGACATCGGGGCTCGATGGGTTCTTGCCAGGCTTGCCTTAGATTATCACCGGCCAGGCAGCCCGGCCTCCTTTAGGCGCTGTATTGGGCACGACAGGCGAGTTCTTTGTATTGCGAGCGCCGGCAAATCTTGGCAGCCTTTCAAGATGCCCACGGAAAAGCTATCAACCTCGAAGTCTACTGGACCCTTGCGTACGCGCCGTTCCTTTTTGAGAGAGTCCTCTCTGGCCCTGACGGGCGCCATGGCGTTGCCCCTTTTCAATATTGGCCGTGCGGGGGCAGCCGCAAATAGCCGGGTGAACGTGGCCGCCATCGGCGTTGGGGGGCGAGGAGCCGCAAACTGGGGTGGCTGTCGGGATGAGAACATCGTTGCCCTCTGCGATATCTCCGACAAGAGTGCGGCTGGAGCCTTCCGACAGAACCCGAAAGCCAAGCGATTCAGAGATTTTCGCGTGATGCTCGACAAGATGGGGAGCGAAATTGATGCCGTTATGGTCAGCACCCCGGATCATACTCATTTTGTGGCTGCGCTCTCGGCGATGGAATTAGGGAAGCACATCTACATCGAAAAACCCCTGGTGCACAATGTTTGGGAAGCGAGGACGCTGAAGAAAGCGGCTCACCGATACAAAGTCGTTACTCAAATGGGCAATCAAGGTCATGCGACGGATGGCATTCGGTCGATAAAGGAATGGTATGAGGCAGGAATTCTTGGAAACGTGCGCGAGGTTCATGCGTGGTTGAATGGACCTAATTTCAACGGGCGCTACTTCGGTCGTCCTAAGCAGTATCCGCCCAGTCCGATGGATGTGCCGCGAGATTTCGATTGGGACCTATGGCTGGGACCGGCGAAGAATCGTCCTTACAGTGATGCATACGCGCCTCGAACCTGGCGGGGATGGTGGGAATTTGGCGGCGGACTTTTGGGGGATTGGGCTTGCCACACCTTGGATGCCCCGTTCTGGTCGCTCGACTTGGGAATGCCAAGTTCGGTAGCGATCTCGGAACGTTCGGCACCGCATGCGGGCTTGATTCCAGACCGGTCCAAAGTGACTTATCAGTTTCCGGAGCGAAAGGGGCGAGCGCCTGTCAAGCTGACCTGGTATGAAGGGGGATTGAAGCCTGACCTTCGCCCTGAGTGGGGCTTGGACAAGCTACCTGGAACAGGAATGATCATGGTAGGAGATGGACTCAGTCTGATGACGGGCGGTCGACCGAATGACCCCAGGTTGTTACCCGATCCAGACTGGAAAGCGTTTCAGGAGAGTCCCGTGCCGAAGAGTATACCTCGCGTCGAGGGTGGTCCTCAACGGGAGTGGATCGCTGCGATCAAGGGCGAAGGACCTGCGCCGGGAAGCCAATTTGATTATGCGTCCGATTTAACCGAGATGGTTCTTCTGGGCGTGCTCGCCCAACGCTATGGTGAATCGTTTGACTGGGATGCGGAGCGCATGGCGATTACGGATAAACCTCATCTGAATGCCCACGTTCGGGAGCCCGCGAGAAAAGAATGGCAAATGGGCGATAACCTGTGGCGTGGATAGTTCGGGGAAGATGATTGGAGCTTCCTCTATGAACGATAGGATGCCGTGGCTAGACAGGCTTCTTCTCTGCCTGCTCAGCGTTGCTCTGGCCAGTCAGCCCCTCCGTGGTGAAGCGTCGGAGGAGACTCTGCCAAACTTTGTAGTGATTTTGGCAGATGACATGGGGTATGGAGACGTTCAGAACCTAAATCCTGATTCTGAAATTCCCACCCCCCATCTAGATCGGCTGGCCCGCGAAGGAATGCGTTTCTTGGATGCGCATTCTCCATCAGGGGTCTGTACTCCCACTCGATACGGATTGCTAACAGGCCGCTATTGTTGGCGGAGTTCGCTGAAGAGGGGCGTGCTTGGTGGTTACAGTCCGCCGCTTTTGGGCGGAAAGCAAGCGACGCTCGCTTCGATGCTCAAACGTCGAGGCTATGTCACGGGGGCCGTCGGGAAATGGCACTTGGGGATGCAACTCCCCGTCCTCCGAAAGGATGCGGAACGAACTGCCTGGGCAGGGGATCCTGGTATTGATTTTGGAGGAGTCATCGTCGACAGCCCTATTCATCATGGCTTTGATAGCTATTTTGGAGTGAGTGCATCGCTCGACATGGCCCCTTACGTGTATATTCGCAATGATCGCTTTACTCGGCTTCCGACGCTGCAGCAAGCAGCCATGAAGTTTCCCCACTTTGTAAGGCAAGGTCCTCGGGCAGAAGACTTCGTGATTGATCAAGTCCTTGATCGCCTGACCGATGAGGCAGTTGGCTTCATAGAATCGACGGCTGCTCAGAAGCGGCCCTTTTTCCTTTATGTTCCGTTGACTGGTCCGCACAAACCAGCGATGCCCCATGCGCGTTTCAAAGGGAAGACATCACTCAGCGAGTATGGTGATTTCATCGTTCAAGTAGATTGGACAGTAGGGAGAATTCTAAAGAGCCTGGACGATGCCGCGATCACTGAGAACACCCTGGTCGTATTCAGTTCAGACAATGGCTCCTACATGTATCGCTATGACGAGGTGGCTGCTCCAGACCATGTGGACGATGTAACGATCCAGGGATTTCGGGCTGATAGGCATCGTGCCAATGGACCTTTTCGAGGTACGAAGGCAGACGTTTGGGAGGGAGGGCACCATGTTCCCTTCTTCGCGCGATGGCCGGCGCGGATTCGTGCGGGGAGTGATTGCCGCACCACTGTGTGTCTGACAGATCTTTTTGCTACTTTTCGAGAAATCGCAGAGGTGCCTCGAGTGGATGGCGAGGCGGAAGATAGTTTCTCATTGTTAAGACTGCTCACCGAGGAGTCGGACGTTCGAGGGGCGCCCGTGATCCATCATTCTTCGGGCGGGATGTTTGCGATTCGAGAGGGGAAGTGGAAGTTGGTCTTGGGGAACGGATCGGGTGGTCGAGAACGCCCCCGGGGCAAGGCTTTTGAACGCCCCTATCAGCTCTTTGATATGGAATCCGATTGGAAAGAAACAAAAGACCTGTCCGGGGAGTATCCCGCTCTGGTAGACCGTTTGGAAATTCGACTTGAAGCGATTCGAAAGTCGAGTCGAGCGTATTGATTTCTCCCGACTGACGAAGATGAAGACGAACCCCTTGGGCTTGGCCCTGAGCTGCCTGCTTTTTTGCACCTGTGCCTCAATTTGGGCTGCGCGACCGAATGTCGTTTGGCTGATCTCTGAGGATAATTCGAAGCACTTTCTGCGTCTCTACGACGAAATGGGAGCGGCTACACCTCGAATTGAGAGCCTCTCTAAAGAAGGCTTGGTGTTTGAGAACGCCTTTTCTAATGCACCCGTTTGTAGTGTCGCTCGCACGACTCTAATGACGGGATGCTATGCTCCTCGTATTGGGACGCAGTATCATCGCAAGGCCGTTCCCGTTCCGCTGCCTCAGGGCGTGAAAATGTTTCCGGCCTGGCTGCGGGAATCCGGTTATTACACGTCGAATCGACAGAAGAAAGACTACAACGCCGTCGAGGGAGAAGGCGTTTGGGATGCCTCATCAAGGAATGCGACTTGGCGAGATCGAGCGCCAGGCCAGCCCTTCTTCCACATGCAAAGCTTCGGTGTCAGCCACGAGGGTTCGCTCCACTTTAGCCAAAAAGAAATGGCGCAGAAATCGAATCAAACAGACCCAGATTCCGTGCTGCTGGCGCCTGACCATCCGGATACGCCAACCTTTCGATATACTTATGCTCGGTATCATGACCGTATCCAGTCTATGGACCAGCAAATTGGAGCCGTGGTCGATCAGCTGGAAGCCGATGGCGTGCTTGAGGATACGTATATTTTCTATTTCGGTGATCATGGTGGCGTCTTGCCGGGAAGTAAGGGCTATGCGAAAGAGCGGGGCTTGCATGTGCCACTGGTTGTTCGTATTCCGGAGAACTTTCGGGATGGTGTCGAATTTGAAGTTGGCAGCCGAGTGAATGGATTCGTGAGTTTTGTCGATTTCGGAGCAACGGTACTCAATCTTGCGGGGCTTCCGATGCCGGACGGCATCGACGGCGTGCCCTTTCTTGGGCCTGGGCAGAATCAAGCTTCGGTGTCGCGGCGAGATGAAGCCTTTGGCTACGCTGACCGATTCGATGAGAAGTATGATTTGGTGAGAGTGTTGCGGAAAGGGCGCTTTAGTTATGTGCGTAGCTATCAGCCGTTCAACTTCGATGGACTTCAGAATAACTACCGCTACCGAATGCTGGCTTATGAAGAGTGGCGAAAGCTGTTTGAAGCCGGCCAACTGAACTCGATTCAGCGGCAGTTCTTCGAACCTCAGGCGAGCGAGGCGCTCTATGATATTGAGAACGATCCGCATGAGACCGAAAACTTGGCCTCTCATCCCGAATTCAGCTCGATCCTGCTCGATTTGCGTGAGCGACTAACCAAGAAGTTGAAGGCCATGCCTGACCTGAGCTTCTATCCAGAAAGCTACTTGACCGAAGTTGCCTTCGACTCGCCGACAGATTTTGGAATCTCACACCGCGACGACATCGGAGGCCTGATCGATGTAGCTAATCTGAATCTAAGGTCGTTTTCGGAGGCGCGAGTGGCGATTGAGAGTGCCCTGCGTTCTGATCGACCCTGGGAGCGGTATTGGGGCCTAATAGCTTGTAGCTCCTTCAATGGAAGGGCTAAGCCTCTGAAGAGTCTTGTGAGTAGGATTGCGAAGGATGACGAGGTTGGCTTGGTTCGTGTTCGCGCCGCCGAGTTTCTTGGCTTGATTGGGGCCGAGGATCCGAGGCCGGTTATTCGCGAAGTCTTGGCGAATTGCCACTCAGGTATCGAAGCGTGCTTGATCCTAAACACTGTTGTCTTGCTCAGGGATGGTAAACCGAGCTACTCATTTGCGCCTGAAGACCTGCGCTTGCCGCAGGCTATCGAAAAGTACCCCTTGGTGCAGAGGCGTTTTGAGTACTTGTTGGACAATCGGTAGCGGGCCCGGGAACTAGTGTTGTGGGGTGACTTCGTGTTGCTCGGTGGAAGCGTTTGGTGCTTGCGGTTCCGTGATCGAAGCTTCTGATTCACCCAATGCGAGGGCACTCGCGATGGCTCTGGCTAACTCATTGTATTGGTAAGGTTTTTGAAGGCGTAGAACCCGACCGGCTGGATCGATTTTGTGCGGGTCTTGGTCATCGAGATTGCCACTGCACAGAATGATCGGAACCTTGGAGTTTCGTTCCCGAATCCGTTGGATGACGATGTCCCCTCGCATGATCGGCATGGTGAGATCGGTGATCACCAGATCGTAGGCTTCTGAATCCTTTGCGAAGGCCGCGACCGCATCTGTTGGGGAGAGGTATGAGTCGCTGGCATATCCCAAATGCTTCATCATGCGAGTATTCACCTCGATGACGTCTAGGTCATCGTCAATCACCATGATTCGTTGACCCTGACCTGCTGGAATCTGATTGGAAGTGGCAGACGACTGACTGGTTTTTCCCTTCAGCGATGGAAAGAAAACGCGGAATGTGGTGCCCTCGCCGAGTTTGGTGTCGACTCGAATGGCGCCCTGGTGGCTCTTGACAATACCGAGGACGACCGAAAGACCGAGTCCAGTCCCGCTTGCATTGGACTTCGTGGTGAAGAATGGATCGAATACACGGTCGAGTACTTCGGCGTCCATACCTTGACCCGAGTCCTGGACTTCGAACACTGCGTGCTCGCCTGGAGACAAATCTCCTAGTGGATGGGCTTCACTCTCCGTGACGGTCAGCCGACTGAGTGTGCAGCGAATGGATCCAAGTTCACCGATTGACTGGGCGGCATTGGTGAAGAGATTCAGGAGGAGCTGATGAATCTGTGTTTCGGACCCGAGAATCTTGGGTGTATCTGCCGCGAGGTTTGAGCTGATTGCAATGCTACTCGGAATAGAGGCACGAATCAGCTTCAGGGCGTGCCGGCTTACTTCGATAGGATCGAGGGGTTTTAGGTTCTCCGAGCTTGGGCGGCTGTAGGTAAGAATCTGTTTCACGAGATCCGTGGCTCTGCCTGCCGCATCTTGGAGCTCCTTGACATGTTCGCGAGCGGGATCGTTCTCTCGGATGTCTAGGTTAAGTAGGTCCGCGTATCCTCGGATGCCAGTGAGAATATTGTTGAAGTCGTGAGCGATCCCACCGGCCAAAGTGCCAATGGCTTCCAACTTCTGCGATTGTCTGAGTTGGCCGTCGCGATCTTTCTGGTGCTGGATATTTTGGACGCAGCCAAAAATCTTTCTGTTTGGAGAATCGACGACTTTTCCGGTGACCCGCAACCAAGTCTTGTCCTGCTTCTGGCGGAGTTCGAGATCAAAGTCTTTGCTGGCTCGGCTTGCCTGCTCGATTGCATGGCGGAGGAGGGATTGATCGCTCGGAAGATAGAGCTGGTAGAACTCTTCAAGTGTGATCTCGGGATGGTCCGGCGCGAGATGGTGGATTGAGTAGGCCTCCTGGGTCCAGTAGAGACGTTGTGTAACTGTGTCGTATTCCCATCCTCCGATTTCTGCGCTTTGCTGCGTCTGTTCCAGCAAGTTCTTCAGCCGGTGCTCTGACTCGAGAAATCGCATTTCTCTCTTCATTTTTCGGCGGGATATCCAGAATCCAATGGTGCCTGTGATGACGATCGCACTCGTTCCTGCGCTTAATTTAAAGGGCGTTGTCTGCCAGTAGAAGGGGGCGACAGAGAGATTGAACACACCTGTTTTCTTCGACCAGATTCCGTCGCCGTTTCGAGCCCGTACTGTGAGTTCGTAGTCTCCCGGAGCGAGTCGATGGAATTGAAATTCCCGAGCGCTTTGTAGATTTGTGATGTCTTGTTGCGGGCCTTTGAAAGTTGTTTCGAAAGTGATCTTCTCGGGCGATGCGAAGCTGGGGCTGGTGAATTGAAGGGTGAGGTTTGAGTGATCTGGGGGGATAGAAAAAACCGTTTTCTCGGGCACATCCTCGAAGCGCCGAGTCAGTCCTTCTGAGTCCGTGAAGCTGAGTCCGTCAAAGGCGATTGCGAGGTCAACCTTGTTGATCTGGAGCCGTCTGGGCGCGATCACGTTCAGTCCTTTCCCGGATGCAAACCAGATCTGTCCGTCGGAGTCGATGGCTGCAGTTGGCTGAAATCCGATCGGACACTCGATGCTGGAAAGACCGTCGCTCTGAGTAAAAACTTGGCCCAGGAACTGGGTTTTGGAATTGGAGAACATTTTCCGAAGGTGATCGAGACTTAGCCGAACGATTCCACGATTTGTTCCAATCCAAAGGTGGCCTTCATGAAGCGTTGTGGAGGAGATGCCTGAACCGGGAAAACCTCTTTCTGCGTCGAGTTGGACGACTGTGCCTTTACGAAACAAGAGCAGGCCGAGGTCAAACGTCCCGATGACAAGCGTCTCTTCTTCTAGGAAAAGCAAGCTCGAGATGCCCTCGTCGTCGAAACGCCGAGTGATGGTGGCCTTGACCAGACGGTCGCCTTGGGTTCGATAGAGTCCTGAGGTTGAAGTGCCGACATAGATTTCGTTCGTGATCGGATGTTGTGCGATTGCGGTGACGGAGGATGTGATGTCCTCAGGGAGAAGAAATGGAGTCCATTGTTTGCCCTGGCGGCGAAAGACCCCGCGACGTCCTCCGAGCCATAGCTGCCCGGAGCGGTCTTCGTAACTCGCCCGGATATCCTCAAGGGAAATGCTCTTGTCGGGCTTTAGGAGCGAAGCTCCTACGTCTGCCAGGTAGAATCCATTCTCGGATGTTCCGGCCCAGATTTTGTGTTGTTTGCCAATGAGAACGGACTGGGCGTAGACACCCTTACCGTTGCTCGTTGGGAGATGCTCGAATCCTTGGGAAGTTAGCTGGCTAACACCAGCTCCGAATGTAGCCGCGTAAACGCTTCCATCTCCGCCTACTGAAACCGACTTGATGAGCGGTTCTTGGAGCTTGTCCTGTTTGCCGAAGGATTTGAAACGTGGCTCTTGAAACTGCATGAGACCTCCGCCCGAGGAACCGATCCAATGATGGTTCTCTTGGTCTTGAAACACGAAACGGAGGCTGTCGTGAGATAGCAAGTCGCTGGATGTGAGATGGGTCCATTCACTCGTCTTGGAATCGAAAATAAAGAGGCCGTGAGTGAACGAGGCTACCCAGATCTTCCCTGCGCGATCTTCGAATAAGCTCCAAGTGTCCGTGCAGTCCTTGGGAAGGGCGGTTTTAGAGACAGGAACGTCTCCATTGAACTGCCACAAGAATAGAGCGTCGAGTATCCAGTGATTGCCATTGCGTGCCGGTGCGAGGGCGTAGTTCTTGCGGTGGGACAGGAGTGCGCTGGCCTTCTCCGCCCGGGTCCATTGTTCTCCGTCCCAGGATCCGATGAACTCAGAATCTAAGGCCCAGAGTAATCCTTCACTGTCCAGGTGGATAAAGTAACCGTCCTCCTCTTCGCCTGGGGGAGGTGGAAGTGATCGTAGTTCGCCAGAATCGAAGCGGAGGATCTTGCCGTCAAACGTAGAAAGGTAAGTGCCGTGATTGGCCGATTCAGCGAATGTGCGAACGTAGTTGCCGTCCCAGCCTTTGGACTTATCAAGCGACTCCCAAGAATCACCGTCTTGAATGATCAAGCCCGCGGTTGTACTGACCCAAAGTCTGTCCTCTTGATCATAGTGAAGATTGACGATTGCTGGGCTAGGCAATGATGGGAGGTTTGATCGGTCGAAAATTTTGAATCCAATCCCGTCGAAGCGAACGAGTCCGTTGAATGTTCCGAACCAGAGGAAGCCGTCCTTATCTTGAACCATTGAAGTGGCCGAATTCTCAGGAAGACCTTGATCCGTCTCCCAGATGCTGACGACAAAATGATCGAGGGTGTCAGCGCTGATGCGCGATCCGGCAATGAGTGCAAGTGTGATGAGTAGTAATGAGGGCCGTATCTTGGCTTTGATCATCTTGGAAGAGGTGCTTCCGTCGCCACGTCGGAAAACGGGGGCGGCTTGCCTTGTTTCTTGGAAGGAGGATAAACCAGAAGAGCCTGGTTTTCAATCCTTGCTTTGGATAAGACTGCCGTGGACTTGTAATTACGGAGACCGCTTTGTCCTCTTGCTCGACTTTGCTCTTGGATTGAACGCGATCGCCTGTTCGATCCAGTATTCGAGCTTCGCGTCCGTTTCTATCCCAGTACGGTCGACGAATACGAATCCTTTCAGTGGACGTCCTGTGAAGTCCATAGGATGGCAACCTTGTTGAGAGAGAGCTGCTAAATAGTCCTCGGGATCAAGTCGGACCATGAGTCGATCTTTATCGACTCCGACACACATCTTGTCGTCCACCATGAAACAGAGGCCACCCATCATCTTCTTTGTAATAAAGACGATTTCTTTGTCACTGAACACTTTTGCGACACGTTTCGCGAGAGTTTCGTCAAAGGCCATGGCGAACTGGGTTAATTGGGATAATTGAGCTCAGCAAGCTTAATCTAATTGGAAGCGTCTGTTCGGAGAATTCTGAGTCATGCGATCTCGCTTTCCTTTTTCTCGATTCACTGTTCCAATCTGAGCACTCACTGAGCCTATGAAGACGTGCTATCTAAGTTTGATCGTGGTTTCGATTGTGTTGAGTCTCTCCCCACGGGCAGAGGCGGGGCAGCGGCCGAATGTGCTGCTGATACTTACGGATAATCAAAGTTACTATGAATTGAGTGGGCACGGGCATCCTCATGTCCAGACCCCGAATATCGACCGACTCGCCACGGAGAGTGTCGATTTTGTCAACTTTCATGCGCCCCCGTTCTGCTCTCCGAGCCGAGCCCTTCTCATGACGGGGCGATACGCGATGCGCGCTGGGATCCACAACACGATTGGAGGCGTCTCGATTCTGCATCGAGACGAGGAAACGATGGCGGATGTCTTGGGAAGGGCGGGATACCGAACTGCAATCTTCGGCAAATGGCACCTTGGGTTCTCCCATCCCTACCATCCGAATCAGCGAGGATTTGAGGAAGCCTTTGTTCACGGTGGTGGGGGAATTGGACAGTTGGAAGATTTCTACGGCAACGATCACCTTGATGCGACCTTCGATCACAATGGGGAGTTTGTGGCCACAGAAGGATTCACAACGGATGTGCTCTTTGACCGAGCGAAGGCTTTCATTACGGAACACCAAGATGATTCGTTTTTTTGCTTCGTGTCGACGCCGGCTACCCATCGTCCTTGGCAATCGCACCCTGAGCAAGCTCAGGCGATAAGGGACCGAGGCGAAGATTATCCGCGGAACGACATGGCTCTCTATTCGATGATTGAGAACATCGATGACAATGTCGGCCAAATCTTAGAACACCTGCAGACGCTAGGGTTGAAAAACGACACCTTGGTTATTTTTGCTACGGATCAAGGAACGCGGCGAGAGCGATTGCACAAGGGCTTGGGCTATGACGAGTATCATCAGGTTTTTTGCATGATGAGGTATCCTCCGGTGACCGAGAACGTGGGACGGGAGTCAAAGGCGCTTGCCGGGATGGTCGACGTTTTTCCCACTGTATTGGATATTTGTGGGGTGTCTTCCGATCGGGAGTTAGACGGTCGAAGCCTACGGCCAATTTTGGCAGGGAAGGCATTGTGGACAGATGAGCGGCGTTTGATCGTTCAATGCCCTCGGGGGCGAACGCGAGAAAAGTGGAAGAACGTTTCCGTGAAATCTCAACGCTGGCGCTTGATAGACGGTCAGCAACTCTTCGACGTTCTACGAGACCCGGACCAGAACGACAACGTGATTGACGATTATCCTCTTGTTGCGGCGTCGCTCAGTCAGACCTACGAAAATTTTTGGAACTCGCTGCCTTCGAGTGAAAGCCTACTCTCCCGTCATATCCTGGGGAGCGAGTCTGCTAGTGAGGTTCGGTTGAATGCCATGGATTGGTACCAGGGGGCGGCACCGTGGCATCAACTCCATATGCCCAAATTCAAGGGGAATGGCAAATGGGCTGTCGATGTGGTGGCGAACGGTACGTATCGGATTGAGTTGCGACATCATCCGCGAGAAGCTCCACGTGCACTGCAAGCGACCGGGGCGTACATCGAAGTCGGAGGGCGACGATTTGAGAAGGCACTCAATCAGAGTGATGAGGCTGTGACGTTTGTTGTCTCACTGAAGGCGGGAAAGCACGATCTCGAGACTGGTTTTATTCCGGGCTCGGAATCAAGTCGTTCAGATCCTTGGGGAGCGCTGTTTGCCTACGTGCAAAGAGAGAATTGAACTGAGTCAGGGAAGGAACTTTGTGATCTGCAAAAGCTTACAGATCGTTGATTGTGTGACGGGATTAAGGTGAGCGCGAAGTCTGATCAGGGTTATTCTGGAATCAAGCGGGCGGGGCTTGTGTTGGGGCCGGTCTGTTTCCTTGTTATCTTGGGCCTGCCGGCTCCAGAAGGGATGAATGATCACGCTCAGCGAACGGCTGCGATTGCTGGGTTGATGGTCTTCTGGTGGATCTCAGAGGCCTTGCCCCTGTCAGCGACAGCCTTGGTTCCTTTGGCGTTATTCCCGGCCTTGGGTGTGTTATCCGCTAAGGATGTTTCTGCGGCTTACGGGAATCCGAATATCTTCCTTTTTGCTGGGGGCTTCTTCATCGCAATGGCGATGCAGAAGTGGAATTTGCACGAGCGGATCGCCTTAAATGTGGTCAAACGTACGGGGTCCAAGCCGCAAACACTCGTTTGGGGGTTTATGTTGGCGACGGCGCTTTTGTCGATGTGGATCTCCAATACGGCCACGGCCGTCATGATGCTACCCATTGCACTGGCCGTTATTGATACGATTACTAAGAACGCCAAAGGAACGGGTGCCGATCAATTTGGCGTTTGCGTGCTGCTTGGAATTGCGTATGCCGCAAGTATTGGGGGCGTGGCGACGCTGATCGGAACACCGCCCAATGGGGTGTTCTTGAGCCAGTTTGCGGGACTGTATCCGAATGCGGGAGAGATCGGATTTCTTCAGTGGATGCTTGTCGGGGTACCGCTTTCGGCGATTTTGCTTCCGGCTACGTGGTTCCTTTTGACTCGGGTATTGTTCCGTTTTGATGGTCTATCAATGCAGGATGTCGACCGGGTGATTGATGATCGCCTGAGTGCGCTTGGAAAAATGAATCGTGGCGAAAAACTCGTCCTGACGGTCTGGCTAGCAACCGCCGCAGCTTGGATCTTCCGCAGTGACATCGATCTGGGGGAGATCGTCATTCCCGGGTGGGCCCGTTGGTTTCCCGAGCCGGCTTATCTTCACAATGGAACGATTGCCATTATCAGTGCGATGGTTCTCTTCGTCCTTCCGGTCGATTTGAAAAAAGGGGAATTCGCCCTCGATTGGGATTGGGCCAAGAGGATTCCTTGGGGAATCTTGATTCTGTTTGGGGGAGGGCTAGCGCTCGCGGTAGGCTTTGATCGTTCGGGACTCGTGCTCTGGCTTGGTGAGAAGCTCACAGCCTTGCAAGGTGTTCCGCCGGTGATTGTCATCGCTGCGATTGCCCTATTGTTGACGTTTGTGACGGAGTTGACCTCAAACGTTGCAACCGCGGCCATTATGATGCCTATCCTCGGCGGGGCATTGGCGCCAGCGCTCGGGGTGAATCCGCTGCTGCTCATGATTCCTGCGGCGATTAGCGCATCGTGCGCCTTCATGCTGCCCGTCGCGACACCGCCCAATGCGATCGTCTTTGGAGGAGGGCAGCTGACGGTTCCACAAATGGCGCGAGCAGGTTTAGGGCTAAACTTGATCGGAGTGCTACTGATCACGATCCTGACGTATTTTGTAGCGGTTCCGGTCTTCGATATCTCGTTCTCTGATTTGCCTGCATGGATGTCTGAGTAGAAACCCCGGCGGGCGATTGTGGTGGGAGGAGGAGGACGACTCCGGCCTGGACGCCTCTTTTTTCGCTAGCAGCCGGATTGGTGACAGACATCGGCGGCATCCTTGCCCATGGTTCGATCGTGGCCCGAGAGTACGGAATCCCGGCGGTTTTAGGCACTGGAAACGCGACGCAAGCGTTACGCAACGGTCAGCTGATCCGAGTGGATGGCAACCGAGGCGTTGTGACAGCGCTTGACCGTTAAGCTGGACTCTGCGCCGAGATTAGGGACGGGGAATGCGCCCAACCAACTGGTCCTCCATCTTATCGACCCCGTTTTTGTGGCGCTCGGCCGACGCGATGAGCTGTTTGACGATGTCAGGATGGTGAGCTGCGACGTTGTATTTTTCTGAGGGATCGTGTTCTAGGTTATAGAGTTCTGGCTGTTCGTGGACTTGCTTCTTAGGACCAATCCCGTAGCAACCTTCCGTGATGAAGTGAAGCTTCCAGGCGCCTTCGCGGATCGCATAGAGTTGTTCGGATCGCCAATAGTAGACGTTGTTACGTTCTCCCTGGGAACTGGTTCCAAATAGAAGAGGCGTGACGTCATAGCCATCGAGCGTGCGATCATCGGGGGCTGATACTCCGGCAAGCGAGCAGAAAGTTGGAAGCAGATCCATGGTTGTGCCCATCGCCATTTGGACTCCGGGTTTCACCTTTCCAGGCCACCAGAAGATCGTCGGTTCTCGCATGCCGCCTTCGAAGGTGCTTCCTTTACCTTCTCTCAGCAGTCCAGCCGAGCCCCCATGGGTGTGGAAGGGAAGCCATGGCCCGTTGTCGGATGTGAAAACGACCAATGTTTTCTGATCGAGCTCCAGTGCCTTCAGAGTCTCGACGATCTGACCGACCCCGGCATCGATCTCCTCAATCACGTCCCCGTAGATCCCGCGCCGGCTGTTGCCGAGGTGTTTTTTGCCTGCGTAGAGAGGGATATGAGGAAGATTGTGCGCGAGGTAGACGAAGAACGGCCGGGATTGATTTCTTTCGATAAATTCGATGGCTTTGTCTGTATAGCGTTGCGTGATCGTGTGTTGGTTGGCGGGGCGCTCAACGACCGTCTTATTGTGAATGATGGGAACCTGATATTGCTCAATGGGAGCGTAGTAGTTCGGATCTTGCTCAGCCATTTTTCGATAGTTGGGAAAACCTTTCTGAGCCTCCATATCGTTTGAGTACGGAATACCCCAATATGAATCGAATCCATGGTTGGTCGGCAAATGCTGTTTGAGATGTCCGAGGTGCCACTTGCCGACTGCTGCTGTTGCGTAGTCGGCTTGCTTGAGAGCCTCGGCGATGGTGATTTCAGATTTTGGAAGCCCGCCGGACGAATCAGGGAAGAGAACGCGTCGTTTGGCGGACATCATGCCATTGCGGATCGGAAGGCGTCCCGTCAGCAGGGCAGCCCGACTCGGGGTGCAAACGCTGGCTCCGACGTAAAAGTTCGTCCACCTTTGCCCCTCGTCAGCCATTCGGTCCAGGTTCGGTGTCTGAATGGAAGGGTTCCCGAATGCCCCAATGTCTCCGTAGCCAAGATCATCACAGAAGACGACGACAAAATTTGGCTTCTCGTTCGCTTCAGCCAGAGTGAAGATGCTGGCTGCTACGAGCAGCTGTAATGTAGATTGCAGAAATCGATTCATGATATGGGATGGCATGGGTTGCTTCGGACATTAGTCCGACGGGCGAATTTTTCCAACTCAGAATTTAGTCGATCCAATACCTAGAGTTTAGGAGTAAGAATAAGATGATGGGAATCAGAAGACTGGTTGCTGGAGCGTGGTTCGTGGTTGGAATGGTTGGCGCTGGCCTTGCTGAACAGTCCAGCCCCCCGAATATCGTCGTCATTATGGCAGATGATCTAGGGTGGATGGATCTTCACGTCCAAGGGAACGACGCTTTGGATACGCCCTTCCTGGATCGACTGGCTGCGGAGGGCATGCGATTTACCAACGGGTATGCGGCGGCTCCGGTATGCTCGCCGACGCGAGGGGCGATGATGACGGGATTATCTCCGGCTCGCCTCGATATCACTAACCATGCGCCGGGGCATCCCAACGCATTTGTCCCGAAAGGGAACACACTTGCCGGGGCTCCCTGGCAACGCCATCTCGGATTGGAGTATAAGACCATTGCGGAGCATCTGAAGGAGGCGGGGTACGCAACGGGTTTTGTCGGTAAATGGCACTTGTCACATCGACCGCGCAACGCGGCTGATGGATTACCTGAGAAGGCCCTTCGTCCTGAGCACCAAGGTTTCGATATGAATGTCGGCGGCTGCTCTTATGGCGGTCCTCCAAGCTACTTCGAGCCGTATCGTATTCCTGCGATCGCAGATCGGGCTGCGGGAGAGTACCTTCCGGAGCGGCTCGCTGACGAGTGTATTGACTTCGTCCGTCGCAATCAGGAGAAGCCGTTTTTTCTAAGTTGGTGGAACTACTCTGTGCACTATCCGTTCCAGGCACCCGATTCATTGATCAAAAAGTACGAGGCACGAAAGGGCCCAGGAAATGAAAATCCCACCTACTCTGCAATGATCGAAGGAATGGATCGGTCGATCGGTCGCTTCCTGAAGGCTCTTGATGTCTATGGTCTGGCCGAAAATACGTTTGTGGTTTTCAAATCGGACAATGGTTCCTTCGGTGTGGATATTGCGCCGCTTCGTGGACAAAAAGGATATCTCTGGGAAGGGGGAATCCGAGTGCCGTGGATTGTTCGGTGGCCTGGAAAGATTCGACCGGGCTCGGTGTGTGATGTTCCCGTTGTCAGCATGGATGTATTCCCAACGGTCTTCGAAGTCGTTGGACTGCCGCTGCCTGCGACCCTCGATGGCGAATCGCTGCTGCCGATTCTAACGGAGACTGGGAAGCTAAAACGGAACGCACTCTATTTCCACTATCCAAACTATGCGTTCCACAAGAATAACCGTCTTGGAAGTGCGATTCGTGAGGAAGACTACAAGCTCATTCGGCGTTATGACGATGGATCACTCGAGTTGTATCACTTGGGCTCGGATCTCGGTGAGACGACAGATTTAAGTCAGCGACTTCCACTCCTGGCTCAGCGCTTGAACGCAAAGCTCGGACGATGGCTTGCTGCGACTGGGGCGAACATGCCGAATGTTCCTTAGTTTGTGAGTTCGGATCTGATGACCGGTGTCGGGATGACGTACATCTACGTCAATTGCCGCGTCGAACAATCATCGAAGCCTCGTATGCTGGGAAGCGATGAGGTTTTTATTTATGCGACTTTCGGTGGCGCTATTGGCGTCGTTTTTCATCCAGTTTTCTGCTCTGGGCGTTTCCTTTTTTACGGATCTTTCCCAGTGGCAAGGAGCGGTCACGGGCAATGTGACGCTGGATACACTCAACGACGAGGCAAACAACGTCTTTCCCAATCCCCTGTACATTGAGCGGCCACAGTATAACTATCGCGTTGCGGGGTGGGTGACCCTTGATGGGCCGAGCGGGGGGATTGACACTATTTGGGATGTGAATGGTACGTCTCATTATCAAAACAATGTCCGATCTGGATTTCCACCCGACGTCGTGACCTTTTACTTCGATCAGGCCATTTCTGCATTTGGATATTCCGTTCGTTCGGCGGGCTTGGAGAGTTTCGGTTCACGGATCGATATCTTCACCAATGATGGTCAGACGGGCTTCTTTAATTTGCCTCTGGGAACCGGGGCCGAATTCCGGGGGATGGTCTTTCCGACCCCGGTAACGGCAGTGGAACTTCGAGCGGTTGGATCACCCTACGCGACGCATGGAGCGGATGATATCCGGTTCGCTCCCGCGATCGTTGTAGTGCCAGAGCCTGAGAGCTACGCCGTTGTGATCGGTTTGGGGCTTGGGGGGATTTGTCTTTATCGAAGGGCGAGACGGGTGCCACGAACCGGGATCTCTGCCATGGTACGGTAATTTGTTGCGTGCGTTTCGGAGGCTCACGCGCTAGCATCGCAGTCTTTGAGATTGCCGATGAGAATCTCCCTGAGAAAAGTGGAAGGTGGGCTTTGGCGCGGGTTGTCCGGTCGGTGTCCAGGTGTGGTCGGTTTCGTTCTTTGCTTGCTCGTTAAAGGGGGAATGCAGGCAGACGAGGTCAGCTTTACCAGGGATATCGCTCCGATTGTATTTGAGCACTGCGCACCCTGTCATCGTCCGGGGATGACCGCTCCTTTTTCTCTGCTGAACTATGGGGATGTCAAACGAAGAGCGAGGCTGATCGCGGAAGTCGTTTCGGATCGCTACATGCCGCCGTGGTTGCCGGATCAGGGGGCTGAATTGTTTCACGGGGCTCGTCGCTTGAGCGACAAACAGATTGCTCTCTTTCAGGCTTGGCTTGAACAGGGAACGAAAGAGGGGGCTCCGGAAGACTTGCCGGTGTTACCGACCTGGCCCAGTGGGTGGCAGGCCGGAGAACCTGACCTCGTCGTGACGATGGGGAAGGACTTTCAGTTGTCGGCAGAAGGTGTGGATATCTATCGGAATTTTGTCCTCGCTGTGCCGATTGAGCAACGCCGGTATGTGAAAGCCATTGAGTTTCGACCACATAATCCACGCGTGGTTCATCACGCATTGATCTATGTGGATCGAACCCGCGAGTCGCGTCGTCGCGATCTGGCTTCGGAGGTGCCTGGTTTTGGGGGAATGCGTGTGCCTCCATCGGCGGCTATGCCGGAAGGGCAGTTTTTGAGTTGGCAACCGGGTGCGCTGTATTCGGCGAAGACGAGAGGAATTCCGTGGGGGATCGATCCGGGGACTGATTTGGTTATCCAGGTGCACATGAACCCGAGTGGCAAGGTAGAGCCGTTTCGCTGTTCCGTGGGATTCTACTTCACGGACACACCCCCAGCGGTGACGCCGACTAAGATCAAGCTGACATCGCTTGATATCGACATCGCGCCCGGAAACCGTCGTTTTGAAGTAGTCGATGAGTATCTGTTGCCGGGAGATGTTGAGGTCACGCGCGTCTTACCTCACGCTCACTATCTTTGTCGACAAATGAAAGGGGATGCGTTGCTACCGAATGGGACAACCGTACCCCTTCTGCTCATCAAGGATTGGGATTTCAACTGGCAGGGCGACTACATATACGATCCGCCAGTCAGTTTGCCGAAAGGGACAAAGATTCGCATGTCATTCATTTACGATAACTCGGGGGAGAATCTGGCGAACCCTCACGACCCGCCAATCAGAGTCCTCTACGGTCCCCAGTCTTCGGACGAGATGGCAGAGCTATGGTTTCAACTGATTCTGAAGAATCCGAGCGATCGAGTTCTATTCCAAAAGATGAGTGCTCGAAAGGCGCGCGAGTCGCTTCTCGCTTTCGGGAATGCGCCGTTCGCGAATGAGACGGAAGATCCGAATCTCATGATGATGAATGCCCAAGCGAAACTGGCAGGAGGAAACGCCAAGGAGGCTTTCGAGATTTTCCGGCGAGTCGTGCAACTTGAACCGGATCGGTTCAATGCCTGGTTCAATATTGGAATGATCCTGATGAAAGTGGGGAACTTAGATGTAGCGATTCAGGCCTTTAGAAAAGTGATCAGTATCGATCCTCAGGATGCGGAGGCTTACGGCGCGGTTGGAGTGCTGCTATCGAGACAACAGAAGTATCAGCAAGCTGTTCCTTACCTGCAGCACGCTCTGAAACTCAGACCCGAGGATCCGGTCGCGCGGCAAACATTGGAAAAGGCGAAAGAGGCCTTGGGGAGGCCGAAGCCGTGAAGCGTTTCCCTCGGATGGAGGCCGGATGGTCGGCTCCATCCGAGGTTTTCAATGATTCGTTTCAGTCCGCTCGCTGAACCTTAGGCCTCAACGAAGGTTTGCTTCTGGGTGCCGAGGCCTTCGACGCTGAGTTCGACTACATCACCTGCCTTAAGAAAGACGGGTGGCTTCATACCGAGTCCAACTCCTGGAGGAGTCCCGGTCGAGATGATATCTCCGGCTTCCAAAAGCATGAATTGCGACAGGTAGTGAACGAGGTGGAAGGGGTCGAAGATCATGGTCTTCGTGTTGCCATTTTGGCATTGCTTCCCGTTGACCGAGAGTGACATTCCCAGGTTCATGACGTCGCCGATTTCATCCGCTGTGCTCAGGTACGGTCCAACGGGGCTGAAGCCGGGGCAAGACTTCCCTTTGACCCATTGGCCGCCTCGTTCAAGTTGAAAGTGACGTTCCGAGACATCATGGACCACACAGTAGCCGGCGATATAGTCCTTGGCGGCCTCTTTGGACGGCAGATAGGAGGCATCCTTACCGATGACAAGTCCGAGCTCGACCTCCCAGTCGGTTTTCTCACTCTGTTTTGGAATGGCGACGTCGTCGAAGGGGCCGGAAAGCGTGTTGGTCGCTTTCATGAAAAGAACGGGTTCGGATGGGGGTTCCATTCCGGATTCTTTGGCGTGATCGGAATAGTTGAGTCCGATACACATGATCATTCCTGGACGAGCGACGCTCGCTCCCCAACGAACGTCTTCCGGAACTTCAGGTAACGTCGATGCGCTCTCAGACAAGAGTTTTGCCAGCTGGTTCAGTCCGTCGTTTTGGAAAAAATCGCGGTTCCAGTCTGTAAAGTGTGCTGAACAGTCGCGGCGAACGCCGTCAATAAGGACTCCTGGCTTCTCTTGGCCTTTGCTCCCGAATCGGATTAGTTTCATCGTTTCTCTTTGCTTGCTTTCCCGGTCTGTTTGACGGGGATTCCGGTGTATTGGCCGGGAAACAGCCATGTTGCTCCGAAGAGGCTGAGTGTTCAAGGAATCTTGCAGTGGGGGCGAGAAGTGGGGGGCGATTTCGTTTTGACTTGGAGTCAGGGCGGGATTCTCGTCAGTATTTTGGCATGAGCCGCCGTATTGTCGTCTTGGATGGATACACATTAAACCCGGGAGATCTCAGCTGGGAAGCGCTTCAAGCATTTGGCGATTGCACGATCTTTGAACGGAGTAGTCCGAGTCAGGTGATTCCTCGCGCTGCAGGCGCGGAAATTGTGCTTACCAATAAGACCCCATTGGATCGTTCGATGTTCGATGCCTTGCCGGACTTGCGCTATGTAGGCGTGTTGGCAACCGGATTTAACATTGTCGATGTTGCCGCGGCGCGCGAACGCCGAATTCCGGTTACCAATGTTCCGGCCTATGGCTCTCAATCGGTCGCGCAGATGACCTTTGCACACATTTTGGAGCTCACCCAGCGAGTCGGCCATCATGCGGCAAAGGTTCGTGAGGGAGAGTGGAATCGGTGCCCAGATTTTTGTTTTTGGGAGGCTCCGTTAGTGGAACTGGAAGGGGCAACACTCGGGATCATCGGCCATGGACGGATCGGTAAGAGTGTTTCGAGAATCGCGGCTGCCTTTGGCATGAACGTGATCGCGACACGGCGGAGTGGGGATTTGGGTGAGGAAGATGGTGTGACGTATGTGACAATCGAGAAATTATTGTCGGCGAGCGATGTTGTCAGCCTTCACTGCCCGCTGACTCCGGAAACCCATCATTTGATCAACGAGGAACGGTTGCGGCTCATGAAAGCGTCGGCCTATATCGTGAACACAAGCCGGGGGCCGTTGATTGATGAAGAGGCGCTTGCTACGGCCTTGAATGAAGGACGAATAGCGGGTGCCGGCCTGGATGTCCTTGAGATTGAACCCCCACGTCAGCCCAGCCCGCTTTTCGAGGCCAAGAATTGCTACATCACGCCTCACATCGCATGGGCAACCGATGCCGCTCGAGGGCGTTTGATGAACATTGCCGTCGAGAATGTTGCAAATTTCGTTAACGGGAATCCTTCGAATGTCGTCAATTAGAGTGGACAAGTGCAAGGTTCCGCGGAATATCTTTATCAGTGAGGCGTCTGAGAAAAGGAGCTGTGGCCGCTGAGTCGGCACGGGAAATGCAGCCAGATTGAATTGTGGGGACTGACCAAAAGTGAAGGCGGGCCGATTGTCAGGAAGACGTCGAGGGCCTTTGGCTGCGTTTACGCTGATCGAGTTATTGGTGGTGATCGCGATCATCGCTATTCTCGCAGCGATGCTCTTGCCGGCCTTGTCGAAGGCCAAGGGGCAAGCTCATCGAATCGTCTGTGTGAACAATCAGCGTCAGATATCGATGGCTTGGATGCTCTACGCTGACGACCATGGGGATCGAGTTGCCGAGAACGGTGAGGGAACGCCCAATCCGGAGGATTTGTCAGAGGATGATGAAGAACGCCGGTGGTGGGTTTCTGGAGGGACTCACTTCACGAAAAACATCGAGCTGCCGGAACTCCTTCAGGGTAACTATGCCTCATTCAGCCCTTACATCTCGGCGATCAAGGTCTACAAGTGTCCGGCTGATAAAGGAAAAGACACCATTTTATCGCGAGATCGTCGCCGAAGCTATGGTCTGAATTCTTATATGGGCGATATCGATGGCTGGGTGACACCTGGCTTTCGAGTGTACCGAAGGAAGAGCGATGTAGAAGCCCAACGCCCCGCCGACAAGTTTCTATTTATGGATGTTCAGGCTGAGAGCGTTTGCATGCCCACGTTCGTCGTCTCCATGGTGGGCACTGGACTGGGGCATACACCCGGAGCCTTCCACAACCGAGCGGCAGTCGTCAGCTTTGCAGATGGGCACGTGAGCACCCAGAAGTGGGTAGACGAGCGAACCACGGTGCCTCGCATGCATGGGTTTCCAGAAGAGGATAACGCCGATTTGCTTTGGATCCGGCGTCATGCCACGGAACGGCCTTAAAGGCTTCGGAAGCTCAGGGGGGAGGCGGCCTATGCTTGGGATGGGGCACCAAGTGAAGGAGAGAGTGGGCAGTCGCGCGATTCCCCGAATGAATCGTTCTGGGCAATCACGAGGTCGGTAACAGGCCGGCCTTGGATGAGGTGCTCTTGGATGATTCGTTCGAGGTTGTCTGGGGTGCAGGAGTGATACCAGGTTGCCTCAGGGTAAACGACCGCGACGGGGCCTTTCAGGCAAACCCTTAAACAATTCGCCTTTGATCGAAAGACCTTTGCTTGATCTGTTGCGAGTCCGAGTTCTTTTAGACGAGTCTTCAGGTAATCCCACGACTCCAGGCTGGATGACTTCGAGCAGCATTTTGCCTCGGTCTGATCTGCGCAAAGGAAGATATGACGCTGAATTCCTTTGAGATTCAGTTGCTTGTTGATCGCTTCGAACATCGCTTACTGAGGGTACTAAAGACTATCTACCGGGGTTGGTAGGGCGGGGAGTTTTTCCGGGTCATACCCGGGAACGCGACGAGCGATTCGATCCCGGAGTTCCTGATAGACCGGGAGCGTGATTTTCCTGAGTTGCTCCTCTGCTTTCTGGAGATCTCGCAGGTCGATATAGACGCGAGCCAAGTGGATGTAGACGCCTTGCTTTTCAAACTCGCTGGGTGCGATTCCTTCGGCATACCGCCAAGCTTTGAGTGCCTCTTGAGGTCTCGCCATTCTTGTTGGAGCGTCCTTGGTGCGGATCCCGTAGTAGGTTTGGGCGATGTCTTCGGCGAGATCAAAGTTTTGGGGATCGAGTCCCTGTGCCTGTTTGTAGAGCGCGAGTGCTTTGTCGAACACTTCTTCTTCGGTGATCTTGTAGTGCTCCTTCACGTCCTTTCGAAAGAGAAAAACGGTCGTTCCGAAATTGTGGTAGTAGATCGATTCGTCGGGTTTGATTGCGATGGCTTTTTCGTAATGGACGAAGGCCTTTTTCACATCACCGTAATGACCGTAGTAGTTCGCCAGATTGTTCCAGGCTGCAGGTAAATTTGGATCGAGCTCAGTGGCCTTGATTAAGTGCGCCAGAGCCGTTTGTTCTTCGCCAATGTCGGTGAGGAAGCTCGCGTAGGTGAGTCTTGCCCGGGCATGTTCTGGATGTTCTTTGATGAATTCGTCGTATGCCTCTCGAACGGGACGGATTTCTGCCCGCACCTTGCCCATGATGGCGATGGACTCGGCATCCGTGGCATCGGGGCGTTGGCTGTCGCGTATCCACTCGTCGATCTTAGTCAGTGCTTCGTCATCCAGTGCAAGCAGTTGTTGGTAGGCCTGCTCGGTGGGATCGATCTCGGTCGGCTGCGACGTTTCGGAAGGCGCATCTTTTTGGGCCAATCCGGCGATCGGTATGAAGGCATATAGGAGTAGGGCTGTTAGTCTCACGTCGACTGAACCCTAGCAGCTTAGCCGAGAATCTCAATGATTGAACGACTTCTGTGGACGTCAAGTGTGCTCAGATTATAAGGAAATCTACGACGGACGAGCCGTCTTAAGTGGTGAGGGAGCCATTCTTTTCGTTGCGCGGATTGGTTTCCTAACATTTACTGGAGGGATGTTGAAAATAGGGCGTTTATTGTGTTTCTCGTTTGCCTTGTCACTCCTGCCGGTGGACGAGGCTTTGGGGGATGGTTGGCGCTTTTGGAAGCGCAAGAAAACAGTCGAGTCCCAGGACGGGGCAGGGCCCGTCGAGAAGCAGGCCGTTGAACGGGCCGAGATGGACCGTTCGACTGTTGAAAAGCAAATCCGAGAGGCTCAAAAGGCTCGTGCCAAGGCGGACAAGAAGCGACGTGAAGAGATGGCCAAGGCGCTCAAGAAGAAAGAACGCGAAATGGCCAAGGAGCAACGGGAGGTCAAACGCAAACAGGAGAAACTTCAGCGAGAGCAACAAAAGAAACTGCGCTCCCTTTCTCGTCAATACCAAGGAAAACGTTCCTGGCAGTTTTGGAAGCGATCGAACTCTGGGAATGAGTTCTTCTTGCCACAGTAGGGTGTGGCTGGGGCTGCTGAGCAAAGCCTGAAAGAGCTGGGTTCCGTTTGTCCAGGCCCGATCCGGGCTTGGCTACCATTCGCCTTCTCTCGAAAACTTTTCCTTGGCAGCCAGGCCGAATGCTTGGCCGGCGGCAGAAAGCTGATCGAGGATTTCTTCATTGCTCTTACCCTGAATATTGCGAGCTGCAGGGATCACGGTATCGCATTCGTTTCGGTCCATGAAGATGGCCGCGTCTAAGAGACGTGACTCTTCCTCTTCTGTCATGGCCATGAATCCGTGTTTGTCGGCGTGAATGAGTTGGCCAGGCAGAATCTGTTGTCCGAAAACTTCGACCGGACAGTTCCACTTAACCGGGTAGGAGTAAGCGTGTCCGACACAAAGTCTCCGCGCCAGAGCTTTGAATCCGGCATTCTTCATCTCGTCGACATCTCGAATGGCGCCGTCCGTAATCGTGCCGACACATCCAAGTGCGCGGTGCGTGTTCGCGTTGACCTCACCCCAATAGGAACCCACCGTGCTTGGTTTGTCGAGATCTTGGACGATCACGATCTTGGGGCCAGGTTGGCTGGCGACGTACTCACGATACTCGCGCACTGCGTTGGGATTCTGCTCGCGGTGCTGGGAGTTGCTTGGCTCAAATTGGATCGTAACGGCGTATCCGACCATGGGCCCCATCTCGGGCATGTAGTCCCGTGTTTCTTCTAGGTTGAAGGCATCCTTGGTTCGATCCCGGCGTGTGATTTGCTCCCATCCATTGTAGATCGTGGGGGTGTTCCAGCGCTTCAACTGAAGCAGTTCAGAATGTGAAAGGCGTTCGGCTTTGCTCATGATAACTTGATGGTGCTGTTCATCTTCTTAGCGCGCTGGCGGAGTCCATAGCGTAGCGGCGATGTATCGTTCTGGGCCGGTGACGGCATCACTGAAGTAGTATACAACGACCACTTTGCCGTCGGGACGCACAACGGCTCGAGGATAACCGATGTCGGTACTAGATCCGTCATCTCGTAGGACGATCTCGGAGCCCCAAGTATGGCCATGATCTCGACTCAGTTTGACGCAGATCCGGTAGGGCTTGGCTCTCACCCCGTAGGCAATGCAGAGCTCTCCACTTGGTAACTGGACTAAACTAGGAGGATTTCCAGCACCGAGATCTTCAACGGGATCGGCTTCCCTGATCCAGGACCGTCCGTTGTCTTTGCTCCGGTAGGCTCGCAGCATGCGGCCGCGCTCGCTTCGGTGGCGAACGACCGTGAAGAGCTCGGTCTCGCTGAGCCTCAGGCTGGCAGGCATGATGGAGAATCCTTGGGGAGACTCATTGATCCATGAGTGGAATTTCCAATCTTTGCCATGCTTATCCAAATGAGCGACGAAGGGGCGCCCCTCTCGGTGATCTGCTTTGGCGGCGGTCAGAAAGAGGAAGCACGAGGCGTCGGAGTTGATGAGGTAATCTGTGCGTGCTGCGATTTCAAGTCCGTTGATGGCTGGGACACGGTAGGGACCAGACCAATCGTGTCCTCGATTATAAGAAAGGTAAAACCTAGAGGGGCCGGTATGAATGTCATTGAGTTTTAGGGCCATCGCAAAATCCGGGTGCGCGAAGCGAATGTCTGTGGGGGAAGCTTGCCACGGAGGGAGAGGAACACCGGGAAGTTCTTGGCCGTGGAGGCCGTGTCCTTCGGGGAGTAGCTGACGCTTTGAATTGGGGTCTTCAATCCGCCAAGTCATCCCTCCATCCTTTGACCGGGCTTGCATGTGGCGGACCGGCTGATCCGTTGCGATGTGGTGTCTTTCCCCGCGATCCTCGTAGACCCCAGAGGTAAAGCCGACCAAAATCTCATTGCCCCAAGCCCAGATTCCGTGTGTTGCAGGCCAGCCTCCGAAGCGTCCTTTTTGTGAGAACACCTTAACATGGGTTACGGGAGCTGCGATGTCGGCTGCTGACAGAGAGTCGCGAACTACGACGGCAAGGAGGAGACAGATGAGCGCAGGCGAAACGAAATTAATTCTCCTGGAATGGTGACTTGGCGTGGTCGCGTGCATTGCTAGATGATGGGCAGTGAAGCGTTGTTGGGTTGGTGCTGTTTGCCGTCCAGGACCTGTTTGAACTCGGTAAGGTCCTCGGTGAGTTTATCTCGGATGAGATGAATGCAATCACTGTGTATGATAAAGTTCTCACCTAGTTGTGCGAGTTCGATATGCTGGTCCAGGCCGTGAACGAAGTGCATGCCGGCTCCTTTGCCCGCATGCCTCGCTTGAGTGAAGATCTGGGCGACGGCTTCCTTGAATCGAGGGTGCTCGTATTGCTCCGGAATACCGAGGCTGCAGGAAAGGTCGTGAGGACCAATCAGGACAGCGTCGAGATCGGGGTGTTGAAGAATTGACCCTAGGTTTCGAATTCCCGGTGTGCTCTCAATATTCGCGACCATCAAGTTCGACTGATTGTTGGATTGGAGATAGGCCTCGAGATCTGCCTCGAAGGGCGTCTCCCCAAGCTGTCTTTGCCGCAGACGTTCGCCCTTGATTGGGCGCTGCTTGGTCGCTCCGATGACGGGCTCAAGTTGACTGATGTGCTCAACGTAGGGGACAATGATTCCTTGAGCGCCTCCGTCAAGCGCTTGGGAGGCGTGGCTCGGCTCGTGGCTGGGGATTCTAACGATGGGAGGAAGTCCCAGAGCGCTATAGGTCCGGCACATCCATGACAGTGTTTTTCGTTCCACTGGAACGTGTTCCGTGTCGATAAAGATAAAGTCGAGGCCAATCTGTTGGATGTAGGGAGGCCAAAAGGGGGAATCCGAGAGAATGGCGGTTCCGTAAACCCGTTCGCCCTTTCTCAGAGCGGTCTGTATCTCTCTTGCGGTCATGGTTGGGCGGCATACTGGCGAATCCCTCATTTATTTCCAGTTGTTTCTAATTTGCGGGGAGTATTTGTTTCCCAGTAGCCCTTCCCTCAGACACCTATTGTTGAATGGGTTTGAATTGGACTCTCGGACGATTCTCGGTAAAAGGGTGTTTATGCATTTCGGTTCTCGTAACTTACTTCGGTGTACCTTTGTAGCGTTCGTTATCACGTGGCTTGCTGGAGCCCTGTCGGTTCCTGCTGAGGATGCTGCTGCGGGTAAAACCAAAGCCTCTGAGATGCCTTTGTTCGTCTCGACTTGGCCCTTCGGTAAGCCTGCGAATGAGTTGGCATTCAAGACGGTTGAGAATGGAGGGTCCGTGCTCGACGGTATCGAGGCGGGAATTCGTTTGACGGAGGCCGACTTCAACAACGCCTCGGTTGGCATTGGTGGCCTACCGAATCGTTTAGGCGTTGTTCAATTAGACGCCTGCATCATGAATGGAAAAGGGCATCAGGCCGGTGCGGTCGGTGCGATAGAAGGCATCCTTCACCCCATCTCGGTTGCACGGCGGGTCATGGAGCGGACACCTCACGTATTTTTGGTCGGACAAGGAGCACAGGACTTTGCGGTGAGTCAGGGGTTTGCTGTGCAGAATCTTCTGACCGATAAAGCGCGAAGTGCCTTCGACAATTGGAAGGCCCAGCAACTCAGCCATCCGCCTGAGGGGAGTCATGACACAATTGCGATGGTCGGTTTGGATGCCAATGGAGATCTCGCGGGCGGATGCTCGACCAGTGGGCTCGCCTATAAACTCCCCGGCCGCGTCGGGGACTCGCCGTTGATTGGCGATGGACTTTATGTCGATAACGAAGTGGGGGCTGCGGGTGCTACGGGGGTCGGTGAAAATGTGCTGCGCTATTGTGGGAGTTTTCTCGTGGTAGAGTACATGCGCCAAGGACTGCATCCGGAGGAAGCTTGCATCAAGACGATTGAACGTATCGCGCGACTGGATCCGTTGAAGGTTGACGAGTTGTTTATCAATTTCATCGCCGTTGATAAGAAGGGACGTTTTGGTGCGGCGGGCACCGGAACTGGGTTTCAGTACTCCGTGACCTATCCGGGATACAGTGAAGTCAGAAAGAGCGCGGCCCTGAGCGAACGAAGTGTGGGGATCATCGGGGGCAATCAGCCTGAAGAGATCAAGTAAGCTAGTCACCGAAATTCAAGAAACAAACCAAAGGAAGGATGAGAATGAGTGAACATGAGCGGAGTCGGGGAACCGTCACACGAGCGCTGATATGGCTGGCCCTTGTCGTTCCTGTGATCTCAAGTTTGGCTGATGCGCCACGAGGAATTCCTGCGGGCGAACGTTTGAACGATGTCCGCCATGGTGCGCTCAAGGATCTTGACGGATACTTTCCGTTTGAAGTGCCCGCAAGTACAGCGGCTTGGGAGGAGCGATCCAGGGATGTTCGGCGCCGTGTACTGGTCTCGCAAGGACTTTGGCCCATGCCTGACAGAACCCCGTTGAATGCGGTGATTCATGGTAGGCTGAGTATGGGGGATTATTCGGTTGAGAAGGTCTACTTCGAGAGTCTTCCTGGTTTTTTTGTTACGGGAAATCTTTATCGGCCGATTGGATTCGCTGGCGAGCGACCGGGAATTCTCTGCCCCCACGGACATTGGTCTGATGGACGATTTACTGACAACAGTAGCATTCGGTCCGAACTCGTTGCCGGAGCGGAGCGCTTCGAAAACGGAGGCAGGAGCGTCTTGCAAGCTCGCTGCGTTCAGTTGGCTCGGATGGGGTGTGTGGTTTTCCACTACGATATGATCGGGTACGCAGACAGTGTTCAAATCAGTTACGAACTCGCTCACCGATTTGCCAAACAACGTCCCCACATGAATCGCACTGAAGGGTGGGGACTGTTTAGTCCGCAGGCAGAAAGTCACCTGCAAAGTGTGATGGGATTACAGTCTTGGAATTCAATCCGAGCGCTCGATTTTCTGGAAGCTTTGCCCGAGGTGGATTCGTCCCGCTTGGGCGTAACCGGGGCGAGTGGCGGGGGAACTCAAACCTTCATTTTGGGAGCCATCGATCCGAGACCTGCAGCCGTCTTTCCTGCTGTCATGGTCTGCACAGCGATGCAGGGAGGCTGCACGTGTGAGAATGCGTCTCTCCTGCGTGTCGGGACTGGCAATGTTGAGATTGCGGCTTTGGTCGCTCCCAAACCAATGGGGCTCACGGGCGCCAACGATTGGACTGTCGAGATGACGTCGAAAGGGTTCCCTGAGCTAAAGGCACTCTATCGAATGCTGGGAAATGAGTCGGGAGTGAAACTGACGGCGCTCAACCACTTTGGTCATAACTATAATTACGTAAGCCGGTCGGCGATGTACCATTGGTTTAACCGTCATCTTGAGCTTGGGGTTGAAGAGCCCGTCGTGGAAGAGGATTACCCGCGTCTTTCAAAGCCCGATCTGACTGTCTGGAATCAGTCCCATCCCGTGCCCGAGGGGGGAGAAGCCTTTGAACGGAGGCTCTTGGCCGATTGGCATGAGGCGAGTCAGGAAAAGATTGAGGCTGCTGCTCAATCATCAGATTCCTTCCGGGATTTAGTCGGGCCGGCGGCGGAGGTGGTCGTGGGACGCAGCTACGAGAAGGTTGGGCCGGTCGAGTGGGAGATCAATGAGAAGAATGATCGTGGCGTTTACTTGGAAATGAGCGGCGTGCTCAAGAATCTCCGATATCAAGAAGCGATTCCGGTTGTCTTTCTTTATCCGAAGGAATGGCGAGGAGGTTCCATTCTCTGGATTGATGAGAGCGGGAAGAATGGGCTCTATGATGCTGCCGGACAGCCAAGGGCTGATGTCGTGCGTCTGTTGAATCGAGGCGTCACGGTGGTGGGCTGTGACCTGCTGTTTCAAGGAGAGTCGCTCGTGAATCAGAAGGCGTTCGATCGGACACGGCGAGTTAGAAATCCGAGAGAGGCGGCCGCTTATACCTTTGGATACAACCATTCAGTATTCGCGCAGCGAGTTCATGATGTGTTGTCAGTGGTCAAATTCTTGAAGACTCACGACGAAAAGTCTGAGTGGATTGGGTTGATGGCGTTAGAAGGAGCGGGACACTGGGGGGCTGTCGCCCGTAGTTTGCTCCGCAGTGCTGTAGACCGTTACGCGATCGATACCAACGGATTTCGATTTGTAAATGTAGATGATCTTCATCACCCCGATTTCCTTCCCGGAGGGGCGAAGTATTGGGATCTACCAGGCTTCCTCTTATTGGGAACGCCCTCGCCGCTTTGGTTACATGGAGAGAGCAACAATTCGGTGACTCGCTTGGCTCAGTTCTATCGCGAAGCGGGGATTGGGCAGCACCTAAAGATTGCTTCGGCGCATGATGCGGACGACGCGGTGGGGGCGGCGGTGGATTGGATGCTTCGGTGAGCTATCGTAAGGATTTGGTCGTAGGTTGCGGAGATCTTAGGTGTCAAAGATCTCGGCTTGTTTCCGCGCCCTAGTACTCGAAATCCTGAGACCGAGAAGGCTTTTCCAGGTCGGACAAGCGTAATGATTGAAATTCTCCACTCCGATGAGTTGGGCTTCGAAACTGGCTCTGTCTTTGGTTTTCCGGAGAGAGCTCAAGATCACTTGCTCATCGGAAAAAGTGTGCCGATCTAACAACGCGGCGGCTCGGGCAAGCGGTCGGCTCATCGGGGGCAGGAGCTCATGAAACAAGGCGGCCTCGAAGTTCTCACTCGCAATCTGTTTTTCCGCGCAATAACGGTCTGCGAACGTACCATTCAACTTCATGCTCTTTCTCCCTTCTATCGATTCCGATGGCTCCTCCATCAATTCAGTAGACGATCTTGAGAATCTCGAGGTTACGCCCTCAGCAAATTCGACTTATTTTTGTTCGCTGCTGCGTTTGGCGGCGATTTCACGGGGTTGGACGGTCTTTGACTGACCCAGGCTGCTAGCGTGTTCCTCGTTGAATGAGCGAGGAGTTGAAGCCAGTCGAAGCGGTCCGATTTGAGATTGTATTTTGGGAACAAATGTCGGAGTGGGTGTTATTGCAACACGATCCGTTGGTTCCTTACGATCTACGATTCAAGGATCCGGAACCGGGAAAGGGTGGGGCCATCGGTTATGCTCGCTTCATTGGGAGGAAAACGGGCGGTCTGATTCGAGTGAAGGGGCCGGGGCGCTGCGTGGAGACGATCTTTTTTCCGATCGAAAGACTCGAATAAGTCAGAATCTGATGCTCAGTCGAAGCCGACGGTGTTCTCGAGAATGGTCTCTGGCCGAACTCGGACTCGCCAGTTATCGGTCAGGTGGCGCCAAGTGATGTTCCCCTCCTTGTCGGCAATATAGACTGCTGGACGGGCGATATCATTTCCCTTGTAGCCACCTTTCTCGTGGCGCAGACCAAAGCTGTCGATAACAGAAAGATCGGTGTCGGAGAGAAGTTTGAAGTCGAATTTCTGCTTCTTAACCAGTCGTCGGTTCTCTTCAACGGTGTCTGCACTGACCACCAGGATCTCGGTGTTTCTTGCTTTGAGCTCAGCGGTGATCGACTGCAAACCTTGCAGTTCCGAAACACAGAATGGTCACCAGTGTCCGCGGTAGAACACAATGACCCAATTCTTCCCGCCCAAATCGGCGCTCGTGAAGGGGGCTCCGGTATGGGTGGTCGATTCGATATTCGGAATCTGCCCGAGATCGCTCTCCGTTTTTCCGCCTTTCGGCATTTGGTAGGAAAGAACGGTGATATAGAAGAAGAACAAGCTGCTGATGCCAACCGAAAACAGCAGCCCAAGCCCCGAGAAGCTGAGTCGAAGCCACTGCTGGCGGTTCTTCAAGGCCACCATGAGCGCGCGGATAGAAAGATAACACCCGAGTAATGCGAGGGGCGCGTTCAGCCAAGGGACATCTCGCAGGACTGGGAAGCGTGCGAAGACCATGAAGTAAGAAACGAGGCTGACGAAGGCAATGACTGGGCCGACAATAATCGCGGACACGCTCAGACTGCGTGTTGCGGGTTCGGGGGCTTGAACGGCTTCAGTGCTCAAAGTGGGAAGAAGACTGCGTTTGAGCGATCGAAACTGCAAGTCTTGAGTGCTGCCGAAATGCGTACCGCTGCGATCTGAGAAGATATTGGAATCTTTCGTTGATATCGCCCTGATAATCGTTTGCGGAGCTTGGTTGCTCTCGGCGCAGATTGGCGCTGCTTTTGGACTATCCCTGCTGGTCCCGACTTGGCTAATGTTTCTGGATTGAATGGATCTTCACCGGGCACGGGTTGCTTTTTGAATTCTGAATACGCGGGACAGGGTGGCTTGTCCGCCCGGAGAATCCTTATTGAAGTAACAATGGAACAGGACGGAGTAAGCTAATGGGCGATCGATTTATGGATAGGTCTGTCCTCGTGACGGGAGGGGTGTCGGGGATTGGACGTGCGATCGCATTTCGATTCGCATCGGAAGGAGCTCGAGTCACGGTCACCGGACTCAGTGACGAGGACGTCGAAAGCTTCCGCTCCGAATCTCCGAAGATTCGAGCCGTTCGGCTTGATGTGACGGACTCAGATTCGATTGATTCATTGGTTGGATCGGAGGGAGAGTTGGATGTGTTGGTGAACACCGCGGGAACGATTCAGCGCGATGGCCGGGAGTTTAGCTTAGACGGGTTCACTGCTGTCGTTGATGTGAATCTAAATGGCACCATGAGGATGTGCATGGCTTTCCGCGAATCTCTTAAACGCAGCCGTGGTAGCGTGATCAATATTGGATCTCTATTCAGTACTTTTGGTGCTCCGCATGCGCCCGCCTACAGCGCATCCAAGGGAGCGGTTGTGCAGTTGACTAAATCGCTTGCCGCCGCCTGGGCTCCAGACGGAATTCGCGTGAACGCCATTGCTCCGGGATGGATTGAGACGGCTTTTACGCAGCCCGTGAGTGAGGACGGGGTCCGATCAGACCGCATTGTCGAGCGAACACCATTGGGAAGATGGGGGACCCCGGAAGACGTGGCTGGTCCCGTGCTCTTCTTGGCTTCGGATGACGCTCGTTTTGTGACGGGGAGTGTGATTCCTGTCGATGGTGGATACTCGGTGGTTTGAGTCAGATAAGAATGTTGATTGTGCTATGAACGAAGAAAAGGAATTTGTACGAGCGAAGGATCAAGTGGGAGATCTGGTGGTTCCCTCACTTCCAGATGACGAGCGATTGTGGGTGCCTCAAGCCGACGGTGTATGGTTTCGTCCGCTCATGTTCAATACGGTCGGTGGGGCCTGGAGTAACTTGCTGCGTGTTTCCCGTGCAGGAATGTTGAACCGGCATCGGCATCCCGCTCCTGTCTACGGGTACGTAATCAAAGGATCGTGGCGCTATCTAGAGCACGATTGGGTTGCTCGTGAGGGTGATTTTGTTTACGAGCCGCCCGGAGAGACTCACACCTTGGTCGTGGATACGGGGGCGGATGAGATGATTACCCTGTTCCAGGTTCAAGGAGCCCTCATCTACATGGACGAAGCTGGGAATCAGATCGGGTTTGACGATGTGCATTCTAAAATTGCCCTCGCCCGAAATCACTTTGAGGCTTGTGGATTGGGGGCGGAGTTTGTGGATCAATTCATTCGCTAAAGGCTGAGCGCGCCCGCTGTGCCTCTGGTTTTTCGCTCGGAGGGACGAGGTCCATGAGACAAGAGAATCGAAGTCTTAGGCGGGGGCGAATTGTTCGAGCTTGTCCTTTGCCCAATCCAGATCGAACACCTTACGGTAGATTCGATTTCGAACTTGCAGGGTCCCGTTGTCTGAGCGAGCGATTCCCGAGAGCAAGAGCTCTGATACGAGCGGGTCATCCTCTCGATCCAGAACTTCTTGGTTTTCGATGAGTTTGATGTAGTGGCGGAAAAGGTCATGCTTGTTCGCCGAGGTTCTGAGCATACGCTCCCGCACGAAAATGAGGTTATCATCGCGTTCGCGAGATTTGTGAATCAGAAAAAGTTGGCTGCACACTTCGTCGACGAGGTCGGCTGGGCTTTCCCCGGGATTCTCTTTCTCGCGTTGTACGAACTCGGCAACGCCCTTGCACAGGCGCTGAGTGAGATAGGGATGTCCATTGGTCCAGTAGAACACTCGTTGAACCAACGCGACTGGATCAGCAACGTTCAGCTTGGCCGCGATAAAACCTCGCGAGAAGGATTTTGCTTCCTCCTCCGTGAAATCTGAAAGCAGGATCGGGCTGCCGATGTTGAAGAGGGTGATACTCGGATCTCGTATGAGGTCTGAGGGTGTCGCGACGCCAATGAGGCAGAAAGTAAGTCGGTTCATTTGCGGATCTTCTGCGCGAGAGTTGTAGCACTCTCTGATGGCAGCGAAGAACTCGTCCACGGCAAACGGAAGGCTGCGCACGACGTCTAGTTCATCTATGAAGATCACGACGTTTTGTCGGCAGACTTTGAGCACAATGTCGTGCAGAGCGGCAAAGAAGCGTCGAACCGGACTCAGTCGTTCGTTGTCCAACCAGTAGTCTTCAAGCTCGGTTTCAAGGCTGAGTCGACGGCCGATGCGGCCAAGCATGCCGTCATACCATTGCTCCAGGGTGAGATTTTGTCCAAGCGCGGTCAGATCCAGGCTGGCCACATCAATATCCCGCTCTCTCAGTCGGTTGGCAGTTCTCACCATGAGTGATGACTTGCCCATTTGTCGGGAGGTGAGGACGTAGCAAAACTCTCCCTGCAGGAGCGCGTTGAGAATGTCGCGGTCTGCGCTACGCTCGACATATGACTTGGCATCGTGGAGGAGTGTTCCCGAGATGTGGAAAGGGTTTTGCTGCCCCTCGACCACTAGATTGAGGTTGTTCTCGGCTTGCTGGCGGGCCGTGCTCTCTGCTTGAAGCTGTGAGTTCAGCGTGGTCAGTTCCTCATTCCTTTGCAAGAGGGCTTTTGTGAGGCGGTTGATTTGCAGGTGGGTCGCCACGCGAGCGAGAGCTTCCTCAGCCTTGAATGGCTTGGAGATAAAGTCGACGGCGCCTGCTTGAAAACCTCTGACGACGCTCTCGGTTCCATCGTTTGCGGTGATGAAGATGATCGGGATTCTCCGAGTGGATTCATCCGCCTTGAGCTTCTCGCACACCTCGAATCCATCCATTCCAGGCATCAAGACATCCAGTAGAATCAAGTCCGGCTCGTTGATTTTCACTACTTTCAGGGCGCCCATTCCGTGGGGGGCAACGAAAACGGAGTATCCTGCACTCTCCAAAGTGGTCGTGAGGATATTGCGATTGGCGGCAACGTCATCGACTACCAACACTTTACAACCGGTGAGTTCTACGATGGGCGAGGGTATTTCCACGAGAGTATCTAGTTTGGGTTATCAGGATTTAGATTTAGAGGGCTTGATGGGGGCCGAGGACTTTGTCGAGCTCACGGACAATGGGCTCCATGTCTCCCAGTTCAAGGAGTTCCGTTAGTTTCGCGAGGAATTGCTCCTCGCCTGCAGATTCGGGCTGGAGCTCAGCAAGCTTCTTCTTGAATTCGGTGGCCCAGTATTGTTCGGCGTAGTCTCGAAGCTCCACTAGCAAAGGACGAGGGAAGTTGATTTCGGAGAGATCTTTTGCTGCAACTTCCGGCTGTTTTGGCGCTTCGTCAGAGTAGCGGAACTCGGCATTGAGAAAATCTTTGAGGCATTGGCAGATCTCTTGGAACCGGACGGGTTTGCGAATGAAACGCTGGAAACCCACTTCTAGATAGGACTCTTGCTGATGTCTGAGTACCGAGGCCGAAACGGCGACTAGCTTGACGGCGTCGTTGCCGAATTGCTGAAGGATGAATTGAGCCACTTCGGTGCCGGTCATTCCGGGCATTTGAATATCCAGGAAGACAATGTCCGGCATGTTCTGATTGATGAGCTCAAGGGCCTGCTGCCCTGAGTCCGCGATCTGAACGTTGCAGCCGATGCTCTTGAGCATTTCCGCCAGCACGTCGCGATTCTCTTTGACGTCGTCGACGACGAGCGCATCGATGTGAACGTGATCCATGAGTGAGACGATGTCACGTGCTGGTTCCTTTTCCGTAGTTTCTACGATCCCGTGCGCTTGGGGGAGTGTGATATCGAAGGCGAAGGTCGAGCCTTTGCCGAGGTCTGAGTTGAGGCGGAGATCTGCGTTCATGAGGTCCAACTGGCTTTTTGTGATGGCGAGCCCCAGTCCAGTGCCCCCTTTGTTCCGTCCCTCTTGACCTTGCTGAAAGGGGGAGAAGAGACTTGCTTGAGCTTCTTCCTCAATGCCAGCGCCCGTGTCGATGACTTCGAACCGATAAGAAGACTCCAATGGTGATCCTGTCTCGGACTCAAAGAGCTCCATTTCCTCGCTGTGCCGATTCACGCGTAGGGTAACCCCTCCTTGGTCGGTGAACTTGACCGCGTTGCCAAGGAGGTTGATAAGGATCTGACGCAGTTTGCCTTCGTCTCCATGAACGGGAGCAGCTCCTTCGAGTCGAATGCCACCCGCGAGGTCTATATTGAAACTCAGGCCTTTCTGTTCACAACGGAATTGGAACATCGACTCCATGCCAGAGATGAGAGCGACGAGATCGAAGTCGACGTTTTGAAGCTCCATGCGTCCGGCTTCGATCTTGGATAAATCCAGAATGTCATTGATCATAGCCATCAAGTGATCGCCGCTTCTCTGAATGGTCTCGAGCTTCTGGCGGTGAATCCCGGGGAGATCAGCTTCCCGCTGGAGAATCTGAGCGTAGCCTAGAATCGCGTTCATGGGCGTTCGAATTTCATGGCTCATGTTGGCTAGGAATTGGCTCTTGGCTTGGTTCGCCTTCAGAGCGACGTCCCGCGCCTCTTGGGCCGATTTCATGGCTTCGGAGAGCTCCTCGGTGCGTTGCTCAACTTTGGACTCGAGATCCTTGTTTATCTTTTCGAGTTCCGCGTGGGAGGCTTGTAGCTCGACGGCTGCTGATCGGAGTTCGACGTCGCGGTGTTGGATTTGCTCGAGCATTTCATTCACCGAATCCACCAAAGCTCCGAGTTCGTCGTCGCGATGCTTGTCGACTCGCAGTGTGTAGTCCTGTTGCTCGGTGATGTCTCGGGTGGTTTTCGATAGGTTCAGAATCGGTCGAATGACTCGGCGCTGCAGGCGTGTGCCGACGTATGCTGCGATGGGGAGGCTTAGGGCGAGAGCCAGGGCCATGACGCTCGCGTTGCGGAGGAGCCTTCTCTGGAGTTCTTTGGTATCAACTCGGAGATAGAGCGTCCCGATCAAGTCTCCGGAATCTGTCACGGGACGCGTGAGCTCAACAAATCCACGGCCGAAGTGGGCGGAGGGAGCTGGTTGTATCGTGTTTGGAAACTCGAACGCAATCGAGGGACGAACGTACTTTGCCCAAAGCGCCCCCTGCCGATACACACCTGCGGCCTGGACATTCGGATGTGCTTCTAGATTCGATAGGGCACCTTCCTGGAGGCTGTCTGGATTCTCAAAGAGAATATCGACGATGCAGGCCTCACTAATGACATCAGCAAGCGTGCTTACATCCACCACGAGATTCGATCGTTGTGAGATGTATTGGTAGCTCAGGAGGATGGACGAGGTGATTACGAGCGCAAAGCCGAGTGCGCAGGTGAGAACAAAGGTGATTTTCCCGCGGAAAGAGAGACTGGAGAATAGGCTGAGCATGGATTTTCCCGGGTTAACGAATTCTCTTGTTGGCAAGTTTAAGGACGCGGCTATTCATCGTGAGCCGTTCCTTTCGGAGAGAGGAAAGGTTGATGTCGAAAACGAGGCGTTGCTTGCCCAGGATGTTTTCCTGGAGATACATCTCGACCATCCCCCCTCGGCGCGCGAAATTCTTCATCTCTGAAACGCTCAACACGGCCTTTCCGGTCAGTTTCTCAACGACATCAGAGAGGCCTTCCTCGAGTTCGCCAATGAAGAGTATATGGCATTGATCGAGAGATTCATCGAGCGTATTGAATACCTTTACGGTAACGGATTTCTGGCCAACTTTCTTGCCGTCGATCAGGGGGATCATCTCCGAGAAATCGATCTTACCCACGATGCCAATGATGATGCCTGGGGCCGATGGTTTGGGTTTGCTCTTGGGCCACTTAGTGAACTTCGCGAAGTTGAATAGGTAGAGGGCCTTAAGTTGTTGGGAAGAAAGCTCCGCTCCCCAGGCGGTGGCTGAGGTGAGGCAGAGGATCAGGAGGGCGTGGGCGAGGAGTTTGCGCATGAAAGCCCGAGCCTTGATTTCTTCACCAAACCAAGCCACGGAAGCGGCTCGTCTCTCAATGAGAGAGCCTCTCTTCGAACTCGTTGAGTTAGTTCTCATGGCTGCCACGACTTAGACGGTCTCGCTTATGTGAATGGTCGTCGTGCAAACTTGCCCAGTTGGTGGGCCGGACGTCAAAAGGAAATCGTTAACTTGGCGTAGGCTCCTCTAGGAACCTCGGTGAGCTGGGGAGTGAAGACTTCCCACGCGTACTCTGGATGAGTGTCGTCCAGGAGGTTTTGCCCGACGATTGCCAGCTCGACGTTCTTGTTGCCGAACGGATTCCAGGCCAGGCGCGCGTCCAGAGAAAAGTAGCTGGGAAATGAATTCGGTCCGAACGGTACGAGCGGGTCAATCACGGTCGCAACCGACGGAAGTTCCACCTGGTCAATCCAACGACTATAGAGATCCAGATGAAGATCTCCCGGAAGATCCATCAGCGACGACAAGCCCACCTGATGGGTTGGGTAGGCGTTGTCGCTCGTTGCTTGAGAAATATTTGCCGGGCCGGAATCCGTGTCACTAATGGAAAGGCTGTAGGATGGTCTGAGGCGCCACCAATCAGTCATATCCAGCGTGACTGATATCTCCGCTCCGTAGATATCGCCGCTTCGATTGTTCCCGAATGTGAGATGCTGAACTGCGAAGGCGGGTGCATTGGAGAAGTCCGGGAAACCCGATGCTTCAACCGTTCGGAGATCATCGTAGGTATTGTAGAAAAGGGAGAGATCGATCAGAACGTCGTCGCTCACTTTGGATCGGAACCCGGCCTCGTAAGCGATCAGTTCCTCCGCCCTAAAATCTGGATTCCCGTCGATTTGGACGAGAGTGGCCGGAAATCCTAAGAACCCTGGTGGATTTGGAGGCAGGGGAGTCAGCACTCGCTGGTTTACAATCGCATCGGTTTCGGCGCGTCCGGGAGTTCTCATTGCTCGCGAAAGACTGAGCCAGTAAGAAGAGCGTTCGGTTGGCGTCCATAGCAGCCGTGCGCTGGGCTGAACTTCCCACCCTGTGAAGTCGTTGTGCTCAAACTTCGTACCGCCCACCAAGCTGAGACGATCTTCAATCAAGGTGAGTTCATCCTGTAGAAAGAAGTTGTAGAGGCCGTGATTATCTCTCGGGGTTCGCACGGAAGTTGCGATCGATGTTCGGGTCCATCGATCACGAAAGAGTCTTGCTCCTGAACCCCAGATAATCTCTTGCCGCTCGCCTAATTGGAATCGGTGTTGAGCTTCAAAGTCGTGAGTGTCTAAGACTTGGCGATAAATGGATTGATCGCGGATGGTCCGGTCGAAGTACATCTGGATTGAGAGGTCTGATTCCTCGGAGAACGCGTGCTTCCATCGTCCCAGGACATTGGCTCCGGACATTGTCCCATCCGTTGTTAAGGGTTGGATGAACGGAGGAACGGTTATGGGCTGTTCCCAGTACTGTGATTGCCGATTTCGATAAACATCGCCTTGGAGCGTGAGGGAACCCATGTCGGAGTAGTCCCAGTCGATTCGCCCCCCTCCCATCCAGCGATAGAAGCCGTCGTAGAGTGGCTGATTGAGCACGGCGTCCAAATTGTCATGATCGGTGTATTTACCGTAGATCCTGGCATTCACTTTGTCTCCGATTGGGAAGCCGTATCTTGTTGAGAAAAAGCCTCGCTCGACCGTTCCGGCTCCAGCCGTCACCAGTGTGCCTTGGGTGTCGATCGCAGATTTCGTGATCACGTTGATCACTCCGTTCACGGCGTTAGAACCCCAGAGGGTCGCTCCGGGCCCTCGAATCACTTCGATGCGTTCGACATCCTCGAGCATGATATCTTGAACATCCCAAAAGACGCCCGAAAAAGTAGGGCTGTAAACACTCCGGCCATCCACTAGAACTAGGAGCTTGTTGGTGGTAACATTGGCAAAGCCTCGACCGGCAACGGCATGGTTTCTCGAATCGACGCGCCCAACGAAGAATCCTGGAGCCAAACGGAGTACTTCTGGAATCGAGGTGGCACCGCTGCGGCGAATTTCTTCACTTGAAATGACATGGATGGCGGTTGCTGCTTTTCCGATAGATTGAGGTTTCTTGGAGGCTGACGTCACTTCTACGTCCATCAGATCTTCGAAGCTGAGGTCGGTTGGGTCAAATAACGCGTCCTCGACCGCCTCCTGGGCTAGACAGTTGTCGCTTATTTCAAAGCACAGGAGAGCGAAGAAGAAAACCGTTGTGAGGAGAGTGAGTCGTGTTGTTTGCTTAGAGTCCACGTTTGCTGTTGGTTTACAATGTCTCGTTCTAGGAGCTCTTTAAAAATCAGGAGAAAGACTACGAAATTGATCCCTGCTCCTCGAACAAAAAACGACACTAAAACCAGGAAAAGCGACGCCGCGCTCTGGTTTCTTCCAAGAATCGAATGACCACAAGCTGTTGTTTAAATGATCCTTGGTAGTTGCAGAATGACTGGCTTTCAAACAATCTCCAGTCATTCGGTTCGTTTTGGTCCTTGCTGTTTCCTGGGGGCCGATCTCTGTTCAAATGAAGGTATTGCACGTCAATGATCATCTGGCTCTGAAGGGTGGCGTGGAGGTGTATATGCTGGCGCTCTCTCGGGAGCTCGAGGAACGGGGAATGGACGTGGCGGTAGCGTTTGCGAGTGGAGATGCCAATGCGTGGCAACATGTCTATCGTGTTCCGAGTATCTCGACCGTGGATTTACGAAAGGTGCGAGAAGGACGGAGAGAGATGAGTCGCGTGCTGGCGAAGTTCCGTCCCGATGTCTGCCACATTCATAACCTCTACAACCCGGGAATTTTGGAGGCGTGCCTGGCTCATGGGCCTTGCGTTTTACATCTGCATGACTACCGATATGTGTGCCCTTCGTCGAATCTCTACTACCGGCGTACTCGCGAGATTTGTGAGCGAAGCTGTTCGCCCGCGTGTTTCCCTATTGGTGTTGTGCGAGGGTGCCAAACCCCTCGACTGCCTGCCAGTTTGTCCTTTTATTCGAGAGTGAAATTCATCGAAAAACACGCTCATCGGTTCAACGCGGTTGTGGCCAATAGCCGGTATGTTGCGGCTCGCTTTGAGCAAAATGTCCACGGCGTCGTTGAGCCGGAGGTGATTCACTACTTCTGTCCCATTGAAGCGTCGTCTCAGCCGCCGAGAGCAACGAAGAAACCCTATATTCTCTTTCTGGGGCGCGTCATTGAGTCGAAAGGCATCCTTGAGTTTGTCGACACCCTTGGGCGGCTGCCAGATGATGTTGAAGGGGTCATCGCTGGAGCCCCTAGGGATGACGTACGTCGATTGGTAGATGCTCGGGCCAGCAACGCGAAGTGTCTGGATCGACTCCGGTGGACGGGGTGGGTCGATCGAGATCAGATTGCCAAGCTGGTTGAAGGAGCAGGCGTCGTGGTCTTCCCTTCGATTTGGGCTGAGCCCTTCGGGATCGTTGGCCTCGAGGCGATGGCCCGAGGTGTTCCGGTTGTGGGGTTTGATGTGGGTGGCGTGAGCGATTGGCTTTTGGATGGTGAGAATGGCTATCTGATTCCACGGGGTGATGTTTGTCGGATGGCCGATAAGATCGACACGATCCTTCGTGACAGCAACTTGCGGTCAAGCTTGGGGCAACGCGGAATCGAGATAGTCCGAGAACAGTTTTCGGTGGAGACTCATGTGAACGCGCTGCTCGCGCTCTACCAGCGTCGTGCCCATGGAAAGTAAGACAAGCCAGACTCGGGTCATGTTTTACCAGTTTTTTCCGGGAGGGGGAATTGGTCGCTATACCAACGAGCTCGCAACGGCTTTTCATCGCTCTGGCGAAGTGGCAGTAGAAGTGGCTTGCTGTCCTGAATACGCATATCGAGATACGGCCTGCTATGATGTTTATCCTGGCCTGGCCCCGATTTCTCATCCCGTTCCTATCCTTCGGAAATCGAGGTTTCTATTGGCTCAAGTCACGAGTCCGAGAGCTGCATTGTCTCGGGCAGAGGATCGAAACGTAGATGTGATTCATTTTTCCAACATCAATCATTTGACCTATCGGTTCTGGCGAGAACGAGTTCGGCGCGGGCCATTTAAGGTGGCGGCGACGGTGCATGATGTTCGTCGGAAGAAGGCAATCTTGAACCGTCATTGGGAAGAGAGGGGACTGAAACAGTTTTATCGAGATGCGGATGCGCTTTTTGTTCACAGTCAGGTTCAGGTGGAAGACCTGATCGAGTTTGCGTCTCCAGATCCATCACGAATTCACTTAGTCCCGATGGGCCCTTTTGCTTACGCCGAATCTACTGGCGATGACGCCTCGCTCCGAAGAGATTTCGGGGTTCCATCAGATCGAATGGTGGGCTTGTGTTTCGGAATGGTTCGTGACGACAAGAACGTGGGAGAGTTGTTGGCCGGATTGGCAAGACTCAAGGACGAGCGCCCATACATTGTCATTGCCGGGAAAATGCCTGCGAGTGGTTCATGTTCAGAGGAAGCTCTCCGTTCAAAGCTTGCTGCTCTCGGGCTGCAACAAGACGTTTTGCTCTTGAATCGTTTTATCAATGACGACGAAGTGGGCGGTCTCTATCGACTCGCTAATTTCGCCTGTTTGACCTACAAAACCTACTTCACATCCCAAAGCGGTGTCTTGAATGTGGCGATGCATTTCGATTGTCCTGTCCTGGCAACGCCCGCTCCGACCCTTGCCGAAACCGTGAGCGACTACAATGTTGGGAGTCTATGTCCCGGCGATTCGGCCGCCGATATTGAGCTCGGCTTGCAATCCCTCGTCACGAGCTTGAAGAGGGGCGAGCGGTTCGATTTTGCGGAGTATCGTGAGGCGCATAGTTGGCAGGAAAATATGCGCCGAACCCTCGGTGTTTACCGGCAACTCCTGACCGGATCTGATTGATTTCACTACCGCCGGTCAATTCCTGAGGAACCGTTACAAGCGCGCCAGCGCTGGACGGCGGGACTCAAGGTCTTTGGCTGCCAAGTGTGTGTGCTCTCTGAGTGGAGTAACTCAAGGTTGTGCTTGGTCTCGCTTGAGAATCAAGATGATCGGAATGATCGGAGCCAACCACACGACCCCGGTTGAAATAATTGAGAAAGGCAGGAGCCACAGCGCAACAAGTCCAGGTATGGTCCAGAGTAGAACCGGAAGTGAGGGCTTCACGATGGGCGCCAATCCCAGGCGACTCCAGGGAACAAAAATTGCGTAGGCGGAGATTGCTGCCCCGAACTCGATGGACATAAGAACGTGGACCCCAAGGTGGAACCAGCACGCGGCCGCCAACCACCAGCTGAGTAAACGGCGTTTCCAGAACAATGCGAGCCCCGATAATTCGAAGACTATGGTCGCCCAATCCCCAAGTTCCCAGAGCCAGGTTGGGAACTCCCTAAGAGACCAGACCACGAATTCTGAATCGTAGCCATTGATTTCATGGTGATTGAAAACGTAGCGGTAGACCACCGAGTAGTCCCAGTTGAGCCAGTCGGTTGTGATCTTTTGCCATCCAGCGGTTGCCATCCAGAACGCGATCACAAAGGCCAGCATAGCAAGAGGGAAGCCGTCGCTTCCGGTGGGGGGCGTCTGCGCCCCTTGGGCTGACTTCGACCAAGAGTATTGGTTCCAGTGAGAAAATGTGAAAAGAATCAAGATGACTAGAATGAGTATGTCGTCATGATTGATCTTGCCGGTAGAATAGGCAAAAGCGCGCAGAATGAGCAGGGTCGTGAAGAGTGAAATACCGGCGGCTCTCGGCTTGATTCCAAGAAAGAGGCAAACAGCGGAAAGCACCATCAGACAGTGAATTGCCGTGAAGACGAAACCTGGCGGGAATGCAGTCAGCCAGATTACGGGAGAGAGAGTAGGTGAGAACATAAAATCTGGCGCGTCGTAGAGCCATTTTTCAACAGGCATCTCACAGAAGAGCACCGTGCAGAGCAGCATGCGATAGATGCTAAGATCCAACGGTGAGGAGATGTATTCCTTGTCTAGGAACCAATCAATCTTGCTGAGAAAGTTCATAGATTCCGATCTGCTCTAGATACACATGATCGGGTATGCGGTATTTGTTCCATTCGACCTGAACAAGTACGACATCAGCTCGACCAAAGAGGCGTTTCGATTGCTCTTGGAACCAGTGCCAGATGAGTTTCGAGTGATGTAAGCGATGCCGGTGCCCTTTGTAGTATCCCGGGAACACAGTTGCGATGCGGGATGGACGAGTTTGTTCCGTTGCCTTAATTGGTTTAAAGAAACTCATCATTTCACCTTGATGGCTCTTCGGGAACTGCTCTAGGAGTTTGGGGCGGGAAGTGATAGATTCCTTGCCGTCGGCAAATTTGAACCGGATGACCGGTTTTTGATAACTTTTCTCGCGATTGCCGCCTGCAAACCCTGGGCTCCAAATTGCTGGGTAAGGCTCAGTGACCCTGACAATGAATATCGATTGAGCCAGAAGGAGACATACGAGTAGGAAGAAACACAGACGCCGACGAACTCTAGTTTTCTGTGTTATCTGATCCATCGAACTCGTTTGAAATCAGCCGTCCACGCCTAATGCGGGATGCCTTAAACCGAAATGCGATAGAACATCCTTCTTCTAATCTTGTCAATTGATCTAGAGGATGCGCGGCCTTCCGTGTGCGGGAGATCTGAGAGGGCAGCTGAAAGCGAATACCTTTGAGTGAGGCAAGGTTACTGCAGAGCTTGAAACCATTGAGGCTGGATTCGCAAACTGGAGGAGCTTAATGAGCGATCGGAGCCAAAAGTATAAGACTGTGCTGTTCACTAGCGGTACGTTCCTAGTTCTTGCTCTGGGAATCATGGCCTTGGATTTGGTTGGTGCGTTTCGGCAATGGTCAAATCGTAAGGGAAACGAGAAGGGAATGGAGCCAGCCCTTTTGGATTCCGTTCGGGGAGGTCTGCATTCCGGGCCGCTTGACGAGCGAGAACTTGCAGAACTCAATTCAGATCGCTACTACAATCCCGGTCGAACTGTAACGGACCCAGCATACTTGCTCAAAGTACGACAGCACGGGTGCATTCAACAATACCTTGATTCTTCTCGTCGAGACGA
>CAYFGX010000019.1:0-132677 GCA_964342405.1 uncultured Verrucomicrobiota bacterium | reverse complement strand
CGGGCCTGCACGGGACTCTAACCCGCTAGAGAGTGCGCCCTGCCGGGCGCACAAAGCAAAAGGCGGGATCGATTACCGATCCCGCCTTTTCTTTAGTTACCCGTCAATAACCCGGCTTAGGAGCACCCTAAGCTTTCCCCACAATTCAAACACTTATAACACGCTCCGTTCCTCACCGCGACATGCCCGCAGTTCGGGCAGGTAGGTGCATCCGATTGGAAATGCGCAATGGCATCACTCAGCGTTTCGATAGATTTTTCTCCATGCCGCTCTACGGCAGCTGCGGCAACCGCCTGGGCCTGATCACTCTTCTGAATAATCTCGGTATCGTTCGCTAAGGGAAGGTCAGCTACCGGGCGATTTACTTTTTTTTTCACCTCAGTGTCTAGCCCAGGCATGGCCAGTTCAGTCTGATTGCCTTCCGGACTATGCTTTTCCAAATAACCTTCGATGAATTGGGTCGCCATCCAGCGGAACACATAGTCCGTGATCGACGTCGCATTGCGAATATCTGGATTCTTCGTGAAACCAGAAGGCTCAAAACGTTGATAAGCAAACTTCTTCACGAGAGCAGAAAGCGGCACCCCATACTGCAGGGCCATACTCGTCAAGGTTCCGATGCTATCCATCAAGCCACCAATCGTTGAACCCTCCTTAGCCATCGTGACAAAGAGCTCACCAGGTGAACCGTCTTCAAAAAGACCCACGGTGAGATAGCCCTCGTGCCCGGCAATATCAAACTTATGAGTCAGCGCCGTTCGGGTGCCTGGCAAACGTCGGCGGAGAGGCTGGCTCGACGATATCTTCAGGGCTTCAAGCTGCCCTTGGAGAGTCTCGATTCGGTCGACGAGTTCTTGCTTCTCGTCCACCACTTCAGCTTCATCCGTTGATTGCGACGTATTGAGTGGCTGCGAACGCTTCGAACCGTCGCGGTAAATAGCCACACACTTCAGCCCCAACTTCCAAGCCTGCACGTAGGCATCCTCGATATCGGCGACCGAACACTCATTTGGTAGATTGACCGTTTTGGAGATCGCACCACTAATGAAGGGCTGCGCGGCTCCCATCATCTTCAAGTGCGCCAAGTAATGAATGCTTCGCGTTCCCTTGAAGGGCTTGAAGGCACAATCAAAGACACCAACGTGTTCTTCTTTAAGTCCACTCTGAACAACTTTACCGTCGACCTCGACATCCTCGATGGTGTCATGTTCTTCAACATGGGCGATGATCTGCTTGACCGTGGCTTCATCGTAACCCAAACGCTCCAAAGCTTCCGGCACGGTTTGATTGACGATCTTAAGCATGCCACCGCCAGCCAAGAGCTTGTATTTAACAAGGGCGATATCAGGCTCGATGCCCGTCGTGTCACAATCCATGAGAAATGCGATCGTTCCGGTCGGTGCGAGCACGGTGACCTGAGCGTTCCGGTATCCGTGATCTTCACCCGCTGCATAGGCGCGATCCCAGCACTCTTTAGCTTCGTCTTTCAAATACGCAAACTCATCGCTATCAGCGATATCCGCAACGGCATCGCGATGCAATCCAATCACTTCTTGCATGGAATCGACATTATCTTTGGCAAGCGGCTTGTCCACGCCCGCACAGCGCGCATCACGGTAGCCTTTGAATGGGCCCATGGTCTGAGCGATCGCAGAAGATTGCTCGTAGGCGTGTCCCGTCATGATCGCAGTGATCGAACCTGCCAGGGATCGAGCTTCATCCGAATCGTAGGACATTCCGTAGCTCATGATCAGTGAACCCAGGTTGGCGTAACCAAGTCCCAAGGTCCGGAAGATGTGAGAGTTTTCAGCAATAGCTGGCGTCGGATAGCTCGCTTTATCGATGACGATTTCTTGAGCCGTAATGAAAATACGAACGGCGGCCTTGAAACGCTCAAAGTTGAATTTACCGTCGTCTTCCTTGAATTTCATCAAGTTAAGCGAGGCCAAATTACAGGCCGTGTTGTTCAAGAAGACATACTCGGAACAAGGATTGGTTGAGTGAATGGGCTCGGTTCCCTTACAGGTGTGCCATTTCTGAATTGCCCCGTCATACTGAATACCGGGATCCCCACAGATATGGGTTCCTTCTGAAATCTTGCCAAGCAGCTCGGCCGCCTCTTTCTTTTCGAGCTTTCGACCATCCTGGGTGACAGCTCGGGTCCACCACTCTTTCTTGTCGATCGCTGCTTGCATGAACTCATCGCTCGCTCGAACAGAGAGATTCTCGTTCTGATACATTACGCTGCCATACGCATCACCGTTATAGGAGCCATCGTATCCTTGCTCAATCAAAGCCCAGGCTTTCTGCTCTTCAATCTGCTTGGCGTCGATGAATTCCTCGATATCCCCATGCCAATCCCGCAAGGTGTTCATCTTTGCAGCACGACGCGTTTTTCCACCCGATTTAACAACATTGGCTACCTGGTCATAGACCTTCAGGAAAGACATCGGACCACTGGGTCGGCCTCCTCCACTGAGTTTCTCCTTGCTCGACCGGATCGGACTGAGATCGGTTCCCGTTCCCGATCCATACTTGAAGAGCATCGCCTCACTGTAAGCCAGGTGCATGATGTCCTCCATATTGTCTTCCACGGACTGGATAAAGCAGGCGCTACATTGCGGATACTCGTATTGAGTCGAGGCACGATCCGCGACTTCTTTCTTACGATCGTAGAACCAATTGCCTTTCGCAGAGTCCTTCCCGACACCGTACTCATGAAAAAGACCCACGTTAAACCAAACAGGCGAGTTAAAGGCACCATGCTGATTCAAGCAGAGCCACGACAGCTCCTCGTAGAAGACCTCGCCATCTTTCTTGCTAAAATAACCATCCTGAACACCCCAATCCGCAATGGTGCGGCAAACCCGGTGAATGAGTTGGCGAACGGAATGCTCTCGCTCCGCAGTTCCTTGCTCACCATAAAAGTACTTCGACACGACAACCTTCGTTGCCAAAAGCGACCAAGACTCAGGCACCTCGACCTTGTCTTGTTTGAAAATCGAATTCCCCGTCTCATCCGTGATCTCAGCGCTTCGCTTTTCCCACTTCAGTTCATCGTATGGATTCCGGCCTTCAGTGCTGAAAACGCGATCAACCGACAACTTCTTAGGCCGCTTTTTCGCAGCGGTTGTTCTAGTCTGGCGCCCTTTCCGGCTGGTCGTAGCACGGCGGCGAGTTTTAGGGGAAGTAGCTGTCAATGATTGGTCGCGAGCGTCTATCATCAAGTGCCTTTCGTTTGGTCAGTGTTCGGTCAAAGAGTTATGGTTATCGGACAAGCTAAATGTCGAATCGAGGCACCAAAAAAGACAACAAGATGCCTGGGTACGCCATTGCTGGCTAACCGGGATACGACAAAAAAACAGCGGCCAGAATGGCCAAATACAACGTCACCTACCCAAGGGTGCGTTACACAGAAAACCCTATGTATTGGATAGGTAAGAAAAACTACCACAACCCCTTGTGGCGGCAAGTGAATTTTGGGAGAAAAAAAGTTACTCGTCGCTGCCTGTTGAAAGCCAAGCGTTTAGGAAGAATCCGAGTCGCTCCAGCGTAAAAATCGTTGACGTTTTGCAACGATCACGTGCAGTTCGACACCCGAATGTCACACTGCCCCGTTGAGCTAGTTTTCCAACACTAAACGCCAATCATCATCAAAATGAATCATAAGGATTGGTGCAGCTCATTGAGCCCCCCCAGCCTTCGACGCTCTTCAGATTCCGCTTAAGATCCGCAGTCGAATGGCCCCAGTATGTTGCGTTTCGCACCCCGGCATCCTCTGAGTTTGCCAAATCCCAATCGAGCACGATCCTTGAGATGATTTCGACGAGGCTCAACAGACAAATAAGTTGCTTCGATGTTTCTTCGAGATCATCATTCCCAGGTTCAGAATCTCAGTTGAAATCAACTTGTTTTATGTACGCGCTATCCTCTCTGCCAAAATCAATTCCTCTCCTGCCCCTCCTTGGTTTGGTTACCACATTGGTCCTGCAGCCCCAAGGCCTCGTATCGGCTGCTGAACCGAAAGCCACGTCCGTCGATTCCATGAAGGTTCAAGAAGGGTTCAAGGTTGAGCTCCTCTATTCTGTCCCTAAAGACAGACAAGGGTCCTGGGTAGCCATGACCGTCGATCCAAAAGGACGCCTCATCGTCTCTGACCAGTATGGCGGGCTCTACCGCGTCACACCAGCGAATCGAGAGAATCCCGATACCGAGACTCACGTCGAAGCTCTTGGAATCGAACTCGGCCAGGCTCAGGGCCTCCTCTACGCGTTCGATAGCCTCTATGTGATGGTCGCCAACAAAGGAGCCTTCGAAGGTCGCGGACTTTATCGCGTCAGGGATACGGATGGCGACGATCAGTACGATAAGATTGATTACCTGCGACAGCTCGAAGGCGGCGGCGAACACGGTCCACACGCTATCGTTCCAGCTCCCGACGGCAAGAGCCTCTACGTGATTATCGGCAATCAAACAAAGTTGACGGACATTGTGGGTTCGAAGGTTCCTCAGGTATGGGATGAAGACCTCATCCTCCCCCGCGCCTACGGAAACGGTTTCATGAAAGGGGTTCCAGCACCCGGAGGCTGTATTTACCAGATTGATCCCGACGGCAAAAACTGGGAATTGATCGCCACGGGCTTCCGCAACCAATACGACGCAGCCGTCAACCGCCATGGGGAGCTGTTCACTTTCGATGCGGATATGGAATGGGATATGAACACGCCCTGGTATCGCCCGACACGGGTCTGCCACGTTGTGAGCGGCGCCGAATTCGGCTGGCGCAATGGCTCCGGAAAATGGCCGGCATACTACCCAGACAGCGTGCCAGCTACCGTTGATATCGGGCCCGGTTCACCGACGGGCATCACATTCGGCTACGACGCTCATTTCCCGACGCAGTATCAGGAAGCCCTTTTCATCTGTGATTGGAGCTATGGCAAACTATACGCCGTCCACCTCACACCATCTGGTGCCAGCTATTCTGCCACCTTCGAAGAATTCATCAGCGGATCTCCCCTTCCCCTAACCGACATTGTGATCAACCCAAAGGACGGAGCCATGTACTTCGCCATCGGCGGGAGACGTACCAAATCTGGGCTCTATCGAGTGACTTACCAAGGGGACAAACCGACCCATTCGGCGAAAGCCAGTCAAGAAGGAGCAAATGCTCGAAACATCCGCAAGAAACTCGAGTCGTTCCACGGCAAAAAGGACCCGAATGCGGTTGCCGCAGCATGGCCCTATATGGGACATGAAGATCGCTTCCTCCGATATGCCGCTCGCGTGGCTCTCGAGCATCAAGATCCCAATTTATGGCAGAGCCGAGTTCTGACCGAGTCAACTCCTGAAGCCTTGATCAATGGAGCCATTGCCCTCGCGCGAGTCGGCGCAAAGTCAAATCGTGCTCAACTACTCAAGAATCTCAACGAAGTGCCTGTCGCCGCCCTCACAAACGACCAGCTCGTTCGACTGCTCAGAGCCTACGGTTTGGTTATCATGCGGCTCGGCGCTCCCAAGGTGAGTGAAACCAAAGCCCTGATCCGAAGACTCGATGACCTTCTCCCCTCCGAGGATCGATATGTGAATGCCGAGCTCATCAAGCTCCTAGTTTTCCTACAAGCTCCGTCCACCGCCTCAAAAGGAGTCGAGCTCTTAAGTGAAGCCCCATCTCAGGAGGAGCAACTCGACTACGCAATGTCACTCCGACACTTGAAAACGGGATGGACCCGAGATAGTCGGCTTGCCTACTTCAATTGGTTCAATCGAGCCAGCAGCTACCGAGGAGGCGCCGCATTCAGAAAATTTATCTCCTACATAAGAAACGAGGCTCTGGAAAAATTGCCCGATTCCGAACGTCCCAGCATCGAGTCCCTCCTGGAGTCGGCCACGCCGCCCGCCTCGCCGCTGGCCGCGATTGGAGGCCGCGAATTCGTGAAGGAATGGACCCTCGAAGAGCTTGCCCCGCTTGCTGAGAAAGGGTTGAAAGGCCGTGATTTCAGCCGCGGGAGAAAACTCTTCGGCGAAGTCGCCTGTTTCGCTTGTCACCGCTTTGCCGGTGAAGGCGGATCTTTGGGTCCCGACCTCACCGGTGCAGCCGGGCGCTTCAGCACGCGAGACCTTTTAGAATCTATTTTAACGCCAAACAAAGAAATCAGCGACCAATATGGCTCCATCATTGTCACAACGAACGAAGATGAACAAATCACCGGCCGAATCATGAACCTTTCTGGTGACAATCTCATGATCAATGTGAACATGTATGATCCCAACGAGATACGCAGCGTTGATCGAAAAACGGTCACCTCGATCGTTCCCTCCAAAATCTCCATGATGCCGGAAGGTTTGCTCAATCTCCTCAATGAGGATGAAGTCTTGGACCTGCTCGCCTACCTGCTCTCAAGGGGAGATTCGGACCACGCGATGTTCAGCACAGAGTGATCCAGCCCGGCACTCGGTATTCTCCTCGGTGACGAATGGGAACCAAGAAGGAAGATTCCGTTGTCTTCACCCATCCATGGCTCAAATTGGCTCTCAAATGAAACTTGGCAGGCCCAGAAGCTTTTCGTTACCGTGGCGGTTCATGAGATCAATCCGATGGGTTTCCATCGTATGCTTCATTCTTGTAACGGCCCTTCAATCAGCTCACTCGCAAGAGAACGCTGAATGGGAAATTGAGTCCTTGTCTGAGGACGGCGGTATTTCGTACCAGCTCGACACGGGCATCGCCACGGCTGTCAACGGTGTCAAAGTAAAGTATCTGGACCCCGTTCGGGGCGAAGCAGTACTCCAAGCTCAGAGAGTCACCTTTGATCAGGTTTCCGGTCAGATCAACGCCGAGGGAACCGTAACTCTCAATCGGGATGGACAAGCATGGACAGGCGAGCAGCTTGAATACAATTTCATCACGGAATCAATGGGTGCGACAAACTACCGCACCGGCAAAGCTCCCTACTATGCTGCCGGCATATCGGTAGACGGAGCCGAGAACGCGAGCCAATACACAGCAACAGAGGCCTTCGTCACAACGGATGATTCCAAAAATCCGAATCACCGCGTTCGGGCCAAGCAAATCAAAATCGTTCCAGGCAAATACTTCAGTGCCCGGAACGCAACGGTTTACATCGGAAAGGTGCCGGTCATGTTCTTCCCCTATATGAAGGCCAACCTGGACCGAAAGGGAAATCACTGGTCGCTCACTCCGGGATACCGTTCGCGCTTCGGCGGTTTCCTCCTCTCCACGTATCAATACCAAGTGCTCACCAACTTGACGGCGGATCTCAATTTTGATTACCGCTCGAGACGAGGATTCGGCGGCGGACCTGACCTGTCTTACGACCTCGGACGATACGGTAAAGGCACGACCAAAACCTACTATCTCAATGATGATATTCCTGGTTTTGGACCTTCCGGAGCACCCATTTCTGCAGATCGCTTTCGGATCCAAGTCGATCACCGCGTCGAAATCCGCACGAACCTCACCGCCAAGCTCTCTCTGAATAAACTCAGCGATTTCAATATCAATCGCGATTTCTTTGAAGCGGAGTACCGACGCAATACTCAGCCCCGGTCGTTCCTCGAAATTGAACAACTCGGTCAAAACTTTTCCCTCGCAATTCTCACCCAGCCTCGGATCAACGATTTCTACGAACGAATCGAGCGCCTTCCAGAGGTCAAGCTGAGCGCCTTCCGTCAACAAATCGGCAACACGCCGATTTACTACGAGAGCGAATCCTCAGCCGGTTATCTCGGCCACCAATTCATGAACAACGTCACCAACGACTTTTACGCCACGCGAGTCGACACCTGGCATCAGCTGGTTGTTCCGAAAACGTTCTTCGGCTGGTTGAACGTCGTTCCCAGAATCGGCGGTCGTTCGACCTACTACACCGCGGCCGACGGCCATGGCCTCACATTGAATGAAGAACGCCGGAACGTCTTTAATACTGGATTTGAAGCGAACTTCCGCGCCTCACGAACCTATTCGGATGTCACCAATCAATTCTGGTCACTCAATGCCCTCAGACACATCATCCAGCCGTCTCTGAACTACGTCTACGTTCCCGAACCCAGCGTCCTTCCTCCGGCCCTGCCCCAATTCGACAGCGAGATTCCCAGTCTGCGATGGCTACCAAACGAATATCCCTACTACAACTCGATCGATAGCATTGACGCTCAAAACGTGATTCGCCTGGGCTTACGAAACAAACTGCAGACCAAACGAGGAGACGACGGAGAGATCGTGGAGTTCGCCCATTGGAACGTATTCACAGATCTCCGCATTGACCCCCGCACGGATCAAACCGACTTTGGTGATTTCAATTCAGAGCTCGATCTCAAGCCACGCGACTGGCTTAACTTGCATTCCTATCTGCGATACAGCATCGACGAAAGCGAATTCCGGCTGGCAAATCATCGAGTCTCGATCGTTCCTGATGACATCTGGAGCGTTTCGCTAGGGCATCTCTATCTCCGGGACGAACTAGACTACTGGGGCACCGGAAACAACGTCTTCTACAGCAGCCTCTACTATCGCTTCAACGAGAATTGGGGGGCGCGATTGAATCACCAGTTCGAGGCTCGCGATGGCACCCTGGAAGAGCAATCCTACACCCTCTACCGCGATTTCAGAAGTTGGACGGGTGCATTCAGTTTCCGCGTTCGAGACGAAAGAAATGCGCCTCAAGACTACACGCTGGCGCTCATACTATCGCTTAAGGCATTCCCTCGCTTCGGCGTGGGCGAAGACGCCATTCAATCTTCGCTCCTCTACGGCCGCTAATTGCGACCTTCTTCAAGCCAAATAGGCTGCGAAAAAACGCCGTTAGCTGCGGAGTCCCAAACTTCAAGGCGCACCCAGCGTCGTCCCTTGAGATCCAAGCTTCGCGAGAAAACGGAGCGTCCAAATTCTTTGGTGGAAGACAGATCGATCTTCTCCCGATAAACCTTCTGACCATCCCCGGAGATCAGCTCTGCGAACGCCAACGGAAAGGTCCAATCCAGCTCGAAACGAAGTTTCTGCGCCGCCGCACCCAGCATCGCTACCTCCCCACTCTGCGCCCCATTAATCCGAAAGTCGCGAAGCAAAATCTCACCGGTCGTGACGAAAAACTGTCCTTGCCGTAGAGCATTCAAGACACTGCCCCATCCCTCTTCGTACTTGGGAAGGGCATCCAGACGGAGATAGTTCATGTTCATGTGCCCATACAGTTCATAATCCGGTTGCACCTTGAAAACATCGACCTCACCGAGGACATGCTTCCGATGCCCCCAATTCGACATGTCATCCAACAAATCAAGCACCCGCCTTCCCAGTCGATCCCAAGACAGATCGGCTGGCATCGCTTTCCAGGCAGCCCCCAGAAAGCGATCGGATTCAAAAAATCGCTCCTGACGGTATTGATCTGGATAGCCAGTGGAACCTTTGATTCTGGGATGCGCCGCCCACATGAGCCCCTTCTCCCGATTCATCAGTTCCAGAATATCCGCTCGACTCCCGACGTGATAGAGGGATTCGCCGTTGGCCAAACGTTGAACAAAAGGCGTTCCCTCCGGCCGATTGAGGACCCAGTTTACGGGTTTCGGAAAGAAACTAATCCAGTGCCCCCCCAAGTGGACGTTGGGTTCTTCTCCCGGAAGAAGGAGGAATTCTTCGTTCGACAGTCGAGCACATTCCTGATGCATCACCGCCAACTGCCGAAGTCGCTCCTGCTGCTGAAGACGAGGTGTTCGACCGTTGTGAAACTCTGCCAAGTGTACGATGTCCGCTCCAACTCGCTTGAATGATTCGACAAAACCTGGGCTTTCAAGTCCTTCTGGGATCCCCGAGGTTCCTTGTTCGTCTTGGCGACGGAGGTAGTCGAGCGAATGCTCGACATGGTAGTGACTCGTCATTCTCAGATGTCCTTCAAGAGGCTCATAGCGATCACCTCGGGTGTAACGCGCGACTTCATCAATAACAATCTCTCCCTTTGAATCTGTAAGGTACCAATAGACTGCAAGGCGTTGCTTGGTTCTAGGCGGTGCATTGAACCACGGGACATATCGCCTATCTCCGTCCAGCGGCTGCCGAATCCCCATGCTCATGTGAAGGATCCGGTTTCGATATCCCGGGCCGTGCCAGACAAAACCAAAATTGTCAGCAAAATCGAGTGGATAGAAAAACTGGTGAGGCGGTGGAAAGAGAGCCAACGAGCCGTTCTCTCCTTCGGCTACGATCGTTCGATATCGAACGGCTCGTGAGGAGGCTGCGAGATTCTGGCGATTGCTCACTCGGGTCAAGCGATCAGTTGAATCTAACCACAACGATTCTTGCCAGAGAGAATCAGCCGCCGTAATCCCCGCGTCGTAAAGGATCGCTCGGCCTTCGTCTGGCGTCTCGACTTCGGCTTCCACCCGGATCAAAGACGAACCAGAATAAAAGATGAACCGAAGCGTCCCCGAGAAACCAACTCCACTCAACTCCGAAAACTCGACCGACGTTGAGCCGGCCCGTGAAACGACCGTGACCGACTCCAGAGAAAGTTCCAAGAGCTCACTCTTCGAAGGTCGCGTGTGAACCTTGTCGAAGAAAATCATCCACCCGTTCCGTTTTCGCAGATCCCGCTCGCCCACACTCAGGATCGTGACGGGATTCACGTTTCTCAGAATCGTCTCAACCGGCCCCTGCGCTCCCTCCATCGTCGAAACGGATCGAACTAAAGGAGCACCTGGCAGCAAAGAAAAGACCAATTCACAGAAGCGTTCTCCGCTTCCTAGCCAACGTACGTTCAATGTCCGATCACCAAGCTCGATTCGGATCTCTGAATTCGTGGCGTAGCCCTCCAGATCAATCGACACCTGCCCGCGGCCATCAAGCGCGAGCAACGAGCAACATAAAAAAACGAGTGTTCCCAGGCGACGATAAGGAACCAGCCCCGGCCCATTCCTGCTCGATCCTCCGCGGCGAGACTCCTTCATCGTCCCCTCAGGTTAGCGAGCACCCTTGACCGACATTTTAACCGCGTAGAGCGAATCCATCGCTGTGATAAACAGCGTGTCAAATCCTGCCCCACCGAAACACACGTTGGCCGTCCATCCTTCGTCAATCGAGATTCCATCAATCTTCTCTCCATCGGAATTGAACACGGTGACACCGCGGCCTGTAAGATACACATTCCCCTTCTCATCCAGCGTCATACCATCCGATCCCATGCCGACAAAATGTTTTCGCTCGCTGAGCTCACCGTTAGTGCCGATCTTGAACGAGAAGGTCTCGCGCCCACTCAGATCTGCCACATACAAGGTCCGTCCATCGGGAGTTCCCACAATGCCATTCGGCCGTTTAAAATCTTTGGCAACGACCTTGACGCTTCCTCGGTTCGGAGAAAGGTAATAGACGTTCTCCTGTTCGATCTCTTTGTTGTCCCTCCCCCAATAGTCACGCTTGTAGAACGGATCGGTGAAATAGATCCCTCCATTCGGATCTACCCAAAGGTCATTAGGACCATTCAACAGCTTGCCACCAAAATTCTCAACGAGGACGGTCACCTTCTTCTCAGGCGAAATTTCCCAAAGCTGATTCTTCTCATCGGCGCAAGCAAGAAGGTTACCCTGCAGATCAAAATACAAGCCATTGGCTCGCCCGGAGGGTTGCAGAAAGGTTTCCAATTTCCCCTCCGTCGTCCAAACCATGATCCGATCATTAGGCTGGTCGGTAAAATAGACATTCCCCTTCGCATCTGCGATGGGTCCCTCCGTAAACTTGAAGCTTTCGGCAAGCAATTGAGGCGCTGCATTCGCGGCACGAACGGGAGACGGTTCCGCCGCCGCGATAAAGGAAGCAGAGCTACAAAAAGATAGAGTCAGCAGGATTGAGAGTCTTAGGTCTTTCATAGTGGGTCTTGGCTATCCTTCCAACCTAATGAAAAGCTCCCGTCCACTTCAATGCTTAAGGAACCAACGAGAGAGGGTCGATCGTTCCTCCGAAAGCCAACGCAGTCAAATGTTCATGCGCGGGCCATTGCCCGTTTCCGAACAAGCAGCCAATCTTTGTGTTCGGCGTAGAATGCCGCAAACTCTTCAAAATAGGGCCGCAAGCGAACGAGCGCCATTGCCAATCCAACATAACCTGCAACCATGTACTTGGTCACCTTTGATAGAGCTACAACGAGGAGCTTAAGCAGGCGCAAACAGAAGGAAAACTGAGCCGTTCGCTTCTCCAAAAGCAGCAGCGTTGAATCGAGCTGAGTCTGATCGGGTTGCGAAGCCACAAAAGCGGTCCAATCAAAGTCCGAGTCATGGTGAATGGCCACCCCCTTGTCTGACGAGCCTTCAAACTCAGAGCGAACAACAAACGAGACTGCATGTGGAAACGACTTCACCGCCGCCCATACCATGCCAAAGCCATGACTCGCCAGTTGGGCGGCTAATCGCACAAGATTTCGAACAACGCCAACTACGAAGCCTGCAGCTTTCTTAACGACTCGCTTAATCCAGCCCCAGGCTCGACGCAATCCATCTTTGACCCTCCCGCCCAAGGTGGCCTTCGCTTTCCACTCTCGGTTAAGTAATTCTGGTTCCTCATCGGCTGCCCGTTCCAAATGATCGCTCAGCTCCCTGGCTGCGGCCGGATCGTTCGGCTCCAAAGAATTGGAATGAAGACTGTACATTGCCTTAAAGATAGCAGGAAAACGCTTTAAGAATCCTCGCGACGTGATTCTCTCAGCACGCGTTTCAACCGTTTCGTTGTAGTCGCGACAGAACGCAATGAGGCACCAATAGAAGCCTTTGGGATTCTGGAGCATTCTGAGACGCTTCGCTCCCTTGATTGTCATCCCTGCACGGAGCCCCGTCTCCGAACTGCCATCGGGCTCAACATGGTGCCCCAGGAGCCAGAGTTCTATTTTCGCATGACAAACCAGAAAGCTCTCAACCATCGGACGCACCGCCTTTGGAATGGCATCAAGCGGCTTTGATTTGGGCAATTGAGACAATCGCCTCGTCGTCTCGCTCTGGGCAAACAAGACATGAACCGTTTCATGGTTCAAATCCGGCATCAATGAGGAATCCCCCAACTTCAGGACCTGCGCAACCGCGACAAAACGCTTCAAGCCTTCTTTCAGATCGGCGTCCCGTTCCCGCGGCGAAACCGACATCAGTCCATAGGCGAAGAGTCGCAGTTGAACGGCCCGTTGCAACAAGCGGCGGGCGCTGGCGACTCCAATCCAGTGTTCGATCCGGCTTTCAGCTTCGAAGCTAAAGAGATTTTCCAAAACCTCCCATGACTCCGCACCAACCCAAGCGTCCACCTGGATGCCCGCGTCTTGTTGAAACTCCCGAATCGCCCGTCGAAAGTCGCCATGGTGATCGGGTCCCCGATCGTCACTCGAAAAGTATCCCAAATGATGCAAGCGAGACTTCACAGTCGCGATCATTTCAGCTGATTCCAAGAAATCTCGCCGAGACCGGGGAAGGTCTGACATGAGATCCTGTTCAGCCGTCTCTTGGCATAGCGTCTCTACCGCCGGGAGCTTGTCCAAGTCATTGATACCGATCTCGCCTTCGAACGGAGTCAAAGACCGGTTGTTTTCAAACACACGAGCCATTCAAGCCTCGCATTCCCACTTGCTAGTCCAGGAGCCCCTTCACTGATGAAGTGGCAAAGTCGATGATATCGCTCCGCACCTGCAGACCAGAATCCACGGCCTTTTGATGCGCATCGAGCATGTGTTGAGGGATTTCCTTTTCGCGAATGAACATCGTCGCATCCCCGTCTGCTCGGATCTCCGTCGCCAAAACGAGTTCAACTGTCCCGGATGTTTTCTTGGATTCCGTAATCGCTGACTTCCAATCAATCACAGTCGATTGGTTGGCACCCGTCCCCACCTTCTTGGTCATCAAAGATCCCGTGATGGTAATCACCTCCAAGCTAGAAAGATCATCCACAGCATTCTTGAGTTTCTCGATCGCGTTCTTAAGTCCCATAGTATTCTTTCTGGTTTAATCCTCCATCCACAGTGCTCCCGAATAGGAGCTCTGACAGGAGAATAGAATATCAAATGCCGACATACAACCCAATCGAATGGGCTGCGGGTGTTCCCGACGGAATCCGGGGAGTTTTGACTAGGAAGAGCTAGAACACCACCAAGCGGACTCGGCGGGCCGTGGCGCGATCCGGTGAGGCTATCGACTACTCAGGGCGGTTTTTCTCGAAACGACGGAATCGCTTGATCAGATCAGGCAATTGTTGGAGGCCAATCAATTGACGCTTGTAGTCGCGATCGCTCTGAGCCGGAGACCCAAAGACCTTTTGACCATCCGGAATATCGCGCATCACTCCAGATTGCGCTGCGATGGTCACCTGACTACCAATCTTCAAATGACCAGCGATTCCAACTTGCCCAGCAATGATAGTGAAGTCGCCAACACTTGTGCTTCCCGCGATACCCGTCTGGGAAATGATGATACAGTGCTTCCCGATGACCACGTTGTGAGCAATCTGGACGAGATTATCGATCTTGGTCCCCTGCCCGATCTTCGTGTCCCCCAGAGCCCCTCGATCAATCGTAACGTTGGCTCCCAGTTCAACGTCGTTCTCTATGACCACGCCGCCGATCTGAGGGATTTTCATGTGCTTTGTTCCGTCAAAAACATACCCATAACCATCCGAACCAACGACCGTTCCCGCATGAATCCTCACCCTACAGCCAACGCGTGAGCGAGGATACAGCACCGCGTTGGGGAAGAGTTTGCAATCGTCGCCAATCGAGGAATCTGTCCCTACATGATTGCCCGCCATCAACTCGGTTCGCGCTCCGATTGTCGCATTAGCACCAATCACACACCCTGGACCGATGGCTGCTGTGGGATCCACGCTCGCACTGGGATCCACCAACGCGCTCGGGTCCACTCCGGACGGGCTCGCTTCCTCAGGATGAAAAATCTCTAGCAACTTCGCGAAGCCGACTCGGGCATTCTCTACCTGGATATAGACCTTCGAGCCGGAAGGCGGAGTCAACTTTTTAGGCAACAGAATAGCAGACGCCTCTCCCGCGGCAGCCAGCTCCAAAAACCGAGCTTCCTCAGCAAAGGTAATCTCACCTTCAGTTGCGGACTTGGCGTCTGCAACGGACCGAATCATCACATTCGGATCCCCATGCAAGACCCCATTGACTCGGCTGGCGATCTCTCCTGTAAGCAGTGTAGGCATGGCCCTAATTCTATCCGGCCGAGACAGAATCAAGAACCGCTCCCGCAACGGGAACGCGGCAGTCCATCGTAAGGTTGCGCTCCGATAACACGGCCACGCGAGGCGACCAACTGGTCGAGCGCTCCGCCTTGATTCGGGCGAAGGACATGATGGTCAATCGATCCCCAATCTCTCCTAACCGAGCAGCCGCACCGTTGAGCACAATCTCGCCAGTGCCGGCTGGAGCAGAAATAACGTACGTTTCAAAGCGATCTCCGGTGGCCTGATTGCCACAAAGAATCTTCTCAAACGGCACAAAGCCGACGGCATCCATCAGGTCCTGCGAAATCGAAAGACTTCCTTCGTAGTTGACGTTTGCACCCGTCACCTCCGCACGATGAAGCTTTGACTTCAATACCTCTACGAAATAGTCGTCCACCATAGATTTACTGCTCTGCAATGCGCTCAGAAAAACGCCAGAAAATACCCTTCTCAGCCAAATTGATGGCCCCAAGTCACGCGTTGACTTGAGACATCCGAGTCACTATAAGGAGGCCCTACACCGAATCAATATTTTAGGAAATTTTTGACGAGTACTATGGCAAAAACACTCAAAGTGGGCATGATCGGCTACCGATTCATGGGGAAAGCCCACTCCAATGGTTGGCGGCAAGCCCCCCATTTTTTCCCCCTGGATGCCGAGATCGAAATGGACACGATCTGCGGCCGAAACCCTGAAGGCGTCGCAGCAGCAGCCAAGGAACTGGGCTGGAACAAGGCTTCCACCAATTGGCAAGAGGTCATCAACGACCCCGAGATCGATATTGTCGATATTAACACGCCCAATGACTCCCACGCCGAGATTGCTATCGCCGCCGCCAATGCTGGGAAACACGTGCTCTGCGAAAAACCACTCGGTTTAACCGTCGAGCAGTGCCAAGAAATGGTCGACGCAGTGGAGAAGAACAACATCGTCCACATGGTCTGCCACAACTACCGACGGATCCCCGCTATCGCTCACGCCAAAAAAATGATCGAAGACGGTACGCTCGGGGATATCTACCACTATCGAGCTCGCTATGCCCAGGACTGGATCGTTGACCCTAATTTCCCCCTCGTCTGGAGATTGAAGAAAGGCATTAGCGGTAGCGGAGCACACGGTGATATCAATGCTCACATCATCGACTTGGGCCGTTACCTCGTTGGTGAATTCACGGAAATCTGTGGTTTGATGAACACCTTCATCAAACAACGTCCGTTGGAAGATTCATCCGGCAAGGGAGATGGTCTCGGCGGTGCTGGCGGCGCTGAAATGGGTGAAGTAACCGTGGACGACGCTGCGATGTTTATCGGCCGCTTCGAGAACGGAGCCTTGGCTAACCTCGAAGCCACTCGCTTCGCGCTCGGCCGCAAGAACAACATCGTCATCGAGATCAACGGCAGCAAGGGCTCACTCTACTTCGACTTCGAAGACATGAACCGCCTGAAGTATTTCGACAACAACCAACCTGACGATCGCCAAGGTTTTGCCGATATCCTCGTCACTCAACCAGGGGGCGCACATCCATACGTCGGCCAATGGTGGCCACCAGGACACATCATCGGATACGAGCATACCTTCGTCCACACCTTGGCGGACTTCGTCAATGCGGTCGTCGCCGGCAAGGCAGTTCAGCCCACGTTCCAGGACGGCATGAAGAATCAACGCGTCCTTGAAGCGGTTGAAGAATCTGCCGAGTCAAAACAGTGGGTCAAGATCTAGTCCCCGCCTAAATCTGTTCGTTCTTACGACGACCGTCCTCCTCCTGGGGGACGGTCGTTTCTTTTTCGGAATGCTCCGTCGATCCAGGTTAGAAAGGAATCGCCATACCCGTCTCCTGATAGAAGCCAACCTGGATCACGTTGTAAGGTATCCAGCATTGATCCGATTCGAGCCAGTAAAGCGCGATACCCACGGGACCGGCGTGGTCGGGAGAAATAAAATTCAGCATCAAGATCACATCGGCAGTGAGGGCGCGTCCCTGTTCTTCAACATACTCCGCGAAGGAGCGAAGAGGCGGAAGCGATAGAATAGACGTATTTGTGTGGGCGTGGCTTAAATCGATCCCTCGAATCCCGACCGATCCAGCGGACGGAATCAACTTTTGGATCCGATCGGAAAGAGCGTGACCAGGCACCGAAATCGACCTCACTGCGATCTCACTGAGCTCGGCACAGAATCCCTCGACAAATGGATTCTCCAAAGCCCCACCACTCGATCGGTTCATGACCTCCGCAGCCAATTCAAAGTCCGTCTTCGTCCGCGCTTGAGATTCAACTATCGGAACAATGGGATGTTCAAGGATTGGCCTCGGACGATCTTGAATCAAACGGGGGAAAGGATTCGCGGGCATCGGCTTCACAACTCGCTGAAGCACGAGCTCGCGATTTAAGTTGATCCCAACCGGAAACTGAAACCGAGAATACTCTTGGAATCCTCCCCCCGACAAACCGCTCATAAAGGCAGCAATACTTGCCCGAAGAGATTGGCGCTGGAGCGGGGTCAATCCAGACGACTCTCGAATCTCGATCGACTCGATGGCGGCACGCAATGCCGCTCGATCCGTAACATCGACATAGTTCTGCCGCTCCCACTCTTCAAAAACTCGACGAACGCCGGCCTTCCGATCGCCAAAGAGACCTCTGGAACCGCCCCCGAAGCTCCAAATCACCATAATGATAAAGACAACGACCAACAAAGAAACCGCCAAACGCGCCGCAAGATACTTCATACAAATTTCCAATCATTGTCTCCGAGTCCCATCGCCTCAATTCGGTTCGGGCCGCGGCTTCAGGAGATCATAATGTTGCGCACTCTGGCCAATCCAGTAGGGAGAGGAACCCCACAAAGGCACTGTGGGAAGAGCCGACTCCCATCGTCCTAGCTCTTCAAACAAGGCTCCCAATCGTTCAGTTGATGTTCCTGAGAGATCTTCCTTCTCCCCAACATCCTTGCCGGGACGAAACCACTGAGCAGGGCGATGAGACAAACGAATCAGTTTGTCCTCTCCCCACCGTATGGACGCCTGTCCCTGCAGTCGCCAGAACAACTTTCGATCTGGGACGCTAGATCTCCCTTCAAACACGGGCAGCAGATTGACCCCTTCATAGTCTCCATAGCGCTTACTCATAGTGGCGAAATTCTGTCGATGCTCGTGCGACAAAGCTTCCCTCAACGGTAGCGACTGTCCTCCCGCAGCCTCAAGAAACGTAGGAAGCAAATCGAGACTTGAGGCCGGCGCGTCCAGAGTTGTGCCCTTGGGAATCCGTCCGGGCCAACGCCAGAACATCGGAACCCGAATCCCGCCTTCTTTTAAGGTTCCCTTGGCACCGGATAGAGGACCATTCCAACTCGCGTTCGATGTCGCCCCACCGTTATCCGAGAGAAAAACAATCAGCGTGTTTTCTCCTCCCTCCTCTCGCTCCATCCAATCCAAGAAACGCCCGACGCCCCGATCCAGAGCCCACATCATCGCAGCATAGGTCCGACGCTTGGTATTCTTTATCGAGCTAAACCGTTCCAAGTCGGCATCGAGAGCTTGAAGTGGGCCATGAGGCGCGTTGTAAGACATGAACAAGAACCAGGGTTTCTCTGCGTCCTGCTGCTCGTCGATCCAAGCGATGCCCTCGTCAGTAAAGAAATCCGTTAGGTAGGGATGACTAAAATCTTCAATACGTTCTCCGTTCCGTTCGATCTGATGTGCCCTCTTCTTTGGAAAATACGAATGACTCCCTGTGAGCATTCCACAAAAGTAGCCAAACCCACGACGATTCGGATGGAACGAGGGGCCCAATCCCAAGTGCCATTTACCAACCAAGGCCGTTGCATAACCAGCGGCCCTGAGGTGGTCACCAAGCGTGTGTTCCCCCGGAACCAAGCCCAACAATTCCGGCCGTGTGTCATAGAAGTCAGGTCTTTTATTGAGATTCTCCTCGTAGCCAAAACGACGCGGATCGCGCCCCGTCATCAATCCAGCTCGGGACGGCGAGCAAACCGGGCTGGTCACATATCCCTGACTACAAAAGACACCGCTTCGCGCCAATTCATCGATTCGAGGCGTTTGCAGGAATCGACTCCCTGTGAATCCCGTGTCTCCATACCCCATATCATCAGCCAAGATAACTAGGATATTCGGCTGCCGACCCAACGAATCAGAATCTGCGGCGACACTTTGGCAAACCGTCAGAGCAAAGACAGCCAACACGAACACGGATCCAAATCGTCGACAATACGGAACCCGTTGCCAAGGTAGATTCAATTCCCGGGTCATCATGTCATTTCTGGGGCTTTCCAAACAACGGAAACAGAGACGAGTCATTACGTGCAGACTCGAAAAGCGGACGGATCTTCGTCACAATTCGAGAGTGCCGATCAGCAATGTTGTGGGTCTCACTAGGATCCTTTTTGAGATTGTAGAGCTCGATCGGGGCATCCCGATCCTTAGCAAGACCTAACCTTACCGCTTTCCATTTCCCCATTCTGATGGCCTGCCTTCCTCCCCGGCTGGGGAATTCCCAATACAAGAACGGGTGCCTTTTCTGTCTCGCCTGCCCTCCCAGAAGAGTCGGCACCAACGAGATCCCATCCGTTCCGATTGTGCCGTGGTCGATGCCTGCTAGCTCGCAGGCCGTGGGCAAGAAATCCCAGTGGGCCGAGATATGATCCGTTACCCCACCGGGCGAAATCTTACCCGGCCACCAGGCAATCAAAGGCACCCTGATGCCCCCCTCATAGAGATCCCGCTTGTGACCTCTCAAAATTCCATTGCTATCAAAGAAATCCGGCTGATGCCCTCCCTCCAGGTGAGGTCCATTGTCCGAGGTAAAAAAGACAATTGTGTGTTCCGCAATCTCCAGTTCTCGAAGGAGATCAAGTAACTGGCCCACATGACGGTCCACTCGAGTCATCATTCCAGCAAAGGCAGCCACGGGGTTTCTGACTTCGGGCCCTTTATACTTCCCAATGGTGTTTTCGAATTCTGGGAACTTCTTCCGGAAAGGAGCGGCCTCTTCTTCCGGCACATGCATCGCAGCATGAGGGATCGTCCACGGAACGTAGGCAAAGAATGGCTTCTCGGCGTTCTCTCGAATGAACCTCAGCGTCTGCTCCGCGATCAAATCGGCCGAATACGTACCCTCCCCCAGAAAAACCTTTTCCCGATTGGACCACAAATACTTGGGGTAGAAGGTGTGTGCCTCACGCTGGCAATTGTATCCGTAGAACCGATCAAAACCTTGATTCATGGGATCGCCCTCGGAACCGGGCGCTCCAAGCCCCCACTTACCGAACATGCCAGTCACATACCCTGAGGCTCGAAGCAACTTCGGCACCGTCACCAAATCTTCCGGAATGGGCCACTGTCCCTCGGGCTTTACCTCTTTGTTGCCCCGAATAAAAGCGTGCCCGGTATGCAGACCGCTCATCAAACTGCAACGCGTGGGGGCACAAACGGTGCTTCCAGCGTAGTGCTGGGTGAACTTCAAGCCCTCGGCAGCCATGCGATCAATGTGAGGTGTCGAGAAACGCTTCTGTCCATAGCAGCTGAAATCACCATAGCCGGCGTCATCCAACATGATATAAACGATGTTCGGTGGCCGCTGCCCTAACATCGAAATCGAAATTGAAAAACAAGCCGCCAGCAGCAGCAGCTTCCCTCTCAGCAAATGCCCGTAGTCTCTCATAAGAAATAATGTGAACTCGAAAGCATAGTGACAATCTCCGAAGACTCAATAGATTACCCCCAGGCAAACTCGGACCAGAACATCGTGGAGAAACCCGGAACTCTTCATTCCCCTTCATCCCATCAATTAGCGGCGCGAGCAAATGAGCCATTGCACCTAGCCTGTTTCTCCAAAGCCTGAACTTTCTCTACCGGGCTGGGGGGAAGGAGTTTACTACGATGCTTCAAGAAGCGATTACCAGCGTCCCGAGCGATCGATTCCGCAAAGAACTGAGCTCAATCGAAGAAGGTCTCAATCAGGGGCTCACCCTACCCGAAGCACTGAGGGCACCCCACTGCTTCACCGAAAACACCAAGTCCACCTTGTCCAATGGAGCTCTTGTCGGACGGCTCGAACAAGGTCTCGACCAGGTAACGGAACACTCGACTAAGGAACTTGAAGGCCAGCTCCAGTTTACCCGGCTCGTTCTTGCACAACTCATGGGCTTTGCCTTAATCGGTTCCATTTACGCCACGATCGCGATGTTTATGTAAAAATGCATCACTCTTCCCAGCGCAACTGATGGCGGTAGTGTCGATAGAAGACGCCCAACATTCGGGCCCACACAAAAGCCATGTAAACGCCCACGATGTAGAAGATCGAACTGAGTAATGACAGCAAGAATCGATTCATACTCCGAATAGATTCTGGCTCAAATCCCGTGATTTCCGAAAGCCCCACCAATGGCAGAAGAAACACAGCTACACAGGCATAACCAAAAGGAGCTCGCCAGACCGAGATCGCGATATTGAACGGGTGCGCCGCCCAAAAGTTGTCGGTCACAGTCATGATGAGCAGCCCCATCGGAATATAAACGACAGCAAATCCAGCCAACACACTCGGAAGCCAAGCAGGGGCATCCGGCCAGTATCGCACCAGAGCAAGGGGCAAACTCGGCAAGAGTACCATAGCATAGAGAGGCACAACGAATTCTCGGAGACTCTCCCAATCGTAGCTAAAGCCCGTGTCAGTTGGCATCTCGTCCTCTCCCTGAATCGTCACTTTGATGATTTCACTGAAGAGCAGGAGAACGTAAATCCCGATAAAGATCGAAATCAGTGTTCCGACCAAGCCAATGACACCTGAGAACAATCCCGAAACCAGCATCACCAATCCAATCCCTGCCAAGGTAAAGAGGCTGTCATTACTCATCGGATAGCGGAACGCGGCCAGCAGCTCGCGCACATACCCCACAGTTACTGCCTTTGCCGCTGTACCAGGATGATCCTTTCCGACTTGTCCCGAAACACCAAGGCCCTCACTTAAGAGTTCGACCATCAAGACCACCGGACCAGAAATTGCAATCGAACCGGGACCAACGAAACTCCGCGTCACGCTTTTCCCATCCACTTTCAGTTCATCGAGATCGCTCAGATTCCGCACATGAACCTGCATCGTCTCAGAAACCTTGATCTCAAGTTGGCGCAGAGCGATTCCGGGAAGATTCACCACAATCGTATTTCCCTCGTCTGCACCCAGAGTGTAAGTCCCGGGTGCGAGATCAATATCGAGAGGGCTTCGTTGCCCAATGTGTATCTTCAATCGAACCATAGAATTCCATGCGTGGATGAGCGAAAGCCCCGCTCTAAGGCCCAGTCATTTGGATTAACGTGGAGAGTTAACGCAAACCCAGTGAGAATAGCAGTTACAAATCGGCGCGCTTCTTTGTAAACCCACTCAAGGTAGCCTCCCTCGTAACGACACCAAGCCAACAATCGATTGGTTCTAAGCATCGAAGTCGGGAGTCCCTCCAGGCTCAGTGCGCGATCTCCTGGCTTGAAAAAACACATCTCGATCCGTCACGATCCCCTCAAGCCAAACCCAAACTCCCATGAATCCAAAGCTTCGCCACAGACTCAGAGCCATCTACCACTGCTCCAACAGGGCGATCCTGTTGCTTGGATTTCTCTCGACGTGCCAGATCCTTTCAGCCCAAGCACCTGAGCGCCCCAACGTCTTGCTCATCGTATGCGATGATCTCAACTCTCACCTCACGCCCAGCGGATATAAACCGATCGAGACGCCCTCGCTTGACAAATTAGCCACCGAGAGCATGACCTTTCATCGAGCCTACTGCCAGTATCCCGTGTGCGGTCCCTCCCGAGCTTCGATGCTGAGTGGGCTTTACCCAGAATCCACCGGCGTACTCGACAACAAAACGGACATCCGAGAAAGTCTCCCCAATCGAGTCTCTCTCCCTCAAACATTCAAGCGCAATGGCTATTGGACCGCGAGCACGGGTAAGGTCTTCCATTCGCCGCGCCATCAACCCGGTGCGGCGGCCTGGGATCAACAGATTCGGTTTCAAAATGAGGAACTCCCCATCGTCACCGCGGCGCGCGAGCAGTTCGAAAAGGAACACGGATCGGTGGAGCTTCGAGGGAACCGGCGAAAATGGAAAGCCCTCGTTGCGACACTCTCGACACAGACCCGCGGCCAAACGCCCCCGGGCTTCGGTCCGTCGGGACTGCGAGATGATCAACACAAGGATGGGAAGAACGCCCGCCAAGTCGTGCAATGGATTCAAAATCAAACGTTCGGAACAAAGCCTTTCTTCATCGCCTGTGGAATCCAAAAGCCCCATGTCCCGTTTCTGGCCCCACAGAAATACTTCGATCAATATCCCACTCACCTTCTCCCCAAAGACGAGACGCCTGACGATGATTGGCAAGACATCCCTCCTATGGCACTCGTGAAGCGATTCACGGCCTTTGGGTTCGAAGCGCAGACTCGAAACGAACCCCTCCGACGAAACTACATTCAAGCCTATCATGCCTGCATCTCTTTCATCGATGCCCAGATCGGGCTCGTGCTAGACACACTGCGTTCAAGTCCCTACTGGCAGAACACCATCATTCTCTTCACCTCCGATCACGGATACCATTTGGGCGAGCATTTTCTCTGGGGAAAGGTGAGCTTATTCGAAGAGAGCGCACGCACACCGCTGATGGTTCGGGCCCCAGGATTCACCATTCCAGGCAGTTCATCATCGTCACTCGTCGAGCAAGTCGATTTCTTTCCCACCCTACTCGATCTGTGTAACATTCGTCCTGAGCAAAGCCTCCAGGGGACAAGCTTTAAAGAGTTGCTACGAACACCATCGAAGCAAGGCAAGGAGCGGGCTTACACGGGCGTTAGTCGAGGGAAACATTTGGGGCGATCCATCAGGACCGCCCGTTGGCGCTATGCCCTCTGGGATTCCCCTGACAACGAGGAGTTATACGATTTGGCATCAGATCCAGGTGAATTCCAGAATCTCGCCGGCAAATCCTCACACGCTACCGTGCTTGAACAAATGCGCTCACATCTGGCAAGCGCCCGAAAACAGGCGATGTCTGAACGATGAGCCACTTAGCCGCGTCTTAAGGCTTCAACGTACAGTTCAACATCTGGATATTCTGGCATGAATGCAACTTCCCTACCTCAGGTTGATCTGAATTAAGTAAATTTCAATCGGGTTTTCAACTCACAGTCAGATCACAACACCTCGAAAAAGGCCCACGACTCGAAATTCATTCGGCACCAGAGGGGAAAATCGATAGGGTCCAGCCAAGTTCATGAGTAAACCTATCATCGGCATCACCATGGGAGATCCGGCCGGGGTCGGCCCCGAAATTTGCCTGCACGCACTGAGCAGTGCAACGGTGCTGCAGGATTGCACCCCGGTCGTCTTCGGCGACGCCACCGTTCTCAAGCAGTGCGCCGATTCGCTTTCTCTACCGTGCCCACAAGCGGTCTTTGGTGATTCCGATTTAGCTCAAGTCCGCAGCCAAGAATCACCATGTATCGTGGACGTCCCCTCGCTGAACGGCACCTTGTTCGAACCTGGCAAAGTCACCGCTGACACGGGTCGAGCCAGCTACGCCTACATCAATCGCGCCATCGATGCAGCCCTGGACGGCAGCGTCGCCGCCGTCACCACAGCGCCCATCAACAAGGAAGCGCTCAATCAGGCCGGCGTTCCCTTTCCCGGCCACACCGAGATCTTCGCCCATCGAGCTGGTTCCGACCGTTGGTGCATGATGCAATACTCAGAGGAAATCACCTGCACCTTTGTGACCGTTCACGTGGGATACCATGAAGTTCCCGAGCTCCTAACCACCGCACGCATCCTCGAGGTGATCGAACTTTCGGCAGAAAATTTGGAACGAATCCGTGGGCGGAGAGCAAAGGTGACCGTTTGTGGTTTAAACCCGCATGCCGGAGAACACGGCCTCTTCGGAAATCAAGAGGAGGAAAAATTCATCATCCCAGCTATTGAGCAAGCTCGCGAAGCCGGGATCGAGATTGAGGGGCCATTGCCACCAGACACCGCATTCCTCCCTCGAAAACGCGCCTCGACCGATGTGTTTGTGTGTATGTATCACGACCAAGGGCATATCCCCGTGAAAGCACTTGCCTTCGATTCCGCAGTCAACACCACACTTGGACTTCCAATTATCCGAACGAGTGTGGACCACGGCACCGCACTCGACATTGCGTGGCAAGGAAAGGCGACACCTGCAAGCCTATTCAGCGCCATCGAGTTGGCCATCCGGCTGTCACGCAAATCCACTTAATATCCGAGGCATCCCTTACACCAACGGATAAGATGATCCTCTGCCTAGCCGATGACTTAAGCGGGGCAGCCGAGTTGGCTGAAATTGCCGCAGCCAAAGGTCTCAAGTCCCAAGTCACGACCGTCGTCCCGCAAAGTTGCTCCGCAGACTTCCTCGCGATCGATGCCCAGACGCGCTCGGCTACTCCCGACACAGCCGCTCGGCTGACAAGGCAAATCATCCACGAGACGAAACGCCTGAATCCAACTTGGATATACAAGAAAACAGATTCCGTGCTCAGGGGGAATATCTACGCCGAGACTGAGGCGATCGCTGAGACACTCGAGAAAGACCGCATCCTCTTCATTCCGGCGAACCCAGAACTGGGACGATGCATTCGAGGAGGCGAGTATTGGATCGATGATCAACCTCTGCACCGGTCAATCTTCGGCAAAGACCCGCAACATCCTACCCGATCAAGCAGAGTCAAGCAGGAGCTCGGGATTCCCGAACGAACTTGTGTCCTCGACACCGGACGGGCTGATCCACCGAAGGAACGCACCTGGATCATTCCTGACATCATGCGAGAATCGGATCTAACGAACCATGTCGCTGAATTCTCACCCACCACCCTAGCCGCTGGTGCTGCTCCGTTTTTCCGAGCCCTTTTGGATTCCCACTCTCCGAAATCCAAACTTCAGTCCAAACCAGCGACGAAACTACGAAGCCCGATTCTGTGGCTCTGCGGTAGCGCCGCAGCCTGGAGCCAAGGGATTCAAGAGTTTGCCACGGAGCACCATGTTGACATTCACACATTCCAGGAGATCTCCGCGTGGAGTGAAGGAGTATGTCGGTCACTCGGCAAGCTACGGAACACGATGATGGCGATTGGATCCCCAAGAACCCCGGAAGGTTTGACGACTGATGCTGCCCCGGAATTCTACCTCAGCCAGCTCATCGACGCAGCGGTTCCGCCCCTACTATCACAAGCACCTCGAGACATTCTCATCGAAGGCGGCGCGACAGCATCCGCACTCCTGAAGCGAATGGACTGGAAACAGCTTGAAGCCATCCCCTGCTTCCTCAGAGGCTTGGCCTGCTTACGACCACTCAAGTCATCCCATCGGGTTCGACTCTTTATCAAACCTGGCAGCTACGCCTGGCCTGAAGCGCTCTGGAGTGGATCCGTACTATCGTGCGGCCTTTGAGTCTCCGCCCCTAAAACGCTCAACGGAGAGCGGTACCGTCAGAGCACCATAGAGATCCGGCCGCCGGTCCCTGAAGCGGTGAATCTCATGCTTGTTCGGGACTCGAACGACATGCTTCTCACGAGACTCAGCCGGATCAATCTCTGCGTAGAGAATGGTCTCCTCCCGATGGGGCGCCTCCGCGAGTGTTTGCCCCTTGGGCCCACAGATTCGGCTATGCCCAATGAATTCGAAGCCATTTTCAACTCCCACCCGATTCACCGCCGCATAGAAAACTTTATTTTCGAGAGCTCGAGCGTTGATCACATGCTCGGCGGCCGGTTCAGATCCCGGGGGCCAGTTCGTGGGGAGCGCAATCAAATCCGCACCATCCAACATAAGAACCCGAGCAGCCTCAGGAAACGTCGCGTCATAACAGATATTCATTCCGACACGTAGACCTGGCAAACTCTCAACACGGAAATCCCCATCCCCTGGCGTCGTGAAGCGATCCACCCCGAGGAACGGCAGGTGCGCTTTGCGATACTTCCCGATCACACCTTCAGGCCCCATCAAGACCGAGACATTGTAGAGAGTCGTATCGCCCTCCTTTTCTAGCATTCCCACCACCAAGAAACAGTTAAGCTGCCGGCAAAGAGATTCCAGTCGAGCCGTCGATTCACCAGGAATAGACTCCCCCACCGCAAGCGCATCATCCAGCGAATCAAAGCAGTAACCCGACACGGCACACTCAGGAAAAACGATCAGCTCTGCCCCTTCCTTAACGGCAACCGCTGCTCGTCGCCCAATCGCTTCGAGATTACCCTCGACAGCCCCGAGTCCGACATCCATTTGCACCCCCGCAATCTTCGTTTTCTTCATTTCTCCCATCTCATCCAGGGCCTATTTCAATGTTGATTCGTTTCCGCTGCAAAAGTTGAAGCCAGTTTCGCGTTCAAGTCGCCACACTAATTCCGGTGCACCACTCGTTCGACAGCCCTCACGAACGCCTCAATCTCTGAGGGTGTATTGTAGTGAACCGCACCCACCCGAACCACTCCTCCAGAATCCCTCATCCCCAATCGATCGACGAGCTCCGAGGCATACGAGTCACCGTCCCAAACAAAAATATTTTCCGCTGCCAACATTTCGGAAATCCAACGAGGAGAAAGTCCCGTAACACTAAAGGCCACCGTCGGCACACGTTCTTCAAGTTGTTTCGGATTCGTAATTCCCCACACTTTCACCCGATCAATTTCTGCCAAGCCCGATAGCAATTCACGGCAGAGGAGTTGCTCGTAACGTTGGATACTCTCCATCGCAATCTTTAACGCATAGGGCCGAAGAAGATCTTCCTCGCCTCCGAATTCACGCCCCAGCCATTCTAAGTATTCAACTGCCCCCAACACCCCAGCCTGTCCCTCGTGACTTTGAGTTCCCGTCTCAAACTTCCCAGGGAGCCCGTCTCCTGCGGGACGCACACGATAGGCGGGTAATTCCTCAAGCAATTCATATCTACCCCACAAAACACCCTGGTGGGGACCAAAGAACTTGTAGGGACTGCAGACCACGAAATCGGCACCCAATTCTTGAACGTGGACCGGCCCGTGCGGCGCGTAGTGAACCGCATCAACAAAGAGCAGAGCACCAACTCGGTGCGTCTTCTCTGCAATCTGCGGAACGGGATTTACCGTGCCGACAAGATTGGAAGCCAGTCCCACCGCCACAATCTTAGTGCGTTCGTTCAATTGGGTGTCGAGTTCATCCAAGCACAAGCGACAGTCCTCTGGGTCAAAATCCAACCACCGCACGGTGGCTCCGCAGTCTTTAGCCAATCGAATCCACGGCCGAATATTGGCGTCATGATCCAGTCGTGAGACAAGAATCTCGTCTCCTGCCTTCAATCGAGCTCCTAAGGCCCGGGACAGACTGAAGGTCAACGATGTCATGTTGGGGCCAAAGATGATTTCCTCAGAGCGCTCAGCGTGAAGAAAATCGGCCATAGCCTGATGGGCTTGATGCAGCAGCTCATCGGTATCCTTGGAGGTTCGAAAGGCTCCGCCGCAATTCGCGTTGCAGCGAGCCAAGTAATCCGTCATTCGGTCGATGACTCCCTGAGCGACCTGAGTGCCCGCTGGATTGTCGAGATAGATCCGTGCACGTTGATTATCTTCCACAGCAAGTGCCGGGAATTGAGCGCGGATTCGATCAATATCAAACGCCATGCCGAGAGCATGAAAGAAAACCGATGAGAATGAAAGTCGACTTCCCAAGATATCGTCTCGGAAAAGCGGAGGGTCGAGAGACCGGGACAGGCTCACAACGAAGGTTGCTAGAGATTCGTCAAGAGACTAGATTAGGATCAGCGTGAGTAAGGGCGAGACATGGAATATGAAATCTGAAGGCCAATCGAATTCATTTCTGGAGCCACCGACGCGCTTTAGCGCGACCGACGAGAAAGGCGGGCAAACAAGACTCCAGTCCGACCTTGATCAAATCGTTTCGTTAGCTGCCCTCTCAACAAGCTCTGAGTCAGCGATCGTCAAGAGGCTCCACGGAGACCAATTCATCCTTGAGGCCTCCTTCGGCAGCCCTTTCGAGAACGCGAATGGGCTCGTGGCGTTGCATCGTCACGTCATGGAATCTCGCAACTTGGTGGCAATGGCAGACCTAGCCACGGAGCCCAGCTGGGGTTCGCTGATCCAAGACAACTCATCCGAATCCCCTCGCCGGTATGGAGGGGTTCCGATCGAGAACGACCGGGGAGAGATTCTCGGACTACTGGCTGTTCTCTCCCCCGAAGCCCATGCGTTCACGGCTGAACATCGGCAGTCCCTTCTCCATCTGGCAAGCCTGGCGAGCCGGCTTTTCTTCGTAACCGAACAGGAGGAACAACTCGCCAAAACAAGTGCCGAGCTGAAACAGACGCGAAAAGACTACGATAAATCTGAAGCCTTCTATCACTCACTGGTCGAGAGTCTCCCCCAAAACATCCTGCGCAAGGACCTGGACGGCAAATTCACCTTTGCCAATCAAAACTTCTGTCAGGTCCTCGGTAAAACACTAGACGAAATTATCGGGCGTACCGATTTCGATTTCTTCCCCTCCGAGCTTGCCAAAAAGTACCAGGAGGATGACCGGCGAGTTGCTGAGACGGGCACGAGATTCGAAACCACAGAAGAGCACCAAACAGCATCCCTGGAGCAAAACTATGTTCACGTCGTAAAGACTCCGATCTACGACCGCCAAGGTCAGATCGTCGGCATCCAGGGAATCTTCTGGGATGTCACCGAGCAGCGAAAAACCGAGAAGGATCTCGCCTTCGAACGAGATCTCTTACGCTCGCTCCTTGATTCGATCCCCGACCACGTTTACTTCAAAGACCAATCCTCACGGTTCATCGTTTGCAGTAAAGAACTGTCAGATCGACTCGGACTGCCCGACCCGGAGGCTGCCATCGGTAAGACAGATTTTGATTTCTTTTCTCCGCAGCATGCCCAACCGGCATATGAAGACGAGCAGCGAATCATCAAGACCGGCGCACCTGTTATCGGTAAAGTTGAAAAAGAAATCCTCAAAGACGGCACGGAGAATTGGGTCCTAACCAGCAAGATGCCTTTCCGCAGCGGTAGCGGAGCGATTATCGGAACTTTCGGAGTCTCAAAGGATGTCACATCACTGATCCAGACTCGCCAAGAGCTGGAGAAAGCGCAGAAGAAATACCAAGACATCTTTGAGCAAGCGGTAGAGGGAATCTTCCAAACCTCGCCCGACGGGAAGTATCTCGAAGCAAACCCCGCGCTGGCTCGAATCTACGGGTACAATTCAGCCCAAGAGCTCCTAGAGCAAGTCACCGACATCGGGAAGCAACTCTACGTCGATCAGAAACGTCGCCGCGTGTTTCGACAAAAGATGGAGAAAGAAGGTGAAGTCCATGAATTCGAATCCGAAATCTTTCGTCGAGATGGCTCCAAAATCTGGATCGCTGAAACCGCTCGTATTGTGAAGAATGCAGAGGGGGATATCAGCTACTACGAAGGGATCGTTGAAGATATCTCAGAGCGCAAGCGCGCCGAAGCAGCTCTCCAACTGGCCCGAGATGCAGCCCTTGAATCAACGCGACTCAAGTCGATTTTTTTGGCCAACATGAGTCACGAAATTCGAACCCCCATGAATGGGATTATCGGCATGGCTGGACTGCTGCGTCGCACGCATCTTGATGACGAACAAAACCATTTCGCACTCACGATCGAAGAGAGCGGACTGACTCTATTACGACTTATTAATGACATTCTCGATTTCTCGAAGATGGAATCGGGCAAAATGAAACTCGAGAAGGCCCCATTCAGCCCGACCTCCGTCGTCGAAGGCGTGGCAGAACTCTTGTCAGAGAACGCTCAAAAGAAGGGACTTGAGATCATTCTTCGAGTCGACCCAACGATTCCCACCAAAGTCATCGGCGATGCCACACGACTCCGCCAAGTCTTGAACAATCTCGTAGGTAATGCGATCAAGTTCACCCCTCAAGGAGAGATTCAGATTCGCGTTAAGCCCATTCGACGACAAGGACAACGATGCCGGCTTCGTTTCGAAGTGAGCGACACTGGGATAGGCATCGCTCCTGACGCCAAGAGACACATTTTCAAAGCCTTCACCCAAGCCGACGAATCGACCACCAGAAAATTCGGGGGCACTGGCCTCGGTCTCGCCATTAGCCGACAGCTGATCGAACTCATGGGAGGGAAGCTCCACGTCGAGAGCGAAATAGATAAAGGCTCCGAGTTCTTTTTCGGTCTTCCCTTCGATCGATGCGATGAATCCCAAGCGCCCCACCCTCCTGAGGATTTCTCATGTTTCGAGAATCAACGAATGTTGATCGTGGACGACAATCAAACGGCCTGCAACGCGCTGCGCGAATCACTCGAGCCGATGGGTTTTTCTTGCACGCTGACGACTTCATCCGCCCAGGCTCGTTCACGGTTCAAAGCGCAACATAAGAAAGGCAAGCCGTTCGACTACATGATCGTTGACCTCAACGTTTCAGGGAACCGCGGACTCAAGCTATGCTCAATGATTAAGGATTTACCGGGCGGAAGCGAAATGAGGAAGATTCTCCTCACTCCAGTCGGCAAGAAAATACCGAACCGTCGCCTGCAGGAATGCGACATTAACTCAATCGTCACAAAGCCCACCAAGAGAGCTCAGTTGATATCAAGTCTCGAGAGAGCGCGAATGGGTGAAAAGGCAGGGACCATCACAACATCTGGAACCCCACCAACCGAACACATCCGACGCCCACAAAAATCAAGCAAGGGAGCCCGCATCCTGGTGGTGGAAGACAACCCGGTCAACCAGAGCGTCGCGCTCCACCTTTTGAAACAACTGGGACATGAAGGAGTCGCTGCGAGCAATGGCTTGGAAGCCATCGCGATCCTTAATCAAACCCAGTTCCCGCTCATCTTCATGGACTGTCAAATGCCCGAGCTTGACGGCTACCAGACCACACAAAAGATTCGAGAAATGGAGGCCGCAGCCGTTCGAGATGGCAGAGCGCCCACCAGGATTATAGCCATGACAGCCAATGCCATGGAAGGTGATCGCCAGCGCTGTCTCGACGCCGGGATGGACGACTATATCAGCAAGCCCATCATGCTCAAGGCAGTCGAGGCTGTCCTCGCTGGTTACCAGGCCCCCGAGGGCCAGGCAGAGGAACATGCGGACACTCCTCAGGCCCAACGTTTAGACTCCTCCGTCCTAGAAAACTTCAAAAAGCTTTCGCCGGATGATGCCTACGATCCCCTTGAGGATCTTTCAGAGTTGTTCAAAGAGGAAATCCCAAAACAGATCAAAGCCCTGGAACACGCACTAGAGGAAAGAGATCCCAAAATTTTCTCTCGAATCGCCCATACATTTAAGGGAAGCGCGAACAATATCGGCGCGAGAAGGCTCGCTGAGCTGTGCCAGCGATTAGAAAACTGGGATAACGAGCTTGAGGACTCGGTTGATGCGATCCAAGCGATCATGGATTCCATCCAAGATGAAGCGCAGGCTGTCGTCGATGATCTCGCCAAAATTGTGAGCGAGCGAAAAGCCGGGGCCTAGGCTTCGACTTGAGAAAGTCATCCGCTCGAGCTCCACCCCGTTCGAAGCAGATTTTGACAGCACCCCAAACTGCGCTAGGCTTCGCGTATGCTTTCACGTCATTGCCACACGTTAAGACTCTTTATCCTCTACACATGCGTTACCGCTGGGCTCGGCATGTCGACGGCCTGGAGTTTGGTTAGAGCCGAAATCTCAAAGGAATTCGAAGAAAAGGTCTCCCACCATTATGCGCAGAACGGCGATACTTCGATCCACTACGCGAGCCTCGGAGAAGGTCCCCTCCTCGTCTTTATTCACGGTTTCCCAGACTTCTGGTATTCGTGGCGAGAGCAGATGCAACATCTCTCTGCCCATTACCGCACGATCGCGCTAGACCAACGTGGATACAATCGAAGCGGACAACCCGAAGGTACCGAGCAATACAAGGTGCAGCATCTTGTCGACGATGTCAGGGCTGTCATCAAGCACACAGAAGAGAAAAAGGCTATCGTCGTCGGGCACGACTGGGGTGGTTTCGTGGCTTGGAACTTCGCGATGACCTACCCAAAACTGACCGATAAACTGATCATCCTTAATCTGCCCCATCCGGTTGCTCTCTCACGCGAACTCGCGCACAACGAAAAACAACAAGAGAATAGCCAATACGCCCGAAACTTTCAAAAACAGGGGGCCCACCACGCCCTGACGGCCGAGGGTTTAGCCGCTTGGGTTGAAGATCAACATGCGAAGAAAAGATACGTTGAGGCATTTAAACGCTCGAATTTCGAATCCATGCTTCATTTCTATAAAGCCAACTACCCACGCCCACCCTATCAAGAACACCAAGGACCGATCGTCAAAGTGATGTGTCCGGTCCTCATGTTTCATGGACTTGACGATTGGGCGCTCCTACCGGACGGTCTCAACAAGACTTGGGACTTTCTGGAGAACGACCTCACTCTGATCACCCTTCCGGGAGCAGGCCACTTTGTGCAACAGGATCGAAGCCGACATGTCAGTCTTGCCATTGAAAACTGGCTTCACCTCCAGAAAGCATTGTCTTCGACAGACTAAGCCCAGCAATCGAGAAAGGCTGCGCCTCACACAAATGCCAATTCCTCCCGACTTTGCTGAAGAGACTCTCCGATTCTCAAACCTAGTGTCATCCGGACACTCAACAGGGCCAGGTAACCTAAAGAAAAGCAAGATGATCAGAAAAGCGTTTGTCATGGCCGTGCATCCCGATGCCACTGAGGAATACGCCAAGAGACACAGTCCCATCTGGCCAGAGTTAGAAAGTATTCTCAAGCAACATGGGGTCCACAACTACTCCATTTTTCTCCACCCCGACACCCATCAATTGTTCGCCTACGTCGAACTTGAATCTGAAGACAAATGGAACGCGATTGCCCATACAGCCGTCTGTCAAGAGTGGTGGAAATCGATGAAACCGCTGATGCCCACAAACCCAGACAATAGTCCGAAATCCATTCCTTTGGACGAAGTCTTCCATCTTGAATAGATCCATCTATTCACTTCCGTCAGAAGCCAGACATAGAGAGCAAGACGGGCCACGCTAGCCAAGCAAATCCTCTAAGACGTTTGCATCATCCTCAACCCCGGTGAGGCGCTGATCTAATCCTTGAAAACGAAAGGTGGCCTCTCGATGGTCCACACCCATTTGGTGAAGCATCGTCGCGTGAATATCCCGAAACTTGACTGGATCCTCCGTGACCCAATAGCCCATGTCATCAGTGCTTCCGTAGCTACCCCCACCCTTGATACCGCCCCCCGCCAACCAAATCGTAAACGCTTCCTTGTGGTGATCTCGACCACACTTATCGGGAGCCTCATCCCCCTGCAACATCGGCGTCCGCCCAAACTCGCTGGCCCAGACCACGAGCGTTTCATCAAGTAAACCACGCTGCTTTAAATCTGTCAGAAGACCAGCAATTGGTTGATCTACTTTCTGACATTGCGCCCGAAGTTGGCGGTCCTGATTCCCGTGAGTATCCCACGAGGCGTTAAACAACTCGACAAAACGAGTCCCTCGCTCCACCAAGCGCCGAGCGTATAGGCAATGTTCAGCAAATTCCCCTTTCCCATAAAGTGCACGCACACTCTGGGGCTCTTTCGAGAGATCCATCAGCTCGGGTACTGATGCCTGCATCCGGAAGGCGAGTTCGTATTGCTCGATACGCGTCAAGAGCTCACGATCCGGGACGGATTGCAATCGCGATCGATTCAGTGCCTGAATTCCATCAATAATTCGCCGCCGTCTCGCCCGATCCACCCCAGTCGGATTATTGAGAAAGAGAACCGGTTCACCCTGATTTCGAAACTCAACGCCCTGGTGAACACTCGGAAGGAATCCATTTCCCCAGAGAGCTCGACCTCCTCCAGGCAAGACGCCAGACACAAACACCACATAACCAGGAAGGTTCTCTGTGACCGAACCGAGTCCATAGCGAGCCCAGGCTCCGAGACTCGGGTTCCCAATCCGATTCACGCCTGTGTGTGCGAGGAGTTGTGCAGGGCCGTGATTGAACTCTGTGGTCGTCATACTCCGAACGAAGCTCATATCGTCAGACAGCTTACCGAGCTCCGGCAACAACTCCGAAATCGAGGCCCCGGACTGACCGAAACGACTAAACTGATAGGGCGATCCGAGGAGTTTCGGATGCCCCCGAAGAAAAGCGAAACGCTTCCCTTCCACAAAACTCTTGGGGGCGAGCTTGCGATCAAAGCGACGGAGCTCAGGTTTATCCTCAAACAGATCGAGCTGCGAGGGGGCGCCCACCATATGAAGGAATATCACTGATTTGGCCTTCGCAGGTTTCGCCAGCGGGAACGCCCCACGAGCGAACATTCCAGGCGGAGCAATGAGGTTCAACGCGACGGCTCCCAGGCCCATGCCCGAACAAGAAAGGAAGGCTCGGCGGGAAAGTTCTAGTGAATTTGACTGACCTTTACTGTCCATCGCAATCATTCATCCACCTAATTCCGGCAAATGGTCTCGTGAAGGTTTAAAAGAATGGTGGCTACATTAAAGAAGCCTTCCTCAAAACTTTTCGACTCTCTACTCTCAAGCAAGTACGCCTCTTCCAAGACTTGAAGCTCCTCTCGGTTCGGTTCACGCGCCAGAGCAGTTCGAAAAGCCCACCCCAGTTTACCACGGAGGCCATCCGAAGCATGTTGTTCGATACGTCGGGCGAAGGCCTTTGCCGCCTCCACATAGACGGCATCGTTCATCAAGGTCAATGCTTGCAAGGGCGTATTACTCCGATTCCTCTCGACAACGCAAAGACTCCGGTCCGGTGCGTCGAAATTCGAAAAACTCGGATAGTGTGCACTTCGACGCCATACCGTGTAGATTCCACGTCGGTAGCCATCTTCCCCTTCAGCCACCGGATAGCTCATGGGGCCCGCACCGGCCGAGGAACGCCACACCCCCTCAGGCTGCCAGGGATAAGCTGGGACTCCCCCCATGCGATCCGAGAGAAGCCCCCCCAAACTCAACAATTGATCACGGATAAGCTCGGCATCAAACCGGTGTCCAGAATGCCGCCACAAGAATCGGTTATCCGCGTCTACTTTCAAACCGAGAGAGCGCTCAGCTGTCTGTTGCCGGTAGGTAGCAGACAGCACCATTCGTCGAATCGTGCGCTTTAGGGACCATTCATCATCCACGACAAAAGTAACCGCGAGCCAATCCAAAAGCTCGGGATGACTTGGCTTCTCACCCGTCTTCCCGAAGTCATCGATCGTTCGCACCAGACCGCGGCCGAAGAGCTCGGCCCAGAGTCGATTGACAGCCACCCGAGCGACCAGGGGGTTTTCTCGCGCCACCAGCCACTTCGCGAGCCCAACTCGATTCTTCGGATACTGCTCTGGAAAACCGTGTAGAAACCGAGGCGTTGCCGGAGAGACTCGTTTTCCACGGCTTTCGCGATTGCCACGCCTCAGGACGAATGATTCTCGATCCACTCGATCCGACATCACCCTCGTCTCCGCAACCGGATAACGGGCAAGCATCAACTCCGCGTGCGCCAGCCGAGCCCGCCAACGCTGATAGGTGTCATCGTTTTCTAACAGTGCGTTGCCGACAAATCGGTAATCCTCGATCGTTCTCTTCTTCAATGAAATGATGAGGCGTTTCCTAAGTTGCTTGTCCTGGTCTTTCCTGTTTTCGCTTTCCGCCTTGCTCCAGAAGGGCTCAACGTAAGCCTCCAAGCGTTCGGCCGCCTCCTTTTGTTCTCTTACCCAGGTTAATCGCCGTCTATCAATTCTCGTGTCCATCGGCACGGTGAGGTTTGGACCTATGTATACCATTCCAGCACTCCCCATACCGTCTCCCTTCTGCTTCGTCTCAAGTGGAGCTCGATTAAAGAAAGCGAAAAGCTGGTAATACTCTTCACTCGAAAGAGGGTCATACTTGTGGTCATGACACTGGGCACACCCGACGGTGAGGCCAAGCCAAACCGTGCCTGTCGTATTCACCCGATCGACAATCTGCTTGTGGTAATCGTCATCGGGATTGGTTCCCGCTTCCAAATTCACGGGGGTGTTGCGATGAAAGCCTGTCGCTACGATTTGATCAGGCCTCGCCTCTGGCAATAAATCACCGGCAAGCTGTTCAATGGTGAACTGATCAAAAGGAAGATCGCGATTTAGGGCACCGATCACCCAATCTCGATAGGGCCATACGTTCCGAAGCTCATCGCGTTGATATCCCTCCGAATCCGCATAGCGCGCAAGATCTAACCAATGTCGCGCCCACTTCTCTCCGAATGCAGGAGATGCCAGGAGCCGGTCAACCAATCGCTCATAGGCATCACCTCGCAGATCGTTCACGACAGCGTCAACTTCGTCGACACTCGGCGGAAGTCCAATCAGATCAAAGTAGAGACGCCGAACCAACTGAGCTCGCCCCGCTTCTGGACTCGGAGCCAAGCCCAAATCCTGCAGGCGTCTCAGGACAAACGAATCAATCTCTGTCCGACACCACTCGGCACCTTCGACCTCGGGAAGCCGAGCCCGTATCGGATCGACAAAGGCCCAGTGCGGCGAGGGTCTCCATCCATCGTCGTCCCACTTGGCACCGGCCTCAATCCAAGCTTCAATCGTACTGATCTCTGCGGCAGACAAAGGATCTCGACCTTTCGGCATTCGCTCCTGCGGGTCCGAGTGAAGAATTCGCTCGATCAAGAGACTCTCTGCTGGGTTTCCTGCAACGAGCAAAGGAACATCGCGGCTTAGGGCCTCTTGATAGTCTATCCAATGGGCAAAACTGAGCCCCCCCTTTTTTTTCTCATCACCGTGACAAGCTAGGCAATGCGTCTTCAGAATGGGCTTCACGTCCTCCTCGAACTCGAGGCCACCCGCTTCCAGCGAGTACGCAAGGAACCCCAGGAAACACAAGGCAACTCCCTGAAAACGCCTATTCATGAACGCAGAAAGTGTAACTTTGCACCGTCGCAATAGCAAGACCACCCAACCTAAGCTTCAGAGCACAAAGACTCGAAAAGAGCCTCTGAGAACACGAAAAGAATAGCCGAAGCTTGAATCTCAATCCCCACATCACCTGCAAAGGAAAGGATGCCCGAGAGAGCATCCGCAAGCCTCGCATCCGGATTGCTTCTCTGATGCCGGTCCAGGAACTTTCTGGTAGGAATGCTAATCGATCGCACGCTTCGTCTTCCCACCTGAAATCACAATGACTCATCTAACGAAAATTTCTCTACTCGAGCCTAACTCTTGCATAGGTGATCTTCTGACTCTGTCCGGACTGAACTCCCAAAAGATCTAAATATTTCGAAGGCATGGATCCCCCGCGGGGCGTCGCAGTGAAGAAGTTCGTGAAGGGCCGCTCGAGCGGAATCCTGATACCGGTTCCAAGCTGTCCGCCCTTCCGAATCTCATAGAGGCGATTCTCGGAAACCGGAACTCCCTTTTGATCGGTTCCACTAAAGTATCCCACGACATACAGCCGTTTACTTGCTGACGGATGGAAGCGAGCCCTTCCCGCAACGAGACCTCGTTCTCCTTCTCCCAGTTGCATCAGAGTATGACGCTCGATGATGCGATCCCCCACGACAATCGCATAGTTCAACTCATTTGACTGCTTGGCATCGGGAAAAAATGGTTCCCGCAAACGGGTATCGATGGCTTGCTCGGTCCAGAGAAGATGTACTCGGCCGGCGTCGTCGATCCACATGTCACAAGGCCATAGGAATCCAGCCGTAGCCTCGCGAGAAGCAACTTCAATCCACTGACCAAAACCCTGCTCCTCAATATCCGCCGTGGAACAATAGTACAGTTGGCGAAAGACATAGTCCCACTTCCGCCCTGTCAGTTCTTTCTTGTACTCTCGCCACGCTTTATTCGGTTCGATGATGTCACCGACTCCAAAAAAGTGAACGGCCCGATCCTTAAGCGCCACGTTCGGGTAGCAAAGCCTCAGCGGCCTCGGTGGATGATATCGCTTTTCTAATGGCCACTCAATCTGACCAGAGGCAGACCACTCTCCGGCCTCGTTGCGAAAGCTCCACTCCGCATGTCCGTAGCCGATGTTCTGAAATAATATGAACTCGCCTCGTTCCCCGTCCGCGGCAAAACTTCGATAAGAGTGCTCCCGAAAAGAGGGTTGCCCTTTCCAAGGAGGCAACAACTGCTGCGGCTGAGGGCTGTCTGAACTCACCTTGAATCGCTTGATTTCCGGGCGACTCGGACCTCCTCCAGGTTCTGGCCCTTGACCGAGCGTGGGATTACCAGAGACAAAGACTTGCCCATCGTGAAAGCCTACCATCGGGGACGGTTCTCGGGTTCGACCAGAATCGACGAATTTTCTCTTCCACCCTGACTCACCCCTCTCCATGAGCACCCAGCGACAATTATTCAGCGGTTGCTCGTCGGCGAGTGTTTCGAGCGCTGTCGCGAAAACGGAATCCCCGACGCGCACCATGCACGTGGATCCCGCACACCACATCGGTCCAGCGCCGTTGTTGGCAGGCTGGTATTCGTAAACGACTTCTTCTATTTCGACGAGAGGCTGCAGCGAAGCCCCGACGAGTAGACACGATCCGAACACCGATAGAACAAGCAATGTTAACCGCATGAGATAAGCCGCAAGCATACATTCATACTCCCTACCGAAAAAGGCAAAGTTCCGTTCGCGCTGAGACCTCATGCGAGGATCAATCGAAACTTCTGCCGCCACTGGTGGCACCACAACGAGACTCACTCACTGACACGATAAATGCGGCTTTCGTAGGGCAGAATTGGAGAAAACCCTCCTCTTTGACATCCACCGTCACTTGGCTTCGCACAGCAAATCCTGGCAAAAAACCAAACCCAAGGGTTCTTTGATCGCCACTCGGCACCTCTCATCAGAAAAACCTATCCACGAATAGTTCCCTGAGCTAGTTGTTGGGCAATGCCTAATCGAATTCTACTGACAGGAGCAGCCGGAATCGTCGGCACCGCATTACGGCCGATCCTCCGAACACAATACGAGCAGCTGATCCTCACAGACCTTCGAACTCCCAAAGACCTGGGTGAGAACGAATCCTTTTCACCGTGTGATATCACGGATCTCGCAGAGCTAAAAGAGATAGCTCGAGGAGTCGACGGTATCGTGCATTTAGCGGGCTTGGTGGGAGCGGACTATTGTTTTGACGAAGTTTTCCACCCAAACATAGTGGGCACTCACAACATCTACCGGGCAGCATTCGACTGTGGCATTCCCAATGTTGTTTATGCCAGTAGCCATCACGCCGTGGGCTTCATGAAGCGAGGGACAGCGATCAACGATCAAACGGCCCACCGACCAGACAGTGCCTACGGTTTGAGCAAGGCCTTTGGAGAATCAGCCGGGGCTTACTTTGCCGACAAGTTCGGACTAAACGTGTTGGCGATCCGCATCGGATATGTTGGGGACACGGTAGCAGACGAACGGAGGCTTCACACTTGGATCAGCGCACGGGACCTGGTCCAGTTGATCCAGATCGGACTCGGGAATAAGGATTTGCGATACGAGGTCGTGTACGGTGTCTCCAACAATCCAGATCCCTTCTTTGACAATTCAAATGCCGCACGACTTGGATACCGGCCACAAGATCGAGCCCTCGATCACGTGACGAATTCTGAGGCTGTGAACACCCCAAAGCCCCAAGATACGATCGCTGGAGCTTGCGTTGGCGGCGGTTTCGCGGCTGTAGGCTATCAAGGCAACCCCCAACGGACTCTTAGGTAAGCCACCTCAGATCAGGACGACTAACCAGAGAAACCCAGGACCTGCAGGATTTTCGGAATTCCGACCCAAGAAAAAAAGCCGAGCACAAGAATCAGCGAGGTGATCGCCAGCCAACCATTCTTATACTTCAGCCCGACCCAGGCCCCTCGCCCGTTCAGCAAGAGAAGAACAAGGGCCAACATCGGCATCACTAGAGCACCAAAAACAGAGTTTAGCTTCTGCACGACTTGAAAATCATACCGTAAGCCCAAGAGCGGCAAGGTCGCCAAGCACAAGAGATAGGTTCGGTAAACCCGTCCTTGTGTATCGACTGCAAAAAACTGAAACAGCTCTGGATCCTGGCTTCCACGATGCTTCATGAGGTGCCAGAAATCAGCGAAGAGATAGGGTACAGCCTGCCAAACACCCACCAGACTGCTGAACACCGCAGCCCAAGCACCAATAAGGAAAACTAGCCGCGCTTCCGTTCCCACACGGTCACCGAGCCGATTCGAGAGATCCACCACCAAAGTTGCCCCTTTGCCGCTCAACGTCATGCCGTCGGCTATGACAACCATGGCAATTCCAAAGAGAGCCATCATTCCATAGCTCATCCCTAAATCCCAGCGGCACCGCTTGAGATCCTCCGGACCACTCCGTCCACCTTCACGAATCCAATACCCATAGCATAACACGGTCAGCGTGCCGCCGACACCTCCCATAAGCGCCAGGGTCCATGCCGAGGCTTCAGGCTTGTCTGGGATTCGAGGAACCGTCAAGCCGCTTAAGATTTCTGCGCCGTTCCCGCCAATCATCACTGCTGTGCCAAGGACGACAATCACCATGGCGCCAACCATGAAACCCATCATGCGCTCAAGAAAGCGATAGGAACCCCACCAGACTAAGGCAACGCCCAGAAAAGAATGCAATATTCCGAAGCCCACTTTGCCATGAACTGGATCATCAAAAACGGGGATAAGAGCATGAGCAGCCACCCCACACGCACTGATGAGTGACGTCCCAACCCCAAAAGACCAAACCAACAAGTACAACAGAAAACACCACTGAACACCTACACCAAGCCGCAGAACCGCCCCCTCAAGCAGCGTCGTCCCGGTGGCGAGCTGCCAACGCGCCAGGCCTTCTGTGATCACATACTTGAACACGGCTCCGAGAATCACCGCCCAAAGAACGGCAACGCCAAGCTTCATCCCGGCGAAGGCTCCTCCGGCGAGATCGCCAGCACCGACACCGGTCGCAGCCAGCATAAGGCCAGGGCCGATAACGACAAAAAACCGAAGGAAAGAGGACCTCATTAAGATTGTTCTATTCTGAGAGCAAACGTTTCACCTATCAGGGGGTGCCAACGACACGGAAGCGTTTTCCGGAATCAAGCTGAGAACTTGCCATCGATGCCTATCTGAGCCAAAGAACGGGTCCAGAGCAATCGAAACACCTTCGGCATCAACCACCTCGACGACTCTAAATACCAGATGCCCTTCTCGATCACGATGATCCGAATAATCATTCTCCGAAAAAAAATCGCTGATGACTTCCTTCCGTTCCTTCGACTCAGCGAAACAGACTATGTGGAGTAGATTCGACTCATTAGACCAGACCGTGCCTCGCTCTTTTGTTTTCCAACCAATTTCAACCCGAATCTCCGAAATCGATTTTTCACTTTGATTGTCCACCAACAACAAGAGTCCAGCCTTGCCACGAGATCTCAATTTACTAAGCCCAGTGTCTGGTGATGCCGGTCTGACATCAAATTGATCGAGGAGCTTCCGTTGTTCTTTCGATCGAAGTTTTAGAATTGATAGCCGCATAAACTCCGCTTGGGCAGCCCTTGATGACATTACGGCCCCCTCCACTTGAACGTAAGTCTCTTCGTAGAGATACCGACGCCTGAGCTCTTCGAGCTGGTCCGTCACTTCCTTTAACTCGCTCGGAGACATGCTTGACATCAAAGGCTGCACCGACTTAGCGAATTCATTGAGAGCATGGTAAAGACGGTCATACTTTTCGATCTCACTCTCCCCACTCGTCAGCTTATCTGCGCCAACGAGAAATGTTAGGAGCAACAGAATTCGCGTTACAGTTTTCATTAGAATAGCAAGGCGCCCTCACGAAGAGCTCAAGACCGTCTTGGATCGAAACCCTACGGGATGCTCCCACAGTTCAACATCGGCGACAATGGCAAAGCCCAGGTCGAAAACCGGCAAAAACGCCTGCATTTTCCCCAGACTACAGACTCCGAACCAGGGACCCCGGTTTCCCCAGATCCGACCTTTTTGCTAAAGGGATCTCATATCGCAACCGATACAAACCGTGAATAGAGTCCTGCAAACCAGCCGTGAAGGCTCAAAAAGCAGCAACAAAAGAACGAATTGCACAAAAATGAACCCATCTGCTCTAGTTCTATCAGATCGAGAACAAGAAATTGAGCGGTGCCATCAGGCACTCGGCCAGCGATGGGACCTCACGACATCGGCAAGTTCCGTGGATGCCGCAGCCCTCTTGGGCAAAGAGAATTTCAGCATGCTGCTGGTCAGCGATTCGATCAAGTCCGACGACTTTGACTTATTCGAAAAAGAAGTTCAGCGGACGCTGCCAGGGACTCCAGTCGTCCAATTTGAGCCACAAAAAGCCAACAAGGGAATCGCTTTCCGGTCCCCCCAAGGTGCCTGGCAACTGACGCCAAAACACTTGGACGCAGAATCCGTCGCCGACCAGCTCGCTCGACGTTTGCTAAAGGAGAAGCTCAGAGCAGATGACGGATTGCGTCGCCTGGTTCCCGAAATCAAGACCCTTCCCAGTTGGCGGGATGTCTATCACAAGGTCGTCCGAGAAATCAATTCTCCCAACGGCTCGCTCGCGACCGTCGCAGAACTCGTCGAAGACGATCCAGTTCTAACCGCCAGAATCTTGAAGACAGCAAACTCAGCCGCCTTCGGATTTCGCCGTCGAATCTCAGACCCCGCCCAAGCAGTGATGCTCCTGGGAGGCGAGAGACTGAAGAGCATTCTTCTCTTTACAGTCGTGCTATCTGTTTCCGAACACAATCAATGCCAAGGATTCAACCCAGATCGATTTTGGGCCAAGAGCGTCCGCTCAGCGGAGTTGGCACGCAAGATCATGAAGAGTGGTTCAAGGAATCAAACAATGATCGATGCAGCCTTCACAGCAGGGCTGGTCCACGACATCGGGAGGCTTCTGATGGCCGTAAATATACCCGAACTTTACACCAAAGTGGTTACCGCAACAGAGGGTATTGAGGAGCACATACAAGAGGAAGAATACAAGCTACTCGAGACCTCTCACACGGAACTTGGGGCCTACATCCTAGAGTCATGGGATCTCCCTTACCCAATTCTGGAAGCGGTTTACTACCACCATACGCCCGACCGCGCACCAGTCAAAGATCTCACACCACTCTCAGCTGTTGTCGTGGCTGACGCCATCGCCAGAGAACGAGTCGACAACCCCGAGAGAGAGCCTGCGCTAGAGACACCCAGCTTCCGTAAGGCCAAAGAACTGTTTGGAAACGAGCGGATCGAAGCTTGGTTTCCGGAAGACCGGGAGGAACTTTAATGATGAAAAGTAAAACTATCGAGGAGTCGAAAAACGCGGCAACGACGTCACTAGTCCGGCTTCTGTCCGGACTAGCTCATCAATCGTCCCCTGCCGCATCCCGCGAAGTTTTTCCAACCACTGAGGATCCCAAGCGAGATTGACGAGCTCTTCGGGATCCGACTGAAGATCGTAGAGCTCTTCCGTTTCACCTTCCACGAGGGTGCGAATATACTTAAACCGCCCATCCATCAGCGAAACCCACCACGGCACGTTGGCCGTCGCATATAGACGGTCTCGGTCGTTCGGAATTGGGGCCGTGTCAGACCCGAAGCTTTGACCGGTCAAAGCGGTCAACACACGGTGCGGCCAATCCCGATCGGGATTCTGCAGCAACGGACTCAAGTCGTGCCCATGCATTTTCCAGGGCAAAGCTAAGCCAGCATACGAGAGCAGCGTGGGTGGGATATCAACGCCTCCAACAGCACGCCTACACACACGGCCACTCGCGATTTTCCCCGGGTAAGAAAAGATGAGAGGACCACGGATATTGGCGTCGTAAGGGGCGATCTTCTGTTGAAATCCATGCTGCCCCCATGCGATGCCCTGGTCGGCAGCAAACACAATGAGCGTGTTCTTCGCTTGTCCTGTCTCCTCCAAGGTCTTCATCAAGCGTCCGACCGCATCATCGATCGCTCGAACACCTTGGTGATACTGACGCACCCAATCTTGTAATCGATTTCCATGGAGGGGAGCATTCTTCACCGTTCGCTGCTTCACGCCCGACTCGAGCTCAGGCTCCCCATTCCCATCTAAGACCCATCGGCGTCTTTCTTGAACGTAAGCCGGCTTTTGGGATCGACTTGTGTGCTCAGGAAAAATATCTGCCGGCACAGGAACGGAAATATCCGGATAGTCCCCCTGGTGGCGATCTGCTGGAGTAAACGGACCATGCACGGCGCCAAAACAAAGCCAAAGGTACCATGGCTGCCCGGGGTCTCGATTAGCTCCCCGCATAAACGCATCTGCGCGCTCGGTATACCAGTCGGTCGTGTAGCCGCTGACCTTTTGTTTTACCCCATCGATCTCAACGATCTGATCATCAAAATAATTGCCCGCATTCTCGGGATACTTCGGACGATTCCAAACAATCTGATGATCCCAATCGCGACCAAAGCCACTATCGATGCCAGTGTGCCATTTTCCGATCTGTGCTGTCACATACCCGTGCTCACGCAGGTTCCGCGGCCAGAACCGACATCGTTCCGGATCATAAGTACTCCCAGGGTATTCACCGGCCATTCGCATCGACTCAATTCCATATTGATGGCGACCAGTCAGAATCGTTGCCCTTGAAGGCATACACCAAGTTCCCACATAGGCATGAGTGAAGCGCACGCCCTGACTCGCAAGGCGGTCGATATGGGGCGTCTTCACCCAAGAATAAGACCCGGGATAGCACCCCACAGTCCGATGAGATTGATCATCGGTGAAGATGAAGAGAATGTTGGGCCGTTCATCAGCCAAGCAAGGGGCCAAAAGCAACGCGCACAGAAGCGCCCCCGCCGTTCGGCAACTAATCCGATTGTAACTTGGTTGGAAACACATAAGCATCACTTCTCGAATACAAATTTCGGCACACCCGCCAGATAGCTTGGACCACCACGATCATTTTCCTGTTGAGGACCTGGAGTGCTCCGTCCCAACTCAATCTGCCGATCAAACAACTGAATCATCGAACGAACTCGATCGGGAAAATCTGCCGCAAGATTTTGGGACTCCGTGGGGTCTGTAGCCAGGTCGAACAATTGAACAAACGGGTAGCGCAGAAGATCGGCTCGCTGAGGTTTTCCCTCGAATTGTTCGAGAGCTGCCCGATAGGCCGTTGCCTGGGGCGGAACGTTCCCGTAACGCCCCTCGCATCCGCTTCCCGGACAGAGACACAGCTTCCATCGCCCATCTCGAATGGCCCAACTTCTGACAGAGGATTGAATCAAGTTTTCTCTAATGGGCGAGCCTTCCGGACTAGCAAACAATGGGATCAAGCTTCGTGAATCCACTCCCTGATCAGCATCCAATTGTTGCCCGGAAAGTTCAGCGAATGTTGCAAACACATCCTGCAGTCCGACAAGCTGATCACATACCGTCCCGGCTCGGATCTTTCTTGGCCAGCGAGCGATGAATGGCACCCGCCTCCCCCCTTCGTAGATCGAAAACTTGAAGCCTCGAAAACCGCCACTGGAATAATGGCCCAGCGCCTCCATTGAGCGATACTGAGCAAAGGTCGCCTTCTCAACATTTCCAGCATAGGACGCAGCCCCATGATCCGACGTGGCGATGATCAGTGTATCGTCCGCCAAGCCATGCTTCTCCAAGGCTCGCATCGTTCGCCCAAGACAATCATCCACCTCCATCACAAAGTCACCGTACAATCCCAGCTCACTCCTCCCCTTGAAGCGAGGGTGTGGACTTGTAGGTGTGTGAGGCGCTGTTAGAGCGAAGTAGAGAAAGAACGGTTTGCCGGACTGGGCATCGGCAGCAGAACGGTCAATGAGCGATTCGACCTCTCGTGAAAACGTATCGAGAACCTTGTAGTCCTCAAAATTCGATTCGGTGGGCCCAATCCGATTAAAGGCACTCCAGCCTCGCTGTTTGTTGACTGTGCCCACGAATCGATTGTTCCGAACGAACACATACGGATACATATCTAGAGATCCCGGGAGGATGAAGCTGTAGTCAAAGCCATAATCGGCGGGTCCCACTTGAAGCGGTTTATTGTAAGCGACATTCATGAGACCTTGAACCTTTCCGTCCTTGGTCTCCATCGTCGTACCGAGATGCCACTTCCCGACGTATGCCGTCGTGTATCCAGCTCTCTTCATGAGATCTCCCAGCGTGAAGGTATTAGGGGGAAATCGAAGTCCGAGAAAGCCCCACGGTCCACCTGGATCAGGGCGCCCAAATCGCCAGGGGTAGCGACCGGTCATAATGGCCACTCTCGAAGGGACACAAACCGCGGCCACAGCCTGAGCATCCGTGAATCGCATCCCCTCTTCAGCCAGACGATCAAAGGAGGGCGTTTCGATTCGGCAACGGTCCCCACCATAAACCTTCACGTCGCCAAGGCCTAAATCATCGGCCATGAAGTAGATGATGTTGGGCCGCCCCCCGGTGGCGGCTCGCCCATACCACGTCACACAGAGACACAGTGCAACGCAAAGAATGCGAAGAAGAGACATGCAAAAATCCTCAACAACCTGGAGTTTGATGTCAACGACAGGTTCCCATGATCGAATTCAAGCGCTGAACTAAGGCTCCTTGGTCTTCTCGACCGGCGTTCCCAGTGCCATCCCCAACTGCTCAGCCCGCCCCGAAGGGAGTTCCATAATCTGTATCTTGCGAAAATGGATTTCAGCCCCTTCCGATTCTAAGCACAGATATCCCTTTCGTAGATCCGCCTCCCGAATGCCGTTAACGAACTTGCCATTGATCGAGAGCTTGACTGTACCGTCCACCGCAACAACGACGTATTCATTCCATTCCCCCTTTCCCTTGCAACGCATTTCATAGGACATCGAGCGTCGTCCGCGCGGATTCTCAGGAACCGCCTGCATCCCCCCGGCCCCAAACAGCTCCCCACTGACATATCCCAAATGGCGGGGTTTTCCATCCGCAGTGGCATTGATATAGGGCCATTCGAGTTCCAGCATCTGCACCTCCATCCCCTTGGGTAAGCGGCCTTTGGGTTTCGCATCACTCCACAAGAAGACACCTGAATTCCCTCCAGCCTCCATGTGGCGCCATTCAATCACCAAAATAAAGTTTTCATACTGCTTTTCAGACCGCATCACACCAATTGGATGCCCAGAGCATACCAGCAACCCATCTTTCACGGTCCACGTTGACGGCGAGGTATTCACATCCACCCAGTGACTCAGATCCTTACCGTTGAAGAGATCGACAAATCGGAGAGGTGCGGACTCCTGCGCGAAAGCGATAAGCGAAGACATCACCAATAGAAGCCCACCGAGAGAGATACGAACTAAGAAACGTGCCATGCCGCACTTTACAACGGGGGGAGACAAGCCACAATGCTCCAGCACCCCGAATTGACGAAGGATAAACCGACGACTCGGCAGGAGGAGTCCCCCCTCATCGTCAGGCTCTCAGAGAACCTACTGATCCAATTCCTCAACACCCGACGGCACAGCAGGACCGCCCGTCCCGCTACTCACCGTGGCGAGGCCGGCTTGATATCCCGCGTTCACAAAAGAAAAACCAGAGGAAACCCCGCCAATTTCGGATACATTCCGAAAACGCACCGGCGCGCCATCCGTCACGAGACCGACCTGTCGATCGAATCGTTGCCCCTGGGTATTCAGACCATAAACCCCGATTGAAGCCGTTCCATTCAAGCCCGCAAAATCAGGAATCCTCAAGATTGGCTCCGAACTGAACTCAACATCAGAGGGTTCCAGGAGCCAAGCGATTCGAGGAGATTCACCGTTGCTCGGACGGAACGGAAGGCTGCTTGTTGGGACCTGAGTCAATGAAAACAGGATCGGCTCAGTCGCAGAGGGCTCCGCTCCGTCTCGAGTTCGCACAGCCCCCGGAGGAATCGTAAGGGTGAAATCGCTGTTTCCCGGCAAGGATAGAGAGATTTCACTCGTCCCGTCATATAGCACGGTCGTTCTATTCTTCGTCAGCGGCAGAATGATCGCATGATCCAAGCTTCGGTGAACCCCTCGCGCGAGCAAGATCCGACGAGTGAGCAGTGGCGTAAGGGGAGCGGCCTGACTACTGTTTCCTGCCGGAAGCCAGAGTTGAAGCTCGGCAGCGCCCGCGCCTAGGTTATCAAATTGAAAACGCCCCGTAGCGTCCGACTGAACCGGCCCGAAACGAGTTCCCTCCACGACTAACTCGAGCAGGACATCCTTCACCGGTTCGAGAAACGGGGTCAGGACAAGTCCTTCGAGCGACGTACTCGGCTGCTGATCCAGGGCGATCCCAGTCACAAAAAAGGAGGACGCGGTGCCTGTTTCCCCAACCACCTGGACGGAGATCTGTTGTGGCCCCGGCGTGTTCCCCAGTCGAAACCTGAGCTCCGCGAACCCCGCCGCTCCACTACTCACGGTTGTGGAATCCTCACCATTCACTTTTCCTCCACCCGAGTTCACTGTGAATTGAACAGGCTGGCCACTCAGAGCATTTCCGCCATCGCTCACCCACACTCGCAAGGGCCGCCGGGCAAGCGTTCCCACAGCACCGACCTGTCCGTCTCCTTCGACCAAGTGAAGACGAACCGAGGAATTTGGCGTCGCAGACGCGATAAACACTAAATCGCCAGCGATATCTCGACTCTGCGCTCGGAGCAAGTGATTCCCCTTACCGGCAACAGTACTCATTCTCCAAGACACTTGCGCCACCCCGTTAGAGTCCGTAACCACACTCAAACGTGTCCCCTCCGAGGCACCTCCAACCGGCGAAATCGTCCCCAAGCCATCGACGACCTCAAACAAGACCGGTTTTCCCGCAAGGGCTTCACCACCGGGGCCCAACAACTTTGCCCCTACAGGCTCACCGAGGAAACTGCGAACGCTCGCTTCCTGCAAATCTCCCGAAACTTTCGCCAGTCGAAAACCATCCTCAGGGATGCGCGTGACAGTGACCTCATGCAGGCTCGAGTTTCCGGCAGCATCCGTTCCACGGATTTGGAGCGTATTCTGCCCTAAACTGAGTGCTACAGGCCCACTGATAAAGGACCCTTTAAGACCATCGCCAACAAAAACGCTCGCGCTCTCCCCTCCGACATCCACCCCCATGCCCAAATACCCGCTCAGTAAATCACTGAGTCGCCCGCAGACCACCACACTGTCGCGGCTCGTCGTCCAGTTTGAAGGGGGAAAGGTGACCTCCAATTCAGGTCCCTCCGAATCTTGCAACACTCTCACGGGAATTAGGGGCAATCGAGCTCCCTGAGCATCAAAACCGGCCAAGTAGAAATCTTGAGACCTGTTACTCCCCAATGGCAGATCAACGGAAAATGCCCCAGAGGAATCTGATTGAACCTGGGTGGTTCCAAAAGGGTGGCTAATCTGAATCTGTGTTCGGGGAAAATTAGTACCGGAGAAAGTGAACTGATCGAGGCTGGTATAAGGGACACTTGCCCCAAGGCTTGGATTAAAATCGATCTCAGCTAAAGCCAGCCCAGCCACAACTGCATTCGCCACTTCATCGACATCTTGGCTGTTCACCAAGCCGTCCCGATTCAAGTCAGCAAACGAGACCCTATCTTCAGCAAACCTTATCCGTCCGTGAATGTGATTCAGCATCATCACAACGTCATGGATCGTAGGGATGCCGTCTTCGTCCACATCACCCAGCCTCGAAGGAACGGCATGCATCGTGCCAGCCCCAAAGAGCGTCGTCGTCAAAGCCAACAAGAGAATTCTAGTCAGTACACTCATTCAAAAGTCTCCGTAGTCTGGTTCAATAAGCGTCGTTCACCTCGTATCAGCCAGATCGTTCGTCTTCCGCACCCGATAGTATCGCTGCGCCCTTTGGTCTGACTTGTCCTCGAATCGCAGGCCGTCGCCCGTTCCGACTTGGGCAGCTATCGGACTCCATTCCAAAGCAGGCAACTGCGTCGCGAATTCCAAAACATACGCCGCATTGCGCTCGCTCGCAACGAGGCTTCTCACCATTAGCCGCCCCCCGTCAGTGAAGATTTCGAGTGGGATCGACACCGATCCTGCCACCCTTCGTCCATCCCCATCGTCGCTTCTTAGCTCTCGTCGACCTCCCGCTACAAACGCCATCGCCGGCGTCGGTTCGGACACAAGAGCCAGCTTACTGATAGATCGAGTCGTCTCGACGAAATCGACGTAGAACAAGACGAGCTCAGCCCCGTCATATTGACGATAAGGAACCGGATCAGTCCAAGCAAAGCTCAAGCCTTCCTCGGCACGATCCAAAGAGTGAAACGCGAAATCTTCACGAGTCACTCCAGCCAAATCGCCAGGCCGGATGCCCTCGACGTTTATTTCGTCTGGGTTCCACTGCAAGCTGAATTGAATCGCCTCGAATCCCACGTGCGCAGGCACAGCAACAGCCACTGAGTGATAAGGACTTCGATCTGAAGGCGGGAGGTCACGGAAATGAAGCCAAACGGGTGGCCCTGCTCCCGCCTCGAAACGCCCTAGGGTGAGTCGCTGCCGTGCTTGGGGCGAAGAGCCCACAGTAGGTCCATCACTCGGAGTCCAATCTCCATCCACATCTCCGAGCTTTACACCCGTGAAGTTCGGGTCGCCTAGATCTGCCGCGAGGGATGAAAACTCAAAGGCCTCTGAAACCTCCCAGGGATTCGATTCATTTTCCTCAAGTCGATTCTTTGGGAACAGGCGAAAGAGCGGTTCTCCTTCGACGTAGTCTGAAGCGAGACCTAGAATCAGGCGCCTCATCAACAAGATGTCAATGGCCCCCACATCTCCCTGACGATCCACGTCAGCCGCCAGCATTTGGTAAGGATCTCCAAAGGGCGCTAGCCCCAAGATATGCCGACGGGTCAAGAGAAGGTCCAGCGTCGTCACGCCACGGTTAGGCGGAACATCATCGACCTTCTCTGCCACCATTCGCAGCGCGGACTCAGAAGGGACAGAGACGAAGAATCCTCCACCGTCATCACTCAAACTGGAAACATTTTCTGCCCCTTCTACTCGAATGCTCACTTGGGACATCGGCTCCTCATTGGAGAAATATTGGACCTGGCCAGAAATCGATACCACATCTGGAACAATCTTGATCGACAGCGTTCCGTTCCTCCCCAGCCCATCCAATATGGCTCCGTTACCGCTCGCAGCCTTCACGTTTTCCACCCCAATGACGGCGGGATCCAATGCGACATCAAAAGGAATCGAAAACTCCAATTGGGCCACAGTCTGACTTGTGAGCGGACTGACTCCCAGGGAGTATATTGCGATCCGCTGAACTCCCGGCGCGATAAAACTCGACCTGACCGAAGTATCAGCGTCGAGCGAGGGATCAGCAGTCGCCAATACTCCTATCAATTGGTCGGCATCGTAACGCACATCAAATTGAACTCCATACAGAGACTCGTCCGCCTCGATCACAATGGGAAACAAGACAGACGTTCCCGGCCGCCCTTCCCGATCGGCAATAGAAACGACCGTCTCCGCCTCCAGGCATGCCCCAAACACACCCCCGATGCAGTAGGCAACCAAACGGCCCCACCCAAACAAATCGCACCGTTGAGAAAAGAGATTCATCGAATGAACCAAGATGGCACGAATTCAAAGTTTTTAATCGGCTTCATTCGACAAGCAGAAACGGCAGTTTAGAGCAGCATGATTTGCACCAACTCAAAGAGAATCAAAGCAAATCAAAGCCCCCCATCAGGCCCCATAAGCCACAACCTCCCGACCCGACAAGCTAGACAACCGTTTTCGATCGTCAAGCCCCACCTCTCTCGCTAGTCTCCGCGGTGAAAGCATGCAGGAAACAAACGATCTTCTTTCCGAGGTGCTCCCATCGGAAAATCCATGGGCGCTCATTACCGGAGCCAGCCGGGGAATTGGACGGGGCATCGCCATTGGCCTTGCCAAAAAGGGATGGTGCGTCGCAATCAACTACCTCAACGACAAAAAGAGCGCGGAGGAGACCCAGGCACTTGTTCAGCAAGTCGGCGGCCCAGAATCGATCCTGTTGCCCGCAGACGTCGGAAACTCAAACGACGTCGCCAAGATGTTCTCAGCCTTAGATGACGCAGCAGGCGGAATAGACCTGCTAGTCAATAACGCAGGCACCCAAAACGCAGCACCAATGCTCGACCTCAGCGAGGCAGATTGGCAACGTACTCTCAACACCAATTTGACTGGCACCTTTCTCTGCACCCAAGAGGCAGCTCGTAGAATGATCAACGGACTGGGCGGTTCAATCGTCAATATTGGAGCTGGAGCCACAAAAAGCGCCCTACCAGGCCACCTTGATCTTTGCGTCACGAAGGCAGGGATCGACCAAATCACGCGAGTGAGCGCCATCGAATTAGGCCCTCACGGGATCCGAGTCAACTGCGTTGCACCGGGATGTATCGCCGTTGAACGGACGATGACTGAGAATCCTGATTTTGAGGGCACCTGGCAAAAGCTGACGCCATTGAGACAGGTCGGTGACCCCGTGGACATCGCCGACGCCGTCTGCTTTCTAGCGGGACAAGAGGCGCGTTTCATCACCGGACAGACTCTTTACATCGATGGCGGCCTCTGGTCCCAAGTACCCTGGCCCTTTGACGAGAGCTAAGCAGTTCGTAATTCGAGGCGTAGAGACCGCTTTTCGCTCATCAGCGCGAATGGCCCACTTATTGCTCAAATATTTCCGAGGAAACGGTGTTCGCGACCGCCATCGGAAAGGCCTTTGCACAGAATCTTGATAAAGAACGACTTTGACACCGACCGCCACCTTACTCAGGATTCTCTTTCGGCTTGTGATAGGTGATTGCGTTCGCGAGAAACGAGCCATTTTCGTCAGCCAATGAGATCGTTACCCCTGAGAATATTTGCCCCACAATTCCTCGAATTGTGGGTTTGCACGCTCTGTATCGCGATAGCGCTTTCCAGCCCACTCGCGGCGCAAGAGACGGGCGCGCCCACAGTCAGCCTGAGTGCCGGAGCAACCAGCGTCACGGAGAATACCGAGAGCACCGTCTCTCTCGAAGTCTCCAGCTCGGTTCCTTTTCCAAACGGCCAAGTATTTGGCCTTCAACTTCAAGGCACCGGTATCGATCAACAGGATTTTGTCGATCCCCCAGCAACGATCGAAATTCCCCCTGGACAATCCAAGGGCACCGTTTTGGTAAGACTACAGGATGATTCGTTGATTGAAGGGATCGAAACCGTGACGGCGTCTCTGGTTCAGGTCCCAGACAACATCATCTTGAGTCCAGGGTCCCAAGCCACCTTCGATGTGATCGACAACGACTTTGCTACAATCCAGCTATCCGCCACCCAATCCACTGGCACCGAGGGCGGGACATCCCAGATCTTCGAAGTCGAACTTGATACCGGCGGCTCACAACTTCAAAAAGAGCTCACTATCGATCTCACCCTCCCACCATCGAACACGGCAATCGGCCTCATCGCACCACCAGACGCTCCTCCCGTTCCAGGAGCGAGAGACTTCCTCGTGCTCACGGGCCAAATCGTGTTTCCTGCAGGTTCTGCAAACGGAGAGAAACGAGTCATCGAAATCTCCTTGCTCGCCGACAATCTCATTGAGGGGGAAGAAGCAGCCACAATTTCATTCAGTTCTGCAAGTGACACAGCCGTGTCGAATCTCGACAAGTCTCATGTATTGAAATTGAACGATGGAAATGCACCTTCCTTTGAGTTCTCGAGTGCAGAAACGAATCTTGAGGAAGGAGGCAACGCTGGAAGCATCGGAATTCAGCTCAACATCGGGAGCGCTCAGCTCGTGACCGCCTTGAGCCTCGATCTCATAGGCAGCGAGAGCGATTCGGCAATTGGCAATTTCTTGACTCCCCAGGCATTAGCCACGGACTACACGCTATCCCCGAGCTCAATCGCATTTACCGCCGGAACCAAAAACGGAACGGTGATCAACGTGAGCGCTGAAGCATTGACCGATCAGCTCATCGAAGGAGAAGAATCCGCCAGCCTGAGGCTCCAACTCCGAACCCCGGGGTTTCCGCAATTCGATCCTCCCCAGCCTCACACGATCAAGGTGCAGGACGGCAATCAGGCGTCGGTTCAGTTCGTTAGCAGCACCTCGAACGTCGCCGAAGGTGACGACCCGATTACGATCAGCGCCATCCTAGATATCGGCAACGCCAGCCTGGAAACGAGAATCATAGTCGGCATCTTCGACAAGAGCATTGGCCAGGCCATCGGACGCTTCGGGCAATTTTCAGCGGAAGGCGCCGACCCGGAAGATCCGACGGCAAGCTACGACTTTGAGCTTCTGATCAACCAGATTGAGTTCGCTCCAGGGACCAGCAACGAAGCAACTCAGTCTCTATCCATCTCGCCGCTCCAAGATCAACTCGTTGAAGGCACTGAATTCGCCACCTTGGAACTCCGTACGATTTCTGGGCCGGTTGTCATCGGGAATCAGGCGCAACACCAATACATCATCGGAGACGCCAATAGCGCCCAAGTCGTGTTCGCGACACCAGACTTAACTCTCGCCGAGGGCGTCGCGGACCAGAGTATCACGGTCACGCTCCAAACAGGTGAGGCCATTCTCGCCGTTCCAGTGGAGCTACAAATCACCGACATCGGCGATAGCACCGCGATCGGAGACATCCAGTCCTCCTACCCTGACGAACTCACCGCATTAGCTGACGGCGTTGAAACCGACTACGAGATTCTGGATGCGAGCATCAGCTTTCCGATTGGGGCCCGAGACCAGGATTCTGAGAGCATTCTCGTCTCAACGTTGACGGATCTACTCATCGAAGGGGAGGAGATAGGAAATCTTGGCTTCGGAGAGATTTCAGGCCCCGTCACGGCAGGAGAAGCTAATCAGTTCACTCTCAAGATCAGTGACTCTAATCAGGGCATCATTGCCTTCCGGGACGCAAGCTCCAACGTCAGGGAAGGCGAAGAAACGTCTTTAGAAGTGTCCTTCCAAATCAACACCTCAGGAGCCACGCTCGCGAAGAACTTTGTGTTCCCGTTTAATGTGGAAGACCAGAGTGCCAGTCGAGAAACTGATTTCGAACTCCCCGCCAACCTGCAACTGAATTGGCCGCAGGATGCTGAAGACGGTGATACACGTTCCATCATATTCCCTATTCGAAACGACTCCATTCTCGAGGCAACTGAAACCTTCTCGATCCAACTTCAGAACCCACCGGCGCCCTTTAGCATTGCAAGCAACGAAGCTCATCCAGCGACAATCGAAGACGATGACAGCGCCCTTGTTGGTCTGGTTCCGCTCAGCGAATCTCCCCAAGAAGGTGGCGACCCGATTCTGGTCGGGGTCGATCTCTCATCCCCTTCCGATACGGACACCATCGTAAAACTTGAGATCAGCGGTAGCGCCCTGTCGAATCCTCAGGAGGAGAACTGGAGGATCGAAGCGGGCAGCACTCGCAGTATTGTCCAAATCGGACTGAACGACGATGATTTCGTCGAAGCAACCGAGACCGTCCGCGTGCGAATCGTATCGATCGAAAGCGGTGACGCCGACATCCAGATCGATTCTGAGAACCAAGAAAAAGTCTTCAACGTTGCCGACAATGATACCACGATCATCTCACTTGCGAGCACAAGCGATGCGGCCGAAGACGAACAAGCAGGCCAGCTGAGCATTCAGCTCACCAAGGGCATCGAAGCGCCCATAAAACTACTACTGGCGTTCTCAGGAAGCGCGACACTCGGGACAGACTACACTTCTCCCTTCACACAAATAACCCTCCCGAGCTTCGCATCCACCTTTGAGTTTGAGCTCCCGGTGATCGAAGACAATCTGGCTGAAGGGCAGGAGACAATTATCGTCAGCATCAGCGGAGTCGACCTCCCGGACTTGCCCATCACGATCCAAGAGGAAACCCTTGAGATATCAATCATTGACAACGACGCAAAACCAATCGGAACCCCCGACAACGGACCAGCCTTTACGATCAACGAAGACAGCACCCTTAACCTGGGACAGCAAGTCGGGGTCCTGGCAAATGACACAGACGAAGACGACGGCAATGGTCCAGCTAACCTGACGGCCAGCCTTGCCGGACCTGAACCAAACAACGCCACCCAATTCACCTTCGGATCCGATGGTTCCTTGCTCTTCCAACCCACCCCAAACTTTAACGGAGTTGAAACCTTCGAATACATCGCCAGTGACGGCACCAATCAATCAGCACCCACCCTGGTGACACTGACCGTCACCGCTGTCAACGACCCACCCGTCCAGACGGTCCCTGGCACTCAAACGGTCGTCGAAGGCGGAGAACTCCAATTCAATACGACAAACGAAAACCTGATTCGGATTGCCGACGTTGACGCCGGTGAGGCCTCGCTAGGGGTGACGCTTTCAGCCCGAGGCACTCTGAGCCTCGGGTCAACAGACGGCCTCGAGATCACGAATGGCGATGGCGTTGACGATTCGACAATTAGTTTCGAAGCCCATCTAGCCGATATCAACCGGGCACTCGATGGTCTCCTTTACCGAACTCCAACGGGAACCGATCCCGATACGATCACCCTTACCTCCAATGATCGCGGCAGCGACGGTGCCGGCGGTCCCATGGAGACACAGTCAACGATTCCGATCTCAATTCGCCCCCTGAACACACCACCGCAACTTACCTTGCCAGAGTCTGATCCCCTCGCTGTCGTCGGAAGCGGTAGCCCGCAAGTTGTGGCACCTGGAATCATTGTCGCAGACGCTGAGAACGCAAATCTCCAATCGGCAAGGATCCAGATCAGCTCCAACTTCCAATCGACTGAGGACACCCTATCCATCCCAAGCCTCCCAGAAGGCATCAGCGGTGCGTTCGACGCGGAAACCGGAGTGCTTAATCTCACCGGTCCCTCGAACCTGGCCTCCTTTCAAGAAGCGCTACGCCAAGTGCAATTCCAGAATACAAGCGCATTACCCAACACCGATCCCCGAGAAGTCACCTTTTCAGTTCGCGACCAAGCGAGCCAAAGCAACTTTGTCTCCCGCCAAATCGAAGTATCGGTTCCAGCCTTTCCTCCGTCCCTCAGCATTGGCGCACAGGCGCCCCGTCAGTTTACCGAAGGAGGGCTTCCGATTTCGATTGCGGGCTCCCTGACGCTCAGCGAAGGATCAGCCGGCCCTATTACCGGTGCCACCGTTGAGATCAGTTCCGGATTCGCGGTAGGAGAAGATCAACTAAGAGCCGGCAACCGCAACGGACTCAGCAGCCAGTTTGATAGCCAGACGGGCGTCCTGAAAATCTCCGGCGAAGCATCAGGCAACACGTATGGCAGTGTCCTACGATCGGTTGTCTTCAACAATGGAAGTGATTCCCCTAGCACAGCGCAGAGAAGCATATCTATTTCCGTGCAAGACGCAGAACGATCCAGCAACACCGTCTCTACACGCGTCAACGTAGCCCCCACAAACGATTCCCCTTTCCTGAGCTTCACCCCCGGACCTGCGATTCCTTTCGAGCAAGGATCGGATCCGGTCAGCATCTTCTCAAGTATCTCTATTCGAGACGCGGACCACGGCTCTCTCGGAGCCGCCACGGTGATGTTCGCAAATCGTTTCAATGACGAGCAGGACGAACTTGGAATCACCTCTCTTCCTTCAGGCATCAGTTCCGGAGGCTTTAACAAGACAAACGGCAGCCTCACGCTACAAGGGAATGCTTCGCTGAGCGATTACGCGACCGCAATCGAAGGGATTGTCTATCGAAACAGTGGCGACTTTACCTCTGATCGTTCACTTTCGGTTTCTGTCGCCGTCGCAGATCCCGAGGGCAGCACGAGCAATCTCGCAAATCAACAGCTACGGCTCATCGGTAGAAGCACCCCCCCAGAGATTCTGGAGCTACGGGACATCTCTTTTCCGGAAGACACTAAATCGTTCGAGATTGGCTTCGTCATCCGCGACGATAAGACTCCTGTCGGGGATATCGCGGTCGAAGTCACCACCGAGAAACCAGAAGATTTCTTCGACGAAAACGGGTTCGTCTTGAAGCGGGAAGGAAATCGATTCACCCTTCAGCTCCTTCCCTTGCCCAACGTCTTCGGGGAGATTCCGATCCAGGTCAAAGCGACTGACGAGCAAAACCTTGAATCCAAGGCATCGTTTCTCCTGACGATTACGCCGATTAACGATCTCCCCATCGTCACCGCCGCTCCTTTAGATCCACTATTCTTCTACGATGGAAGTGGCCCCCGCCCCCTATTCGATTCCTTCGAAATCAAGGATCCAGATCAAGGGAAACTCTTCGGTGCCACACTCAGCTTTGAGAGCGGATTCCTCCCCCAAGAAGACACCCTCTCGATTCAACCGACAGCGCCAATTGAAGCGACCATCAACCGAGGTTCAGGTGAGATCCGGCTCTCTGGAAAAGGAACTGCCGATCAGTATGCAGAAACGATCATGACGATCGAATACTTCAACATCTCACACCTCCCGAAGGAAACCACTAAACGACTCAACCTGATCGTATTCGATACAGAGAAAACCCGCAGCAAGACCATCCCACTCGAAATCCGAGTGATCGATGCCAATTTGCCCCCCCAAGGAACGAGCGATCAAGTGTCCGCAAACGGGGAAGAGTCAGTGACCATCCCATTCTCAAGGCTCCTAGGAAACGATTCGGATCCTGAAAACGATCCCCTGGTCATCAGCCTCGTCAACGCCCGCACAAGGAACGGAGTCCCAATCCTTGTGCAATCCGATACAATCGTCGTCAAGAGCCCTGAAGCCGGCACCTCAGATTCCTTCTTCTACACACTTTCTGATCAATCAGGCGGCTACACGGCAGTACCCGTTACATTGACCCCCTAGCATCCAACTTCGTTCGGCACACACCGAGGCAGCGAGAAGAGAGCTACAGCGTCGTGATCCCCTCCTCTTCTTGATCCCCAATGGAGATGAAAAATGACCTATTGACAATCTAACTTTGCAGTGCAAAGTATAGGCCATGGAATCGGATTGGGCAGCTGATAGGCTCAACCAAATTAGAACCCTGATGGACCGCTCGGCGTCGTATCGTCGAACGCTGGCTCCAACCACCCTCGCCGCCGGAACGATTGGTCTCTTGGCTTCGGCGGTGGCTTGGTACTACGGCATAGAATCTCCCCAGGCTTTCGTGAGTTTCTGGTTGGCAGTCGCATTTTTTACCCTGATCTGCTCCATCCTCATGATTCGCCGACAGGCCTTACAACGCATCGAACCCTTCTGGTCGCTGCCCACTCGCCGAATTGCTGAGGGAATGTTCCCACCGTTCGCAGTTGGACTGGTTGGGTCACTCATTCCGCTCAACCTTAGGCCACTCCCGCCCGAATTGGTTTGGTGGTTTCCTCCGATCTGGATGGTGCTCTATGGCTGCGGATTATTTTCAGCAGGCTCCTTTATGCCGCGAGGGATCAAGCTCTTTGGAATGGTCTTTGTCATCACCGGATGTCTCTCGCTCCTCGGAGCGATCGAACCAACAAACACCCAGTCGCTGCCGAACCTGAAGCACGCTCATTTGATCATGGGAGGCAGCTTCGGGTTCCTGCACCTAGCCTATGGACTCTATCTATACCTTACTGAACGGAAGGAAGAATTTTGAACGCTGAAGCCTGCTTACAACTCGACAAGGTCATTCACGAACGTGGGCGAATGGGCATCATGTCCCTTCTCGCGGCCAACTCGGAACTTTCCTTCACGGAAATCAAGAAAACCCTCGCCATGACTGATGGAAACCTCAGTGTCCACATCCGGACTCTCGGACAAGCCGAATACGTCTCAGTATCCAAGTCCTTCTTCAAGAACCGTCCTCTGACTACCTGCCGACTGACCCCCAAAGGTCGCCGTGCTTTCAAAGCCTACATCAATCAACTCCAGAGCATCGTCGAAGAAAACCAAGCGTAAGACAGCGGGTTGCAACTCCCAGGAACCGTCAACGCTATAAACTTTATACCACAAATAACTTTAAACATATAAACGAGACATGATCATCAAGACTGCCACCCACCTCGGAATGTGCTTCGGCGTTCGCGACGCCATTGAAATCGCAAGGGATCAAGCGGCACAAGGCCCCATGACAATACTCGGGGATCTTGTGCACAACCCAACCGTGATCGAGGAGTTCACTTCGCTCGGAGTCCAAACCGAGCCGGACCACCGGAAGGCAGACACTTCAACCTTGATGATCACGGCCCATGGAACCTCGGACAGAACTAGAAAGGAACTCGCAGCAAGTAAGCGAACCATCCAAGACGCTACCTGTCCGCTCGTCCATTACGCCCATCGACAACTCCAGTCACTTGTGGCGGCAGGCTGCTACCCGGTCATTATAGGAGTCGCAGGCCACGTCGAGGTAAATGGCCTTGTGGGAGACCTTGCGGAGTATCGCATTGTTTTGAAACCCTCAGATCTTGTTTCCGTTCCCGATCGCGAACACTATGGTGTTGTTGCTCAAACCACACAGCCCATCGATCGAGTCCGCAACCTTACTCAAGCCCTTCAAGAGGCATTTCCGAATTCACGTGTCACCTTTCGAGACACGGTTTGCCAGCCAACAAAGAATCGTCAACTCGCCGCATCTGAACTAGCCCGGAAGGCTGACGTCGTGATTGTGATTGGTGGGCGTCACAGCAACAATACACACGAACTCGTTGCCGTCGCGTCCCAACATTGCCATCGAGTCTATCATATCCAAAGCGAATCAGATCTGCGACGAACGTGGTTTCGCCCTGAAGATCTCGTGGGGATCACGGCAGGCACGTCGACCCTCCCAAGTCAGGTCGAGGCCGTGAGCCAGAGACTGGAGTCATGGAATACAGTTCCGACTAATGCCCAGAGGCAGTCAAAGTCTTCTCATTGTGAACAGACCTCACGAGAACAGCAAACGACGCTGCATTGAGGAGTTCCATGCAAGCAAGCGAACGGAGGTCGGTGCCGATTAACATTGAATAGCATGGGCTAAAGGCAGAAAAAGAAAGCACCGTCAGTGATTCATTGACCCAGGTCGATCCATCACCGAGAATCCTTCTCAGTTTCCACGCAAGGGCCCTGGCAGTGACTGCCGAATACAGGTCACATCTCCCTTGCGTGCCACGAAACCGAGGTTCCAATGATTCAGATCGGTATCATCGGCTGCGGAAGGATTCTGGCAGCACACTTGCGCGGGTATCGCCTGCTACGCGAAGCGGGCGTGGATAACTTCCGGATCACGGCCTTGTGCGCTCGAGATCCGCGCGATGCCCATAGCTACCTCAGTCCAAGCGACGAGTTTCCGCAACGTAAACCGGTGAGTACGCTCCCGGGAGATCCTCTTGCTGTTGCTGCAGAGTATCTCTCTGTCTTTCAGCCCGACACAGACGTCAAGGTCATCGATCACTACAATGACTTGATCGACCATCCAAGCGTCGATGCAGTCAACGATTTTTCGACGCACCAACTCCATCACCCCATTGCGCTCAGATGCGCTCTAAAGGGAAAGCATCTGCTCACTCAAAAACCCTTAGCTGTGCAGGTCTCACAGGCACAAGAAATGGTCCGAGTCTTTCAAGCGGCTTCCCTTGTGCTCGGGGTTTGTGAAAACTGGCGCTTCCGCCCCCTCACCCGTCATGCCAAATGGGCAATCGATGATGGCGCTATCGGAAAGCTCCAGCAGCTTCACTTTATGAACGTTGGCAACTGGTGGGCCCCCAGACAAGTGGTCGCTCACACGCCTTGGCGCCATCAACAAGCACAAGGAGGAGGCATCAGCTTGGACATCGGTCCCCACCTGTTTCACTGGGTTCGCCATCTCGGAGGCCCAGTCACCAACGTCACGGGTAAGGCGATTTGTCTGGAGCCAAAACGCCGTCTTCCCCTGCTAACGACAGAACCCGAGTCAGAGGCAATGATCGATTGCGATGCGGATGACACCTTTACCGCATCTTTTCAAACCGAACAGGATGTCATCGGAAGTCTCTCCGCTAGTTGGGCCGGTGCTGGTGCCGGGATTGCAATTCCACCTCAAGTGATCGGAAGCTCAGGCAGTATCTGTGGCGATCAGTTCACGAATGCTCAAGGTGCCACTCAACCACTCGATGATCTCTATCGTACAAGTTGTCCCCGCGAGCGAAAGGAGAGGGAGTTTCCCTTGGGCCTTGAAGATGGGTTCGCTTTACTCCAGCTCGATTGGCTCAAAGCGCTTCAGGAAGGAGCTCAACCGGAGGTAAATGGCATGGAAGGGCTCCTCGACTTAGCCTGCGCGAGTGCTGTGCTGGAATCGAATCGTCAGGGTAAGACCGTTTCCATTGACGAGCTTTTGAACCATTAGACGATGAACGCCCCCTCCTCGCGCTTTTCAGATTCCGTCTAGATTCTAAGTGAATGATAAGATGACAGCTTCTGCCCCACGAATTGATCGGCGATTGCCGCTGATGATGTTTCTGCAATTCGCGGTCTACGGCCTCTGGCTTCCGCTCGCTGCTCGCTTCCTCTCAGCAGATCCAAGCGAAGGAGGCCTTGGATTCAGCGACGGACAAATCGGCTACATCATCGCTGTTGCTGGAGCCGTCGGCGCCATCGCTTCGCCCTTCATCGCGGGACAGATTGCCGATCGCTACTTTGCGACTGAGCGTTTCCTCGGCACCTTAATCATCATCAGTGGGGTCCTAAAAATTGTCACAGCCTATCAAACCTCGTTCGTCGCCTGGGTGATTCTTTCCATACTATACGCGCTCTTCTATATGCCGACCTTGGCGCTATGCAATTCCCTCGCCATGAATCACCTACAGGATCCCAAGAGTGAGTTCCCCAGTGTGCGGGTCTGGGGTACGATCGCATGGATCGTTGTCTCGTGGCTTTTCCCGATGCTGTGGCTGCAAACTGACCTCCAGTTTCAATGGCTGCCTCCTTTCTTCAAGGGGGAACTCGTCGAGATGGCTCCAGGACGAATGATCGATTCCTTTAAAATCTCCGGGATCCTGTCCATCGCCTATGGCGTGTTTTGCTGGACCGTCCTTCCCCACACGCCCCCAAGAAAAGACGCGGTTCAAAAATGGGCCTTTGCCAAGGCCTTTGGATTGGTCCGTCATCGATCCTTCGCCGTGCTCCTCGGAATCGCCATTCCGGTCAGCGTGGTGCATTTCTTCTACTTTATGCAGACGAGTAAGTTTCTCGCGAGTCGCGGTCTTTCCGATGCTTACATCATGCCGGTCATGTCCATTGGGCAATTCGCTGAGATCGCCATCCTCGCAATTCTCGGAAAGCTGCTCACTCGACTCGGTTTCCGAACCGTGATCGGTTTGGGGGCCGCGACTTACGCTGCGCGCTACCTCATCTTCGGCGCAGACAACCTTCCGCTCTACGCCATTATCGCGGCTCAGGCACTCCACGGTCTTTGCTTCGCCGGTTTTTTCGCGGCCAGCTTCATCTATATTGACCGCCTGGCCCCCGCCGATGTGAAAAACTCTGTCCAAACGGTCTTCGCAATGATCATGTTCGGCCTCGGCCCCCTGATTGCCGGCCAACTGAATGGCCTCCTGTCCGCTCAGTTCACCGACGCGAACGGCGCTCTGCATTACAGTTCCTTTTGGAACACAGCGGCAGGAATCGCCATTGTATCCGCAATCCTCTTCGTGATCCTTTTCCGCGATGAAACTCCCACTCAGCGAGGCACGTAAGAACGCCGCTTTAGCCGATAGAAAGACATACCAAGCCCACAATGAATCTCTACTGGGGAGACCTTCACAGTCACTGCTCGATCAGCTACGGTCACGGCACCGTCGCTCAAGCCTTAGCCAGAGCTAAGCAACAATTAGACTTTTGCTCGGTCACAGGGCATGCCTTCTGGCCTGATATGCCGAGCGACCGGGAGCAATACGCCGAGATCATCGACTATCATCGTGAAGGCTTTGCTCGCCTCGCCAACAACTGGCCCTCACTCCTCGAACAACAAGCGTCCGCGACTCAGGAGCATGAGTTCATTGCCTTTCCATCCTACGAATGGCATTCACTTGAGTACGGGGATCACAACGTCTACTCCCAATCGCCCGACCTCGCACTCGAAGACGCACCGAATGTTGCCGACCTTCGCCAGCTCGCTCACAACCACGGCAACATCGCGATTCCTCACCACATTGGTTACCATAAAGGTTATCGCGGCATTAACTGGGATGCTTACGATGAAACAGCCTCTCCATTCGTCGAAATCTTCTCACTCCACGGCTGCTCGCTAAACGATGACGCGCCCTACCCCATGCTGCACGATATGGGCCCTCGGGATTGGGGTAGCACGGCGGAAGCCGGTTGGGCTCGTGGCTATCGTTTCGGGATTGTCGGAGGAACGGACCACCACGCCGCGTATCCGGGTAGCCACGGTGACGGACGAATGGCAGTCATGGGCAAACAGCTGACGCGCGCCTCGCTCTGGGAGGCCTTCCACGCCCGACGCGTGTACGCTGTAACGGGCGACAAGATTGAGGCACAGCTCGAGGTTGATGGATCTCCTATTGGAAGTTCAATCCACCGTCCCGGACTCCGGCAAGTCTTTGTTCGCGTGAACGGCGTCGACGCCTTGAATACAATCGAGCTTCGAAAGAACGGCCGCCCCTACAAGACGTGGGCTCCGGTTCACCAGTCGCCATCGAACTCTTCCTCCCATCGGCTCCGAATACACTGGGGCTGGGGTAAGAAAAATGAGCGAACCGATTGGGCACTCAAGCTCACGCTGAGTGAAGGCTGTATCGAGTCGGTGGACACACACTTTTCAGGACAAGCCATCGTCTCACGGCAAGCTGACGGCGATGGGGAAAACGCTGCCGAAGCAAGCCTTCCCCATGAGCTGCTCGAATGTACTGAACGGAGTCTCACACTCAAATCCACAACCCAAGGAAACCTCTCGATGCGTCACGAGACCACCCAGGGAATCTCGCTCAAGCTCAAAGCGCCGCTGCATAGCACCGTCCAATTGGAAGTCAACGGACAGCAACATAGCCACCGTCTCGAGAGCCTTGAACACCGGGCACGGACTCACTTCATGCGTGGTTGGTTGAGCGAAGCTGTCCGGATTGGCCCTTTGATCCCTGAATCCGAATGTCGCTTTGAAACTTCTTTTAAAGACGAACCCGCGGAAGAAATAGACCGTTATCAACTCAATGTCTCACAACGAAACGGTCAATGGGCTTGGCTGACCCCCATTTGGGTGCAACAATAAAACTAAACGCTTCATATACACTATCATGGCAACACCACTTCGCGTTGGAATCATCGGACTTGTACACGATCACATCTGGGACAATCTCCCAGCGCTGAAAGCACATTCAGGAGCCAAAATCGTTGCTCTCTCGGACCCCAATCCGGAATTGGTGGAACGATTCACCAAGGAATACTCATGTGACAAGATTTACGAGCACTACGATGAACTCCTCCGAGAAGAGCAGCTCGACGCCGTCTATGTCTACGAATCCAATCGAATGGGCGCAGATGCCGCTCAGCTTGCCCTGAGCATGGGGATTCACGTCCTAATCGAGAAACCCATGGCTTCCACCCTGGAAGAAGCGGACGCAATGTTGGCTGCATCTCGCACGAGCGGGGCCAGATTGATGGTCAATTGGCCGCTTGCCTGGTGGCCTCAATTGCAACACGCCATGCACCTCGCCAAGACTGGCGAAATCGGCAGAATCTGGCAGGTCAAATACCGCGCTGCCCATGCGGGCCCAAAAGAACTGGGTTGCAGTGATTACTTTTGCCATTGGCTGTTCGACGAAGAAGACAACGGCGGCGGTGCCCTCATGGATTACTGCTGCTACGGAGCCCTCTTGGCTCGAGCCATTCTTGGGATGCCTACGCGAGTCACCGGGATCAAAGGCCGCCTCTGCAAAGAAGAGATCGTGGTCGAAGACAACGCCTTGCTAGCTCTCACCTACCACGATGCCATGGCAACCGCCGAAGGCTCCTGGACTCAGATTGACAAAATGACTGCCTACACAACAGTGATTTACGGAACCGACGGGACGTTGATGATCGAACCCCGCGACGACGGGAAACTGCTCAAAGCCACTCGTGACAATCCGGAAGGCGAGGCCATTACGGTTCCCAATCTCTCCGAAGAACAGAGCAATACTGCGGCTCATTTTCTCCATTGCCTATCCACGGGAGAAGCTTTCAACACCTTGTGCCAAGATAGGATTTGCCGCGATACTCAAGAGATTCTAGAGGCGGGTAAGATCGCCGCTGAGGAAGGCGAATCCGTCAGTCTTCCCATGTCATGAGCATCCATCAGAACGACAGATTGGAAGTGAGCAGCGTTCACCCCTCATCCGTGTGAAACGCAACTCCCAGTCTTAGAACATTCGGTCGTGCTTCGCGCTCAGCTCATCTCGAAAGCGACGGCAGCAAGCCTCTGGCTCGTCTTCGGCTGCTTGGCCACGCCATCACCAGCGAGTGAAGCACCCCAGGATGCCGTTCACCAGGAACCTCCAGCTGTAGCCTCACTCGACTTCGGTCGAACGATTAGCCCCCTCATCTCCACCCACTGCCTCGAATGTCACGGTCCCGATGCCGCAACAAGAGAGTCCGGTCTAAGGCTCGATTTGGAGGCAAGTGCAAAAGCAGTCAATGATTCTGGTCGCAAGGCTATCGTTCCCGGAAGCCCCAAGGAAAGCGAACTGATCCGACGCATCAGCAGCGACGATCCTGACATCGTCATGCCCCCACCAGAAGCTGGAAGGAAGCTGTCTCCTGGAGAAGTCAGCCTCTTTTCCGATTGGATTCGCGAGGGTGCATCCTATCAACGCCACTGGGCATTCGAACCCATTCAGACGCCAGAGCTTCCCGCCACGAGGAACGACGATTGGAGCCAAGTTCCGCTCGATACCTTCATCCTGAAAGGACTCGAAGACCGGAAGCTCAAACCGTCCGCGAAGGCGAGCAAAACGGAGTGGATACGACGGGTCTACTACGATCTCATCGGACTGCCCCCGTCCCCTGAGGCCATTCATCGCTTTGAGAACGACGAGCATCCCAGCGCCTACCGACGAGTCGTCGATGAGCTCCTCGCTTCCCCCCGCTACGGTGAACGTTGGGGCCGCCACTGGCTCGACGTGGCTCGCTACGGCGATTCGAATGGGGGTGACGAAAATCATGCCTATCCGCACGCCTATCAATATCGAAACTATGTCATCTCTGCCTTCAATCGCGGGATTCCATACGATCAATTCATCACGGAACAACTCGCCGGCGACTTACTTCCGCCAAACGCAACTCCGGACGCAGCACTGAATCGGCTCAGGGCCACGGGCTTTCTAGCCATCGGAACCAAGATCCTGGCAGAGCAAGATCCAGTAAAGAAGCAAGCGGATACCGTAGACGAACAAATTGATACCGTGAGTAAAGCCCTCCTGGGAGTCACCGTCGCTTGTGCTCGCTGCCATGATCACAAGTTCGACCCTATCCCAACACGCGATTACTATGCGCTCGCAGGGATCTTCCACAGTACACGGATCGAAAACCAAGACCTTGAAACGGATTCGTTTCGTCAATCGAACGGCCGTTTTCAAACAGAATTGAGCGAGATCGACGAGGAACTCCGAGTTCACGAAGCAAGCTGGAAGAGGGCTCAAACAGATGAAGGATCGATCAGGTTGGAGGCAGAAGCCTATTCTCGAGGTAACGTTCAAGTCGATCAGAACAATTACGGCAAGGGAATCGGAATCATCTCGGATCCAGGAGGCCAGAGTAACTTCGCAGAATACAATGTGGAGGTTTCCCCCCCAGGAAAGTACGCCCTAGAAATTCGCTATGCAGCGGCAGAGCCCAGGCCTGGGAAAATCTCAGTCGACGGCAAATCCCTTTTCGAAGATGCCTTCTCAATAACAACCGGAGGGTGGCATCCCTCGCATCAGGCATGGCATTTTCAGGGACGATTGGATCTCACCGCCGGGTCCCACATCCTTCGCCTTGAATCTGAACCCCTCATGGTTCACATCGACCGAATTCGACTCACCCCCATCCCAGAAAACTCGCAGGTCGAACGAACCCTAACAAAACTCACCGCGTTGAGACAACAACGCCAGGAGCTACTCGATCGCCGCCCCAAACCGCCCCAAGCAATGGCCGTCCATGACGCAGACGTAAGGAACACCAAAATTCACGTTCGGGGTGATCACAACGCACTGGGAGAAGAAGTACCAAGGGGCTTCTTGAGTCAAGTAGGACTATCCGAGTCCCTACCTGTTCCCGAGAATCAGAGCGGCCGCGCCCAGTTAGCAAAGTGGGTCTGCCATCCAGAGAATCCCCTGACGGCTCGGGTAATCGCCAATCGTCTCTGGCGTTGGCACTTCGGCGAGGGCCTTGTGGCTTCCCCCGACAACTTTGGAACTCGCGGAAGCCGCCCTACCCATCCACACCTGCTAGACCACTTGGCCGCTTCCCTCATTCACAACGGATGGAACCTGAAGAGCCTTCAACGCTCAATCGTGCTCTCAGCGACCTATCAACTCTCGTCACAAACCCAGAATCCGGAAGCAGAACGCATTGATCCGAATAATCAATACTATTGGAAACGAAACATTCGTCGACAAGAGGCCGAAACCTTTCGAGATTCACTGCTCTTATTTTCCGGCCGACTCAGCGACGAGATGGAAGGCGGCCGGATGAATGTTAAAAGTCAGGACCCCTCACCCGAAGACCTTGAGAAGAATCAAAAACTCTATGAGGATTCACGACGACGAAGTGTCTACCTCCCGGTCGTTCGCTCCAACGTTTATGATTTCTTGACCTTGCTCGACTTCCCAAACGCCGCGTCTCCGGTTGGAAGCCGTTCAACCACGACGGTCCCCACTCAAGCGCTCCTCATGATGAACCATGAGTTTGTTCGAGAGCAAGCGACTCTAATCATTGACCGGCTTCGAAATGAAGTTGGTCTTTCATCGTTCGAAAATGGGATTCAAGCCCTCCACAAGTTAATTTTAAGCCGGCCCCCAGCTGAACCCCAACTACAAACCGCGAGGGACTTCTTCAAGTCCTACCGATCCACTCTTGCAGAAGAAGAAGCTGGAAACCTGGAATCCCTCTGGATTGCCTACTGCCACACTCTCATCATGTCGAACGACTTCTCCTACATTTGGTAAGGAAGGGCCCAATCTATCTTTGCATGAACCGCGTCCAACAGGCATTTTCGAGAAGAGCCCTCCTGAACCGCCTGTGCACCGGGTTTGGAGGGTTGGCCCTGAACACCCTTCTCCACCAAAATCATCTCTCGGCGCTTAGCCCTCGTTCGACACAACTCAGCCACTGGGCTCCCCGAGCGAAGCGGGTGATTTTTCTGTTCATGCATGGTGGGCCTTCTCACATCGATCTTTTCGACTATAAGCCTCGCCTCCAGCGGGATAGCGGCAATCCCCTTCCCTTTAACGAACGGAGTGTCCAGTTTGCGGCCCGCGGCAACCTCATGGGGTCTCCCTGGGAATTTCGACGCGCCGGCGCCAGCGGACTGTGGATGTCCAAACTATGGCAGCATCTGCCGAAGGTTGCGGACGAGTTATGTATGATTCACTCGCTGTGCGAAACGAATGTCGCTCACGGCGGAGCCTGCATGAAACTCCATACCGGCGACGAAGCTTTTCTCCGTCCCAGCATGGGTGCTTGGATCAGTTACGGACTCGGAACCGAAAATCAAAACCTGCCCAGTTTCATCACGATTTGCCCAACATCCCTACACGGTGGCGTCAACAACTTCGGGGCTGCTTTCTTGCCGGCTAATCATCAGGGCGTGCCTCTCGGAACACCAGGCTACCCGAATACGCTCGCGACGAATGCGCGCTTTCAATACATGAACAATGCACACCAAAGTCCAGCGCAGCAGAAGCTTCAAATCCAGCTCCTTCGGAAGATGCACAGCGAGCAAAGAAGTATCGATCCCGTTCTCGAGGCTCGGATTCGATCCTATGAACTGGCCTTTCGAATGCAGACGGAAGCCCCTGAGGCGACCGATCTTTCTAAGGAATCCAAGGCGACACGCCAACTCTATGGACTAGACAATCCCACAACAAATAACTTCGGAACACTTTGTCTCCTGGCAAGGCGCTTAACCGAACGAGGCGTTCGATTCATTCAAGTCAGCCATGCCCACACTCTCCCATTCAATAATGAACAATGGGATCAACATTCGCATCTGGAGAAAGGCCATGAAATCAATGTCAACCAGATCGATCGCCCGATAACTGGTTTGATTCTCGACCTAAAGAAGCGAGGATTGTTGGACGAAACACTAGTCCTTTGGGGCGGCGAGTTCGGACGAACGCCAACGGTGCAAAAGGGAGATGGCCCCAAAGGACGCGATCATCACCCGGACGGATTTACAATGTGGATGGCAGGCGGAGGCGTCCGAGGTGGGTTCCGCTACGGTCAAACGGATGAGTACGGATATCACGCCATCGAAGATCGCTGCACGATTCACGACCTCCACGCAACGATCCTCCATCTTCTGGGTTTAGATCACACACGGCTCACGTACCCGCATGCCGGACGAGACTACCGACTGACAGATGTTTCAGGGACCGTTGCGAAAAAAATCTTGAGCTGAGACTGAGCAGCATCAGCATCGCTCGCGAGCTGTGGACTAACGCCGAGACCGAAAGCCCAACCAATCCGAATTGCTACTCAGGACGTCGCCGATATTCGCATCCGTGACAAGCACAGGATCCGGATTGTTCCGATCGGTCACGACCGCCGCGAGAATCTTTTTCCGCTGAAAGGCATCGCGGGTTTTCCCCTTAGCTCCGAGAACTCGAAGATCGGGCTGTAAGAGGGCAAACGGAAGCTCCGACTTCCACGATTCACTTTCCTCCACACCCAAGGGTAGCCCCACCAAACTGATAACGAGAGCGCACTCGGTGTGTTCGGCGACCAATCGATCAATGGCATCAGGCTCCATTATGAAACTGAGAGGCGTTGAACTGTCGGTAGGGATAGACGCCTTTTCAGGATGCTCCCGGTATTTGGGTTGAATTGCCGGATAGGCCACGACCAACTCCTTGCTGCCCGCCAAGCTGTCTTCCAGACCACGAATCGCCGCATCCTCAAAGCGTCGAGTCTTACTCGAAGACGAAGCCGTTTTCGCATACGGATTCGAGAGTATTAAGACACGGTCACCCTCAATTTCGGATAGCAAATGATCGCCCAATGAATGAAGCGCCCGCGCCCGAAGCTCAATCGCTTCACTCATCTCTGGCGGCGGCTTTAGAAAGGCATCCCAAAGAACGAATGCCGCAACCACTAATAGACCGCCCGCCAACCAAGGCTTTGCCTTGTTCATTGATCGAAATAGCTGGGAATCGTATCCGCCCCTACCAGAGCATCGATGCCGAGCTCATCGAGACGAGCCTCAGAAACCCCCTCCACATGACCATCAGCAAACCAAAGATCAGCCTTGTTGTTGTGTCGCGCGTGCACCTCTTCCTCCTCAGCTTTACGGAAGGAATGGAATTGCTCTCCTCCAATTCCCATGCGGCCTGCACTCGTAGAGTCCGCAAAATGAGTATACTCGGACGGCTGCCGAATTTGATTGAAATTCACATACTCGCCGAACTCGCCTTTCCGGACCTCGTCAGGCGGATCCGCCCAGACACCAAAAGTACGAATCCAAGATTCAAAAACTCTCGGCGGATAAGAAGGGCAAAGGAACACCTTCGATTCCCCTAGGTTCTGGTTCGTGCTAATGATCCCGCCCCATGCAAAAACCGGATTGAACAGATCCTCGATCTGCATCAACCCTTCATGATCATCTGTGTAGAGCATCGAAGACAGCCCAACCTGTTTCAGGTTACCCAAGCACTGAGTTTGTTTGGCCTTGCTTTTCGCTTTGGACAGAGCAGGAAGCAACATGCCAGCAAGAATGGCGATGATGGCGATGACCACCAGCAACTCGATGAGGGTAAAACCCCATTGATCTCGCCATCGACCCTGCCCAAGCCTCCCTAAATCAAGTTTCCGCGTCACACTTAGCACGGATTGAATCCTAGTGTCTGAACAGCAGATGTCAAAAGCAGATGTCAAACCAAGCAATGTCCGGTTTCTATCCGTCACTTTGCCACGGCTTCGCCTGTCTCATTTTAACAAGGTCGCAACAAAAAGTTCCTTTTTTTTCGTTGCGATCAGCCAAGAAATCTTCTTCTTAGAGCGGGAACCAAATGTACTTCAATTCCACAGCATTCCTTGGATTTCTTACGGTCTTCCTCCTGCTGTACTTTCTTCTCCGCCACTCCCTCGTTCGGCGCAACCAACTCATTGTCGCCGCCAGTTATTTTTTTTACGGATGGTGGGACTGGCGCTTCACCTCGCTGCTGCTTCTTTCCAGCCTTGTCGACTTCCATGCAGGGCGAAACATGATAGGAGCAGATTCTAGGAAACGTCGTCGCTTACTTATCCTGAGCCTGAGCGTCAACCTGGGAGCCTTAGGTTTTTTTAAGTACTACAATTTCTTCATTGAGAGCGCGACCCAGGTGATCACGGCTCTGGGTATCAATGCCTCGCCTCCTCTGCTATCCGTCATTCTGCCGGTAGGAATCTCATTCTACACGTTTCAAAGTTTGAGTTACACGATCGACATCTACCGGCGGCAGGCTGAACCGACGCAGGACCTCACTGCTTTCCTGGCTTATGTATCGTTCTTTCCACAATTGGTCGCTGGGCCGATCGAACGAGCATCCAGCCTCCTTCCTCAGTTTCTCAGCACCCGAAAAATCACCGCAAAGCAACTCGAAGTCGGAATTTGGCTCATCCTCTGGGGACTGTTCAAAAAAGTTGTGATTGCCGACAGTCTGGCTCCTCTCGTAGATATGGTCTACGGCAACTCCAGCATCGAAGGCCCCGTCATCATTCTGGCGACTCTAGCATTCGGACTGCAGATTTACTGTGACTTTTCTGGATATTCTGACATCGCCCGCGGCGTGGCTGCCATCCTCGGATTCGAGTTAAGGCTCAATTTCAATCTCCCCTACACCGCGATCACACCCAGCGAATTCTGGAGACGCTGGCACATCAGCCTGTCCACCTGGTTCCGAGATTACGTTTACATTCCCTTGGGCGGAAACCGGGGATCTAAGCAGCGAACAAGCCTAAACCTCATTCTCACCATGGTGGTCGCTGGACTCTGGCACGGAGCGGGGTGGAACTTCGTGCTCTGGGGATTCTGGCATGGCCTCATCCTCACGCTTTTTGGCAAACGACTACCAAAGACGCCGCTTCAGAAGATCGTTTCCTGGATTGGGACGATGATAGCGGTCTTCTACGGCTGGCTGTTGTTTCGAGCACAATCCTTTCAACAGATCGAGCACCTCTCAACTCATGCCTGGACGCTCTCTTGGCCCAGTTGGTTCGAGAGCTACATGATCTACGGAGTGCTCTTCAGCCTCCCCCTGATTCTCATGGAACTCTGGCAAAGGAGTTCCGGAAAGCTCATGCCAGGCATCCCCCTGAACCGGCCACTGAAAACATTGCTCTACGGCGGACTGCTTTACCTGATTGCACTGTTCTGGAATTCGGGAGGAACGGCATTCATTTACTTCCAATTCTAGCAAAAAATGGAAAGTCACCAGTATCTATTCACCCGCAGCTCCCTGGGAGAGGTTCTGGGAATTCCTCTCGTTGGCTGCATCATGCTGGCCATCCTAGTTCGAACTGTTGCGCTGCTCCCCTTTGCTCCGAGCCCTCGGCCGACCTTAGACGTCGATCGAACCGTCATCGTCAACCAAGTCGATTCTAGTTTCGACTCAGCAGCGGCCGATATACTGCTCATAGGCGATTCCTCCTGCTTGATGGATGTCGATGCGGCCTACCTCTCGGAATTGAGTGACACGCAAGTCCTGAACCTCGGAACACTCAGTTTCTTGAGTCTGGAGAGTTTCTCGAAACTCATCGCAAACTACCTCGAATCCCATCCGACCAAGCCAAACAAGATCGTGATGCTGACGCATCCAGATTTCGTTCGCAAGAGCTCCACATCGGCTGCCCATACAGCTGCCTTCGATCACTACATCGAAAAAGCCGATCACCCATACGTCTCGAACGCCGCTTGGAATCCCCGGGCCTGGCTCGGCATTCACATCGTTGAAGGCCGTGTCCTCGGTCGCCTTCCCCTCCCCCTCACTGGACCGTTCCGAGACTACTATGGATTTAATCGAGAACTCATTCACCATATGGATTTGCATGCCGGTTCTGCAGTCGATCCACGAGTGCTAGAAATGGAAGATCTGAAAGGAAGCAGCGACTACCGGATTGCAAAAACTCATTTCAGGAATGCGGAAGCGTTCGCCTCGGTCATCCCCCCAGAAGTCCCGTTCTACATCGGCCTCACACCACTGCCTCAAGAATTTGTCAAACGGGACTTCAGGAGCGAATACCAAGCCTTACTCAAAGAATGGGCAGCGGTCTTCCCTGATAGCATCCCTCTGCTTGAGCTCCCTCCAACGCTTGACAAGCAACAATTTGCAACGAAAACTCCCCTCAACGAACAAGCCGCAACTGAGTATACACGCCGCCTCCACGAGCACCTTACCTCCCTGGCTACCCAATAGCTAGTTCGGCTGGCAACAGCCATCAAACACGGGATCCTTTGAAGAATTTCCACCACTCAAACACTCGACCGGCGCTGACGTCCTACTCAGCCAAACCGACCACGAGCCTAAAGTATCTGTCTGTTATTTCGATCCTCTTCTGTTGCCTTTGGGGCCCAGGTAGGGCGCAAGAAATTCAGATTCGTCGACAGTCCGCAGAGGACATCAGCCTCCAGTTTTCCGGAAGTAACGAGCACTGGTATCGCCTCGAACGTAGCCTCGATCTCCAAGACTGGGTACTTGAGAAAGAAGCACTCTTCGGCCAGGTCACCCTCGATGCGATCGGGAAAGGGACCTCATTCGAATTCTATCGAACTGTCGTTATGCCCTCGATTCCCGGGCCCTACATTGTGGGTGTGGTCGGTGACTCAACCGCAGCGGGTGTGATCCACGGCGATGAAGTCGTTTCTGGCGGATGGGCAGAGGGGCTTCGAACCTATATCAAAGCAGAAAACAGAATCCTAAACGCGGGGCAAGCCGGTTTGAGTTCTCGGAGCTTTTTGTTCGGCAGAATGGATCGACTCAAAATACTCCAGCGCACGGAACCCCCATTCGTGTTCATTCAGTTCGGGCAAATCGATCAATTTTCCGATCCAGAGGAAGAAAAGTTCACGCAACTCGATGATTATCGAGCAAACCTCATCCAGATCGTTCGAATCGTCCGAGAATGGGAAGGAATACCGATTCTTGTCACCCCCCTGCCGTGGCGGGTCTTCGATCAGGACGGGATCATCTCATCTCCGCTTCGAAAACGCAGTGACATTGTTCTTGAGGTCGCCCACGAAGTCGGCGCCTACGCCATTGACCTTCATCGAATCCTCGCCACGCATTACCAGACAATCGGCTCAACCGAGCTCAGATTGATGTCGGCAGTTGATCAATACCATCTCTCTGAGGAAGGGGCGATCATCGGGGCTCGACTCTTAGTCGAGGCGCTCCCAGATCATTTGCGCCGAATCCTTTTCGATTCCGCGGAATAGCCGTTTCCTCCGTTGAAATCGCACCTCGCCCCCTCGAAAAAAGACCCGATAGGCCTTGGGACGGCTCGTTAATTCAACGTTCCCGTTTGACTTGAAAATCATCGAACCGTAAATTTTGCCCAGATGCTTGCTAGTAAGGTAGACATGCCTCCGCAACCTTTCGCTGATCATCCATCCGTCGCCCCAGAAGACGCATGGAACCAGCTTGTGGACCCATATCAAGATTTTTTGGCTGCGGTTAGTTCAGCACTCCTCGAGCAAGTCGACACATTCGAGCCTGAAATCGCCGAGCATGCTCGATATGCCATTTCCAACCCCGGCAAACGCCTTCGTCCCCTTTTGGTCGGAATGGCCGGAGGCGCTAGCGAAGGCTTCAAAAAACCCCTTGTCGACATCGCGGTGATCATTGAAATGGTGCACCTCGCTACCCTTGTGCACGATGACATCCTGGACGCCGCCGAGATCCGCCGGAACCGCCCGACACTGGCGTCACACTTGGGAAACGACGTAACCGTACTCTTAGGCGACTGTCTTTTCGCCCACGCGCTGATGCTCGCTGCGTCATTTCCCTCGACCAAAGTGTGCGAAGCAGTTTCTCGAGCCACGAAAAGGGTCTGCTCGGGGGAGATCCTCCAAACCCTAAATCAGACAAACAACCCTTCTCGGCCCGCATATTTGAGGGTCATCGAGATGAAAACGGCCGAACTTTTTGGTCTCTCGTGCGAACTTGGGGCGGAATATGGATCTGCCTTGGCTGGACAGGCCCCCGCCCTGCGGGAATACGGATTGGCCCTCGGAACAGCCTACCAAATCTACGATGATTGCCTGGATTTGTTCGGCAACGAGAAGGACACGGGAAAATCGCTTGGAACAGACCTCGTTAAGGAAAAACACACCCTTCCGATCCTCATTTTGCTCGAAGAAAGCTCGGAAGAAGAAAAAAAACAGATTATTTCAAAACTAAATCAGTGGGATCGGTGTCATATCAATTGGTTAATGACACTTTTGGAACGCCAGCAGGTATTGAGTAAGTCTCGGAAAGTGGTAAGCACAATGCTTTCCGACGCGCAGTCCTGTCTGCAAGCCATGGAACGATCCCCTTCTGTGACAGCGCTATACAAACTGTCCGATTTCTTGGAATTGAAGGTCGACGAAATGGCACTACGATTAGCTCCAAGAAACGAAACGGACTGATGCCTACCGCGACCTTAGAAGACCAAACAGAAGTCGAGCTATACGGCGAAATTGCCGCCCGGCCAGAAAAAGAACTCATCGCGGAATCCCGCGATGGTGACTTGTCAGCCTTCGACGAACTCGTACGACGTCACCACTCTCGAATCTACGCGACGGTCTACCACATGACCTCAAACCGGGAGGATACAGACGATCTAACCCAGGAGACTTTCCTCAAAGCTTACAAAGCTCTGAAGTCATTCAAAGGCGATTCCTCATTCTACACTTGGGTCTACCGAATTGCGGTCAACAAAACCATCAATTTTCTCAAGCAGAGACGCCGCAAGTCCGGGCAAATGAGTCTCAACGAAATGGACCTCTCCGGCGAAGGACAGGGCTACATCCTTGAATTCATCTCTGAACACACGCCCCGCCGGGACGTCCGTCTTCACGAACTCCAAGCCAAATTGAACGAGGCCATGCAAAAGCTGTCAGATGCTCATAGATTGGTCGTCACGTTGCACGATATTCAAGGCGTGCCGCATGACGAAATTGGAAAAATAATGGACTGCAATACAGGTACGGTTCGTTCGAGATTGTTTTACGCTCGGCAACAGTTGCAGGCCCATTTATCGGATTACCTAAAGAATTGATGTCAAAGGACTCAAAGCCATCAACTGACTCGCTCGAGAAACTCATCAAACTAAAGCGTTGGGAAGAGCCACCTCCCGGACATCTTGACCGGCTTTCCTCTCAGATTATCGCCCAGATAGAGGCTGATCGAGCGTTGCAACGAGAGAGTATTTGGACGCGAATTTTCGGCGTCCTCGAAATCAAGCCTGTCCTAGCATGCGCCTACTGTGCCGGAGCGATGGGCCTCCTTGTTGTCGGCCTGGGAATGAAGAACGAACTCAATCATCCCCAAGTGACGAAACAGCCCAAGTCCTCCGACTCCTATCGACTCACAGGGATCCAATCCGCCAATGATCCCGCCACGGCCCGTGCTGCCAGTTTCAGCCTTCCCAACAGTCAGGGACTCTGGCGGTCTCCAGCGGCTTCCGCTTGGCATTCAGGCGAAGCAGGAACCCATTCTCCTGTCCTTCGTTCTTCAGTTTCCGGGATGCCCTTGCCTTTGGGGGCCCAATTCCTGAGAACTGACCATTCATCCCGCTCTACAACAGAGAGCAATCGAGTCACTCAGCCTGTAAACTTCACCCGCTGATTTCTGTGTTTCCGATTTGGCTCGTCCAGGCCTAGGGTGAAACATCCCTCGTGACACGCTCCATTCAGGAGCTCAGTTGCCAAGATTCGAAGGGGAGAGCCCCCTCCGAATCGTCGTTTTAGGAACCACAAAAAAAAAATCGGTCAGTAGAACAATGTCCACTGACCGATTCTGCGAAGATTCTGCTTGAAAAATGCTTAGTAAACTCGGGAGAAGACCAAGTTCATGCCATGGGACTTCACGAGCAAACGGTTCTTGTTGAAGACTGCCTGCGATCTCCCACCATCAATATTCATGACGTAACGGCCTGGGGCCGTGCGTTCCCAATCGCCCTCACCACCCAAGTTGATCTTTGGAGCTTCTTTTTTCGCAGGAGCTGGTCGAGCAGCTTGTGCACCTCCCCGTCCTCCCCGAGCACCCGGGTTCAAACCGTAGCGAGCTGCCATCTCGGGCGACATCCCCTGTTGTCCGCCTCGAGCCCCAGCATAAGGATCGTTGAACGCAGGTGCCGCCGGTTGCGGATCCTCTTCAACTTGCTCGGGCATTTCTTTCGCCTCGATGACGAAGGTGTTATCCGTGAAAACAACCAAACTCGTGCCATCTAAATAGTTATCAACGAGCTCTTTGAGGGCTCGCAACTCACGAGACTTGATCCCGGCTGTGTTGCGCTTGGTGTAATTGATAAGCGCGTTACCATTGAGTTCCCAGCGGCCCAAGATTTTCTCTTCGTCATAAGTGTCGGAGATTCCCTCCTCTAGAAACTTTCGAAGGTCTGTCAAATCAGTCTTGTGAACAAGGGTATCGAAGAGATCAGCATTGCTCATTACCTTCTGACCAAGCGGATGCTTCATGATTTCGGCCAAGCTTGCCTGTTGCACCAACATTCCGTGGAACTCCGTGTCGGCAGCAATCTCTTGAATATCCGCCCGATCTGACATTTTGAGGAACGGAGGATAATTGCGATAGCGGTTCTCCAAGAGCGGATTCCGATGAGAAAGACCGATCAAGTCAGAGACCTCGTAATACTTAGCAGGCATCGGATCCAGACTTGAGGCCATTTTGCCCAAGCCGTTGCTGTCCATGGCAACCCGAGTGTCCGTGATGAATTTGAGCCAACCTGGATCGCTGTCCGTAGAAACTTGGTGGGTTAAATAGCCTACTGAGTAGATCCCAACACCCAAAATGATCGTGTAAACAACGCCAGCAACCAGTCCAAAAGCTGCGCCAATTCTCTGATTAAGCCGCTTAAACATCAACTGGGTCGCCGAATCCGTCTTAAAATGGAAATACTTGCTCACCTTTAAGTGAGCCACGATTCCGATCGTCATAAAAATCAAGCTCACCACAATAAACGCCGTAATCGGCGGAAGCACCGCCAACAGAATCAAATTGGTCACCCCGGAGGCCGTGTAGATTCCGGTCATCATGGGGCCCATAGGAATGGCAACCATCAGACCGATGAACATTCCCAGGACCGAGATCCCCATCTGGATCGATCCTCGAAGAAATCCAATGCCGGCGAAAATCGCCAGCAACAATATTGCAATTAGCCAAATCATGACGCTTTAAATGGTGTTGTCTTTCGTTCCAATAATCACGAAAATTCTTCGGAATTAAAGAAAATAGTAGCACTATTGATGCCAGAATTCACTCTACACCCGCGAGAACTCGAGATTTCATCGTCCCAAATGGGCAATCCGCCCGCACTTGGCGGCTTCATCTATCGTCGGATCATGCCCTGATTTCATCTCTCCAGCATAAGAGTTCGTCCCCCAAGAATTATTCCCGGCTTAGGGCTCACCCAGTACCTGGACAAAACTTTCCCAATTCGGATCACCAGAACCATCCGCTCCTGCGATTCGATGATATCGTTTTCATGAATTACGCTTGCCGCCTTCAAAAATTAATATAAGTCTTCCTCTTTCTTCATCAATGTCAGATACGCCTCAACTCGAGTCCACACTCAAACGTTACTTCGGCTACGATTCATTTCGTCCGCTACAAAAATCGATTATTGAGGAAGCATTGGCCGGCCGGGATGTCATGGCAGTGCTCCCCACGGGCGCCGGTAAATCGATTTGTTTTCAAATCCCATCTCTTGTCAAAGGGGGCACAACCATCGTGATCTCTCCTCTGATCGCTCTCATGAAAAACCAAGTCGATTTGCTCGTTGCCAACGGCGTCTCGGCCACCTTCTTAAACTCATCCCTCTCGGCAGAAGAAAATCGCGCACGCCGACAGCAACTCATTGAAGGAAAGATCAGAATCCTCTACGTCTCTCCAGAACGCCTCGCAATCAATCATTTGGCAGCCGAAACGGCTCGCCTCCAAATCGATCTGATTGCCGTTGATGAAGCTCACTGTATTTCAGAGTGGGGCCACGACTTTCGCCCAGAATATCGACAGCTCGCTGAACTCCGCCAAGGACTTCATTCCGTCCCCATCATGGCACTCACGGCAACGGCAACGAAGCGGGTTCGAGAGGACATCGTCTCCGCGCTTTCCCTCGGAGTAGAGAAAGATTTCATTGCAAGTTTTGACCGCAAAAACCTCACCTATCGAGTGGAGGAAAAGAACCGAGCGACACAACAGATCCTTAATTTCCTGGCAGATCGGAAAGATCAGGCTGGAATCATCTATTGCCACAGCCGGAATGGCGTCGAACGTTTGACGGAGCAACTGAAGAGGAACGGAATTCAAGCCCTCCCCTACCACGCTGGCCTCGCACCGGAAACCCGGTCGCAGAACCAGGACGCTTTCATCCGGGATGAGTGCCAGATTGTTTGTGCCACGATCGCATTCGGGATGGGAATCGACAAACCGAATGTCCGTTTCGTGATCCACCACGACCTCCCTAAAAATCTCGAAAGCTACTACCAAGAGACCGGGCGTGCCGGAAGAGATAGCCTGACCAGCGACTGCCTCCTCCTATTCAGCGCTGGCGATGCGGCGAAGCAGCACCATTTCATCGACGAAAAGTCTTCGGAGTCTGAGAAGGATATTGCCCGAGAACAATTGCGGGAAATGATCCACTATGCGGAAAGCGAAACCTGTCGACGCCGCACGCTCCTCGCCTATTTCGGAGAAGAGCACGGCCCAGAAAACTGCGGGTCGTGCGATAACTGCTTGGAACCGAAAGAGACTTTCGACGGCTCAATCCCTGCCCAAAAAGTGCTCTCATGCATCTATCGAATCTACCAACATTCAGGCTTCAACGTGGGGGTAAATCACGTCGTGGAAGTCTTGACCGGAGCCCAAACAGAGAAGATCCGAAAATGGGGCCATGACGGGATAAGCACGTATAATATCGGAGACGAGTTCGGAAGAGACGAATGGGCCCATCTCGTTCGCCAACTAATCAGAAAAGGGTTGATCTCCCAGAATCAACAACAGTTCAGCACGCTCCATCTCACGAACAAAGGCACCGCATTCCTTAAGGAAAAATCAGCCCTCCAACTCACTCGCCCCCCACTCAAGGGACGGAAAGACGCAGTTCGACGTCAACCAGACAGCGACCGTTTCGATCCAAAGCTCTTTCTCATCCTTCGAACCCTGCGAAACGAAATTGCCAAGGACAAAGGCGTTCCCGCATACATCATCTTCTCGGATGTTACCCTCCGTCATATCGCCCGATACTACCCGCAAACAAAAGAAGAACTTCTTTCAATTCATGGCATTGGCGCCGCGAAATTGCAGGAACACGGGGATGCACTCCTGACGGCAGTCCATGACTATCTGTCGGAGAACGAGCGGGTGGCATTCGAACCCGGCAGCTGAACAGCTAGACAATGACTCAACGGAGGGGATATCCCAGCCGTTTATTGCGGAGCGGGGTTCCGAGACGGGAACCAAGGATCGGCTCCTTCCCGCGAAATCCTCGCTCGCGCAAGATCTCCAAGACCCGATCTGGCCTATCAGACTGAATGTAGTCGGCGCCAATCCGAATTGCTTCCTCGACATAAAAGTCCGTGTCGGCACTTTCCAAGCAATTGACAAAGGCTAGGCATCCTGCCAGATGGGCATCTCGAACAGATTCTTCTGTCACCGCATGCCAGTCAAAATTCACCATCGCCGGACGAAGCAGTTTCGCTAACTCACGAACTTGCCCTGCATGCTGCACGGTAGGACGGATTCGAATTCGCGGCTCCAGCCGAGCCAACTCGGCACAACGCTCCCAGGAAGCATGCATCGTCACTTGGTCCTCCATTCCGTAGGCCCTTACGACTTCAATGATCTTGCGAAAATCTCCCTCCTTGAAATCGAGATCCGCATCGATCTTTCCCTTCATTAAGGCGAGGGCTTCGCCGAGAGTCGGGACCCGGATGATGTCGTTTCCCTCGTGAACAATGGAAAGACTACGAACATCAGCGAAACTCAACTGATCGATCGCTCCTTTTCCATTCGTCGTTCGATCAACCCTTCGGTCATGCATCAAAACCAAATGGCCATCCGACGTTTCCCGAACATCGACTTCAATAAGATCAGCTCCGATGGAGATAGCGCGCGAAATCGCCGGCAATGTGTTCTCAGGAGGGCCCAAGGAGACGCCCCCCCGATGAGCCACAACCCGAATACCGGGCCAATCGTAAGCCCCCTGCACCGGCAATCCGCGGAGCTCGAGTAGCCGCCCATGCAGCGCGTCCACCCGAGCGAATCCGCCCCCCACAAGATCCACTCGATAGCTAGATCCGGTCGGCCCGCGATCGAGCATCACGGCCGACGCAGCCAAGCCCGTATGAGTCTCTGCAACATGAATCGCCTCTAGGCGCGAAACCCGCTCTTCCGTTTCGGCAAGCAGAGCTGTTTGCGAAGGCAAAAGGCAAAGAGCGAGGAGATAGCCAAGGCACATCCTCACGGCAAGTCGTTTACAGAGATCCAACGGCATAGATTCTCAAGGTGGCCCGACTCAATGAGATCAGCGAACTCGCACAAGCTTCATGATGCGACCATCCACATTCCAGTCTTGCACATACAAATTCCCGGAATGATCCCAATAGGACCCGTGGGTGCCGCTAAAGACACCTTCAATCCAGTTCTCTTGCTTGACTCCGAAATTGGCACGCTGCTTGGGATCCGCATTGTGTCCCAACACAGCCATGATGGTGTTGCTTTTATCAAGAATGACGACCCGACCGTGGAGGTCTGGCACCGACACAAAGTCACCCTGCACTGCAGCAGAGGTAGGCATTCCGAGGCCGGTGATGACCACGCTCATAAAATTACCTTCCAAGTCATAGTGCAGCAGTCGACCTTTCGGCTGATGATTGCGATCACAAATGAGCAAGCGGGGAGGATCATACCGAGTGTCCAGCGTCATCCCATGAGCTGTATTGAACGCTTTCAGGCCATTGCCTTTGACGCCGAAATGCTTCAGGTACTTGCCCCCTCGATCGTAGATGAAGATATGATTGCTCGCATATCCGTCGGACAAATAGATCCTTCCATCCGGACCAACTGTAATGGCCGTCGGCTTGAACCCCGCTAGATTAAGCCCCGACTCCTCCGGATATCCGACTTTCAATACGACCTTTCCGTCCTCAGCCCGGAACTTAATACCTTCGCGGTCGTTGTTTCGAGCCGCATAGATATATTCCACGCCCTCCTCGTCTCGGATTTCGATATCGTGCATGTTGCTGTATTTTTCCCCGACAAAGGATCGAATGACATCCCCGTCCGGTGAAAACACAACCAACCCCTTGTTGGCGCTGACATAGATACTCCCTGCCTTGTCGACGACGACACCTCCGTGAGTCGACCCAAGTACAGAGCGCCCATCCGAACCCAAGCCCCAACCCGGAACAGTTTCGAAGGTCATGATGCCCGCCCCCATTCGGACCGGAGCAACAGACCCAGCTTGGATTGAATCACAGGTCAAAAGGGCGAGCGCAAGGCCAGCCACACCGACGATGGTACGCTTCGTGTAATGCATGGTTCTCCCGTAGTTGTGCGCTAGCAAATGGGGAATGTCAGGAAAAAACGACGTCAATCTACCGTTTGACGCCCGCTGGAGATCCCCACATTGAGGGTCGTCTACACAACTCATCCCCCCGAGGCCCGACCGTGTCGACCGGCAGGGTCACCTAAGAGCAGTGAAGAAACTGGAGCTCCGAGACGCTACCAAGGGCAGCTCTCAAGCCTTTTTCGTGTTCATCGACATGATGCTTGGGCCATGCGTCACCCAACCCGATCCCCCCGTTATCACCCGCTTGACCGGCTCACCGGTCTTAGGATCTTTTGTCAGAGGCGGATCAACCATCTTCTGCTGCACCTCAAAGCGACGAACCTTCTGCCCCTTCTTCTGTGGAATCGTTTCGTAAGTATAGGTAGCCATTGTCGATCAACCGTTAAACCTAGTTGAGGCCCCTACTAATATTGAGTTTGGGATCGAGCATCCAGAGAAAAAGACGGTGACGTGGAGGGAATTCTCACGCCATTTCCGTGCGAAACCCAAAACAAGATCAAGGTGATTCTTGCCATCTTGATCAGTCATTGCCTACCGTATTGCCGCTCGTAGAAATGACTCCCGCGCCACCATGCCCAAAGATCGCCCACTAAAAATCCTTCACCTCGTTGGAGATCGCGAGGATGCCGGGGGCGTTCTGTCAGTGATTCGAAATCTCGACACAGCAAGTGATTCTGAGGAATGGAGACACGTCGTGTGGGTCAACGAGGCCTATCAAGAGACCCGGCAACCAAAGCTTGATTACCGTCAAAGCGTCTCTGTCATTGCGGAATCTAGCCGCCATCTAGACTTGCTTTGGCAATCCTTTCCCGCGTGCCGCGAACTCATGGATCTGTGTCAAAATGAGCACTTCGACGTCATTCACGCCCACTCACGAGGGACCCTCCTCGTGGCTCTGCTTTTTACGCTGAGGACGAAACGGCCCGTGATTTATACCAATCACAACTACGCGAATGGAAAACGACTCTATCAATGGGCTGCCAAGTGCCCCCAAATGCATACCGTCGTTCTCACGCAGAACATGGCCCGCCATTATGGCCTGAAAGTAGACAACGAGACCGTCCATCAAATCTCCGCTTGTTTCAGCGATCATTATCTCGATCTCCCCGTGGCAAAACGACGCACGTTCAACTCATCCGCATCTCCGCTTCGGTTGATCGGTGTCGGAAGCGTCATTGGCTGGAAAAAGTGGGATCTCATGCTAGAAGGCATCCGCCGATTGCCACGAGAGCTTCAACACCGCATCGAGTTCAATATTTGGGGCCCCACGCTACAATTCCCGGAAGCCGTTCAATTCGCGGAGAAACTGAAGCACACGATCGACCAGAATCAATTGTCGTCTGTGGTTCATCTCAAGGGCTCGACGACTGAAGTTGTTGCCAAACTCTCAGAGAGCGATGTGTTTGTCTTGCCTTCGACAAACGAACCCTGCTCTGTGGCTCTCATGGAAGCGTTATCGCTAGGACTGCCGGTCGTCGTCTCGAGGAGTGGAGGGAACATAGACCTGGTCAAGGAAGGTTGCGGTTTGCACTTCACACCGGACGATCCCGAATCCCTCAAGAACGTCCTAGAAAGACTGATCACCGATCCGCCCGAGTTTCGAAGGCCTGAGGCGATACGTGAAACCGTCCTCGCCCGCACCGCGTCACAAGTGTTCAACCAGTACCGATCCCTCTACCACCGACTAGCGCCCGTTCGGTCCATCAGGGATAGCATACAATCATGAATTGGAAACACCTCAAACCGTTTCCCCGACTCGATACCCGAGCTCATTTTCTGGCGTCCGTTCCGCCACAAGGTCGACTCCTAGATGTCGGATCTTCCGATGGCGAGACGCTGCGACATTTTCACGAGATGCGGCCAGACCTCGACTTCTTTGCCACCGATATCGCGGGCGATCCGGCCAATTATCCGGCAGGATGCCAATACCACCAGGGTGATCTCAACAAAGACCCATTCCCCTGGGAGAACGATTCCTTAGATGCTGTGAGCTGCATGCATCTCGTAGAACACCTTGAGGATTTGAGCCAGTTCCTTGCGGAAACAGCGCGCATTCTCAAGCCAGGCGGACGAGCCTACTTTGAGACGCCACACCCGAAGACCCTCACACTCCCAAGCGTGGAAGGTCCCGCAGCAGGCACCTTCACGATGAACTTCTACGACGACCTGACCCACACGAAAATCGTCAGCATGGGCGCCCTCGCTAAGCAGCTACGGAGCGTGGGCCTCTCGATCACTCAGTCGGGCACCTCGAGAAACTGGCTGTTCGCGCTTGCCTATCCCTTCTTCAAATTCCTCCCGCCAAGCCGGCAGAAGTTTACTTCTCAAATCCACTGGATCGGCTGGTCCGCATATTTGATTGCAGAGAAACCACAGTGAGCAAACGTTTGCTAGTCACAGAGTTTTGGGGGCTTGGGGATCTAGCTATCGCGTCGGAATTTCTCAAGCGGGCCAGCGCGGAGTTCGATCTGATGCTGCTCGCCAAACCATACGCCACGGACCTCGCCAAAGAACTCTGGCCAAACATTCACGTCCTCTCCTTCGTGGCACCGTGGACTCAATTTCGAGGAAAGTACCGACTCCATCGTTGGCCTTGGTCCGAACTCAAGAAAGTGATCGCTGAAATCCGAGCCTTCAACCCCCAAGTGGCCCTTTCCGGTCGATGGGACCCCAGGGATCACGTGATGCTCCGACTTTCTGGAGCTCGCCGTCGGATCGGATTTCCTCGCCGAGGAAGCCAGGTTCTCCTAACCGACGCCTTGCCGTTGGTCGACCAGGATGCACCTCGAACCGCCCAGTGGGACGCGATCAGCCACCACCTTCAACTGCTCCCCGCCCCTTGCACCAAGACAGCATCGGAATCAGAGAGAAAGCTCGTGGTTCATTCAGGAGCGGCTCAAGCCCTCAGAGTCTGGCCTATCAAGCGCTATGCCACGCTCGTTGAGCAAATTCGAAACAAGGGATGGAAAACGCACATCCTATGCGACCAAAGTCAGATGGAAGAGTGGCAGGACCAAGGAGAAGACCCAGTCGTCCCGACAAGTCCATTGGAATTGATTCAAGAACTCAAATGGGGCTCGATGTTTGTCGGCAATGATTCAGGACCAGGCCACCTGGCAGCCGCGCTCGGAATTCCGACCTTCACGATCTTCGGCCCGCAACGACCCGAGTGGTTCCTTCCGAATCATCCCAAAGCAGGATGGATCGAAGGCAAACCATGCCCCCACAAACCCTGTTTCGACTACTGTCGCTTCCCGACACCGTCGTGTATTCAAGACCTGCGCTTAGAAGAGGTATCGACAAAGATTCACGACTGGCTGTCGACCATAGAGTCGGCTTAAAAAAGCCCATCCAAGCCTACGCGGGCCCGCAGCGGCCGCAACTCGACGGATTTCCGGAACACGCCGGAGCCGGTTCCGGCTCAGCAGCCGATGCGGCAAAAACGGAGAGCTTCTTTTCTAGGCAGTCCTTGCCACAGTGAGGGCAGACGGTCCCAGACCAATCTGAGCTGCGAACAAGCACCTCACTGTCTTTCCGGCATTCCTTACAATGAAACTCATAAATCGGCATCTCTCGAGAATGATTGAAACCGCCGTCCTCTGCAAGCGCGTGTCTCGTGGCCCCTTCCAGAGACTCAACCAATCCCCGGGCCCAGCCGGCTCGGAGTTTACTGTGCCCGGCGAGCAACCACCTGGAAAAAGCGCACACCGCCAGCTGATATCGGAATTCGCTGCTCGACCATTCCTGGACCATTCGAAGTGATTGATGCAACGACGTCCCCTTCACTTTCGCCACTGATCGACTCTCTCGACACAATGTCGTAATCCACACCTTGCCGAACATCAATGCCGACAACGAACTCACCCGAGTCGAGGAATACGGACGCAAAACGCAAGAAGTCACTCACATTATTCGGGTCTGTGTTCGCTACATACTCCCCAATATTGGGCACGCCGTCTAAATCCAGATCGATGGCTGCATCCTTCGAATCACTCGGATCGAGGCCGTTCGCAAGTTCCCACGCATCTGGAATCCCGTCTTGATCCCCATCGGATTCCGCTCCGTTGTCGGAGGCTGAGCTAGAGATCCAATTGGCTGGGTCATCACCATAGGCGGTAAGATCTCGGCGGATGAGATACTCCCCGTTCTCATCGGACAGTGTCGGCCACGGCTCATCGTCATCATAGTCCACTTCCTCAGCCAAAAAGTATGGCACAAAGCCCGCATCAGGATCAGGCTCTTGAATTGGGAAGTCCGGCCGGAAAATCTCGATTCGCTCTCCCCCATTATTCAGGCTGCCGAGATACGGTCCAAAAACTGAATCCGGGTTCAGTTCCGGATACTGGTCGTTGAAGAGCTCCGGCAAGGTATTGGCCACGACGACACTTCCATTGGCTGGCACGCGAGTATCGAGCGGGAATTCAAAGCTAACCGCACCAGACAGCCGCCATCGATTCGTGGGCGCTAGGGGATCAAATAAGGGGAGTTCAAACGGTGTCAGATTGCTCAACTCGACAAACTCTGCTTTTCCAGTGGGCGGATCGTACATGATTCGTGAGATGACCAGCGGTCCAACTAGGGGGGCGGCGTTGGGAGCTCCCTCTCCAGTGATGAAACGATCAAGTAGCCCGGGAAAATCTGTGGGCAAAATTTCAGTCCCAAACGTTTGCCTCTCGAGCGTCACCAAACGTCCTTCCCCATCCGGGAACCGTCCAAAAGGAATACCGTTCGCAGCAGCGTCAAATGAAACATCATCAATAAAGAAGAGCGGTTTTCCCGTGGCATCTGCCGATGTCAAAATCACCTTATCTCCCATTGCCGAACTCAATGAGAACGGAATGCGAGTATTCTCGAAATTTATCGCCTGCTCATAGAAGACAGCATAACCGTTTGGAGCAATGGTAACGCCCTCCGGGATAACATACCGATCGAGTTCGTCATCGTTGTCACTCAACAACCAGCCACTGAGGTCGACGGGTTCAGTCCCAAGGTTTTTCAGTTCGATTGCATCCTGATAGGGCGCATCGCTGTGCGTGAGCACTTCGTTGATTACAACGTCAACTCCACTGGTGCGCGACATGCCTCCTGGGGCTCCGCCGTAACGTTGACTTGCATCCCAGGAGCCACTGCTGTTGATGTCCGTCTCTTCCTCTTCCAATTGAAGCGAGCTTCCTCCACCATCAGCGCGTCCCGGCCAGCCGCCACCGTCGCTATACTCGAAATCGAGGAGAACGGATCCATCAAATGCGATGAGAACCAATTTCTCTCCTTTGTTTGAAAGCTGCCCCTCATAGTCCCCGATAATGGGGCCACTACTCTCGGGGTAGGCAAACTCGAATTCGAACTGATTCTTTACAAGAATAAAGCGCTCGCCCGGTTCGAGAATCATTCGCTCAAAGGTAAACGTGATCCCGTCCGTAAACTGCGCCCCATCGAGATCGAGACGAGTCGCTCCCCGATTCTCAAACTCAATGAACTCAAGTTCGTCGTCATCGGGATGATTGTACATCACTTCGACCGGTATGAGCTCTCCCAACAACTCGCCCCCTACCAGGCCCCACAATGCCATGAGAACCGTCCAACGGCACCCCCGCACTTGAAATCGTTCGTCCCTTCTCTGTCTTCTCATAGTGTCATTCACTCAAAATCGATTCCAACCTAAATAAGAAGGCAGGTTTCGTACCGATCCAAACTACCAGTCGCACCTCTCTAGAGAGTATCAAGGCGTGACCTTTGCTTCAGAATCTTCTATCTTTTCGTCACCAGCAACCATTAAAGATGACCAAATATAACGACCTATCGGGCAAGACAATTCTGATCACTGGAGGTGCCAATGGAATCGGAGAGACCATGGTAGAGGCCTTTTGCCAGCAGGGCGCGTTCGTAGCCTTTTGCGACATTGACAAAGAAAAGGGCAAGTCACTCGCCAGCCGCTTTCCTGATCAAACCCTATTTTCCCCCACGGATTTGTGCAAAGAAAAGCAAATCGCACGTTGGATTGAGCGCGCCGTTTCTTCAAGGGGTGAGATCCACGGATTGATCAACAACGCGGCCTCTGATCCCCGAATTCCATTTTCCGATATGACGAGCCAGCAGTGGGATCAACTCTTTGCGCGAAATCTCCGAGCCCAGTTTCTCACCGCACAAGCCGCCTCACCACACATGAAAAAGGGAGCCAGCATCATCAACTTTTCGAGTATCACCGTCCATGTGACGCCACCGGAAATGACGGCCTACGTGTCAACCAAAGCAGGGATCCAAGGCTTCACCCGCTCGCTCGCTCGTGAGCTAGGTCCCAAAGGGATCCGAGTCAACACGATTTCCCCTGGATGGGTCATGACGCCTCGACAGCTCAAAGAGTTTGTCACGCCCACCGTCAAAAGAATGATCAAACGCGTGCAATGCATCCCTGACCTGCTCCAACCTTCCGAGATTGCCTCCGTAGCATTGTTCCTCTCCAGCAGCGCGAGCAGCGCCTTGACCGGACAGGAGCTGTTGGCAGATCGAGGATGGGCCCACTCTTGAACCTGAATTCTCAACCTTTACAAGGCATAATAGAAGTCTTACAACTTCTATTATGCACGTATCGATTAACGGCCCCCGTCGTGGAACGACGCTCATTGAACTAACGGTCGTTTTGGCACTTATCGCGCTTTTACTCACTTTAGCGATACCTGCCTACAATTCCGCCCTCCGCACAGCAAGGCAATTCCAATGTCACGGGCACCTGCGGCAATGGGGCGTCGCCACCCAACTCTATGCGCTGGCCAACGACGATTTCCTCCCCCCGGATGGAGCCCCGAATGGTCGTTCAACCCGCGCTGGCTGGTATGTGAGCCTCCCCAAAGAGCTTCGACTCGAGCCCTATCATCAAGCCCCCTGGCGAACCAATGCTCTCGCCCCACTCCCTCGATCGATTTGGTTCTGCCCCGCCAATAAAAGAAGAAGCAATGGACACAACCTTTTCCACTACTGCCTCAATCAGCACATCAACGGAAGAGGAGCCGGAAATCAGATAAAACAAACGTCCCTGGGACAACCGGAGCGACTCATTTGGCTCTTTGATAACAGAAAGCAAGCGGCCGTCGCGCAACAAAACAACGTCCACACCAACCTCCATGGCACGGGGGCTCAGTTCCTCCTCCTCGATGGTCACGTCGAACACCAAACAAGCAACCTATACTGGAACTACGAAGCCAATCAGGGGCGAAAAACCGGCCCACTCCTCTGGCATCCAAACCCACCAAAAACCGACTGAACCCTATCGCTTGTGGTTTATCCAGGCGACCCAAAAGCCGGCCACTGCCCCACTGAGATGCCCTTCCCATGAGACTCCCTGTTCAATTCGAAACAGACCGTAGAAGAGCCCGCCAAACAGCAGAAAAACAATCACGGAAAAAAACAGCGCTCGCCAACACGCCATCCAGATCGCGGCGACGATGAGATACGACACCAATCCAAAAACGATCGAACTAGCCCCGATATGGACCGCATTCTGTCGCCCAATCAACCACGTACCAACCCCACTAAGAATCCAGATGAGCAGGACGCTCCGTTCGGGAAAGTAGCGCCGATCCCAAAATAGAATAATCAACAAGACGAACAGGGGGCCCACGTTTGCCACCAGATGCCCGAAGCCTCCGTGAAGCAAAGGAGAGAATATAATCCCCAACAGCCCATAGGATGTCCAAGGCACGATGCCAAAACGATCAAGCCCGACTCCGAGCAATTGATCCACGAGTTCCACCAAAACGAGCAATGCCACGAGGGCCCCACTACGCTCAGCCGCGGCTGAAAACCCATATTTCGCTGGTCGAGACATTCTTCAGGTATTCGTCAAAACTGCGGTCCCCGCTCCTTGCGACTAGGACGGCATACAGGCGAGGCAGAATGAAACAGCCCGGTCAAGTCGACAAGCTTCAAACGCTACGTCCCGAGCAAGCGGACCGACAGGAAATACATCTCTTGGAATCGGAAACCATCCGACCGAATTTGCTCCTGGTCGCTTTCGTTTTCTGCTTTTCCTTCGCCCCCCTTCCGACGCATGCTTCGTGGCCGTGTCCAACGGTATATTCCAAAGGCGCTTGTTAAGTCTTGCGATTGTTCTCTCTGGATTTGCCAGTCTTGGATATCAGATTGTTTGGAGTAAGCGACTCGCGGTTGGGATTGGACTCGAGGGACCGGCGATTCTCGCGATGATCACCGCCTTCATGGGAGGATTCGCCATCGGAGCCTTCCTGCTCAACTCAAAAATTCAATCCAGCGACGCCCCCCAAAAATGGCTCATTCGACTCGAAGCAGTCATCGCAATTTGGGGAGGCATTTCGATCGCAATAACGCCATTCATTCCCCAACTAATCGATGCGTTCGGCTTGGAGTCTCAACTCCATCACTGGATTACATTTATCGCCAGCCTCGTCCTCTTCGCACCGGCGACCATCGCGATGGGTGCGACTCTCCCGGCGATGGAAAGAACCTGGACGGCCCAGCCGGGCGGGCGTCCGCAGATAGGACTGATTTATGCGCTCAACACATTCGGAGCCACGACCGGGGTGCTGGGAACGACCTTCGTTCTCATTCCCGCCCTCGGTCTCCAATTGTCTCTCGTCACACTCAGTTGCATCAGTGCAACTCTCGCCGTCTCGCTTCAGTTAACTCTGGGCAGTTCCCCATCCACTCATGTGTCCACGCCGCTGAGCACAAGCCCCCCAGACAAGGCGACCCCATTCGTGCAGGTCCTATTCTGGCTTGGATTCTTAGGCATGGGCCTCCAGGTCATGGGGACTCGAGTCCTCGCTCACTTCCTGGACAACACGGTATTCAGCTATGCCTCGATTCTCGCAGTCTACCTTTGCGGGACAAGCCTCGGCTCGTATTTCTTTCAATGGAAGGCTAATTCGACCTCGTTCCCCAAGCACGCCTCCTGGATCCCCTTCGCGCTAACAGCCGGGCTCATTCTGGCATGCCTCTTCACCATTCCTCAGCTTCCAGCCTTGAGCGACCGGCTTGCCGCCTGGAATGATGGTCACGCTTGGCAATGGATCGTCACAGAGCTCTGCCTTGCATCCCTGCTCTTGCTGGGTCCGGTAGTCGGTTCAGGTTTTCTATTCTCAGCGCACATCCATCAAATACGACGGCAGGGACACGCGATCGGATTCCCACTAGGGTGGAACCTCTTGGGAGCAACGATCGCACCTGTCATATTCTACTATCTTACGCCCCTCGCCGGAACACGGAATCTCTTACTTGGGATCGCTCTTGGTTACAGCATTGCTCATCGGCCGCCCACACTACGGCTTCAGGCGGCTGCACTTTCTATCGCTCTCATCGTTTTCTGGCTCGCTCCTTCGAATCGAACTCTCCTCGGTCTCCCTCCTGACGAGAGTGTCTCCTTTGTCGAAGCTCCGGCCGGAACGATTTCGATTCACCACTTACCCGATGGAAACAAACACCTCGCAGTCAACAACCACTTCATGATGGGTGGAACCAAGGCATCGACTCTTGAACAACGGCAAGCGCATCTTCCCTTACTCATTCATCCACGTCCCCAATCCGCCCTCTTTCTCGGCCTCGGTACAGGAATCACGCTCGGAGCAGCAACGCATCACCCGGAACTTCGAGCAGACGCCGTCGAACTCGTCCCCGAAATCATTGACCAACTCGAAGTTTTCGCCGACTGGAATCAATTCCCATTTGAAAAATCACGGGTGAATGTCACAGCCATCGATGCGCGACGCTACATTCGAACGAGCAAAAAGAAATATGATGTTATTATTGCCGATGTCTTTCACCCGGCAAGGGATGGGGCCAGCCTGCTATACACTCAGGATCATTTCCAAGACGTGAAGAGTCGACTCAATCCGGAGGGTCTATTCTGCCAGTGGTTGCCCTTGCATCAGCTCGACTCGACAAGCCTTCGCTGCCTCAAGCATACCTTTGAGGCCGTGTTTGAACATGCCAGCGCCTGGCTTCTCGATCATGAGATCAGTCTGCCCGTTGTCGCTTTCATAGGAAGTCTTCAACCCCTTTCAGACCTAAGCAATCGATTGATTGAAATCGAGCAGAACTCACCACTGGGAGCCGCCCTCAAACGCGCTAAACTCCATAACGTCAACAGGGTAGCCAGCGCATTCCTTGCAGATTTCGAACAACTAGATCAGATCCCGATGACGGTTCCCATCAATACCGATGATCGCCAATTCCTCACCTATTACCTGCCCCACCGCGAGACTGGCAAGCCACCTGCGAACCTCCTATCATACTTCATTCCTGCGGGCTTAGAGCAAAATCCCCAGCTCACCACGCCCCCTTATCTCCTCAATTCGAGACAACCCTTCGAGCCCCTGTTAAGATCGCGCAACCATTATCTAAGAGGACAGCAGGCGGAAAGTCGAAAGGATGTTAGGACCGCCATCTCCCACTACCTCGAGGGAATCAAAGCCACACCGCAATTCACACTAAATTACGCGCGTTGCATTCAAATCGCCACACTCTTCGCTCAAGAGAATCCTGGGTTTAGTATTCAAATCCTTGAATCTCTCGTCACACTCCATCCGACAGAAACACTCGCAAAGAAGATTCTTGAAAGGATCCGAGAATAACCGATGAATACTTTCAAACTTCACCCTTTAAGGCATTGGAACACTTGGTTCCTCGTTCTTGGGATCGTCCTGAGCTACGACTACCTTGCTGCGGCAAGTTCAGAAATGAAACCCATTGTCATCGCCCATCGAGGTGCTAGCGGCTACCTACCAGAGCACACCCTTGAAGCCTACACGCTGGCCCACGCCCAGGGAGCCGACTACATCGAGCAAGATCTTGTGCTAACAAAAGACCATCACCTGATCTGCCTACACGATCTCTACTTGGAACCCACCACGAACGTCGAAGTGCTGTTCCCCGAACGAAAACGGACTGACGGTCACTGGTATGCAAATGATTTTACGCTACGCGAGGTTAAGCAGCTTAGTGTGCACGAACGGCTCCCCAAGCGCTTTCCTAAAGAACTGGCTCACTTCACGGTTCCGACATTTGTCGAAGCAGTCCAGCTCATCAATGGGCTGAATCAATCACTCCATAAGCATACCGGCATCTACCCAGAGCTGAAGCGACCGTCCTTCCATCGGGCGGCGAACCAAGCCATCGAACGTGCCTTGATTGAGGCGCTTTCAGAGCTGGGCTTCGAGTCGGAGGATAGAAGAATCTTCATCCAATGTTTTGAACTCGAATCCTTGCGGCGTATTCGCGAGATCACGGATTACCCCTACCCCCTCATTTACCTAGTGGGAAATAGTCGCGAAACCAAGAGTCAACTGACCCGAGAGTTCCTCGCCGAAATCAGCGGCTTCGTGCAGGGCCTCGGACCATCAAAATTGCTCTTAAACGGAGCAACGGACTGGCTCACCGACGCTCGGGCTCAGGGACTGCTCATCCATCCTTACACCTTTCGAGCCGACGACTCCTTTCCAACAAATCGAGATTCATCCTTCACCGCAGAGCTGAATCGCTATCTCTGGAAACTCAAAGTGGATGGCGTCTTCACAGATTTCCCGGACCTCGTCCGTCGTTCCGTGGACCAAGGCCCCAAGTGATTTAGTCTTCTCTGCCCTCGATGTCCAAGCGAGACTACACGCTCATCGTCAACCCGCGCAGCGGGAACGGCAAAGGACTTCGAGTCTTAAAACGGGTTCGACACGCCTTTGACACGGTTGGCGCCAAGGGAAACGTAAACATCACTCAAGGGCCCGGCGATGCCGTCAAGCTCGCACGCGAGCTCCCCCTCAGTGAGTCCGATGGTCTGGGCATCATCGGGGGTGACGGCACGCTCCATGAGGTTGTCAACGGACTCATGCAACGGAGCTCGCCTTTTCCCCCGATTGGGGTAATCCCAGCTGGAACCGGCAACTCGGTTCACCAACACTTCAACATCTTCGATCCGGGAGAAGCAACCCAGCGAATTCTTCAAGGCAAAACAGCAGCCCTGGACCTTGCCAAAATCACGGCAGGCCTAGAAACAAGTTACGCGGCAAACGTCATTGGCTGGGGTGTCTTCGTCGATATCAACCAAACGGCAGAGCGCTGGCGAATTCTGGGATCGGCTCGCTATACCTTGGCCGCGTTGAAGCATATCGTGACCCACAAGAAACGCTTAGCAAAGTTTCTGATCGGAGACCGAGTGATCACAGAAGAGATTCTCCTTGCGGCGGTCTGTAACACTCAATTTACCGGTAAAGGCATGCGCTTGGCACCGCAGGCGGATGCTCACGACGGGAAGCTCGACGTCGTCCTCGTCAAACAACCAGGACGCAGAGAAATCCTCGAACTCTTCCGACGAGTTTTTGCGGGATCCCATCTCTCCTTGCCCTCCGTTGAGTATCACCAAGTGGAATCATTCTCGCTCCATCACGAAGAGGACGATACCTTAACGATCGACGGTGAACTCAAGGGCCAGACGCCCTTTCAGGTGGATGTCATTCCCGGGGCCATACAGATTTTCGCCAAGTAACTTCGCAGGCAATTCGCTTTCCCTGAGACCTCGATCTCGATTCTCCAAACTGAGTCTTTTCATTCTCACGAGCTTACACCATCATTGAACCATCCTATGAGAATCCTAGCGTTCCTGCTGCTCGCTGTGGTCACCCACATTCAGAGCGCCGAGGCAAAAGAGTTAATTGCAAGCCGCCCCAACATCATCCTGGTTATGACCGATGACCAAGGAATGGGAGATCTTTCGTGCATGGGGAATCCAGACCTGCAAACGCCTCACCTCGACCAGCTCTACCACCAATCAACCCGTTTCACAGATTTCCACGTCAGTCCTACCTGTGCCCCGACTCGCTCCGCGATCATGAGTGGCCGACACGAGTTTCGTAATGGTGTGACCCACACAATCAAAGAGCGCGAAAGAATGGCCCTCAGCACCACCACCATTCCACAACTGTTAAAGAAAGCAGGCTATCGGACTGGGATCTTTGGCAAATGGCACCTTGGAGATGAGGACGCCTATCAACCATACAATCGAGGCTTCACCGAAACCTTCATTCACGGAGCTGGAGGTATTGGTCAATCCTACCCCGGGAGCTGCGCCGATTTCCCACCGAACCGGGAAGCCAAAGGCCGATACTTTGACAACGTCATTCTCCACAACGACACCCTCGTGCAAACCAAAGGGTTCTGCACTGACGTCTTTTTCACGGCCGCCCTTGGATGGATCAAAACGCAGCACGAAACAGGCACGCCATACTTCGCATATATCACACCCAACGCACCTCATGGTCCCATGATCGCTCCAGAGAAGTACAAGAAACCGTTCCTGGCGGCGGGCTGGGATGAAAAAACGGCCGGTCGCTACGGCATGATTCAGAATATCGACGATAACATGGGGAGGCTCCTGAAACATCTTCGTGAATGGAACGCCCTTGAAAACACGCTCCTCATCTTCATGACCGACAATGGTCAAGCAGGACGCGGAGCCAAACGCCATGGCAAGCGCACCTCGATCTTCAGCGCGGGATTCAAAACGGGGAAAGGTTCCCCCTTCGAAGGAGGCACTCATGTGCCTGCGTTCTGGAAATGGAAAAACGTTCTCGGTGAGGGAGTTGATATCCCGCAGTTAACGGCTCACATCGATCTCTTCAAAACCTTCGCTGAACTTGCTGGCGCCAAGATCCCCAAAGGAATCCAAAAGATTGACGGCCGTTCCCTCGTGCCGCTACTTGAGAATCCAAAATCGGCGTGGTCAGACCGCCATCTTTTCGTTCATCAAGGCAGATGGGAAAAAGGGGCTGATCCGAATGACAGCAAGTTCCGCAACTGCGCTGTCCGCACCCAGCGTTGGCGATTCGTCAACAACAAGGAACTCTACGATATTTCTAAAGACCCATACGAGAGCCAGGACGTAGCCAAAAACTTTCCGGAAGTAATCTCACAGCTCCGAGACGCCTACGACCAATGGTGGGCCGACACACTGCCCCTACTAGTCAATGAAGACGTACCCTTTGCCCCAGCACAGCCCCAAACAGTTCGATATGAGACCCAAGTCAAGGAACGGGGCATTCCAGAGTGGACCGTCCCCTCGCTCTAAGGGGCTTATCAGCTAGAGGCCAGCAAGCGAACACCTGCCGATGCCTTTTGGGCGCAGCGAGCCCCATCCCATCGCCAGACGGGGCCCAAAAGATCAAATTCTCGCCCACGCCTCCATCGCACAAAAGTTACAATTGTGCGTCACGATAATGTCGGTATGGTCGGCCCTAGAAAGAGTCCATGACCGACAAAGAGCTCCTTATTGCATTCCGCAAATCACGATCCTCGGAACACCTTGAGATCCTGGTAAACCGATACAAGGCCCTGGTTGCGCAAAGCCTTGCAGTACAAATTTCGGATGAGGCAACAATCAAGCATCTCACGGAGATCGTCTTCCAAACCTTTTCAAGGCGCATTCGCAAAATATCAAAGCATACCTATCTGCCCGGATGGTTTGTTCGAACGGCGACATACTCCGTAACACACTGGGAGCGCAAGAACCAGAAGGAGCTTGCGGATCAAAGTGACCCACGCCGAGGACTCCTTGCCCTCACAGATCTTCCCCTTCATCTCAGCGACGCACTCATCGCCCTCGCCATTCACGACGGAAGCGTAGAAGCCGCCGCCCTCGCCACTTCACGAAGTCAGCGACGGATCTGCCGTTGGATTAACAAAGGGCAGAAGAAGCTCTCTAAGCGAGCTACGAAACGCGGCTTACGAGAAGAGCCTGCAGCAGAAGTGCTTTCGCTCAGCTTTCTCGGGCAAGACTATCAACCCGCGAGCACGTGGGCAACCGACTCCATCGTTAGCCAAGCTCTCGATCACCAAAACCTCGCCTCATTCACGAAAGGCACCCTTCGCACCTGGTCGTGGTTCTTTTGGAGGAGAAGACTGAAACGCGTGGCCATCGGAGTCGGCAGTCTCCTTCTACTCCTTGGATCTCTAGCAATGTTCGTCGCTTGGGCCTGGCAGACAGGCTACCTCATGGCGTGGATGATTTCATTCGGGGCACAACAGGCCCTCAAGGAGGCTCCGGAACTCGCTCTCCCCCCCAAACCTTGGACCGGAACAGGCCTGAAATACGAATCGATTGAAGACCGTAAGGACCTCTTCGGGCCAACGAATATTTGGAATGTAGATTTCACCTTCACCAAGGAGGAATGGGAAGGAATCACCCCAAAGAAAATCAAGCCGATAAACCTCTTTGACGAAGACGGCAAGATCGTACTCAGAAACCCCAACGCCAAGCGGAGTGGCCTTGCAGGAGTACTCGGAATTGAGTTTGAATGGACCGAAGCAGATCTCACGTTTGGAGGACAATCATTCACCAACATCGCGACTCGATATCGCGGAAACGGAACCTACGTAAACTCACTGTACGGCAAGAAACAATCGATCAAGATCGATTTAAACCGAAACGTGAAAGGACAGAAGGTCAAGGGCATCGATCGCCTGAACTTCAACAATCTGGTGGAGGATGCAACCTTCATGCACGACTCGCTCGGCTACGCCCTCTTCCGAGCTTCGGGCATTGCCGCTCCACGAACAGCCTACGCCTGGATTACGGTCGAAGTACTCGGCGTCCATGAGCGCCAGCCTAAAGGATTCTACTTGATGCTTGAAAACGTGGGCCAAAGATTCGCCAAAGATCGTTTCGGAGATAGCAAGACGCCTATATTCAAACCCGTGACTCCCTACCTGTTCCGCTACCTCGGGGAAAATTGGTCGAACTACGCCGCCATCTACGATTTGAAGACGGAAGCCACCGAGGAGCAGAAAAGGCAAGTGATTGAGTTCGCCAACAGCCTCACGAATGATACCGATAGCGTCTTTGCAGAACGAGTCTCGCGCTTTGTCGATCTGGATCAGTTTAGTCGATACCTCGCCTCGATTGTGCTCATCGCTTCGTACGACGGCTTCCTGACCAACGGGCAAAACTTCTACATGTACCTCGACCCAGACACCAATCTGTTTGGATTCATCCCCTGGGACCTCGACCATGCTTGGGGAGATTTTCCCTTTATCGGTTCAGCCAGCGATCGAGATCAAGCAAGCATTTGGCATCCATGGTCCGGGGATCACCGATTCCTAGAGAGAGTAATGAAAGTGGAAGCATTCCGGGAACTCTATCGCGCCCAACTCGAAACTCTCCTGGCAACCGAGTTCAACTCTGAAACTCTGGCTCCTCGGATCGACTCGATCGCAGAAAATATTGCGCCACTGGTTGAACTCGATAATCCATTTCGATACCGACGTTTTCAGGAGGCAGTCGGCGACGACTGGGGAGCCCCCCCACCCACGACCGAAGGCGCTATCCGCCCCGTCAATGCCATCAAGAGATTCATCGCCGCTCGCTCGGCTTCCGTCCGTGATCAACTTGACGGCAAGTCTGAAGGTGTGATTCCGAAAAACTTTATGCGTCCCAACGCCAACGAGTGATTCAGGCAGGGCAGAAATCCCACCCCAGAATAGCAGTATGACCACGAACAAGAAACAACTCAGCATCACGTCTTACTTCCTCATTACGCTTTTGACTTCCACGATATCACACGGGGCCACCTTCTCTGCGGCAAGAGCGATTCTAGAGCAACACCAAATCCCTTTTGGGGATCTCCCGCAGAAACACGAAACCCATGCGGCCAGCATCACGGAAGCTCAGGACGGAACCTTGCTCGCGACCTGGTTCGGCGGCTCCAGTGAGAACGCACCCGATATCAAAATCTATTTGAGTCGAAAGCCTGCCGCCGAATCTTGGTCAGAACCGATCGTTGTTGATGACGGAACCTGCACACGGGAGGGAATAACCAAGGAATACTCTACCTGGAATCCAGTGTTGTTCACGGATCCCCAAAAGGGCACCGTCTACCTTTGGTATAAGATCACAGGAAGTGGCCCAAAGCCCGGCTACAAAAACTGGTGGGGAGCCGTGCGGACGTCAGATGACGACGGGCAAACATGGTCAGAGCGCATTTGGCTCCCATCCGTGCCTCGTGATCTAGCCGTTTTCGAACCCTACGACTTTCATGCGACCGGCCCCGTAAAGAACCGTCCTATCATCCTACCTGACGGCCGACTCCTTTGCGGTTCGAGCACCGAGTCCCCCCTAGGCTGGAAAACTCATTTTGAATTCTACGAAGCCGGTGATTGGACAGGACAAAAGCACGGTGTTCAAGTTGTGGGACCTCTCGAGGGACGCGGGATCCAGGCCTCCTTCATCCGTCAGACACCTGACTCGAAGAAGCTCGTGGTATTCACCAGAGACGACGGTGTCACTCGGTCTGTTGACGGAGGCCAGACGTGGACTTCGATCACCAAGAGTCCGGTGACCACATCGAAAGGCTTCCATGCGACCACAACCACTGCTGGCGCTCATTTTCTAGTCTACAACAAAGACCGCACTCGAACCCCCTTGAGCCTGGCTCGCTCGCTCAATGGTGAAGATTGGGAGACGATCATTGAAGATCTGCGATCCGACGGACGTAAGTCGATGGACTACCCAACCATCATGCAAAGCAAAGATGGCAAACTTCACGTGGTTCATACCTACGGTCGGGATTTCATCAACCACATCGTTCTCGATACAAAGTACCTGAGCCAATAACACCTTGCCTTCAAGGTTAGGTTTTCCGGGACAAAAATCATCTTACCGTTGTAACCTGGGCCCTTACCCAACAAATGTCCTACCCCTTCTGCTTTAATGCCCCCGTATGAAGATTCGAAAGGCAGCAATGAAGCACGAAGCAGCACACACCATCACGGAATCCGTTCAAAACGAGACCTACCGTTTCACTCTCAGAACGCTCGTCTACCAAGCTCATGATCAGATCGTCGCATACGCCCTAGATACAGATCTCATGGCGACCGGTTACGACGAGGATGAAGCGATGGATAAACTTCGCCAGACCTTGAAGGTTTTTCTCGAAGACGCGGCCAATCGCGGCAATCCGGAAGAACTGATGAAAAGGCGGGCACATCAGAGCTTTTTTGACCACTGGCATAATCCTCCCTACGGAGTTGATGCCGGCTACCTAACCATGTCAATTCGGCTTCCGAAGCCAACCGGAGTTGTGATGGCACCTCCTCAAGCACTCATGTGCGCATAGAGCTAGCTCCACTGCCGACTCGACAAGGAACAACGACACATGCGGCACGTGCCCTACGGGGCTCGTCTGCCGCATGATCGTTTTGCAGCAATCGATATCTCATGCTTCACATGACTGCCCAAAAATCGAGTTCAACACAAAGTCCGTTTAAGTTCCTCCCCCTTCAGGTCGATATTACCATTGCGCAATGATCACTCGAGTAACCGATGGATGAATCTCTTGCAAATCCGAAGGTTACACCGAATGCGCCTGATAGGATCGTCGGCGACCTGGGCAGAAGTTTTCTAACTGATCTCGGCTTCTCCCGGGGCGCCGACCTCCGTCAGACCACGTGACACCAATCCCTCGATCTCGACGGAGCAAAGCAAGAGACACGAAAAAATCAGCCCCGTATCTGCCCCCGTAAACTCCACGCCAAGGGGCCAGGTCGTTGCACACGATTTGACTTGTCCATCCTGACACCCCCTCATAGCTTTCACTTATGTTCCCTCTCGTGAGAGTCTGCCTGCTAGCGGCAATCCCATTCACCGGAGATACAACATCTGCATCCGACTTAACGTTTCGGCTCCACACCATCAACCAAGACTCCATCTTCAGTTCGTGTGCTGTCGTTGACGTCAATCAGGATGGTTCGCCGGATATCATTTCAGGGCAGTTTTGGTATGAGGCTCCCTCTTGGAAGAAGCACTTCGTGAGAGATGTCGAAGTGATCCGCGGCCGTCCAGACGGCTATTCTCACCTACCGTTCGATGTCAACGGAGACACCTACCCTGATCTCATTCACGTGAATTTCCGCAGTCGATCGCTCTACTGGTTAGAACATCCTGGCCCCTCTCTCGGAGAGTGGCAGAAGCATCTCATTGCTACCCCCGGACCGATGGAAACAGGCCGGCTTTACGATATCGATGGTGATGGACGATACGATGTTCTTCCCAACGGCTGGCACTTCGCCGCCTGGTGGGAAATCCTGCCGCCAACGAAGGAAACGTCGGCGACCTGGATTCGTCATGATCTCCCGTCGCAAGCCGGAGGCCACGGAGGCGGGTTTGGAGATATCAACGGCGATGGACGAAACGATATTGTGGGCACTCGCGGATGGTTGGAGGCCCCATTGGATCGTCGCAAGGGCTCATGGAAGTGGCACGCAGCCTTCGATCTTGGAAGGACCTCCATGCCCATCATCGTGGATGATTTCGACGATGATGGCGACGGCGACCTCATCTACGCAATTGGTCACGACTACGGCGTTTACTGGCTCGAACAAACAAAGAAGCATTCGGAACAAACCTGGGTGAAACACAAAGTCGACACCTCTTGGTCTCAAGGGCACAGTCCACTTTGGGTTGATTTGGATGGAAACGGCCGTCGCGAATTTATCAACGGCAAACGCTTTTGGGCTCACGAGGGAAAGGATCCCGGAGCCCGAGATCCTTTGGTCATCTATCGCTACGAGTTTCAACCCACAAGCCGGACATGGGCTCGTCATACCATTCAATCAGATGGCCCGGCAGGCATCGGGCTCGACCCCAAAGCCGCTGATCTCGATCGGGATGGGGACCTTGACCTTGTTCTTCCTGGGCGAAGTGGCCTCTACTGGTATGAGAACTTACTGAACGAATCTCCTTAGATCTTTAACAATTCTTTACCGAACGCTCGAACAAAAGGATCACAATGTACTGCCGAAAGATTGCTAAACTCTTCGTCATCCTCCTCACCATCAGCTTCGGACCGTCTCAACAAGCATCAGAAACGGCCCCCAAGCAGAAGCCAAACTTGATTATTTTGTTTGCAGATGACATGGGCTACGGCGACCTGGGTTGCTTCGGACATCCCACGATTGAAACCCCCAACCTTGACCGCATGGCATCCGAGGGCCTCCGTCTGACGTCATTCTATGTAGCGCCATGGTGCGTTCCATCCCGCAGCCAACTCATGCTTGGTCGCTACTCCGTTCGAACCCCATTGGGAAGGACCGGATCTGGCGGAGATGGAGGCATTCCGGATCATGAAACGACACTCCCCCAGACGCTTAAGAAAGCGGGCTACAACACTGGAATGGTTGGGAAGTGGCATCTCGGATATCAGCAAAACAAGTATCTTCCGGTAGGCAAGGGTTTCGACTACTGGTTTGGACTTCCCTACTCCAACGATATGCGCCGCCCTTGGGTCAATACGGACGTTCCGCTCTGGCTCTACGAGAACACCAAAAAAATAGAACACCCAGTCGTCCAAGAGACGCTCACCACACGTTACACAGCCAAGGCCATATCGTTTATCAAGGAGCAAAAAGAATCCCCATTCTTTCTCTACCTCGCCTATGCAATGCCCCACCTTCCTGTCCGGACGAGTGAGGTATTCCGAAACCAATCCCGCTCAGGTCTCTACGGGGACGTCATCCAGACAATCGATTGGTCCGTGGGTCAGATCCTCAAAACATTGCGAGAAACCGAGATCGATAAAGATACGCTCGTAGTCTTCACGAGTGACAATGGGCCCTGGCTAAATCTGCCAGCTAGAATGCTTCAAGAGGGGAACCAGCGATGGCACGCAGGCTCACCTGGCCTCCTTCGGGGAGCGAAAGGCACCACCTATGAAGGGGGTGTCCGAACGCCTTGCATTGTCCGCTGGCCCGGCCAGATCGAATCGGGTTCGAGGTCAGCCGAGATCGTGTCTTCACTCGATCTGTATCGAACCTTCGCCAACATCGCTGGAGCTGATATGCCAGCAGCCATTTCAGATAGCTATGATCTCAGCGGATTCCTCCGAGGACAGACCGACCGCTCTCCTAGGCAGCACCTTTTCTACTTTCATGGCCAGCGCCTCGACGGTCTTCGAGTCGGCCCCTGGAAGATCCGATACAAGGATGGACTCCAACTATTCAATCTCGATCTAGACCCTGCTGAACAATACGATCGAGCGAAAGATAAACCTGAGCTTGTCGACCAACTTACCCTGCGTCTTGAGGCAATGGCTCAAGCGACGCGAGCAAAACGCACGTGGTAACCCGGCGAACGTTCCGATTCCGTTCGAGGAAACAGACTAGAGCTTTCGGACTTCGAGTTGATGGGGGCCCATCCTCTGCCCCTCCCGTTCGAAAGAAACACTGATTCGAGTGCGGCCCGTCTGGGTTAATTCACATGGAATCTCCACACGCTCCACCGAGCCTGTTGCGTTGACGGACCATTCAGCGGATCCAATCTTGAGCGTTACCCGTCCCAAGCGCCCTCTCGTCTTCGGGTGCACCGTTACCTGATAGCGTCCCGTTGAGCGAACATCTATCTCCCAGTGCCCAAAAGATCTCGCTCCCCACGGCTGCCCTGTTGTATGCCGCCAATCCTGCCGGGTTAGAACAACGGGGTTTTCATGTTCGTCTCCGATAAAAATCGCTGGCGGGGCGTAGTTGTTTGGACGCGTCTGACCGACGTCATCGAACCATCGATCGTACGCTTCCCTCATCTGCTTGAAAACTGAGGGATGATTTCCCCTCACATCTTGAAGCTCCAACGGATCAGAAGCCAAGTCATAGAGCTCAAAGCGAGGTTCGCCTTCAAAACCCTCTTTTCCAAAACCACTTGCATGCAGCAATTTCCAGCGTTGGTTCCGCATCATGAAATTGTGATACCGAACCGGTTCATTTCCTCGATGGGCTTGAATGTACAGATAGCGGTCGGAGACCGGCATCGATTTCCCAAGCATCGCGGGGAGAAAGCTCTGACCATCCAGGTGGAGACTTCTTTCTGACGTGATCGAGCACGCGTCTAGCAGGGTTGGTAAAAGATCATAATGAGCTGCGATGCGATCCGATTTTACCCCCGCAACAACCTTCGCCGGCCAATGAAAGAGCAAAGGCGAACGAACGCCTCCTTCATAGACACTTGTTTTGCTCCCGCGCATTCCACCTACAAACCTACGTCCGTTTGGCCCGTTATCGACCAGGAAAACAACAATCGTATTGTCAATCTGCTCCAGCAACTGCAAGCGATCGAAGAGCCTCCCCATATTTTCATCAATATTGGTAATCATCGCGAAGATTCGGGCTCGCTTATCGAGAGACTGTTCAGTGTCCTCAGGCAATGGATGTCCCCCCGCATCCGCGAACCGAGCGTTCGAAAGGTCCCGTTTCTTGTACATCTCGTAAAGCGCCCTTGGAACGTCGTTGAACGGACCATGGGGGCAATTCATCGGTAGATAGACCATGAATGGCTTTTGCTCAGCCACGGACTCGTCGACAAAATCCAGTGCGGCACTGAAATAGATATCCGTGCAATACCCATAGTACTGCGTCGAAACACCATCGCGTAACAAAACTGGATTCGTGTATTTGCCCTCTGCCCCGATGGGATCCGATGGCTGCCCAATACCGCCACCGCGATGGACCAACGAGCTCTGAAAACCTTGATCCATCGGTCGCATAGGATAGTTGTCACCGAGATGCCACTTACCAAAGATGCCGGTCGCATAACCTGCCTCAGAAAAAACTTCCGCCATCGTTATCTCCTCAGGATCCATCATCGCTCTTCCGATGTAGGTGTCGATGCACCGAGTTCGATAATTGTAGCGGCCCGTCATCAGGCAAGCTCGAGTCGGCGCACACACCGGACTCACATAAAACTGATCCATCCGTCCGCTTCGCTCCCACATCGCGTCAAGATTGGGCGTCAAGATTGCGGAATTTCCAGCAAACCCAAAATCTCCGTAGCCTTGATCATCTGTCATCACGACTACGACATTGGGACGTTCGGCAACAGCCTGGCCAATGAACGGAGCGACCAAGGCTGTCAAAATCAGGCCCACCGACGGCAGTAAAGGAATTCTTATCATCATTTCGAGGAAACGGTGGGATTACTAACCGTTCCCACGAGGATTCGCAAGCAACAGAATTCATAGCGAATTCTCGGCAAGCCTACTCGATAGAAGGAGCTTACCTCATTCGTATCCGAACGAGACGAACTTTACTGACCACGGGTGGATAAACTGGGTTTACCAACAACGATTTATCAGCACAAAAAAAACCTGCCCCAGATTAGATCTGGGCCAGGAACACGAACGAACTGAAAGTTTGAACTAACTGGAGAAGCCGTGGATCAAAGCCACTAAACTTCCGCTTCTTGCTGTAAATACTCTTTGTAAAAGGAGAAGGCCGCAGCCGTTCCCTCTTCAAATTCAAGTTCCGAGCAAGTCTCTCGCCAAGAGCATTCCCGACTCTTTTCATCCGAAACTTGCCAGATCATCTTGGGCGACTCGGTGCGGATAATATAAGAATCCTGCCCGTCTGAACCATAGAGGTGCGGGGGAACAAAGCTTCCTTCATCACGAAAGACTACGGAAATGTCCGCGTCAGCCAAGGTTCGGCCCGCGCCGCCTCCGAGCATGCTGTTCCAAAACTGTCGCGCGCCCTTTTGGAATAGGGACATGAGCTCTTGGTAATCGTAGCCTGACGGATCCGTCATGAACGCAGGGTAGAGATTCAAGCCTCGAAGTGCGGAACCAGGTGTCATCGTCTCAATCGCTTCCCGGCCGCTGCTTGGTTGGCGCAACTTGGGGAGAATCATGGCGAAGAATCTCGGCTCGGCAAGATGAACAATGAAGGGCATGCAGGTCGACGGATCTGAATCTGCGATGACAAAATTGGAGTCCATAACTTTCAATCTCAGTTTATTCTCGGGGATTGCTCCCAACGATGAGACAGATCTTAGCCAAGCCCCTTTTACTCAACATCAGTACAAGTACTGAAAAGCAGAAACACCGCAAAAACGCCCCATTTTATCAGAAAAAGCGGGATTTTTCTGAGCGCTTATCTCGCTTAATTCGCAAAAATAGTTTTCCCAGAAACTCACCAAAGAGTTGGACCACTCATCAAACGAGCCAGAAAACCCCTATTTCGGACCATCGCTGTGATTTTTAGATTGTGAAAATCCACATTTTAAAGAATAAATCCGACACGTTATGTGAAAGGGAAGACAAATTCCCTCGATATCATCTATTTAGAACAATCGGGCCAAACCAGAATGGATCTCAGCGCAATAGACCCTTTCAAAGTGGAAGCGAGCCCGATCCTAGATGAGGTGATTCACCAGAACCTCTTTCCTGACTCGCAAGAAGACGAATGTCCCAGCTACTCGTCGCGACGCCGCAACGGACTTCAAGTTGCGGATGAATTGGAAACCATCTTTGGGATTTCCATTCGATTGGGACGACTGCGAGTCAAGGAACACAAGATGTATTTTGCTCGCGCCGGCCGCGACAAGGAGTCTGCTACAGAGGTCTTGGCCGTTTCACTCAGCTTGGCAATATGTCGACTGGCGATCATCCTACTCCAACGCGAATCGTCACCCGAGCAAGATCAGATTCAAAAGAATCGGAATCAGCCTCCCCCTTCCCTTCCTTACCGAGATTGGGACTAGTTCCCTGCCATTCAAGTGAGTGGCCACGGATTCAACGAGACCGCAGCCTCAGCGCCCCATGATCAAATTGGGTAACCAGAGAACTAAGGATGGGAAAAGTGAAATCAGCACGAGCATCAAAACGTTCGCTCCTAGAAACGGCAAAGCACCATAAAAGATCTCACCAATTCTCAGTCCTGAAACGATCGCACAGACATTAAGGCAATTACCAACGGGAGGAGTACACGCCCCAACCGCTAAGCCCGAAACAAAGACCACACCAAACAAGACGGGAGAGATCCCAGCAGCCAAAATCGAGGGAAGAAAGACCGGAGTCAACAGAAGGATCGCCGGACTCACGTCGACAAAGGTTCCCAGAATTAAAACCACTCCAATCACTAATAAGAGAAGTCCAGTCGGACCTAAACCGGCGCTCTCAATCCCCCTAGACAGGATTTCAGGTCCGCGCTCCAGGGCAAGCACCCAGATGAACACCTGAGAGAACGCAATGATCATCATGATCTTGCCACTCGTGATCGCCGCTAGTCTTAATGATTTCAACACGTCGCGAAACGAGAGGTGCCGAATGACCAAAGCTCCCACCAACAAGGCATAGCCAACACCGAGTGCAGCAGATTCTGTCGCCGTAGCCACACCGAACACGACCGTCCCCACAACAAACAACGGCATCGCCAAGACGACTGCAGACCGAAGAACCTGTTTCACAACCAACTGAAAGGTCAATGGAACGGTCTCTTTAGGGTAAGCCCGCCGACGAGCTATGAAAAACACCAGCAAGAGCTGAAATCCCCCCACCAACAAGCCCGGAATCACGCCCCCGAGAAAGAGTCGCCCGACGGATTCCTGAGCAGTGACGGCAAAAATCACCATCGGAATACTCGGAGGGATAATCATCCCCATCGTTGAGGACGCCACCGTGAGACCGGCCGCGAAACTAGCCGGGTATCCGCGCCTTCGCATCTCGGGAATCAAGACCGAACCAATCGAGGCGGTATCCGAGGTCGACGATCCAGAGATCCCCCCGAACAACATACTCGACCCCACATTCACGAGCCCAAGCCCGCCGGCAAAACGTCCAACGAAGATCATACAGAAATCGATCAAGCGCTGAGTGATTCCGCCTTCGTTCATTAAGTGTCCCATGAAGATAAAAAGTGGAAGCGCGATGAGGGCGTAGGAATCCATTCCTGCAAAGAGCCGCTGAGGCAGCACTTGGAGGAGCTCCGGGTGGACCAACACAAAGTAACCGAGAGATGAAAGCCCAAGCGAGTATGCGATCGGAACACCCAGAATCAATAATACGAGCAGAGTGACCAGTAAGACCGCCATCCTTACTCTTCCCCTTTTGCGGGAATAGTTGATCGCCCGAATTCAGGCAGCACGAACTCAGAGCTCCCCTCACGATACAGGCGGATCAATCGAATCAAACAGAAGATTGCGCCAAGCGAGCATCCAATAGGTATACTTAATTGAACAACAAAACGAGGCAACCCCGTACTCGGCATCAAGTAATTTCCGGTCGTTTGAATCCACGTGAAGCTATGGGCAACAATCACGGCATTCAAAATCCCCACTAACAAAGTGCGCAGTAGATCCAAGCCCCACTGAACTCGATTCGGGAGCCGTTCCAACAAGAATGAGATTCCAATGTGTTCCCATCGAGCCAATCCCACCGCTGCTCCTATTGCGGTCGTGTAGACAAACAGCATCGTCACGACTTCGTTTCCTCCAGGGATCGACGAATTGAACACGTATCGTAGCGCGACCAAGGCAGCAACGACGAACCAGATGGCAACAAGCAGCACGGCAATCGCGTTCTCCAACCACGAGACCACACCAGATTGGAATCGTTCGACCGTGCTCATTTTCAATATCCGATCGCGAATTTACTCCCCCACCGAAGCAGCGCGAGCCGCAGCAATATCATCACGGCTAAACTCCCCCTTCTCGACAAAATATTCATAAACTGGCTCCACCGCAGCCCTGAATGGTTCAAGCGCTTCTCCGGTGAGTGTGTTGACAGTCAATTCCTTGGACAACAACTCGATGAACTCGGCCTCCTTCTCACGATTCATTTGATCGCTGAGTGTCATTGTTTCAGCTGCCACTTCATCAAAAAGCTTCTGAAGGTCGCTCGGCAGCGTTTCGTACCAAGCCAAGTTAACCATGAACGGATCTGGTCCCGTTGCATAATTCGAAATCGTCAAGTATTCCGACACTTCATGCACCTTGAAATCCCAGATATTTGAAGGAGCATTGTCTTGCCCATCAACAACCCCCGTCTGAAGCGCCTGATAGACCTCAATATAGGGAATCTCTTGAGGATTCGCACCAAACGCCTTGGCTGTTTGAACATAAACTTCTTGGGAAGGCACTCGCATCTTTAATCCCTTCAAGTCATCTGGGGTTCGAATCGGATGTTTATTGTTCGTATGGGCTCGAAACCCCTGTGAGATTCCCGTGGCAGGAATATGAAAACCCCGTTCTCTTGCCCCCTCATTCACTGCTTTCATGAACGGGCTATTCACCAGCCGAATCGCCTGATCCCAATCATCCACAAGGAACGGCAGCGTGAACAAGTTGAACCTTGGATTCGCATCGGCAAAAAAGCCTCCTCGTGTTCCCTGGAGAGCTCCAGTCGCCACGAGGTCCATGAGCTCCCTTTCGTTTCCCAATACGCCGCCGAAAAAGAGTTCCACTTGGATCCGTCCGCCCGACCGTTCCTCAAGTTCTTTCTTGAAAAACAGCATGGATTGACTGCGAAGAGCCGCTTCGGGCTGCTCATTGCCGTATTTGAAAACAATCTGCTTGGAGGACACCCCGCAGCCACCTAAGAGCACTGCGAGCAGCAAACAGCCAATGACTTTGCCTATCAGAATCCGGCTTTTTGTCTTCATCTCTATGCGTTCCTCGTCAGGATGTTGCCGCCAAAGTTCAACCGAAAAGCCGTTTAAAGGTCTCGAGAGAAGCCTTGAACCCGGCTTCAAAATCCCCGCCCGGCGGTCGATACACGCTTTCGAAAGACGTCACACCTTGATAATCATCGTCGACGAGTCCCTTAGCGATCCCTTCCAAGTACGGCGCCATTTGCCCCGTCCCAAACTCACAGAACGCAACGGTAGCCTTGGGCATGTCGACGATCTGATCCTTGATGTGAAAATGCCCCAGGTATCCACCTCGCAGTGCCTCATAACCATCCGGGAACGCCGCTTCGCTCGCATACAAACAGTTGCCCGGATCCCAGAGGATTTTCAGGTGATCGGATCCCATATCATCAACGAGCTTGCGACCGAGATAGGCGGATGGAACCATCGCATTGTTGCCCGTTTCTAAGACTAAGGTCACCCCACGTTCTTCAGCTAATTTCACTGGGGCCTCAAGGAGCTTCAAGAGCTTGTCCCATGCCCCGTGACTGACAATCCAATGATCCGCCCCATCTCGCCCAAATAAAATCATCTCCCGACGAAAACTCATGATCCGAACCAATGGGCAATCCAGGGCCTGCGCCATATCGATACACCGTCCCAAGCCCTCCATGTGCTTCGTATGATTGGGGTCGCCGACCTCAGTAGTCCCCACGAGCATCCCAGCGAAATTGTGCCGCGAAATGCACGAAACCTTAACTCCAAAACGATCGATCAATCCCTTGGCTTTCGCCATTTCATCGTCGTTCAGATCTCCCACCTCTTTGTCCCAGAGATACTGTAGCTCAGCATATTCCAAGCCCGCGTCGGTCATGACCTGCAAGGCATGCTCAAAATCTCGACTAATCCCATCCGTAATGACACCTAGTTTTGCCATATCGTCCCTTTCAACTTGCTTCGTTTACCACTTCACTTCAGTCCCAGCGATCTGCTCGAGAAGCTTCACAATGGACCAGTTATCCTCTTCTGGAAACATCGAGATGCCTGACTGAAAGAGCTCATAGGCAGCACTTGTCGTAAACATCGCAGCACCATTCTCTTTGGCCATTCCCATCGTGATCCCCAAGTCCTTGTGCATGGTCTTGATCTGACTTCCCGTGCCCTTAAACTTCCGATCCATGATGAGCTCCGCGCAGTTCTTGAATAACGGACTGCTCACCCCACTGGCCGCAAACACTTCGTAGAGAACCTTTCCTTCAATCCCTGCTTTGGAACCGAGCACGAGCGATTCGAAGATGGCCGTAAACGTTGATCCGATCAGGGCTTGCAAGGAAGCTTTGACGGTTTGTCCCTTCCCGACCTCTTCGCCCACATGAAATATGTTTCCCCCAACGGCATTCATCACATCTTGCTGTGACTCCCAGACATCCCGCTTACCTGCAGCCATCATCGCCAGACTCCCTGCTTCAGCGCCGCCCTTTCCGCCAGAGACGGGCGAATCAATCATCTCGACCCCTTTCTCCGCGACCGGAATGTAGGCAGCACGAGCCTCTGAAGGCTCAATCGTCGCCGTCAAAATAATCGTCTTTCCAGCTGGCATCGTTTCGAGAAGGCCTCCCTCTCCAGAAATGATCGAATGCACTTGTTTGCCGGTCATGACCATGATGAAGACCACATCAGCTGTCGCTCCAATCTCGCTTAGAGAGCCAGCGCGCTTTCCTCCAGCTGCCTCGAGCGTCGACAATTGCTCCTCACGCAAGTCATACCCAATCAGATCAAATCCCTCTTTGATCAGATTCTTCGCCATGGCCATCCCCATATCCCCTAAGCCAATAAACCCTACCTTCTTCATAAAATAGTCCTCTCTCAATCTCCCCATACGAGCCTCATCGGCTCTGTAAACTACCAAGCCAGAAATCCAATCCGGCCTGGAATCCGAAACCCTTCCACCTCAATTACGCTTAAAATGATAGTCCGCAAAATCCAGAAAACGCTGCCAATCAAACATTTCGATCGAGTGACCTCCTTCCCGAATATGATACCCCACATCACTTTCAATGATCGGCACTCCGACCGCCGGTGAAGCTTCAGAGCTCAAACCTTGTTTTCCGAGCAGCCGATAGACCTCACTCGCGTGATAGGCCGAAAGGTACTCTCCTCTACCATCCGCCCATGTATCTTCAACACCGCTGTGCACGTAAACTGGCCGGGGCGCAATACAGGCCAAGAGCATATGTTGGTCTACCGGCAGATCATCCTCTTGCTCGACGAATTTCCACGCATTGCGACAAAGCCAGTAAGGAAATCGAGTGACCATCTTCTTCAGAGTTTCCCCAAATTTTCGACGCCACAAAGCCGCTCCAGCACACCCGGATTGGGCGGAGATCGCGAGTGCAATCCGTTCGTCCTGAGCCGCAGTCCACAAGGCAGCCTTCCCCATCTTCGAGTGCCCCATGATCGCAATGCGAGTGTGGTCCACATCATCGTCCGTTTCCAAATAGTCCATCGCCCTCATCGCCCCCCATGCGCACGTAGAAAGAACACCCCACTCATGAGCCTTCGGAAAGCTCTGGTTTTCCGGATAGAACAATCTGTGAATCCCTTTGAGAAACTCGACTTCGTTATGCCCGACGAGATCCTGTTGGTAGACGGCACAGAATCCATAGCCTCGATCAAAGAACTCGCCCAGCGGCCACCCGTTCCTCAAACGCCCTGGCCGCGTTGTCGAAGCATCGAAGTCTTTAGACTGAGTATTATTGAAACTATGTTTCAGAAAGGCAGGAACGGGTTTATCCACACCGTTGGGCACAAAGACGAGAAAGTGCATCGAGATCTCCCCCTTCTCATTCTTGAAGCGAATCTTCACATCCTTTCGGGTCGCCTTCCCCTCCATGAATTGAGGATCGATTTTAACGACCTCAAAGGTGGTTTCAAGAGGAGAGGCTGGCGCTGGCACCCGTCCGTAAATCAGGTTCGAGAACAAGGACAGTATCTCCGGTCTCCTAACCCGAAACCAATCCTCTGGGGTCTTGACTTCCTTCCCCTGCCCCGTCACCAACAAGGGTGGAAGGTCGTAGTGTGGGAGGCGGGATTCATCGTAGTGAACATCCCCATCATACTCCTTAGCCTCACGAGCAAGAACTGACTCACTCGCAAAAAGGATCGCTACCCCCCAAAAGATCGCTCTAATACAATTCATGTTTCAGATCTGATTAAAAAGTCAACTCGGCCGGAAGATACTTTTGAATGAGGGATTCGTAGTAGGAGCGGAGCTTGTCCCACTTCGGAAGCTCGGGACACTTGGTATAGAGATCGTAAGGATTAAACTTCCGAACCCAAAAGAGCATCTCTCGATCGTGATCATCGCAAAGGTAGTCGTAGTCGTTCTCTCGATGCCAAGCGTAGAACGAATGGTAGCGAACCATATACAGGGCGGGCTCAGGAAGGTAGTCTTTCAGAATATGATACATGTATTCGTCATGCCCCCATGACATGTGAACGTTCCGGAGGCCACATCCTTCCTCGTATACACCCAATTTTGAGTTGTAGCGGGAGTCGTGCTGGTCCGCGTTCTTCCCGAAAAACTCCGAATAGACAATTCGATCACTAAAACGACATCCAACCGGATGCGTGTCGCCAACCACCGCCCATTGAGGTTCACCGAATAGACATAATACTTTTCCGAGGTCGTGCAGAAAACCCGTCAGCACGAACCAATCCTCATGACCGTCCGCCCGAATTGCCTCGGATGTCTGAAGAAGATGCTGCAATTGGTCCAAATCAATATCCGGATCCGAGTCATCGACCAGGGTATTCAGGAACTCTAAGGCCTCGATGACCGTCATTTTCTTGCGCCTCATGGGGAGCCACTCCTTTTCCTTGCCGCGGACAAAGTCGTAGGTTTGGTTCTCATGGTGAAGGCGGTAAAACTCTCGGACGCAATCCCGCGCCGGATCATCGTAGTTGCGGTAGTCTTCCTTTGCCCGTTTCTTGGGCTCAGGATACACATCGCGGGCGACAAAATCGTCCCATTCACCAATATCTTTGAGTGGCTGATCACCGTTTTCGACTGCTTTCATCGTATCAAATTGGCTATCGTTGCACAGAGCGCATCACGTTTGAGAGAAAGGGACATCCTGCCCGTCCGTCTCGGCTCTTGTCAGGCTTTTTCTGAAGTCGTAAATCACCTGACTGTTTTATCGATCTGTAGAACTTCCTTCTGATGTAACCGTGACGCGCCCCGCTTCGTCCATTCTGAAAGAGCGTTTCACCAGAAGCAGGCAACAACCCGCTCTAAATCGAAGTTTTGGCATCCTTCGAGCAACTTGTATGATGTTTCAATCCACACTCAACTGGCGACTTACGTTGCTTGCAATCGGCCTCACAAGCATCCTCGGTGCGACCGCTGGATTACTGCCCAATCCGAGATTTCTGCCTTCTCCAACGTCACCAAATCAACCAGCCCACTACAGCATGGTCGGGAATGTCACCTACGGAGACCTGGGGGACCCGTCACGAGAATACTCCGGCAAAGGGGTTCGCCTCCAGAGCTGCAAAGATCCCGCGGCTCCCGGCCCGGTTCAAGGTTCCGTTACTACGACCGCGCGAGACTTCGGGGCAAATCGTCACCGCTGGTATCGTTTCCGCATCCGAGCGCTCGCTCAACGCCATTTCTCCGTCGAGAAAGACGATCTCTACCTCCAGGTTGAGTTTTACGGAAAAGGGGGAACGGACGCACTCGACAAAATCAAGCAAAGAATCTTCCCGCAAGTCAGACAGGAACGAACAGACCTTGCGGATCGGAGCACCAGTGAAAAGCTCGGGCCAGCGACCTGGAGAACTTACGAGATGGAATTCCGAACCCCATTCGCAGAAGTCGATACCTTGCGCCTCTCAGCTGGATTTACCCACGGGAACGCAACAGAGCTCGAATCAGAATTCTGGATCAACGACTTCCAGCTCGATCCCATCGCCCCTCCAAAACATTTTCGTTCCAAAGAAGCCCCAATCAGTTCGAAGTCGATTGAATCACTAATCCACCTTGGCGGAAGATGGTATTACGACCCTTCCCACCTCGGGCCACAAGTCCCCCGCGAATTCAATCACCGCAATGCGAACCGCCTGCTCTACTTGAGTGACAAACTGGAAGCTCCCTTCGTCGACAACACGTCCGCCTGGTTACGCGACGGCTACTACGATGCAACCGGCACCTTAGTGAAGAAAAGTCGCTATATTCCGGACAATGTCGTCATTCGCTTCACACAACAACATCTCGTGATTCAATCACACAATCTCCCCAATCATCCGACAGCTTTTTTCCCAGATATCTGGAGAGCCTTAGACGGAAACCCGAATCATATCCAGGAAATGGCAAGCGTTTGGTATATCCCCCTCCAACCCACACCGAACCCAAATCGAATCTCGATGACCCAGGGAAACCAAAACAATGCCCTTCCAGGGGGCCCAATAGGCGTGGCGGTCAACGGAATCGTGTTTTTCAATCCGTACGATTTGGAACGCACGGAAGACGCGATCTGGAGACTGGATCGCTGCTGTGGACACCCCGCTCCAAACTCACAGTATCACTACCACAAGTATCCCGTTTGCATTAAATCTCCGTGGGCAGATAATGGCGAAAGACACTCTCCTCTCATTGGATTTGCCTTCGATGGATTCCCCATTTACGGCCCCTACGAAGCGCCAAACCTATTGGCGAAAAATGCCTCCTCTAACCCGCTCAACGAGTTCAATGTACATCGCGACGAAGCCCGAGGCTGGCACTACCACGTGACTCCCGGCAAGTTTCCCCACATCATCGGAGGCTACTTCGGCACTCTCGATCCCAATAATCGAAGAGGCAGAGGGAATCGAGCGGGACCACGGGGCCCGGGACGAAGGCGCTCTCGCCGCTAAGCCTTAGCCTTGCTTGGATAAGTCCAAGGTTCCCGATAATCGCGCCTCAGGAGTGCATTCGCCGCCTCGTCGCCCACAATGCTCTCCTGCTCGCCATCCCAAATCACACTCCGCCCCAGCTTGTAAGAAAGCATTCCCAAGAGTGGCAAAACGGATGATCTGTGTGCCGCCTCAATATTGGCAACAGGCTGCCGCTTGTTTTGGATTCCCGTTAAAAAGTCCTCCCACAGTTGTTTCAGATTGTTGCCATCTTTCGGATCGCTGAAATCGGGTTCCACATGAATGGGCTGTTCGTTCTTGTTCTTGGGATAAAACGTCCAGCCATCACGCCAGCCCATGTGAAAAACTCCTTTGGTGCCGTAGAAATAGGCCCCGATCCGATGTTTCTCTGCTTGGTTACCTGCAAATTTGCGATGTTCCCAGGTCGCCGTGAAGGACTCGAATTGGTACACAGCCACTTGTGAGTCAGGGGCATCCGTGGTCGCTTCCTTCTCACTCGCGATGGCTTCACCCAAGATTGGACGTCCCCCTGTAGAGTAAACTGACTTCGGATATTTCTCCTCCGTCCACCAGAGCACCTGATCCAGCCAGTGCACGCCCCAATCTCCCAAAGTTCCATTCGCGTAGTCCAAAAAATTCCGCCAACCACCCGGCGTCAGTTTTCGATTGTACGGACGCAGAGGGGCGGGACCACACCAGAGATCCCAATTCATCCCCGACGGGATACGTGAGTTGGCAGTCGGCGTTTCACGTCCAGAAGCGCCACCGGTCACAAACATGCGAACCGAGCCAATCTCACCGGCCTTCCCCGAACGCAAGAAATCCATTCCCGAGACATGATGAGGACCAATTCGACGATGCAGCCCTACTTGAACGATCCGGTCTTCCGCTTGAGCCGCAGCGAGCATAGCCTGACTCTCACCGATCGTATGACTCGTGGGCTTTTCCACAAAGACATGAGCCCCCGAGTTGAGAGCATCGATGCAGGGCATTGCGTGCCAATGGTCGGGCGTCGCAATGATCACGATCTCCGGCCGAACTTTCGCCAACATCTCTCGATAGTCATCAAAGACCGCAGGCTGATCCCCAGTTTCAGCCTCAACCTCATCGGCGGTCACTTGCAAGGGACGCCGATACACATCGCAAAGTCCCACCACCTTGCTCTGCCCTGCAGCCATGGCTTCACGGAGAATGTTCGTCCCCCACCAACCACACCCAATCAAAGCCGTCCGATAGCGTCGCCCAGGATTGGCCGCAAGCACATTGAACGGGAGAACGGAAGCTCCTGCAGCGAGGCTGGCGGTTTTGAGAAAAGATCGTCTTCTGGTTTTCATATCCATTGGCTAAGCGACACTTCGAATCAGCGACTAGGGTTTCCGAACATCTAGAGACACCAGATGCCCCTTAGAGTTACGACAAAGGATCCGCCCATTCGCCAACACAGGGACGATCCAGCAGTCAGCCTCCAACCCAGTCTCAAAGAGGGTCGGTTTGAATCCACTAGGAGAGGCTTCAGCCACTCCTAACCGACCATCAGAAGCAATCATGATCAAGTGATTATTGGCCGCAGACAGAGCTCCGTACCCGAAGGTCTCATCTTCCCAAACGAGATCTCCGGACTCCAGAGACAAACACTTGAGCATCGCTCTTGATGAACTATCCCCGTCAAATCCGTAAAGATGCTCTCCGATCCGTACCGGCGCGTTCTGCTGAGCACGAAACTTTCGTTGTTTCCACAGATTCTCGAGCTCACCGGTCCCCAGGGCAAAAAGACCGCTCCCCTTTTGATAGCCTGATGATACAAATACCTTCTCACGCCAAACGATTGGATCGGCTGCATTGACGCCATAGCGAGTGAACCAGGGGACCGTCCAAACCAGATCTCCCGACTCCGGCTTCACCGCCGAATAGGATTCACCAGACGAAACCACTACAAGGGACTGCCCGGAATCGCTGTAGGGCAACGGTGTTGAGTAACCACTTTCATCACCCTCCGACCGCCAAAGCGTTTTTCCCGAGGCAGCATCGATAGCCATCCCAGCAGTTCCAAGATTGAGAATAATCCGGTCTCCATATTTCAAAGGAGAGCCATTGAAGCCCCAATCTGGCACTGCCAAATCCTCTTCCTGAGCCAAGTGCCGTTTCCATAAGAGCTCCCCATTTAGCAAAGAAAAACAGAAACACTCTCCCCATTTTCCAAGAACCCAAACCCGGTCTGAGTCCGCATCGATGGTCGGCGTCGATCCCGGGCCACCGATGTAGAACATGGCTCCCAATTTACTGGCGTAGCGGTATTCCCAGAGCTGTTCCCCGGTCGACTCGCTTAAACAGGAGATCACGTCCTCCCCTTTCTGATGACCAACAGTGAGGACTCGATCATTGGCAACCGCCATCGACGAAAACCCGATTCCAACGCTCGAACGCCAGAGCAGTTTCGGCGGAGCTTGCTCCCAGTTCTTTCGCCATTCGGACTCTAAAGAGATCCCATCGTGCCGCGGCCCGCGAAACTGCGGCCAATCATCGGCCTGTATCTCCAAACCGCCCTCAACGCCCCAACCCGCCAGCACTCCCAGCACAAAGCGTGAATATCCTAGTCCGCGAAACCATTTCATAATCGAAGAGCCTACCGAAAAGAATTTGCTTCCTCAACGATTTCGATTCCAATTCCAAACGGAGGAGTGCTTTGAGCCCGAGCGGGGCAAGATGACGTTTTCCCACTGGCCAAGCTCACCACGAGGCCCCCAAGTGAAAACACGTCCTGAGCCTGGTACCCAAAGCCTAGAAGCCAGGAATCGCGTCCGGGAAATACCGCTTGATGACGAAAATCATCAAGAAACTCGAAGCGTCGAAGAATCCATGGGCAATCACGGCCTCCCAGATAGAACGATGAAAGACGATGATCGCCCCCAATCCCATCCCGAGCAAGAACGTCAGCCAAACTGCCCCAGGCCCTTGCACGGCATGTCCGATACCGAATAAGAGAGCAACAACCGCCACCGCTCCTAATCGGCCCCCAATGCTCTGATTCATTCGTGGGAAAAGAACAAAAAACGCCGCAAGCATCCCCACTCTCCACAGCTCCTCGCGGAAGCCCGCCAGAACAAAACTCACCACCGTGCAATTAACAAGAAGGTAAAGCGGATCGGCTTCCAGCTCGTCGGTATCCACCACCTTCTCAATATCAGGTCTGAACCCATCCGCAATTTCAGAGAGGCTTCCGCCCCCGATGCCAGATATCACGAGAAGCGTAATCATCATCAGAATCCCTACCCCAACCCGAAGTCCAATAGAGTATAGAAATCCAAACACCGGAGTTCTGAGCGAGTGATTCCAGCGAAACATGAGCTGACTCAAAGCAACTCCAGAAAATCCCCAAGCGATCGCAAACCAAACACCGAACAGAACCAATTCTGAGACAACCACAAGACCGAGCTGGCTCAGAGAGGGACTGAGAGCGGCACTCCCATCGCCCCCGCCGGATTGAGACGACAAGACGGCCATCATCAGGGGATACGCTCCCAAGATGATCAAATGAATCCACCACGCGAGCCGAGTTCCTCGAAAAGATCGACTGGGCACTTGCGAAGGCAGCGGCGGTGGCTCAGCTCCTGGCTTCACAGTGTTTTCGGAATCACGCATGCAAAAGCCCTAACGAAGCTCCTCGAAAATGTCGAAGACATTCCGCCTCCACAAATAGCAAGCCCCTCCAAGAGACTCACTCTTGGAGGGGCTTATCCAAACTATAGATCGAAGACCGCCGCTCAGCTGTCAGACGTCAAGTCGGCACTCTCGCCGACCGGCAACTCAGGCGAGTGCTGGGTAAGATCGCCACGTTGTATCCCAGTTGGAGACGATGTCTTTTTCTCTTCGTCGTTCTCAGCCTCGAGAAAGAGCTCCTCAGGCGTGATGCCTTCGAAGAATCGGACCTCACGAGCCAAGTAGTCGTATCGCTGTAAACCAACCCGAGTCGCCGCTTCATCCAACGACTTGCCTTCGGAGAGCAATCGATAAAGGTTTCGCATCCGCTGCTCGCGGAGCCAGTACTTGGGCTTTACCCCGAGCCCCGCGATGAAATATCTCTGCAAAGTTCGCGGCGAGAGCCCTAACAGCTCGCCCAACCTCGAAACCCGATAATTGGCTTCTTTCGCCAAGGCCTCCATGTCGACGGGATAGCCGACCCGACGGGGGTCTTCGTAGACCACATTCTCACCAACTTGTCTAATCATTCACTTACCTCGTTATTCTCATTATTGCCGACATTGAGGAAGCAACTGCTATACCCTTCTCAAAAGTGGTAATCCGCCAGCAGCCGTTCTCTACTCGAACTCGAATAGAAAACATTAGAATCAATCGGTGCGGCGATCATTGAGGATCCTCGAAAATGATTGTGGCAGAATCGCCCATCGACGGTCATGAGACCAGGGTTCCGTTCGTTTCTTACCGAATCAATCCACGTTCCAAGCGAATCTCTTTCGTCACAAAGACCTAAACACTAAGGGCAGGAAGCGAGTCCCCCCCCAGTAGCGGCCGTATTCAGATACCGAATACGGACCGTGATTCTAAGTGTTCATATTGAGTTCATTTCTCAAACGTACCGCCGTTGATTCGACCTAAAAACATTCCGAAACACCGCACAAGCTCTTTCTGGCATCGGGAAGCCTCAACAACGCCAAAGGAGGGCGAATGACGCATCTGGAGTGTTTGTTTCTGAATTTCCAACGAAGAAACAAAGACAAGAAAATACAATAATGCGACGTTCCTGCCGCCGAAAGAGGCTCATCCTGAAATGAAAAATCCGACTATTATAAAGTTTCTATGCCCGACGGCCTCGACTGTAGAGGCCTATAGCAATTACGCAGATTCCGACTCAAGCTGCGCCAACACGGAGGGATCCCGCACGTCTACCCAGCGACCGGCAATCACCTGGCCCGCAATGGCGCGCTTTGCTTCAACCATCGCCTGGATTGCATCGGTCAGCTCGTATTCGCCGCGCGGAGATTTCTCTAGCCGCGCTGTGAAATCAAAGACCTCAGGCTTAAACAAATAGATACCAGCGTTGTAGTAAACGGGATCTCCTTCCTTGAGAAGCCCCTCTGACCTCATCTCGTCGATTTGCTCTAGCGATGGCTTCTCAACTAACCGGGTCAAACAAAATGATTGGTCAAAGAAATTGATCCCCCCTTTGGTCACATCCTCTCCCTCGGTGACGGTTAGGAGGCCGGCAAAATCCGCTTCAGCGAACCGTTTCACCATGTCCTGATAGGTTTCTCCCGGAACCAATATGTCGCCATAGGTAAGGATAAAGCTGTCGTCTCCAACAAACTCCTTCGCGAGTTCAGGGGCTTTCCCTGTGCCATCCTGGACTTCTTGCCGGACGTAGCTCACACGCGTGTTCCATCCCGATCCATCGCCGAAGTGGGACTCAATCACCTCTGCCTTCCACCCCGTGATGATACAGATGCCATCCACGCCAGCCGCGACCAATCCCTCAACAATATGTTCTAGGATCGGTTTCCCGTGCACTCGAAGCATCGGCTTTGGAACAGATGATGTCAGTTCACCCATTCTTGTTCCCTTCCCTGCGGCCAGAATCACTGCTTTCATAAAAATCTACCGTGGGCTCAAACCCAACGGCGGCCGACATTAGCCCTTTGTGCTATTCTTTCCAGACTTTCTTGCTCCGGCTTCAAGGGCGTCGTCCTAGCCCGCGAACGCAAGCTTTCAGCGAGTGGCGATCGTCATTTCTCCGCCGAGGTGCTTCGAGCAAGCCGCTACATCCCGAGCCATTCTGCTATGGGTTCGCCGTAAAGGAATACCCGCATGCCCCCTATCGAACCATCTCGAGCTCTGGCGGCTTGGATTGATAACGAGAAGTCCCCTCCCAGTTTCCGAGAAATCCTCGCCTAGGGCGTCTGGACGATTCCCGAAATTCCGCGCAAATAGGCCTCAACGAGCTCCGGCAGCTCGTCACTATATCCGCCTTCGAGAACCGAATAGAAAGGGATTCCTTGTTTTCTGATTTCCTCACCCAGTTCCTGAAAATCCCGTTCGATAAGGGTCTCCTGCGCGATGGGATCGCCGACGTAGGCGTCAAATCCAGCGGAAACAGCAATGAGATCAGGCTTCCATCGAACCAATTCAGCCAAGGCCCGACCCAGAATCGCTCGGTAGTCCTCTCGGGGTGTTCGCGGAGGAACCGGAAAATTAAAACAATTCTCCCCCACATCCATCACGCCCGTTCCGGGATAACAGGGATGCTGGTGGACTGAGAAGAACGCCACCCTCGGTTCATCCTGGAGCAGCGCTTCCGTCCCATTTCCATGATGAACGTCAAAGTCAAAGACCGCCACTCGCTTGCCGAGCCGCCTTGCCGCGTGAAGCACTGAAATTCCGATCGATCCAAGATAGCAGAATCCCATCGCACGATCCGGCGTCGCATGGTGCCCGGGAGGGCGCAACAAACTGAACGCTAACTCTCCCTTCAAAGTCAGATCCAACGCTTTGAGCGCACCGCCCACCGCTCGACGTGCATGCGCATCGATTTGAGGGTAGGCTGGCGTGTCACCATCGAAGTCAGCGCCCGGATTCTTCAATCGAGCGAGGTGAGCAGCCGAGTGTCCGAGCATTAATACGTCGTCGTCCGGTTCCATAGGAGCCTGCCACTCTATTTGAAGTTCATCTTGAGCTCGCAGTTTAGCCAGCGTATCTTTCACCCTTGCAGGTCGTTCAGGGTGCCCCGGCGACGAGTAGCCGATGCACCTTTCGTCTGTGATGACGTACATGTCTCTATCTTGGCAAAAGCGACGAATTCTCGCACGCGTCAAATCACGATTCGGTTTATGGGCATCGTGATTCTGTCTGCGTCGGAAACCCGTGTAGCCAACAGCCCTCCCCACGAGTCACTATGTATTACCCTGATCAAGAAGAGTTCACAAAACTGAGTGCCGACGGCAATCTGATTCCAGTTACCCGTCAGATCTTGGCAGACTTTGACACCCCAGTGTCAGCCTATTGGAAGCTTCGCGATCAAGGCGAGACGTTCCTGTTCGAGTCTGTCGAAGGAGGAGAACACTTGGGACGTTACTCTTTCGTGGGGTGCAATCCGAAAACGATTATTCGCCAACTGGATGATCAGGTAGAGGTCAGAACGCACAACCAAACGACCGAGAGCTACCAAATCAATCGCAACGCTGCTGAGCGCAAAGATGGCGCGGTGCGAGACGCGCTTGAGGTCGTGGAAAAGTACCTTAGCCGCTTCCAAGCAGTTTCATTGTCGGATTTACCGAACCGCTTCACCGGCGGGGCCGTCGGCTTCATTGGCTACGAATTCATTCACGACGTAGAACCCAGCGTACCGAAGCCGCCAAAGAACGAACTTGGCACACCCACAGTCTACTTTTTGATCACCGACGAACTACTCGTTTTCGACCGCGTCTCGCAAACGATCACGATCATCGTCAATGCAAAGCTCACACCCGAAGACTCTCCCAAGCAAGCATTCGAGCTTGCAACCAAAAGGATCGATGAGCTCGTATCCGCACTGGCACAGCCTGTGCAATACCGACCGGCTCCGCTCTCTTCAGAGGCTCCGCCGCTCGACTTCAAGTCCAACATGGAGAAGCCCCGATTTCTCCAGCACGTCGAACGGGCCAAAGAATACATCAAGGCAGGAGATATCATTCAAGTCGTGGGCTCTCAACGCTTCACGGCGGATGTGTCAGCCTCCCCCCTGGATATCTACCGGGCTGCTCGCTCGATCAATCCCTCTCCCTACATGTTCCTCCTCGAGCTCGATGGCATGGCGCTCGTCGGCGCTTCGCCTGAGATTCACGTTCGCAGTGAGGAAGGCCGAGTTGAAATCCGTCCCATTGCAGGCACACGACCACGAGGGCGGACGCGGGTAGAGGACGTGCAGCACGAAGAAGAACTCCTAGCCGATCCAAAAGAACGGGCAGAGCATGTGATGCTGGTCGATCTGGCCCGAAACGATATCGGACGCGTCTGTGATTTTGAGACGGTGGAGGTGAAAGACCTCATGATCATCGAGCGGTACAGCCACGTCATGCACATCGTCTCTCAGGTCGAAGGGCAACTTTCGGCCGACAAGAGCCCCTACGATCTCATGCGGGCCACCTTCCCTGCCGGCACTCTGAGTGGGGCCCCAAAGGTTCGCGCCATGCAGATCATTTCCGAATTCGAACAAACTCAGCGAGGTCCCTACGGAGGCTGTGTCGGCTACTTTTCCTACAACGGAAATCTAGACTGTTGCATCACGATCCGAACCGCACTGATCAAAGACGGCAAAGCCCACGTCCAAGCTGGGGGTGGATGGGTTAATGACTCTCAACCCGAGATGGAATTTCAAGAGACCGTCAACAAATCAAAATCGATGATAAAAACAATCTCCCTCGCCGAATCTTTCAGCAAGGGAGACAGCTAATCGGATGCGATCAAATTAAGGGACTCTGAGGTCTTCGAGAACTACTCGGTTGCAGTCGCCTGCTCCGATTCGGCATCTAGGAATTGCTTCATGATGCGGACCGATCCCGATGTCCCCAATCGATTAGCCCCCGCCTCAATCATCGCCAAAGCAGTCTCCAAATCCCGAATCCCACCTGAGGCCTTCACTCCGTAGCCAGGTCCCACGTGCTCACGGAGCAAGCGGACGTCTTCCAGGCTCGCCCCTCTCGGACCAAACCCAGTCGAGGTTTTAACGAAATGAGCGCCGGTTTTTTTGAAGATTTCGACCACGCGAATAATCTCTTCATTCTCCAAGTAACCCGTTTCTAGAATCACTTTAACTGGTCGTTCATCAGCCGCCTCGACGATATCGCGGAGTTCGCGTTGAATAAGAGCATCCGCCTTGTCCTTGACCATCCCAAGATTGATGACCGTGTCGATTTCGTGAGCTCCCAAATCAACGGCCATCTCGGTTTCGTAGCGCTTAGAGTCCGCGTCCGACGAACCTAGCGGAAAACCAACGACGGTGCAGACACGAACATCAGAATCTTCCGTCTCTGACACGGCCAGGTCTATCGCCCAACTGGGAACGCAGACGCTGTAAAAGCCGTGCTCCACCGCTTCCGCGCACAAGGCCTTGAAGTCATCGGCCACAGCAACCGGATTCAGCTGCGTGTGGTCAATGAGGCCCGCTAGCTCTCGAGAAGTCATCAAAAACCGATTAGGCGGAAGGAAGATGATCGGCCACCATCGCCTTCTCTTCCTTCAGCTCGTTAACGGTCACATCGATCCGACTCTGACTGAATTCATCAATTGTCAGACTCTCCACGACCGAGATCTCGTTGCCATGGCTTCGCACAGGGAAGGAGGAAATCAGTCCTTCTTCCACACCATAGTCGCCGCGAGATGCGATACAGACGCTATGCCAATCGCCACTCATGGTCGGGCTTACGATGGACGCAACACTGTCAACCACCGCGTTGGCCGCACTGGCGGCGCTCGATGCACCGCGAGCCTTGATGATGGCGGCACCTCTTTGTTGCACCGTCTTGATGAAGTCACCTTGAAGCCATTCTTGATCGTTGATCACGCTAGCCGCTGCTTGGCCACCAATCTTCGCGTTGGTGAAATCGGGGTACTGAGTTGCAGAATGATTTCCCCAAACGGCGAGATTTGTGACTTCCGTCACATCAACCCCAGCCTTCTGAGCCAACTGAGACTTTGCCCGGTTCTCATCGAGTCGCGTCATCGCAAACCACTGAGATTTAGGCACATCAGGCGCATTATTCATCGCAATCAGGCAGTTCGTGTTGCAGGGGTTACCGACCACGAGCGTCCTCACATCGCTGGCTGCGTTGTTCTGAATCGCCTGTCCCTGCCCAACGAAGATCTTTCCGTTGATGCCCAGAAGATCCTGTCTCTCCATGCCGGCTTTTCGAGGCACACTGCCCACCAAAAGCGCCCAGTTCACACCGTTAAAGCCGGCGTCCAGACTCGAAGTCGCCTCGATACCTTTCAAAAGAGGGAAAGCGCAATCATCCAACTCCATAACAACACCCTCAAGCGCTCCCATGGCAGGTTCGATTTCAATCAAATGAAGAATAACCGGCTGATGGGGGCCGAACATGGCACCCGACGCGATTCGGAAGAGTAGCGAGTACCCGATTTGCCCAGCGGCACCTGTCACCGCAACACGAATTGGAGAAGGAGTTGTTGTCATCGTTTCAAATAGACAGCCGTTTTAAGTGAGGCCACGCAACGATGCAAGCCCCTTCCAATCCGAACCCAAAGACGAACCCAAAGACCGCGCCCGCTGTCGCCCGAAAACTCGCTCCCCCCTTGACCGCTGGAAGATTCCTTGGATAGATAGAGTGATGTCTCGATCTACTCTCACGCTCGGCGTCGCTGCATTGACGTTTATCATCCAAAGCCAAGCCGCCAACCCAACGCTTCACAGCTTTGACAAGGTGCAGCTGACCAATCATTTTTGGAGTGAAGGGGCAGGCGTGGGCGATTTCAACGCCGATGGGCATCCCGACGTGGCATCCGGTCCCTATTGGTATGCCGGCCCCGAGTTCACCGAGCGTCACACCTACTACCCGGACCAGCAGTCCTTCTCATTGAAACTACCAGACGGTTCCACTCGGATCATTCCTGGCTACGCCGGGGCACTCAGCAATCGGAATGCCTATTCAAACAACTTTCTGAGCTTCGGGTACGACTTCAACCAAGATGGCTGGGACGATATTCTCGTTCTTGGGTTTCCTGGGAAGGAATCGACTTGGTATGAAAACCCAAAGAAGAGCAACCGGCTGTGGAAAGCACACGTTGCGATTGCGGTAACGGATAACGAGTCCCCTCACTTCACCGACCTGACCGGAGACGGACTTCCGGAAATAGTCTGCAATTCCGGAGGCTACTTCGGCTTTGCCTCGCCAGACTGGAAGGAACCAACGAAACCTTGGCGATTTCGTCCGATCTCGAAGAAAGGCCCCTGGCAACGTTTCACCCATGGACTTGGAGTCGGAGATGTCAACGGGGACGGACGCTCTGACCTTCTTGAGATGAACGGTTGGTGGGAACAGCCCGAATCTATCGAAGGAGATCCGGTCTGGCAATTCCACCCTGTTAGCTTCGGCCCCGGCGGCTCTTCGCAGATGTACGCGTACGACGTTGATCGTGACGGAGACAACGATGTGATCACATGCTTGGCCGCTCACGGCTACGGTTTGGCATGGTATGAACACATCAAGAACGGTGATCAAATCGAATTCAAAGCCCACACATTTGTGAACAAAGAAGCTCACGAAAACCCTTATGGCGTTCATTTCTCTCAACCTCACGCCATCGATCTTGCGGACATGGACGGCGACGGCGTCAAAGACATCATCACAGGAAAACGATTCTGGGCCCACGGCCCGAAGGGCGACGCCGAGCCCAACGCGCCGGCTGTCCTCTACTGGTTCAAAATTCACTCCACGAACGGAAAGGTCGATCTCATTCCACACTTGGTCGACAACGACTCAGGAATTGGAACTCAGGTGATGGCGAAGGACATGAACAAGGATGGTTTCCCTGAAGTGATCGTGGGCAATAAGAAAGGGACCTTCGTTCACTGGAACCGAGTGAAAAAAGTCAGCCAAGAAGAGTGGAACAAGAACCGACCTCAGCCCATCCACTAGGCCCGATCCCCCCCGAAAAGCTCACACCCATTTATCATGCGTGCTCTACTCACGATCCTCCTTCTGCTCGTCGCGAGCGCCTGCCAAACTCCCTCTTCAGGTCAGCTAGGCCCACTGGGCGACGTCCCGGAACAATTGCTCACCGAACGTGCGGGCGAAGGCCCCGCATGGCATCCAGATTGGGGACTTCTCTTCAGCGGGGACGGAGACATCACCCGTTACAAGGGCTTAGAGGCCACCGAGATATTTCGCCAGAATGCGGGGTCAAACGGCCTTCTTTTCGATCGCGAAGGACGCCTCTTGATTTGTGAGCCCAAACAACGTCGCGTCACCCGTCTCGACCAGGCAGGGCAATTGACCGTGCTGACCGATCAATTCCAAGGGAAACGCTACAACCAACCGAACGACATCACCTTAGACAGTCAGGGGCGAATTTACTTCTCCGACCCGCGCTACGGTCAACGAACAGACATGCAAATCCTGGATGAACAAGGCCAAGCGATCGAAGGCGTCTACAGAATCGATGCCGACGGGACCGTATCGCAAATCATCGCCCATGAGGTCGACCGCCCCAACGGGCTCTTGATCACTCCAGACGATCGCTTCCTATTCGTAGCGGACAACAACAACAATGAAGTCGGAGGCGCTCGGAAGCTATGGCGATTCGAACTCGCCCCAGACGGAACCGTCGTGAAATCAAGCCAGCAACTCATCTACGATTGGGAGACAGGACGAGGGCCCGATGGGATGGCGATTGATCAGCAGGGAAATCTCTATGTAGCGGGCGGAAGGACCAAGCCTAACCCACCAGCAGAAACAGCAGCCCCCTTCCTTGGGGGCATCTACGTCTTCTCTCCAGCAGGCAAATTGATTCAGTTCAAACCCATCCCTCACGACGAAGTCACTAATTGCTCTTTCGGAGGTCCTGACCTGAGAGACCTCTACGTGACAGCGGGTGGGACTCTGTGGAAATTCAGAACAGTGACTCCCGGAGTGGTCCACTGGTCTCAATAGTCAGCGAAAGATGCTCACGCCAGCTCAACAACTCCGAGCTCTCCTCAAGGAGCCTGGGATCATTCAAAGCGTCGCCATCCATGACGTATTCTCCGCCAAGATCGCGGAAAACGCCGGATTCAAAACGCTCTTCATTGGGGGCTTCGGGACCTGTGCGTCCCTTCACGGATTGCCTGATCTCAATTTCATCTCGATGCCCGAAATGGCGGATGCGATTCGGCGCACGACCGCAGCTGTCTCCGTCCCGATCATCGCGGATGGAGACACCGGACACGGAGATCTACACAATGTCCAGCACACCCTCCGAAGATTTGAACGAGCCGGAGCGGCCGGAATGCTTCTCGAAGATCAAGTCATGCCGAAACGTTGTGGACATTTTGCCGAGAAACTGGTGATTCCGACGGAAGAGATGGTCCTGAAAATACGAGCGGCTGTTCAAGCAAAAGCAAATCCAGATTTCGCCCTGATCGCTCGAACCGATGCAAGACAAGTGACGGATCTCGAAGACGCCATCGAACGAATGAACGCCTACTGTGAGGCTGGAGCCGATATTGCCTTCATCGAAGCCCCGGAGAGCACCGAAGAACTGAAAAGTATTGCCAAACGCGTTCCCTACCCACTCTTTGCAAATATGCTCACGGGAGGAAAGACGCCCATCCATTCTAGCGATGAATTGGCCTCTATGGGTTACAAATTCGCCGTGCTCCCTATTGAAACATTGATGGTTTGCGCCCGAGCGTTGGAAGATCTGTTCACGGCCTTCCAACAGACAGGAAAGGTTGACGAGTTAGCCGCATCCGCAAAGTCGTTCGAGGACCTCAAACAACTTCTTGGAGTCGACAAATACCTAAACGTCAAAAAGACGCTTGAAAGCGAACGCCAGGACTAGGGTTGGGTCGGGGCGCCACCAGGCCTAGTCTCCAGCTCCAGCCTACCCCAAAGATTGTAGAGGACAGAACGAACACCTGCTACCCGCTCCTTTTCGAACCGCTCCTTCACCATCGGTAGAGCAGGCATGGCCACTTCCTCACCCATCTGATAGATGGCATAACCTGCCATTTCTCTCACCTTCGGGTCCTTGTCGGATTTCACAAGTTCAATCAAAGCATCGAGTGCCGGAGCTGCTGTGTGGAGTCCCTCACTAAGCTCGACACAAGCGGTAAATCGAACAGAAGAATCAGAGCTCTTCAGATCCTCCATCAGCGCCGAGACGTCGATATCTTTTGCCGTTTCGACGGGAGCACCGTCACCGCAAGAGGTTCCAAGAACCACCACGACTAAAAGGAGTAAAGAGAAAGCTTTGTTCATAACCAACGCCGACACTTAAGCATCAATCAGCGTCTCGAAACAAGCGTAAACGCTTGCCGTTCTGATTCACCGACGAAGCCTCACATCGACAGATGAGACCTCTTTGGAGACCTCTAGGACGCATCGACTAGGGTGAGCCACGGTGATCAACCGTGACTCGGCCCTCTCACAGAACCGCACGTACGGGTCCTGTTCCAAGTATCTTACTTGATTTCAGGCAATACACCGGTCTCTAGCCCCTCAAGCTGGAAT
>CAYFGX010000018.1:0-141678 GCA_964342405.1 uncultured Verrucomicrobiota bacterium | reverse complement strand
TGAGAAATGAGAAATGAGAAATGAGAAATGAGAAATGAGAAATGAGAAATGAGAAGTGAGAGCGGTGAGGTGAGAGGGAAAAACTCGCAAATCTGCTTCTTGACCGCGATACAATCGCGCTTCTAACCTCGGTTCACTATGCATCTCCAATTTGCAGCGCTGCAATGGCCGGAGGTTTTCCTCGTTCTCTCTATGATGGCAGCGGCCCTGCTAGTCATCGGACTCGTGATTTATATCGCTGTTCGAGCAGGCCGCAAAAAGTAAGCTCCCGGGGGCTGTAGGCTTGCCGCACGTCGACAGCTCGGGAATAAGTCGAAACATTTCACAATTGCACAGCCTCGGGCCTTTGCTAGCTTGGGCGCAGGATGTCTCCGTTTCTGCTCCAACAGCTTAAACTTCTTGCCCTCGGCCTTGCTTCGCTCGCCATCGCCGCAGCGCTCCCGGTGTATCTACGGGCCATTGACGATCAGGTGGTTCAACTGGCCGGGGATCATTCCAAAACACTCCAAGAAGAAGCCGAGAACCAACTCCGACTCGAAAAACCCGGGATCAGTCAGCTGCTCCTTCATGGCGCAGTGCAGAGCAATCTTCCAGATCTCGAAGCAGCCCTTGAGTCACAAGAAAATTTCGAAAGCGAGAACCCAGAGTTCGCATTCTGGGGCGGCGCTTTCCCGGATCTCGAGAACATTCCCGTCGCCGATCCCGCCAAGAAAGCCACCGTGATTGAGGCCCTGGTCAATCGATGGACTCGCCAAGCCATTCTTGATCGCCTTCAAACGTCACGGCGTCCTGGCGTGCAAACCTTGCTACAAAATCGTTTTCTCAGTCACACCGAAGTCTTTCCCGCTGTCTCATCACCGGGCGGGGCTGCCCTGGACGCTGTGATCACCGCTACGGCAATGCTTTCACAAGGAGATTACCTGAATGCCAGCTTCAGACTCGAACTCGAGCGCATCGCCTCTGACGCCAATCGCGGGCATCCCACTCGCGAGCTTGAGTCGGCGTATCTCGATCTTCTCGCCTTCGCGAAGCAGACAAACTGGGCGCAATTTTCCGGGTTGATGGGCCGCATCGAGAGTGTGAGCTCGCTCCGCCGCCTCGCCCACACTCTGGCAAGCAATCCCGATGAGCTCCCGAGACTCTTCGCCATCTGCTGGCTCAGCCCAAGCACTCAAGACGTGACGGACTACCTCGATCTTTTCCCCGAGACCGGGCTAGGCGATCTTTCCTTCGGATTGGCAGCCCACGCAGGAGGTCTTACGAATATCCTCAACCGACAAGCTCGCATCTTTCACTCAGACTGGCGAACTCAACTTCAAGAAAGCATCCCCTTCACCCCTCTCTGGTCCGGGACGGCAGTCTTTTGTTTCCGCCTGCCGTGGATCGCTTTGCTCACCAAATACCTGGCCGTTCTTTTCGGCGCCTTCTGCGGAATTCGGTTTCTCTTCGAACTCTTGCCGAAGCACACTCTCACCCCACAATTTCTCAGGGTCGAAGGCATCGCCACGCTCCGCCAACAAATCCTTGCCCTGGGTATCCTTACTCTATTTATACTACTGGGAGAACCTTTTCTTGCCCAGACGAGGCAAAGCGAAGAGACTCCGCTGAATTGGAGTTTTCCAACAGCTCCAGCAGCGATTACGGAGAAAGTTGATAATATGGTGGGTGAAAAAGTAGATGAGATGACGCTCCTGGCGCTGGTCCTCTTCTTCTTGGTCCAAGCAGGCCTCTACGCTCTCTGCTTGGTGAAGTTGAAGGAGATCCAGAAACAGAAGGGCTCCTCGCGGCTCAAGCTGAAGTTGCTAGACAATGAAGACAACATGTTCGACGCCGGTCTTTACGTCGGCTTAGGTGGCACCGTCTTATCTCTCCTCATCCTCACACTCAACCTCGCGAAGGTCGGACTGATGGCTGCCTACGCTTCGACATTGTTCGGCATCATATTCGTTTCGCTCCTCAAGATTTTCCATGTGCGCCCCGTGCGACGTCAGATTCTTATCGAAGCGGAGGCAGGGATTCTATGAACAAGCCCATGCTGATCATCATCTGCGACTTCTTGCTGATCAGCTTGTTGTCCCTTGCGAGCTTTGATCAAGAAAAGCCCGAGAACAGCGGCGAAGCACTGACCGAAGCGGTCGACGCCCAGAGTGCCCAGGACATGTTGGAAACGCTCTCCTTGGCTCTAGCCGAGGAGAAATCGAGCCATGACTCACTGGAAGCAGAACTCCGTACGCTCAAAAACGATCTCTCCAGCACACAGAACACGCTCCAAAGCCGGGAGCAATCTCTCGCCAACATCCAGTCCAGCCTCGCCGAAACCGAGAGACGGGCCCAGGACCTTGAGGCGCAACGCAAACGACTCGAAAAAGAGTACGACAACACTCAAAAGACCGTCACTTTCCTCCAAGATCAATATCTCGCGACCAAAGAGGAGGCCGACAAACTCGAGGATGATTTGGCCTCAAGCTCAAAGACCGCCGCTGTGTCTCAAGCCAAGCTCGATACCATCCAATCCGAGCTCACCGTCAGACGCCAAGAGGCGTCGAACATGCAGAACAAGATCGATCAGCTCGAACGGGAACGTCGCGCTGCAGAGGCTGCAAAATTCAAACTCGCCCTCGATCTCAAGCAATCACAGACCACCGCCATCATTGTCAAAGAACAGTTGGAAGTCGCTCGTGACGACGTCAAGACCGCTCGATCCGATGTGGCCTTTTCGCGACAAGAGCTGATCAATGCCCGCTCAGAAGTGAAATTTGCTCGCACCGAAGTTGCCGTCGCCCGCGACGAGGTCGCTCGCATCGCGGATGAAAAAGAAACCATTCAGCGCCACGCCGAAACCCTGGCTACCGGAGTCAGTACCCTGGCTGAAAAATCTGAGGAGATAAAAGACGAAATCCGCAACAGCACGCCACTCACAGCAAACAGTATCTACAACGAATTTCGGAACAACCAGATCGACACCCGCTTCTTTGCAGCCAAGAGCGGTTTGTTCGGCCAACGGGTGACTCGAGAGAAGAAGACCAAGAGCATTATCGCCACCGATGGAGATCGCTACTACATCCTCTACCACATCGACGACACCCCACTCTCACTGGGCAACACAGACGCGAACTGGGAACAGTTGACGGGCGTGGTTAGTCGGCAATCCGTGTCCTACTCGATCCCACTCCTTTCTGGCCTCGCCATGGACCCTCGGATTCTTGTTGTCCCCGTAGGACGAGCCCAGGCGGAACGACTGAACTGTAAGATCTACCCGCTGGCCCTGGATCCCTACAAGTTTCAAGAGGCCGTATTGGTGGGCTCGCGTGAAAGCTATTTCGGCGAAGTCGGTTTCAAACTCGACCCGAAGCACCCGAGCTACGTCAAGATGGAGCGACCTGCTCTCGGCAAGCTCTCCGGAAAGTTCGCTCCCTCGAGTGGAGATCTCGTGTTCAGCAAAACCGGTGAATTACTGGGAATCATGGCGAACAATAAGTATTGCGCCGTATTCCGTGAAGTCACGATGAACAGAAAACTGAAGTTCGGATTAGAAGTGTCCGAGGCTGAAACGACTCGAGTGTTGGGTCAGATGCGGTCTCAAATGCAGACGCTTCCGTCTCAGATTCAATAATCTAAACCCAGGTCAGCGATCACGCTGTGAGCTGACCACCAAACAGAATCCTTGAAATGCTGGCGAATGTTGGGTTTCCAACCGACCTCTCCAGCTACTGGCAGTTTTTTCTGCTCCTCATCTCCCTCGGCATCGCACTAACCGCGTCCGGTCACGCGATTCTTTGGAAACGCGATTCTCGCTCTGCTCTCATTTGGGTTTCGTTAATCTGGGCACTCCCCTTTTTGGGCTCTATTCTGTATCTGACCTTCGGTATCAATCGGATCAAACGACGCGCCAATCTCCTTCGATCGGGTCATGTATCGATTCAACCCAAGACCACCATCCGACCATGCCCCGCCTCTCGCATTCACGATCAAGTTGACCACTCGATACCAGGCACCGATCTCTGTGCAATCGCGACAACCATCAGCAACATCACGGATCGCTCACTCCTCCCCGGCAACGAGGTCACCCCTCTCATCAATGGCGATGAAGCCATTCCTAGAATGCTGAACTCGATCAGACGGGCCAAGTCATCGATCACGTTGAGCACCTACATCTTCGATCTCGATCCAACCGGAGCCCAATTCGCCTACGAGCTCGCTCAAGCAAAGAACCGCGGCGTGGAGGTCCGCGTACTGATAGACGCCACTGGGGCACGTTACTCCTGGCCCCCAATCTTCGAACGCCTCGAACAACTGCGGATTCCCTACGCCCGCTTCCATCCCACCAAGAAGCTGGCACGTCCCTTCACCTTTAACCTCCACAATCACCGGAAGATAATCGTGATCGACGGTAAGCTCGGCTACACGGGAGGCATGAACATTCGCCATTCCAATTTGCTCGCTACCAAGCCCAAACACCCGGTTCAAGATCTGCACTTCGAACTCAAAGGACCGGTGGTAACACATCTCCAATCTGCCTTTGCTGAAGACTGGGCTTTCTCGACTCGAGAACGCCTCATCGACGAGCACTGGTTCCCGAAAATTCGTCGCCAGGGGAAGGTCCTTGCTCGAGGCATCACCGATGGCCCCGACGAAGATCTCGACAAACTCATCTGGACCATTCTTGCCGGACTGAACGCCGCAACCCGCTCGGTCCGTATCGTAACACCCTACTTTTTGCCCGAGGGCCAGCTCATCGCTGCCCTGAACGCCGCTGCAATGCGGGGGGTTGACGTGAAGATCCTGCTCCCCAAAAAGAACAACCTCCCCTTCATGACCTGGGCCACTTCGGCGATGCTCTGGCAGATAGTCCACCGCGGCTGCAAAGTCTTCTTCACGCCACCTCCCTTCGATCATACAAAACTGATGATCGTCGACGATTGTTGGTCATTAATTGGATCCGCCAATTGGGACGCTCGAAGCCTTCGACTCAACTTCGAGTTCAACGTCGAGTGCTACTCACACACACTCGCACAGAGCCTGAACACACTCATCGACCAAAAGCTCGCAGACGCGACTCCCATCACCCTAGCCGAACTCGACGGCCGCCCCATCCCCGTCAAACTCCGCGACGGCATCATCCGCCTCTTCTCCCCCTTCCTTTGATCTCACCTCTCACTTCTCCCCTCAGCCCCAAAAACATTGCCCTCACTCTTTCACTCCAGTTAAATGCCGCCATGTTCTCACACGTAGTGATTTTTTGGACCGACACCGAACAACCCAACGCAACTCAAGAACTCTTGGACGGCGCAGAAAAGTACCTTCGCCCCATTCCCGGCGTTCTCTCATTTCACTGCGGAAAAATGGCGACCAGTGAGCGGCCGGTTGTGGATCAAAGTTACCAAGTCGCTCTCAACATCGTTTTCCCGGACAAGAAGACCCAGGACGAGTACCAGGTTCATCCCATGCACGTCGAATTCATCGAGAAAGTCTTCAAGCGCGTGTGCAAGAAAGTCGTCGTCTACGACTTCGGAGAGTAGACACCGCCAGTGACTGGCTAGCGCTGATCTGACTCAGCCAGCCAATAGAAAGCCTGTTTCGCCGGCGCTTGAGAGTCATCGAACTCAAAGCTCAGCATGCCTCCCGTTCCTGCTTGGGACTCGGTGATGATCGAGTTCAAGAGGTCAACGGATCGATGAAGATGGTAGGTCTTGCCTAGCTGGCTCATCACGCTAAACGAGCCGCGCCACGGACCATCGAACTCAAACGTCACCTCAACCGGCGCATCCGCGACAGGGGGTATCGGTTGTGAAGCGTTCCCATCGAGAGCACTAGCGAGAGAGAGATTCGCCAAAGTGTCACCCAAGGCCACCATTCCGTAGTGAAACGTGTGAAGCTCGATCTCGGCTGTTCCCCCAGACTCAAAAAACGCCGAAGCATCCAAGATGAAGCCGATCACTTCGAACGGTTCATTACCCTTACCTGACGTCCCGAATCGCCAGCCAGCCCAGACGGGCTTTGCCTTGTTGGCATTCAAGACGACAACCGACGTTCCCAAGTGCAAATCCCCAAAGAGAGGGGTTACCGGAGTGACATCACCGGAGTAGATTTCACTCGCCTGCAATTCAGTGAGAGAGCCAAACTGATTGGAAGAACCACCGGCCCCCTGTCCCGGAAGCAAACCCGGAAACTGGTTCGTCGCGAGCGAAGTATCAAATCGAGAGACCAATGCCACGTTCTGCTCGTTACTCAAGCTTCCTTCGAAATCTGGCTCGCCATCTCCATCCACATCCAACGAAAAAGCATCCCATCCTGCTAGGGACACTCGACTGGTCGCAGCCTGCAAGGTAACGACCATCAGACTGCTAAAGAAGACAACACAGCCCCAACGGGTGAACGAACGAAACCTATTTTGAAACTTCTTCTCTCTCACGGGCGAGGCAGTGTAAGGCGAAGATCTATCCGATCAAGATTTACCTTACGCACCTCAAGCTCACATTTCGAACAATCATTGATCGCACGAGGGCATTTAGCGGTGCACCGCCAAGATCATGGACAAACCAGAAGATTCCTGCTGGAGCGAAGACTAGACTTCTTGCGTCCCATCACCTTCACACGAAAAAACACACTCCGAAAAACCGGCTCACATTCGCCCGTGGCGGATGATTGCGATGAGGAGAGTGAAGCCCATAAGAGCCGCGAGAAGAAAACCCACCAACCCAATCACTGGCACGCCTTGCCAGGTGGGAGGAATCTCGGCGTGGATAATCAGTGACGACCCAATAATAAGGGCGGCAAGCACGATGGCAAAAGACAGACGATTACTCACTCGATCCCAAGCCTGAACAGCAGGCTCCAAGCCGTCGTGTTTGAAGGTCACCTTGGCATCCCCGTGTTTGAGGATGTTCATCACACGACGCACCTCGGTGGGGAACTCTCGCAATAGATCCCCCACTTCCAACCCAAACTCCAGAAAAGTCTCCGTGAGCCGCCCTGGGTGCATCCGTCGCAGTCGGATCTCCCGCAGGATTGGCTTCGCTTGCCCGATCACATCGTGTTCTGGATGAAACTTTTTGACGATCGATTCCGTTAGACTCAAAGATTTCAACATCACGAAGTAGCTCGGAGCCACGCGAAGTTCATACTTGGTCGTGATACTCAGGAGTTGGCTGAACATGAGGCCCGCATCGAGCTGCCCTAAAGGGCGAAACAGATGTTGGTGCATGAAGTCTGCAATCTCCCCTTCCAATCCGGGCTTGGCGGATTCGCCACCTCGATCGGTCATTCGCAAGAGCGCGCTCGTCACGGTTCGCTCATTCCGCGTACCAATGGCACGCACCAAGTCTACAAACGCTTCCCGACTCCGTTCGTCCAAGAAGCCCATCATCCCGTAATCCAAGAAACAAACTCGCCCATCGTCCAAGAGATGAATATTTCCTGGATGAGGATCGGCGTGAAAGAAGCCATGGGAGAATACCTGTCGCATCATCAGGTCCGTCAGACGAGAAGCCAAAGCTTCGCCGTCATCAACTGCTTCCTGTTGCACAAGTTCAGAGAACTTGGATCCCCCCACAAAGTCCATTGTCAGCACACGCGATGTGGACGCTTCGCGATGCACTTTCGGGACAAAGACTTGTTCATCGGATTCAAACTGCCATGCAAAACGATCGATATGCCCAGCTTCTTGACGAAAATCCAACTCCTGCCGCATCACCTTTGCGAACTCCTCGACGACTCTCACCGGTGCATGCAGCTTCCAACCTTCCAAGTGGTCTTCGATCAGCGAGGCTAAGTAAGCCATGATTTCCAAATCGACCTGGACAACCTCATCGATTCCCGGTCGTTGCACCTTGAGCACCACGACTCTCCCGTCCTTCAACCGTGCCTTGTGAACCTGCGCAATGGAAGCCGCTCCAAGAGGTCGACGGTTGACGGATTTGAAGAACTTCGAAACGGGCGCCCGAAGCTCGGTCTCAATCACTTCAATCACCTCTTCATACGGAAGCGTCGAGGCACCGTACTGCAGTTTCGTCAACTCCTTGATAAACTCCTCGGGAACAAAGTCAGGACGGGTCGACAAGATCTGCCCCAGTTTGACAAAGGTGGGACCTAACTCCTCAAAGGCAAGCCGCAGCCGTTCAGGACTTTCTAGATCTTGAAATCGTTCCTGTTCCTCTCGCAGTCGCTTGCTGGGAATCCCGAGAGTGCCGGGTAGGTTCAACGCTTCGGCGATATCCGTGTAGCCGTAGCGAAGGAAGACGAGCACAATATCTCGGAATCGCTGCAGATCCTTAATTCCTCGACCAATACTTTCAATTCGATTCAGCAGCATAGCGCCCTCACGTCTGACCAATCAACGCACGTCCAAGTCAAGCAGCTCACGCGGAGCGGCGCGACCCCTTTCTAGTCGAAAAGCAACTCATCGTTGAACCGATCATACACTCGCCGATCCCGTTTTGTGGGTCGTCCCTTCCCTTTGCTGTTGTTGAAAACGGGAGCAGGCTCGGATTGACGAAGTTTCTCGTATTCTGATTCCGGAGTCAGATCTTCCACAAACTGATCAAGAATCTTAGCCCCAACCCGCTTCTCGATCAGCACGACAGCCCGCAGCGTGCGATTGATTCGCCCCACAGTCGCTGAAACAACATCACCCACCAGAACAAAACGAGCTGGCTTCACGGCCTTCCCCTCAACCTTGACATGCCCCGCCTTGCAAGCCTCTGTCGCCAGCGATCGCGTCTTGTAAACCCGAGTTGCCCAGAGCCACTTATCGATTCGAACCTTTGTGAGTTCGTTTGTCGTCATGACATCTATTTTGAGAACGATGCTCCCGCTTCGATCCAAGCTTGGAAGGTCTGGTCTTGCCAAAGCTCTTCAGCCATTTGCCGATACCCTTCGGTCAGCGGATGGCTCGCGTCGCCATACAGGTCGAAGGCCAATAACTCTGGCTTCACATACGCAACGGACTGCGCCTTCAACCACTCCTCCACCTGGCTCACGCGTTCATCGAACAATCGTTGATTCTCTCCCGACATGATATGCCGATTCAACGGCCCGACAACGACTAAGAGGGTGTTATCGCGCCGTAAGAGCAGTTCTACTAACCGCTGAAACGCGGCCCACTGCTGCGATCGATTCAGGGCCACCCACTCAAAATTCTGTGTCCCTTCACCCGTGGTTGACCAAGGTTTATGTCGCTCACTGTTTTCTCCACGATCCGGATCGCTCGGAGACTCACCCGGGACCTCAAAGTCGATCTTAGCCCAAGGCATGCGATAGGAATTGGGATAGCTAGGCGGATAGTCCCCATCGTCTGCTAAGGTCCATTGATACATCCCCTTCTGGTCGAAGTAAACATTCTGCAAATGCCGAACAAACCCCAGAAAAGGTACCGTTCGCCCGACAAGCACACTCAATCGTTCGTCAAAGCTGGCTCGATAGCTGGGAATTCGAGGCGAAAACTGAGGCACCAAAGTGGGGTGATTGAATCGCTGCTCTTTTTCCGAACTCAGATCCGCCTCAGGACTCGTCATCCAAAGTAAGTTACAATGCAAGAGCACCCGTCGCCCCTTCATCACATCGCCGTAGCTCTGGACTAAACCTTCCAGAGCCAGAGGAAACAGTCCGTTCACACCAGCGTTCACAAACGTGGTCTTGTCTCCAGCCAGCTCATCAAGAAATGCCGAAAGCGTCCCATCCGCAGTCACATACTCTCCCCACACGACGGAGTCACCGACGACAAACACCGAATCGGGGCCATCCATATGCTCAAGGTATTTCTCATAGAGCCAATAGTCTTTGCTCAGCTCGTAGGGAACGCGAAACCGATCCGAAAACGGGATCCGCTCCCAGCTCAGCCAGAGCGATGGCAACAACCCAACGACGAGACCAACCAGCAAAATCACAGCGATCCACTGCCTTCCATTTAGGCGGACCTCGTTGGCTCCGAAAGGCACCTGAGTGGCACCTGCCCCTCGGCCTCGCTCGCTCGATTTTTCTGATGCTTCTTGTCTCATCATCGCCTCAGAACTGGAAGTAAATGAACGCCCCTCCCCCGGAAGAGAAGAAACACAACCAAAGCAACATCATCGAAACCACAGAAACTTTCACCCAAGCATTGCGAAGCAAGTGGCGAAGCCGAGACTCGTAAAGAAACTGATAAAGCCAAACTGCACCCACTAAAAGGAGGAGCAACAAAGGCATCTCTGGATCTGTCCATGAGAGCTGGAATATCTTGCTCACGATCAGGTTCGCATCGGCCATGGTCTCCGCCCGAAAATAAATCCATGCCAAGCAAACAAATAGGAAGACACCAATCTGCTTGATCCATTTCGGCACCTGGTGACGATAGAACGAAGTCGTCTCCAAAAGGCGGGTCGCAACCGTGCCCAAGGCATGCAGAGCTCCCCAAACCAAAAAGGTCCAAGCGGCTCCATGCCAGATTCCCGAAATCACAAACGTGATCACCAGATTCTGATACGTTCGCCAGCCGCCAAGGCGATTCCCTCCGAGCGGAATATACACATAATCTCGAAACCAAGTTGAGAGACTGATGTGCCATCGACTCCAGAAATCGCTCAGGCTCGTTGCCAGGTAGGGATTGTTGAAGTTCAGCATCAAACGGAAGCCCATGATCCGAGCGACGCCACGAGCCATGTCCGTGTAGCCGCTAAAATCAAAGAAGATCTGCCAGGCAAAAGCGAAGGTCCCCAACGCCAGGGAAGTCCCTGAGCTCTGCGCTGGATTCTCGTAAACTCGCTCCACGTAAAAAGACAGGTAGTTGGCCAAAGCAAGCTTCTTGAACAAGCCCACTACGAAAAGAGAAAGGCCGTCGGTCACATCTTCACGTGTGACGCGCGGAAAAGCATTAAACTGGGGCAATAAGTTCTTAGCTCTCTCAATAGGCCCGGCGACCAATTGAGGAAAGAACGACACAAAAGTAGCGAAGCGAATAAAGCTCTTCTCCCGATGAATCTGCCCCCGATAGAAATCGATTGTGTAGCTCATCGATTGGAAGGTGTAGAATGAGATTCCGACCGGAAGAAGATAATCAAGGCCTCCGGGCATCAAGGTCGCTGCTTCAGGGAATCTGGCGGCGATTCGGATCGAAGCAAACAGTGCGTTGAAGTTCTCGATCAAAAAATCGGCATACTTGAAGAACACCAGCAGCGACAGGTTGTTAACGATACTTGTTGTCAGCCAGAGCTTCCGGTTTTCAAAGCGCGCAGCCACCGCCATCAACCCGAGAATCACCGCGCTCGCCCCTCCCAGGAATCGGAACGTTTCGGGTCCTACCGCGGCTACTCCAATCGCTACAAGCCCCCCAATCGCCCCCAACCGGTACAACCAAGCCGTTGTCAAATCCTGGAAACCATCCACCAGCCAACCTGCCCCCCCGCCGGCCCGCCGTTCCGAGGGGCAAGCATCCATACACGCGACGATGAAGTAATCCAGTAACGTCGAGTAGAAAACCAGGATCAGGTAGAAAGGATTCCAAGCCCCATAGAACACATACGAGGCTACAAACAACCAGGGCAGCCAGAGCCTCGTCTTCTGCAGACCGAAGTAACCCAGGAGGACAAGGGCAAAGAAGCCGAGAAATGTCCAGGTATGAAAGAGCATTAGGGCGCCTCGGATCCCAAGGCAAGAAAGGCTTCCTTGGAGATCGCTCGAACACAGCGAAACCCACAGAAGTCAGTGAAGAAACAAGCATCCGTATCACCCGTTTGCTGCCCGGTGCGAAACGTCACCCGACACATGTCGGCACTCGACTTCCATGATCCCCCACGCATAACACGCTTGGGCGTTTGGTTCTCCGCTTCGGGGCCACGAGGATTATCAGTGGGAGCGGACTGGTAGTAATCCTCAGCGTAAACGTCCTGACACCACTCCGAGACATTTCCATCCATGTCGTACAGTCCCCAAGCATTCGGTTTCTTCACACCCACCGGATAGGTTTTCTGGTTCCCGTTGTCCGCGAACCACGCAAACTGCTTGATCTTTGTCGCATCGCCAAATGAGAAACGTCCGGTTGATCCAGCCCGGGCGGCATACTCCCACTCCGCTTCGGTGGGGAGCCGGTAGCCATTCGCCTCAAAGTTGCAGGGCCAACCCGGTTGGTTCTCGTCATAACACAATTCCAGCCCTTCCATTCGCGATCGCTCGTTGCAATACTCCTTCGCATCACGCCACCGGATTTGCTCAATGGGCTTGCGGGGATTGTCTTGCCAACGAGAAGGGTTGGGCAATTGGGCTTTTTCGAATAGCTCGTGATAGACTTCAGTCTGATCGATGAGGAACGAGCTCACTGTCACCTCATGAGCCGGCCCTTCATCGCTGGATTCATTGTCTGTCCCCATGACAAAGGTCCCCCCGGGAAGGAACTTCATCGCCACCCCCGAAGAGGATGTGAAATCCTGGACCTCCGCCTGTTTCGCACCATCACGACCACCGGCAACGCTCGCTTCCTCGTCTGGGGCACATCCCGCAAGACACAGAACCAAAGCAACGCCCAGCAGAGGCGAAACCCATCTATCAAACGCGTTTAGCATCGGACGAAACGGACTCATTTGGAAGCAACCTTTACCCAGTCTGACTCTTTATTACTGGCACCATTGTCGGTCAGCACAACGAATCCCTTGGCGCCCTCTGCGTTCAGATCTAGTTTTCCACTCGCCTCCGAAGAAACCGCGATCAAGTTCCACCCCTCGGCGTGGACACCCACGATCTCACAAGCTGCTGAGTGCGTCCCCACCTTCGAAACGTCCCCCTCGCCGTTGGGCCCTCGACTAATACTCAAGAAACGGCCGTCCGGAGACCAGTCGACGTGATAGATCTTGTTCACCTTGTCGACAACACTCATGAGCTTCTTCGATACTCTCGGGCGACCGGACGAGTAGTCAATGGAAGCCACCGAGATCTCGTGATCACCCGGCCCCCAAGCCACCTTGCTTCCGTCTGGACTAAAGCAGGGTCGACATCCAGGAATCTCGAGGTCATAGATTCCGGAGCCCTTAGCTTCAATGGCCAGAATCGCATGCTTGAAGCCCATCCCAGCGTGCACAGTCGAGACAATCCATTTCCCATTCGCTGAGAAGCTTGGATTGTAAAGGTGATGAAGTTTTGCCGCATTGGGATGATCCCAGCTCTTTCCGCTCGGCACATGAAAGAATGTCATCCCTTTGGTGTAGTAATCCACCACGTGAAAACGTTTATACTCCTGAGGCAAATACCCGATCACCTGACTGTCTGGCGCCCAGAAAGGTTGGCGCGCATAGTCAGCCACGAGCTTCCGGTCCGAGCCGTCTACGTTCATCACATAAAGACTGCGGACCGTATCGCGCCCTTTCCCGCGGTCTGAGACGAAGGCGATCTTCTTCCCGTCGGGCGAAACCTGAGGGTAGATCTCATGGGCATCGCTCGTCTGAGTCAGATTGCGCGCATTCGAACCGTCCGCATTCATCACAAAGAGCTCCCAGTTGTTATCGACATAGGATTCGTAAACAAGCTGATCACCCAGCGTGGACAGCTTCTCACGCAAAGAAGCATCGTCTGCCAACGAGAGCAGGGAAGAACTCAGCAAAAGGACAAGAGAGCCTGTAAACAGGCGATGGTTTTGGTTTCGCATAAGACTACAAATCTGGGTTCCAAAGACTCCACCATTTCGGCTGAAAGGCCGCTCCCATTCAAGCACTAATCCAGTCAAACTAGCTGGCCGATGTGGGATCGGAGCAGCCCAATTCGCGCCTTGATCCTTGGGAGCACAGACCGCAGCCTAAGGCATGGACGCCATGACGGGAACGCTCGCCAACGTCGCCTTCATTCTTTTTGGCGGCGTGTTTTTTCTGATCACCAAGCGAGAGCTCTCCAACGAGAACCAACAGATCTTCCGGGTTATCATTGCCGGGCTCGTCCTTTACACGGGTTTCAAAATGTTGTGGGCGGGCCTTTCAGGTGGCTTACTCCGAATCTTGGGACAGCTCGGCATCGTCTTTGTTTCAATGTCCCTAGGAAGAATCCTGGGAGTGGTTCTGGGCGTCCAAAAAGGTTTCAATCGAATCGCTATCTTTGCCAAGGCGCAGCTTGATCAAGCCAACCAAAAAAGGAGTCAGATGAAATCTGGATTCCTTCTGGCCACAGGCCTGTTCTGCGTCACGCCTCTTGCGGTCATCGGTAGTTTGGTGGACGGAACGAGCGGGAATTATCATCCCCTCCTAATTAAGGGAATGATGGATGCACTCGCCACGATGTCCTTCGCTCGGACATTCGGCCTTTCGGTCGTGCTCTCGTGCGTGCCCGTTCTCGCGCTGCAAGGCAGTCTCACACTTCTGGCCCAGGCTCTTGTCATGAAACTGCCCGATCCCGCGTGGATCCAAGCACTCTCAGCCACCTCAGGATGTCTGGTATTTTCCGTGATTCTGATCGCGTTCGGCATCCAGAACGTCCGCCTCGGTGACTACCTTCCCAGCTTGCTCATCGCTCCTCTGCTAGCCCAATGGTGGTGGTAGCAAACGAGAATCAAACCCGCTTCGCTTCAAAGTCCGGGCAAATAGCGAAACCAGGGAAGCTGAACGAAGGGCTGATTCAACCACCCCACAAAAGGATGGAAGTTGAAGAATTCCGAAACCAAGATCTGAAAGATAAACGCAAACCAGAAGGCTCCAATGACAATGGTCGATGTGATACGTCCCGCTCGAGTCGCAATCCAAGCCATGATGGTCACGATCACATGGTGTCGCACGGGTTCGGGCGTTGCAATCAACTGCAGTCGTTGAAGAGCTTCCCACTCATTCTCACCGAGATCTTCCTCGTTCATCCGGCCCCGGCGCAGGCAGCGCACAATTCCCGAGGCATAGATTCGCGCTGCCAGCACGCGGAGGAGCACCAGCATGGGAAGCACCAACAACATCGTCCAAAAGAAATAGACCTTCAAAAAGGAAATCGCCTCCTCGGGGCTCAGGGACTCAAGCGCGGGACGCATTTGAGGGAAGAACTCTGGCATCGTCTTGATGATATTCACGGGAAAGGCCACAGCCGCATAGAGCCCTGCCAGCAGAAGACAACCCAGCCACTCCTCTCGAATCAATTGCCAAATCAATCGGAACTGAAAGAAGGACCGCCAGGCGCCGGTTGACGCGAAACGGGCTTGCGCCATGGGAACATAGAACATCGCTCCAACAAAGAGGAACATGCCCAGAATGAACACCACAGGACCTACCGCCGCCTGTTCGTACCCCTTGTTAAAGGAATTGTTCCAACCATCATACCAAGCGAACAACCAGAGCAAACAACCCGGCAAAGTCAAAGTCCAAGTCGTCAAAATTCCCTGGAGCCCTAGACGAAGATTCTGGCGGAAGGATCGCGTCAGGTGCCCCAGGACGACCCCACTCTTTGCGAACATTCCGGGAGCTTTCCGAAGCTCAGCCCTTGGCCATCCGTTCTGGCCCAGGACAAAATTCGGCCAATAAGCATGCTGCTGGGAGTGGACCCCACCCAAGGCGAAGTCGCGGAAAGACCTGCCCTGACTGTTCAGCTCGCTCAGTTGCCACCATCGCTTCAACGTCGCACGTTGCATCAACCGATACAGCCATCCCAACAAGAGGACGCTTCCCAGCAGAAGCTGACTAAGCCCCATACCGATGAGCATCTTGACCGGAAACCAAATCCTTCGATTCCAAGAACCGATGCCCGGCTTCGAATCAACTCGATTGGCCGCAATATTTAATTGCTCCACCGCTTCCGGGCGAGAGTCTCCCTCTCGATCTATCTGAGTATCCATTACGCCCAAGCCTCCTCCAGCACAGGCCCCTCCGCATAGGGGGTTTCAAAGCCCATTAGTTGCCCAACCGTACCGGCGACGCTAATCTGATCAACCTTACGGTCGATGACCTGTCCAGAAGGCACTCCTTTGCCAACGAGCAAAGCAAAGATTTCGTGAGCCGACTTGGAGTTGAAGTGATGTTGACACGGGACGCGGGTGAAAGGATTGCTATCCCGGCCACAGTCGGGCACGATCACAAAGACTGTATTATCTCGGTACGCCTCATCCGCTTGCACCGCGTCCCAGATCTGTCGGATCCCCTGATCAATGATCGAAATGCCCTGCGTGTAGTGATTCATGTTACCCCAGTGCACATAGTCGGGGTCATTGTAGTTCACCATAATCAGCTTGGCCCGAAGCTCGCGAATCGCCCGCAGGGTCAACTCGGTTAGCAAACGATCACCCCGTGGATTGACCAATCCCGTTTCACCGTAAAATGCTCGCCACCGTTCCCAGAATTTAATCAACTCCGCACCTTGTTCATCCTTTCCTCCGGTCCGATAGTCGAGTGCCTCCATCTTCGCGAGTTCCTTCTGCTTTTCCACCAACTCCTTACCCGAGAATGGACCCGCTTGAAGCTGGCGGCGAAGCAGAAACGATTTGAAGCGATAGAGACTCAAAACATTCGATCGGAATTTCACGCCGTAAAGGGTGTGATTGCTGAACGAAAAGAACTCTTCATCCTTTCGATCCTCACCGTTGATGATCAAAGTCTGATGTTCGGGGATATTGTAGATACTTCGAAAGTACTCGAAAACGGTCGGAACCTTGGATTCAAACCGTTCTCCTAAAAACTTGTCTCCGATGTCTTTGTAGCGATCGTATTTGCCCGTTAGCAGATAGAGAGTTCCCTGCCCATGGCTGGTCTCAATCCCGTCAAACGAATCGATCTCCATCCGCGGAAAGAGCGTACCGCGCTTGATGAGTTCATGGCAGAAGAAGGGACTGTAGGTGTACTCGGGATCAATCGTCTCACGCCTCCGAACCCCGCCACCGAAGCGAACTATCACCACATTGGGTCCTGTGTAATCGGAGCGCACCGACAAGTCGGGAGCTTCTTGGCCGAGGATTTGGCCCTGTCGGGACAGCGCCAACGCACCGCCCAAGGTTACTCCTTTGATGAAGTCTCGGCGTGGTAATGGTCGCCCCGCGAAAAATCGATCGTCACTCATCATTGTCATTCTCTAACCCCACGACAGAATCGCAAGTTTCAAAAGAATGTGAGGATGCAAGCCGAAGCTAATCAGATTCGATCCCTAAGAGATCTCTGGTCCGCTGCCTTCGCTTCACCAGATCCGCCAACGTGTAGTCTCCAAGCACCCCCATGAAGGCCTTCGTAGCGTCGTGCAGAATTCCCTTCAATCGACAACCCGGGCTGATGCGGCACACCGGATTCTCACAATCCACGACATCGAGGGAAGGTTCGAGATCCTCGATCACATTCCCAATGTTGATTGCGTCGGGCTTCATTCCCAACGAGAACCCTCCACCCTTTCCTCGAACTGTTTCGATGTAGCCCAGTTGTCCAAGTTTGTGCACGACCTTAACAACATGGTCTCGAGACAGATCGTACGCTTCAGTGATCTCCGAGATCGTGACACGCTTTCCCGAGTCCTGGACAGCAAGATAGATGAGCGTCCTCAAGCCGTAATCCGTGAAGCGCGTCAAATGCATCAAACCCACTAAACATCGCCTCCGCAAAAATAACAAGCCGATCTACGCACGATAACCGAAACGATCCCCCTCAAGAGTCCCAGTCTTGACCGTAGAATCATGCTTTCAGCCACCCCGATGGAGCACCCGCTCCCCATCAACAACGGCATCAGATCCCAGCATTGACCGATTGGTTATAACATGTATTTTTTATCTATGTTAACAAAGCCAGACATCACGGATCGCAGTTCGGTCATTATTCTGGTCGATGCTTTCTATGAAAAGATTCGATCTGACGATCGCCTGGGACCGATCTTCAAACAGAAGATTGGCGACACCTGGGAAAGTCATCTCGAAACGATGTACTGCTTCTGGGAGTCCGTCCTTTTTCGGGCCGGGACATTCAAAGGCAACCCGCCACTGAAACACCAATGGGTGCACCAGGAAACCCCGCTATGTCCCAATGACTTTGAGCAATGGCTGCATCTGTTCCAAGAAACGCTAGAGGAACAATTCGAAGGGCCCAAAGCCACCTTCGCTCTCCGTGCGGCTCAGGATATTGCCACCGTACTCCAACGAAAGTTAGGACTGACAGGACCCGAGGCACATCTCCAATTCATTACGTAGCGCCTCTGGCTACTGCTCTGAAGGGTCGCCTAGACGGGCCAACGAATCTCAACGCCGCGCTGGACCAAAGTGTTCTGAAAGTCGGCTAAGTGCTGCGCATCGGAGTGCACCTGATGGGGGAGCACCCCGCGCTCCTGGCAATACACGACTAGGGAGCCAACGGCCTCACCGATCCCCCACTCAACTGGATGCAGACGATAGCAACCGTTGGTCACGTGAGTGGTGCCGATGTTCTTGTTCGCAGCCAGAAGGTTCTTCACGCGTTGAGGAATCAGAGCACCCAAGGGGATCTCAAACGGCAAGCTTTCGAAATCGATGTAGTTGTCCCCTGAAGTGCTCGGATGAAGGTCGATCGGATAGCTTCCGAGGCCCACGGAGTCTTCGTAGCGCTTTGCTCTTACCTTGTTGCTTGATAGCCCCGTTTCGCGTTGCCGTTGCTCCTTACCGCAATCCGCCTCGGTGATCGTGTACAGGGCTTGAATACGACGAGATTCCCGAACATAAGGATATTTGGCCAATCCATCCTCTGTTCCCATGATATCCGATCGCAAACGAAGCCCTGGGTATCCCGTCCCGCCATCGTGGCGCGGAGCTTCCGTCTGCAACCAGTAAAGGAGGGACAGACTCAGCGATTTAGCCCGTGCAACATGAGCGGCTTGGATCTCGTCACTCACGCCAACGAGTGGTCCTTCCAGGTAGTCATTCTGCGGCCAATTGACGAGACAGATGTCGCTCGCGTAGTGTCCCGAAGCAAACTGATCAACCGCGGCGATCCGTCTGTAGGTCCAGAGGTTGACCACGCCACCGTGAGGCCCAGAGTACGGGTTGAATCCAAGTTTCTTCGGATCTCCACTCCGAGGATGGGTGTAGGTAAAATCCAACAAGCGCCCTGGCCAAGGCGGATTCAGCGCTGGAGTGTAGTCACGCCATTGCCGGTAGTCGGCGGGGCGATCGATCGTGTGATTCTCCCCTGGATGATGATCCATCGCGAAGCAACAAGTGAAGGCTTGTTGATTGCCGGGATCTTTTTTCTCAGGCGCATGAAGTTCACCCGTCGTCGGTCTCCCCTCGTTGCCCACCACATACTCCGTTTTTGTCAGTGGAAGCAAATCTCCCAACTCAGTCGCATCCACAAAAAAACCGGCCTTCAACCAGACCTCCCGGCCACTATCTTGCCGCAGCACCTTGACGGCTTCCACCCTATCGTCGTCCACGACCGCATCGCGAGGATGGGTATTCAAGAGCAAGGTCAATCGGCCGCTCCCCAGGTAGGGCATCATTCGTTCCAATAGAACGGCAAGGGCCACTCGGGGTTCGTGACAGAGCCGAGAAACCGAACCTCGACCAGGATTCAAGAAAGGGTCTTCGAGGGCCTTAGGCGTCAGTGGATAGTGCCGCCGGTAGTATTCACGAATCTGCTGCCTTAGTTCTCGATAGGAAGCGTTCGCACCGTGAGTCTCAATCCAGCGATGCTCATCGGGCGGAACACCCTGGCTGGTCAGCTGGCCACCGATCCAGTCCGTTGGATCTGTAAGAATGACTCTAAGGCCTCGCTCCAAGGCAGCCAACGCAGCGGAGCAGCCTCCCAGTCCGCCTCCAATGACGGCGACATCGGCGTCGTACTCTCGATCCGAGCCCCCTTCTGATCGCAGGAAATCGATTCTAGAAGCCAAGCCAATCCCCCCAGCCACGCTCAGCGGGACGCGGGTAAGGAACTGACGACGACGCATCATTTAGCTCAGTTCACGCACGAACTCGGCCATTCGATCCAGGCCTCGCTCGATGTTGTCCATGCTCGTCGCGTAGCTCAACCGCAGGCAGTCATCAGAGCCAAAAGCAAGCCCTGGAACCATCGCCACTTGCTTCTCTTGCAGCAGTCGCTCGCAAAACTCGCCGGACTTCAGCCCCGTTCCGGAGATGTTAGGGAAGAGATAGAAAGCTCCAAACGGTTCCACACAGGACACGCCTTCCATCGCTTGAAGCCGCTCGTAGGCAGCCTTACGCCGTTGATCAAACTGAACCAACCAACCCGAAAGATGAGCCTGGGGCCCTTTGAGAGCGGCCACCGCTCCCATCTGCGCAAAAGAGGTGGGATTGCTCGTGCTGTGGCTCTGCATCGCGTTAATCGCTTTGGCCACCGGATCGGGTGCCGCTAAGAAGCCAAGACGCCATCCGGTCATCGACCACGCCTTCGCAAATCCGTGCACGATGATGGTGTGCTCGTAGTGCTCAGGAGAGAATGTGGCCACGCTTTTGTGAACGGTGTCTCCGTAGATCAATCGCTCGTAGATCTCGTCACTCATAATGTACACCCCTTTCGCCACACAGATATCTCCCAGTGCTTTGATTTCATCCGGTGTGTACACCGTGCCCGTCGGGTTGCTGGGCGAGTTGAGAATGAACAACTTTGTTTTCTCCGTGATCGCGGCTTCGAGCTGAGCCGGCGTCACCTTGAAAGCGCTTTCGTCAGTAGTGGGCAAGATCACCGGATTTGCTTCGGCGAGTTTGACCATCTCAGGATAGCTCACCCAATAAGGCGCGGGGATAATGACTTCATCTCCTGGATTGCAGGTCGCCATGATCACGTTGAAACACGAGTGTTTGCCACCGCAATTGACGATGATTTGAGACGGTGCGTAGGTCAGTCCATTCTCATTTTGAAACTTCGCAGCGATCGCCTCGCGTAATTCTGGGATCCCGCTACTGGCGGTGTACTTCGTGAATCCGTCACTCAATGCCTTGGCGGCAGCATCTTTAATATGCTGAGGCGTATCGAAATCGGGCTCTCCAGCACCGAAGCCGATAACATCAAGGCCGTCCGCTTTCATCTGCTTGGCCTTAGCAGAAATCGCTAGGGTCAAGGATGGGGTGAGCGAGGCGACGCGATTTGAAATGTGATGTTCCATAGTCAACAGAGCCGAGAACTGATAGCGAGGCGATCTTGCAAGGGCAAGTGGAATTGTCTCTGAACCGAAAAAACCGGTCGAAATCCACCCGTCAACGACCACGTTTCCGCCATCCACGCTTCACCGCCCTAGGGTTGACCGAGCGGCCCGACGCTCTAGGCTAGACGCAATGTGGAAAACATGGACCTGTAGCCTCGCTTTCCTCGTCCTGTTGAGCCCTGCCAGCTCCAGTCCCTTGATCGACGTGGGTGCCGAGTGGCGCTATCGAATTGTCAGTGAATCCCCTTCGACGCCGAAGCTGGCCTGGACGGGGCTTGAATTCGACGACTCGAACTGGCCATCTGGGCGAGCCGGATTCTACGCAGGATTTGGAGCGACACCCGAAGCAACGCCCATCTTCGGCCTCGGTATCGAGGGCAATACCGTTCTCTTTCGCCACCAGTTCGAGGTCACGGATCCTTCAATGATCGAATGGTTGCTCCTGCGCCTCGACTATCAACATGGGATCGTGGCATTCCTGAACGGGGTTCCCCTTTTCCAGAGGCAACTTGGCTCGCAGGGTCCGGATGAGATTCCGATTGGAAGAACGTCCGATGTGCGATTCTCCGGGAACGCAATCACCCTTGATCTCTCGCATGCCAAAGAACACCTCAAACCCGGGGCAAACTTGCTGGCCTTCCAAGTTCATGGTCAGACGCTGAGTAGCACCTCAATGGTCTTCAACGCGGAACTGCTCACCGACCTCGTCCGGGGACCTTTCCTTCAAGACCCCTCGGTGAATGGAATGAAAATCGTGTGGCGTACCCATGAACCCAGTGTCGGGCAGGTCAGCTACGGGATCGGCGATGCGAGGGAAAAGAGCGTCGGTTCAAACACACCCAGTCTTGAGCATGTCGTCGAGCTCGCCAATCTCAGCCCGGATACCGAATACAGCTACCAAGTCACTGTCGAGCGTGACCAACGAACCGCTCACTCTCAGGTTCACACGTTTCGCACCCTCAAGGCTGCTGGCCCGGTTCGATTTGCTGTCCTCGCAGATAGCGGAAAAGGGACTCGTGCTCAGTACGCTATCGCCGAACAGATTCACCTCTGGAAACCGGATCTGGTTCTTCACGGGGGCGATGTCGTCTATCCTGATTTCACTGACGGCCGAGCGGATTTCCGCTGTTTCTCCGTCTATCGCGAGGATCTTGCTCAACTCCCTTACTTCTTTGCCGCGGGCAACCACGATATCACCTATGGCCTCTCGCCGTTTCTTTCGGCATTCCACCAAGCTACGAACGACACGCCTCCAATCATTCACACGGAGCAAGGAACCGCCCCTGAACTCTACTTCTCATTCGATCATGGAGACGTTCATTTCACCGTCCTTTTTGCCCCCTTCTTTAGTCAATACGCCCTGAGAGAAGGAAACCCCCAACACCAATGGTTCGAACAAGATCTCAAAAAATCCGACAAACCCTGGAAAGTCCTCCTCCTCCATCACAATGTGTTCTCCTCCAGCGCGCATGGCTTTGATGATTGGGACCGCAACGGGATTATCGATCAGACTGAGCTTCAAAACCTCATCATTCCCCTCGCCAAGAAGTACGGTGTGCAGATTGTCTTCACGGGACACGACCATGTCTACGAGCGATTTACCCCCGTGGAAGGTGTTCACTTTGTCACATCCGCAGGTGGCGGTGGAGGCCTCTATTCCCTGACTCGACGCCTCCCGGGTAGTGCCCAGTTTTGGCAACGCTACCACTTCGCCGCCGTTTCTATCGATGGACCAGAGCTAAAACTTGAAGCGATCGACACGAGTGGATCTGTTTTCGACACGATGTCTATTCGCCAACCGAGCCCAGACACCTCCTCCCATCAGGCTACCTGGAATACCGTGGAAGTCGAAACCACCCCCGGCAATGAGAGCACAGACTACAACATTCCCGGTCAAACCTATGACCTGGCAAACCCCAGCGTTCCCAGCATTACAGGCGCCCAGTCCAACCTTGGTCGATTGGCGGTGAACCATGACCAAGACTTTATCTACGTGGGCATCGAACAACTCATGATTCGCACCAATCAGATCGCGTATGTGTTTCTTGAAACAGAGAGCAATCCCTCACCTATCGCACTCCCACTCGACTCAGGCCTGGCACTAGATACCCGTGATTCTCCTCCCTCCCTCCAAGCCTTGGTCCGAACCGAAGCCCTCTCGTTTGAAGATTTCCAGCCCAACCTCGTCTGTCTCGTTGGCGATGAACATGCCGATCAATCCGATCCCACATTCTCGCGGCCCTCGACTCAAATCTCTCTCGGGCAAGGCATCTTCTCACTAACCAATCCTCTCAAGCCGATCCCCAACACCCGAATCCAACAGTTCGACCACAGCCCACTCACCCACCGCAAGCCAAACGAGCAGAACGCCAACTTGATCGAAATCGCCATCCCAAAAGAGGCAGCCGGACTGAACCGCCTGACAGGGTCGCCCCACATCAAATTGGCAGCCATCGTGGGAACACTCACCGAGATACAAGACCAGCCAAGAATCCAATTCGATAGCGGATACCTGGCTGCAAATTCAATCGACACACCAGAGGGACGCATCCTGTCCCCAACCCGTTTCCAGCTTCAACCGAATCCCGACAGAGACTTCGACGGTCTCGCAAACGACGAGGAGGCGCTCCACCGAACGGATCCAGAGAATCCAGATTCCGATGGCGACCAACTTCCTGACGGATGGGAAGTGGCCAATGAACTCTCTCCAATTCTCTCCGTGGGAAACGATGCGGGCCAGGGAGATCCGGATGGAGACAACGCTTCGAATCTCGCCGAGTACGAAGCGGGAACCGATCCCCGTGACCCGACCTCACTCCTTCGTCTCACTGCCACGCATCTAGGAGAAGGAATCGTCCGTCTCTCGTGGCAGGCCCAGCCGGGAATTCGCTACGTGCTCGAATCTAGTTCCCGGAGCGATCTTCCTTTCCAACCGATCCAGCAATGGGTTCCCGCCAAAAACGCCGCGTCGACTCAATTGGAACACTTCGACTTGGGGCCCCCAGATAGCACTCGCTTTTTCCGCCTGATCGCAAGGCGACTTCCGTAGACGAGAGAAACCGCCGAACCCGGATACCGGAAACTCTACGGCTGAGGCTGACCCGTCCCTTGTTCCTGCAGTTGCAACATGCTGTGGGCGGTTTTTCTAAAGGCTAAATCCAGGACTGGCAACCTGCGCAAGGCATCCGATCCAAGATACTTGCCAGCAATCGCCTGCTGGCAAACACCCCAAGCCTCGGGGATACTCCCGCGTCGCCAATGAGTTTCGATCATCAGCCCGAGCGTTCTGTACGGGGCCAATGAATCGAACTCATAGTTCGGCGGCCCGAGTTCAAATTCAGGAGCAAAAGCCAATCCAGCGAGTTCGAAGAATCGATCCTCATCTCCCTTGTCCCAAGCGATCTCCGCGAGATGCATTCGATAAACCCGCTGAAACGGCGGATCTCGTTCGATCAAGATCGCCAGAACTTCTTCTACCTCCGTCGCATCGGGAAGGTGAAACGCTGAGCGTTGACTTCGATAGTGTTGGAAAAGGTATTTGCCGTATTGACGCAACAGATCGGGATCGGTCTTAGCCTGCTCCAGCATCACATCCTTCTGCTCGGCAAGGAAACGGATTTCACTCTCCCAAACCGTTCGGTAGTCAGCGAATTGAGCCGACATCGCAAAAGCCAGCTGATCATCTGGGAAGCGGCGCAACCACTCTTCCAAGATGGACCGGAAATACTCGGGATCGTAGGTCTTTCGTTCGAGAAAAAAGGAAGCAAGGGCTCTGAAGTCAGGTTGACTCAAGGTATGAGTCGCAAGATAACGCCCCAGAAGCGTCATCGGCCGCGAACTGTAGAGCTCATTAAATTGGTTCCAATAGGTCGCCACACGGCGTTCAAAAAAACCTCTTTGGGCCAGGTATTCCAGGCGGGGAAAGAAATCCGAATGCACCGGGGCATCGTCCGGTGTGGTGAAGTAGCCATTGGTGTGAGACACGACTTGTGTGGTTAGGAAAACCGGGAACCTCAGAATATCGATCTGCTTGAAGTGATCGTGAATGCGGGGCTGATAGAATTGCTCCTCGAGCTGCTCGAGATCTACCGTCAACGGCTCCATCGAACCGAGCAAAATGAGATCAGACTCCATTCCCATCCAGATACTGAGGTGGGGGAAGACGGAAGCAAAAGTGGCGAGCACCGTCTGGAGTGCTTCGTTATTCGTTTCGTAAAGCTGAACCCATTGAGCCATCACCCCTCCTGGCCTCAGCTTGGTTCGGCAGTTTTCGTAATACTCAGCTGAAAACACCCCTGATACCCCAGCAAGCCAAGGATTCGAAGGTTCACTAATAATGACGTCGTAATCGTGTTCAGTGAGTTTGAGGAAGGACTTCGCATCTTCCACCGCCAGATGCATGCGGTCATTGTTCAGAACATCATCATTAGCCTTCTTGAACAAGCGCGCGCCCTCCACGACTTCAGGGGAGATTTCGACCGTATCCAAGCGAGCCACCGAATCGTGCCGCAACACCGCCCCACAAGTGATTCCGCTCCCGAGACCGACCACGAGAACGTTCTCCGCGCCGGGATTCATCATCATGGGAATATGTCCACTCAGCAACTGGGTCAACATGTCGCCGGCCGTGCTCGCATCCACCTTCCCATTCACTCTCAAGCTGAGCAGATTGTCTTCACCAGGATCGTAAGAGTTCACCGTCACAGTCGCCCCAGCCCCATCTTCATGATAAAGAATCTCGCTGTTGTGCCCGAGGCGTCGCACCTCTTCCATGCTCGCTGGAGGCGTGGCTCGTCGCCAAAGACCTTGCGTGAGAACTCGCTGCCAAGCCCCTCCGAAACGACCACCCGCAAAAGAGACAATCGCGATCACCATAAGCGGGAGCCCAATGGTCATGAAGCGCCGCGCGTGTTCAGACCCACGAATCAAGATAACGATTCCAATCGCGATATTGATCGCCACACCCAGCCCAAAGACCCCGGCCAAGCCCAACAAGGGCAACAGAACCAATCCGGTCAAGGCAGCGCCCAAGACCGTGCCAACGGTATTGACGGAAAACACCAAGCCAACGCTTCGCCCAGTCTTGGCCACTTCATCCGTCGCGATTCGGCTCACCAAGGGGAGCGTCATTCCCAAACAAACTGTTGGAATAAACATCACGAGAAAACAGATGGACGCCTGAACAACATGGTAAAGCGGGTAGGCTTCCGGTGTTCGGTTTAGAACATTAGCAAGCCGCACGAACCAATACGGAAGATACTCGAAGGAGAATAGGGAGAGAAAAATGGTGACGCCCACCAGGATTTCTAGTTTGGCAAACAAGCGCACCGGATCCTTGATCTCCCGCCAACGTCCAATAATCCAAGCACCCACGGCGATTCCTGAGATAAACGTGATCAACATCACAGAGAAGCCGTGCGAGCTTGATCCCAGCACCATCGCTAGAAGCCGCGTCCAAGCCACTTCGTAGAGCATCGCAACAAAACCCGAAAGGGCAATCGACCACAGAATGAGTCGCTGCACGCCCGCGTCAGTCCCGCCTTGGGCAGCTACTTGTGTCTTGGGAGCAACCGGCTTTGCGTTATTCTCCTCACCGATGTAGCCGCTGACCCCCAAAGCCACCGCTCCAACGAGTAGATTCATCGCCGCAGCGATGTAGACCGTCACCTGAAGACCTCCGGACGGAACAAACCAAAACTCGGCCAAAATAACACCGATGACCGCACCTGCGCTATTCACGAAATACAGGGTTGAAACCCGTTCTCGCAACTCCCCCAAAGTTCGAGTCACCAACCGGGTCAACACAGGCAGCGTGCCTCCCATCAGAACCGTCGGCAAAAACAAGATCGCCAATCCAAATCCAAACTTCAGCCCCAAGCCAGCCACACCTCCCATTCCCATTTCGCGGGCTAGATCAAAATACTTCGCTTGAGCGATCTCGAAATAGCGAGGAAAGAACCAGGCATAAAGCCCGATCACGATCTCCAGCCAGCCATAGAGGGCCAAGGGCCGCCGCACTCGATCGGCCAGTGACCCTAATAAGGAATTGCCTAAGGCCAATCCCCCCATGAACACCACCAGCACAGCCACGACGGCGTAGCTCGTGTGCCCCATAAAGAGGGCTAGGTATCGCATCCAAACGACCTGGTAGACCAGAGCAGCCACGCCAGAGACAAGCAGGCAAAGAAAGGCCGTCCAATAGATCACGCCGAAGTTAGAGCCATTTTTTTCCGAAGACGATGTCATGGGGAGGCGATGCTATTACGCTGAGCATCGAAGGGAAAGCATTTCGCTCAAGCATCGAAACCCCACACTCAGCGACCGGATAACACCGAGCCGCTCAAGACGAGCTCCCTCACGGGGAAATTCCCTCAGCCACCGCTGACCACCCGCATGAGTTGCGCACAGAAATAGGCTGCATAGGTTCCCACGCCATAACCTAGCACCGCCAGGAGAACGCCGGCCGGAGCGAGCGATGGGTGAAAGGCAGCAGCCACGACAGGAGCCGAAGCCGCCCCCCCAATATTGGCCTGCGACCCAACAGCAACTAAGAAGAAGGGCGCCTTGACCAAGCGTGCCACACCAAAAAGCACCGCCCCGTGAATGAGAATCCAGATCCCTCCCAGGACGAACAGTCCGCCATGCCGAAAGATGGCCAGCACGTCCATTTTCATTCCGATCGATGCAATCAATATATAGAGAAAGACGGTCCCCAATTTCGAAGCTCCCACCGACTCGAGTTCTGAGGCTTTGGTGAATGAAAGAAGCACGCCTCCTGCCGTCGCTATCACAACCAGCCAGAAAAACGAACTCGTCAGACTAAACCGAGCCAAGCCCGGAGCCCGCTCAGTGATCCAAGGCGCAATCAAATCGGCACCGAAATGAGCCACGGCGGTCACACCAAACCCGACCGCGAGAAGGAGGAAAAGATCCGCAACATGAGGGATTCGCTCCTTCCCCTCTTGCCGTAGGATGAGCTTCTGTTTCAAATCCTGAATCACGCTTGCATCCGCCTTGTTCCACCGATCAATCTTTTGGGCTCGGGGCACACCAAAAAGAAGAAACGCCATCCAAACATTCGCCACGAGAACATCCACCGTGATCATGGCCGAGAACATCTCGTCTCCAACCTCGAACACTTCCTTCATTGCCGTTTGATTGGCTCCTCCACCAATCCACGAACCGGCCACGGTCGCCATTCCCCGCCAAACCGGTTCGTCACCAAACCCAGCCAGAGCACCCGGCCATATTGCCTGCAGCAACATCAAACTGATCGGTCCGCCTACCGCCACGCCAAAGGTTCCAGCCAAGAATACGGCCACAGCCTTCGGCCCCAGACGAAGTATCTCCCGAAGGTCCGTGCTAACCGTCAAGAGAACCAAACTCGCGGGGAGAAGAAAACGGGACGCCACAAAATAGATATTGGATTGCTCAGGGTCATAGACTCCAAGTGACGTCAAAAGGGATGGTGCAAAATAGCAGATCAACAAAGGAGGTACGACACTGTAAAAGCGACTCCAGATGGGGCTCTGACTCCGCGCAGTCTGAAAGACGAAGGCGAGGATCAAGCACAGCAAGCCAAAGACGACACCATCGTTCGTTGTCAAAAACCCATTCATGAACTGATCCTGAGGAGTTCCTACGACTTGGCAACGTCCGAACGGCCAACCCGATAAACGTAGTAGCCAACCGCAGCCAGGACACAAAGAGAGAGCGCCGCGCTCGCACCCGGTTGTAGCCATTCCTTCGGCAATTCAATTTTGAGGAAGATCAACAGAGCGATCAGAATCCCCATGATCGACTCACCGGCAATGAACCCCGAACTCACCAACACGCCCGAGTCGCTATCGCTACTGGCGGCATCTGAACTTCGATCTCGCTCAACGAAATGGCGAATAAGACCGCCGATCAAAATCGGCACCGCCAAGGTAATCGGCAGATAAATCCCCACAGCTAGCGGCATCAAATGCAATCGATACCGCGAATTCGCCTTCTTCAGCCCATTGTCAGCTATCAACACAATCACCCCAAGCACTGCCCCGATAGCCACCATGCGATAAGGTAGAGCCCCATCACCAAAGAGCGCCTGCGTCAGACTAGCAAATAAAGTCGCTTGCGGCGCCTTAAGTCCCGTGCCGATACCATAGCTGGAGTGAAGCAGCGTCAAAACAGGTGCAATCACAAAGGCAGGAATCAAGACTCCAATCACCTGCCCCATCTGCTGGTATTTCGGCGTGGCGCCAACCAAAACTCCCGTCTTCAAATCCTGCGAACAGTCACCGGACGTGGTCGCCGCGCAACACACCACAGCAGCCACACCCAGTGTCGCCAAAATCGCCGAGTCCCCTTTGTATCCTAGAATGAGGAAAAGAATCGCGGTGAAGAGAAGAGCCGAGATTGTCATCCCAGAAACCGGATTATTGGACGTCCCAACCAAACCCACGATGTAGCTGGAAACCGCGACAAATATGAACGCCAGGGCCACCATCACCACCGTCGTGAAAATCGAGACAGTGAATGAACTCACCAGCGTCAAGTAGATTGCAAACACCAAACCAATAGCAACCACCAGCACCGCCACCAATCCGCTCAACGGAATATCTTGCTCGGTGCGTTCGCCCTTGTCCGTCCCCCCACCCTTGTAGGTTTCGATCAGTCTCCGAAGCCCAGACATGATTCCAGAACGGACCGAAATGATCGAGGAAACGCCTCCTACCACCATCGCACCGACCCCCATATACCGAATCTGCGTACTCCAGAGTGCCCACGCGGTATCCAGACTCGATTCCCCGCTCAACTCAGCCGGCACGCCAAACATGGGAATGGCAAAAACCCAACCGATCGCCCCCCCAATAAACACGAGCATCGCGATCTGCAAACGCACGATATACCCCACCGCCAACAAGGCCGGGGATACATCCGTGCCGATGAAGAAGACACTGTTCTTCACCTTTCCTGCAAACTCGACCGATCCTTGCAGAAGCGAAAGCCCTCCAGCCATGAACTTGACCACGCCTCCAACCAGCAATCCCTTGAAGATCGTCATGATTCCAGCGCTACTGTCCGAAGACCCTGACTCCAGCACCGTCGCACAGGCCACGCCCTCGGGATAGGTGAGATTCTTTTCTTCCACAATCAAGGCCCGGCGTAGAGGCACCATGAAGGCGACTCCTAGTAGACCGCCAGCAATCGCGATGAGAGTCGTCGGCCAGAATCGAAAGTCTTGCCAGGCCCCGACGAGCACAAGGGCAGGAAGCGTGAAGATGATCCCGCCAGCGATTGATTCTCCAGCACTCGCGATTGTTTGAACGAGGTTACTCTCCAGAATGCTCTGCCTTCGCAGGACGCCGCGAAAGATGCCCATGGCGATCACTGCAGCTGGAATCGAAGCTGAAACCGTCATTCCAGCATAGAGTCCCAAATAAACGTTGGCCGCCGTCATCACGACGCCAACCATGAGTCCGATTCCAACCGCTAGTAAGGTGAATTCACGAGGTACCATGATGCAAAGGTCTTGTTGAGCTCTCTAATTTGAATGCCATTCGCACGCGTCGAAAAGCGAGCAGATATTCTAGTTGTAAGTGGGCAGAAAGGAGTAGGTCGCCGAGTATCCTCGATGTTGCTCGGTAAAATCATCGGGATAAACAATCTCGACATCCGTGATTTCGCCCTTCTCATTGCGAATAGGAATCAACTCCGGATTGATAAAGCCCGAATACGGCGCGATGCCCAAAGCCTCCACGCGGGCTAAGACTTCTTCATGAAGAGCCCGGTCCACTTTTACCCCATAATCTTCTACCAGGGCTTTGCCTGCTGCATAATCTCCTTCGGACTTGATCCGCTGAATCTCTTTCAACAGCTCGCCAAAGAGTCGTGTGAGGGCTGGGTAGTCCTTGATTTCAACATAGGTCTTTCCATTTCGCTTCTCCATGACGACCACATTATCGGCGGCGCCTTTCTCCAGCACCCACTTGCAAATCAACTGACGATTCCGCATGTGATCCTCTTCGATGTTTTCCCCGAACTCCACTCGTTGAAGTTGAGAGAGCAGACCTCCCCGAAGATAGCTTTGATAGGCCTCTTTACCCACATCAAGGGTGGTCATGAGTCCCATCTCGATCAATTTGGGATGCATCGCGAAATACAAAGCCACCAAATCAGCCCGAGCCTCTTCCAAGGTTGAAGCATATGACTTAAGAGTCTCTTTCGGTGTTCCAACCCCCGGGTTGATTTTACCGGAAGCGTGACCAATGACTTCGTGCATATCGACATGCAAGTTGTGCGAGAGGCCGCCCCACCTCTTGGATAAAGCAACCTCCTCAGCATTGGCGGCAAACTCCTCCAGCATACCACTGGATTTCGAAGCTTCATCGTAAGCGTGAACGATGTTGGCGAGATTGACGGACTTCGAACCATGCTCAGCACGAATCCAGTTCGCATTCGGCAAATTGATACCGATGGGAGTAGCCGGAGAAGAATCGCCGGCTTCCATAACCACGTTGATCACCTTAGCAGAGATCCCACGCACCTCTTCCTTCTTATGAAGATCATCAATGGACGAGTGATCTTCGAACCACTGAGCCGCCTCGCTAATCGTGGCAATTCGTTTCGACGCTTCAGGATCGCGAATGGAAACGACGGACTCGAAGGCCCCGCGATATCCGGCCGCATCACCATAGACCTCTATAAACCCATTGATCACATCAATATGAGAATCCACATCTTGAACCCAAGCGATGTTGTAGAGATCAAAAGTTCTCAGTTGCCCCGTTCGGTAGTAGGCAACCAGGAGCTCCAAGGCCTTTCGTTGATCGGCATTCTCAGCAACCTGAATCGCCTGTTCCAACCAATGAACGATCTGAGTGATCGCCTCCGAATACATCCCTCCAATCTTCCAAGTCTTCTCGAAGATCACGCCATTCTCTTTGATCAACTTCGAATTGAGACCGTAGGAAATCGGTCGTGCATCCGCCTCTCCCGCCATCTTTTCATAGAAAGCCTCCACATCCACCTGACTCACATTCTCATAGTAGTTGTTGGCGGAATCCGCGATGAGATCTACACCGGCATCCTTGTTGACTCGTTTCGCATCCACTTGCGGATCAAACAAAATGGGCATCAAGCGAGCTACCAAGGCGGCAGCCGACTCTCCATCCTGCAAGGGAAGGGAATCCATCCGCGAGTGAGCCACTAAATGCTGGAAATAATGACGGTCAAAGTCGGGCAAAAACTTCTTCGTAGAATAGTGGTGATGAATTCCGTTGGAAAACCAGACACGCTTCAGATAGATCTCGAAGGCAGACCAATTGGCTCCGGACCGTTCTCCTTGATACGTATTGAGGATCGCTTCAAGCGTACGTCGAATACAAAGATTATGTTTGTAGTTCTGATCGTAGATGATATCGCGCCCCGCCAAGGCTGCTTGCGAAAGGTAATACAACAAACGTTTATGCTGTAAGGGCAAGGTATCGAATCCCGGCACCTGGTAACGCAGGATTTTTAGATCCGCAAACTGCTCCGTTTGCCAGACAAAAGACTCTTCCGAAGAATTCTCAGCAGCCGTCACTTTCAAAACTCCAACCAAAACAGCTCCCACAAGAACGAGCGACTTGAACTTTGGCATGCCCCAAACAATGAAGATCTGAATCGCAAGAAGCAAAACAAAAGAGAAACCCTCCCCTTCAATCACTTCAGCCCCGAGCTACAGCCTCTCTCTAATGAGAGCCTTAGACCGTTCCGTCCGCCACGATTTTCCGGACCCTTGCCAAATTGCGGTCAATGGACTCCATGTAATCATTCTGGCTAGGATCATCCGGATGCGCGAGATAGCGATGAAGTCCACCCAAATCTCGCTCGATCTTCGGTTTCACGTAGTGCGCAAAGAAATCGTTCGTCTGGCTCATCAAATGAATAGGATTCTCAAATGGGCCAAACTGGGCGGTCCAACCGCCATTGAATTGGGCTGCTTCCACAAACTCCTCGTACAACACCGGAAGTTTGTCTGGATAATCTGAGGCTGCCATCTGTCCGAGCAAATCAGCCGTCCCCAAAGCATAACCAGCCAGTCGGACCAGATCGTTCTGGAACGGGATCTCACCCAAGTTGACATTGACCCCAGTGCATCGAATCATCTGTTGAACCGACAAGATTTCCCCACTGCCGAATCCATTCTCCTTAAGGAATCGCCCAGCAAAATCCACACTCCGATCGACGTGGATTAAAGTGTACTTCGCCCCTGTTCCGTCGTCGTCTCCCTCCTCCTTCAGATACCCCATATCATGGAAGAGAATCGCAAAAAGACTCAGATCAAAAACCTTCTGATCCATTCGAGGAAGCACACCACTTCGTTCCCGACCCTCCAGCAACCTTGCCAGACAAAGGGTTCCCTGCATTGTGTGTTCAAGATCGTGATAACGGGCATCAATAGACTGATAGCCTGGATAGGCCCCCGAGAAACAGCTTAGCGCCCACTCGAAAGATCGATGGACGGCCGCAGCTTCGCCATCTCGAAACATGCGCCCATAGATCGCAGAAACTTCTGCCTGCACAGCTTGGGGGTCAGCAGTATCGACTGGGGCATACATCGGTTGGGAGTGGGATAGCAAAATTCATCCTGTCATGCACGTGTTTTCTGACCGCCCGGCGCTCGCCACCCGCCCCTCTGGGACCTGTGATCCCCGTCTCAAGCCAAGTCACATTGCCCCCCAAAAGCACCCCAAGAAAAGACGATTAACGCAACGCTAGAAGCACTCTAGAAGAACGCTACTAGCGCTCAGTTCAAAGCTAGTAGCGTTGTTGACTAACGGAAACCGAGAGCTTCAGCAAGCCAACGACACCAAACGAAGGAGAAATCAGGTCGAACTCACGAGAATTGAGCCCCGACTCACGATTGCCGAACTTTTGGCATTCCAGCAGCTCTAGTGCTGAAAAGAACCAAAACCACGAGATTTCGACTATGAGAACACTCCTTTCGCGAAGACGTTTACGCACATACTTCTTAAACAATCACCCACTGCTCTCACTGTTGATTACAAGCAAAGGATTCCGCCTATGTTTTCTCCTTTGTTCTTTGATCTTTGCCGGCACCCCTCTTTGCATTCTCAAGCTCTTTCAAACTTCAGAAGGCGAAACCGGCCCAGTCATCAAGATAAGCGCCCTCGATTGGCTCCAAGGTGAGTCGCTAGCCCGAAGAGCCAGAAACGCCGTGTTAGCCGAGGACCTGGATACAGCCTTTCATTCATGGAGAGCAGCCATCGGCAATCACCCCACGAAGGCGAGTTTCAATCGAGAATATCTTCAAGCCTTGCTGAAACTGGATAAAAAACGAAGCCACTGGCACGACGGACTCCGAACCTCCCACTGGCTCCTTCACCTTTCGCGCACCAATCAAACAGCCCTCGAACTGGCCACAAGGACCCTAGAATTCTACCACCTAGACAATCTCAATCTCAGGCTCATCCAATCCAGTCCAGCTGAGCTCAGTCCCGAGATCGAAATGAGCTATCTGCGCTCCCTCTTCAGAACGGGCCAGGACGGCTTATTCTATCGCAAGTTGATAGCGACCACGTCCACGGTCACGAACCATCCAACTCTGCAGTGCTTCAAGCTTGCCTATGAAGCAGCGACCGCGCCGGCCAGCTCGTTGAACGAAAAGATGGAGCACCTTGAAAGCGTCTCACTCCCGAGTGAGTTCGACGGAGAAACCAGACGGCTCAAGCTCTATATCTATCACCGCCAAAGAAAACTCCCTGAGTTTCAGCAGATCCTCACCGAGCTGACCGATCGTTTTCAAAACCAGATCGCCGACCATCTTCTTCACTGGGACCTGCTTCAAAAGATGGGTGAAACCGAGACCGCCATCCGACTCGCCCGAGAGTTCGTACTCCCCCCACAAACGGGCTACCACGTTATGGAGATCGCAGACGCCTACACCAAACTCGGTCTCAACCGGCAGGCCTTCAACTATCTCAAGAACTACGCCGGCTTGTTCGGCTCCGAAGACCAGCACCGCTACGCGCAATCCATGCTGCTGATTACCGAGAAAGACTGGGACGGCCTTAAACGCTTCGCGCTCGACCTCAGGTCACAGTCGGGCGTAGCCAACAGTTTTCTAGCCTACAGCTATTATCTCGAGGGACTCGGGTCTTATCGCCAAGGACGAAAATGGGAGGCCAGTCAGACCTTCAAAAAAATCTCTACCTTTCCCATGGAAAGCAGTCAGCTTGCCCTTCTGGTTGGAGCCAACCTATGGGATTTGGGTTATTCCAAAGAAGCCTACGACGTGTTGTCCCCGCAAAGCGGTCTTCATGAAAGAAACGCAGCCTACTGGAGGATGATGCTTGAGATTACAGCTTCCCTCAATTCTGGGCCTCGGATGCTGAACGCGGCTGAGAAACTCTTCCAGCTCGCACCGCATAATCAGAAAAATAAGATCAATCTCGCGTCACTGCTCATCTCTGAACGACAACAAATGGATCGCGCAATCACACTCATTTTCGATGCACTCATCCAAGAGCCCGACAATCCCATCATCAAAGTCAACTATGCTCAAGGCCTGGCCTTGAGTGGCCGGATCACCGAGGCGATCAAACAACTCCAGTCCGTCGACAACGGCGCATTTAGTGTTCTCCAGCGCCAAGGTTATGTCTTCGCATGGCTAGCAGTCCTTCACGCCCAAAGCAATGCTTCTAGAGCCCTCCAGCTCGCTCAAGAGATCAAGCCGGAACTCCTTCTCCCAGGTGATAGAGCCTACTATGAGACAATCGTTGAATGGGCCGAAAATGCCCAAGAATTGGCGAGCACCAACTGACAGCTCCGTTCCCGGGGGACATTTTTTTGATCTCGGCAGACTTTGGCGAAGTTTTACCTTGTCAACAAAGGTTTGAATGCTATTTTCTTCCGCCCTTTGAGATGAAGAAAGATATCCATCCGGAAACATATCGACCGGTGGTCTTTAAGGACTCCGCCTCGGGATTCACATTCCTAGGTAAGTCCTGTGCCCGATCGAAACAGACCATTACGTGGGAAGAAGACGGTAGCGAGTATCCACTCGTCGTTCTTGGTATTAGTAGTGCTTCGCACCCGTTTTACACCGGGCAGCAAGTATTCGTTGATACCGCAGGACGTGTCGACAAATTCCAACAACGATTGGCCAAGACCAAAGCGGCCCAAGAGCAAGCTGCTGCGTTCAAGAAGAAACGCCGATAGCGACACTTTGCAAAGACCGCCCGCACTGCGACCTTTAAAAGGTGGCTTGCGGGCGGTCTTCTTTTTGCCCAGAACACTCTAGACTATGGATCTGAACGCACATATCGATCGGTTCGAAAGCCGACTTGCAGAGCTCGAGGCAGCGCTTGGGGATCCCACGGTCTTTGGAGATCAAAAGAAATCTCAAGAGCTGTCCCGCGAATACAATCGGATCAAGGGCTTGGTGGAACTGGGCCGGACCTACCGCAAGACCGCCCAGGAACTCGAGGAAAACAAAGAAATTCTCGAGATCGAATCCAGCGATTCCGAGCTGGGTCAAATGGCACAGGAGGAGGTCAAACGCCTGACTGAATTGCAGGAGGCCGCCACCCTCGATTTACGAGCCGGCATTCTTCCTCCCGATCCCACGGATTCCCGCGACACCATTGTTGAGATTCGAGCCGGTGCCGGTGGATCGGAATCAGCGCTTTTTGCCGCCGATCTCTACCGCATGTTCACTCGATACGCCGAGCGCAAAGGCTGGAAGATTGACTTGATGGACACCAGCCATTCCGATTTGGGTGGATATAAAGAGGTCATTTTTACCGTCAAAGGGGAGGACGTCTTCAAACGCCTCAAGTACGAGAGCGGCGTCCACCGTGTTCAACGGGTGCCTGTAACCGAAGCGCAGGGGAGAGTCCATACCTCCACAACCACCGTGGCCGTGCTTCCCGAGGCGGAAGAGGTCGATATCGAAATCAAACCAGACGACATCGAAGTCTCAGTCTGTCGAGCATCGGGCCCCGGCGGACAAGGTGTGAACACCACAGACAGTGCCGTTCAGATCCAACACAAAGAATCCGGTTTGATTGTCCGCTGCGCCGATGGACGTTCCCAGCAGCAGAACAAGATTAAAGCCATGACCGTTCTCCGCTCCCGATTGCTGGAGCGAAAGATAGCCGAGGAAGCAGCGAAATACGCCGCACAACGCAAGGCACAGGTCGGCACCGGTGAGCGCAACGAGCGTATCCGCACCTACAATTTCCCACAAAATCGAGTCACAGATCATCGCATCGACCTTACTCTTTACAACCTGCCTGCCCTGATGGAGGGGGATCTCGACTCCGTGATTGACCCACTTATGGCAGATGACATCGAACACCGCCTGGCAGAAGCCAACTTATGACCTTCGAGGGAATCATTTTTGACTGTGACGGCACGGTCGCCGACACGATGCCATCGCACTGGCTCGCCTGGAAAGCAGTGGCCGACAAGCATCGGTTCGAGTTCAGCGAAGAGCGCTTCTACGCTCTTGGGGGAGTTCCCTCACGAGACATTCTCAAGATGATCGGTGAAGAGCAGGGCCTCGATCTCGATCCTCACGCCATTTCGCAAGAAAAAGAGGATGCCTACCTCCCCCATCTTCACGCAGTAGAAGTCATTGAGCCTGTCATCAAAGTGGCTCGCGAGAATCACGGCAAAATACCTATGGCCATCGCTACGGGTGGGACGCGAAAGATAATCAGTCACTTGCTAGAGTATTTGGAGATCAACCACTTGTTCGATCACCTCGTGACCAGTGAAGATGTCACGCGTCAAAAGCCCGCGCCAGATATCTTCCTGAGAGCAGCCAGCCTGATCAATGTGGCTCCAGAAAAATGTCTCGCCTACGAAGACACTGACCTGGGACTACAAGCAATCCGGGATGCCGGGATGACCGGCATCGATGTCCGGCAGCTGCGGAAAGAGCACGCTACTCAATCAGCCTAAGTAAGGCTGCCTCGATTCCCCTCGGTAACCCGCCGAAGGCTTCTGTCTCAAGACTTGGCCGATGGAGAGTCGACCACCTCCAAGTCGCCCGCGTCGTGAGCGACTTCCGCATCGAGCACAGGATTCCCAAACTCATCCCGATCCAGCCGGCGCCACACATATCTGAACATCAGAGTTCGTAGTGCTGCGGTCAATGGAATCGCGAGAACACCCCCCGTGATGCCACCAAATAAGGTCGTCCCGATCATAATGGAGATGATCACCGTCAATGGATGAAGGCCGACTCGGTCACCAATTATTTTGGGAGAAATCACCAAACCCTCTAACATTTGCACAATGACAAAAACCAAAAATGTCAGGAAAGGGTGCAGGGCCCCATCTGATTGAATGATCGAAATCGCGACGGCTGGAACGATGCTCAACATCACCCCCAAGTACGGCACAATGCCAAGGACACCAGCAATAAAGCCCAGCAAGACGCCGTAACGCAGCCCGATAATCGAAAACCCAATCATCAGCAAAACGCCAACACACATCGCCACCAGCACCTGCGAGCGAAAGAAGACAATCAAAGAGTCATTGATCGATCGCAGCACAAAGACGATCTCTTCTTTAATCTTGGACTCATGGATGGGCAGGTAATCTGTCCAGCTGTCCTGAATGCCTTTCTTTTCTGCTAGGAAGTAAAAGACATACACAGGCACCAAAGCAAAACCAGCAAGCAGACCGAACAAAGATCCAATCTGTCCCACGCTATCGACAAAAACCTGTCCAACCTGAGAAAGAACGGGGGCGGCAACATTCCACGCCTTGCCAATCAAGTCCGTATCCACCGAGATTCTGTTTGCCCCGCCGACATCGTCGGCAACGTTCGACGACTCGGGAATTGTCTCGGATTCTGGAGTGACCGTCGTCGTAGGTTCTGGATTGCCTTCCGTCGCTGCGACCTCGGTATCACCTTTCTCTCCCGGCTCAGCATCCTCTCCGGATGGCGACTCGTCCGACAGGAAGCCCGAGAGCCATTCAGGCATCTTGAAACTCTCCAAAATCGTCGAAGGGTCCACCTTAAAGATATTGTCGTGCAGAATCCCATCCACCCGTTTCTGCAGGCGCTCCTTGTAACCCGGCCATTCCGATTTGAGTTTCTGCGTGTCCTTGATGAGTCGAGGGGCAACAGTTCCCACCATGCCTGCTTGAAACAGTACGGCTAAAAAGAAGACCAAGATAATCGCCCAAGATCGCTGAATTCCTCGATTCTGAAAAAAGTCGACAACCGGATCCAAGAGGTAGGCAATAACGCCAGCAACCGCCAAGGGCAGCAAGACAGCGGAGAGCTGCTTAGCCAACCACCCCATGCCGATGAAGATCAACGATACCAAGACCAAGATAACCGCAACACCTAAAGCAGACGCGGCCGTCCAGACAATCTTGGCTTGATCCTCGGATGGGGAGGGAAATTTCATGCGACTCTTACTACGCGGAAGCGATCAGAAACGTTTCTTTTTTTGAGCCCGCCGCCCCAGTTTTCTGGACTTCGCAGCCGCTGCTCGCACGGCATTCATCAGAGTGGCCCGCAATCCTCCCTTTTCCAATTCATGAACCCCTTCAATCGTCGTGCCTCCCGGGCTGGTAACCATGTCTTTCAATGCACCGGGGTGGGTGCCGGTTTCCAAAACCATCTTGGCGCTACCCAAAACCGTTTGCGCGGCCAATCGAGTCGCCGTATCTCGCGGCAATCCAGCGGCGACACCGCCATCACTCAAGGCTTCAATGATCTGGTACACGAACGCCGGACCACTTCCACTCAGACCGGTGACAGCATCGAGGAGAGATTCCGGAACTTGGACTGCCAAACCCACAGCAGAAAGTAATGTTTCGGTCAACTGACCATCTTCCGCCGTCGCGTGGTGCCCCAAGGCAAAACCAGCAGCAGCAGCCCCCACCATCGCTGGCGTGTTCGGCATCACTCGTACGACCTTTGCCCCGCTGAGCAAATTGTCCTCAAAAGTGGCCAGCGGAACACCAGCTGCAATGGATATGACAAGGTGAGAAGTAGATAAATGGGGATTCAGCGAGACCAAGACTTCTTCAACCTTGTCCGGCTTGACGGCAATGAAAAGGACATCTGACTGAGCGGCTACTTTGGCAGGATCGTCTGCCGTTTGACACCCCACAGCAGCCTCAAACCCCTTCCTCGCATCCGGGAACGGGTCGGTTCCCGTGATTTGATCAGCAGAGACCGTCTGCTGGTCGACCATCCCTTTGGCCAAAGCCAAGGCCATCTTGCCGGTTCCAATAAAACCAATTCTCGCTTCGACTCCCATACGCTCGTCGCCCTATCAATACAGAGCCGGTCCCGAAATTCAAAACCCTTCCGCAGAGAATTTCTGACCCGATAAGCTGAATTCGCACGAGAATAACGCAAAGTCCTCCCGCTTAGAGCCGCCGCTGCCCCGTTCCCGATGAAAATCAGGCAGCCCCCAAGTAATCGGTTAAAGCCTCACAACGGGCAACACTCGCCCGGCTTCAGGAGGTGGCTGTTAGTGTTTATGCGTGGCAGAAGCAAGAGAAGCATTCTCAGCCAAACCGTGAGAGGATTCTGGCCATTCTCTCGTTTCGTTCACCGCGTTTCTCATTTGAGTGAACCACCAACTAGCCCGCGAGAGGTTTCGTCGACGATTCATAGGACGCAATTTCGGTGACCGAGCCAACTTGAGTTCCATTTGTTCCGTATTCATAATCCCATCAATTTGAGATGAGCTTAAATCGGGCCATAGGACAAAACTTGTCCAAGGGAAATAAAATCGGAAGAAAATTAAAAAAAATGGCCTCTTACACTCTACCAGGCACGAAACGTGCAAATCCCTTGACAGAGATAACGTCGAATTGTACTGACACATAAAGCGGCCAAATACGGCCAGAACGTTGCGAATGGAAGAATTCAGGCAGGCAATGGCTTCTTCCCCCTCAACGACCCGCTCGGGGCCGCGAAAGGATAGATTATGAGAAAACACATCGCTTTCCTCCTCCTTACCTCGTTCGCGATGGTTCAATCCCAAGGACAGGTAGCCATCCGCAGCGCTGACATGTTCAGCGAGATCGGCCAATATTACCGCGCCTACGTGAATTCTCAGCCGGAGGACCCGTTTGCGGGACTCGAAACCTTCCCGATCCGCGAACAGGTCGGCGAATCTGGCGGGCCCCATCTCTGGGATTTTACCGAGGGACCCACCGATCAAATCCGCCGCTTCGATTATGTCGATCCACAAGGCACCATCGTTGGAGCGAGTTTCCCCGATGCACCGATCGCCGAGCGCATGACCCTGGAGGCAAATGGTGAAGTGAAATGGCTTCTCTTCGACCAGATTCCACTCGTCGGCCGAAAAGTTTTTGGTGCCTTCGACCCTGTATTCGATGAAATCGCAATCGTTTTCGATCAACCCATTATCGATTTTCCTGACCCGATGCAATTTGGTGATAAATGGAGCACGAGCCTTGCCTTCACAAACTCCTTCTCAATTCTCGGGATCGATTTTCCTGTCCGAATCACCCAGGTTTCGGAATTCGAAGTCGACGCATTCGGTTTCATCGAACTTCCTAATCTAGGATTCGGTGATGTCATCCGAGTGAATGAACTCGTGACCCAAACCGATGCCATTGAGTCCAACGTCTTCGGCGGCACCGGGGATCCCGAGATCGATGCTGAGCTGGGCGGTGGCGGCGCCACTTTCCAGGACGTGCAGAAAACCTATCGTCGAAATCTTTACTTCATTCGCCCCGGACTCGGAATCGTGGCTCAGATTACCTCTGCCACCTCGGAAGCGGCACCGGGCCCCAATTTTCAAGAGGCGATCTACTTCGTCCGTATGTTCGAAACCAACAAGACGCCTCCCGAGGCGTGCGACGAACCTTCGGCAGTCAATGATCTTGAGATCTCTTTCAGCAGCGGACGGGCCCTCCTAAAATGGGGAGAGACCGACTGCACGGATTCATACCGCGTTGAATACTCCTCTCTCGGTGGCATCGACGGTTCATGGAAACCCGTTGGTGAGACCCAGGGCACGTTCATGGTGGACCCCTTGGCAGGTATCGACCCAATCCGCATTTACCGAGTGATCTCGCGGAAAGCGGACTTCAGTATCGGGCAATAGCTCACTCCAAAACATGAAGGCCAGCTCTCTCCAGCTCGAAAAAGCCCCCCTCTCAAGGGGTAGAAGGAGAGATGGGTTCACGTTGATTGAGCTCTTGGTCGTCATTGCCATCATCGCCATCCTGGCCGGCATGTTGCTCCCCGCCCTTTCCCTCGCCAAATCCAAAGCGAAAGAGGCGGCCTGCAAAGGAAACAATCGTCAGATCATCATGGGGCTCGTCATGCACGTGCATGACTTCGAACACTATCCTGTCTACAACGTCGACCCGACGATCGGACTCGAAAACGCCTTCTGGCCGCAAACGCTCTCTGCATACACGGGCGCCGTATGGACCAATAAACTGTATAAGTGCCCGGACTACAAAGGAATGACAGTCGGAGGCAATGACGATGGGGCACCCTTAGGAAGCTACGGCTATAACGCCAATGGCACAAAGTTCACTCCGAGTGATCTCGGCCTCGGGGGTGCATTGACGAAAATCGCACTCTCACAGGAACTATCAGATACTCACGGCGGAGTTCTCAGGGTGAAGGAATCCCACATTCGCAGCCCGTCTGATATGATCGCCATCGGTGACGCCCATCTGGTTTGGTCCAGCCCAGCCATTATTAAGAATCTCTACGATATCAACATCCCAGCAGCTACCTACAGCGGTATGGGACTCATCGACATCAATTCCCGCGACGGTGTGCAGCGAGCATCTTGGCTTCCCAGCACCGATATTATTAAAGCGACCGAACGACGCCACAAAGGACGTTACAACATCGGTTTTTGTGATGGTCACGTCGAAGGCATTCCTCGCAGCCGATTGTTCTCCCGAAGCGAAAACACCCTTCGCCGTTGGAACAACGACAACCAACCACACGCCGACCTCCTTCACTGGAAGTAGGCCTGCCCCCCCCCGGAATGGGCAAACACCATTCCATCCGTTGCTGAGCGGGTTGTACGATCCTTCGTTTACATTCCGGACGCGATGATTCAATATGATCCGATCGAGCTCGTATGGCTGCCCCAGCTCAAGCGATTCTTAAACGACAGCGTCAAAAGAATGTGATCGGACTTCTGCTCACTCCCATAGTCCTCTATCTCTTGCTCCGTTTCTTCGAGTACGCGCAAGTCTATCATCCTAGGACAGAGCTGATCGCCGAGCCTGAATCCATCCATCCGGCCCCTGAGAAAATCTTTCTCTCGTCCGGCGGCTCCTATCGCATCAACGCCTGGTTCTTTCCCGCTCTCACTTCGTCTGAGTGGAGCGATTGGGTCGTCCTCGTTTCTCATGGCAACGGAGGCAACATCAGCTACCGGCTTCCTCTCTACGAACTCTGGCTGGAAGCGGGCTTTAACGTCATGGCTTATGACTACCGAGGCTACGGCTTGAGCAGCGGCCGACCCTCCGAAAAAGGAACCTACGAAGATGCTGAACAAGCTCTAATATGGCTTCAAGAGAAGGGATTCGCCCCATCGAGAACCATCAGCCTCGGAGAATCTCTTGGGGGCGCGATCGCCACGGAGATGGCCACTCGACACCCGCTTGCCGGACTCGTGCTTCAGAGCACTTTCACGCGCATTGTAGACATCGGCAAGGAGCTCTTTCCATGGCTACCCGTCGAGACTCTCAGTGCAATCCGCTACGACACCGTGAGCAAACTCCCTGAACTGGCGGTTCCCGTTCTCATCCTACACAGCCGAGAGGACGGCCTTATCCCGTTCCACCACGCCGAACGAAATTTCGAGGGATGCCACGCTCCGAAGCTTCTTGGAGAACTTGAAGGGGACCACAACAATGGGGTCAACCAGAGCCTAACGCTGTATGCCCAACATATCGCGGATTTTAAGAAACTCTTGAGACCTGAAGCTTCCATCACTGATTCATCGCCTCCGAAAGAGTAGGCTCGCGTCCTTCACCCCACTCCAAACTATCAATCGGTTTGGAATTGTTGCCCCACGAATAAGGATTTATCTTCTTCACCATGACCACCTTCCCGGCAGACTCGCAAACAGAGGATCTCATCGAGCATGAACTCTGTTTCTCCTGTCTCAAGGAGAACGAGCCAGGAATCCACTTCTGCAAACATTGCCATACCCCACTCACGTCCTACGCAACGACAGGCCCAATCGAACGAATGTATGCGTTCGGCGATTTTGCGCGCAAAGCGGTTCGGCACCCCAAGCGATGGATTCGGACCTTAGCCTGGCTGCTAATCATCTCCATCGGATCTGCGATTCTATTCGGCATGCTATTACCCTAGCCTCATTTGGGAATCTTACGCGTCCCGAGCACTACTCGGACTTCCGAGTCAGCTCAAACCGTCCATGATCGATGCGCGAACGATAACGGGCATCGAACTGATCGCCGCTGATTTCTCCTTCGAAAGAATACTCACCTCCGACCAATCGTCCTAAATTCTTTGAGCCCGTAAACTTATAGTGCTCGCCTCCGCCCGACACCAAAGGTTCGACATGATAGGTTCCAGCAAAGATCTGCCACCGAGCCCAGAAATGGAAATCGTATCCCGCACCCTCTTCCGCACGGATGATACATCGCAGTTTTCCGCTATGGCCGTTAGAGTCACTCACCCATTTGCCCTCCCAACTGCCGACAATGGACGCTGACTCCAGAACTTTCCGGGCCCGCATCCATTTACTATGATACACCGTGGAACAACCCGAACTGAGTCCCAGCAAAATCAGTAGCGAGCAACTGAGCGCAAAGCGAATTCCTGACATGGCAACCGGTATACAATCCCCATGACCACGGGTCCAGGCTAAGCCGAAACTCTTCGTTCACATCCCTTCACATTTGGTCACCCAACGCTGCCCTCGCGCCTTCGCTGAACCACAGCCAACGATCTCGTGGAGTTGTTTATCCCATGCTCTGGGCCCACTTTTCCTTTTGAACAAAGCTACCCGTCTGACGCTTCAACAAAATGACTCTTCTGTCCCCGGCACAAGTGAGGCGCTCGCTCCTCTCCTTCGCTCAATCGTGTCAGCGACACCAGACAAGAGCTCCTCAATGATCCAATTCGAGCACAAACCATTTGGTCAGGGGGTCGGTGAAGAGGGCTTTCAATTCCTTACGAGCCGTGTCCCGGATAAAAAGCGGACCATTGTGGGTTTCTTCAAAACAAAATCGTCTGGGAAGATCCGTGTAGATCGACCTCGGAGGAAGATTCGCCCCAATCTGTTTCAGCTTTTGCCCCGATTCAAACGTATGGTAAAAAAGCGATCGAATCCCAATCTCTTGAACGAGAAACCAGATCGCTGCGGTGAGGATTGTGTCGGGCCATCTCTTGGCGATGGGTTTGAGACATTCTCTTTGATACTCTTTCCATCGCTCCACTTCGTTCGACCGTACCTCCACATTGTAGGCCACATCCTGGATCCAGTCCGATTGAATCTCCTCGATCAAAGCCTCGCGGGTTTCCAGATCCAAATCAATTCGCGCCCAAGCTAATGTGAGCTCTCCCTTCCCCGCGATTGGATGGTACGGAGTTCCAATATGATCTCTCCACGTCGGCACAAACTTTTCGAGCTCCCTTGTGTGGGACATAGAGAAGTTCAGTTGAAGAACCAAGTTCCATCCCCGCCGTGTAATCTGATCCCAGCGCTGATCGGGTTTTTCCTCGAAGCGAGGCCAATTCCCAAGAGTCAATCGATAGGCCTGAACCTCTCCGGACCATGCCGACTGAAGGTCCTTCCTCCGGACAACAGACCGGCCGTGCGCCCCCAGGAAATCGCGCACAATCGGTTTCTTGAGAAGAGATCGAAAGGGCCCTTTCTTGAGCGATGAAATCTCCACCTCATCTTCACGCATCGCCGCTTCAAGCAGCATGAAGGCATAGCGATCCGGGAAATCGTAAAACACGGTGCGCCCTTGCGACAGACTCGAGCGCACGAAGCTGATCGTATCTTGGTCCATTGCCTCACTCAGGTTTCACAACATGGAATTAGACTGTCCACCGCTACGCTACCACAGTTCTGATCGAGTCAGCGCTGGAACACACGTCACTGCGATGGACTCAGCACCACATTCACCAGCCTGCAACTCCAATCCCTGCCACCCTGTCGGGTATTTGAGCTCGTAAGGTGGCCGAAACTTCTCGGCCACTCCTGCCCCGAAGCCAAACCGTCCATAATAGGCGGGATCCCCGTAGACGAGAACAAGCTCATTGTTTCTGGCTCTCAGAATTTCCAGTCCGCGTCGGACGAGCCGAGAGCCGAGCCCTTTTCCCTGAAAATCCGGATCAACTGCAAGCGGCGACAGGATCACGCCTTTAGTGCGACAGCCAGCTGGAAAAGCAAGCGGTGAGAACGCGATATGTCCCAGGAGCTTCTCTGCCTCGAACGCCACGAGAGAAAGGCACGAGGACGAGCCATCCATCATCAGAAGCTCAACTGCTAGCCGAGCGATATCGGCGGCTTCATCCGACTCAAACGCTCGCAGATAAAGGCTCTCAATTCCGGAGCGATCGGTTGCCAGGGATTCACGAATTTTCATATTCCACGGTCGCCAGTAAACTTGCCTCGTCAGACTTCAGCGTCGCTCTCTTTGGCTTGAAGCTGATGTGGGTAGCTTCTCCGAAATCGATTGTTGGCAGTCGTTGCACCAACGACACACGAGGCAATCAGTAAAACAAAAACGCTGCTTGTGACATAAGCGAACAAGCGCAGATGAGACGAAAGAAAGCTCTCAAACTTCAACACTATCTCAAACTCAGGTAATCTGGACGAATCGATGACGCCAATCGCCGCCAGGAACATGGCGAGCGCTCCGAGGCCGAGCACGAAAAAGATCCAACCCGCAAACTTGGCCACGTCAGATCGAGGCAGGTGCGGCTGCCGAAAAATAAAGTGGCAATCCCCGCACTGAACGCGTCCCTGCCGACTCCCGAGAAATACCAGCGCACCTAGCCATTGACCGAAAAAAAACAGAGCATACGGGAGTAACGATCCTTGCTCTTTCACCACTCGAAAACGATCGCTCTTCTTACAAGAGGGACATGAGAAATAATAGGCCATTCGTAAACCTCTTCAGCTCCTACCATTTAATCCTTCGGACGTTTGATTGCTGCGGGAGTGTCGGCGTAAAACTCGACGTAACCGCAAGTGGCGCGCTCCGAGGCCGATACATTCGAAATCTGTTGCTCTTTGAACAGCAGCGCTTCGGGCCTCCGAAAGGTTGCCACCGCCATTTCCTCTTGGACACCCGCATGACTACGATCGATCGCCTTGGCATCGGCGATGATATCTTCACTCCCACACTTGGGACACTTTCCTGTTTGTTTCACAGCAGCCTAGGGCTCATGGCGAGAGCACAACGACCCGATTAAATCCATCGCTCGACAGCCTCAACCGAATCATAGGGCAGCGTGTTGAATGCAATCCTTCCCTGCGGTGCATGTTCATGGACGAGGTTGATGACTTTCTCAAACAACAAGAGCAAGTCAGGATCTGTTCGAACACCGGCACCTACCAAAACAACATCGGGCCGTTCCTGCTTGAGAGCCTCCTCGATTTGCTGCTCGGCGGTCTCGCCTTGATCGGTGAGGCACCAGACTGCGTTGTAGCCTGCCTCTATCAGCGTGTTGCGCACCTCAGCAAAGGCTGCCTCAAGCTTCTCCGGAGTCAACTCCGGCCACTTGCCGTAATCGACGCAATCTGACCTTAGCCCGATCAAAACCACTTTCTTGCTCATGCTCTATTCCTCCCGACAGGGCAACTCCTCAACATGTATTTCGCCCCTATCCTATCAAACTCATCGCCGAAGATGAAACCAAAGATTGCGAGCAACATACTTCGACCCGCGAACGGACACTCATCCATGAAGCGCAAAGACCGAATACCTCAGCTAATCTAGCGTTCACGGCCCCAGTCAAGGAATCCAGCATCGAACCCTCTTTCGATAGACTTCATACTCATCTCCAAATTTCCGACTTAAATCATGCTCTTCAATCGGCCGGACAATGAAGTGCCAGGCCAAACCACCCACGATCCCATAGATCAAGATCGGCCACGACCCAAAGCAGAGCGAGATCGAAAGTATCTGCCCAACTCCAGCTACCGCCATCGGATTTCGAATTGAAGCATAGGGTCCTCGCAGCACCAACCGGTTCGTTGCGTCCAAGGGCAAAGGGGTCCCCTCACCCCAACGAACCATGCAATAGGCGCTCGAGAGCCCAAGCACACTGAACGCGAAGAACATCAACCCTGCGCCCACGGGCATGAAGAGCTCAATGTCGGTAAGCCCACGGGTCGCCCACAGCAACAGGAAGGGAAGGATACCGAGAAAGATCGACCAGAAACTCACTACCTGGATCACCGTCTTAATACCGTTGATCCAAACAGACCGAGTCTTCGCAGGGCGCAAAAAGCTCAGCGGATAGACCAGAAACACGTTGAAAACCAAGCCAAAGATCATCGTTAAGGTCGGCACCACACCATCCAGGCTAGACAGTGACGCATTCACACAGAACAAGGTCGCGTAGGCGAAAGCGCCTAGAATGATCAACCCGAGATCCCGACTCGTGACGTAGGATCGAACTAGAGACAACAGCCCCAACAAAACCAGATCCGGTACCAACAGATTGAAGAAAGCCTGCCGACTGATCGACGCGTACGAAAACACTCGATAGACCTCTTCCGATAGGCTGATGGCAATCCACCAAAGGAAAATAAGTGACGCCTGAAAAATGTAGGCTGTATTGATCAACATGATCGATCCACTTCGCTGCTAGCCTTTCCAAGTCAATTCTTGGATCTGATTCTCCTCTTCCCTATCGCGCACAAGCTGGGCCCCGGTGCAAACAGCGAGCCCCCCCTACCACTGCGCCCTCGTTGGGGCAGTCATCCCGGTTCTCTGACACGAGCAACACAGAAGGCTACGTAGCTTCCAACCAAACAAGCAACCGTGATGCATCGAATCCATGGAGGTCCATTTCTCACAAACACAAGCACCAAGAAGGCTGCGAGTTGAGCCGATAGGATCCCCACGAAGAATCCCAGCGCCCCACTACCAACCCGCCCCGATTGTAGCGGTCGCCGTCCAATTTTTGAGCCGAGAAGACCAGCAATCACGATCGGGCCGACGCTCCACTTGAGAACGTTCGCGACAAACTGAAGAAGCAAGCCAGACATCATCTGAACTCAAGACCTCAGGCATCGGAACAGTCCGCTTTACCAGATTCACTTTCATCTCCGTCGACGTGCTCCATAACGTTCACGATCTTCCCGTTAGGATCTTTGACGAAAAAGCGAATCACGCCCCAGGGTTCAACGGTCAGCGGATAGATCACTTGAAGTCCCCGTCGACGCGCTTCCGCGTAGCTCTCACGCACATCCTGAACCTCAATAGACATGTCTGGCATGACACCATCGGACGTATTTTGGTCCATGAGAGTCACTTGAGCACTCGGATTGACTGGCGAAGCGAAGGTCATCACCCATCCCTGATCCATGACCAGGTCAAGGCCCAGGAAATCACCGTAGAAACAACGGCTATCTTCTAGCTTCGCCGATGCGATATCGGGGACAATGCGCTTGATACTCATCCTCGCTCCCTCGATGACAACCAGTTTTCGTTCGCTCGCTTCATGACTGATTGACTCAAGCCTCTGCTAGATCGACATCCCCAGTTCTGTTTGAACCGGAGGTCAGAATCTGGCCAATCTCTTTCGCCAAAGCCAGGCCCAAGGTCCGATGTTGGTCCTCATCCAAGTGCACACCATCAACGCGGCTAGTCGACGTCACCGAACCCGCATCAAAGAAATGACAGTCACTGGATTCTGCCATATCCCGAATCGCATCCGTCAAACCCGCGGCTTTGACTTCGGCCCCCTGGAACTTAGCCGCAATTTCGCCCTGGGCTTTGACGATCACGGGCGGCGAAACAAGTAGGATCGGCGGCACCTTCATTCCTGGTTCGATAGGAGCGCGGCGAATGGCCGCGACCAAGGCACCTAAACCCCGAGCGGACTGAACAGCAGTGTTCTGATGCATCGACTGAAAATCGTTCGTGCCGAGCAGAATCACCACGAGCGATAAGGGACTGTTCACTTCAATCCTCTGCTCGAGACCGTCAAGTCCCTTTCGACCCGGTTTGATCGGATCCTCCCACAGTGTCCGTCGCCCATTCAAACAGTCCTCAATCACCCGGACCATTAAGCCAGCTTTCAACAAGGTGAGTTCAACAATACCAGGCCACCGCTTGTCGAAAGGGAATCGGCGACGGCTGCCAGGAACAATTCCCCAGCTCAATGAGTCCGCGTAAACTAGGATTTGATCCATGAATGACTCTCGTTGTGATTCGGGCCCCTTCTGCCTAACCGAGGCTAACGCTCCGCCGCCTCTGGCACGACCCGATAAATGCCATTCGTGCGTATGTAGAGAACAGCCTCATCGCCAGAATCGATTGCGATCTTGTGCGATTTCTCGCCGCGTGAACTGAAGTAGCTACCTGGCTCCAGGGTCCTTGCCTCAGGAGCGAAAAAGCGAGGCTGCCCGAGAATCACCACCGCACGAAAAACCGAACCCTGACTGTGAATTTCCCCCTGAAAGTTGCTGGGAAGTTTGAGGAAACTCCCATTGGAGTGCTTGTCCTTAAACTGCCCCCACAAGTAGGCAAGCTTTGGGGACTCTGGGCCAGGCAAGGCTCCGGGCACGCCCACCCAAACAAGATTAGCCGCGTGAACATTGAGAGGCCGTTCTCCCTTGTCAAACGCTGCATCAGGAGGCCTTACAAGGTAGGGTCCATGGTCAATCTCGACGAGCGCGATATTCGTCTCCCCTTTCGCTGCAGTGATATGCACTTCCCCCTTGGGCTGCGTCCAGAATGAACCAGCGGGCATCCACAGCTTTGCAGCTTCGGGATCGTCGTTGTGAATCAGTCCACTGACGACAACCGCTCGGTAAGTCACATTGTGAATGTGCGGCGGAGAGGAGAACCCGTCCACAAACTTCGCCAAGAAGCCCGTTGGCACTTCCCCGCCGCGATCTCCCCAGAGAGTGCCCGCCTGTGGACTCTGAGCACCTCGTGCCGGGTTGAGAGCCTCCCACTTGACTTCTGAGAACAGGACCACCTCGGACGCCCTCTGTTCCGCCGCACAGGACAACCCGAAAAACACCGCACAAATGGCCGACAAGAGGAGCGGCGCTGATTGTTTCTGAATTCGATTCATTGCTTTAATCTCATGATTCCCCAATAGAGTCCCGCTGAGAGCCAGCGACCAGCTCGGGAAAGTACTTTACCCCTATCGTCAAACGACATTCGCTGTTGGCCCAAGCGCAGCCACGGTAGACCGATCGTTCGACTCCCTTAGGCAAGCTCAACTGCCGTACCGTAGCATGAGGCAATACAAACAGCATCCTGAAACTCAAAATCAATTCTCAAGGCAACAACGGCGTGGGCTCCCACTGCTTTCGCCTCTTGGGTGAGATGCTCCAACGCGCTCTGGTGCGTTTCTGAAACAAGCGAAGAATAGCTCTCCATTTCCTTCCGTCCAACAGCCAACCGAAAGGCTCCCTTGCTGCCGTGGTTTCTAGCCGAAAATCCGGAAACTGGACCAAGATACTTGGCGACTGATCGTCCTTCGACCGAGTCTGTTGTTGTGGTGATAAAGTGCCCTGGCAATGGAGGCGGTTTCATGTCCTCTTTATGAACCTCGCCCTCCACTCAAGGTGCAAAGCAAGCCTCAATTTATAGTCGAACTAGCGCTAACGCCCGCTTCACCTTCGCCTCGGTCCCAGGACGAGCGAGACCCCGTTCAGCCCTTTGACGGATCGATCACATACAGCAAGGAGCCCGCTTCTCCGCGAGCGCTTCCCTCGGACAAAAGGAAAGTTGTGATCACGAGCTTTCTTTCGCCGTTGGAGTCAACAACCCAGGTCGCACTTGGATTGGCAAAGGCGGTCGAACCTCGGTGAGTCTGAATCGACAGGGCTCGGATCAAAATGCCATCGCCGTCACACAAACCCAGTCGCCATGAGCTCCAATCCCCTTTCCTGCGCTGAATCTCCTGGAGATAGAAAACTTGATCTCGCCAGACGAACTTGTCTCGGTCCCCTAGATTCCCCAGCCAGCCTCTTTCCCGGAGGTCGGTATTGATCTTTGCGGAGGCTTCCGATTTCCACGTCTTGAAATCCGCCAGTGAACCAATCGCCAACTGATCCACATTCGCATTCTGGAAAAAGTGGAATCGCATCTCAATCGTTGAGCCGTCGACTCCGGTCGGTCCAAGCTCCACAGATTCGATGCTCGGTGTCCCCTCAGCGGTCGGAGCCAGCGTCCGGGAGATATCAATCTCCCTGGCGTGTTCCCCCCTCCGAAGCTGAGCAAATCCATCATAATACCTCAACCGGATCCAACACGAGTTGGGGGCGTCTTTTTCGTAGGCTAAAAGCAACCCTCCCCCTTCGCACGGCCAGACCGTCGCCTGGGATGCATGCTCATCCAAGGCCACAAGATGACTCCACTGCCGTAGATCATTCGATTCTGCGAGATGAACAGAGAACACGCCGTTGATCCGATGATGATACACCCCCCAATAAACACCTGCCGGCGAACCCACACCTTGAAACACCTTCAAGCAATCCATTCCCTGCCCCCTGCTATCGCGTAGCCGATACAGACAGGTTTCGGCATCCTTGGCGGCTTCAAGCTGCCTCGCCAAGAACTCCGACGAGTCTGCCGCGAGAATCGTGAACGGCAGCGCGACCAAGCCTACCAGAGTTGCGATTTCTTGTGTCATCATGCTTGCAGAGCGAAGCCTACAAGCCTAGGCAAGTCCTTGGCAATTGCGAGCTCTGCCACCGAGACGAACATCTCAAGCGACGCCGAAGAGAAAGCCTATCTCAAAAACGCTCCTCTAAACAACGGGTGTCCCTACGAGTCGGAAAGCCGCCTCCACAGAGCGACCCGCTCAGACTATTCAAGCTAGGCCAGATGCTTACGGCCCAATCTGCGAGTTCGCAGAAAAAACTCAAATCCGACCCCCAACAACCAGCCAACTAGAACGCCTACGCTCGCGACTCCAAGGGCGATGAATGACTGCAGGGAGATTGGAACGTCGTGATAGACAAGCACGCCAGCCGTTATTCCATAGCCAAGCCCTATGCCGCCGAGAATCGTCGAGGTAATGATTTTCATGCTGTTTCGCTTCATTTTAGTCAGTTGTAAAAGAGACCAAGCAGCCGGCAAAACATCACACTCCATGGCGTGTGACCGCGACTTAGGGGTAACTGCACCGGCTCTCAAACAATGCCATTCATCATTGAATAGGTCTCCCTTTCTGATTGAACCGATAACTCTTACTCCAAATGTCCGCGCCGAGATGAATCACATCTTCCTCGTTCCCCAGCCTGGACACCAGGTCTTCAAATACATTCTCCACCTGACAATCTTGTCGGATCACATCGTACCGTCGTGAGTCTGAAAGAAGAAAATAGGCTGCTTCCGCGATCGACAGCTCCACTCTGATGCATTCAGTTTCCGCCGCCAAAAGCTCAAACTCTGTCCACTCAGGAAGCCCGATGTCATGATCATAGTCCGAGGCCTGCGGTGACGAAGCAAAGCCTGCGACCTTCATCAGATCATCAACGCGCACATTGAAGTCATAGACAACGACAAGCGCCCCGAGACCACAGACGGATCCCAAGGCACGTCTCAGAACATCGGACTTCGCGTAGTACAGTGACCCTGCAAAGGTCACGATATCAAAAGGACGATTTGGTAGACCTCCTAACGATTCCGCCGACCCAAGCATATAGGTTATCTTGGGATGTGGCACGGCGCACTCCAACATCTCCGGACTCACGTCAAGACCGCAAACCCGATCACACAACTGGGCCAACGCCAGCGCAGAATCACCCGCGCCGCAGCCAAAATCTAAGCCCGACCTGAAAGACCCAGACGATCCGATCACGCGCTCCAGAATCAAGCGATGAAGTGGAGGACGATAAGCGGCGTAGTGCTTCGCCGTAGCGCTGTCGTATCGCTCACTCATTTCTCAACATCGCCAGAGCCCAGCACATTCTGAACTCGAAGCGTATAAAACAAAACGGCTGTCTCGGGCAAGTCAGGCATGCTCTGCCGTTCAATATGGGCCAACTGAGGGGGCACCCGAACTTCACGAACCCCGCCAGCCCTCATCCCAATGACCCCTTGCTCAATACCGACAGCGACATCACGCGCACCCACGCGAATCTGGCTTGCCCCGTGCTTCTCCGACGAAAAAAGGACCTCCCCCCGACTGAGGCGACATTCAAAGTCAACCGTCACCAAGTCCCCAACCTGAGCCTCCGGCCCAACACCCAAGGAAACATCGCTCACTCTCAAGCCCTTGGCTCGTCTCATACCTGTACAACCGACTCGACCGAGCGATGGCAGATGGCTCTTACGCCACAGTCCTAATCGCTATTCCTCTCGCCTGTGACGGAACCCTTCTCCAACGCAACAATATGAAGACCGGATAGCGTGATACTAGAATCATCATCAAACCAGATCACAACACGACTGCCCTTAGGATTGATACCGGCGTGGTCTCGCGATGGAATCGAATATTGCCGACCACTACTCGTAACCACAGAGAAAGGCTCGAATGGAGCCGCACTCAAGGACTGACGAATTTCTTCTATCATGATTATCAGTATTAAGACGCCTAATAAATTCCTGCAACGATAATGTTGCGATCCGCCCGTCGACTGTCATGAATTACAGCTAGAGATTGCGACAAACACAAGCCAGCGCAGAGCGCCTTAGCCAGAATGCCGGTTCCCAGACACCTCCACCTTTTAATTTCATGTTCCACGCCAAATCAATCCACAGGCCCACAAAACTCCGAGCGCGAAGAGCAGCGCGCCTACGACCTGGTAGAACAGATGCACCCGATCACCCCACAAGAGACGCGACCGAGCCACCAAGAGCCGATAGACTCCAAAATCACTTCGGAGCGTCGCGAAACCGATAAAAAACAAGCCGATGAGTGCCATCGCTATGCCGTAGATCATATCCGTGGTGCCCTCTCAAATTTCTGTTAGGTAGCGGATCGGCCGATATTCTCTGTGCGCTCGCTCGCTGATTCACACCAGGCAACTTGCGCTCCAAAGATCATTCTTTTTCCCTCGGGAAGATGCGCTTCCAATCTCGTTTCATGTCGACGACAGTCCAGCCTCTTACCTCTGCCTCATCTAGTCCCTTGTTGAGCTTGCCGATGCTTGATTTCCGGTCATAAGACCACTCGCGGTCGGCGTCTGTATGCCGCACGAAAAGCCCAAACCTCGCGCCCTCACCGTCGGTCGTCCATTGCAACATTTGGAGATCCCCATCCGAGTTTCCAAATGCAGCAATGGGGCGGCGCCCGATGTGACGACTGATATTGATCGGTTTCGCATTCTCGTTGTTGAAAGAAAGGAGTTTTGGGAGGCGCATCAATTCCTGCTTTCCGTCACGCATCACTAACTCCATTTCGAGGCTGCTCCCAATCACTTGCTCAGGGGGGATGCCATAGAGCTCCTCCATCCACACGCGCATGAATTCAACCATCCCGCCGGAAACCACGTAATTCTTGAACCCGTTGCTTCGCAAATAGGCCAGCAGCTCAAGCATCGGCTGATAAACCATCTCCTTGATGGGCCGCTTGGTTGTGGGGTGAATAGCGGAAGCGATCCACTCGCTGGCAATCGTTGCAAACTCCGCGTTGGTCACTCCAGAATGAGTTCCGATCACAAGTTCGATCAGCGACTTCTCGCCCCTCGAAAGCGCAGCTCTCAAATTGCCCTTGAGCATGGAAGCAAAAGGCACTTTTTCATTCCATTCAGGGTGTTCCGGTGCCAGGACCTTGACCCGATCGACAGCGAAAAGGATCGTCACATACAAAGGTTGTTCCACCCAGAGCGTACCGTCGTTATCGAATACCGCAATCCGCTCGGGCGGCCGCACATAGTTGGGCGAGCCTTCTGTAGACACATCCGACACGAAATCGATAATCGATTGCTTCGTCTGGCCCTCAGCCCACGACGCAAGCGGCTCAGCCGCTGCAGCCATCGAAAAATGGGCGACGACCGTGAGGAAGCAGAATAATACTGTCGTTCGAGCACTCAAATTAGTCCGTGTAAAAAGCCTTACACACCTCGCGTTGCAGGAATCGAGATACGGCACTCCGATCTTCTCCGCGATTTTTTAAAAGCGACTTCAATATCTTGACTCAACTCTCCTCGGTGATCCACTAAAGGCCGAGCAGCCTCCCAGCCCCCTGGCGACAACTCAATATCGGTGTCGTCGGGCTCCAATGATATTCTCTGGCGATCGACCAGCTCAGCCACGCCCAAAAAGCGTTAGCTGTAGCGATTTGTTCGACTTCTACTTATATGCTTCTTTCCGGTGAGCAATACGAATTACAAAAACGATGAGTTTGTCATCTTCTAGGTCGTAAACAATGCGGTAGCTCCCGATTCTAACCCGATAAGTGTGTTCTGCTCCGGCTAACTTCTTTACTCCTGTGGGTCTTGGATTCGTGCTAAGTGATTCCAGCGCCTGAAAGATTCCAGATAACCGAGCGGGATCTATCTTGCGTAGATCCTTTTCCGCTGACCGGGCGAGCTCAACCCTGTAGGATGCCATCTGCAATCAGGCGAGATTTGACTTCCTCAAGAGAGACTCGGGTTTCGTCGCGGCGTTCGGCAACCGCAGCCAGATCGGCTACGTCTTCAAGCAGCTCGTCGTACTCCTCAACGGAAAGCACGACGGCGACTTTTCGCCCGGACTCGTCCGTTAGATATTGTGTAGCCATCGCCCCAGCTTGGCAGTTTGCGTACTCATTTGCAATCCCGACCGTGGTCGACCGACTAGCTGAGGCGCGCGGCGTAGTCGCGTTGCCTGCAGCGCAGTGGTAGCTGTGGGCTCATCGTCTAACCATCTGAGACCGACCACCAAGATGGCGCTACCACAAGCAAACGCGATCGATGTGGTGAATGGATCCATGGTCCCGCCGGACGGTGAAGCCCTATCTTGCTTGCCCAGTGGCGAGGCTTCGACTGTGGGTTGCAGGTTGAATTGTCATGGTGGATTGAACTCGCGGCGAGGCAGGGATTTAGAGAGACGTCTCGTTAGCCATTGGTGTTGGCGTTGTTCGCGTGAAGCATCGAATCACACAGCGGATGGGAATGCTTGTCAGGGTTCCAATCAAAATCTTCGGTGCAGTAGAAGACCTCATGAACCTCCAAAAGGGAAACCATCTGTGCTTGCGTCAAACTCAGTTCACTCTTCGAAATTCGTTTATCGAGTTCAGAGAAGACATCCTGAAGTAAAACATCTCCCTTTACTGGATCGACCTCGAAGACGACACGAATCATCCCAGGCACGAGCCAGAGCAGGCCTTCGTCGGTGGTCCAAGTCGGAACAAAAGACCCGTCAATAGGCTTTATGATGTCGTCGTAGTCGATGTCTGCCGGATCGAGATCAAGGAGACCTCTCGCAATGTCCTTCCCCTCCCACTCGAACCAGCATCCCGACTCAGGAAAGCGGAATCTTGCTGGGCCAGTCGCACCATAAAATGCATCCGAGACGGAAGACAAAGTCGCTCTTACGGAGTCATTCATTTCTTCGGCTACCGATTACAAGAGGCACGCCGCGAAGCCGTGTTGTCTTCAGTGGATTGCTAGACTCAGGCAATCTCCACGTAATTGGCCCGAGTGGTGGCTGAAGGAATCTCCTCCCCATCCTCTCGAAGCCCCTCCAAATGAAGGACAATAGCCTCCCGAATGAGGTTCTCTGTCTCACGAATAGTCTCGCCAACCGCCACGCAGCCGGGCAAGTCTGGCACATAGGCGCTGAACCCCGTCTCGCTCGATTCAATAACAACTGCATATTTCATATCGTCAAGTCCAGCCAGCTTGCTTGAATATACTCTTCCTGGTTCCATGAGGAATGTCGAGGCTTGGCTTCCCTGAAACTGTCACCCTCCTTCCCGCCCGCTTAGGGTGAATAAACTGACGGTGGCTCCCGCGTTGTCTGACGAGTGTAGTCGGTCGAGGACATCTCTCACCTTCATACAAGAAGTATGAAGAAATCTGCAATCTAGTCAAACCTGGAGGGTCTACCACCACACATGAAGAGGCGACAGCCAGCGCCATGGATATCAGAGGAAGCGCCCGACGGCCACTCCGGGGCATGTGATTGTTTTGCCCTTTCCCACCCCTATGAAATGCATCCAAAACCGAGGACAAAGTCGCTTTTACGGAGTCATTCATTTCTTCGGCTAACGAAGAGCTCACATGCGTAGAGCAGCGGAGTGGCTCGGAATTGTTTACACCGACTGGTTAGCCGGATTTGGCTCGCCCTTCGTCAATATCAAAGAAATCAAAATACGTCTCAATGTCATCACGGTTTCCGTAACCGTATTTTTCTTTGTACTCTCGAAAAGCATTCACCTCTGGCCCCGAGTCCCTCCAACCTCTTTTTGTCATGAATTCATTCCAGATCAGTTTTTCTTCATCTGTTCGTAAAAATCCCTGCTTCTTACACCATTCGACTATTTCAATGTCAGATAAGCCACAAAGGACCTTCTCCTTTAGAGCTTCGTAGTCCACCTTCAGGAACTTCAAGCACCGACCATCGAAACCAATGCCCAGATAAGGAATGTATTCAGCTGGAAGCTCGCCATTGGCATGCATCCTGATTTTCTCAAGCATCCTTGGGAAGTAAACGATTCCATCTAGCTTTTCGTATGGGCTCTTCATCATTTGTGTCTAACTGGGAGCAGAGGGGCGCATCTCATACACAAGGGCGTAAGGGAACCGATGCAATCTGCATCGTCTGAAGGAACCCGAAACTGGTGACCAAGCCTCAGGAAACGCTTTGATTCTGCTGACCACCGCTTCGATCTCGTCGAGAAAGTCCGAACCTAGACCCGATACCTGCCGCTCGTAGTATCTCGCCGCAGTACCAAGCTCAGACTCTGCCGCGGAAAGAAACCGAATCGTCATCGAGACAGGCTCGATCTAATATCTGAGACCACCACACTTGCTTCGCGAGCTTCAATATCACCTCGATCATAAGCAGCCATGCGATCGGCGGACTCGCTCAACCACGACTGAAGAACTGCTGGGTCCTCCAAACTTTGCAAGAGATGATCTGCCAACAATGCCCGATCAGAAGGACTGAGTTGAAGAGCCTGTTTTTCAATGACGGCCAGTTCCATGAAGTGATGATTAGCACGCAACATTCGTTTTGCCAAGTAAGCCCTACCGATGAACTGAGGCACGCCTTTAGGCGTTGCTTCCACCGCCTTGATCGGCCTGTCCGTGATCGCCACTCAAAAGCCTTTGGAAAGAGAGATCTTCGTCCAATTCTGGCCAGTGAATACCGAAAGGAGAGAGCTCCATGTTATTGAGCTGCTCAGGAGCCCCCCTAGCGAGCCTGGGATTGGCATCGGCAGGAAAGCGAATCTCCTGACCGCCACGCATCAAAATTAGGATTTCACCATCCTGGAACAGCGCCGACTGGGCGCTATCGATTAAATTACTCATTCCAAATCCTGACAATAATCTGTCGATTCTCAGATGCAAGTGCGTCCGCCCTTGCAAGTTCCCTCACTTTCAGTCCCTGAGACTCCCGAAGCTCCACGCTGGTCTCCACGTCAAATAGGCTTCTCCGCTTCCATGCCTTGCGTTTACGTGAACGGGATGGTGCTCGGTGCTGTAGAAAGAGAAACAGTATCCATCCTACTGCTTCTCAGAGAAATGGCGATCTCAAAAGTCGAGAGGTGAGCTGAGCTGCCGGCTTCAGCCGCTTGGCTCCTGCGGCTTGTTCGAAGATGGTCGCTTCATCGAAGTGGAACCAGAGGGGAGAGCGCGTGATTCATGTATCGAATAAGCCTCCTCCTTTTGGCAGAACCCTACACGACTCATACTCTCGCCCGCATCGGTCTCCTGATGCGAAAATCGCGCCTGCGACTGCCCCCAAGTCCGCCACCCCCGATCAGAGATTCTGAGATTCCGTCTTCCGATGAATCAGCTTATCGACCGGTGGCTAAAGGCACCGAGTTGCAAACCCATTTCGATCGCCTATCTTTGGCAATGCACGCTCGAACCTTTGGCCGCAGAAACTCCGGCTCTACAGTTCATGAACTGAAATCTACTTTCCCACCCTGGCAGGCGTTCGCCTTTCAAGAAGTATTCATTTGTTGCATGTCGAGACGTGACCCAAATTTCCACACACGCGCGGAGCGCGATGATGTGACACGACTTGTTAGTCCCCGTTTTGTTCCAATGCCCTCGGCAGGATTGCTTCTTCGGGGTTCTTCAGTGCTGACAGGATATTCTCGGAAACTTTGTCTACGAGCTTCTGCCCCCAGAATGGATCGCTCATGTCGTAATAGATCACCCTGATGTGTTTGAGGTCGAATGGCACATCCTCCGCAGTTCCAGCCACCAATACCACCGGCTTCTGAAGTGCATGCGCGAGCCCTAATTCGTAGAACACATTTGGGTTCCTGGTAGTAAGTTCGGCGACCAAAACTCTGGCGGCGTTGATGCCAGTCCATATCTGATCCATGATCTTGCCTGTTCCAAAGATTTCGTTGTCGGCACGAACCGCATCTAGCCCAGCCTTCTTGATGGCCGGCTCGTAGATCTTCTCGTAGTAGGAGCCGATTGGGTCTGCAAACGGCATCATCACGAAGCAAGAGTCACCCGAAGAGACTTTAACGTCCTTGCCAATCTTCTTGAGGCGCTTTTCTTCCGGGTGGCCTGGGACTGCCTCCGTGACATCAATGACTCGGATCCGGTCGTCGACCTTCTGAATCAGCTTCGCGGCCTCGAGCGACTGCTCAAAAATCGAAACGAAATCAGAGATCTTGTCAGACGGAACCTTGAACTTGTCTTCCAAAGCGTTCTCGAAAAACTTCCGATCTGGAAGATTCTCGCCGCGATAGTGCTCGTATACCTCCGAAATCTGCGGCGCGTTTAATACAGCCTGTTGCAGGGCCCGGATGTCGTCTCCGGGGCTCTGTGGCCGAAGAGCCTTGCGGGCTAGGTCCGTTATCGACACCTTCCCAGCACTTGGTCGATCAAGGAGTCCGTACTTAAGGCAGGAGCTAATCTCCAAGCGAAACGGTCCGCCATACCCCACCCCAACAAAGCCTGCTGCCTCTTGCTCGGTACAGTCGCGGCCAGCGTTCTGGTCTAAGATAGCCTCAGGAATTCGCATCACCTTTGAAAGGCTATGGCGCGGATAGCTGGTGATCCCCCCAGATGCGGCTTTCTTCGCAGTCTTCTTTCGTGTGCGTTTCCTTGTCGCCTTCTTTACGGACGTCTTCTTTGTTGCCATATCTTCGGGTGCTTTCTTGGACTAACGATGAGCTGAGGTGCGCCGCGTCAGCAGCGTTGCCTGCAGCCGACTTGTAGGTGCCATCATGACATCTTCACCAATGTGCCGAACACAAATCCGAGCATGCTGCTCAAGAATGCGAAAACCGACAAAACCGTCGATTTCGTAAACCATAGTGAAACTTGGCTGACAAAAATGATCGCGACAAGCGAATACGGAGTGAGCACAACAGTCTCTGGATCCCTCACCTTCGCATAAGGCACCCCTCGCATCCCTGCCCGACAATGATAGGCAGAAAGCACGCCTAGTAGAGATAGGCCAATTCTACCTCCCAATCTTTCTTTCATCCACCTACCGATAAGCTGGGGCGCGCCAAAGCCTCGTTGCATCCAGCGCACTTGGTAGGCGGTGCGCTCCATTACCAAAAACCTCAGACATAGGTCGCAGGATGTGGCGGAACTGCCGACCAATCATGCTCCTCTCCACCCCGCCCGATGGATTCCGTAGGACAGGCGTCAACGCACTCGTCGGCTGCTGCCAACTCAGCTTCTGATTTAGGCTGATGAAAAAAAACGGCCCAGCCTCCCTCTTTGAAATACTGAAAAACTGTTGGGACAATCGCGTCGCAGAGACCACAGTAAACACAACTCTCATCAACGTAAAATCTCCCTCGAAGGTTTTGAGCAACTCCTTCTTCGAATTTAGCCATTGCCAGAATCTGGGAGCCTACCGATGGGCTCAAGTGCGGCGCGTCAGCGCCATTACCTGTAGCGGCCTGTTCGCGTTACCTTTCGGCGGCGTCCTCGGTCAATCTCTTGACAATCCGCTTAGCGAGGATCTCGTTGATTTCGCGGTGCCTCGGAACGGGCTCTGACCGACCTGTTTGTGGATTGTGGTAGATATCGTGCTTGGAGCCGTGACGAAGAAGCAGGCATCCAGCTTCCTCCAGCCGACGAACGAGAGCTATACGCTTCACACGATCTCGAGCTCTGCAACCTTCCGAATACCCGGGATGCTGTCGTCCTTGAACAGTTCGAAAAGATCCCGGAGGCTCGCTTTCAAGTCTTCCAGACTTTCTCCCTGAGTCCAGTGATCAGGATATTCGTTGAGGTAGCCCAGATACCTTCCATCAGTTTCGAGCCAATATGTGTATTGAGCCTTCACTCTCAAGACCTTAGCAGAGACTAGTTGCAACATCGAGCACGATTTCGTGCGAACGATGAGCTGAGCCACCGGCGCCAGCCGCTTGGCTCCAGCGGTTTGTTGGAAGGGCTATGCGAGCTCCATCATTGGACGAGTCTCTGATCGCGGCAATACCTTGTCGTTCTCCTGGAAGTGGGCAATGACGTCCTCAATCGTCTCACAAAGGTCGCGAAAAACCTCGACCGGATCGTCCCCATGGATACCGGTAATGAGATCTGGACATTTGCCAAAGTAAACTTGGTCCTCTTCGCTCCACTCTACCCACTTATGATATCGATCGGCGGCTTTCATGGGTTTACCTCTTCGACTGCAATCCTTACCTGTTTTTCCTGGTAGTGCCTAGCATCGGCACCGTCAGCACCACTCAATGTGACAACCCCGGAAAATCTAGGATGAACGAATTTCCGGTGAGGCCCATTGCCTCCTTGGATTTACTCAAAGCCTGCATCGCGGAGGTCTGAGACTAGTTCTCGAAGCTTCCGAGACACTTAGGGAAGCTAAACGGTCAAAAAATCCGTTTCAAGTGCAACGAACGGAAGCCAACGGCGAAGTGAGCCGCCAGGCGAATCATCCGAGGTATCGCTGGTTATCAGGTCTAACGGAGAAGAACTGATCCCGGTTGGCTCCACTGGCTTGGTAGCCCAACAAGGTCTACGATAGTCACGGACGCCTCCGGAAAATCAAGACTGTGCCAGCATCCGGATCCCCGTAGGTCATGATGAGTCCATACGGTGGCTCTGAACCGGTGAGCGTGAAGTGATCACTCTTCAATCTGCGGTCAGTGGCATCAACTCGAATGCCCCATGTAGAACGACTCCCGGAGCCATCCGAAACCGTGCCGACCGTCTGGCAGGACCAACGGCCGGTGGACGAGAGAAACTCGGCGAACTGCCCACTGCCATCAGTGAAAGTCGGCTTCCAGGTGGGATAATTGGTGGCAACAAAGCGGCCATCCTCGTGTAAGTAGAGAGCGCACTCCCGACCACCGAGTATGGCTAGCCCCCCACTGGAAATGGTCTGCTGCGCGAGAATATACTCGCCATGAACATCAGACGCCTCCGGTTGGTTGGTGGTGAACTGCTGTGCGTAAGGGTCATACTGACAACCTGCCAAGAGCATCAGGAATAGAGGTAAGGTGTTGTAACGCATAAGGGCTACCGTCATAAGTGAGGCACGCCGTCAGACGTTGCCTCCACTGGCTTGTTATACCTCTCGGATCTGTCGAACAAACTCGTTAATCTTATCCTCGATCAAGGATATATGCTCTTCCCATTCGGGGAACGCAGCCCGCAGTATAGTTTGGACTTTGACCATACCGTCGCTCCCACTAAAGAAAGAAGTCTCTGTCCCGGCGAGTGATACGACCGCGATATCGGCTCCTGTCGTGGTCTCACCTCCAACCTGCGGATAGTAAAACTCAATCGAAACTTTCGGGTCAGTCGTTGTTTCGAAACGATCAGAATCAATCCGCTGCCATGAAATTCGACCTACCCGAGTTGCCTCTGCGACTGAATCAAGTGCTCTTAGAATCATAGGTCACACAATTATAGCGATCAGCTCAGGCGCGCTGCGATAGCGGCAATCCCTGCAGCGGCTTAGTTATACCTTTATCGACTGCCTCAGGCGATCAGCAATATGCTTGATCTCCTCCGGTTTGTATCCGCATAGCGCAGGCATTTCCCAGTCGAAGAACTTTTTGTCCTCTGCGGCGTGATACAAGACTGAACAAATGCCAAGAACCTCGTCCGGCGACATGACTCCTCCTGCATAGACTGCTTTAACCTGCTCTGCGAGCACCTCAGCAGCTTGCCGGTGATTCGGAGTGGTGGACACGAGATACCCCCTATCTTCTGCGGTATCTATGCCAGCCTGCAGTGCCTGAATCAGCGCTCGATCGAATTTGTGCTCCTTCATCTCCGTGTATCACGCCAAGGTGAGCTGTCGGTTACTAGCAAGGTTGGCTCGACCAGATGGTTGAGCATTTCACTCAGTGAAGGCATCTCTGACTTGTTTCTCAAGGTTCTGATCGATCTGATCTGTGAAGAACACAATCGCACGCGGTATACCATATGCCGTGGCCATGACTTCGTACTTAGGGAATCGTAAAAAGCCTTTGGGATGAGGGATGAGCTGTGCAGGCAAAACATCATATTCGGTAGTATGCAGCTGCTCCGGAACACGTGTCGCTAGCCTCTGAAGGGCGATCGGATCAAGGTCCTCTTTCTCACACATTGGGATCGCTGCAATGTCTGCAAATGTACGACTTACAACTATGACTCGAATGTCCAATTCCCAATTTCCTTTCATGTGGCCCAACGCTAAGCTGAGGTGCGGCTGTAAGCCGTTACCTTAAGCGTTTGTTAGGCGGTGTAGTCGAAGGCTCAATCCTTTTCTCCACTATACGACTTAATTTCATGCCCCGCTCACGCCAGGATCTTCCAGCCCATTACGCCCACAACAGTGTAGAACAAATTACTCAAAATATGGATTGCGATTGCCGTTTTTAATGACCGCGTGCGCAGGAAGATCCATCCCCAGGCGACACTGTAGATGAAATACATCGGCCATAAGATAGTAGGTCCATGCCCAAGCATAAACAGAAATGAAGTGATCGAAATAGCCGCCCAGGCGGGCATTCGGCGCGCTAGGGCAGATTGCAGGTAGCCTCTAAATACAACTTCTTCCATCACAGGCCCAATCATGAGCGCTAAAACCAAGAAGCCTGTCATTTTAAGAGCGGACCCAGACTCCTTGATGTGGGCAAACATTTGTGAACCACCTCCGATTATTCCTCCCTGATCCCATAGGGGGAGAATTACAGATCGATAAGTCCACGCGAGAAAGTGTGTTACGCTGAGTAGTAGCAAGATCAGCATTACAACCTGACTGGTTTTGATAATACTTTGTCGCCAACCGATCTGAGGTAAAAAAGAGGGTCCAAACCGTCGGATATCACTCCAGACCCATAGCAATACGACGGATCCTCCAATTAGCACGGAAGACATGCCAATGATTGGAAGGTCAATTGCGCCAGTACCCCAGATTAGTTTCGCCCCATATGATAAGCCAATTCCAATAAGTGTTTGGCTGGCAAACATGATGCCCAGTGCAAGAAAACCTCGTTTTATAGTCAACTGGTAGGGTTCGGACTCTGATGATTCAGAGGATGATGGGGAGGTGCTAGGCATCAGTATTTCGAATAGATTTTTTCGTCATTACATTTTCAAGCCAACAAGCGAAACGCTTTAAAAGGCCAATCGGTGAGCTCAGGTGCGGCGCTTCAGCGCTGTTACCAGCAGCGTCTTGTTGGGCATCCTTTGAGTCATAAACTACTCCACTGGAGTCATGGTAGGCGCAGTGTCTTTCCGCCAAGACAATCGCACATCGTAATCTCGGCTGGCGACCTTAATCCTCATGTTGGCGTAGCCTTCAAAGGTCACAACCTCGATTGAATCTTCCTTAAGGCTGTCAAAGGGAGAAACTGAGGAAGGGTGCTCGGAAAGCTCCCAGAGCAACTCTCCCACAAGATACCTCTTAAACTTTTCTTCATCCTCACTCATGTCTGATTGCGGTTTGCTGCACAAGGTCATAAGTGAGGCACGCCGTCAGGCGTTGCCTCCATTGTCTTGTTGGCCTTTCTTCCTGGATTGAGTTTCACCCTGGGAACCTGCCATAGGGCCTTTCATCACGAGTAAGGCGAATCCCGGGATCAGCAGTAGAAAGGACGCCGTGGAGAAAGCACTCTTCAGTATGGTGGCGCTACTGGCTGTAGAAACCAATCCTTTGCTTACATCGGGAAAGGTCGTGATCATTCGAATAATCAATATGTTTTCGACATAGTCAAAAAGGCCGCCGAGTACTGGAAGCATAGCCAAATACAACCACTTCGAATCGGGCTGAATTCGTTTTGCATAAAGCCAGATCAACATCAGCGAAAAGCAGATCGCAAATAGGCCTGGGTAAATGAAGTCGATCGCGAGCAGGGGGAAGAGATACGCATCCCTGACTGCACGACCGAGGGATTCTAGTAGGGTCAGCGCTTGTGAATGAGTGTAACCCATAGGCGACAAATCAAACAGCGCCGTATCCGACGCGTAGCTCTGAACGCGAGGAATCGTGACCGAGAGCATCATCAGGTAAACGGCCATCGTTAAGACAAACAGCAGGAGAACATTCTTGCCGAATCCTTTCCCTTGCATGAAGCCGATGAGGCCTGCTCTTCGTTCGCTGTCGATCATCGTGGATTCTGTTTGCCTCCAACGCCTTGTTCGGTCCTGTGATACAGCAACAAAGAGACCAGCACACTTGCTGCCATTCCGACCAGCGAAAAACCAAGGAAGTGCAGAATCTCAGAGACGTCGAGTTGCGCAACGAACCCGAGAAATCCAATGATTAGCGACGGGACAAGTATAGGCGCGAGAAAATCGCTGAGAAAATCTACACTGATGCCAACAGAGCCAATCCAACCGCCAGCTAGAAATGTGGTCAAGACAACGATAACGAGTCCTTCGAGAGTGTGATCACGGGGTGAGGCTACTTCGGGCAGCGGATAGAGCATCTCATGAACGACTCCGGCTGAAAGCGCTCCAGAGATCCCACCTAATAGGAAACCTACTATGTCACGAATAGGTGATGCCAGTTGCATGATAGTTGGTTGCTGCCACAGACCTAACGGTGAGCTCAGGCGCGCCGCGGAGCGGCGTTGCCTGCAGCGGCTTGTCGGCTTACCTCTTACCGAGCAAACGGTCATACTCAGCGTGTGTGCCAATGAAATACCAGATCACGGTATCGCCATCCATGACTCCGACCGCGCGATAGTCCCCAGTGATACGTGCTGACCAATCGCTTCCGACTTTCTTGAATCGCAATGAGGGGTGATGAGGGTCGGATAACCAAAGTCGGTATTGTTTCTTGGCTGCAGTTTGAACTTCTGCTGGAAGTCGACGATAGCCAATCCAGAAGCTACTGACGGCTCTACTCTTCACCTGCCGGGAACGGCGTGCTCTTTCCGGCGCGATGCTCTGCAATTGCTGCGTCGGCCACAGCCCTCAGGGCTCCGTTACGGGCATCGGTATCAAATTGTTGATCCCACTCATCGTCGAACCGATGCTGAACCCATTCCCGAAGTCTCAGGAATTCTTCACGGGGCAAACGAGCGATCGCTTCCTCGATTTCGTCTACTGTGCTCACGGCCCCGAGAGTAGCACGGATTAAAGTAGCGGCAACTTTTCCTTTTTGGCGAGCGATGAAGTGAGGCACACCGTCAGGCGTTGCCTCCACTGTCTTGTTGACCCTACTCTTGATACTTCCTCTCGTTCGTCACCCAAAACTTACTGATCTCATCAGGGGAAAACGGAACCTCCTTGTAAGCTACAGGATTTCACTCAATCAGAAAAAAACACCTTCAATGACATCTCATCGGAATAACAGTGCCTAACGCTACATTAAGAAATTTTCATTGTTCAGTGAAACCAACTCTCATTCTCGCAAAGCCTTGATTAGTAGCATCTGCTACCCGAACTCCTAGCTGCCATATGCCGCCCCCGAGATCGACTTCCGAAAGGATTGTGAGCCGCTGGAGGGTGTCGTCCAAGTCCTCGTTGATCCGTCAAAATTGAGACTCGCTTCCCGCATTTGCGACAAATCCGAGCCATGCAGTAGAGTGAAGTTGAGCTCTGGATCGTCACCTCGGAGCTTGACTATCAGCTCTTTGGACTGACCGGGGGAATCAAGATCAACCGCGATCATACTGAATGGGCCGGGAACCGCGGGGTCCAAACCCGTTGCGTACTCCAACAAGTTCAGAACGCCATCCTTGTCGGGATCGCTGAGCATAAACGTCTGATACTCTGATGAATCACCAGGGAGTTTGGAAACCAACCAATTCGCCGCGGCCCGCCCAGGGGCAGACGGACCTGCCGATTGAGTAACACGAACATCAACTGGGAGTGCCCCTTCGGCGGAAAAAGTAATGATAGCACTTCGCTCTACTCCCGGATTCGATAGGGAATTGATTCTGGCAGAGCTTAGCCCCGTTGGTGTTACCGCAAGCCAGGTTGCGGACTCCTCGACCTCCGCGATGAAATTCCCCGCCCCAACTCTAACATTCACTTTCCCTCCAGTGGGACCAAAGGAAATCGGAGTTGGAACGACAGATATGGGTTGTCTAGCCCTTTGTCTTACCACGATGCCCTTTTGCTTGCCCATATTCACGAAACCAGGCGTGGACTCGACAACAGGGATGATGGCTTCCCGATCTGATGGACCCAAATTGGGTTCGATTGTGGCGACGTATCTAACATCCCGATCCCACTCGCTCGTGACCTCGGATATCTTCTTGATGTCAATCCAAGTTCGTGTGCGACCAAGTGTTCCAAGAAACATGTTTCTGAACCGCACTTCAAATTCGAATTCTCCGCCATCCCACAAGCCCGTCCCAATTCTTTCGGGAGCGTAGAGTGTCGGAGCAGGCGCTTGAACCACTATGAGAACTTCGTTAGAAATAGTAGAGGCGTCCGCACCAATCGGCCATTCTCGTGGACTTGACGTCAAATTCGGTTCGCACTAGATATTAATGGATTCCGGAACGTTGGTCCAATATCCTTTGCTGCGTTTTCCTCCGGAAAATGGATCACCAAGGCTGAGCCAATCTCCCCCAAATAGCCCTACGTACACATACACCCATCTATTCGGGCCGGGCTCACCGGGCTCATCGGGTTCCCGAAATTTCGGAGTTCCATTGAGAGCGGTGAAATAGTTTCCGCCCTCATGGGAAAAACCTATCCTTTTATCATCGTTACCCCATGACACGCTACACTCCTGTTCGTCTTGTGCCATCACTTGCGGCGCAACCGCAAACAGGAGAAGAAATGAAAATAGCAGGTGGAGGCGTTGATATACTTTCTGATTCATTTTGATTGATGGTTAGGAAATTGATTCGGCAACCGCTATCGAGACGATGGGGACTTACCTTTCTTTTTTTCCAACAGTAGTGATTATTGGAAAATTTTCTATTAATCCGCAGGAAGTGAGAAGTGAGAAATTAGAAGTGAGAGTTGGGAGCTGTCGCAAGATGGAGCTTAGGTTCTCATTTCTAAGTTCTAAACTCTCACTTCTCGGAAACCGAATTCCGATCAATGGTGCGCGAGAGAGGACTTGAACCTCCACGCCCGAAGGCACTAGAACCTAAATCTAGCGCGTCTGCCAATTCCGCCACTCGCGCGCGATCGGGCCGCAACTATCCAAGAAGAGAAAAATTTTGCAAGTCTGCAATTTTCTCTCGATCCACAGAGAACGAAGAGTCCACGGGTGGAGTCCCCAAAGGCGTTTAGTATTTGCCCACTTCTTTGCCCGTGCCCAGGTCGAGGGACTTCGTGATTTCTTGGGCTTTGGAGAGCATCATGCCGGCTTCACTGGCCACGGCGATAAATTGGAAGCCTTCGTCTACGCGGGTCTTTACGAAGTCGACCGAAGCGACATGGATGCCAGCCGCGACGCCGTATTTCTTCGCCGTTGTTTTCACATGATCCAAGGCATCGAGAAACTCCTTCTCGTCACTATCCCAGGTGGGCTTCTTGCCCATCGATTTCAACAGGTCATTCGGCCCGACAAAGAAGGCATCGATCCCAGGCACGCTCAGGATTTCGTCGGCCTTCTCGATGGCTTTGATGTGTTCTAGTTGAACGACTAACAAGATTTCATCGTTCGCCTTCTCATAGTATTCCGCCGGAGTCGCGCCAAAGTTGACAGCGTGAAGCATCCCGCCGACCGAGCGATCGCCCAAGGGACCGTAGAAGGTATTCTCGACCGCCAACTCGGCTTCCTCCCTTGAGCAAACCATCGGCACCACGACTCCCCAGCCACCATTGTCGAGCACGCGCTTGATGTTCTCGCCTGTGTTCCACGCAATTCGAGCCAGGGGTACTGAACCACCCGCGGCAATCGCGGAGTAGCTTAAGGCCGCGGTCTCAATTCCGATGGGCATGTGTTCCAGATTCAGGGTCAGCCAATCGAATCCCACGTTCGACATCAGCTGAGCAGCGGTCGGATCTGGCAGAGAGAGCCAGGTTCCAATACTGGGTTCACCGCGTTTGAGTTTGGCCTTAACAGGGTTCGTTCTCATTGTGTGCTATTTTTGAATAGGGGATCGAAGCGCTGGTGATTCAAACACCTCTCGATTGACCACGAGTTCGGGTTCTTTACCTTGCATGAGATCCACGATCGCATGAGCCGCTTTCTTAGAGATGCGTTCTCCCGTTTCATAGGTGCTCGAGGCTTGGTGGGGTGACAGAGTGAGGTTTTTGGCGGATCGAAAGGGGTGATCGTCAGCCAAGGGTTCCTCGATGTAGGCGTCCACAGCCGCACCTGCGATCCAGCCTTCATTTAGTGCTTTCGCGAGAGCAACCTCGTCGACATGCGCGCCGCGCGCCGTGTTGATGAAGAGACTTTGGGGTTTCATCATCCGGAACTGTGGTTCCCCCATCATTCCATGATTCTCGGGTGTGAGCGCCGCGTGAAGGGTCACAAAATCACTCTCACTTAGAACCGTTTCCAATGAGGCGTATTCTACTCCCAGTTCTTTTGCGGCGGGATTCTCAAAGACATCGTAACAGAGCAGTCGCATCCCAAAACCCCGCGCTCGACGCGCCACAGCTTGACCGATTCGGCCACAGCCAATGATCCCTAAGGTCTTCCCGGCCATATCCCAGCCCCAAGCTATTTCCCAGACACCCTTCTTCATATCGGCATCTACCACAGCCGTACGTCGGGCGGCGGTCAGGAGGAGGGCAAAGGCATAGTCGGCGACCGCCTCGTCCAAGAGGCCTGGGGTGTAACCAATAACAATACCCGCTTCTGTAGCTGCCGGCACATCAATGGAATCATACCCGACCCCCCAACGCGAAATGATCTTAAGATCGCTGGCCTCGGGTGAGAACAGCACCTCGCGGGTGTAAGCGTCCGGACTGCAGAGCACGGCATCGATGCCCGTAATTTTGCGACGTAAATCGTCGGGATCATAAGGGCCAAACACTTCGGGAACCACCACCTCACAACCGGCGGACTCCAGGATTTCGCGCGCCGCAGCGCCAACCACGTTGAACGCCCGGGCGGTCATCAATACCTTCCATGACATGGGCCAAGTCTAGAATGGGGTCAAGTTTTCACACAAGGTCCGTTTGGGAGGTGAGAAAAGAGAAGTGTGAAGTGAGAAATGTGAAATGAGAAGTTGAGGTCATTGCCGGCAATCGCACCCATGGGGCTTGCCAACTTGGGGTGTTTTGGCGAGCTTTCCCTCCAAGAGGCGATGGGAGCGAGGCCGTTCATTTGGCCATCGCTCGGCGGTTTCGATGAGAGTGTCTTTCGAGAGAAAGACTAACCGCTGATTTGGTCGCGGTATTGTTCGGCCGTGAGCAGGCTTTCGAGTTCATCGGGATCGGTAAACTCGATCTTAAAGAGCCAGCCGTCTTTGTAAGGATCGTCGTTCACAATCCCGGAATTCTCGGACACATGATCATTGGCATCGACCACCTTACCGGTGAGCGGTGAGTAGATGTCACTGGCGGTCTTCACGGATTCGACGACGGCACAGGCTTCTTCCGCCTCAAGTTCGCGCCCGATCTCAGGAAGCTCAATGAAGACCAGTTCCGTTAGCTCTTCTTGTGCGTGGTCCGATATCCCGACCGTTGCCACGTTCCCTTCCACCCGTATCCATTCATGGGATTTGGCATAGCGTAGTTCTTCAGGGATTTTTGTGCTCATCGTTGTCTTGCTGTTTCGTTCTAATCTCGAACGTAAATTGGTTTCTTGACGGTAACGGCTGGATAACGTCGCCCTCTGATCTCAATCGCCAACTCGACTCCGGACTTGGCGACCGACGCGTCGATCATCGCCATACCAATGCCAGTCTTCAAGCTAGGACTTACAGATCCACTGGTGGTGACTCCCACTTTCTCATCCCCTACCAGCACGGGGTAGTCCGGTCGTGGGGGTGGCGATTTCGCGGTCATCTTGAAGCCCACGGATCTTCGTTTCAAGCCTTCGCCCTTCTGCGCCAGCAAAGCTGAGCGCCCTACAAAATCATCCTTGGCCAATTTGACAAAGAAACCTAAGCCCGCTTCCAATGGAGAGATGGTCTCGCTCAACTCGTGACCATACAGAGGATATCCCATCTCCGTGCGAAGCGTGTCGCGGGCTCCCAGGCCAATCGGTTGCAGGCAACCCTGATGCCCCTCTGCCATGAGGGATTTCCAAATCGCTTCGATCTCCGCGTTCTCGGCAATCACCTCAAAGCCGTCCTCACCCGTGTAGCCCGTTCGCGAGACCCAAACCGTCGTGTCACCGAAAGTGAATTCTCCAATGGCGTTCTTCTCGAGCTGGGTGACTTTGTCCACCTGCCTGCCCGCCTTGCTCGGCCCGGGGATGCAAGTATCGATGAAGTCCACCACGCGAGGTCCTTGGACGGCGACGGCGCTGAGCTGATCTGATTGGTTATCCAGCTCGAAATCAGCCCAATCGAGCGAACTTCGGAGAGATTCAAGCCAAGAAAAATCCGCCTCAATCCGAGACGCATTCACCACGAGCAGAAAGCGATCTTCCGCCGTCCGGAAGACATACAGATCATCGACCACGCCACCGTCGTGCTGGCACATGATGGTGTACTGCCCCTCCCCAACGCTGAGAGTCGAGGCATCGTTCGAGAGCGCAAAGTTGACGAATCGCAAGGCGTTCCGACCCGAGACATAAATCTCGCCCATATGAGAGATATCAAAGAGACCGCTCGACTTGCGAACAGCGAGGTGCTCGTCGATGATGCTCGAGTATTGGACAGGCATCTCCCAACCACCGAATTCGACGAGTCGTGCACCAAGGGAAGAGTGCACATCGTAAAGAGCCGTTCTTTTCAAAATATTCTTCTAGAAGGAACCGAGAGCGAAACGATTTGAATCAGATCGATACGATCAGCCCCACTTCTCAAGCCGGATCTGATCCTTCGAAAGCCCCATTTCATCAATCACAAGCTTCTCCGTGTTTTCCACCAAGGCGGTCGGGCCGCAGGCGTAAAAAACTGAGTTCGAAAGATCCGTGATCTGTTCCTGGATCCAAGCCGCATCAATACGGCCACGCCGGCCAGACCAGGGATCATCGGCTTCAAGACGGGTGCAGGTCACCAAGAACTTGAAGTGGGGGTTTTCCTTTTCGAGTTCCCGAAACTCCTCTTCAAAGATGATATCGTTCGTTGTACGCACACTGTAAAGAACCGTGATCTTAGTCTCCTGATTCGTGCGAGTGGCTTCACGGACGAAACCTCTGAAAGGAGTTACCCCGGATCCGCCGGCAATGCAAATCAAGTGCTTATCAGGTTCCAAGACAGGGAGAAAACGACCGGTTGGAGGAATCACAAACATCGTGTCCCCCTCCTTTGCCCAGTCCACGATCCGAGTGCCCATCTTTCCGTCACGCTTCACCGTGACTTCGAAGTGACCGGAGTCCAAGACGCAGGAAGAAAGGGAATAGGCTCGTTTGTACTTCGGAGTATCCGGCCAGTAGAGCGTGATGAATTGCCCCGTCTTGAACTCAATGCCATAGTCCTCTGGCCACTTGAGTCGAAGTGTCTTCGTATCTGGAAGCTCCATCTTCACAGATTCAATCTCCATCTCTACGATCTTCTTCGGCATACCAATTTCTCCTGACCGCCCCAGATCTATTTGGTTCCGGAACGAACGAACTTAAAGGGGTATTTTTGCCAGTGTAAAGCTTGGTTTTCGAAAGCTTCCGCGAGCGTGCCTGGCTTGGTTTTTCACCACGGATTACGAGGATTCCACGGATCAGGTGAGAGATGATCGAATGAACGCCAACACGCAACTCAATATCTGCCTCGAGATTCTTCAAAAAGCCTCCGCTAACGAACACCACGATGATCCATCCCAAGTTTCCATGGCCTCTCGGCTTCAGGCATGATACCACTCTCTGGTCAAACCATGAGCACCGCCCCTTTCAATGCAACGGAGAAGCTGCCTCAGATGTTCACCGTACGGCAACGATTCGCTCGACAGGCCGGCTTAGATCTCGAGAAGTCAATCCATCACGAAATCGAGAAATTGGCACCGAAGCTCCAACCCGATATGCGTATTGCTGTCGGGGTTGGGAGTCGGGGGATCACCCATCTCAAGCAAATCGTCAAATCCACTCTCGACGCCCTCCGCTCTGCGGGAACGGATCCCTTCATCATCCCTGCCATGGGCAGTCATGGGGGAGCCACGGCCGAGGCTCAAGCAGAGCTCTTGTCGGAATACGGAATTACCGAGGACACAATGGGAGTTCCCGTTCAATCCACCATGTCGGTTCAAGCAATCGGGAGAACGGCCGACGGGGATGAAGTCGTCTGGGCCGATCCGGCGCTCAAAGCGGATGGGGTTCTCGTAATCAACCGGATCAAACCCCATACGGATTTCTCAGGAAAGATCGGTAGCGGCCTAATCAAGATGTCGGTTGTGGGACTCGGCAAGCAAGTCGGCGCTTCAGCGTTCCATCGAGCGGCAAGCCGAAAAGGTTACGAGAACACGCTGAGAGAACGATTTCGATTCATCGCGGAGAACACCCCGCTTCTGGGAGGATTGGGCCTGATCGAGAATGAGCACCACGAAACAGCCCATATCGAGTGGGTCCCGAAGGAAAGCTTCGAAGCCTGCGAGGAAGCCCTCTTTCAGCAAGCTAGCGATCTGATGCCGAAGATTCCCGTGGATCATGTTGATCTGCTGATCGTTGACCAGATCGGCAAAAACATCAGCGGGGCCGGCATGGATCCGAATGTCATCGGACGGAGTATCCATGGCTACCTCACCTCGCCTCACACCAACCCGAATGGCCTCACCGTGAGACGGATCTTCGTTCGGGACCTGACCCCCGAAACACACGGCAACGCGATCGGGATCGGCCTCGCAGATATGACCACCCGCCGTCTGGTCGAGTCGATGGATGCCTCGGTGACCTTCGTGAACGCCCTGACCGCGCTCTCAACCAACGGAGCCAAAGTTCCCATCTACTTTGACACCGATCGAGAAGCCATCTATCGAGTCTTGGACACCCTGGCGCTCGATCGTCTGGAATCAGCCCGAATCGTGCGGATCAAAGACACTTTAAACCTCGAGGTGTTCCAGGCATCAACCGCCTTTCACAGCGAGATTGAGTCCTCAGCAAGTCTGGAGATTGAGGGAAGCGACGAGCCGATGGCCTTTGATTCAGGCGATCAGCTTTGTCCGATGTAGCGTGACAGACTCATTGACGATTTTCATTGTTTTCGCAGTGAGTCGAGGCGGACAATCTCGAGCTACAAACTCCAGGAATTCATTGTAATGGCACTCAAGGCCAGGACGGCTTAGCGTTCAGGCATTCATAAGCCGCTCATCGAACGAGGGGCTGGCTTAACCCAGAATGAAACAGAACACACACACTTATTGGATGATCGGGGCCATTGTGGCCGCATTCGTCATCGCCTGGCTCGCGCCAGGATTTGCCGTGCTCACCCGCGTCGGAGGTGAGGTTTTCCTCCGCTGCCTCATGATGGTGGTTGTCCCGCTCGTGATGACAAGTGTGATGAGCGGGATACTGGGCTTGGGCGACGTTCGCAAACTGGGGCGCCCCGGTCGAGTGGCCATTTCATTCTATATGTTTACCACGTTCATTGCTGTGCTCACAGGCGTCCTGATGTTCAATCTCATTGATCCCGGTCAGGGTATGCAGACAGCCATTCCGGATGAGGCCGAGAGTCACCACTCTATTTCTCACGAAATGGATGTTGTTCTTCAAACTCAAGAAGAGGAGAAAGGGCTCAAGGATATCTTTGAGAACCTCATTCTCATGCTCTTCACCTCCAATTTGCTGAAATCCATGGTGGAGGTCGACCTGCTTCCCCTCATCGTTTTCAGTATCATCTTTGCAGGCCTGCTCACCACACTGGGAACGAGAATCAAAGCGGTCTCCGATTTCGTCCTCGCTTCGAACGAGGCCCTCCTAAATTTCGTTTTGATCCTGATGAAGTTTGCGCCGATCGGGATCTTCTGCCTTGTGGCTGCCAACTTTGGCGAAGCCTTCCAAGCGGGGATTTTTCTCGAAACAATCAAAAACCTCGCCAGCTACATGCTGGTCGTTTTGGGCGGACTAGCGATCCATTTCCTGATCGTCCTCCCAGCGATTCTCTGGATCCGAACGGGGCGTAATCCGTATCGGTTCATGGGCCAAATGTTCGATGCTATCCTGACCCTTTTCTCCACCGCGAGCTCATCCGCCAGCCTTCCCGTCACCATGGAATGTGCCGAGAAAAAAGCGGGCGTGTCGCGCAAATCAATCGACTTTGTCCTCCCGCTGGGGGCCACCATTAACATGGATGGGACCGCGCTCTACGAAGCAGCCGCCGCGCTGTTTATTGCCAACATCTACGCCATGAGTGAAATGGGGATCGAGGCCGGGTTCGTCTTGACGGCCGGCAAACAGATCGTGATCGCCATCACAGCCACCATGGCGGCGATCGGAGCCGCAGGAATTCCGGAGGCAGGATTGGTGACTATGTCGATCGTCCTCAGTGCGGTCGGACTACCCGTTGAATACATGGCCCTCATCTTACCGGTCGACTGGTTTTTGGACCGGTTTCGCACCATGATCAACGGATTCGGAGATTCGGTTGGCGCTGCAGTCGTCGACGAGGTCTTTCAAGAAACAGACTCTCCACCGAAAACAGGGGACGCTTAACGAAAGGCCTGCTCGATTGAAGCAGGGAACCTTTCTGGATAGGAACCTAGACGCTAGGCCTTAGAGGGAATCATCCCGGATTGCCGGGCGAAGTTGAACAAGCCACCCGCGTCTACGACCGGGCGAACCTCGCCTAGATCATTAAACGCATGCACCTCTCCCGTGCTCTTCACAGTCAAGGTCGCCGCATCCAAATCTACGGAAACTTCATCCCCAGTCTTGAGGATATCGCACAAACGAGTGGGTGATTGGCAGGGGTAGAGTTCTCCGGTCGCGACACAATTACGGAAGAAAATTCGCGCAAAACTCTCCGCAACCACCAGTTTACAATCAGCCGACCCCATGGCGATTGGGGCATGCTCGCGCGAGCTTCCGCAGCCAAAATTCTTTCCACCGATGATGATTGGGTACTTGCTATCGAGTTCACCTTCCTCGACGTAGCGGGTCGGATAGAGCGAGTCAGGAAGCCCGATCATGGCATAACTCCCGAGCTTCTCATACTCCTCGGCAATCGTGGGCACCAAATTCAGATACTGGGCAGGAATGATCTGATCGGTATCGATGTTGTCTTGAACAACGTAGACTGGGCCTTCAATGATAGAACTCATCGCGAAAAGTCTGCGAATTTCGCCCCGGCATTGCAACGGAATTATGAGCCCTTTCAGGCTGGATACCGATAACCCGCCCCGTGAACCGTTTCGATAATGACCGGTTTCTTGGGATCGAGTTCAATTCGTTTTCGCAGCTGCGAGATATGCTGATCCAGGCTCCGGCTCTGAGGAAAATAATTCGCCCCCCAGCATCGATCAAAGATTTGATCTCGGCTCAAGACAAGACCTTGATTCTCAGAGAAAAACTGCAGAATACGGATATCTCGAAGCCCAAGCTCAATCTCTGAATCTCCTCGGAATGCTCGCAGTTCTCCCACTGCGACGCGGAGATCGCCGATCTCGAACTCCTCCGCAATCGGCTTGCCTGCCCCTTGCCCCCGGGCAAAACAACGGCGTGTGATTGCCCGGATTCGCGCCATCACTTCCTGAACGCCGAAAGGTTTCACGATGAAATCATCCGCCCCCAATTCCAGCCCCAGCACCTTGTCGATTTCTTCAGACTTGGCACTGATGAAAAGGATGGGCACACCCGGATCCTGCTTCCGAATCCCACGACAGACATCGTAGCCATTGACCTCTGGCATCATCACATCCAGACAAACTATCTGAGGATGTTCCCGTTCAAACAACGACAAGGCAAGGGCCCCATCGGGCGCCGTAAAGACCTCATAGCCCTCGTCACGAAAGACTCCGGCCAGGCCATTCAAGGTGTTGGGATCATCTTCGGCTATGAGCACCTTCATCAGATTCGGTTCTCCTCCCTCGTTCGAAGGCGAACTTCAAAGCGCGCCCCGATTTTCGAGTCCAACAGACTCAGTTCCCCTCCATGAGTTCGGGCCAAGTCTCGCGCAATCGTCAATCCAATGCCCGTCCCCGCCACCCCATCGCTCACCCGGTTACTCAAACGACAAAACGGTTTAAAAACAAAGCCGGCTTTCTCGCGAGGAATTCCAGGCCCTCCGTCGGCCACTTCAACCACAAGATCATCTCCTTCCAAACGACTGGTCAGATCCAAAAGCTTTCCCGCCTTTGCGTATTTCTCAACATTCGCAATCAGGTTGCCAAGGATCTGCTCCAAGATATCTCGATCGATCTGGCATTCCGCAACATCGCCCTTGGAGACCTGGATTTCGATTCCATTCGCGTTCAACGACGGACGAAAACTCTCGACCACAGTATCGATCACCTGGTTCACATCGGTTTCGACCCGATGCAACTTCGTCTTTCGTTGTCCTCGATTACTGAAGGTCAGCACATTGATGATGAGCCGACTCAAGCGACGACATTCATTCTGGATCACGCTCAAAGATTGTTGAGCCTGCTGGTTCTCATCATCCAACTGCCCTTCAAGAACCTCTGAGTAGAGCCGAATATTCGTGAGTGGAGTCTTGAGTTCATGAGAAACCTGATTCACGAAAGTAAGGCGAGTTGAAGCCTCCTTAAACTCTCGCAACGATTCGCGATAGACATAGACCGCCAAGAGGAGCACCACCACACCCAGGAGGATGAAGCCTGACAGATAGTTGAATCGCACACTGGAACCGATCCCCCCGTCGAACTCATTACGACTCCGAGATAACGTAAGAGTCCATGACGTCAAGGGCTCTGCCAGTGAGTGAGTCACGTACGGAGCAGTGGCTGAATCTTGCAGCGAGCCCCAATGATAGAGCTCCCTTTGGCGCTCATCCAAGAGAGCGATCAACTCTCCCCCTGTTTCGCCCGACAAGAGATCGGTCTCAGGCAAACGAGCGATCAACTCTGCCATCACGGCAACGCGATCCAACTCCGCACAGATCACCGTGCCGTCCGGTCGAATCTGCCAATAGAGAAATTGGAGCCCTGTGTCCCAAAACCAAGTATACCAGCCGGACCTTTCCAACCCGACTGACTGCGACTCCTCAGCACGACCAAACTCAATGCCGCTCGACCAAACCGATCGCGTTCGTAGCAAGGCATCGCGCTCGCGATCAGAAAGCTCGGAACCCAGCTGAGGAAAGATCAACCGCCTCTCTGAGTCCTGTACGAAGAGTTGCCGTACAAAGCGGCTCCGTCGAACCACAGCCCGTGCCCATGCCCCCCTATCCTCTCCGCTCTGCTCCGTCACCCGCTTGACGTCGACGATGATGCCCGAAAGCGCGTCCTGCAATCGCGATTCAACATCGATCAAGCGACCTCGATAGAGATCGCGAAGCTCCTCCTGAACGCGCCTTTGCTCATCGTGCGCCAAGCGGACGCCAAACCACATCAGCAGTCCCACGCTCAGCAGAACGAGAAAACCAAAGGGCACGATCAGGCGGAACTTCATCTCCTCGGCGACTGCTAACGGGACTTGGATTGGGATTGCGCAGGCCCTTGGAAACTCTGCGGGAGTGCTGGCTCGTCAAGCTGCTGTTGAACCGAATTGCCGGCGCTCTGCTGCTTCATATTCACTTGCTGACGAAATCTCATCGCCTTCCGTTGGCGTCTCCAATTTTCAGCATCCAGGTTCTGGGCATCCGCTCGATTCGAGAACCCATATTGAAGCAGAAAATCTGAGTTCAAAGCCCGACCTCGTTCTTCCAAGTAGGCATAGTTGTCGGTGAGAATCCGACGGGCTTGCTCCACCTTACCTTCATCCCTCAAACGGGTGGCGATTGCATTGTTTGCCGTCGCAATCTGCGTCGTGCAGGAGATCATGACATCCCGATTGATCTGGGCTCCCACGATCTCTTTCGATTCCGAGAAGGAGAGCTTGGCAGCACCGGATAAGCGATCGCTGGCTGAGGTTTCCATGTTTGTGTACGCGACTTCAACAGTGGCAACTTCAAGCTTCTCCTCTACGGAGCTTGCTGGCACTTCGACCTCAACAATAACGTATTTCTCTTGCTCACTGTAAATCTGGTTCATGGAAACATGGATCTCGTTTCCGGAGATATCCGCATCCCAACCCAACACTCGGACAGGACGTACTGCGGGAGCCGTCTTGATCTTAATGTCGACCTCCTGTGCGACCACCGAGAGAATATCGCCGAACTCTTCATTGAAGACACCGACGAGTTGATTTGGGTGCTCGACAAAGACATGATTTCCATCACTTCGATCAGCGAGTTTCGCCATCAAGTCTTCATTGTAGTCCAAGCCCAAACCGATCGTACTCACGGAGATGCCTTCCTTGATGAGCGACGCACCGAGCTCGCCAAGTTCGGCCGGACTACTGGGACCTTTGTTAGCGATGCCGTCGGAGAGTAGAATCACACGATTAACGCGCTCTAGCTCCATGAACTTGCGCAGCTCGGCTGCCCCTTTGCTAACGCCAGCAAACAAGGCTGTCGATTGCCCCGAGCGAATTTGGTCGACCCGCTGGTGGAGCAACTCCTTGTCTCCCACCTTCGTGGCGGGCACCAAGACATCCACCGTTGAATCATAGACAACCAGAGACAAGATATCTTGACTCCCCAAGCGATTAATCGCTTCTTTAGCCGCATCTTTGGCTCGCTCCAGTTTTTCCCCAGACATCGAACCGGATCGATCGAGCACGATCGCCACATTAACTGGCGGACGCGACCGTTCATTCGCCATCTCAAAACCAGTCATTCCCACCTTGAGATAGGTTGTCTGCTTCTTATTGGCCAACAACACCGGATTCGGCATCGAAACCTCTAGCTGCACCTGCTTGGCCTGGGCGCTTGGAGCAAATACCAAACCGAGCACAAGAGCCGCTGCACCCAATCTTTCTACTGACATCAGATTCATCATAAGTCTCACTTTCGTCTTTCTTCAATCGTCGAACGGGGTTCATCCCCAAAAACAAGCTAGCGAAACGTCCGCCTTTTTGAGTCATTTCGGAGTAAGAGAAATGTAAGAATAATGTCAGATAGCCGCTCAGTTACCCCGATCCCACGCGTAAATGGTTGAGCAGACAACAAGACTTCCATAAAGTTTCAGCCTTACTGAGCCGAAAGAGAGACCATGACCGCCGCAAAACGCTATCGCCCCCTCCTTTTGTGGTTGATGCTAAGCGGCAGTATCTTGGGAAGCGCCGCAGTCCTGTCAGCGGAAGAAAAGCTCACGCGGCTCGTGATCACGGAGTTTTGCGCGTCAAACGTCGAAACGCTTACCGATGAAGACGGCGACACTCCAGACTGGATTGAACTGACCAACTTCTCCGACGAAAGAATCAACCTGAGCCAATACTGCCTCACTGATTCACGTCTCAACCCTAAGAAGTTCCGACTCCCCTCGCATACCGTCGCTCCCGGTGAACGCCTCTTGGTTCTCGCTTCCGGCAAGACACGAGAGAGCTTTAGCCCCCCATTCCACGCGCCGTTCCGACTTTCCAGCAGAGGAGAATACCTCGCGCTCGCGAGCAATGAAACGGGCGATGTACTCCAAGCCTTCGAGCCAAGCTACCCAGAACAAATTCCGGGACTGAGCTACGGCATTCCGGGCGGAGCGGAAGCACTCGGAAAACAGCTCGATGCAGTCTCATTCGTCATTCTCTCCCATCCAACGCCCGGAGCACCCAACTCAGAGAGGCGAACAACGGAGGCAGTCGCAGTTCCCGTTGCAAATCCCCCTCGCGGACTGTACACGCAAACTATCGAGATCGATCTCTCTACGAATACCGACCCGGCCCATATTCGGTTCACCATTGATGGAAGCGAGCCCTCGGCGGCGAAAGGCACCCTCTATACCGGGCCAATTCCCATTTCCCAGACCACCATCCTGCGAGCCGTTGCCATCAAAGAAGACCAACTCAGCGAGGTCAGCACCTTCACCTACTTGTTCCCCAAAGACGTCATCACACAACGACGTCCCAGAGGCTTCCCCGACCGTTGGGCCGATACTCCGGCAGACTATGCAATGGATCCACGCATCACGGGTGACCCAGCCCACAAAGATCAGATCGTTCCCGCCCTCAACTCCCTTCCTTCGCTCTCCATTGTGAGCGACCTTGACCACCTGTTCGACAAAGACCAAGGCATCTATTCCAATCCGAGACAAAGCGGTAAGGATTGGGAACGTCCCGTCTCCATCGAGTGGCTTCAAGCAGACCGGAACCGACAAGTAGATGCAGGCCTTCGAATCCAAGGAGGCTGGTTCCGAGGTCCCAATGTGACCCGGAAGCATTCCTTTCGAATCCGATTCAAACAAAAGTACGGCCCAGCCAAATGGCGCTACGACGTCTTCGAAGAGTTTGGGGCTGCGGACGAGTTTGAGACCCTTATCCTTCGCGCGGGAGGAAACGATGGTTACGCCTGGAGAGATGCAGCCGGAACCGCGCAGTACATTCGAGACGAATTCGGGCGCCGCACCCTTATCGCCATGGGACATGTAGCACCGCGAGGTCGCTTCGTGCATCTCTATCTCAATGGATGCTACTGGGGACTCTACAATTTATGCGAACGCCCGGATGAGAACTTCTCGGCCACGTATTTCGGAGGACTCTCCCACCACTGGGATGCCATCAATACAGGCGTTGCCAAGAACGGAACTCTCGACGCTTGGACCCGGGCAACACTCACGGCCGGCAAAGTAAGTGACCTCGCGGAGTATTTCGCTATCCAGGGCAAAGACAAGGAGGGACAACCCAATCCAGCGCACAGGGGATTCTTCGACATCGATCACTACATTGACTATCTCCTCGCCAACATGTGGGTTGGAAACGCGGACTGGCCCGATAAAAACTACTGGATCGGTTGGGATCAATCAGCGGCATCCGGTGCCTTCCGCTTCTATCCCTGGGACATGGAGATCACCTTGGGAAATAACCGCGCTCGATCCCCTCTGGATCATCTATCGCCTCATCCAGACACACTCCGTTCCGGCGCTTCCGAACCTCATTTCTGGTTCCGCACGATTCCAGAATACAAGAGCCGCTTTTCGGACCGAATTCAAACGCACTTCAAACCAGGAGGCGCGCTCTCGAGTGAATCGGTCAAGCGCCGCTACTCTGACCTCGCAAAGCAAGTCGAACTGTCCATCATCGCAGAGTCAGCACGCTGGGGGGACGATCAATCAGAGACACCTCAAACCTTGGAGATCTGGCAGAAAGAAAAAGACTGGATCCTCAATACCTACATCCCACAGAGAGGCTCAATCGTACTCAAACAACTCCGTAAAGCTGGACTGTATCCAAAGATTCACGCCCCCTTGGTGAGAACTGACCCTGACGATGATAGTCAACTCAAGCTCGCCTCAGTCTCTGGAGACATCTACTACACACTGGACGGGACGGACCCTCGACAACCGGGCGGAGAAATCCACACGAAAGCTCAGAAGCTTGCCTTTGAACACAGCCGCCCTCTCGCAGACCGATACACCCTCATAGCTGAAGAGAGCATTTGGCGCTACGTCAGTGAGAATCTCCCAGCAACCCCTTCTTGGACTCCCGAATTGCTGTCTCCAAAGACGCCGTGGAAGCTTGGGTTTGCACCTCTTGGTGCCGGCACAAAGAAGGTGAAGACCACTTTGAGCCGCAGTCTTCCCGAGGGTGGGAAATCGGATTCGTCGCCCCACATTCTCAAGAAAACCTTCGGACTCCCCGTGCTTCCGCCCATCTCTGAACTGGTTCTCAACATTCATTGCAGTGACGCCGTGACTCTGTTCCTGAATGGCACCGCTATCTATCGATCAAGGGACGCACCCGCAGCAGGAACGGACTCTCCATTTTCGACTGCTGCGCGAGAGAACGATCAAGCGACCCAAAAGATTCTCGCCGATGATGGACTCCTAAGACAGGGACAGAACACGCTTCTTGCCTTCGTCTTTCAACGATCAGCATCTGACTCTGAGACGAGATTTGATCTCTCTCTCACGGCTCGAACCCACCCCGATACAGCGATCATTCAAACCGGCACGATTCCCCTAGAAGCTTTCGGCACACTCATGGCGAGAGTGAAGAGCAGGGATCGCTGGAGTGCCTTGGTCGAACAAGACTTTACGGTGTCCATTCCTATCCCCGAGCGAGAGGATATCCTCATCAGCGAAATCTCCTTTGCACCGGAAATTCCCGCTACAGCGACAGAGAAAACGGTGGCAGAAGACGCCAGAGATTTTGAGTATGTTGCCATCACGAACCGAAGTCAGGCTCCGTACAATATCTCTCGTATGAGGATTTCAAAGGGAATCGAGTTCCAGTTCCCCCGCAATACCATTCTACCACCTCAATCTACGTTCTACGTTGTGAGAAACACCCCAGCCTTCGAGTCCCGGTTTGGCACGACGAGAACGATCGCAGGGCAATTCACTGGAAGGCTGAAAGATTCAGGAGAAATCATTCGCCTCTCGTCTGAGCGGGGCACGATTGTAGATGAAGTTCACTATCGCACCAAAGCTCCCTGGCCCATTGTGAGAAGCGAGAGAGGTTTCGTTCTGCGCCGGGTGGAGGGCCTTTCTGCTACCGAAAGCAACAGGGCCAAGATCTGGGAGAAGGTGGCGGAGTCTAGCCTCACGCAATAAGGACGTTCGGAAAGAATTCGAGCGCTACTGAATGAGGTGCTCATCGTAGCCTCGCTCAACGAGCAGACGATAAGCGGATCGAATCTCATCAGGGATTTCAATAGGCACCGAGAAACCCTTGGCCGGATAGAGCATCAGCCGCTGCAGGTCACCGACCATCTCATGGATCATTGCCGTTAAGCTCCTCTCTTTCGTGACCTGATCTTGCAGGGTGATCGGAGGCGCTAAAAATTGCACAGTCACCTCTGGCCAATGAAGAGGAACGCAAACGGCGGCGCGGCGCAAGGTGTTCGGTTTGGTTACGATCCCTACTGATTTCACCGGTAGCGCTTGATTTTCCAGGAGTTGGCGACTGAATCTCAGATTCTCCGCGATATTCGTTGCTCGCTTCTCGAGCAGGATTGCGGAATCGGAGAGGCCACACTCAATCGCACGCTGCGCAAAACACTCTGCTTCAGAGCTTTTCCAACGACCGCGAGTCCAGTTCCCAGAGGCCCCCGTGAAGACAACTCGTTCACTGACACCTTGTTGAATCAGGGCCGCACAATGCTCGGCGACTCTAAGATCGTAGCTTCCTAGGCCAAGAATGACATCGCACGGCTGAGCATCGGAGGCAATGTTGTGAAAACGCCACAGCAAAGCCGCAAGCGCAGCATCCGAATCCGGCACCTCTGACATGTCCCCGCTAGTAGGGCCAGTTGCCTCCAACCATTGGAACCGAGGCTAACTGAGCCGGATCCAAAATCAGATACTTGATTCTCTTTTGATCCTCACAATAGACGAGATGAAGGTTACCGTCGGCACCCTTGACCATGGCGGGATCAGAAAAGGTTCGCCCAGGTTGATTCTCGAGTACAGCGGCAGCAGACCAAATCTTCCCATCTCGCGTCCTCGCCAAGTTCAGAATCCCCTTCTCACGATTGGAATGCTGATAGACGAGAACAAAATCTTGCGGCCCCCACTTCACGACGTCCAATCCGCCGTCTGGATTCGGCAATGCAGTTCGCTCAAAAGGATCCCAGCTCTCTCCATTGTCGTTGGACCACCCCTCGACGAGGTATCCACGTTTCGTTCGGCACAGCGCTTGAATATGCCCGCCCCCGTGATTCAGTAACACAGGCTCACTCGCATTGTGCATTCTTGCGAGGGTTAAATCACGCGTTCGACTCCAGCCCCACGTTTGACGAAAGGGAGCTGCCCGTTCGATGTGCACCGACCAGCCGGCTGAATGAGAATCACCGCCACAAAGCAAGGGACCGTCAGGGAGCTGAATCGGCTTCACTCGAGCCGGACCAGAGTAGGTTGCTGGAAGTCGTTTCGCCCGAATCCAAGAGCGCCCATTGTCACTAGAAGTTGAGTAGTAGCTCCGAGGCCGGCTGCGGCTGTCCTCACTCTGGTAAAAAACCATGAGCGGTCCATTGACAGGTTTGAACAGAACGGGCCGCTGACAAGACGACTGAATATTTGACGCCTTGTGAGTGGTTGAAGCGATCTTCTCTGGTTGGCTCCAAACGCCCCCGAGATTGCGCGTGAGATACACGCTCGCGTCTGGACTGTCCACGCCACTAGCCCCGATCCAAGCAACGAGCAAACCTTCGGTCGTTTGAACAAGGGTCGGAGAATAGTTGAACAAAGTCACCGCCCCATCGGAGGCATAGCCGCTTCGAATGAGCCCCGATGCCGACACAGCCGCCGAAGCAGTGAGATCACTCAGAACGCACATGACGAAGGCTAGAAAAAGAATTCTGACTCGATACCAAATATTTCTCATGGATCTAAAACACCAAAATCTAAGGGCACAGGCCCGATCGTCTAGTAAAAACAATTTCACTAGAGCGTTCAAATACTCGCATGGGCCTCTCAATTCCTAGAGTGGATCAAGGCTACCTGGGTTCCTTCGCTCTGCTTTCAAAGACTGATCGAATTCAAGGGCAGCTAGCCTCAGCTTTTCAGCAAGCTCGCTGTTCTGTTCGATGACATTCGACGCTTCACCGATGTCCTCAGGAAGGTAATGAAGCGAGGCAGGGAAGACCTGATCCGGCCGGTTGCGCCTCTTTTGCACACGCCCTAGATTCAATTTCCAAGGCCCTTTCCGAACGGCCTGTACATTCTGCCCCTTATAGTAGTAAAAGTAATCATGAGGTGATCCAGACCGGCCGAGAATCAAACCCGAGATATCCTGACCATCGATCACTCGGTCCCGAGGAAGGTCCACGCCTGCAAGATGGGCGAAGGTTGGCAACAAATCAAAAGACGCTCCCACCTCATCGCTGACACGAGCCGCAGGAACCTTACCCGGCCAACGCATGATACAAGGCACGCGCATTCCCCCTTCATAAGTGCTAAACTTGCCATCCCTCAGGGGCAGAGCGCTGCCACCATGGTGCTTCATCCCCAGCCAAGGACCGTTGTCCGACGTGTAAACGACCAAAGTCTCTTCATCGATTCCTTGTTCTTTAAGCGCTTTCAAAATTTCACCCACAGACCAATCAATCTCGGCAATCGTCGCAGCATAGGCCTTGTGGGGGTCTGGATCATAGAAGGGCTCAGAGACAAAGAGCGGAATATGAGGCATCGTATGCGGCAAATAGAGAAAGAAAGGCCGTTCCGAGTTCGATTTGATGAACTGGACCGCTTCCGCGGTGTAACGTTTTGTCAATGTCTCTTGCTGCGCAGGCCGTTCGACAATCACCTCGTCTCTCATCAAAGGGACATTCCAAGGAGTGACATCTCGCTCTCGCCACGCTCGGTCTCGATCCCGACTCTTTCCGGCCACAGGATCCATATCGTTCGAATACGGAACACCATAGAAGCGATCAAAACCATGATTGGTCGGCAAGAACTCAGGGTGGTGTCCCAGGTGCCATTTCCCGATACAGGCCGTGGCATAATCCTTCGTCTTTAGGAGCCGGGCGATTGTTTTCTCCTCGGGATTCAATCCGATACGATGCCGAGGGAAGAGCACACCGGTGATGCCCACTCGAGCGGGATAGCATCCTGTCAACAGAGCTGCCCGCGATGCCGAACAAATCGGGGCCAGAGCATAGAAGTCAGTGAATCGGGTTCCTTCCTTCGCCATACGGTCCAGGTTAGGCGTTTTCACCCGAGGTGAGCCATAGCAGCCTAGATCTTGATAGCCTTGATCATCAATAAAGATGAGGACAAAGTTTGGGGGACGTTCTTCTGCACTCGCTAGCCCAAGGCCACACGAAAACCCGAATGCAAGATATGCGATCCAAACTAACCAGCCTCTAAACGTTTTCATTGCGTTCTTTCTCTTCGCCAAAGCATTGAACCACGAGGCGGCCTCAACTGCTCGACGTGATTTCGTTGATCGATTGGCCCCTAATCTGACAAGCTCTAGCGAAATATGAAAGCCTTAGTGCTCCCTGCCATCAAATCTGAAGTCGAGCTACAAGACCGACCCACGCCAGAAGTCGGAGCGCACCAGGTCCTGGTTCGCGTTCGGGCGGCGGCTCTCAATCGGAGGGACTACTGGATCACTCAAGGCCTTTACCCAAAGATTGTCACCCCGGTCGTTTTGGGATCGGATGGGGCGGGAACAATCGAAACCCTGGGCGACTCTCACCCAAACTGGAAGAACGGCGATGAAGTTGTCATCTACCCGGCCAGCGAATGGGGATCCGATGAATCAGCCCAAAGTGATTCGTTTACCGTCCTGGGAATGCCAGAGGACGGAACCTTTGCCGAGTATGTTCGGGTAGGGATTGATCAACTTTTCCCCAAACCCCGGCACCTTGATTGGGCCGAAACGGCCGCTATCCCAGTAGCAGGCATCACGGCTTTTCGGTCCGTGATGGTTCAAGGCAGACTTCAAGCAGGTCAAAAGGTTCTGATTACCGGCATTGGAGGCGGAGTCGCCGTCTTTGCCTGTCAGATTGCCCTGGCAGCTCAAGCGACCGTCACGGTCACATCCTCCCAGGAATCCAAACTCGAAAAGGCCATTGGGATGGGCGCCGCAGCCGGCTTCAACTACAAGAAAGAGAGTTGGGCTAAGGATTGCCTTAAGAAGGCCGGCCCTTTCGATTTAATCATTGATGGCGCGGGGGGGCCCGCTTACGCCGATCTGGTTTCCCTCCTCAAACCCGGCGGCTCCGTCGTGAACTACGGCTCAACCGCAGGCCGCCCCGAGAATCTCGACCTCTTCAAGATTTTCTGGCGACAACTAAAGCTCGTGGGATCAACGCTCGGTTCTCCACGGGACTTCGCTCAACTCCTGAGCTTCATGGAGCAGCACCAAATAAAGCCCATCATCGACCGCCGACAGCCACTGACCGAAGGCCCTGAGGCGATCGCCAGTATGAAGAGCGCTGCGCAATTCGGAAACATTGTTCTCGAGTGCTAAGCGAGGCAGCTACGAGGCCTCAATCTAGCCGCTTGATGAACAAGTTGCGATAGGCGACTTCGTCGTTGTGATCCTGCAACAGGATTCGACCGCGATGCCGCACACCAAAGGCTTCCACTTTCTTGAACTTACTGGCGGCTACGGCGGCCAAGACGTCGGGACTGCCCAGTTCGTAGCGCAAAACCATCACCCCATTGAGCCAGTGCTCGACATCTTGACCGTGAACAAGAATTCGGGATTGGTTGAATTGACCAACATCTTTCAACACTCGGTTACTTGCCGAGAGACAGTCGTAAAAGGCAGCCGTCTGGCGATCCGGTCCCACCAAGGCATCCGGATGCTTCGTATCATCGATGACCTGGTACTCGTGACCAATTGTCTTGCGACGTTCTTCCTCGAGAATGAAGTATTTCACGCCGCTGTTCGCGCCAGGAGCCACCCGCCACTCGAACCGAAAATCAAACTGTTCATAGCGGGCCTTCGTCACAATGTCTCCACCGCCTCCATGGCTGATGTGTTTAATAGTTCCGTCTTCCATAACCCATCCCTTCTCCGGGAAGGAATCCTTCAAGAACCCTCGCCATCGTGACACATTCTTCCCTGAAAATAGATTTCGCCAACCCAGTTCTCGATTGGCCTTGGTCAAGCGATTGGGTTTCTTCGCTGGCACGAAACGAGGCGACCTTTTGAGGGATCTGACTTTAATGTTTCGAAACCAAACCTCGTCATGGTGATGCTGGAAGCACAGATGTCCTTTTGTTTCTTTGGCAAAGCGCGGCTTGTCGGCGAACTTACTTTTGGCAATCAACTCCGTCACTCCATCGCTCCCGAGCTCTAGCGCGACCACCTTCTCCCCATTGAGCCAATGCTCAATATGATGGCCATCAGCGATGATTCGGGACTGGTTGTATTCACCCACTGGTTTCAGAAGTTTTCCTTCGGCGCTCACGAGGGCATAGAACGAACCGGCCGACGTCAGCGGGCTTTTTCCATCCTTGTGACGAGAGTCATCGAGCACTTGATACTCAGGTCCCGTATGCCATGGTTTGGCATGGCCCTCTTTGACCCGATACATGACCCCTGAGTTCCCCCCAGGAGTGACTTTCCACTCAAACACCAACTCGAAATCCCCGTACTGCTGCTTCGAAACAATATCAATCCGTTCAGCGCCTTCGATCGTTCGCAATTGTCCCGACTCCACCTTCCATGACTGATTGGGAAAACCGTCCTTCTGATAACCACGAAAATGCTCTGTTGAAGAACCATCAAACAACACCTCCCACTCACCACCTCCGTGATGATCTCCTAGAAGCGTTGTCCAAGCTAGAGTCAGAATCGACATTGACCAGAGCACTTTGGTCCTCCGAGAGGAACGATATTTGGAATCACACATGAATATAGGCTTCTCAATAAACTGTTGATTGGGAAGCGCGAATATAAGAAAACCCACCTCCCGTGTCATCCAAAATAGCCTTGTCAGCCCCACCAGCTCTTCGGTGGAATGTAAAAAGACGAACGGAACACAACTCACCATGCCAAAAACGACCTGTACGCAATGTGGTCAGCACATCGAGTTTCCCCCGGAACTCGCGGGCACTGATGCAAGCTGCCCTCATTGCTCACAAACCACACACCTTGAAGACAGCAGTGTCCCGACCATTCGTATTCCCAAGCCACAACCAACATCGCCCGTTCAACGGGAGAGTTCAGGAGATACCTTGGTCCACGATGTCGCCAATCAGCTGATTCAGAACATTGAGCAAGTGATTGTAGGCAAGACTTTGGAGATTAAGCTCACGCTCACAGCTTATTTCGCTGATGGTCATGTTCTCCTCGAAGATGTTCCCGGAGTTGCAAAGACCATGTTGGCTCGAGCTCTCGCTCAAAGCACTGCCTGCAGTTTCAAGCGGATTCAGTGCACGCCCGATCTGTTGCCCAATGACATCTCCGGAACGTCTATCTTCAACCCAAAAACCACGGAATTCGAATTCAGACCCGGCCCCTTATTCGCCCAGATCGTTCTAGCGGACGAAATCAATCGAGCCACCCCCCGGGCCCAGTCTGCCCTTTTGGAGGCGATGGCCGAACGCAAGGTAACCGCTGATGGAACGAACTACGATCTGACGCCACCCTTTATTCTGATCGCAACTCAGAATCCGGTTGACCACGAGGGCACATTCCCACTGCCAGAAGCTCAGCTCGATCGTTTCCTCATTCGACTCAGCCTGGGATACCCGGCCGCACAACACGAAATTGAGATGCTCAAACGCCTCCAATCGGCTCACCCAATCGAAAAACTCGTCCCGGTCGTTGATGCTGATCAGATTCAAGCATGTCAGGAAGGGGTCCGAAACATTGCTGTAGACGAAAAGATCGTCGACTACGTCGTTCAACTCATGAATGCCTCCCGCGAACACCACGACCTTTCACTCGGCGGGAGTCCACGGGCATCGTTAGCCCTCATTCGAACGGCGCAAGCCTATGCAGCGATTCATGGCTACGACTTCGTGATGCCGGACGACATCAAACTCCTCGCCCCCTATGTGCTCGGGCACCGGCTCATCCTTCGTCCCGAAAGCCGGTTGCGGAAGAAAAACGTTCATCAAGTCATTGATGAACTCATGCAGTCAGTCAGCGTCCCGGCGATCCCCCCCGGCGCCTATCGTTCATGAGATGGTTCTTGGGTAGTCTGCTGATACTCGTATTGGGTACGATTCTTCAGCTCGGGTTCCTCGTCTATGCGATGTATGTACTCCTCGGGATTTTACTCCTGAGCCGCTTCGTCACGCGACAGTGGTCTGATGGGATTAAAGCCACGCGAAGCCCCACATCAGGCAAAGCCGAAATCGGGGATCGACGTACTATCACGATCGAGATCGTGAACCAAAGTGTTCTGGCGGTTCCGTGGTTAATCTTTGAGGAATCCTTCCCTCGGAAAGCACTTCAGCAAGTGCCCCAAAAGCTCACCCTAAAAGGTAAAGGCAAAGGGATCGGAATCACCAAGCTCTCGCCAAACGCAACCCATGAGGTTCAGTACACTGTCACCTTTCATCAACGGGGTTACTATCAACTCGGCCCTCTCTTGGTTGAGACGGGAGATCTCTTCGGTCTACACCGACAATTCAAAGTTTTGACAGAACCCCAGTTCATCCTCGTTCCCCCAAGGATGATTCCCCTGAGCCACTATCAAATCGAGTCTCGGAGACCCATCGGCGAGATACGGATCGCTCATCGCCTTTTCGAAGACCCCACCCGCATCGCAGCTGTCCGTCCCTACCAACCCGGGGATCCACTCAACCAGATCCACTGGCGCGCAACGGCTCGGACGGGCGAACTCCACAGCAGAATTTACGAAAATTCGTGCGTCGCCGGAGCGACCCTCCTATTGGATTTTCACGAGCAAGCATACGAGGGAAGCGGTGCCGAACGATCCGCGGAGCTTGCCATCATAACCGCCGCCTCATTTGCCAATGCACTCTTTGAGGAGGGCCAACAAATCGGTTTTCTCAGCAATGGGAGGGACGCCGCCGAGCGCATCAAAACCGAGGGATGGCAGGGCGAGTTTACTACCCGGGAAAATGCCCAGACGAGAGTTCAGAGAACCCAATCGAACGAACGATTCCGGCCGATCAGCGTTCCAACGGAAAAGGGAGCGGACCGATTGGATCGCATTCTCGAGGCACTGGCCCGGCTCGAGCCGGGTACTGGCCTCGATTTCGCTGGCCTAGTGCAGGAGGCTGTTCACTTGTTACCTCGAGACGCCACCGTCCTGCCTATCCTCCGGGATGCCTCCCCATCAAGCGCTCTGGCACTGGGAATGTTGAAGCGCCGCGGTTTTGCCGTGACTGTCATCTTCGTTCAGTTCGATGAGGGCTACAGTCCAGATTGGGCAAAAGCACCAAGCTGGGCGGAGCCGATTCTGGCCCAGGGACTGGATTTTATCACAATCTCGTCGGAAAAGGATCTTGGTCAACTCTCGACACTGGCTCTGCTCCCCTGAGAGACAAGACACCCCCGTCTCCCGTTCGCAAAGGCAAGTCTTCGGGAAGGGACTGGGTTTCGCCCGAAGCTCGTCGCGAGCGAGATCCTATTCGCCTCCAATCACCAACAAAGCCGGGCTTGTCGTCAAAGTGGGGAATCGATAGGCTCACGCCGTCCTTACACACTCTTAATCAATTGTTCTGCCTAAAATCATGAGACTGTGTCGGTTTTCCGCATCTAATTCTGAAGTTCGAATCGGCATCGTAACCGAATCGGACAATGTCATCGACTTGAGCTCGAAGAATGTGAATCAGCTGAGCGACGTACTCGAGCAGGACGATCCCATCTCCTTTCTCAATCAAATCGACCTTTCCAAACTAGAAACACACGAGCTAGGAGCAGTCACTCTGCTTCCACCCGTCGATCAGCAAGAGGTCTGGGCAGCTGGCGTCACCTATTTCAAGAGCAAGACCGCTCGCATGGAAGAATCAGACTTCAGCGCCACGGCCTACGACAAGGTCTATGACGCACCACGCCCTGAGATCTTCTTTAAATCGATCCCCGATAAGGTTGTCGGACCTGATGGCGACGTTGGTATTCGAGCAGATGCTACTTGGAATGTTCCCGAGCCCGAGCTCGCGCTGGTGATCAACAGCAAGGGCCAGATCGTGGGCTTCACCGTAGGAAACGATATGAGTTCTAGAGACATTGAGGGTGAGAACCTGCTTTATCTTCCTCAAGCCAAGGTCTACGACAAGTCGTGCGCTCTGGGGCCGTGGATCGTACTCGGGAAATCCGAGGCAGAGGCCCGCGAATGGGAAATCTCGATCGAAATCAAGCGCGGGGCCACCACTGAATTCTCCGGGGCGACCTCAATCAATCAGATCAAGCGGGAATTCTCAGACCTCGCGGCGTATCTCCTTCGAAGTCAGAGCTTTCCCCATGGCTCGATCCTCCTGACAGGGACAGGCGTCGTGCCCGGTGATGATTTCACGCTCCAGCCGGGAGACCAAATTAAAATCACGATCTCTGGCATCGGTTCGATTACCAATACCGTGTGCACGGTCTGAACTCAGACCCAGCACCTGCACAACTCAGAGGCAAGGAAGACCTAACATAATTCCCGCCTCCTCCCCACTTCCGCTTTGACAGAAGCTTCGGCGTTTTGGCAAGGTGCGCCCTGATTTTGACCGGGCCAAGGCGACAATCATCCCAGAGCCCGGAATCAACCAGACAATTAGATCGAACCAAATCCATGTCATTACTCGAAGGAAATCTATTGGTAGCCCAGTCCGGGGGACCAACGGCGGTCATCAACGCAAGCGTCGCTGGCGTGATCCAAGAAGCCGGAAAGCACACACAAATCGGGGAGATCTACGCGGGGCGAAACGGCATTCTGGGAATCCTCAATGAGGATCTCTTCGATTTGAACGAAGAGATGGCGAAATCGATCGAAGCCCTCAAGCACACTCCTGCAGCGGCATTAGGCACCTGTCGATACAAGATCAATTTCAAGACGGACCCTGAGCAAGCGGCCAAAGATATGGACCGATTGTTCGAAGTTTTCGAAGCACACAATATTCGCTTCTTCTTCTACGCTGGTGGTAATGACTCGCAAGACACCTCCAACAAAATCCACGAAGAGGCCATCAAGCGAAATTACGAAATGCGCGTTATTGGCGTGCCGAAGACCATCGACAATGACCTTCCCCATACCGATCACTGTCCAGGATTCGGTTCCGTGGTCAAATACAACGCCGCTTCAGTCATGGAGGTTGGAGCCGATGTCGCGAGCATGGCCACTGACGATGGTGCCTGCTGCATTGTGGAGGTGATGGGGCGTTCTGCTGGCTGGATTGCAGCCGGAACCGTCCTAGCAAAGCGAAGTCAGGATGACCCACCTCACATCATCCTCCTTCCCGAGATTCCATTTGACGAAGACGCCTTTCTAGCCCGAGTCCAGGAAGTGGTCGCCAAGACTAAGTATTGTATTGTTGTGGTAGGAGAAGGACTGAAAAACGCGGCCGGCGAAGAGATCGCGGCCGACAAAGATCGTCTCGACGCATTTGGCCACCCAGTTCTCTCAGGAGCGGCAGATCGATTGGCTGAAATCGTCCAAGGCCGTATCAACCTGAAGACCCGCACCGTGAAATTTGGCTACGCCCAACGCGCCGCAGCCCACTACGCGAGTGCCACGGATGCTCAAGAGGCCGTCGCTTGCGGGAATGCAGCAGTCAAGGCAGCCATCGACGGTAAGAGCGGTTACATGGTCAAGATTGTCCGAGTCAAAAGCGAACCCTACGAGTGGAGCACCGGACTACAACCCCTCTCGGACATCGCCAACGTGGAGCACTTCATTCCTCGCGACTGGATCGAGGAGGATGGATTCATGCCGAATGCGAAGTTCGTTGAGTATGCCAAGCCACTTATCGAAGGCACGAACGAAGTGCCCACTGAGAATGGTCTCCCCAAGTTTGTGACCCTGGCGAAGGTTGCCGTGGAGAAGAAGCTTCCACCACGATAGCCCTGCCCAAAAAAAATTAAGAAGCAAGCTCTCGGAGATTACCTCCGGGAGCTTTTTTTATGTCAGGACAAAGACCAATATCGCAGCCCCTAAAGCAATTCGGTACCACCCAAAGGCTACAAACGTGTGGGTTCTGACGTAGCCAAGAAGCCATTTCACTACCGCGAACGAAACAACAGCAGAAACGATAAACCCGAGCAGAACCATTCCCCAATTCTCCCCTCCTCCAGCGACCTCTGGTGCTCGCAAAGCCTTCAGAATCTTGTATCCGCCAGCGGCAAGCATGGTCGGGATTCCAACCAAGAAGGAAAACTCAGTAGCAGCGGGGCGACTGAGCCCTAACATCAAGGCAATCAGAATTGTCGTCCCCGACCTTGACGCTCCCGGGAAAACCGCCGCGATGAGCTGTCCCGCGCCCACCAGGATTGCGATCTTCCAAGTAATCTCTTCACTCATCGTTCGGCCCGTGAGGAAGCGCTCAACAGCGATGAACAGGATCCCCCCAACCAAAAGCGCCGCCGCAATTGGTCCGGCGGTATCGGGTAGAGTGAATCCGTTCTCCTCCAAGAGATACCCCCCAACCCCCGTAATAACGAATGCGACGCCGACCTTCAGAATAAAGTCCTGAGTCTCTTTTTGCTGCCATCCAGTAAAAACCTGTCTGAGTCTATCGGGGAAAAGCGGCAAGACCGCAAGAACGGCACCCGATTGAATCACAACATTGAAGAGATCTGATTGCACGGGCAACCACTGGCTGAACAAGAGTTGGGATAGCAACAAGTGCCCAGTCGACGAAACCGGCAAAAATTCAGTGATTCCCTCGATCACCCCAAGAATAACAATCGCAATCCACTCCGGCATGCCGTCTATTGAGAGTAAAAACCCGTGAGAGACAAGATCATTTATCGTCGAATCGACTCACCCACGGGCTTGATCACACCAAATCAGCTCCCCCAAGCTTCAGGTTTGAAATTCCGCTCCACTCCGATAGCCTCCTGCTCAAAGCCAACAAGGCGACTCTATCGACCATCCCATTGAAGCCATGAGCCACGTCGACAGCTATCGAAACAATGAAGAATATGCAGACTTCCTAGACGGATGGGATCCAAGTTTCTTTTCTAAATACATTCAGTCTCTCAGAAGTGAAGCCAAGGACGGCCAGATCCTCGATGTAGGCTGCGGAGTCGGTCAGGTTGTGAAGGCCTTGCGGGACTCTGGTTTCAACGCACAAGGGGTCGACGTGTCCGAACCAAATATTCGCAAAGCAACAGAGCACGTTGGACATTGCAGTCTCTACGATGGGACCAAACTCCCTTTCAAAGACAGCACTTTTGAAAGTGTCGGAGCCTTCAATGTCTTAGAACATGTCGAGGAACCTGAAGCTTTCATCCAAGAACTCGTCCGCGTGCTCAAACCGGCCGGCAGACTTGTCCTCTCCAGTCCAAACTTTTTGCGGGTTCTAGGATTCAGAGATTATCACGTAAGAATGCGCGGCCTGGCGAACAAATGGCGAAACGCGAAGCAACAGTTTTCAATTCTTCGCGAAATCCGAAACCATCCGAGTCAGGTACGTTTCGAACGAATGCCTCCCATCGTCAAAGAGCCCTTCACACCCGATGACGACGCCATCGTGGTGACAAATCCGCTCCACATGCAGTTCTTCGTCGCTCAGCAGGGATGTGACATTCTCTCCGTCGCTTGCACGGATCGAGAAGTTCCTGTTTGGGCGGATTGGGCGCTCAACCTTCCGATCCTCAAGTACCTTTGGTTCAACAGCTTCGTCGTTGCCCGAAAGCAAACGGATCCGACCATTCCTCAAGCTTCAGAGCCCTGAGGGATGGTCAATGAACGATACAGCAAGCGAGAATTTCTTAGCCAAGTGTTCGCTCAAGGCTTTGACCCCAAAGGTCTCTGTCGAATAGTGCCCACCATAAATCACATTGATGCCAAGGTCCTCCGCTAGCGCATAGGTCCAATGGGGACCTTCTCCCGTAATGAAAGTATCGACACCTTCGTCGGCAGCAATCTTCATTTCAGCCCCAGCTCCGCCCGTAACGATTCCCACGGTCTGACACTTCTCGCTTCCACCCGGAAGTAACGTTGGTTCGCTTCCAGTGACTTCAGCCAGACGGGACGTCAATCCCGAGAGCGTCAGCCTTGTCTTTGCTTTAACGCCAATGTGCCGCCCGCGGTCGAAGAAGAAGGGCTCGGTTTTTCGAAAACCAAGGGCCTTAGCCAAAAGCGCATTATTTCCGTAACGAGGATGAACATCCAGGGGAAGATGTGAGCTATAGACAGCCATATCGGCCTCGACCAAGGCCTGCAAGAGTTCGTAATTCCTCCCAACCCACGGCTGCCTTGAAGACCAAAAGAGCCCATGGTGCACCAGCAACAGATCGGCCCCTAATTCAGCAGCCTTGCGAACGGTGGCCAATGATCCGTCCACCGCAGCCGCAATGTGGGATACACCTCGACGGTTCTCGACCTGGAGGCCATTGACAGCGCCCGACCAATCCTCGATCTCACTCGCCTTGAGCATACGATCACAATAGGCCGCCAGTTTCTTCAGTGAGATTCCTTGCATCGCGATATGGAAGCAAAGTCTCGCCTTGAAGCCAAGGCCAACCCTCGTGATCAGAAACCACGGCTCGAGCGATCCCTCACAAATAATTCATACCCGTGATTGAATTTAAACAAGCCACCGATATAGTCCGCATCGATTTTCGAAAATGAGCGAATCGACGGTCCATAGCAACTCCTGGTCACTTGAGGCTGCGCGCGAACTCTACCATATCAAGCGTTGGGGTGCTGGCTACTATGACATCAACCCTTCCGGCCATGTCGTTTCACGACCGGATCCAGACCAAGCTTACAGTGTCGACATCCTCGACATTATCGCGGAAGCCAAGCGAATGAAGCTTCGTTTCCCTCTATTGATTCGATTTCAAGACATCCTTCGGCACCGCGTAAAAGTCATCAACCAGGCTTTCAAGAACGCGATCGAAGAATGCGACTATAAGGGGTGCTATCGAGGCGTCTTCCCAATCAAAGTCAATCAACTCCGAGAAGTTGTTGAGGAGGTTCTCAAAGCCGGCAAGCCATTCAACTTCGGATTAGAGGTTGGCAGTAAGCCAGAACTATTCGCCGCACTCGCACTCCAGACGGCACCCGAAAGCCTCCTGATTTGCAACGGTTACAAAGATCAAAGCTTCATCCATATGGCTCTTCGAGGAATAAAGCTCGGAAAGCGGGTCATCATGGTGATTGAGAAACTGGAAGAGCTCGAACAGATCATCGAAATCTCAAAGGAATCTCAGGTCCGCCCTATCATCGGTATCCGTGCTCGCCTCTTGAGCCGTGGCGCCGGCAAGTGGGCGGATAGTAGCGGCGAGACGGCGAAGTTCGGACTCAGCACGACAGAGCTGGTCATTGCAACGGACCGGCTCAAGGAAGCTAAAATGGAGGATTGTTTTCAACTGCTCCACTTCCACATCGGTTCTCAAATCCCGGACATCCAATCCATCAAGCGAGCTACTCAAGAAGCTACCCGACTCTATACGCAGCTTCACAAAATGGGTTTTGATATCAAAACGATCGATGTCGGGGGCGGCCTCGCGGTAGATTACGACGGCAGTCGCACCGCTGGAAATAGCTCCACCAATTACACACTACAAGAATACGCAAACGATATCGTTTACCACATAGGTGAGATTTGCACCGCTGAAGGCATCCCGCATCCGGAGATTACGAGCGAAAGCGGACGAGCTATTGTGGCCCATCACAGCACCCTGATTGTCGAAGTGTTCGGCTCGATTGAGAAGGGTTCTCCAAACTGCCAATTCAGCTACGGTCCTGATGAGCACTCCATCGTTAAAGAGCTTCTGGAAATCCTGAATAATCTGGATACTCTCAACAAGCTCGAGGCCTTCCACGATGCGATGGAACGCAAAGATGAGGCGCACCACATGTTCAATCTCGGAATCATCGATCTGCGCGACAAAGCCAAGATCGAGAGCCTCGCCTGGCAGATTTGTCGTTCCGTTCGGACAAGTTTCAGAGACCAGGCATTTATCCCTGAGGAGATTCGAAATCTCGAGGAGCAGAACGGCGATCAATACCTCTGCAACTTTTCAGTTTTCCAATCCCTCCTTGACCATTGGGCATGCGACCAACTTTTCCCAATCATGCCCATCAGCCGACTCAATGAAGAGCCTACGCGGGAAACCACACTGGCAGACATCACCTGTGATTCCGATGGCCAAGTGAATCAGTTCATCGACATTGATGGCAGTAAGGATACGCTTCGACTCCATGAACTCAAGTCCTCAGAGGAACAAGCAGAGCCTTACTATTTGGGTCTCTTCCTCATGGGGGCCTATCAAGACATCATGGGAGATCTCCACAACCTATTCGGTCGCGTGAATGAAGTGCATATCTTCCTCGATAGCGATGAACCCAGAGGCTACTACATCGAAGAAGTCATTCCGGGAAATACGATTCAAGCTTCCCTGCGGTCCGTTCAATACGACGAGAAGGAACTCAGTCGACAGATGCGAGCACAGGTCGAACGGGCAATTGAAGAAGATCGATTGAAACCCTCAGAGGGGATGCAACTCCTCCAAGAATATAACTCTGGGCTCAGTGACTATACCTACCTAAAATTCTGATCCACTGAGCATGTCACTAGCCAACCCAACTCCTGAGCTTCTCCGCTCTCTGGGCAAAATGCTCCGAGGATTGTCAGCCCTCTTCTGGGGGCTTCCTCTCGTCTTGATATCGAGTGTTCAAACCCAGACTATTGGCGGGGCTCGAGAGCTTGCCTTCGTCTTGCCGTGCTTGACTCACGGGTTGCTTGTCTTTGGGCTTACTCAGCTCGCACATTTCAACCCCCAAGAACGGATCTGGAGGGAAGCACTCGACCGCGCCAAAGTACTCGGCATCATCAACGCGGGACTCTCACCGTTTCTCTACTTCTGGGCTCGGCTTCCAGGAGTTCCCCTCTACACCATTGCCGTCGACCTTCTCTACGTTTCCTCGCTGCTCTTCCTCTATAATTTCAATCTCGTCATCTATCGACTCACAACCATGCTACCCGACGAAAGTCTGAGGGCCGATGCGCGCATGTTCACACAACTGAACCGAACGATCTTGGGGACCATCGCAGTAGCCACGTTGACCTACCTGGTCGTGCTTCGACTTGGACTCGCGCCCGCATTCATGCATCGCACAATCGAAGTTCTCGAGGCTCGACGCTCTTGGTTCGCGATTTTTCTACTTCTCGCTCCCGTGGCGATGACAATGACCCTGACCTGGAAAGTGAAGGAATTGGTCATAGATGGTGTCTTCAACAGCGAATTCTGGCAGCAGAATCCTGACACTCTAACGAAAGCAAATAAGTCGTAGCCCGCCAGCGGGAAAAGTTCTTCTTCCCCGGACTAACGCCCCTTGAAGATCCGATTCGCTTCTTCAAGCGTCTCCTTGGAACCAATGTCATACCAGATCCCAGGAATTGCCCATGTATAAACGGGCAATCGGGGATACAGCCACTGGATCAACCTTCCCGGTTTGCCCGGGTTGTTGCCGCTGTCAACATAGGCGATAATTTGCGGCAGAATTGAGCGAGGATAGTAATAGAGAGCAACACCTACCATCGTTGTCGAGGGAGTCTCCGGTTTTTCTTCGAAAGAAGTGATCTGCCCATTCATATCGATATGAACCTCACTATACTGCTTCGCAGCTTCAAAACGTCCCACATCATACACCCCAAGCACCGGAGATTGAGTCTCCTGACAAAACTCCCCAAATGAAGCCAACGATTGACTAAACAGATTGTCTCCGGCGACAACGATCAGATCGTCATCGACGCCCGCACTCCGAATCACGTGACTCAGGTCACCGATCGCTCCCAAGCGATTCTCTTCAGCACTCGACCCGTCATCGATCACGTTGATCTTTCGGGAAATCTTACTCGCCTTAGCGGAAGCCCAACTCTCGAATTGATTCGCAAAGCGATGGTTCGAAACAATGTAAAACTCATCGACTGCATCGATCGAAGCCAGGCTCTCGACAACCCTGTCTATAATCGGGCGCCCGGCAACTTCCAACAATGGTTTCGGCTGGGTTAAGGTAAGTGGATAGAGACGCGTCGCATACCCTGCAGCTAGAATGAGCACCTTCATATCAGTAGAAATCCTCCTTCCCTAAGGCTGAAGCTCGGGGGCGATGCGACCTAAGACCCGATGACAAGCATCGTGAACATCTTCGCTAGTCTTGGCTAGTAGCGATTCCTCCGCCAGCTTCGTGGCAGCGGGCATCTCTAGCTTGCGAATGGTATTCTTGACGGCCGGAGTCAAGGGAGCCGAAACACTTAACTGCCGAACGCCGAGCCCCACTAGGAGAGGCACCAAAGCCGGATCCCCCGCCATCTCGCCACACACGCTGACAGCCACATGAGCCTCTTCTGCAGCCTCGACGACACGACGGATCAGTCGCACGATTCCGGGGTGGGTCGGTTGATAGAGCTCGGCAATCCGTTCATTCGTTCGGTCCACCGCAGATCCGTATTGAATGAGATCATTGGTGCCGATACTGAAGAAATCAACCTCTTCGGCCAATACATCCGCTATCATCGCCGAGGCCGGTGTCTCAATCATTGCCCCGATCAAGATTTCCTCATCGAATGATGTTCCCTCCTGACGCAGCTCGTCTCGACACTCATTCAACAACTGATTGGCCGCTCGAAGTTCGTTGAGCGTCGAGATCATCGGATAAAGCAGCCGAATTGCCCCGAAGGCACTCGCTCGCAGAATCGCCCGGAGTTGTTGTTTGAACACTTTTGGGTAGCGAAGACAATAGCGGATCGCCCGTAAACCGAGCGCAGGATTGGCCTCATGAAGATCTGGCACGGCCTCTGCCACTTTGTCCGCACCCAAGTCGAGAGTACGAATGTACAAAGGGAGATCGCCCAATTGAGCCGCAGCAGTCTTGTAGGCTTCAAATTGCTGTTCTTCATTGGGAAGTTCCTTGCGATTCAAAAACAGGTATTCCGTTCGGAACAGGCCCACCCCCTCACCCCCGAAACGTTGGACATCCTTTACTTCGTCGGGATGATCGATATTGGTCATCAACTGAATCCGAGTCTGATCGACGGTTTCAGAAGCAAGCTCACGAATCGACTCAAGTTCATGCTCGAGCGTCTCGTGTTGGCGCGCCACTTCCCCGTATTTGTACAAAGACTCAGCGGTTGGATTCAGAATCGCAACCCCCTCATATCCGTCCAAGAGAATCTGTTGTCCAGTCTTCAACTGAGAGGAAGCGTCCCGCAACCCTACCACTGCTGGCAGATTGAGAGAGCGTGCCAAGATAGCGGTATGTGAAGTCGGACTCCCGACATCCGTGGCAAATCCTAAGACCAACTCGCGATTGAATTGAGCGGTCGTTGATGGACTCAGATCGTGCCCAATGATGATGGATGGTTCAGCCAGCTCGCTCAGCGGGTCAGAGCGGCGCTTTCCCAAGAGATTCCCCAAAACTCGATCCGAGACATCCCGCATGTCCGCTGCCCGTTCACGCAAGTAGTTATCCGCAACAGCATTGAGAGCCGAGGTAAACTTCTGAGTGACTTGATCAAAAGCCGATTCGACGTTGAGGCATTCTGATGAGACGAGTCGCGTGACTTCATCAATGATCATTTGGTCTTCAAGAACCAGCAGATGGGCATCAAAGATTCCTGCATCGTTGCTCGCCACCTTGCTACAGAGCTCACGCTGAATCATCTGCAGCTCCTCCCGGGTTTTGACCAAGGCTCGTTTAAAACGCTGAATTTCTCCTGGAACAGCGGACTCGCTGATGGAATAGCGAGGCACATTGAAGGAGTTTTCTCCTACAACAAAAACGGGGCCGTGGCAGACCCCTGAAGAAACAGGGATCCCGCTAAACACCAATTCTTGTTCGTTCAGGTCCTTCGACACGCCACTATTTTAGAGCTGTGAGGGAAAGCACGAAAGTAAAAAGCCTCACACTTCCGGGTCTCGTTTTCGATCAAAATGCTTCAAAAGCTATCTAGAAAAGATGAATTGAGCCCTCCGGAACCTGGTTTCGATGATTAGAACTTGGCCATCGCCGAAAAGTCGATTAACTAATTCCATGACGTCTGATCGCTCCATCACAAATCTATCCCTTACGGGATTTATGGGTGTTGGGAAGTCGACTCTCGGTAGATTCCTCGCCAGCTCGCTGCACTATCAATTCGTTGATACAGATGATGTGATCGAGTCCCGCACCGGCAAATCCATCACGGAAATCTTCCAAACGAAAGGCGAGCCTTACTTTCGTCAGTTAGAACACGAGTTAGTGGAGGAAATGGCCACCTGGAAACGCAAGGTCATCTCAACCGGCGGTGGACTTGTGACCACGAACAACAATCTCGATTCGCTCAAGGCCTATTCGTTTGTGGTCTGTTTGTGGGCCTCCCCTGAAACTATCTACAGCCGAGTAAGACGGCAGCAACATCGCCCCCTCCTGCAGACAGAGAATCCCATAGAAAAAATTTGCCAACTCCTCGACGAGCGCGCCCCGTTCTACAAAAAGTCGGACCTGATTGTTAACACAGATCGACGTCCGCTCAGAGTGGTCGCTCAGCTCGTGACAAAACACTTCCACGAAGCTCAGAGCAAACGGGCGCAAGCTCGTACTCCATGACCACAGACGGCATCGATGCAGTTGGAACAAGCAGCCAAGGAACAGATCCAGGCCCAAGCGAAGGCACTCGGATTCGATGACTGTCGCATCACGGATGCATCTCCGCCTGGATCTGGAGAACACTACCGGAATTGGATCGAGAAGGGGTGTCATGGCCGTATGGGTTACCTGGAACGGAACCAAGCTAAACGCTCAAACTTAAACCTGATTCTTGAGAACGTTCAGAGCGTGATCTCCCTCTCCACGAGCTACTCCCAAGAACGATCCCATGCAGAGCCACAATCACACTCTCAGCCAAGAGGAGTGATCGCCCGGTATGCCCGATTCAAGGACTACCACGATGTCCTGGCAGAAAAACTCAAGCAGCTCTCCGCGACTGTCACTACTAGTGTGAGCTATGACAATCGAGCGTTGTGGTACGTCGATACCGGCCCAATTCTAGAACGCGATCTTGCCCAACGCGCAGGCGTAGGCTTTGTCGGTAAGCACACGAACCTCATCAGCCGCAAACTAGGCAATTGGTTCTTTATTTCGGAGATCTTAACCACAATTCCTCTCCCTTCAGATTCTCCAGAGAAGAATCGTTGTGGTCGTTGCCAGGCTTGCATTTCAGCCTGCCCTACTCAGGCTATAACTGCCCCTTTCCAGCTTGATGCTCGACGGTGCATTTCCTACCTCACAATTGAGTTAAAGGGATCCATTCCCGTTGAACTTCGCCCTCTCATAGGAAACCGGATCTTTGGCTGTGATGACTGTCTCGCTGCATGCCCCTGGAATCGTTTTGCTCAAGAGGGTCAAATCATGAGTTCTCACGCGGACCTGGAAACGGCAAACATGAGCCTCGAAGATTGGGCCAATCTGGATGAAGCCCAGTTCAAGAAACAATTCAAAAACACTCCCTTTTATCGAACCAAATGGCGCGGAATGGTAAGGAATACTTGCGTCGCTCTCGGCAACACCGGGACGCCCGAAAACCTCCCCACCCTGGAAAGACTCGCTGCAAGTAGCGAGCCCCTGGTTGCCGAGCACGCTTCATGGGCGATCGACGAAATCAAAGCCCGTGCGGCCAAAAACGACTCAATTTAATTTGAACATAGAAATTTACCCCCACCCTCGGTTCTGCTAAAAACGCCCTATGTCAGAGTTTGTTCGGTTTGTTAACCACGGAGCCTCGCTCATCAGTCCGACCATCGTAGAACAGATCATTCGGCAGCTACCCGTTTGGAAGGCCGAATTCGCTCAGATCAACGCTCCGTCCTATCCTCACCTCGTTGATCAGCTCGAGTTTCTGGCGGATGTGGTCGAAGACTGCTACGAAGGGGCCTACAAGGAGATGCCTTACTTCGCATTCGCCGAAGCCGTCTTCGCAATCATGTATGCCCACAAGAAAGTGGATATCATACCCGACACAGTTCTTCAGATGGGAAGAGCAGATGACTCCAGCGTCGTTCGTGCTGTGCTAATTCAGAACGAGGCCGCGTTCCAGAAATATGCTGCCGCCAATTCGCTCGAATGGGACAAAGTTACGAGTAACCCTTGAGACACGGCTCTCGGAAACGCTTCCTACCTCACCACTGATCCAAGATTGCTCGCAGGGGTTCGAGGTCTGGATCTCCTGCGGCTAAGGCCTTGATCGCTCGACGCCCGCGAATTTGGGCGGCCTTCTCGAGCCAACTTTGAGCATGCTCAAGATTTCCCAACTGGCAAGCATAGCAAGCCAAGTTGTAAGGAATCGTAGCCTCCTTCGGAAATCTTTCGAATGCCGGGAGAAGTTTGTTCCAGGCTTCTAGCGTCCTCCCTAATTCATGGAGGCAGTAGGAGCGATGGAGCCAACCAGAGCAGCGTTCCGGGGATCCAACCACGAGAGATTCTGCGACAGCGAGGGCCGCCTCCCACTCACTCTGCTTCGCGGCAATCTCCCAGCGGACCTCTAAAACGTCTGCGTAGTGACCAAATTCGAGACCGACTTTCTCGATCTCAATGGCTGCCTCACGAGAGTTTCCCAAGCCCAACCATCCAATCGCGGCGTCGAGGTGCATCCGACTCCGCTGATCGATACCACGATCACAGGCAGCCATCCGATTCTACGTTTCGCTCAATCCCGCGTGTTGTTAGGCACCACAGCGTTCTTCGGCACGATCACAATCCCATCGCGGACATAGTAGTGATCTCCATCGAAGTTCTCCGGTTTCCCTTCAGGCGTGATGACACAATCAGTACCAATCCGAGCATTCTTATCAATGATCGCATTGCTGATTCGTGTCCTAGCACCAACTCCGACGGCCGGCCGGTCATCAGCTGCACCCGCTTCCTGTTTCGATTCATATGAATCACTTCCCATCATCACGACTCGGTTGAGCTCGCATTGCTCATTCACAATACTCCGAACGCCTAGCATGGTCTCTGAGAGTTTCGCACCATTGACGTGGCACCCATCTGAAATAAGGGATGCCTTGATGGTCGAACCGTCAATTCGCGAAGCAGGAAGAAATCGAGGGCGCGTATAAATCGGGAGTTTCCCTTCAAAAAGATCAAACCTTGGGGAGGGACTTCCCAGATCAAGACTCGCTTCAAAGAAGGCTCGAATCGTCCCAACATCCTCCCAATAACCTTGGAAAATATAGGACGACACTCGCCTACTGTCGATGGCCCCGGGGATAATATGCTTTCCAAAATCGGTATGCGACCCTTCCAAACAGGACAACAAAGTGTCTCTATTGAAAACGTAGATTCCCATCGAAGCGAGCCATCGCGCCTCATCTCCCTGAATATCAAGCCGCGAGAACCACTCACGTTGCAAGCGCAGGCTGTCTTGCAGAGCGGGATCGGTCGGCTTCTCCTCAAATCTTTCGATGCGAGATTCCGAATTCATCTGCATGATCCCGAATCCAGCCACTGAATCCTTGTAGACAGGCGTCGTCGCAACCGTGATCTCAGCCTCCGTGTCAACGTGGTGCTGAATCATTTGGCTACAATCCATGCGATAGAGTTGGTCCCCACTCAAGATCACCAAGTACTTGAATGAATGGTTCATCAAGTGCATCAGGTTCTTTCTCACCGCATCCGCCGTTCCCTCATACCATGACGTGCTCGTCGGCGTTTGCTCTGCCGCAAGAATCTCAACAAAGCCCCCACCAAACTGATCAAACTTGTAAGACTGAGAAATGTGGCGATGAAGGGACGCCGAGTTAAATTGGGTTAGAACATAAATGCGTTTGAAACCGGAGTTGATGCAATTCGAGATCGGCACGTCAACCAATCGATACTTTCCTCCCAGCGGCACAGCAGGTTTAGACCGCTCTTTGGTCAAGGGAAAGAGCCGAGACCCAGCCCCTCCACCAAGAATTACACACAGCACATCACCGTCTGATATCTGGCTCACAATCGCATCCTAACTAATACAAATTTCTAAATCGGCTCTATCGGATCACAGAAAAGACTACTCAAAGGAGAGGATGCCAGCAAGACCGATTGACAGCCTACGCAATATCGAAGAGATTTGACCCGGATTTCTTCTCGTCAGGCAGCTTCTCATGCGGTTCTTCCGGCCGCCCCTTTACGCTGAATCTGAGTGACCCGAACAACTCCACAGAGAATCATACCCATGCCAAAGGCTATCGTCACTGCAGGTCCAACTTACGAACCCTTGGACGAAGTTCGCCGCCTCACAAATCATTCCACAGGACGATTAGGCATTGAGCTCACAAACTACCTCACCACAAATGGCGTCTCCGTGACACTCCTCAAAGGGTATTATTCAACCTACGCCGGCCGATGTTCCGCGCACAAAACGCTCCCCTTCACAACGACGGAATCTCTCGATGAGCATCTTACAAAATTATCCAACGAGCCGTACGACGCCATCTTCCACGCAGCTGCGGTCAGCGATTTTCAGTTCGGCAGAATTTCCAATGATACAGGAGATGATTCTTCCGAAGATCATCATCCTGGAAAATGGTCTACCCGCTCAGGCACGCTGCTCGCCGAATTAGTTCCCACCAAAAAGATCCTCCCAGAATTGCGCTCAAGGTATCCGAAAGCTCTTTTGGTTGGGTGGAAATATGAGGTCGATGGAGATCAGGCGACAGCTATCGAAAAAGGAGAGAGACAGCTCATCGATAGCAAAAGCGACCTATCGATTGTCAACGGTCCCGCCTACGGAAGCGGATTCGGCATCGTCAGTCGGACCGGTAGCCTACGTCACGTGTCGTCACACGAATCGCTCTATGAACAGCTGAACGAATCGCTGTTCAAGCGAATCTCATAGCGCTTCGCCGCCCTTACATCACGTCCGTGACTTCAATCCCAAGAAGGTCCAAACCTTGCCGAATGGACACTCCAGCCTGATGCACCAGGGCCAGCCTCGACGACCGAACCGCCTCTTCAGCCTTCAAGATAGGACAATTCTCATAAACCTTAGACAGCAGCCCTGCCAATTCAAAAAGATAAGAGCAAAGATAGTTCGGCCGGTACTCCTCCAAGACAAGCTGCAGCACGAGCGGGAAATTTATTAGATGTTTTGCCAACGCGATCTCTTCTTCCGAGTGAAGTCGAATCTCGTCTCGTTTCAAATCACGGGCCTCGATTCCTGCCTTACGGAAGATGCCCTGAATTCGAGTATATGCGTACTGGAGGTAGGGGGACGTGTTCCCCTTCAAAGCAAGCATCGTATCCCAATCAAAGACGTAGTCAGATTGTCGGTTGGGCAATAGATCTGCATACTTGATCGCTCCGATACCGACAATACGAGCTATGTTCTGTTTCTGATCATCGCTGAGCGAAGGGCTTTCCGCATCGAACCCTTTCCTCTCTTGCTCCTTTTCTTCGATAATCTTGCGAGCACGTTCCTCGGCCTCATCCAAAAGGTTGCTCAGTTTAATCACTTCTCCGGATCGAGTCTTAAATGGTTTCCCATCGCTACCCATGATCGATCCAAACCAAGGATGCTCTAGCTTCACGGATTCGTTGCCACGCCATTTCTTGTAGGCACGGAAAAGCTGCTTGAAATGTAATTGCTGCCGCCCGTCAGTTACGTAGAGGATTTCATCTGGAGACCAACGCTCGCGCCGATAGTCTAGTGTTGCGAGGTCGGTAGTCGTGTAGTTCGCCGCTCCATCGCTCTTCTGAATCATCGCGGGGTGATCCTTGAGCTCAGGATCGTCGGGGAAAAAGACCATCAGAGCCCCTTCGCTCCGCTCGGCTAAACCATCCCGCTCCATCTCTTCAGCAAGTGAGTTCAACCGATCATTGTAATGACTCTCCCCCAAAGTCTCATCAAAACGAACGCCCAAACGAGAGTAAATCTCGTCAAATTGACGACGAGAAAGCTCAATCATTCGATTCCAGATACCGAGATTCTCTTCATCACCCTGCTGCAACTTAAGCAGTTCAGAGCGAGCCAAGTCCAGCGCCTCTGGATCGGATTCACACCGCTGATTCATCAGCCGATAGAGCCGTTCCATCTCACCAAGCGCATCTTCTTCCAAAGCCTCGGCGTTTAAATCATTCTTCCAGGCAACGATCAATTTGCCGAACTGAGTTCCCCAATCACCGATGTGATTGTCAGATACAACATCATGCCCAACAAAACGGAGAATGCGGCACAGACAGTCCCCCAAATTCGTCGATCGTATGTGCCCCACATGCATTGGCTTAGCGACGTTTGGCGAACTAAAGTCAACAACCACTGTACGCTTCGACTTTGCCTCCTCGGCAAAGCAACGCTTAGCCAGGTGGTCGTCACTCAGAATTTCCTCCAGCGCAGAAACCTTGAGGCGAAAGTTGACGAACCCCGGCCCCGCCACATCGACGCTCTCACAAAGCGTGTCCGTTGCGACGAATTTTTCGACCACCCTCTGAGCGAGCTCACGTGGGTTCTGCCTGCTTTGTTTTGCTAGGCTGAGAAGCGAGTTGCATTGGTAGTCTCCAAACTTGGGCATCGGGCACTTCCGAACAACGACATCCTTTGAGTCGAACTCCGGACAGACATCAGCAACAGCCGATTGAAGTTGCTGTTCGATTCTCTTAAATAGCACAGTGGTTCCCTTAGAAAGCGATGGTCAGGCTGGCGAATACCCCAGCCTATTTCGAATTGATGATCTGTTCCATCTCAGCAGCCGATTCAGCTTCACAGAGAGAGGCCCGAAACTCACTGTCGTGAAGTGTCTTAGCAATATTCGCCAAGGTGTGCAGATGTTTTTGGAATTGCCCCTGAGGAACGAGGAACAACATGACAAGTTTGACCGGCTTGTTGTCTAGGGAATCGAAATTGATGCCCTGACTGGAGCGACCGAACACCCCGATTACTTCATTGACCAACTCCGTCGACGCATGGGGAATGCCAACACCGAAACCGATACCGGTGCTCATCGACGTTTCCCTTTTCTTCACGACGTTCGCGATCGCATCCCTGTCTTCCTCGCGGATGCGCTCACACGAAACCAAATGATCGATCAATTCGTCGATCACCTCCCAGCGATCAGATGCGCCAAGATCGGGAATGATCTGTTTTTCGGTCAGTATTTCGCCGAGAAGCATAGTCAGACTTGAAGAACGAGGTTAGCAGAAGCCTCCCAAGCTTAAGGTTGCGATCCAACTAGCGTTAGACAGACCAACTCGGTTCAGCTGGCAAACTCGCATCAAACTCCGAGAGCAATGCCTCTTCGTAGCTTCCCGCGTACTTCTCATCAAAGAACACCTGCAGCGCTTCTTCGAACAACCGTTGCCAACAACGTTCTTCTTCGCCTGGAGTGATTGGATAGAACAAGGCACCGTTACTCTTGGCGGCTTTGAAGTCGCCGGGCGCATCACCAATCATGAGGATACGATGAGGGGGATACTTATCGCCCGCAGCAATCTTGATGTGCTGCGTCTTCGTTCCCATCTCCTGACCAGCAATCAACTGTACGTATCCCGACAGCGCATGCTCACCCCACTCGCGTTCCAAAGCGGAAATTGGAGTCTGAGAAATGCACAGTGCGTCTGCGACGCTAGACAATTTGGCTAACGTTTCACGGACAAGAGGAAAGGGAGGAACACCATGAACGATATCTAGGACCGCGTCATTGACAGCATTTGACCATTCAAATACTTGCTGAAGCCCCTCGTTACCCCCTTTGACTTCTGCTTCGAGACTCGCATTGCCCAACTTGCTTTCGCGGCTAATCCACTCATCAACAGCTTCCGAGTCTGGAACCTGCACTTGTCGAGCAATCACCTCCGGCCGATTGCGCAACAGTTCCAAAGCATTCGAAAGAGCGGGAAACCGATTGATCCCACGAGTTTTCGAATACAAGTTCACAAACTCCCAGCACTCACGAGCATATTTACTCGCGGCCTGGAGTCCAAAGTGCTTGATAAACATGGGCGCAAAACACTCTTTGTGTTTGATCTCCATGCTATCGAAGACACAACCATCCGAATCAATCCCAACGAAGAAATCATTCTTGGGTTGGAAATCGACAAGTTTCTGAACTGGATCACTCATGCTTTCTGGCTCCTTTACCAAGACTAGACGTTGTAGGTGGAGGAAGATACATCACCGCCTCGTCCCGTCCAGTTCGTATGGAAGAACTCACCTCGGGGTTTGTCCACCCGCTCGTAGGTATGCGCGCCAAAGTAATCACGTTGCGCCTGCAGAAGGTTCGCAGGCAATCGTTCATTGCGATAGCTATCGTAGAACGTCAAAGCTGTCGACATAGCTGGCACGGGAATTCCCTTCTTCGCAGCGGTAGCAACCACATTACGCCATGAGCGTTGGCATTTGCGAATCTCCGACTTAAAGAACGGGTTGATCAGGAGGTTCGTAAGCTTCGGACGCTTGGTGTAAGCTTCCTTAATGTTGCCGAGGAACTGGCTACGAATGATACAGCCACCGCGCCACATGAGAGCGATCGCACCATAATTCAGGTTCCAGCCGTATTCCTTTGCTGCGGATCTCAAGAGCATGTAGCCCTGGGCATACGAGACAATCTTTGACGCATACAGAGCCGCACGGATGTCATTGACAAATTTCTCTCGATCACCAGCGATATTTGGCTTAGGTCCTTTCAACCTCTTAGCAGCATTTTCCCGCTCTTCCTTAAGGGCGGAAATGCACCGGCTGTAAACAGCCTCAGAAATCAAGGTACTGGGAACACCAAGTTCTGCCGAAGAAATCACCGTCCATTTTCCAGTTCCCTTCTGCCCAGCAGTATCGAGGATCTTCTCAACCAAAGGAGCGCCATCTTCATCCTTAACTGCAAGGATGTCCCTCGTGATCTCAATCAAGTAAGAATCCAACTCGCCTTTGTTCCACTCAGCGAAGACCTCGTGCATTTCATCAGCAGACATCCCAAGTCCAGTAGACATCAAGTGGTAGGCTTCGCAGATAAGCTGCATATCTCCATACTCGATTCCATTATGGACCATCTTGACGTAATGACCGGCGCCACCCTCGCCCACCCAGTCGCAACACGGAGACCCGTCCTCGACCTTGGCGGAAATAGCCTGAAAAATATCCTTAACATAGGGCCAGGCGGAATTCGAACCACCCGGCATGATCGAAGGACCACGGCGCGCTCCTTCTTCGCCACCCGAAACTCCGGTCCCAATAAACCGCAGCCCCTTGGACTCAAGATACTCCGTTCTCCGGACCGAGTCTTGGTAAAGTGAGTTTCCACCATCGATGATGATATCTCCTGGTTCAAGATGAGGCAGGATTTGTTCGATGAACTCGTCTACGGCGCTCCCGGCCTTCACGAGCATCATCACACGGCGGGGTCGCTTGAGTTTAGAGACAAGCTCCGGAATGCTGTGCGCACCAACAATCTTTCGATCCTTTCCTTCTCGTTCGAGAAAATCGTCCACCTTGGATACAGTCCGGTTATACACCGCAACCGAAAATCCATGATCATCCATGTTCAGGACAAGGTTCTGCCCCATTACAGCAAGCCCAATGAGGGCGATATCACACGTCGGTTCTTCCATTTTAAAGTCTAAGATCGGATTTAGAGTCTCGATGCTCCTCTAGGACTTCGACCTCGATCAGCTCTTGGAGTCTTCTTAACTGCGCCAGATCGGTCACCTAGAAGCAAATGCCCGTTCTTGATAGATACGGATTCTAAGCCTTCAGGAGAAATCACTGAGCCGGCTCAGCATCAAAAACGAGTTGTGAAAGTAGAAAAAAAAGGAGCGCGGGTCAACACCCGCGCTCACCTAAAAATCTGTGGAGCAAGTAACCTATGCTCGGCGGCGTCGCGCAACAAACAGTGCGGCTCCTCCCAAAATCGAGAGAATCACGGTCGAAGGCTCAGGAACAGCCACGATTTCCACTGCAAAGTTAGCACTTGCGCCAGGGATTGTTGCCAATGCCCAATCGAGGTTGTCAGCAGCACCGGAGCTCACCCAGATATCATCAGCGCTAGCACCGATGATTGGAGGGTTTCGGAGAAGTGGACCAACAGACTGTCCATCAGCGATGCCGCTCAGCTGAACAGTAACAGCAACACGACTTCCGAGGATCGTACTAGGAATTTCATCAATGACCACAGTGTTGAAGTTGGCACCCAAATCAATAACAGGGCTCTCATATGCGATCGTCCCTGGCTCAAAGGTTGCCTGACCTGCACCCCCGACTTGGTCACCATCCATCTGGCGGATTCGAACCACCATCGAACCGGTGGCTTCAGATGAAAAATACTCGAGCTTCAAAGACGTAAGCACTCGGTTCGTGCCGTCAAATGCGATCTCGTCCCCATACTCAACTGTATTGTCAGCAGGAGCGTAGAATCCAAGAACCGGATCTGATCCGTTTCGATAAACGACCTCTGGGCCGTCGATCTGCGCTTGTACTTTAACCGCCAACCCCACGCCTACGACAAACGCTAAAAGCTTTCCTACCTGTGCTTTGTTCATGATTACTTACTATCTTTTGGTTACATGCACCTCATCCCGCCCGACAAGGAAACGTTCTAAACTCCCGCTGTTTTAGTAAACCACAGAGAGCCCGTCAAGGTTTTTGATCACGGAATTATTTCCCCTTCTTGGCGCTAACTCGTCTGAGAGCCCTATTAGTTTCTCCGCAGTGGTCAAACTTTGCAAGAGCATATTATGACCAAATTCTGCCAAAATAGCTAGAAAACTTCCTATCTCACTTTAACACCGAGATGAAACTGCCTCCACTCAGGTCGCGAGTCGGGTTTTCGAGTGTAAATCGTTTGGAACGCATTTCCTTCATTAGTCAAAGTTCGACCATCGAATCGGTATCGAAACCCGGTAATTGCGTAGCGTTCTCCACTTGAGCGGCCCCCATCAAACCGTTCTTCGAAAAAGATTTCGCCTCGTGTGATCCATATGATCCTGTTCCCAGCGCAAATCACACCCACATGTGGACGATGATTTCTGACCCGCAAGGGATCGTTTGCCTCAACGTGATAGACCGTCCCCAAAACAAACCCTTTCTTCCCACGTGAGTCCTCCGAGGCGATGAGATTCCAGCCAAATCCATCACCTATCCATGCAAATTGGCCTGTATGGAGATAGACGTCATGAAATCCTTTGATCTTGTGAGGTGATGTAAATTCAAAGGTCGGAAACCAGTGGTGGTCGACTTCCATTTGATCCCATTTGCCGAACCATTTCCCCCCAAAACTGTCGAACGTTCGCCCCCAACGTTTAAATCTCCGATCCCCTTCAATAGCTTCAACAATATGCTTCCCTCGGATCTTGAAAGATTTGAGCGGAATCAGACCATCAGATCGTCGGGACATTTGCCCACGAAACTCAACGCAAGCCCGTCCAATCACGTCTATCGGCCGTTCACCAGAGCGCCCCCTGAGTAGCAGCTCCCTGCGAAATTTGTCCGCGAGGACAACACCTTCATTGAGCCTACTCTCGGAAACCGTAGAGTACTCCGCTGGAATCAGTGGATGCGCCCCATTAGCCCACAGCGAGAAGAGCAGAAACTGGGAAAGGAGAATAGAATGAATGGATAGAGTTTTCATAAATCCCTCCGGGATTGGTCTCAAACAACTTTACGACCTCAAACCTTGCTTTTTCTCCGGCTCGTCAGGTCGCTAACGACCGTATACACAGCCGGTATGACGAAAAGTGTCAAAAATGTGCTCGTTAACATTCCCCCCACGACAACAACCCCCATCGGACGTCGGCTTTCAGCTCCGGCACCAAACCCTATCGCAATCGGCAGAATTCCGGACACGGTCGAGACCGCGGTCATCAAGATCGGTCGGAGCCTCACTAACCCCGATCGAATCATGGCCTCTTGAGCCGAGGCCCCGTCCTCACGAATCTGATTTGCGAACTCGACCAAGAGTATCCCATTCTTCGTCACCAATCCGATGAGTAGAATCAAACCAATCTGACTAAACAGGTTAATGTTCATTGCAGGAATGGGCGTGATCACCTGCAAACTTCCCAACCAATTGAGGAGCCAAAGAAGGCCAACCGCCCCCACCCCGGCGAGCGGAACCGTCAACATCACGGTGAAAGGATGAGTCAGACTCTCGAATTGAGAGGCCAGCACCATGTAGACAATCACCAACGCCAAGAGCAAAACCCACCGGATCTCGCTGCCCGCGTCCTTGAAGTCCTTTGATTCACCCTGCCATTCATAGAGAAATCCCGGCGGCAGTGTTTCCGCTAGAACAGCCTCTACCTTCGCCACGGCAGTCCCGATTGGGATGTTCATGGGCGTTCCAGATATTGTCGCACTGCGGATACGATTGTAGCGCTCAATCACATTCGGAGAAACACCGACCTTGCGATCAACTACATTGCTCAACTGCACCAGTTCACCGTCAAGGTTGCGAACGTAGACCTGATCGAGCTGCTGAGGTGTCAACCGAGACATCCGACGCAGCTGGGCGATGACATCGTACTCTTTCCCATCTTTCTTCACCTTGCTGAGGTCGAGCCCACCGAAAAGCACTTGTAAGGTCTGAGAGATATCTCGGACGGATACGCCTAGAGCGGCCGCACGGTCTCGATCAATCGCCAACCGGACCTCAGGCTTGTTGATCTCAAAAGAGGAGCGAACGTTCCCCAAAAAACCCTCTTGCCGAAGGCGATTGCTGAGGTCTCGGGCATACTCATCAAGCTCCTCCAAATCGGGAGCCTGGAGCACTAGACGAAACGGAGCATCGAAACTCCTATTGATCGTCTTCGGGATATTCGGAATCGCGATGGCACCTTCAATTTCACCGAAGAACCGCTGAGCCAATCCACCGGGCCCGTTCACGATCTCCTGCACAGACCGGTTTCGCTCATCCTTGAGCCTCAGAAAAACGATCGCGTTATTAGCGAGCCCAGGTCCGGAGAAACCAGGTGCCACGATCGCTCCATATAAATCAACTTCTTCTGTCTCAGAAAGGATCTGCTCCATTTCCAAGAGCATGCGATCAGTGTATTCGCTCGTCGCACCGTCCGGAGCAATAACAAAGGCAAACATGCGTCCCTTATCCTCCGGAGGCAGGAAGTCTCCTTCAAGCGACCGAAACAGAAAGACTGTCAGTAGGGCAATCACGACTCCGAAGACCAAAAGCCCACTTATCCTCACTCCCAAGGAGCGGTTTAAAGTCATCCGCAAGAAGCCCTCATAGACTTTCGTCAACCTGAGCAAGACCGACTCAAAAAGCCGCACCAAGCCCCCTTGCTTCTTTCCGACAGGACGCAACAAACGAGCACACATCGTCGGGGTTAAAGACAAGGCAACAAAGGTAGAGATGACAACAGAGCCCGCTATGGCTACGGCAAACTCAACGAACAGACGACCCGTAGTGCTGGTTTGAAAAGCCAGTGGCGCAAAAACCGCTACCAGCGCCAACGTCGTGGCAACAACTGCAAAGGAAATCTCCCTCATTCCTCGCTTGGCAGCTTCGAGGGCGGACTCACCGTTCTCAATGTGACGATGTATATTCTCCAAGACCACAATGGCATCATCCACCACGATGCCAATGGCAAGGATCAACGCGAGCATCGTCAGGACATTGATTGAGTAACCAAACCACTGAAGGATCAGAAAATTCGCAATAATCGACACAGGAATAACGACAGCCGGAATCACCGTCGCCCGCACGCTGTGAAGAAAGGTGTAGATCACAACAACAACCAGAAGAAACGCGATCCCGAGAGTCAACCAAACCTCACTGATTGCAGTCTCGACGAATTCTGCCTCGTCGTAATTGATCTCTATCCTCACTCCCGGAGGCAGCGTTGGCCGCACTAGCTCAAGCTGCTCCCGAATACCCAAGGAGACGCTGACAGCATTAGCTTTTGATTGCTTTACAACCCCCAGAAAAATGCAAGGGCGCCCATTACTCCTCGCCTTCGACCGAAGGTTCTCCACCCCCTCCACCGCCTCGCCAATGTCACGAAGGCGAACAAACCGATCGCCCTCCTGCCGAATCACCAATCGGTTAAACTCTTCGGGCGTTTTCATTTCGCCCAGCGTCTGGATGGTCATTTCTCGGTCGAGGTTTTCCACCCGGCCGCTTGGGAGCTCGATGTTCTGCGACTGCAAGGCCCCCCGCACATCCAGCATCGTCACCCGATGGGCGGCCATTCGTTCTGAATCAAGCCACAAACGAATCGCATAACGCTGCTCGCCACCTAAGAAGATGGAAGACACACCCTGAACGGTTTGAAGCCGATTCTTGACCAATCTCTCGGCCAAAGAATTTAGTTCAAGCGGCGTATAATGCTCACTTTCCATCGCAATCCAGAGCACCGGACGAGCATCCGAATCCTGTTTACTGATCACGGGCTCTTCAACCGTGTCCGGCAACAGACCTCTGACCCGCGATACGCGGTCGCGGACTTCTTGAGCAGCAACGTCGATGTCCCGCGACAAGTCGAACTCGATCGTGATCTGACTCGATTGCTCGCGACTCCTGCTGGACAGGGTTTTGATTCCAGGAACGTTGTTGACGGCTTCCTCTAGCCGTTCGGTCACCTCGGTCTCGACAACTGAGGCATTCGCTCCGAAGTAAGTCGTATTGACGGATACAATGGGGGGATCAATATCCGGGAGCTCTCTAACCGGAAGCTGTAGAAGACTGATCGCCCCAAAGAGGACGAGCGACAGGCTCATCATAGTCGCCAAGACGGGCCGCTCAATCGAGATCTGGGGTAGTTTCATCGCTATTCGGTCGCAGAAGTCTCCGTCGCCACAGGCTCTTGAACACTACGAGCAACAGGTGCTCCCGGGCCAATCTTCTGGGTTCCCTCAGTGATCACGAGTTCTCCGGGCTTCAGGCCCGTCAGCACCTCGACTTTCCCTGGAAGCCGCTCCCCGATTTTGACGGTTCTCATTTCTGCAACACCCTCAGATCCAATTACATACACCATGGCTAAATCATCCTCCATGGTTCGAAAAACAGCCATCTCCGGAATCACTAACGCTTGCTCCCGGATCGTCAGAGTCAGCTCCAGATTCGCGAACATTCCCGGAATCAGGAGTCGATCAGGATTCGGAACCAAGGCTTTCACCTCAATATTCCTCGTTTGGGTATCGACGAACGGAGCTACGAAATACACTTCTCCATCAAAAATCCGATCAGGGTATGCCGCCACCTTGATAGCTACCCGCTGTTCCTTCTTCGCTACCTGTAGAAAGCGTTCGGGGACATTGAAGGTCACTTTGACGGGATCCAAATCCACCAGCCAGGTTAGGGTCTGTTCCCTCGTAATAACTTGTCCCGGGCTAACATTCCGCGCGCCAACCACACCCGCGAAAGGGGCTAAGACTTGGGCATCTCGAAGTTCCCGCTTTCGTAATTCGACTACCGCACTCAGGGTCTCGACTCGGGCGGCGGATTGATCATATTCCTGACGACTGATCAGCTCCTCGCCATAGAGCTGCTTATTGCGAAGCAACTCAGACTCACTGAGCCGGAGATTCGCGGAGGATTCCTCCAGAGCCGACTCGAGCTTCTTCCGGTCAAGCCGTATCAGAACATCGCCTGCCGCCACATCCTGCCCTTCCTCAAAGACGATGTCTTCGACGATACCAATGGTTTCCGCCTTAATCTCAACCATCTCGTTGGCCTCAATCGTCCCCACCAGTGAAAGCGTTTCAGCCACCCGCTCCGTCGCGACCTCGATCGCCACCACGGACGTCGGAGGTCGGCCAGCAGGAGCTGAGTTCCCAGCCTCATCCCGCGCCCCGCAAGCGGACAAAACCGCAATCAATCCACCCAGGGTGAGAGCTCTTACTTGAAACCGGATATTCATAAGGACTTCATGGTGAACCCCGACCCGACTCACCGGCCGAAGCTCACCTTCTGCCCACCGTAAAGTGCAACTCCAATCAAGGTCAACCGCAATACCCTCAACGCCCGACCGAATAGCTCAGACTCCTACTGAGGGCCTCTCATTCCAGAGGATCACTGGCTTTGTAATTGAGATTCTCCCTCGAAACACAGATCTTTAGAGCGTCCAAGAACGAACTAAACAACAAATAGAAAGACTGCGATGTTCCCATTTTTCCTCGTTCAACAGCAAACCGCGGCACTCGTCCATCGATTCGGAAAATACACCCGTATCGCAGAACCCGGACTCAACTTTAAGCTGCCCTTCGTAGAAAGAGTCGCTGGCAGAGTGAATCTTAGAGTCCGACAGCTCGACGTCGATGTGGAGACCAAGACCGAGGATAACGTCTTCGTCAAAGTCATCGTCTCCGTGCAATACTTCGTCCTCAAAGACAAGATTTACGACGCCTTCTACAAACTGGATGACCCTGAGCGACAAATCCGATCGTTCGTCTTCGATGTCGTGAGAGCACGTGTTCCGAAAATCAAACTGGACGATGTCTTTGAGAAAAAAGACGAAATCGCCACAGTTGTGAAAGCCGAACTCGCCCAAGTCATGGACGACTTCGGCTACGGAATCGTCAAGGCATTGGTAACGGACATCGATCCTGATGCCAAAGTAAAGGCAGCAATGAACGACATCAATGCCGCGCAGCGACTGCGTGTCGCCGCCGCCGAAAAAGGAGAAGCGGACAAAATCCTGCAGGTTAAGGCCGCAGAGGCCGAAGCTGAGAGCAAAGCCCTTTCTGGAAAAGGAATCGCCGATCAACGTCGAGCCATCGTGGAAGGATTGAAAGAATCAGTCGATGAATTCCAAAAATCGGTCGAAGATGCGAGTGCGGCTGAAGTGATGAATCTCGTATTGATGACCCAATACTTTGATACCCTTAAAGAGATAGGCAATAGCTCGAGCACGAACACCATTCTGCTGCCTCACTCACCGGGGCACCTAACGGACCTCGCAAGTCAGATTCGAGACTCGATGATCGCTGGCGAGCAAGCATCCTCACTCACCAACACCGCACGAGTGGAAGCAGCTTCCCAATCATCGGTAAACGCGCCTTCCAGCCCAAGCTCGACACCACCGACGCCGCCAATCGTTCAATAGCTCCCTTCTGGCGAGATTCCTGCCGAGCGAGATTCGCGACTTGGATCATTCCTGATTTCGAGGAATGATCCAAGCGCAGCGTTCATGAAAGACCGACTCGATCAACACCTTGTGAACCAAGGGCTCAGCGAAAGCAGAGAAAAAGCAAAACGAGCGATCATAGCCGGCCAAGTCAAGGTCAACGGCCACCGAGCAAAAAAACCCAGTGATCTGGTCCGGGAATCCGACCTTGTCGAAATCGCTGTTCCCGAGAAATTTGTCAGCCGCGGCGGCTACAAACTCGAACGGGCTCTCGAACAATTTCCGATTGATGTCAAAGGCTGCATCGCAGCGGATCTTGGGGCTTCTACCGGCGGTTTCACCGATTGCCTTCTTCAGCATGGAGCCCAAAAAGTCTACGCTGTTGATGTCGGGAAAGGCCAGCTGGCGTGGTCTCTTCGCCAAGACGCACGAGTCGTGGTCATGGAAAAAGTAAACGCCCGAAACCTTCTACCAGAACATATTCCCCCACCATTTGACGGAGTAGATCTAGTCGTGATCGATTGTTCCTTTATCTCGTTAACCAAGATTCTTCCCGCTGCCGCTCGGCTCGCCCGCCCTGCCTCACACATAATAGCCCTCATAAAGCCTCAGTTCGAGGCTGGAAAGGAGGCCGTTGATCAAGGAAAGGGAGTCATCAGGGACCCAGACATTCATCGCAGTGTCATTGATCGCCTCGAACAGTTTGCAACGCAAGAGCTGCATCTTAACTGGATTGATGTGACTGAATCCCCTATTCTTGGACCAGCCGGAAACAAAGAGTTTCTTTGTCTGATTGAAACAGCCCATGCGTCACATCAAACGAATCGGCCTGATCGCTAACACCGAGAAACCTCGTTGGAAAGCCAATCTATCTCGAGCCGCTAAGGCGATCGAAAAGGCAAATCGTCTTCCCGTCGCCCCCCAGCTCGAAACAAGCTCACAGGAGTTGTCACACGAGGCGTTCAATGATCACCTCAAGGGGATCCGAAACACAGATTTGATTCTAGTCATCGGAGGAGACGGCACAATGCTCGGGGCTGCCCGCGCCCTGTCCGGATCCAGAACGCCTCTCCTGGGACTCAACACCGGGAACCTCGGTTTCCTCACCGCAGCTCCGATGAAGGATCTGCAGAAAGTGCTCGAGATCATTTGGGACGAGAATTACCGCATCGTCACGCGTCCATTCATCGAGGCCGTGGTCCAAGGTAAGCACAAAGAGCACCGCATGACCGCGCTCAACGATTTCGTCATCAGCCGCGGGGAACTCTCGCGCATGATTCAACTGAACGTTTCTGTCGACGGGGATTTCCTCACGACCTACCAATGCGATGGTTTGATCGTTTGTTCCCCCACCGGATCAACCGCCTACTCCCTCTCGGCTGGCGGCCCAATCGTGAGCCCGAACGCATCCGCCATTACCCTGACCCCGATCTGTCCGCACGCCCTCTCTAATCGATCGGTTATCGTGCCACTCGATTCGAAAATTGATGTCGAAGTGGGGGTTCACAGACCCGAGACCATCCTAACGAGCGACGGGCAAGTTCCCACCACACTTCAGCCGGGCGACACCATTTGTTTTCAACGAAGTCGGCATCAATTTCGACTCCTCTCCGTTTCCGGCAATAGCTTCTTCCAAACCCTTCGCCAAAAAATGAAGTGGAGCGGATCTGCTTTCTAACGACGACGCCAAGCCGCCACAAACATCCCGTTCCCTTCACCGGAAGATCCCCCCAACCAGCACCACGAATCTCGTGCCGGCCACTCGTCAGGCGTTTTCATGCCAACGACGTCCAAAGACAAGGGCTCAAAGCCTGGTTCTTCCCGCTCAAACCAATTCGCAACCTCGACCGTTTCACTTCGCGTCAAGGTGCAAACGGCGTAGACCAGTTTTCCGCCCGGCTTAATCTGCTTTGCTGCGATTGCCAGGAGTTTCTTCTGAATGATCGCAAGCTCAGAGACATCCTGACTTGATGTCGTCCAACGAGCATCGGGATTGCGCTGCCATGTACCGACGCCGCTGCAGGGAGCATCGACCAGAACGCCGTCAAAACGAACCTTGAATGGGGCCCCTTTCACAAGATTGGCCAGCTTCCGGCGGTAGTTGAATACGGACGCGCGAGCAGCCCGTTGTTTCAGTCGGGTCAAACGCCGATTTGAACGATCGGTCACCCAAATCATACCTCGATTATTCATTCGGTCTGCCAAATCGAGAAACTTGCCTCCCTCCCCTGCACAGGCGTCCCACCATGTCTCACCCGGTTTCGGATCACAAAGCGAACCCACCCACTGAGAACTCAGATCCTGGATTTCAAACAACCCGCCCTTAAACTCGGGTGAGTTGAACAAATCAAGACTCCCGCAATATTCAAAGGCACCCAAACCGGGTGCTTGGGAAGGTCGCACCAAATCACCCAATCCCGCCTCCACCTGCCCGACATTCTTCGTCTGGGCACGAATCCAAAGCCGAGGGAGACATTGGATCGATCGCAACCAATCTACGGGAATCGCCATCTGATCTGACAACCACTCTGGCACAGCACGACCTAAAGTCTCAGCAGTGAAGCTCATCGGATCTTCACCGAACTGCCGCGCCAGTTCTTCGGTTTCACGCATGCGATTCGGGAGCGGTTTCTTGCGATCCACTAATCCCTTCCACCGAAAGTACTCAAACACGCGGAGACTGACCGCCCGTCGCAGCTCAGAATCCGCATGGGCACGACGCGGGAACGCGCGACGAAGCACGTCATCCGCTCGCTGCCCCCGACCTACTTGCGCAATCACCTGCGCCGCCATGTCCAAACATTCCCTGTTATTCATCGTTCGGAATCCTGTGGGAGGTTGTCCCATCAAACCAATGGCAGCGGTCCACATCGCGAAGGTAGATGGTCACTCGACGAGCGGGCTCAAACTGTACCTCGTTTTCGCCCGCCACCGTGAGGCGCAATCCCTGGCAATCAACCACTTGCGAGGTCTGATCAAGAAAGCGCTCAGAGCGAATCAAGTTTCCTTCGAGCAGGCTGGGCCCACTTACCTGCCCATCCGAAGCTAGAAGATCTTCCGGCCTCACCCCCATGATCACCTCTCGTCCCGGCCGAGCCTCACTCATACTCATGCCGTCCACCGGAATTGAGACAGCTTCACGCGTCCCATTCCCCGCGAAAATCGAAACTCGAGACCCCGTATCGTCGATCGTTCCCGGAATAAAATTCATCGGAGGATAACCGACAAAGCCCGCAACGAACCGGTTGCAAGGTCGCTGGTAGAGTTCCTCGGAGGTCCCCAACTGAAGCAGCCTTCCCTGCTCGATCACGGCTACGCGATCTCCCATCGTCAGTCCATCCACTGGATCATGAGTCACGCAAACTACCGTGGCCCGCGACTGTTCGCGCCACGCGAGAATCTCCTCTTTAAGCGAATACCTCAATTCCGGATCCAGCCCCGTCAAGGGTTCATCGAGGAGCAATACACTGGGGTCACCAACCAGGGCTCTCGCCAACGCAACTCGTCGACGCTCTCCCACCGAAAGCTCTTCTGGATAAGCCGCCAAACAGCTCAGAATACCAAAACGCTTTGCGATCCCATCGAGCTCTTGATCAAGTTGCCCCCCTGCCAAACCCTTGCGCTTCAATGACATGGCTAGATTCTCTCGACCGGAAAGACCTGGAAACAACGGCGCATCCTGAAACAAAATAGCAATGGATCGCTGCGGCGGCGGAACGTCGAGAACATTCTGACCATCCAAGAGCACCGCACCCTTCGTCGGTTTCTCGAGTCCTGCCATCAATCGCAACAGCGTAGATTTGCCTGCTCCGGAGGGCCCAATCAGGGTCAAAAGCTCGCCAGATTTGATCTCCAGATCGATACTATCGAGAACACAGGCCAGACGGCGTTTCTTACCCAGAAAACTTTGGGAAACATGTTCTAACTCAATTCTCACGCGTGGGTTGGCTCAACCATTTCCCTTCAGGAAAACTTTTTGAAACCTTCTCCGGCAACCCAGTGTAAATCAAGGAATAGATCTGTTCGCGCCCGGATCCACCAATGCAATTGACGGCACGACTGCATACAATTAGAAAGAAATCGTATGAATTTCCTCCTTTGCTTCCTCGGATGGCTTCTGCTCTTGATTCTTTGCTGGCCCATTGCCCTCCTCGCGTTGATTGCTTATCCCATTGTCTGGCTCTTGCTGATCCCGTTTCGCCTACTGGGAATCGCCGTCGATTCCGTTCTTGCGCTGCTCAAGTCGATCCTCCTTCTCCCCGCCCGCGTGTTGGGTTATCGCCCGATCCAAGCCCCGCAGGACTGTCGCTGCCACTAGAACGCTCCGCCCTTTTCTTCCGTGTCGCAAGACCCGCAGCGACCATTTCGCTCCCAGCCAGATTCGAACAAGGCTCGTGGAGCTGGATACAATCCCCATAACCGGTTCGATTCTTACCATCGTGATCCCTCGTCAGAGATCGACATCAGCCCCGACGAAGATCTAGAGAGTCCGGATCGAACCACCTACATTGAGGATCGCACCCAAACAATCATCACCTACAACGACAGCCCGGATGTTGGGTTCGACGCCGGAATTAACGTCTATCGAGGCTGTGAGCACGGCTGCATCTACTGCTACGCCCGCCCGACACATGAGTTTCTAGGCTTCTCATCAGGACTCGACTTTGAGCAGAAAATCATCGTCAAAGCCAAGGCTCCAACTTTGCTGCGACGGGAGCTTGAAGCGAGGAAATGGAAACCCCAAGTCCTCGCCATGAGCGGTGTCACCGACCCCTACCAACCCATCGAGAGAAAGCTTCAGCTCACTCGCAAGTGCCTTCGGGTTCTGGCGGACTTCCGCAACCCGGTGGGGATCATTACCAAGAATCAGTTGCTGACTCGAGACCTCGACCTTCTCCGTGAACTAAACGAATTTGGGGCGATCGCAGTCTATATTTCCCTCACCTCGTTAGACCCCCAGCTTCGTAAAATCATGGAGCCCAGAACGAGCCCTCCTCAAGCCCGGCTACATACCATCGAACAACTCGCCGCGAACGGCATTCCGGCGGGCACCCTTCTTGCACCGATCATTCCGGGCCTCAATGACCACGAGATCCCTAAGATCATCGAAGCTGCAAAAAACGCCGGAGCAAACTTCGCGGGCCGGGTGATTCTCCGCCTCCCCCTCCAAGTGAAGAATCTCCTTACGAATTGGCTTGAAAGGCACTTCCCTGACCGGAAGGCCAAGGTCTTGAATCATCTCCGGGCCACCCGGGACGGGAGCCTAAACAGTTCTGAGTTTGGGAAGAGGATGCAGGGAGAGGGCCTTTATGCTCAACAGATCCATCAGCTCTTTAAGGTCGCCTGCAAGCAGGCGGGCCTGGCGAACAAAGCTCCAACGCTCTCGACGAAGCACTTTCGTTCAAATCCGAATCAACTCGACCTTTTTGCTTCCTGACGTTGATCAATGTACCGACACACCGCCTCGATGTAGTGATCTTCCAAACTCGGATCAACCCAGTCGGACTGAGGCAAACTTTCAGAGGATACGCCGCCATCCAAACAGAATCGTTTCACCGTCTCGTTAATCGGGGCATTCAAAACGACAGCCCTGCCAGCCAACGGAAGTTCCAACCTCGAAGCGTGGAGTGCCTGACAACTCAGCAGCAAGCGCTGGGCCTGTGCTTCCGTTAGCCTCCCCATGCAAACGTCAAGGTAAGCGTCGGGCTCGATCCCATAGATCTTGTCACCTACGATCGGATGACCGAGATGGGACAAGTGGATTCGAATCTGGTGTTTCCTTCCGGTCCTAGGATGAACTTTCATGAGAGAGAATTCACCGCCCTTGGCAACGAAGCGTTCAACCAGCTCAACGTCTGTTCGAGAGGGAGCTCCATCCGATCGGACACAGTCCTTAACCGCCACAGGACTGTCCTCGTCCTTTCCCAACGGGGCATCGATCGAAAACGCTGACTCTGCTGGATGCCCATGCACGATCGCATAGTAGGTCTTCTTAACCCGGCGATCCTCCCAAAGTTTCCTCAAAAATCCGGCCCCTTCCTTCCGCTTGGCTACCAAAACCAAGCCACTGGTTTCTCGATCCAATCGATTGATCATATGCGCCTCGGCATCCTCGCCGAGATACAGCTTCAAACGTCCAATCAAGCTCGATTTCGGGCCCTGTTTTGTGGGATGACACACCAGTCCCGCTGGTTTGTTAACAACCAGTAAATCTGTATTTTCAAACAAGACTGGAAAGAGCGCTTCCATCTAGAACACGGACACAAGCCATACTGAACAACGAGCCTCTTGACCACGTTTTCTAATGTCCCTTGCCAAGTAGGCCGCAGAGACTATGATCATCCGCCGTGACTGAAAAATCGAAATTGTGGTTACCGATTGCCTTGATGATTGCCTTCGCTTTGACGCGATGGCCCGGGCTCATGCCGCTCAATTTCAGCGCCGCCTATGCATTGGCCTTCTGCGCGGGAGTCTATTTCGGCGGCCGGGCCGCATGGATCCTACCCCTCGGAACGTTGTTTCTTTCAGATTTGGCTCTGAATCTCCACTACGGAGAGCCCTTCAGGTTCTTTCAACTCTTTACCTATCTTTCGTACGCAGTGCTGATCGGACTGGGACGCTTCTTCGGCCCCAAAGCCTCCCCCTTGAATCTCCTAGGAGGCAGTCTGGCTGGAGCCGTTCTTTTCTACTTAATCACCAACACCGCTGCCTGGTTCTTCAATCCCTTCCATCATCCTGAATACACCAAGACCCTCACTGGCTGGATTATCGCCCTGACCAAGGGCACGGCCAACTGGCCCGACACCTGGATGTTCTTTCGCAATACCCTTATGAGTAGCGGCCTGTTCACGGGACTGTTTGTTGGAGCGATGAAACTCGCCGAAGCTCCCGAAGAAACGGAAGAAGAGGCCACCGAACCCGAAGCGGAGCCATCAGAGACTCCTGCTTGAGCAATTCTTCCCAATGCCGGGACGGAGAATTGGACTGATTTCAGATACTCACGGTTTCCTGGATCCGAGCGTTCCCAATTCATTTCGGCAGGTCGACCACATTATCCACGCCGGCGACATCGGACCCGCCAAGCTGATTGCCAAACTCGAGAAGATCGCCCCCGTCACGGCTGTTTGCGGCAACACAGACTCCTTTTCAATCTACCCTGAGACCGCCACGATTGACTGCGACTCCACGAGAATCCTCGTCCAACACATTGTCCAGGTAGACGATCTCCGGCGAAGCCTGATACACCCGGCCGCACTCGAGAGAGCACAGGTCCTTGTCTTCGGGCACACGCATCAAAGCCACTGCCAGAGACATGAGGGTATCCTGTGCGTGAATCCCGGCTATTCGGGCCGGACAAGGCGAGGCATTGAACGCTCCATCGCAACTCTAACGATCAATCCTCGCAACGAACTCTCGGTTGAGTTCATCGAACTCCATTGAGGATTGAGTCCAGGTTCACCACCCAAATCGGGTTGATCACAGAACCCTGCGCCTCATAATTTGCAGAAGCCACTTGCAAGAATCGCTCATAATTCGAGATGATGGCCGTAAGAAATGACGCTGACATTTTCGCGCTACTTGCGAAAACTCCCTAAGAGGACACAAACAATCGTCCTAACCTGCATCTACGGATTATTTGCAGGACTTGCTGCCGTACTCTTCCACGTCGTGATTCAAGGCGTTTTTCGTCTCACCTTTGAACGCTTCGCGTCGCTGGGTACGCAGACGTTCATCATTGGGAGTTTCGTAACGATTGTTCTTTCGTCTCTCGGCGTCGGCTACCTTCTCACACAGTTTTGCCCGGGAGCATCCGGAAGCGGAATCCCACAACTCAAACTAGCCTTCTGGAAGGATTTCGGGACCGTTTCCTGGCGAGTTGTTTGGGTCAAGTTCGTCGCAGGTGTCCTCAGCATTGGTGGTGGATGCAGTCTAGGTAGGGAAGGCCCCAGCGTGCAGCTCGCCAGCGGTGTTGCTTCTAATCTCGCCGGTTTGCTCGGCGAACCAAAACAACACCGTCGACATGCTGCCGCCGCAGGTGCCGCCGCCGGTCTAGCAGCTGCCTTCAACACCCCCCTTGCAGCGATCACTTTTGTGCTCGAAGAAATCGTCCAGGATCTGAACAGCCGAATCCTGGGGAGTATTCTCCTGGCTTCAGTCTTGGGTGCCTTTGTCGTCCACGGCCTCATCGGGAAACAACCGGCCTTCGAAATCGCCAGCGTCAGCTCACCAGACTGGCAGGTTTACATTCTCATTCCGATTGTCGCAGCAGCAGCAGCACTCGTCGGGATCCTCTTTCAAAAATCGACGCTCGCGTTGCGGAATCGAAGAAAACGCTTCGAGAGGATTCCCGCCTGGCTCCGACCTACCATCGGTGGCCTGATCACTTGGATCCTGGGCGTGTCCGTTTTTCTGATCACGAGTCGAGCTGGTCAACCAGGTTCGTTGGGGGTTTTCGGCGTCGGATACGAAGACTTGAGCAAGGCCTTAACCGAGACCGTGGACTGGCGAATAGCTGGCCTTCTCTTAGTCACCAAGCTCATCGCAACCTTCGCCTGCTACGGTTTCGGTGGATGCGGCGGGATCTTTTCGCCCACCCTCTTTCTGGGGGGAATGTGCGGAATCCTTGTCACCGGACTGTTCGGGCACATATTCGATCTCAACACATCCGCCTACGTTCTGTTGGCCGTGGTTGGTATGAGTGCCTGTCTGGGGGCCGTTGTTCGAGCTCCGGTGACCGGAATTCTGATCGTATTCGAAATGACGCACGAATTCTCAATCGTCCCGGCGCTTATGCTCGGGGCCCTGATCAGCTCCGCGATCTCTCGTCGCTTGGCCACCGAAAATTTCTACGAAGCGATTCTCCTCCAGGACGGCCACAATCTTGAACACGTGATTCCACCAAGAGACCTGAAAAGTTGGCAACAACTACCCGTTTCTGCGATCGCAACGTTTGAGGTTGTGCCCGCCACCGACCTCGCTCCAGACGCGGTAAGAGAACTCCTCAAACAATATCCCTATGCCCGTTTCCCGATTGTAGAGGAGGGCAAAATCAAAGGCATTCTCACGCGATCACACGCGGAACAGGCCCTCGAAGACCAACGGCCTCCGAGCATCGAGAAAGCCACAACCTGCCTTCGTACGGAGACGATCCGAGAACTTCAGGTAAGCCTCATTGAGTCAACGACCGGATTCGTCGCCGTCTTAGATCGTCCCGACGGGAACCTGATCGGTCTCGTCACACTGCATGATTTGCTGAGAGCAGAGGTTTCGATTACCAAAGAAGATTCGAGTGACCGTGCCTAGCGCGAAGCTTCGCTCGATTCGACTTTCATCTGACGCGTTTTCAAGCGCTGAACGTAGTAGCTTGCGACCGCAATCCCGAGGAGATCGGCCGAGAGGTCGAGTAATGAGAAGGTTCGCGTCGGCAGGGCCAACTGGCTCAACTCTTCGAGCACGACAAACAATGTCACCCAAAAGGTTCCCCGAAGGACAGCCCGCCCGAGAACCTGCATAGTCGCCCCTCTCCAGGCGAGATTGACCATCAAGGCTAGTGTTCCGATAAGGAGAAAATGACTCGTCGTATCCGATCCAGGAACAGAACGGTACCACTGCACCGATTCAGGTAGCTGGCCGCGATTGGCTTGACAAATAATGTAGAGAATGAAGGCTCCGAATCCTATGGCAGGATAGAGCATACGATTTGGCCCCAGAAGTTTCACGCTCGGCCTCCCTACCAATCCACTTCTGTTGAAAGCCGGGTCCCAAAGCGGTTGTTGTAGAAGATCTGTTTGTTGCGCACCCCAAATTCATGGACCATTTTGGTGATCTTGACGTCAAAACAACAGTACTCCGCAATTTTCAACATCTCGCCTTCCTTGAACCACTGAATGGCCTGCAATCCTTCGGCCGTCTTTTCTGTCCCCAGCGTTGCACTCGCGACAGCATCCAAGGACAAGCGATGGCTCAGGATCTTCTGAAGATCGATCATCAGGTCCAGAGTTGGGGCCTGGGTGAGATCGATAATTGAGTAACCGTGAAGCACCTCATAGTCGAAGCGAAGATGGTTGAATCCCACAACGAGATCGGCTTTCAACAATTCTTCGATCAATTCATTCACCTGGGATTCACCGTAGATCTGATATCCGCCACGCTCGGTGCTGTATGTCACTCCCACACTCAAGCCCATGTCACGAATTCGATCCCATCCCCCAACCTCTTGAGCCGAGCGTTGGGTTTCCAAATCAAAGTAGACGATATTCTTATCCGCCATAGGCAACCGGGTTCCCACAATCACGAACTCAACACTTCGGAACCCCTCAATTTTGTCTTGCTGATACTTTAGCGATCGAACAGTTTAACGCCATTGGCTGTAAAGCGAATCTCTGGCGACAGACCTTAGCTTGCCGCCCGGAACGACAGATCTCCAGAACAAATCGGAACATTAAACAATCGTAGTTATCAAGATGAAGACAGCACTGATTACCCTCGGCCTCGTTCTCGCCACTCTGAATGGTTTCGGCCAAGGAGCCCTTCCCAAATCAAAGTCCGCTAAAGACGCTAAAGTCTACATCATTTCCCCAGCTCACGGCGAAACCGTCGGCACCACTTTTAACGTGAAGTTCGGGCTGCAAGGTATGGGCATTGCACCAGCAGGAATCAAATTCGACAATACCGGTCACCATCATCTCTTGGTCGACGTCGATGAAATGCCTGATCTCAACAAACCGCTCCCGGCTTCTGAGAAGCTGCTTCACTTCGGTAAGGGACAGACTGAGACCACACTGACCCTTCCCAAAGGAAGCCACACGCTCCAACTGATTCTTGGTGATTACCTTCACATTCCTCACGATAAACCGGTCATCTCTCGCAAAATCCGCGTGACAGTGAAGTAAACCTTCCTCGAGACAATTCTGCACAATCGTCCTAGATCCTAAATTCCTATGCCCGACGAAATTCGAAACAAATCTGGCGAAAAACTGGACTACTCCTACTCGGAAGGTTCGGACAACTCGAAGCACCTCGTCATCATTGGACACGGCGTGACGGGAAACAAAGATCGCCCGTTTCTCGTCGCTCTATCTGACGGCCTCACGGCGGCAGGGATCTCGAATCTTCGCCTTTCGTTCTCTGGGAACGGTGAGTCGGAAGGGAAATTCACCGACTCGAACATTTCGAAAGAAGTCGAAGATCTAGGAAGCGTTCTCGATCAATTCGAGGACCGAACAATCACTTACATTGGCCATAGCATGGGTGGCGCCGTTGGCGCCATCCGTGCCAGCCAAGATTCGCGAATCAAGTTCTTGGTGTCCTTGGCAGGCATGGTTCATACAAAGCAGTTTGCCGAGACGGAATTCGGCATGGTAACCCCAGATCAGGGAAACATGTGGGACGACGAGGATTGTCCTCTCTCCAGCGCCTACATGAACGACCTCTCAAGTATTGGGTCAACGGTCAATTGCGCCCCCAAAATCACGGTGCCATGGCTTCTCCTCCACGGAACAGCCGACGACGTTGTTCCCATCCAAGACTCGAAAGACATTCATGCTGCCGCAGGCCCCTTAGCCACCCTGGTTGAGGTTCCAGAGGCAAATCACGTCTTTGCCGACGAACACACCGCCCCGATGGTCGAACAGGCCGTAGCCTGGATCAAAGATCAGCACTCGCGGGCGTAACGGACGCCACCTGGATCAATCTCACGCGCTGGCGTCGGTAATGATGTCAGCGTGAGCCTTCAACCAAGCTTCTGATCGCTTGTAGGAGGGACAGTGCTGACGCACGAGCGACCAAAACGATGGTGAGTGGTTCATGTGCTGCAAGTGACACAGCTCATGGATCAGAACATAGTCCCGAACACTCAACGGGACTTGCACGAGTCGCCAATTCAACGAGAGATTGCCTCGAGCGGAACAGGAACCCCAGCGGGTCTTCTGTCCTCGAATTGAAATCCGGACTGGCCTGACACCAACTCCTTGCGCCAAAGCGATAACTCTCGCTGGCAGTTCTATCCGAGCCAGATTTCTCATCTGAGCTTCCGTCACCTCCTTCAAATCAGCAATGGGTTGATTCCACAAAGCCGGATCTAGCCCTGAAGCCCCCTCTAAGCCAGCTTGTTCAAGGACCCCTTTGACCGACTCGAGGCGCCCACGGAACCAGATTCTGGATTCCATGGTCCAGGGAATCCTCCTCCGAGAGTTCTGTCCCCGGAATTCCTCCAATCGTGAACACACCCAATCCTGCTGCTCTTCAAAGAACGCCATCGCCATTCGACGAGATCCTCCCCTTGGGATGGTCACACGAACCGAAGATTCATCCAAAACCCGCACAATATAGCGTTTGGAACGCCGGTTCTTCACAAAACGCACTGCGATTTCACCACCTCGCTCAGGCTGGCGATCATAGATGAACGTGTGCCCGAATGTTAGTTCAAGTTGCTGCATCAATTTTCCGAAGACCGCGAATCGTCGCTCTCAACAATCTGAAGAATAACACTTGATTTCTCTAGAAAAACCAACACCCTAATCGACTCAATTCAGTGAGTTAAAACGACGAACTGGACAGAATCATAGCGGATGGAAGATCACATCGAACTGGAAGGCAAGGTCAAGGCCGTTTTGGCTGGGACAATGTTCCGAGTTGAACTGGACAACGGTCACGTCGTGCTCGCGCACATTTCTGGCAAAATGCGGAAGCGCTTTATCCGGTTAACGATTGGGGACAGAGTAAAAATCGAGATGTCTCCCTACGACCTCAACAAGGCTCGGATCGTGTATCGACTCGGCTGATCCGCCATTCCCCCTCTCGCGCTCCCTTTCCAGCCCCGAGGAATTCGGCTCTTTCGGCGTAAGCGACTCGTCCTCAACGCTGCGAATGGCACATTAATAGCTTCTCCACTCTGTGTCTGAAATCCTGGTTGTAATCCTAGGATGTGAGACTGGAGTAATACGGCACCAGGAGAAAGCAATGAAGTTCCGCTACGCACACCGACGAGTCACAGCACTCGCCCATCGAATGCAGCCCACAAGCTCGTCATCGGTTTTGAATTGGCCTCCTCCCCAACCCGAAAAACCGCGAGAAAATCAAACGCTGATTCAGATTAGAACTCAGCCAAGGCCCGCGGCACGACTGGATCAGTAAGATCCGACAGAAAGCGTTACGTTAAAGAGAAACACATTCGCCCGTCCGAACCGACTCCTCCTCGGCGCAGCAAAGTTTTGTTGCGAATAGCGCATCTTCTGCAGTGACCACAGTGGGCTCCTGTCCCGCTCTCACACAAGAGAGAAAGTAATCTAGCTCGGCTGCGTACCCATCGAGCCCAGCACACTCGACGACCTCACACTTTTCCCCTCCACGATACAAGCGAAGCGCTTCTTCAGTTCGGGAAAGATCATAGTCCACCGTCGCCTCTTCAAAGACTGCGGTGTAGGCCATGTTGAACCCAAACCCAGAAGTCATTGCCCAACTTCCTTCTGCTGAAACACAAGCCCCTGAAGCAACGGTATACTGGGTCAAGACGTGATCAATGGCCCCACTCACTTTACTAAATCCGGATGAATAGACTCGGGAAGGACGTCCACAGCAGTACTGAATGAAATCTAAATCATGGACGTGAAGATCAAATAGAGCCCCACCCGATTCCTTTCCAGAAAAGTAATTCTTGTGCCCCCAAGCGGGAGCTTCTGCGATACGCCTCAGATGAAGCGCCTGCAATTTGCCATAGCGCCCGCCATCAATCGCTTTCTTCAACCACGCCCACTCAGGCCAAAAACGCAGGCACATCGCTGGCATGAAAATTCCATTCGATTCCGACGCGGCACGTACGATACTTTCCGCTTCCTCAATGGTTCGGGACAAGGGTTTCTCGCAGATCACATGATGCCCCCGCGCAAGGGCCTTGATACAAAGTTCCGCATGTGTCTTGGTCGGAGTACAAACATCGACAACAGACATCCCTGGATGCTCGAGAAAGGCTTCATAGTCCCGGTAGCCCGTCACGGTGTTCATATCAAGATTCACCGGGGTCTGATCGCCAACGTTGCCCACAACATCGCTCAAATCTCCATCAAGACGCCGACCAGATGGGTTACAAACGGCAACGATTTCTACATTCTCTAGCTGCCGAAGCCCTCTGATATGCGCCACCGACATGAAGCCCAAGCCAACGATCCCGACCTGAACCTTCTTCGCTCCTTTATCGCTTTGGCCTATTGAACTACTCATGAAAAGAAAATCACCGCTCAACTCCCATATCAGAATCTGTCTCTAGCATCCCATGGACCTTGTCCATAGCGACTCAAAATCGAGTTTACGACTCATGTCGCCCTTGTGCTTGCCGACTCATGCCGTTGCGAAACAACAGTTGCCAAACCACCACTAACGCTTCCCGGATAATCGCTTTCGACATTTTAGAATTTCCCTGAAACCGATCCGTAAAAATGATCGGAATTTCTTTCACCCTCTGCCCTCGACGCCAGACGTGGTGGGTCAGCTCAATCTGGAAACTGTATCCATTTGACGTCACCCGATCCAAGTCAATCGCTTGGAGCGTAGCCCGACGAAAACACTTGAATCCACCAGTCGGATCTGTGAATGGCATCCCGGTTATCACCTGAACATACTTCGCAGCACTCAGGCTTAACATCAGACGATTCAAGGGCCAATTAATCACCCTAATGCCGTCTCGATAGCGAGATCCGATCACGAGGTCCGCATCTTCAGCTGCCTCCACAAATCGCATCACGTCTTTCGGATCGTGCGAAAAGTCACCGTCCATCTCCAAAAGAAACTCATAGTGTCTCTCCAAGGCCCAAGCGAATCCATCACAGTACGCCCTCCCGAGTCCGTTCTTCTCTTGCCGATGGAGCACGTGGACCTCTCTATGCGTTGAAGCGAGCGTATCGGCAATATCCCCAGTTCCATCGGGGGAATTGTCATCTACGATTAGAATATCAACGCCCTCCGACTGTTCTAACAGGCTCTGCACCAACGACTCGATATTCTCTCGCTCATTAAACGTCGGAATGACGACAACAGCATTCGACTTCATATCCAATTATTTGCCCCAATTCAGACCGATCAATAAACACCTTCGTGAGAACCAGACGAAGCCATTCGAGAATCCTCTGACAACCTTCGCCGCAACCATCTCATCCATGAATACCCTAAGAGGGCACCAATCACATAATAAAAAAAATCCCATGGAGCAAAGGTTGTTCCGATAAGCGTCCGCCCAAGAAAAAAACTTCTTCCCCATTCCAAAATCGGATGCTGGGAAACTTGAAGGAATTCCAAAGCCGCAGTGGCACAAAACACAATCACGACAATCTGAAAGGCTGACCGTTTCTCATCTATGAAATCCCATAACGAACACCAAAAAGTGACATAGAACACACCCCCGAGCGAGTTGTTAACCCAAGCCTGCCCCCAACCTTGATAGAACTTGGAAGCAAACCCAGAAATCACGAGAAAGAGCAACCAGGCCAGCCGGAGATAGACCCCTGTCCGCGAACAATTCGGAAGCAAGTTCGCCACCCTGATCACCCGCCCACCTAGCGCAAATACTTGAGGGCTATGAAGCCCGCGATGAGCAAGACCATGAACGCCCAAGCAAAGAGATTAAAATACTTGTCTATCGCAGAACGAATCTGAGCTCCGAAAAAATACAGCGCGGTCGCAACGGCAAAGAACCGCAGCGAACGACCAATGAGTGAAGCAACCATGAACTCCACAAATGAAAACTTAAACGCGCCAGAGGCGATCGTGAACACCTTGTATGGAATAGGTGTCACGGCCGCAATGAGATTCCCCAAAAAGCCGTAAGTATCATACCAATACTGAATTCGCTCCATCACAGCCTCTCCATGGTATGCTCGGACGATGGGTTGCCCAATCAGCTCGAAGGCCCAGTAACCGATTCCGTAACCGATCACACCGCCAACCAAAGATCCGGCCGTGCAAATCAGTGCGAAACGATACGATTTCGCAACGCCCCCCACACACAAGGCAATCAAAAGAACATCAGGCGGAATCGGGAAGATCGACGACTCGAGTAGAGCAATGAAGAATAGTGCCCAGGCACCCGCCGGGTGCTCGGCCCAACTCAATGTCCAATCGTACATTCGGCGCAAGATCGAGAGTTTCGGTACTTGGCTCGTCGAATCGCTACCTTCATTCATGAGCCCCAAAGTGGAGTTTAATTTGATGGTCTCGTCAAGGGTAAGGCGAATTGTGATTACTGCATACCAAATCAATCCCAATTACCCAGATATGGGATTGCATTCAGGGCCCACACTGTCCAACCTTGCCGAAAATCCGAAATTGACGTGCACATCATCCCAGCCCGAGCCTTCTTCGGAGTAGGAACATGTAAGGCCACGCTCAAAACGAATTGCGCTCCAATGAGAATCATAGGTGGCAGAGAAGCCGGAACACGAATCTCGACACCAAAAGGTCAAGGGGTTCGGCCCACGCAAGATCGAGTTCGCGAAGCGATTTTCAATCGCTTGGCCGAAGCACTGATAGACGCAACTGTCCTCGACCTATTTGGAGGTACCGGGGCTATGGGACTAGAATCGATCAGCCGTGGAGCAAGTGACGCTCTCTGCGTTGAGAAATCTCCCATACATGGAAGAACGATTCAAAAAAACGCCCAAGCATGCGGGTATTCACAAGACCAATTCCGACTCCGAATCGGTTGCTGCTTTACTTGCATTCGGGCACTGGCGGAGAAAAATGCGCTATTCGACGTTATCTTTGCGGATCCACCCTTCGGCGAAAAGACCACGAACAAGCGAAGCCAATCAATGGCACAGAAGCTCCTAGACGATTCGAATCTCCCACAAATTGTCCATGAGAGCACCATCATCGTCATCGGACATGCTTCTAGGGACAAGGTCGAGATTCCATCAATCTGGCAAATTGAAAAGCAACAACGCTACGGGGACGCAACGATCAATTTTTTGCGCAAGGATTCCTCGTAATACGTCCCAACCGAACACAGTGGAGAGCGTACTCGTCAAACTTGGGTTAATGGCATTGCATTCTTGAAGGCGAATCCGCTAAAAACACGTCGTGACTAGCATGCCCATGTTGATTCTTCTCGGAATCCTGTTCTACGGGACAGTGTTCTGCGCAATTGGGCTGGGAATCGCATACTGGAGAGTCCGACAGCAGGATAAAGCGAAACAGCAGAACAAGAAAAGACACTCCACGAGACGGAGCACGTTAATAAAAGACTAGTGAGTGGGAGTTTACATCTCTCCAAATCGACGTTCGCGCTCCTCCTGAATCATCTGCCGAGGACCAATGCCGTAAAAGAGCTTAAACTCTTCGGCAAACTTATTCTCGTTGATGAACCCAAGTTCCGCAGCGATCTCTTTCGGGGATAATCCCGATAACAGCAGTTTCCGCGCATTCAGCATACGCTGCTGACGCAGCCACCATTTGGGATTGACCCCCAATACGGACTTGAACTCGCGTTCCAACTGTCGAGAAGACACCCCCAAGGTATCCGAAAGCCGCTTCACGCGATACCGGCAGTGGTTAGCGATCTGATTCAGATTCACCGGATTCTGAAGGCGCCTTACTGACATGTAAAAAACCTCTCCGTTGACAATCCTAATCATCTAAAAAACCTTTCAAACCGCCTAAAATGCCACCGTCAAGCAGACGCAATGTCGCACAACGTCCCCCTTTTACTAGTTTCGGAGCCGACAAACTACACAATAGAGCCAGATTTGCAACGTCAGCCTTCAAAAGTTTCTTCACCTTTTCTCACGCCTTGCCAGCCAGAGAGAACCTCCTCCTCAAGCGTCACCCCGTTCTAGAACCACTCGTACGATAGCTAAAAAGAGAATCCACTTCGTCCGCCGTTAGTACTCTCCATTTTCCGGTCGCCAGATCACCCAGCTGAACAGATCCGACCTGCTGACGCTTTAGCCGTGCAACCCCCATACCAAAAGACTCTATAAGTCGACGGATCTCGCGGTTCTTCCCTCCATGCAACTTGACTCTAACTAGACTTCGATCCCCAACATTCTCAACGCAGTCCATTTCCTCGAATCTTAGCCATTCACCGTCAATCCGCCTTCCCTCAACACATGCCCTTAGGACGACGTCGTCGACTTGTCCCCTCACCCATACATCGTATAGTTTAGGGACTTCGAAACTCGGATGAGTGACAATCTGAGTTAGGGCCCCATCAGTGGTGGCCAAGAGTAAGCCTTCACTCGCCACATCCAAACGCCCCACATGATGGACCGTTCGCCGATCTTTTGGCAAAAGACTTAAGAATGATGGAAAGTTCGAGCTCGGATCATTGGAACATTCGTAACCTCGCGGTTTGTTCAACGCAAGATACAAGAGATCCGTCGGCTTCAACTCGACACCATTGACTAAAACGACATCAGCAGCGAATACCTTAGTCCCAAGTTCGCGAACGCATCGACCGTTGACACAAACAAGCCCGCTCAGGATGAGACGCTCCGCCTCACGACGTGACGCCACCCCAGAACGGGCGATAACTTTTTGTAGTCTGACCGGAAGCTCCTCACTCATTGCTAGATAGCGAACGGTGAGTAGAGCTATAAGACCTTAAGCCTCAGGCTTGGTCTTCCGCAAGCCCACGACACGATCGCCGGGCTTCCACAAACCGCGCTTTTTCAACAGCTCAACTCGTTCGAACCGCTTGAGAACGCTTCGTTTTGCGCCAAGACCGCTCGAAGCTCTTAAACTTGGATGCTGTGACATAAGCCTGTAATCGATACTAGATGAACAAAAACGCCGAACCCTAAAGATTCGGCGTTTTAGAAAGATCTGGCGGCTACCTACTCTCACACAGGCTATACCTGCACTACCATCGGCAACGCTGCGTTTGACGGCCGAGTTCGGAATGGAATCGGGTCGGACCACAGCTTTATGGCCACCAAAAAACGTTGAGAACTCATGTTCTCTAAAAACTACACACAGGGTATTACTATAATCCGCTTCGTTAAAATCGCTTTTAGAAAAAAAAGCGATCAAGCCTCACGACCGATTAGTATCAGTCCGCTAAACATGTTGCCACGCTTACACGCCTGACCTATCAACCCGGTAGTCTGCCGGGGGTCTTAAGGGACTTGCGTCCGGGAAACCTTATCTTGGGAGGAGCTTGGCACTTAGATGCTTTCAGCGCTTATCTCTTCCGCACTTGGCTACGCAGCGCTGCCCCTGACGGAACAACTGCCACACCAGAAGTGCGTCATTCTCGGTCCTCTCGTACTAAAGAATGAACCCCTCAAGTTTCCTACGCCCACAGTGGATAAGGACCGAACTGTCTCACGACGTTCTGAACCCAGCTCGCGTACCGCTTTAACCGGCGAACAGCCGGACCCTTGGGACCTTCTCCAGCCCCAGGATGCGATGAGCCGACATCGAGGTGCCAAACCGCGCCGTCGATATGAACTCTTGGGCGCGATCAGCCTGTTATCCCTAGCGTACCTTTTGTCCGTTGAGCGATGGCAATTCCACATTCAACCATCGGATCACTTGGGCCTGCTTTCGCATCTGCTCGACTTGTAGGTCTCACAGTTAAGCACTCTTCTACCCATATGCTCGACGCACGGTTGCCAACCGTGCTGAGAGTACCTTCGCACTCCTCCGTTACTTTTTAGGAGGAAACCGCCCCAGTCAAACTAACCCGCAGGCACTGTCCCCCACCTGGCTAACAGGGTTGGGGTTAGAATCCTAATCAATAAAGAGTGGTATTTCACTGATGACTCCTCGGCGACCGAAACCGCCGATTCAACGTCTCCCACCTATGCTACGCATTAAAGACCAGAACCCAATACCAGCTTATAGTAAAGGTGCATAGGGTCTTTCCGTCCTACTGCGGGCAGGCGGCATCTTCACCGCCACTACAATTTCGCCGAGAACCACTCCGAGACAGCGGTCCGGTCGTTACACGATTCGTGCAGGTCGGAACTTACCCGACAAGGAATTTCGCTACCTTAGGACCGTTATAGTTACGGCCGACATTCACGGGGACTTCGGTTCCGAGCTTCGCCCGAAGGCTAACAAGTCACCTTAATCTTGTCGCATTGGTCACGTGTCACACCCTATACGTCGTCTTCACGACTTGGCAGAGTGCTGTGTTTTTGTTAAACAGTCGCCAGACCCAATTTACTGTGGCCTACCGAAGTAGGCACCCCTTCTCCCGAAGTTACGGGGCTATTTTGCCGAGTTCCTTAGAG
>CAYFGX010000017.1:0-144610 GCA_964342405.1 uncultured Verrucomicrobiota bacterium | reverse complement strand
CACGGGACTCTAACCCGCTAGAGAGTGCGCCCTGCCGGGCGCACAAACAAAAAGAGCCGAGCCTCATCTGCGAGGCTCGGCTTGTTTGAGTTATTTACTGACTCTAGGGGTTACTTCTTACCTTTGCCCTTACCCTTGGCTCCCGGATTGCCTGGTTCTTGACCAGGATCGTCGTTGCCGCCGTTGTTGTCATGCCCTGGAGTATCCCCGTCAACTCCGTTACCGACGCCTTCGTTGGCATCAGAGCCCGTACCGTTGCCGTTTCCACCACCGTTGCCGGGGTTCTCAACCAACAGTTCCCACATTGATACATCGCTCACATTACCGCATACGTCAGTGGATCGAGCGAAGATTTGGATGTTATCTCCTACTCCGCCGCTATCAAGGATCGTCACTTGGTTACCGACAATCTCAACGACACAGCTCTCGGTCTTGTCGACTCGCTTACCTGATGGATTGATCTTATAGCAGTCATACCACAGTTCCAGGGTATCAATCTCGCTACAGTCGGTAGCAGTCACCACGAACGTGATCGGTGCATCTGGAGGAATGATGTTACCAAAGTTCGAGCTGATCGACAGCGTTGGTGCCGTCGTATCTCTCACTGTGATTGTTTGGACACAGCTGGTGCTGTTCCCTCGGCCGTCATCTGCCGTCCAGGTTCGAAGAATGATGTAAGATGCCCCGCAGGTGCTCTCGATGTCATCGAGGTAACTGATACTTACAACGCCGCAATCGTCATCACCAGTTGCTGATCCAGTCGCCGCAGGAGTGGTATCGTTCGGTGCGGCAGGATCGCAAGACAATTCCATCACCACATCTGCTGGACAAACGATTGATGGAGGCGTCGTGTCAACCACCGTCACCGTGCGAACGACTGTCGTAGCTGCATTACCGGAAGGATCTGACACATTGTAAGTGACTGTGTAAGAACCTGGGGTGGACGTATCGACCGTTGATACGGTGCTAATGGCGGCAGTCAGGTCGCCAGCACAGATATCTGCTGCTGTTGCGCCGGCGTCGACATATCCGTCGGTGCATTCAACGGTTACAGAAGCAGCTCCCGAGAGTGTGATCACAGGAGCAATGGTATCTTGAACAATTACCGTGCGGGTCGCCGTTGCAGCGGGATTGCCAGCATCGTCGGTGACATTGTAGCTGATCGTGTAAGTGCCTGGAGCATCAATAACTTCGCCCGAAGCCACAGGAACACCCACACCACAGTTGTCCGTGGCAGTCGCTCCTAGCTCGGAATAGCTATCAACACCACATTCCAGCGTGATCGAAGCGGCACCAACCAAGCTAATCACCGGAGGAGTCACGTCCTCCACCGTGATGATCGCCGTAGCCGTATCAGAGAGCCCGCCTTCATCAGTCACCGTCAATGTCACTTCGGCACCATCGCTGTATGGACCAGGAGGACTCAACTCAAAGGTGATAGGATCTCCATCGGGGTCACTTGAGCCATTGTCAACTTGTCCCGCGGTCACGGTTCCAAGGCAATTGCCGTCGGCGTCGACCGTAACGTTCTGTGCGACAGCCACAGGAGGCTGATTCGAAACGTTGACTGCAGCAACGTTGGAGTCCTCGCTTTCATCATACTCGCCAAAGTCGCCCGTAGGATTCGCTTGAGATGCTGGATCCAGGTAGACAAACACTTCTTCTACCGCACCAAATGATAAACCGTTCACTTCAACCAAAGTCGTGTAAACAGCCTCGGAGGGGTCATCGTTTCCGTAGATGAAATCGCCGGAATAGATACTCGTTCCGCTCCCGCCAAATGCGGGGGGACGACCATCAAAGATTTGGAATGGAATCACAGTCGCCAGAGCGTACTCATCACTCGCGAAGAGGATCGTCACATCGGCTGTACCCGCGTCGCCATCAATATTGGACGCTGAAGCAGCAGCGATGAACAAATCAAACGGCGATAGTGATATTTCAACCGGAGCGTCGGCAACATCACATTTGACACCGTTTACGTCTTCAGAGCAGACCTCAAGACCGATCCCAATTCCATCATTGGCAATCGTGTAACGCACGATTGGTTGTGCCGGATCACCTGCGGGATGTTCAGGCGTAACAACATAGCCCTGAATCAGCGCCAAGTCGCCTGCTGTGCCGTATTGCCCATCCCCATTAACATCCCATTTGTAGCTGACAATTGGATCACCCTCAGGATCGGAAGACTCTCGACCATCGAGCGTGATATCGACCGATCCGGCGCCTACAACCTGGCCGTTGTAGACCAATTGCCCGGAAGGAATCGCCACTGCTTCAGGCCCTAGATTTTGATCCGTTGCGCTGAAGGTCACCGTGGTCACATTGAACTGCTCTGGATCAGCGTCATCGGTCACTCGGAGCGACAGGTGGTAGGTCCCAACAGTCAAGCCCTCATCGATGTTGTTGGACAAGTCTCCATCCAAGCGAATGTTGGCGCCAACGTATTGAGGATTATTCCAATCAAGGGATCCGACTGGATTACCGCTGCCATCATCGAGGCGGAGGATCCACTCCCAACTGTCGACTTGGAAGTTATCCGGATCAGCGTGGAATGAAGCCGATCCCGTAACATAGGTTGCTTCAGGGTCACCTGCTTTGATCACAGGACCATCTACGGGATCATCATCCCAGAACTTGGTAATCACAGCCACCGGCAGAGGCACCGTCACACCACGGGTCAGGATGAGGATAGCATTCGCGGTTGAGTAATTAACGGACGTCCTATTGAAGTACTCTGGAGATTGCCAACTTCCGTTGGTTCTTTGACCGAAGGCATAGCTCTGAGTCCGCCGCCCTGAATTAATACTACCGTGAGTCGCATCAGGGGTCAGGCCCAAGAGCCAAGCACACATGTCATCATACCATTTTCGAAGTCCTTGGGATGTCGAAATCGTCTCAATCCCCATCAAAGAGAGCCCTTTCTTCATTCCATACATGGCATACATGTAACCCGCCCAACCTGTTTGAGGACTCCAGCCGCCTTGGGCATAATACTGATTTCCAATGTAGTTCAGAGCACTCTGCACTGGCCCATAATTGACATCCCTTCCAGCGGCACTCCAACCAACTAGAGCGCCACCCGTTTTGCCGGTATTGTTCCATTGGCCTTTGGATCGGTAGCCAATTGCACCGTTGCCGTTCTGAAGTGCGGTGAATCCGAGATCTAAGTTATCAAGAACCCAATCTGCAACTGGGATTTCCAATACGTCAATCGCCCCCTTGAGCAGCAAACAGGGCCACTGCTGACTGGAACCATCACGCCCACTGTTACCACCGGCAGTTCGAACATTGTAAATCCAACCACCTCGCGAATTTACATCATTTTGGCAAAAGCCCATCTGCTCAACTAGATCCTCGATTACAGTCAAGTAAGACAGGCCATTAAAGGGGCCGCCACTGATTATCGCAGCGTCTGCCTCTGCCCGCGTGTCGTGAGCCAAACACAATGCCAAGCCGCAGATGCCATTGACATAGGTCTCATGACCACCAGACCAAACGTAGGCACCGAAACCGTTGCTATTGAGGTAATCAACATCTCTTTCAGCCAACCCATCGGCAGCAGCCGTGCCATCGTCATGGTTGTAAAACGAACCCGTACCATGAGTCGTTCGCCCAGACCGATACTGCAAGATTCGATTGAGAGCGCCCTGCACAAGCTCGGCGTAAATATCTTCTTCGTAATCATTTCCACGCTTGTGGCCATTCTCCTCAAAGGCCAAAGTCGCGAAACCCACCGTTCCTTCGATGTACTCCGCGTTACTTGTAGCAGACCAATAAACCTGAGAACCGGTAACTCTGCGCTGTTGGTAGAGATAGAGCAGCCCCTTCTCGATCGCCATGTTAGCCAGGATATCATGGGCGGGATTCAGGAAGACACGAATGGTTGCCGAACGACTGACAATTGCACCGGTCGCGTCTTCGACCGTCAGAGTCATCGTCTTTGAGCCCGTCGTGCTGTAAGCGTGATCTTGACCGACATAGTGGCTGAGATCATTGGTTGTACCTGTGTAGGGAGCCGAACCGTCACCGAAATCAATCGAATAATCGTAAGGAGCAGTCCCCCCCCAAGCACGCCCCCACACAAAGAGAGGCTTGTTGATTTCAGCGTTTCCGTAGGTTTGATTCTGACCAAATGATGGCATGACTGCCACCTTGAGGTTTTGCGCCACGGCATTATGTGCCATGGTAACGGCTGCAAAAACTGCAACCGCGAGGCCACCCCAATTCCGGGACAGCATCCGTCTTCTATGGATGTTCATGGTTTTTTGTTTTAGCCCTAAATCAAATCGACCGCCAAATTTCGCTAAAGCGGCAAACTCTGCGATTGATGTAGGGACTCTATCCGATTTTTGTTTTACTTCCCTGCAGCCCCACTCAACGAAGATTGGAAAGACACGCCCATCTACCCAATCCTCGTCAAACAGACTCTGCTGAATCTCTCAAAAAACTCCCGCATTTGCCCAATGGAATTCGCCTAAATCGCACTTATTACGACATTTCTAGCGGCTTGGATTTTCCATTGGCAGAGTAGTCTTTATCGTAGAATTCGAGACACATTCTTCCTCTGTCGCAAAAATGTCAACAATTATGTGACAGGTGCGCCCGAAATCCGACATGCTGGCATCTCGCCCGCACTTTTCATTTCAAGCTCGGGAGGGACAGGCTTCATCGACTAGCGATTTCGCCCCGGTTTGACAAACGGATGGACGCGACCACCGCCGATTTCCGTGCTCCGTCTTGAACTGCCCCGCTCAACCCATCTCCCCGACCAGATAGGTATGGAAATGCCGATTCGTTGACTATCACCAAGGGGAATGCGAGACTCTCTCAGGCTGGAACGGCAAGAATTGCCGAAAAATGAGCACTGAAAACTTGTCGAGGAAATTCCTTTACACAAGGCTCCAAAAAAATAGACTCACCCGCCTATTAATTTTACGAAGGATAGAGGACCGAGAATTTAGTTGTATGGAACCAAAATCGAACACGATTGAACAGTTTCGATTGCACGACAGCGACACTGGATCTGCAGACATCCAGGTGGCCTTGCTTACGAATCGGATCAATAACTTGACCGAGCACCTGAAATCCAATCGAAAAGATGTCAGCTCGCGCAGAGGACTCTTGATGATGGTCAGCAAGCGACGCCGCCTCCTGGATTATCTCAATAGCAAAGATAACAGTCGGTATGTCGATTTGACGAAGCGACTCAAGCTTCGCCGATAAACGAGAGAAACCCAAATCGAATGACTTTCGTCCCCTGACGCTTCAAAAACGTTAAGGGGATATTTGCTTTTAGGGGTAGAGCGTGGACGGCTTCCGCGCCATCGAGAATCCAACGGTGCGTCAAGGATTCACACGATTCACCCAAACGAACACCGCACCTCAAAATCAAGAGCCGCACTTAACGTCAGGTAGCGAGTAATTTCTTTCAGCTCCGTCAACCTCCAGCGAGGGACGAACCTGAAAGAAGTTCCTCCGAACCTGACTGAGCGGCCATAAGCTATTATGCCTGAAACAGTTAGTATTGATGTCGGGGGAAGCCCGATCCAGATTTCAACTGGTGAAATCGCCAAACAAGCCGACGGAGCCGTAACGGTTCAACTCGGTGAAACCATCATCTTGGTCGCAGCCGTCGCCGCAGCGACCGCTCGACCCGGACAAGATTTTTTCCCTCTAACGGTCGATTACCGTGAGAAAGCAGCCGCAGCCGGTCGTTTTCCAGGTGGATTCTTCAAACGAGAAGGTCGCCCCACGGAGAAAGAAATCCTCACCTGCCGACTCACAGATCGCCCCATTCGTCCTCTTTTCCCGAAGCGATGGCTCAACGAGGTCCAAGTTCAAACGATTCTCCTGAGCGCCGATGGCGAGAATGATCCGGATATCATGAGTATCCTGGGTGCTTCAGCTGCCCTCTCCGTTAGTGATATCCCATGGGCTGGCCCACTGGGTGCCGTCCGCGTCGGACGCGTCGATGGTAAGTTTGTTGCCAACCCGACTCACGTTCAACGTGAGTCCAGCGATCTTGATCTCATTTACGTCGGAAACGAAAGCGACATGGTGATGTATGAGGGTGCCGCGAACGAAATCAGCGAAGCGGACTTCCTCGCAGCTCTTAAGTTTGGCCAAGAATGCTGTATCCCGATGATCAAGGCTCAAAAAGAGCTGATGGAAAAAGCCGGCAAGACCAAACGTGAAGTGATTGTCCCCGAAATTCCCGAGGACGTGCTGGCAGACGCCAACGAACTCGCAGGTGACCGCGCCCTCGCCGCTCTTCAAACCCCAGGAAAGCTCGAACGCGAAGCCGCTTGGGACGCTTTGAAGGCCGAAATCAGTGCCACTTTGATCGAAAAACACGGCGAAGAGAAGGTTTCCGACGGCGTCCTCAAGGAAGCTTTTTACCACATCCAAAAAGCAGCCGTTCGCTCCTTGATTCTCGATAACGGAAAACGTCTCGACGGACGCGAGTTCGACGCACTCCGAGCCATTTCCGGTAAAGTTGGCCTGCTTCCAAGAACGCATGGTTCTTCGCTCTTCACGCGGGGTGAAACCCAGGCCCTCGCATCAGCGACCTTGGGAACCCAAGACGATGGCCAAAGCTTCGACTCTTACTCAGGTGGCATCGAAGAGAAGCAATTCATTCTTCACTACAACTTCCCCAATTTTTCGGTCGGTGAAACCGGTCGAATCACAGGGCCTGGCCGACGCGAAATCGGGCATGGAGCTCTCGCTGAGCGATCCTTGGAGCCAGTCGTTCCATTAGACGAATTCCCTTATGCGATTCGAATTGTCTCCGAAATTACGGAATCGAACGGTTCTTCCTCCATGGCAACCGTTTGTGGCGGTTCTCTTGCGTTGATGGACGCCGGTGTTCCCATCACGAGCCCAGTCGCCGGTATCAGCATCGGTATCTGCACGGAACCCAATGATGAAGGCAAAGTCGGACGCTATCAGTTGCTCACGGACATCATGGGCTGGGAAGACGCCTTCTGTGACATGGATTGCAAAATCGCAGGAACCGAGAAGGGAATCACCGGTTTCCAGCTCGACCTCAAGCTGCAAGGAATTTCGCACGAGATCATGACAGAGGCACTCGACCAGGCCAAAAAAGCCCGAGTCGAAATCTTGGAACAGATGGCTAAGACCATCGCCGAACCCAGAAAAGATCTCAGCCCCTACGCTCCTCGGATCACCACGATCGGCATCAATCCAGAAAAGATCGGTGCTCTGATCGGTCCTGGCGGCAAAAACATCAAACGAATCGTCGAAGAATCGGGTTGCGAAATCAACATCGAGGACGATGGCGAAGTGAAGATCTACTCCGTATCGGCCGAGGGTCTCAGCATCGCACAAGCGGAGATCGAAGCCATCACCGCCGAAATCGAGGCTGGCAAGGTCTACCGTGGCAAAGTCGTCTCCGTTAAGGAATTCGGCTGTTTCGTGGAAGTCTTCCCTGGCCAAGACGGGCTCTGCCACATCAGCGAACTCGCAAACTTCCGCGTCAAACGCACGGAAGACATTGTGAAGATCGGCGATGAGGTTTGGGTCAAGTGCATCGAAATCGATGACAAAGGCCGCGTGAAATTGAGCCGCAAAGCAGCCATGGAGCAGCGCGACAAGGAGATGGAAGCCAAAGAGAGTGCTTCCGAGGATAACGACAGCTCTGACGAAGGTGGCGAAGAGGCATCCGAGGACTAAGCGCCCACTGAGCCTCAAACTGATGAGGCACAGAAAACCTTGAATTCAAGCAAAGCGCCCCGAGACATCGGGGCGCTTTCCATTTCCGAAGACACCTGCCTGCTTGCCTTCAAGCACCCCAACCGGTTTAATTCGCCCGTGTCACAGCAGCAAACCATCAGCGAGCCTGTTAGCTACGACGGCGTCGGTCTTCATAGCGGCCAGAAAGTGAGCATGACTTTTCTGCCGGCAGAGCCGAACACGGGGCTCCGTTTCCGCCGAGTCGATCTCGAGGGCAATCCTGAGATCATTGCCTCGGTTGATCACGTGAGTGACACAACGCGCTCAACCACCCTTTCGAAGGGAAACATCAAGCTTCACACGGTCGAACACATTCTGGCCACGTTCCGCGGATTCGAAATCGACAACGCAATCGTGGAGCTGAATGCGAACGAGCCCCCTATTGCAGACGGAAGCGCCCGAGAATACTGCCGCATGATCAAGTCATCCGGCACCACCCTGCAGGCTGAGAATCGAGATCCACTCGTCATCACAGACCCGATCTCCATCACCTCTGGAGAATCTACCCTTTCGATCCTTCCGTATGACGGTTTCAAAATCAGTTGCACCAGCTCCGACGACAGAGGGAGCTTCACCCAATTTTACAGCCTAGACCTGACTCCCGAGACCTGGGAAAAGGAATTGGCTCACGCCCGAACGTTTTGCTTCTTCGAGGAAATCGAATTCCTGATCAAGAACGGATTGATCAAAGGAGGCAGCCTTGAAAACGCGGTCATCATTCGAGACGACGTTGTGCTCACGAACGAACCGCTACGCTATCAGGAAGAATTCGTCCGCCATAAGATCCTGGATATTGTGGGTGACTTGACCCTGGTCGGTCGCCCCATTAAAGGCCACGTCGTTGCCGTCCGCCCGAGTCACCGCGCCAATTGTGAGCTCGCTCGCTCGCTGGCAGACCACATGAAAAAGAATTCCGCACGTAAACAAACCTTCACCCCGCCACCCGAAACGAAACAGGCAAAAACCAGCAAGCCCTCAGCGCCCGCATACGAAATCCCCATGGACGGTACGATCATTGACACCGAGCAGATCATGAAGATTCTGCCGCACCGATATCCTTTCTTGATGATTGACCGAGTCATCAAGATGGATGAGACCCACATCACCTGCGTGAAGAATGTCTCCATCAATGAGCCTTACTTCCAAGGGCATTTCCCTGGACACCCCATCATGCCGGGCGTTCTCCAGTTGGAAGCTATGGCCCAAGCGGCTGGTGTTCTGACGCTCAACAAAGCTGAGAACTGGGGCAAGATCGCTTACTTCCTTTCTGCCGAGAACGTCAAGTGGCGCAAGCCTGTCAAACCAGGCGATGTTCTGACTGTCGACATCGAACTTCTGAAGGGACGCGGCAAGATCGGCAAAGGCAAAGGCGTTTGTCGAGTCGGATCTGACATCGTCAGTGAAGGCGTCGTGATGTTCATGCTGACAGACGCCTAAGGTCTATCGCTATGATCCACGCGACCGCCGTCGTCCACAAAGGGGCTCAGATTGGTGAGGACTGCGAAATCGGCCCCTATTGTATCGTCGGAGAACACGTCAAATTAGGGCCTCGTTGCCGGCTCCATTCCCACGTCGTGGTCGATGGCCACACAACGATCGGTGAGGAGAATGAGATTTACCCGTTCACCACGATCGGCCTCAAGACCCAAGACCTCAAGTGGTCTGGCGGCACCACCTATACGACCATCGGGGACCGAAACGTCATCCGGGAATCCGTAACCATTCACAGCGCAACCGGGGATGGCGAAGTCACTGCGATCGGTTCCGACAACAATCTTCTGGCCAACACCCACGTCGCCCACAACGTCACGATGGGCAACCACATCATCATGTCGAATGTGGGCACACTGGCGGGTCACGTACTGGTGGAAGACTACGCGATTATCGGGGGTCTCGCCGCAATCCATCAATTCTGCCAGATTGGGAAGCACTCCATCATCGGTGGTTGCTCAAAGGTCGTCCAAGATGTTCCCCCATTCATGATGGTGGATGGAAACCCCGCGCGAACGCGAACCGTCAACAAAGTGGGTCTTGAACGCCGTGGATTCGTTTCCGAACAAATCAGTAGCATCCGACAAGCCTACAAAATCCTCTTCCGCAACGGGCTAACCACATCGACCGCCCTAGAGAAACTCCGAACCGAGCTTTCGGATTCGGACGATGTCGCGCATTTGATTGCGTTCATCGAGCGCAGCGAACGGGGACTAGCCTAATTCCACCCGGCGAACCGGATCGCCGAGAGTCTCGTGTGGAGAACAGCGTCGGGAAGGCACCGTTTCCTTCAAAGATTCCGGGAAGGGTTTCAGAATGCTATCCGTGAGATCCTATAATCCGTGGTTAGAATAAGGACTCTTGGAGAGGATTGGAGTCGGAGAAAATAAATGGTCGGAGAGACAGGATTCGAACCTGCGGCATCCAGCTCCCAAAGCTGGCGCTCTACCAAGCTGAGCTACTCTCCGACCCGAGGGGCGCGACTATCTCCTAAGTCCTCTAGAACATCAACGAATTTTTTGAAAAATTCGATCAAACCAGAAACATTCCTTTCTTAGTTCCCTCTCAAGCTTTCAGCGAAGCCCCTGACCGGCTTCTCCTTCCCCGTGTTTGAGCTCTTTTCATTTGGCAGGAACGCAGCTCGAAACTGATTACTGATGAGCGTTCATTCAATCACAAGCGATCACGAAATTCTCTCCCCAAGCCCGCAGCTTCGAACCGTATTTTCCCACGAAAGCTGCCCTAAATTTCTCCGGGAATTCCCTTTGACTCGATTTTTCGCTTCGGTATGCTACGCGATCTGTTTTCGACCATGGCGAAACTTACCATTAAAGACGTAGATCTCGGCGGCAAGCTCGTGTTTGTCCGTGTAGATTATAATGTACCGATGGAGGAATCCGACGGCGGCATGAAGATCAATGATGCGACTCGCATCAAAGCCACGCTGCCGACACTGGATCACCTGGTGAATCAGGGCGCCAAAATCGTTCTGGCAGCCCACCTGGGCCGACCCAAAGGCCAACGTGAGCCGAGTATGTCTCTCCGCCCCGTTGCTGAAAAGCTTGCAGATCTCATCGCCCGTCCCGTTGCGTTCGTGGATGATTGCATCGGAGAAAAAGCCGAACAAACGGCAGCTGCGCTGAAACCTGGCGACATCTTGCTCTTGGAGAACGTCCGCTACTACGCGGAAGAAGAAGCAAACGACGCTGACTTTGCAACGAAACTAGCTGGGAACGCCGAAGCCTACGTCAATGACGCCTTTGGTGCCGCCCACCGAGCGCACGCGTCAACTGACGGTGTCGCCAAAGTCGTAGCCGGCCGCGGCGGCCCCTGCGTAGGAGGACTGCTCATGGAGCGAGAACTCCAATTCCTTGGCGATGAGTTGGATGATCCGGCCCGCCCATTCGTCGTTATTCTTGGTGGAGCCAAAGTTTCCGACAAGATCGCTGTAATCGATCGACTTCTTGAAAAAGCGGACGCGCTCCTGATCGGTGGGGCCATGGCCTACACCTTCAAACTTGCCAAAGGGCTCAAGGTTGGAAAATCACTGGTTGAGCCAGACAAGGTGGATGTTGCCAAGGCAGCCATGGAGAAGGCAGAAGCCAAAGGAATCAAACTTCTCTTGCCTACTGACAACACGGTCGTCACGCCGGTGGTCACCGACAAGCTGAACAAAAAGGGCAAGCCCATCCTCGAATTTCAAAATCCTCGGCACAACACGGATCCCAATATTCCTGACGAAGAGGAAGGCGTGGATATCGGAGCCGAGACAGCTGCTGCTTACGCCCAAGAAATCAGTCAGGCAAAGACCATTCTGTGGAATGGCCCCATGGGCATCTTTGAAGATGAACGCTTTGCAGTCGGAACATTTGCCGTGGCGAAAGCCGTTGCTGAAGCAACCAAATCTAACGGCGCCAAGAGTATTATTGGCGGCGGAGACAGCGTGAAGGCGCTCAATCATTCCGGTCTCGGTGATACCGTCACCTTCATGAGCACCGGAGGCGGTGCCAGCCTAGAGTTCTTGGAAGGAAAGACCCTTCCTGGAGTCGCCGCTCTGGGAGATAAGTAACTCGCCCCTTTTTCAAGCTCCCGAACGAAAACCGTCGCTCAGCCCGCAGAACTAGATAGAATGGACAAAGATCGTAAACTCATCATCGCTGGCAACTGGAAGATGAACAAGACCGTTGCCGAAGCGCTCGACTTGGTCAAAGGACTCAAGCGAGATCTTAGCCAGGTCAAAGAGGTCGACATTGTCGTCTGCCCTCCGTTCACGGCACTCAGTGATGTCTCTCGAGAGATCATCGATTCCAATATTCGCCTTGGGGCTCAAAACATGAGCGAACAATCTGTTGGCGCCTACACAGGAGAAACCGCCGCAGAGTTCCTCAAAGAATTTCTGGTTCGTTACGTCATCCTCGGGCACTCGGAACGCCGCCAGTATCAGGAAGAATCCGACGAACTGATTTCAAAGAAGGCCGCTGCCGCACACGCAGCCAGCCTGAAACCGATCATTTGTGTCGGGGAACAACTTGAAGATCGAGAAGCCGGCAAGACACAAGCCGTCGTTGAAGCCCAATTGACCGGTAGTCTCGCAGGTCTCTCCGCGGATCAAATGCTCGAAACGATCATTGCCTACGAGCCTGTCTGGGCCATCGGCACAGGGAAGACAGCAACGTCTGAGCAGGCTCAAGAAGTGCACGCTTCCATCCGCGCCAAACTAGCTGATCTTTACGACGACGCCACCGCCAAACAAGTTCGTATCCAATACGGCGGCAGCGTTAAGCCCGGCAACGCTCGCGAGCTCATGAGCCAACCCGATGTCGACGGGGCCTTGGTCGGAGGCGCTTCGCTTGATGTTCGAAATTTCTCCGATATCATCACGAATTCGATTTAGCCACTACGTATTATGTTAAGCCTTATCATCGGACTCCTAACGTTCATTCTGGTCTTGATCTGTGCCGTCCTCATCGTCCTGATCCTGGCCCAACTTCCCAAGAAAGACGCCGGAGCAGGCCTCGCTTTTGGAGCAGGCACAGCGGAGGCCATCTTTGGTGCAGGAGCCGGGACACCCCTCGCACAGATCACCAAGTACTGTGCAGGCATCTTCCTAGGATTGGCCCTGACCTTGTCCGCTCTAAACGCTTACCGTTCCGGACAAGCTGATCGTTTGATCGAACAGGAAGCCGCCCAGCAAGCCGCGAACGCACCGGCTACCGCAGAGGAAGAATCCCCAACGGAAACACCCACCGTCCCGACTACAATCGAAGGTCCAGAGCCTGGTGCGGATGCCTCCGCTACGCCAGATGCTGAAACGACGGAAGGGGAAACCGAAGCGGACACGACTCCTGAGATCACGGAACCTGCTGATCCCAACCTCTCGCAAGAGCCACTGACTCAGCCCGAGGAAACGCCTGCAACAGAGCCTAATCCCAATAACTAAGGGTAGCCCTCAATTCGATTTCAAGACTCCGGCCTCGCCGGAGTTTTTTTTTGTCTCCTCATCTGAGCCGCTCAGTTCCATACTCCCACGCGACAGATCGAAGCAAAAGAATCCGCATGATTGCCTCGCCCCATCGCTTATGCCGGTAGCTCGCCAGTTGTTGGGTTGGATTGTTCTCTGTGCAAGCCTTATCGGCTGCCAGCCCTACCCCTTGGCTCCTGCCGACTTGGTGATCATCAACGGCAAAGAACCTGAGTCGTTGGATCCCGCGATCATTAGTGGGCAAGCAGACGGCCGTATCGTATCCGCACTCTTTGAAGGCCTCACCCGTTACAATGCCGAAACCGGGCTTGCGGAACCCAGTCTCGCGGTGTCATGGGAGATCGACTCCACGGGCACTCGCTATCGTTTTACCCTCAGGAAAAACCTCCGCTGGTCGGATGGCAGCCCGCTCAGTGCGGAGGATATCGCTTACTCATGGCGACGAGTCCTCGAACCAGCCACAGCCTGCGACTACGCGAGCATTCTTTACTGTATCCAGAATGCCGAGGCGTTTAACCGAGGGGAAATCACAGACTTTAATAAAGTTGGGATTCGAGCAAACGGCCCAGACGAACTCCAAGTCACGCTCCACAAGCCAACTCCCTTTTTTCTGCACATCTGTTGTTACCCTGCTCTGGGCACGGTTCCTCGTAGCGTCATCGAAGAGCATGGCGATCGCTGGCTGCTCCAGCCAGATCTCCCGACTAGCGGCTCCTATCAACTCCAGTCTTGGAGATTGAATGATCGGATTCGACTCAAGAGAAACGATGCCTACTGGGATCACGCACAGACACAATCCAGAATCGTCGACATTCTACCCACCAACAATCCCAGCACCGCACTTAACCTCTACGAGAGCGGCGAAGTGGATGTCGTGTGGGACAAGGAGCTCATCCCCACGGAGCTGGTCGGAATTCTACGCCAACGCGAAGATTTTCATACGGCTGATTTCTTCGGCACATACTTCCTGCGCATCAACACCACCAAGCCTCCCTTCTCGGATCCGAACGTGCGACTCGCCCTGGCCCATGCGATCGATAAAGATCGACTCGTAGATAAGATTACCGGAGCAGACGAACCCACCGCATCTCATCTCGTTCCTGCCGGGATTCCCGACTATACGTCTCCCAAGGGACTTGCATACGACCCGTCAAAAGCCCAAGCACTGCTCCGGAAAGCCGGTTTTCCAGACGGCAAAGGGTTTCCTCCCATCGACTACCTCTTCAATAGCTCCAAACTACACGAGCAGATTGCCGTCGAAATCCAAGCGATGTGGCAAGAACATCTTGGGATCAGAACGCAGCTTCGACAACTCGAATGGAAATCCTACTTTCAAGATCAAGGGAACATAAACTACGACGTCTCAAGGAGTAGTTGGATCGGTGATTACATCGCGCCAGAATCTTTTCTCGAAGTATTCACCTCGGTGAGTGGGAACAATCGAACAGGCTGGAGCGATCCGGCCTATGATCTCCTCTTAAAACAAAGCGGCATGGCGCCATCCACCGACGAACGAATGGCCCTTCTAAAACAGGCCGAATCAATGCTCATCAATGACGCAGCCCCCATCATCCCGCTCTATTTCTTCGTGTCCATGGAATACTACGACACCAACCGAGTCACTGGAATCCACGACAACATTCGCGCTGAGCATCCCATCCGAGCAATCCAGCGCCGTAACAAGTCCAACTCCAAGAAACCGGTTGCAGCAGCAACCCAGGCCAACGGAGTCAGCAATCCATGAAATTCATCCTCCGCAGATTGCTGGGAATGATCCCCCTCCTGCTGATCGTCAGCTGCCTCGCATTCGCTTTGGTGAGATTGGCACCGGGCGGACCATTCGACCGAGAACGAAAACTCGAATCGGCAGAGGCTGAACGTCTGCTGCGAGAGAAATACCTTCTTGATGCCCCACTTTGGAAACAATACGTCCACTATCTTTCGAATCTCGTGCAAGGCGATCTCGGCAACTCGCTGAAGCATCGGAATCACAGCGTCAACGACATCATCGCCCAAGGCCTGCCCGTTTCGCTCGCACTCGGTTCCATGGCCTTCGCTTTCAGCCTGTGCTGGGGCATTCCTCTGGGTTGTCTCTCGGCCACAGCCAAAGCTCCCGGACGAAAAATGCTCGCAGATGCCGCCTCCATGATGGGGATCTGTATTCCTGCCCTGGTCATCGGACCGATCTTGGTCATGGTGTTTGCCATCAAACTCAAGTGGTTACCCGTCGCCCTGCTCTCGTCTCCCCTCCACTTCGTGCTCCCGGTTCTAACCCTCGGCATCTACTACGCCGGGCGGGTTGCCCGTCTCACACAACAAGGAATCGAAGCCACCTTGCAGTCAGAGTTCATCCTGACTGCCCGATCCAAAGGGCTTCCTGAACGAACCATCCTCATTCGGCATGTCCTCCCCCTGGGAATTCTTCCCGTCGTGTCCTACGCCGGGCCCCTGCTAGCGGACCTCCTCACGGGGTCGTTTGTCGCCGAGAATCTCTTTCAGATTCCCGGAATTGGAGTCTTTCTTATTCAAAGTTCGCTCAGCCGAGACTATCCGATGATCGTGGGATTGGTCCTCGTCTACGCGTTGATTCTGGCGCTTCTCAATCTCGCGGTGGATGTATCCTACCGTTGGATCGATCCGAGAATTAAGCAGGGATGAAAAGAAACATCGGCCTCGCACTTGGAGGTCGATGGATCCGGTGGCACGAAAGCCATCCGTCCAGCTCAATGGCCAGCGTAGTCGAGCCAGACTGCTTTTGAACCCTCATTCAATAGGCCGTTCATGCCACCGGAAACTCTTTGTTGCGATGCGATACAATGTGAACCCTTGCTGGCACATTGCCCAAGCCCTTTCTTGAGACACTCCTTTGGTCGCTAGTCCCGTGCCAATGTGAATTCGAATTTCACACCGCGATAAACGGGCAAATAGGCTGCAAAAATCCGCCTCCGTGAATGAGTTTCACGCATTTTGCGTGAGATTCACGCACCCAGCACCCACGAAGCACGGATTCTGTCTATCCAGACTCCGCTTCCGGGGCATCTTGATCCCCCTGAAGCGCTCGGAGTGCTACCAGCGCCGCCTGCCCTTCAGCCTCTTTCTTGCTCTTGCCACTTCCTTGCCCGAGTTTCACGCCATTGTGATAAACAGAACAGTTAAAGAGCCGATCATGGTCTGGCCCCGAGACCCCATCCAGTTGATACTGCGGGGGATTAGAGGATTGCGCTTGGAGCAGCTCCTGAAGCTCGCCTTTGGGATTCTCCAGACTGGGGATCAATTCGATCTCCCCAAGCTCCGTTTGAAACAGGCGTCGAACCAAATCGCCAGCCGCCTCAAAGCCAGAATCAAGATAAACCGCGCCAATAACAGCTTCAAAAGCGTCTCCCAAGGCCGACTGTCGATCCCGTCCCCCGCTCATCTCCTCGCCTCGGCTCACCCGCAAGTACTGTCCCATTCCCAAAGTACGAGCATGGTTAGCGAGACTTCTACGATTCACGAGGCGAGCCCTCGCTTTGGTCAGAGGGCCCTCTTCGGCATCGCAGAACTTTTCGAACAAGTCGTGGGTCACGATCAACTGAAGGACCGCATCCCCCAAAAACTCAAGCCGCTGATTGTGTAACGTCGATTCCTCTTCTTGAGCAACAGACGGATGCGTGAGCGCCAATCGAAGCAGACTACGATCACGAAACTCGTAGCCCAAAATCGCTTCAAGGCGACTCATATCATCGTCTTCACCTGCGCTCAAATCGGGCATTATACAGTTGCTGTCACGGTATCTGTCGCTTCAGCTTCATTGTCTGCTTCCGCGTCGGAATCCTCATCATCGGAGTCCTCCTCGTCGGAACCCTCTTCCTCCTTCTCAGCACCGCCTCCCAAGAAAGCCTCGACTCCTTCCTCTAACAAGAAAGCGACGTCGCGCTGGACTTCCTCCAGCTCATCTAGTTTTAATCCAGGGTCTCGAATCGTAAAAACATCCCCGGTCTTTGGATTCTCGTATACAAAGACCCGTTGCCCTTCCTCGCGAAACTCCTCTCGCACTTTCAGTAAGCGCTTCCGTTCGAGCATCGCCGAAAGGATGAAACAGATGGGGCCATGTTTGGGATCTCCCAGCTCAACAAGCTTGGTGAGGGCGGTATCTGCCGAGTCTTTCTGAATGGGTTCCGGAGGAGGCGGAGGAGGGACAATGAAGGTTCCAGACCAGTGGGAAATGAAGCCCTTCCGATCGCTCGCTCCATGCCCATACTGGCCATCCCAACAGTCGCTGCAAACGTCGGTTCGTTGATTCTCCTGACCTTCGGCATACAAGAGCGTGTGGTAGGCCTGACCGTCACCAAACTTGGTGTTACACGCCTGACACTCACTGGATCGTGAACGAATTTTCCAATCGATCATAGGATGCTGAACTCCATAAAACTCGCTCAATACCTACCCGAAAAGGGAGAAAGCAGCAATCAATTAAGCGATGACAGCTGGAGCTTGAATGCTTCTCGGCTACTGAATCCGGAGACTCCTTCAAAGATTCCACCAAGATTCAAGAGTGCGCTGAAAATGCCCCTTCAATGGGCTTTCCGAAGATCGGAGTTCGCAATCCTAAACTGTGGCTATGGTGAGTCTCGATCTTCCGAGTTTGACGATTGGACCGTCGACTCACGCTTGCGAAGCAATCCGCATAAGTCGCCAAGCAAGTCCAACACTTTAGAAATCGAGAAAGCGATGATCCCTAGAATCAGAAATACCAGAGAAGCCAGGATGCCGTAACCAAGAAATGCCAACACGGCCGCAACGATCGAAACCAACCCTGTGACAAGTAGAACTGCCTCCAAGCGACCGCAAGAGCCGGAGTCGAACGAAGTGATTTCTCTCTTGGGCCTTCTCAACCTGAATCATGTACGATCCTTTCGCATCAATTCCCCTTTCGAGCGCTCTCCTTCGCTTCCTTGTTCGAATCCATCGGAATCAAGAGGTAGACGATAAATCCAAACACGCCTACAAAGAGAGCTCGACCGAGATCCGGCCCCTCAGAGCCCGCCGTTGCAAACTCGTAGATTGCCGTCCCCCCCCCATGCCACCACCCATCCAAACCGCATACTTTACCTTAGGGCTCATCATAGTATCTAAACTGCTCGAAATGACTGAAACGCGTATTCAAATCTGAACACGCGACATTCTTCATCACCACAACATTTTTAGAAAATCCCACGTCAGCTGCGGCAGACAGAGAACGGATCATTGAATTGGAGACTACCTCATGGAATTTGCTACCAAACCTCAACAATTCTGCAAGCGTGTTTCAAGGATGGATACTTTGACTTTTCCAGAAAGCCGCTGAATACAATGTCACGGCGACAATGACTAAAAAGGAGCTAAGCATTTGCTGTTCAGCCAATGAAAGTAGGCCTCAGTGCCCTTACGATTCGAGCCAGGTTCCCGCTGGTTTCAGAATTCGAGGCGCCGTTCAGAGCAATCGAGTTCCCAGCGGCACCGGCTTGTCTGGAGTACACAGTAGCACACCTCCATTTTCATCATGAAATCCCGTAACCAAGCATTCGGACCTCACCGGGCCAATTTGCTTCGGCGGAAAGTTGACCACCGCGACCACCTGACGACCAACTAAATCGGACGCCTCGTAGTGATGAGTAATCTGAGCACTCGAGCGCCTCATTCCAATCTCCTCACCAAAATTGACCATGAGCTTGTAAGCGGGTTTACGAGCCTCAGGAAACTCCTCAGCAGAAACGATCTCACCAACACGGAGCTCAATACTGAGAAAGTCATCGAAGGATACTTGTTTCATGGTTCGACCTTAGACGATGCAAAGGACGACGTCAGGCACTTCCTCCTAGAGATCAGTTCACCATCCGCGGTTCGAGTGACTGGCGAAAAAAGAGTCAGCCGAAAAGCCGACCTTCTGTTCTGAAGACCTTCCCTTAGCCTCTGACATTCCGACGACCAATTGAGCCACCGGCGTCAGCCGGCAGGCTCAAGCGCACTGGTAGATGACTAGAGCTCGGAAGCGCCTCGGGCTCCGTGCCATACACGAATAACCTCAACGCTGTTCGTTTCATGGGACACCCGATAGATTAGCCGATAGGACCTTACAAACAACTCGCGGACTGAGGGCAATGCAAGTTTTGGAACCACGCGGCCCAATTCCGGATGATCACGGAGCCGTTCAACCTCTCGCATCAATCTAAAGCCAAACGTCTCAGCTCGAGATCTACTGTCACGCGCTATGAAGGAAACGACATCCTTTAGATCGTCTCTTGCTGCCGGAGCCCAGATCAGTCTGAAAGCCACGAAGCCAACTCCTTCTTGACCTCAGCATGTGAGATACCCTTGCCGGAGTCTAGCTCATCGAGACCTCGCTCTATCCCAGCAATAAAGTCGATCCGGTCGGCGATGTCATCGATCGACGAATCATCAGGCAATTGCTGAACAACGCTCAGTACTTTTTCCTTATTTGTCACTCCCTAAATGTGCTCGGCATCTCGTTTATCTGCAAGAACAACAGGACCTACTAGCAATGACAGTATAAGATACTTCTGCGTTTCGCCCTACAAAGCCGAACTGTTTTCCATTCATTCGTTCATCGTTCACGGGAAGAAAAGCTCGACATGCTGCCGAATGAACACGGAGACAACAAACCTGCGTTCATCGGCGCCGATCTGGGGTTGGGAAAGCGGCACAACTCCCTTACAGAGCGCTACTGAGTTTCGCCTTTGGTGACGCGGAGGAAGACTTCTTCGAGATCTAGTGCATCCTCCCGAAGCTCGGTCAGGCGAGCACCACCTTGGACGAGTGATTCGGCGATTGAGCTGATGTCTGATTCGCCTGGGGTCATGACAATTCGAAACCGCCCTTCTACTTCTTCCACTTCTGCTACTTCCGGACGAGCAGCCAAGATTCGCAAGGCAGCATCTGAGTCGGAGGCCACTTTGACCCAAACGGTCACGTCTTCCTTCATCTGATCCGCTACTCCCGTTACGGAACCACTGTAGATCAATTCTCCTTTTTCGATAATAGCGACCCGGTTACATAAGCTCTGCAACTCACTCAGGATATGCGAGGAGATAATGATCGTTTTGCCCATCCGCTGCAACTCCTGCAGGATAGCCATCATTTCGATGCGCGCCCGTGGATCGAGTCCACTGGCCGGTTCGTCCAAGAGAAGTAATTCTGGGTCATGAATCAGAACGCGCGCCAACCCCAAACGTTGCTGCATCCCCCGGCTCAAAGCTCCGATCAATGCACCTTGTTTTTCGGTCAAGCCCACGAGCTCCAGGACATCCCGGACCGTTGTCTCTCGTTTCTTGGCCGGAATCTTGTAGCAGGCACCAAAGAAATCGAGGTACTCGGTCACTTCCATATCCTTGTAGACGCCAAAGAAATCCGGCATGTAACCAATGATGTGTCGAACGGAATCAGCATCGCGGACGACATCATGACCCAACACTTTCGCCTGACCATCACTCGGCGTTAGAAACGTAGCCAAGATTCGCAGCGTGGTGGTTTTCCCGGCTCCATTGGATCCGATAAAACCAAACAGATCCCCTCGGTTTACCCGCAAATCGAGCGATGACAACGCCGTCATCGCACCATAACGCCGCGTCAGATTTACGGTCTCAACCGCAGGTACTTCTGGTGGAGTGTTGGTCTCGTTTTCCATTTGCTTCTCTTCCATGGCTGGGCAACCCAAGCGACCCGGCTTCAGTTTGTCTCAAAGTTCCCCGGCTCCATCATCTGGAGTGATCGCCAATCTTACCAGCGAGCCACGTTTGCTTCTGGCGACTTCAAAATTGTTCAGGGGCGCAATGGGTGAGTATCCCGGACAGTAAAAGAGAACAATCACCTCACCTCGATCGACGAGCGCTGATAGATCCATCCCATGCGGATAGATGAAACCTCGATAGTCATTTCCGCGAGACTGATAGTCAGCCAGAAACGAGGAAACCATCGAATCTCCTGAGAGGTCATTCAATCGAACCGTCTCACCCAAGGTCTGGCGTCGAGACCCCAGAACGGAAGGATATCGTTGTGCCTTTTGTTGCACGTGATTCCGGAGAGACACACCCAGTCTTAGATCTAAGGACTCCGTTCGGGTCCCTCCAGCCGTCAATCCATCCACTTCAAAAAAGCGCCCCTCAGCAATGACCCCTATCGACTCCGCACCGTGAGCCCCCAGATTCTCCAACTTGAGGTTCAGAGAGCCCCCCGTTATCGAGGCTGTTGCCCGGAAAGGCTGAGCCCCTTGCTTCGACCAATCCGCGGCATACAACTGGCTACTCCAGACGGGCACAAAAACCTCCGCTAGTGCTCCACTCGCTCCGTATTGAATCGTTGCCTCGCCGAGCTCTTGTCCCCCTCCGGAGGAACCCGTGAACTCAGATCGCAAGAGTGAGCCCGGGACTTGGCAGCTCACATCGTAATTTTTACCGACCGGAGAATAGATCGAAGCATAGGATCGGCCCCTTATGCTGGCACTGTCACGTCCTTGAACAAGGTCCACAATGTGAAACTCATTCCACTCCGACTCACCGGATCGCAGCTTGTAGCCGATAAAATAGATCAGTAGCGAGAAGACGACAACGTATGCAGGAAAGGTAATCCAGGTGAGCATCTGACGGTTGATGCGCTTCAGGAACCAATGATCGAAGGGACCGATGACGATCAAGTAAACCACCAACAAGGCCAGCAACCATCGGACGGGAAGCTTACGAACCTGCCGGCTCTCAATGAGAGATCCAAAGATTCCATCCACGCTTTCACCACCCCAATTATTGAAGCGCGGAGCCTCAAACCAGTCGACCGGAATTCGATTCAGCTTCGCCCAAAACCACGTTTTGCTCTTCCAGGAGCGAAAGGGCTCCCGCTCAGGACTGAAGGTGAGAGCCGTCACTGCTCCACGTCCCCGCACGGCGCTGATCACCAGAGGAACTCCCCCGGCTTCCAGCAACACCTCACCATCCCGTTGGCGTCCGGTCACGAGCGGGATTTCAGAGTTCTCCAAACTAAGCTCACGCGGAGCTTGATTATAGGCGAAGGATTCCAACAACAAGCGCCCAGCCGGTGTACCCGCCACGAGATTTCGATGCACCGTCGCGGCCCCAATCGGAGGCACGGACTCCGGGGCGTCATCGAGCAGCCACTGGTAAAAGGCACTGCCGACCGTCACTTGGCTCACACTCTCAGGGACGAAGGGGCTCAAAGCTTGCAACCAGTCGGTCGACACGACATCGGCGGGCTGTTCAATGGCGACAATCAGATGTCCCCCAGCGGCAATCCAAGAGGTCAAAGCACCGATCTGTGGCGCAGTCAGCTTCAACGCCTGTTCCGAGTTCATATACAATGAACTCAAACCCTCAAGCGCGATCGGATTGTCCGGAAACTGCTCGGCTGTCAAGCGACCGATTTGAGGTTGCATGGTCGACTCTGCATCGCGGAAAGAAGGAAACTTCGGGGCCCCGGCAAAGGTTCGAGACATGGAACCCATGATGACGCCTTCCCACGCTACTTCCTTAACCCGAACACCGGGTTGCTCCGCTATCAATTTGCCGGACTCATCATAAAGCCGACCATCCCAACTCGCTAGGCCCGCCATCGCGTGAAACACAGGGATAACTACCCGCTTGCGGGTGTTCGAAGGGAGCTCGAGAGCCAATTGCCTTTTCTGGCGGGTGCCGAAGTGGGTTCCCGAGATCTCGATCAGGCCCCGAAAAGCCGCTCCGTCATTCATGATCTCGCACGTCACAGGAAACCAATCCGCTTCCTTGACCACGCCACCATAGCCAACGAAAACATCGAACTGAAGGGCCCGGCACATGCCCCCCGGAAAGAGCAGTGCGGCGGCAACCAGAAATCCAAACAGCCCCGCCCCACGTCCTTGAAGCTTCATTGATTTGCTCTCTACTCTCACAGCCCTTCTGCAATCTATGATTGGATTGGTGCTCCGCGCCTCAATCGATCTCAGCCCAGTGATCGCAACAACCGATCCAAGGTGGATTGAGCTCCCACCCGATAACTTGAACCAAAGAGATTGAAATGGTTCAACTGATGATACAGCAAGTACAAGTCCTGACGGACTTCTGAACCCGGTTGAAAAGGATACGCCTCTTCATAGGCTTCAAAAAAGGACTGATCAAACCCTCCAAACATCGCGATGATTCCAAACTCAGCTTCACGATCACCATAATATACGGCGGGGTCAAAAACAATCGGCTCATTTTTCCTAGAAAACGCCACGTTACCCGACCAAAGATCGCCGTGCAGGAGAGCCGGCTCGGGTGTGTAACATGTAAAGAATTCAGGTAAACCCGACAGCAACCGCTCTGCCCCGGAGAAGTTTCCCCCCTTCTTTTCAGCCAAGAAAAACTGGAACTCCAGCCGCTCTTCGCGCAAAAAATCAACCCAAGACTCTCGATAGCGATTCCGCTGTGGCGTGCTCCCTATCGTGTTGTCACACACAAACCCGAAACGATCGTTCGTCATACGGTGTTGTTTGGCCAACAGAGTGCCCAGGGCTGCCTGCCCTTCCCTGCTGGATGTACCAAATTCGACATACTCCATCGCGATCCACGAAAAGGCATCCGTTTCGCCAGTCAGATAGATTTCGGGCGTTCGAATCGCCTCAGCCGCTCTGAGCGCTTTCATCCCTTCTGCCTCGGCCTCAAACATTGACAACTGTGCGCGGGAGTTGGTCTTCACAAAAACACTCGTCGCGCCGTCGCTCAGACGAAAAGCATCATTGATACACCCTCCGCCGATGGATTCGACTGATTCTGGCCGAAACCTTAAGCCCAGCACTTGAGAAACTTCCGCCCCAATTGCTTCCCAGGGTCCCGTTCGCATCAGCCAATCCCTTGATGTTCCGTCAGATGAGCGATCAATCCCTCGCTTCCATCTTCCAACAAGTCAAAGACCTTATCAAAACCCGTTTGCCCCCCATAATAGGGGTCGGGAACCTCTTCCTCGTCCATTTGCTGTGCAAAATCACAAAATAGACGAATCTTCTCACTATACTGACCGCGCACATCCAGAGACTTCACGTACTCTAAGTTCTCACGGTCCATCGCTAAGATCAGATCAAAGGACTCCAAGTCCGCTTCCTGAACCTGACGAGCCCTCCCCACAATCTCAAAACCGCGATCCGCACCTGTTTTTCGAACCCGAGGATCTGGAGCTGAGCCGGCATGAAAATCAATCGTTCCGGCTGAATCACATTCGACCGCCCCCGCCAACCCTTCTTGGGTGATTACCTGCCGGAAGACACATTCAGCAGCTGGTGAGCGACAGATATTCCCCATGCAAACAAATAATACTCGATACATTTTCCCCATCTTACTCTCAATACAAACGACCCTAAATATCTACGGCGAGCCTACCTATAAAGACACGAATCCACTCATTTGGTTCAATCGACTCGACGGAAACATGAACGCTGACACCGCATTCACAAGGTGGCAATCGCAAATTGTGTGAAATCTCAATGGAATCGATTCTTCGCTGGATATTAACTTGCAAAGACGCCAGAATACAGAGGTATGAAGTTCGTCCTAACGACCCATAACGTAAAGCTGACAGCTGCTATTGAAGAACATATCCTGAGCAAAATCGAAAAGCTTGAGCACTTCGATCGTTGGGCTGTCGACGCTCGGGTCAACTTGGAACATGACAAAACCAAGTCACCCGAGAAACAATTCAAATGCAGCATTCGACTCGGCGTTCGCGGCCCCGATCTCTATGCCGAAGACTCGGAGAATGATCTCTACGCGGCGATCGATCTCGTGACGAAGAAGATCGAGCAACAGATTCGCAAACAACATAGTAAGAAGAAAGCCAAGCGAATCAGCGAGCCCGCAAAGCGAAAACGCAAGGCACAGGAAGCCTAGGTCGACTCAGCACCTAAGCTGCATTCTAGATTCTAATACGAAACAAATGGCACCACTTTGCGTGGTGCCATTTTGCCTCCCCAGACCTCAACTTCTTCGTTCGTGCCCGATTCGCTCAGCACAGCTCCAACGAAAATTCTTCGAGCTCGTCTTGTCGCTCCCGTGTCCCGTCCTCCCATCGAGAATGGCGCGATCAGGATCCAAGGCGAACGCATCGTGGAGGTTGACGATTATACCAATCTGAATCGCCCGGCTGATCACGAACTAATCGATCTCGGAGAAAGCATCCTCCTTCCCGGTTTGATCAATAGTCACTGCCATCTCGACTACACAGACATGGCTGGGATGATTCCACCACAGAAGCTCTTCTCGGACTGGATTAAATCCATTATCGCAATCAAGGCTTCATGGAGCTACACCGAATTCGCCCAGTCCTGGATTCGAGGCGCTCGGATGCTGGAGAAGCACGGCGTCACATCCGTTGTCGATATCGAAGCCGTGCCCGAACTCCTACCCGAAGTTTGGCAGGGCACGCCGCTCAGAGTGAGTTCCTGCTTTGAAATGATCAACCTTCGAAGCAAAGAGGACCCGGCAGGTCTCGTCGAAACAAATCTACGACGAAGCCATGAGCTCGAAGCAGAGCACAGGAACCGCTGCGGCCTCTCTCCTCACGCTCCGTACACCACAACAGCGGCTCTCCGAGCGGCTGCCTCGAAACGCGCCCAAGAGGAACACCGGCTTATCACAACGCATGTTGCCGAGTCGAGCGAGGAGGCCGAAATGTATCAATCGGCTTCCGGACCTCTTCACGACTGGCTTAGACCGCAAAATGACGCAGAACACTGTGGCGAGGGAAGCCCCTTACAGATTCTCGAACGGACCGGTTACCTGAAATACCCGCTCCTGGCCGCGCACGTCAACGAACTCGCCCCGGGCGACGAACAACTCTTGGCCGCCAACAGAACAAGCGTCGTTCATTGCCCACAAAGCCATACTTTCTTCAACCACACTCCCTTTCCCTGGCAGAGACTGGAACAAGCGGGAGTAAATCTCACATTGGGAACGGATAGCCTCGCCAGTATCATCGGAGGCAAACGCCAAAAGCCAGAGCTGAATCTCTTTGCCGAGATGGCATCCCTTGCCTCGCGCTCAGACGCACCACAGCCTGCCACCATCCTTCGTTGGGCAACCATGAATGCCGCCGAAGCCCTTTTCCTTTCAGACCAGCTCGGGCGACTTGAGCCCGGTTATCTCGCCGACGTGATCGCCATCCCTTTTGCAGGTTCGCTCTCGAAAGCCACCGAGGCCATCGTCTTTCATGAAGGGCCCGTGAAACTTTCTCTGATCGACGGAAAACAGGTCTACCCCCATCCGCCTCAGACTTTCGACCCAGCGGAGCGTACTCTTCATCCGACTGCGGAAGGAGGTCACTCATGACGTCCTTCGAGGAACACTTGGAGCAAATTCTGGAAACCACTCGTCGACAGGACTTGTTTCGGCGCTTGCGAGAAGTCCAAAGTGCATCCGATGTCACCTTGACGCTCCATTCCGAGACCATTACGAGCTTTGCCTCAAACGACTACCTTGGATTGGCCAATCACCCTCAGTTAAAAGCAGCGGCCCGAGACGCAACAGATCGCTTTGGCGCGGGCTCTGGAGCCTCCCGCTTGATAACGGGTTCGCTGACACCGCACCGAGACTTGGAGAATCGACTCGCCTCATTCAAAGGCACTCAGGCTGCGCTCGTTTTCAACAGCGGATACCAAACCGCAGTCGGCGTGCTGAGCGCCGTCCTCACCGAGCACGACGTCGTGTTCAGCGATCGTCTCAATCACGCCTGCCTGATCGATGGCATCCGACTGTCGAAGGCCAAGACCAAGGTCTTCAATCACAACGACGCCAAGCACCTTGAATCTCTTCTCAAGGAAACAAGCGAACAACAACACTCGGGTGAGATCGAAAAAGGCAACTGGCTCATCGTCACTGAGAGCGTTTTTTCCATGGACGGCGACCAAGCACCGCTCAACCAGATCGCCCAACTCAAGCAGGAGTTCGGTGCCTGGCTGATGATTGATGAAGCGCACGCGACCGGATTCTTCGGGAAGAACAGAAGTGGGCTGGTTGAGGCGAGTGGTCTGAGTGACCAAGTCGACATCCACATGGGCACCTTGGGGAAAGCCTTGGGTTCTGCTGGAGGATTCGTATGTGGCAGCCAAGCCCTTCGAGAGGTTCTCATCAATCGAGCTCGGTCTTTCATCTTCTCCACGGCTCCGACTCCCGCATCAGCCGCCGCCGCCACCGCAGCTCTCTCGCTCGTAGAGAGTGCAGAGGGTGAGCGTCGGGCTAAAGACCTTTGGGAGCGCGTGAAGCAGTTGAGAGAGGGGCTGAATCTAAGCGGCGAGATTCACTCTCCCATCATCCCATACATCGTAGGCGATGAGGCACAGAGTTTGGCTCTTTCGCAGAAGCTCCTTGAGCAACGGATCCTGGTTCCTGCCATTCGATATCCCTCGGTTCCGCGGGGAGAAGCGCGACTGCGGATCACGCTATCCGCCAATCATACAGAGGAACAAGTGAACCAACTCGTCTCAGCGCTTAACTCTCAGGCCCAAACAGCGTAAGCACCCCTAGCATCGGATCACTTTCAGTCTATGCCTCGCACTTTAAAGAAAACCAATCTGAAACAGGACCCACGCGCACTCGACCAAAAGTACGTCTGGCACCCTTTTACGCAGATGCGCGATTGGGTCAGGAGTAAGCCCATCGTAATCCAATCTGGCAAGGGAGTCATGCTCACCGATCACGAGGGAAATTCATACATCGACGCCAATGCTTCGATCTGGACGAACCTTCACGGGCACAACAACCCAAAGATCAATCGAGCGATCCAAAATCAACTCAAACAAATCAGCCACTCCTCTGCCCTCGGCTTCGCGAACGAACCAGCCTCTTACTTGGCCAAAGAACTGATCGAGGCCACCAGGCTGACAAAGAGACCGAAATCCAGCCCACAACCCAAACTCGCAAAGGTCTTCTTTTCCGACGACGGCTCTACGGCAATGGAAGCCGCTCTCAAACTGCATCACCAACACACGTGCCGTGCCCGACCCAAAATCACGCCACGATACCTCTCGCTCGAAAGCAGCTACCACGGCGATACCGTCGGCGCCATGAGCCTGAGCCACAGTCCGCTCTTCCACAAACCCTTCGGTAAGATTCGCTTCGCAGTCGATCGCGTCATGGCACCCTATTGCTACCGCTGCCCGCACAATCGCGCCAAGCCCAGTCGCGAAGACGCTCGCAATACACGCCAATGCAAATGGGAATGCATCGGGAAAGTCGAAAAGAAACTCAATCGAGCCAAGCAAGCCGGCAAACCCTATACCGCCTTCGTTATCGAGCCTTTGATTCAAGGCGCTGCCGGAATGATCGCACATCCGGAGGGCTACCTTTCCAAACTGGAACGCTTGATTCGAAAACACAAACTTCACCTGATCGCCGATGAAGTCATGACCGGGTTCGGGCGAACCGGCTCCCTTATTGCGTGCCACCGCGAAGGCGTCCAACCTGACTTCCTCGCCCTCGCTAAAGGACTCACCGGAGGGTACCTCCCGATGGCGGCCACTCTAACCACCCAAGAAGTCTTCGACAGCTTCCTTGGTCCCTACGAAAGCTTTCGCTCCTTTTTTCACGGACACAGTTTCACCGGCAACCAGCTCGGCAGCGCCGCCGCCCTGGCCAACCTCGAAATCCTCCAGTCGAAAGCCTCGCTTCAGCGGCGCCAAAAACTGGAGCAATGGTTCCAGGATGGCCTCAGTCAGCTCTGGCAAGATCCTCATGTGGGAGATATTCGCCGGGTGGGACTCATCGCAGGCATCGAGATCGTCCAAGACCGAGACCAGCGCACGCCCTACCCGATCACAGAGCAAATCGGCATTAAAGTTTGCCAGGCAATGGCCAAGCACGGCGTGCTCACTCGCCCGATCGGAAACGTCATTGCCCTCCTCCTGATCTACACCATGACGAAAGGCCAAGTCACCCAAGTGATCGACAGTCTCGCCAAGGCCTTGCGCGAAGTGACCGGCGAGCGAGATTGAACGGTCCGAGGATTCGGCGCGGGTCTTGTGCTTGCCCACAGGCGATTCCACCTCTAGTTTCCGATGCAATCACCATGAGCAACGACACGGTCCCCTTCAAAGTTGGCATCACCCGAGATTTTCTCGCCGAGGATGGAACTCTCGGCTACGGAGACATCGGGCTTTCGATCCTTAAGAATGCTGAGAACGTCGAATTCGAATTCCTGGCAGAAAACACGTCCGAACTCCTTCCGGAACAAATTCGAGACTACCACGGACTGCTGGTGCTCTCTCCCAAGCTGAGCGCCAACAGCCTGAGCCAGGCCAAGAAGCTCCGAGTCGTGGCTCGATTTGGGGTGGGCTACGACAGTGTGGACGTTCCTTCCTGCACAGCAAACGGCACCTTACTCACAATCACCCCCAACGCCGTGAGACGTCCGGTGGCAGTTTCTGCTCTCACCTTTCTCTTATCCCTGAGCCACCGGCTCGTGATCAAGGATAAGCTCACTCGAACAGGTCAATGGAACCAACGCCTCGACCACATGGGACAAGGCCTCGGCGGACGAATTCTGGGAGTAGTTGGAGTTGGTAACATCGGCCAAGAGGTGTTCCGTGTGGCTCAAAATCTCGATCTTCAATTCCTCGGCTACGATCCTCACACGCCGCAAGAGGCAGTGAAGGATTTGGGCGTCGAACTCGTTTCACTAGAAACTCTTCTGGCAGAATCCGACTACATTGTCATCTGCTGCACGCTGATCCCGGAGACCCACCACCTGATCAACGCTGAGCGGCTCAGCTTACTGAAACCCTCCGCGTTTTTGATCAATGTCTCTCGTGGCCCCGTGGTCGATCAAGCTGCTCTCTACGAGGCCCTCAAGACCAATCAGATTCAAGGAGCTGGATTAGATGTGTTCGAACAGGAACCGATCGATCCGAAGGATCCCCTGCTCCAACTCGAGAATGTAATCTTGGCGCCTCATTCACTTTGCTGGACGGATCAGTTCTTCGAAGCGATTGGATACGAAGCGTGCCAGAGCATCGTCGACGTCGCTCACGGCAAATGCCCCTCCGGCATCGTCAATCGTGAAGCGCTCCAGCACGAAGCAGTCGATCTCCACTAATCCGCGGACACAAATTCTTTGTGCCACGCGATCATCTGCTCATCTCCAAAACGTCGCCAGATCCGAGCGCCTACAGGCGTGCGATTCTCTTCAGACGATTGCGAAGGATTAGAGGGTTCGTGGAGCAGAACATTCGCGACAGCGACCGCATCCAAAGGAGAGAAACCCTCTTTGGATAGCCGATTAGGTGCGTGGTGATAACCGACGGCCTCGAGGATAGGATAAGGAAGATTCCACGACTCAAGAATCATGGCCCCCACCTCCGCATGAGAAGTCTGGAGAAACTTCACTTCTGAGGCCCAAATATCTTCATTCGAGTCCTCTTCCACATCTTCCAACACTTCCCGATACTGTTCCGGCAGGTTGATTGCCAGCATTAGTTTCCCCACATCGTGAAGCAGCCCACCCGTGAAGGACGCATCCGCCGCTTCAATGGAGCGCGAGCGTGACCGCATCAGCTCTCTCGCCAATCTTCCTACCGCCAGACTGTGACGCCAAAGTTTATCAGGTGAGAAGCGAACAAAGCGAAATTTCTCGCAGATCGAGAACACTTCAACGAAAACGATCATGCTCTTGATGCGTTCCCCTCCCAACATGATGACAGCTTCATGGGCATCCACAAAGCGTCGACGCATCCCCAAGGCGGCTGAATTCACCATCTGCAAGACTTTTGCGGTGAGCATAGGATCATTGGCAATGAAGTCAGCCACTCGCTCGAGAGATCCATGCGGACTGTTCACCTCTTCAACGACGCGATGATAGATCCCCCGCTGAGTCGGTGTTCGCGTGATCAAGGGTTGAATACGCCGCGTGCACTCGTCTTCTGCTAGGCGAACCACGAGACATTCCCGTGAGACTTGGTCCTGAAAAGACTCCTGACACTGGACGTAATCAGCGATACCAGCGCGGGAAACGCGCGTTCTGACCCGAAACTCGTTGGCTTCGTCCCGATCAAAGACAACGGGAATCGATTCCGGCGCCGTTCGTCGCATTTCATCAATGAACTCCGTTTCCACGGCAGCATCGGAACGCGCATCAAGCAGCAGGAGATCGTATCGGTGGTTTTCCAGTCGACCCAGCACTTCCTGAGGCGGGCAAACACTTTCCACCGACCAGCTCCCCTTCCCCATTCCCAGGAGAGACTTCTGATCATTCGAATCTTCTGAAACAACTAGTGCGCTGGAATTCAAGATTGCTCTCCTCGTCAGACACAGGTGACCACCCAGCATCCGTTCACCAGATACTATCAAATCCATCATCGGAACATAGCCCGTGGCGCTTTAGAAGATTTCGACTGAAAACACGTGGGTGGGATCCGGAAACCCTGAGACGAGTCACGGGAGGTCAAATAGAATAGGCACGAAACCCATCGCTATTGATCCAGTGGCTTGAGCCTCACCATCGTTGCCCCCCAACCTCCCATTTGGGCACTAGCCGGGGTGTGAGATTCAACAAAATCGATTCGCTCCAAAAGTGATTGCACCGTGCGTCTCAAGTTCCCAATGCCTTTCCCATGAATAACCCTCACCGTTAGAATGCCCTTCTCTCGGCAGGCTTCTAGGTAATCCGGCACAACATCCTTTACCTCTTTCGGACGGAAAATGTGAAGATCCAGCTCATCCGTAATGGGAAACTCCACCGGCGCCCCAAAAGGGAATTCATCCCCATCAAGAGATTCCTCTGGCGGGCTCATAGCGACTGCCAACAAGTAGGAGTGACCAGGGTGCTCCTATCGAGCGTTCCGGTTGATCGGCTCACCAACCACCATATGGCCGGGAAACTCACCGGCGGTTTTACCGCCCCGAGTACCCAGCCTCTTATTCTGAGAGTTTCCTCTGGGCTGGTTCAGCGGAATGAACATGCCTCCCTCATCGGCCAGAGCCTTGTAGAGCTCATTCTCCAACTCCTTCTTGATCGAGGCGAACTGAGGATCCGCAATCAGATTCTTCGTCTCACCCGGATCATTCTTGATGTCGTAGAGCTCATCCGTATCCCACAATCCGTAGTAGGTGATGTACTTATACTGATTCCCTCGCAAACTGAATACGGTTGGCGATTGCGGAAAGTTTTTCTCCCAGTAATAGACATAAAGGAAATAATCCCGCCAACCGATTCGCCGGCCTTGGGCTAGCGGAATGAAACTCCGTCCGTCCATATGACTGGGACGGAGCAATCCACAGGCTTGCATGATTGTGGGCCCGATATCGATGTTGGCCACCACCTGATCAACCACACGCCCCCCCGAGAAAAGCTCAGGACACTGCATCATCATGGGAACTCGAATCGACGTCTCGTATGCCACCCGCTTATCGATCAATCCATGTTCGCCAAACATGAACCCATTGTCTCCCATGTAGATCACGAGAGTTTCGTCGTGAATGCCCATGGACTTCAACTGCGCCAACACTCGCCCAACACTGTCGTCCACAGCCAACAAGGATTCGCAGTATCGCTTGTAATACCCTTCAACATCCAAACTGCTATGATACGGGAAGTCCACACCATGCCAGCTGTTCCGCTGGTCTCGCAGCCAACGCGGCTTGCCTTCATAGTTCTCAGGTGTCAGCGCTTCACTAGCCGGCTTCTCGAAAGGCGCATCGGTGTAGCGTCCATCATGACGTTCTGCGGGTGTGAAATTCGCATGAACCGCCTTGTGGGATAGGTACATAAAGAACGGCTTGTCCCCTGCTCGCTGCTCCTCGAGCCATTCAACCGCATAGTCTGTGAGCTCGTCAGTGATATAGCCCTTCTGCTTCACTCGAGCACCATTCACGTTGAGCGTATAGTTGGGTCCAGGCGGAAGATAGTGTCCTTGTCCCCGAAAGCTCACCCAATGATCAAAGCCCGGTCGCGGTTCGTCACTGTCACCACCCATGTGCCACTTGCCAATATAGGCCGTGTTGTATCCCGCCTTCTGCAACCATTCGGGAAAAAATCGTGTACCTTCAGGAACCAGTCGATTGTTATCGATCACGCGATGCTTGTGAGTGTAGAGCCCAGTCAGGATCGACGCTCGACTTGGTGAACAGAGAGAGGTGGTGACAAAGGCATTCTTGAGATGAACTCCATTTTCGGCCATCGAATCCATGTGGGGGGTTTCCAAGAACGGATGCCCCATGAAGCCCATCGCGTCGTAGCGATGATCATCCGAAAGGATGAAGATCACGTTCCGTTGCTTGGCCCCGGGCTGTCGCTGAGGTTCTACCTCGACGGCTAACCCATCGCTGATGAGACGAACAAAAAGAATTGCGATCAGCCAAGTGCTGGAGCCGAGCAGGTGATACCGATTGATTGAAGTCATGATTGAGTTCCCCAATTCTTAACAAGTTGGGACGAGCTCAGCAATCAAGCAATCGCTGGATTTCAGATCTCTGGAGCCCCGATGGTCGAACGCAAACGGTCAGCACAATCAAATAACTCAACCTTGATCCTCCCCCGCCAAAAGTCCTAACCTCTTTCCATGCTCCCTCTGATCCGGCAACGAATCTCTCACCTGCGGCGTGGCTTCGTCGCTTTCGCCCTCGTTCTGACGTTCCAAATCCAAGCACAAAGCCGCCCCAACGTTCTCTTCATCGCAATTGATGATCTCAATCATTGGATGGGCCACCTCCAGAGAAATCATCAAACGGTCACTCCAAATCTAGATCGCCTCGCGTCTTGGGGCGTCAGCTTCGCCAACGCCTACTGCGCTGCCCCCGCTTGCAACCCCTCACGAGCGGCTCTCATGTCGGGAATGCGCCCTTCCACAACCGGCGTCTACCACAATCCCCATGACTATAGGCCCCACATCGCTCCCGAGCAGACGCTCAATTCACATTTCCGTGCCCAAGGCTACTATGTTGCCGGAGCCGGAAAGATCTATCACGGTGGTGGGGGAAGACGTGAAGAGTGGGATGACTACGCCCCACGAGCCAAGCTGAAGTCCGAAGGTGTTTTTGAGTCTGAAGCCATCGGCGCCCTCAAATGGGCCCAACTCAAGGGCGGCGATGACGTGCTTCAGGACTATCACACCGTGAGCTATTGTATCGACCAACTCAACCAATCGCATGAGAAACCCTTCTTCCTAGCCTGTGGCATTTTCCGGCCTCATCTGCCGTGGCACGTTCCCCAAAAATACTTTGATCTGCACCCTTTGGAATCGATCCAACTTCCGCCCTACCAGGAAGGCGATCTTGATGACCTCCCTCCCTCTGGGCTCAAGAACGCTGGAGCAGACCGCGACCACCGGAAAGTGCGAGAAGCAGGTGCGTGGAAACGGCTGATTCGCGGCTACTTAGCTTCCGTGAGCTATGCCGATGCCCAATTGGGCCGTCTCTTGGACGCTTTCGAAAAAAGTGAAGCGGCCCAGAACACCATCATCGTCCTCTGGGGTGACCACGGTTGGCATCTCGGGGAGAAGCATCACTGGCGCAAGTTTGCTCTGTGGGAAGAGGCGACCCGAGCCCCCTTGATATGGGTTGTTCCAGGCGTCACCCCACGTGGAAAGATCTCTCGTAGAACCGTTGATTTTATGAGCATCTACCCGACTCTTTGTGATCTAGCAAATCTTCCTCGCCCCGAACACGTGGAAGGCCCCTCAATCCGCCCGCTCTTGATTCAGCCTGACGCTCCCTGGGATCGGCCCGCCCTGACCACGCACGGCTTCCAACGCCACGCCCTTCGATCGGAACGTTGGCGCTACATCCGTTACGACAATGGAGATGAAGAACTCTACGACGAGCTGACAGATCCCTACGAATGGACGAACCTTGCTCAGAAGCCCGAATACGCCTCCGTTAAACAGTCGCTTTCGTCATGGTTCCCCTCGCACAATCAAGCGGAGGTTGCCCGCAAGAAGTAATGTAGAGCTTACTACAACGATTCACCCCCTCGCACCTCACCATGAGCAACTCTCCGTCCACGCAGATTCCGACTCGCCCCCTCGGCCGATCCGGCATTGAAGTTTCCATGCTTGGCTTTGGAGGCGGCCACATTGCTCGCGAGGGGATGAGCGAGTCGGACTCCGTCCGGCTCCTACAGACGGCAATCGACCACGGGGTCACATTTCTCGACAATGCCTGGGAATATGCCAGCGGTGAGGCCGAGCGGCGCATGGGGCTTGGAATCTCCGGGCGACGAGACCAGGTCGTTTTGATGACCAAGGTCTGCGGTCGAGACAAAGCCACGGCAGAGTCGCAGTTGCATGAGAGTCTGCATCGACTGAAAACCGATTATCTAGATGTTTGGCAGTTCCACGAAATCAACTATGACAACGACCCCGAATGGATCACTGGTCCCGGCGGCGCGCTTGAAGCCGCCATTGAGGCACGCGAAGCAGGCAAGGTGCGACTGATCGGCTTCACGGCCCACAAGAGTCCTCATATTGTTAAGAAAATGCTCTCCCAGGATTTCCCCTGGGACACGGTTCAGATGCCGATCACGGTGATGGACCCAGGATACCGCAGCTTCATCCGAGAGATTCTTCCCTTGCTGAACGAGCGAGGCATCGGCTGTATCGGCATGAAGAGTCTCGGCGGCGAGGGACAGTTCGTTCAACACGCAAATCTCACGCCGCAAGACTGCCGCCGCTTTGCCCTCTCTCAGCCCATCAGCACCTTAGTGACCGGAATGCAATCCCTCAACGATGTGACCCAAGACGTCACCATCGCCCGAGAGTTTACTCCCATGTCTGAGACCGAGCAATCAAGCCTGCTGAAGTCCATCCACGATGTCGCCGGAGATGGGAGACACGAATGGTATAAGAGCACTCAATTCTACGATTCCCCGTGTCATCGGAAACAACATGGATTTCCACCCATCGGCCACGTCAATACCGATCAGATCATCGAAGAAGAATGAAAAAACTTTGCCTGCTTCCCCTCTTTGCCAGCCTCTCGCTTTCCGCGCAAGTCGGGCTGACGAACGCAAAACAAACATGGAAACTCATTGATGTGAGCAGCGAGAACGTCCTGACCGGAGAACTCGCTCGCATGGCCTTTGACGGTGATCCTGAAACCCAATGGCATACCCGTTGGCACGCAGCAAAGGATGGAGCCGCCGCCAAGCCCCCTCACCATATCACGTTCGCATTGCCGGAACCCACCCAGATCAAGTCCGTCCGCATCCGCACGCGTGCGCACGGAGAGGGCGGCTTCCCTAAGAAGTGCCTGCTAGAAGTCGGGACCGATGGAGAACTCTGGGAGACCGCGGCGATCACCGAGCTGAACTACCGCAGCCGCATGTCGCCGCACGCAAGCATTACCCTCAAGAGTCCCCGACGAGCAAAGTACATTCGGCTCACCATTCACTCCATTCATCCGTCACAGAAAGCTAAGGATCCCGGGCTGGTTATCGGCGAGATCGATGTTGAGTCAGCTTCTCGCCTTCATCCCACGACCACCATTCCCGTTCCGCAGAGCCGGGAACGAAACTACGGGGGCTATCACTGGCGAAAACGACACCAAGCAATCCTCGAACACAATCGAGAGAACCCTGGCCGACTTGTTTTCATTGGTGATTCCATCACCCATCGTTGGGGCGCGCCCCCTTTCGATGAAACACCCCAGACAGGCAAAGACATTTGGAATCAATACTATGCTCATCGACAGGCGATCAACCTGGGCTACGGATGGGATCGCGTTGAAAACATGATCTGGCGGATTGAGGCCGGTGAGCTCGAACAGACGGATCCGGACCTGGTGGTCATCATGGCTGGCACTAACAATCTTGAAGTCAACACGCCGGAGGAAATCGCCTCTGGAGTCTTGAACCTCTGCGTCAAGGTCCACAAAAAGAAGCCCGAAGCGAAGATACTCTTACTTGCAGTCTTCCCTCGCGGTGCGAATGCATACCCTGAAGCCCTGGTAGATCTCAACAAGCGGCTGACCGACTTCGGTAAACTCGACTTCATCACGTTCAAAGATATCGGGCACGTCTTTCTAAACGAAGAAGGCAAACTCACTCGCGAGATCATGCCAGACCTACTTCATCCCGGAGCAGAAGGCTATCGACTCTGGGCAGAGGCGATCGAGGAGGATGTTGCACGCATCCTCGGAGACGCCGAGCGATCTAGCCGATAAAGCAGTCCCCCGAATTACGAAACACCTCGGCTACTCTTCGGGCCGAACACGGTAGAATTGGTGAGACCTCGCTTTCGAGGGCAGTTCGACAGTCGTGTCACCGTCTGACTCGACATCGACCACTTGCAGGTCGAACCATTCGACAAGGTCTTCGGACCGTTGAATTTGGTATCGCTCGCCGGGGAGCCCCACAACTTGCAGGTGTATTGCCCCCGATGCTGCATCTCTGACCGGACGAAGCGTCTGCCCCCCGTCGAAAGTCACGCGAAGAATCCGAGTGTTGTTCTCCCGATTGGACTCGAGAATCTCTTCGTCGGGATCGATGCGGGCGACGATCGAATGCACACCCGCGGGTGCCCGGAGCACGCCGTTTGAGACACCACCTAAGCCTCCGACAAGCGCCGCTCCCCCAGGAGCCAAGGAGCCAAGGAGCCCGTGAATCTACCCACAATCACCTTCTCTGTATTCGACTCAAAAGCAAAGGTTACGGAAAACTCTCGGTCCGTGGCACCGGTTCCCATGTTCGTGACGACTGCCTGCAGTTGCACAGCTTCTCCATGAGTTGGCTCTTCTGGGAACGCATGAATGCTCGAGACAACGAGATCCGGCCGTCGAGTGATACCGTAAAGCGACGTCCTTGCCGTAACGAACATCATATCACCGTCTGGCCCTCCGAACGCAATATTGGCAGGAACCTCAGGGATATCGATACGGGCAAGGAACGAGCCATCCGGGCTGTAGATGAAAACATCTTCGGCCGTTACGTAGAGCCTTCCTTCTGCGTCTACCCGCATCCCGTCTGGTGTGCCGTCTGGATCAGCAAAGATTCGATCATTGGTGAGTGTTCCATCAGCTCGCACATCAAAAGCTCGGACGTTCAGGGGACCTGAGGACTCAGCGACGTAGAGGATAGATTCGTCCGGGGAAAAGCAAAGTCCATTGGGTTGCGAGAACCCATCGGCGACTTGAGTCGTTGTTTCACTTTTCGGGTCGTAGCGATAGACATACTGCCCATCTATTTCCTTGCGGCCTGACAAGCCCCAAGTGGGATCAGTAAACCAAATGGTGCCATCCGATTTAACCACCACGTCGTTGGGAGAATTGAATCGTTTTCCTTCATGACTCTCAATAATCGGGACAATGGTACCGTCGGGCTCGGTGCGAGTGATACGTCGCGTACGATGCTCACATGTGAGTAAGCGACCACTTAAGTCGAAAGTATTTCCATTCGCGTTTTCACTCGGGGAGCGGAAGATTTCCAGGCCTTCAGCGAAGCTCCATTGATAGAGTCGATTCGCATTGATATCGCTAAAAATGAGCACCCCGCCATCCGCCGGATTCCATACGGGGCCTTCAATGAAGACCATGCTCCGAGCCAAACGCTCTACTCGGGCTCCGCTCGGCAGCCAGTGCAACACGGGTTTACTGGGGGTCACTTGCAACCTGATGGTATCCACACTTTCCCCTGATTGGTTGAGAGCCGCCACTGCGTAGTACCCACGACGCCCATTTCGAATGCCTTCATGCTGCCAACTTGTGTCCGCAACGTTCACTCCCAAGATTTGAAACGCCCCAGAGCGACTCGGACTGTATTTGACATGATAGCCGGTCGCTCCCGGAACCGGCTGCCAACTCAGATGGGCGGAACCGTCACCAGGAGTGACACTGAACTGCTGTGGAGCAGGGATCACAGCTGCTCCTAGGAAACTGCCGAGGATCAGATTCAAGGGAAATAATGATGCGATGAATCGTGTCTCAAAAGCAGATCGCCGAAGTCGTTGCATTTCTTCAGACTACCGCGACCAACTTTTGGCCCAAGCGAAAAAAAGCCACCTCTCGCCACAGGCGCCGGAAATCTTTGAGGTAGCAGGCCGACTTAGGCAATGATGTCGTGGATGACGTGGCCGAAATCACGCTCGAGGCGTTTGTGGCCGGGAACCTCTAAAGACTTGGGATCTAATCCGAGTTGATGGAGCAAGGTCGCGTGGACATCTGTCACGTAATGACGATTCTCCACAGCGTGGAATCCGATCTCATCGGTAGCGCCATGGACAACACCGCCTTTGAGACCGCCACCCGCCATCCATACGGAAAAGCCAAAAGGATGGTGATCGCGTCCGTCACCGTTTTGTGAACCGGGGGTTCGACCAAATTCAGTGGCAAAGACCACGATTGTCTCATCAAACATTCCTCGCCGTTTCAGATCCTTCAGTAGCCCAGCCGTCGGCAAGTCCACTTGAGCGGCTAGTTTTGAGTGGTTCGCTTTCAGCCCAGAATGGGAATCCCAGGCCCCGGCAGCTCCATCTCCGTGCATGATCTGAACAAAACGGACTCCGCGCTCTACCAAACGGCGCGCCCCGAGAAGTTGCTGACCAAAGGCTCGAGTATGATCTTGTTCCAAACCATAGAGCGCTCGTGTTTCAGCGGTTTCCTTTTCGAAATCCAAAATCTCTGGGATCGCCGATTGCATGTGATAGGCCAGGTCATAGGCCTGACTTCGCGCCAGCAATGCTCGATCCCTTGGATAGCGCTTCGCCCGAATCCGATTCAGCTTCCGAACCAAATCGAACTCGAGTTTCTGTTCCCTATCGCTTAGTTCCAACTCTGGATTCGCGTAAGGCAACGGATTCTCCGGGTCCACACTCAAAGGGACAGCATCGTAGGCAGGCCCGAGATAATGCCCATCCCGCTTATCAAAAAAACGAGGCCCCATGGAAATAAACTCAGGCAAACCCCGGTTCAAGGTCTTGAGTCCATAACTGACCCATGCACCAATGGTCGGCACCCGAGCATCCAACATGTGCCTTCCAGAATGAAACTGAACTTGGGCACCATGATTGTCATCCGTCGTCCACATCGAACGAATGATCGCCAAATCATCGACGCTCGCTCCAATGTGAGGGAACCAATCACTTACTGAGACCCCAGCCTGCCCGTAGATCTTCGAACCGATTTGGAGGGGATAGATCTCGTTACGCTGCTGCCCATTAGCGTCATTCACAACGACAACGCGGACTTCCTTCAGTCGCTCAGGATCTTGCACGCTCTTGAAAGGCGTCTCCGCAATGGTCTTTCCGGCATACCGATTCAACGCCGGTTTCGGATCAAAACTCTCCATGTGACTCACACCGCCCCGCATGAAGAGCCAAATCACATTCTTTGCCTTGCCCGCCGACCCGGAAAGGGTGGCGTGCGGACTCGCCAACAAATCCGACCACAGACTACCCGTCATGCCGCTCGCAGCGCCCATGGCGGCTCGTTTTAGAAATGAGCGGCGATTGAATTCGAATGCGTTCATCGGATCGTCACGAAGTCGTTATGATTAAACAATACCTGCACCACATTCCGTCGTGCTCGCAAACGGGCCTCAGCAGCATCAAGCCCGGACAAGGCCTGCTGTGTGTCCCTCAACATTTTGAGACAAAGAACTTGTTCCTCCTCGCTGGCCGAAACTCCCAGAACATGTTCAAAGGCGCGTTCCACAAAGGATTCGTCCGATTCTCCTTCTGGCCTCGAAGACAAGCGTTCCGCGACAGAGGCAGCCAACTCGAGTGCCAAGCGGCTGTTGACTAAAGCCAATGCCTGTTGAGGAATGATGCTCTCAGTGCGCCGATAACACGCCAGGATCTCCGCATCGTCGAACATCGAAAGAAATTGATTCTGCGCATCTCTCGAGTGAGTAAAGTAGAGGCTCCTTCTCCCCAGTGATTCGCCCTTGCTTGGATCCACGGTCGCTCCTCCCATCGTCAGGTCTAGCCTTCCAGCAAGATAACGCATGGAATCTCGAATCACCTGCGACTCCATGCGTTGAGCAACCCGACGCCAAAGGAAACGATTGTCTGGGTCGTTCTCCAAATTCGCTGACGCTACACCAAGGGTTGAGCTTTCCCGGCGATAGGCTTCGGACGTCACAATCAATCGATGCAATGGTTTCATTCGCCACTGATGATCCATGAGATAAATGGCAAGATAATCGAGCAGCGCTTGCATCGGAGGAGCGGAACTGCGACGGCCAAAATCTTTTACATCCGTCACGAGGGGCTCACCAAAATGCCGCATCCATATGTGATTGACCGCGACCCGTGCCGTGAGCGGGTTGCGACGATGGGTCACCCATTGGGCCAGTGCGGTCCGCCGTCCCGTGGTTCTTGAGACATACGGTTGTCGACGAGAGTCCTCCGTCTCCGCTGGCGATTCCAGCGCTTTCCTAGACGGGCGAAGCGAGAGATAGTCCAATGGCTCTTCATCGAACCGAGACTTGAGATCGGCCAAGGCCTTCTTGGCACGCGACAGTTTCTTCTCGATTCCCTGCTTGTCCTTATCGACAGCCTCTTCCAAGGCCCACTGCTCAGCAACCACCTCCGCCTTGGCAGCCGCTAGGCGATAGGCTTGATCATGCTTGGCAGCAAGCCTGACGAGTTCTTCCTGATTCTCAACTCCTTCGATGCCGTGCTTCGCACGATCTGCTCGGTGCACGCTCCGTAACGCAGGCAGTTTCAGCCTTGCCGCTGCGAGCCCCAGTCGAGTCGCCGCTTTCTCAAGGCCTTTCTGGCTCGCTGCATGTTTCTTTTCCGCTTCGGCAACGGCCCGCTCAGCCTTTCGAAGATGGTCTTTCAACACGAACGCTTGGAGGCCAGGAAAATGCGCCTCTGCTGGAAGCTCTTTCGACTCGAAACCGATCTCTTCCCATTCGAGAATCTTCGGCACCCTTGCCACTAGAGACTTCGATTCATCAGGATTCTTGTCATTTCCCCGCCGAAAGAGATAAGTTGGAACTTCAGGGTGCGCATCAAACGCACGAGGCAAACCATCGACTTCGAGATCGGTCGTTCCAGGAACCGGATCCAGGCGAATTTGATGGGGTTCAAAGAAGGCTCTAAATCGATAGTAATCCAACTGGGAGACCGGATCATACTTGTGATCATGACACTTGGCACACTGCATCGTCAGTCCCAAGAAAGCCTGGCTCGTATGCTCAATGGTCTGCTCCAACCAGGTATTCCGGTTGAAGAGATAATAGTTCCTGGCGAGAAACCCAGTGGCTCGTAGCACGCTCTGATCCGTCGGAGCCAGCTCATCGCCAGCCAACATTTCGAGAATCATTCGATCATAGCCCTTGTCTTCATTCAAGGAGTCCACAATCCAATCGCGCCAGTGCCAAAGATGTTTCTGACTAAATCGAAGCTGCGCCCCCAATCCATACCAGTCACTGTAACGCCAAACGTCCATCCAGTGTCGCCCCCATCGTTCCCCATACTGTGGTGACGCGAGCAAGCGCTCCACCAAACGTTCGTAGGCATCCGGACTGGGATTCTCAAGGAAATCACGGCGCAGCTGAGGACTTGGGGGCAGCCCGACAAGGTCGAGAGTGAGCCGGCGCAATAGAAGTTCAGGAGCGATCTGAGGTAACGCGGTCAAGGACTCTCGCTGATGGGCCGCTTGAATGAGCTGATCAATCGGATTCCGCTTCTCGATCAATGTTTCAGAAACGTCGGGCAAAGGGCGACGTTGAGGAGCTTTGAATGCCCAATGCTCTGACGGATCCTCTTCCGGCTGCTCATTGTCCGGCTTCGGAGCCCCCGAGGCAATCCAGTCTCGTAGGGCCGCAATTTCAGTTGCACTCAGCGACTCACCCTCCGGCGGCATACGCTCATCCGCATCCGGGCTTTCGACTCGATCCAAGAGAACGCTCGCATCGAGTCGATCGGGAACCACAACGGGACCGCTCTTCGCTCCTTGCAAGATGAGTTCGGCGGTATCGAGACGCAATCCCGCCTTCTGTTTCAGAGCACCGTGACAAGAATAGCAGCGAGCCTTCAACACCGGCTTGACGTCACGAAGATAGTCAGACTCCGCGAACAGAGCACTCACACTCAGGCCGAACCCGATGACAATCATGCGCACCGACTGTTTCATTCCACTCTGATGGCAGATTCGATCAAGAATCCATAAGCCTCAAGTCTTTTCACCTCAGAACACGGGGAAGTGCGCTAACGCTTTCCGAACCTCTACTCAGGCGTCGTCAAGCGACCGAAACGAATCGCCGTACGTTTGCGATCGGGTGAATCGGAGCTATCCCATACCGCAATCCATTCTCCAGGCCTGTCTTCGATCAGAGTAGGATAGCTGTTTCGATCTTCGTTGTGGTAGAAGGTTTTTTCGCCTGACCATCTACCGTTGCCCTTTTTCGTTTTATACCGAAGGCCGTGCCGATCGGCAGAATCGTTATAGACGTAGACTTTTCGCCCCTTGGAATCTTCACCATAGAAACTCTTGGCGCGGTAGTTCGGCAATTCAGGCTCGGCGACCGCATCGGACCAAGTCCGTCCACCATCTTCACTGGTCGAAGAGAAGGCAAGCGGAGGGTCTAGCGGACGTTCCCGAACCATATCCGCTGTCCGCATCACCATCTTCAACTGTCCCGGCCGATCGCCGGGCCCAATACTCCCTTCATGAAGAAAGATATCCCCATCCGCGGGCATGCCAATGTAGTCCGTCAGTTTCCAATGCAACAAGCTCTTGCTCTCGAGCACAAACTGACGCCGGTCTCCGAATGGGTCATGCCGTCGAGAGTTTCGATGCGCAGGGAGTAAGTAATGCCAAATCCCATCTCGCTGCACGGCTTCAATGCCCGCAACAATAATCAGCGAACCCTGGTAGCCCATAGCCAGCTCGACAGGGTGCCAGGAGTATCCCCCATCAGCTGTATAGGCAGCGCATAAATCGGCGTTCTCGCTGTCGCGATAGTGCATTGGCGCTCGCATCGCGAATAACCAAACGACATCTTGCCCCGGGGGACGGAAGAGCACGGAGTTGTTGTAGGCATACTGAACGGAGCCGTTCCGAACGCGGTGATCAAAGACCGTGATTCGCGGACTCCAGCTCTCGCCTCCATCGCGGCTAAGCGAAACAACGATATCACCCATATCGAGCTTCCGACGAACCTGAAGACCATATGCCGCGATCAAATGGGTATCGCTCCACTTCGCAATGTAAGGTTCCCAGATTTTGTTGTAGGGCCCGTTAACATCCAGACGATCAATCACAACCACTGCAGTTGCATCGCCAGTCGCCCCAGCCGATAGATGCATGGAGACGGTGATTCCCAACGCGACAAGGGACATTCGCAGATGTTTCATAGCCTCAATTCTCCTCTGATGGATTAGAGTTCCTTTACCGCATGATTGGAAATTCGATACAGATTCTTGTCCGTACGAACGATCAAAGAACCCCGCACAATCGCTGGAGTCGCCATGCACATCTCATCCAAGGCGTTGACCCGAAGTAGCTTGAAGTCATTTCCAGCCTGAAACACATAGGTATCACCGTCTTCACTCAGACAGAAGATCTTGTCGTCATACGCCCAAGGAGAAACTGTAAAGGCCACTCTACCCCGGGGATTAACGCGTTGCTTGTCATAGATCTCGGCACCGGTCACTGCATCCCGACAACTCAGAAAACCGAAATCCCACAGCACGTAGAATTTCTTTTTGTAAAGGAGGTGAGATGGATTGTAGGATGAAGAATTTGTCTCGCGCCAAACGATATACTCACTTTCCCGCGCCCCTTTCTCCAACGAAATATCACCACTCGCCCCCGCCCGAATCGCATAAACCGGCTTGTTGATCGGCAAGCGGTCTCCAACGTAGCCCGCCCCGAGATACAACAATCCATCCTCTGCAAACGGGGTCGGGATACAGATGGTGGACATTCCCTCAAATTCCCAGAGAAGCTTCCCATTCAAATCATACGACCGCGTCTTCTTGACTCCGGTGGTGATGATCTCTGTTCGCTGATCATTCTCCCAGATAAAGGGCGTCGAAAAATTGCTCGGCTCATCCCGTGACTGTCGCCACACTTCTTCTCCGGTATACTTGTTGTAGGCCGCCAAATAGGAGTGTTCATCCATGTTGTCATTAACCACATAGACACGGTCCCCATGCAACACAGGGGACGCAGAAGTTCCCCAGCCCAAGCGAGTCTTGAACGGCTCCCAATTCTTCTTCCAAACCACTTTCCCCTGAAGGTCCAAGCAGTACAAGCCTTGGTAACCAAAATAGACGTAGAGGTGCTCACCGTCCGTCACCGCCGTCTCGGAAGCGAAAGTGTTCTTCACATGCACCGAGCTCGCCGGTGATCCGGATTTGAGTTCCGTCTTCCACTGGAGCGCCCCACTCTCGAAATCATAACAAAGGACGAGCCAATGATGGATGGCTTTAGGTGGATTGGGACGGTCTCCCCCGAAATAAAGCCCCTTCTTCGGCGGTTCCACCTCACCCTCACTGACAACAGTTGTGAAAAAGATCTGATTACCCCAAACAATCGGCGACGACCAGCCGAGTCCCGGAACAGACGACTTCCACGCAATGTTGTTCTTCTGATCCCACGTGTCAGGAAGCCCAGTGCCATCCTCTCCGCGCCCAAAAGATCCTGGCCCTCGGAATTGGGGCCAATTCACCTGGGCGTAGACAGTTCCGACCAAGGCCAAAAGAAAGAGAGAGAGTGCTCTAGTTTTCACAGTGTTTTCGTCAATGAATATCGGGAACACACCAACTTTACGTGCCCAGGGTACATGAGGCAAAACATTATCCTCAATCGCCCTCGTCTCTTGAGCACCCTAGGGATTGCTTTTTCGCTTAAGAATCCTAACATCCCGCCATCATGCAAAACGGATTCAAAATCCTTCTGGGACTTGCCCTCCTGATTCCTCTTTCGAGTACAGCGGCGGAACATCCTCAACCGTTCGGTCCAGACTTTCCGAATCTGGACAGTGCGGCCACCGGCGAATGGTGGAAGGTCAATCAAACGAGCTCCGAGCGCCCCCGAAGAAATCGTGCCCCTAAAAACATCATCAATGTCAACGTGCCACGCGACCAGGTTCTTGCTTTCGCCGCGTACACTCACGACCGAGGCACCTTGAAGCTGAGCGCCCAACTCTTTCCTCTCCTAGACGACGAGCCTCGACGAGTACGCCTTGAGTTCAAAGAGGGCGCTAATTGGCGCCAAGTCGCCACAGCTTTGGTGGTCTACCCGGGATGGAGCGCTCACTTCCGCATCGATGGATGGGATAATACCAAGGATGTCCCCTACCGAGTGCGCCACGGTCGAGAAGCTCAGTTCGAAGGCCTGATTCGACGTGATCCGATCGAAAAAGAAGAGATCGTCGTCGCCTCACTGTCTTGCAACTCAAGTCGAACCGCTGGTCCCCGACCTCGCATCGTTGAGAACGTTCTGGCCCAGGATCCCGACCTCGTTTTCTTCGCCGGGGATCAAACCTATCACCACACCCAGCACACCGCTGGTTACCTCGAGTTTGGCCTGCAGTTTCGGGAACTCTTCCGCGATCGTCCGATGATTGCCATTCCCGATGATCACGATGTCGGTCAAGGAAACATCTGGGGCGCTGGGGGTAAGAAGGCCAAGACTTCTGCCGGACCGGATGGGGGTTATTTCTACCCAGGCGAGTATGTAAAAATGGTTCATCGAGCCCAAACCTGGCACCTCCCGGATCCTTTCGATGGCGCTCCGATTGAACGAGACATTCCCGTCTACTTCACCAATCTCAAAGTGGGCGGCATCGACTTCGCCATTCTCGAAGATCGGAAATTCAAGACCGGTCCCGAGGGAACGATTCCCAAAATGGGGCCACGACCGGATCACATCAATGACCCGAGCTACGATCGGAGCGCCGTTGATCTTCCTGGGCTCAAGCTCCTGGGCGATCGGCAACTAAAATTCCTCGACGAGTGGGCTCAAGATTGGACGGGCGCATCCATGAAGAGCGTCTTGTCTCAAACTGCCTTCTGCGGCGCTGTGCACATTCATGGGAACCCTAACAATCGCCTCCTTGCCGACCTCGATAGCAACGCCTGGCCGCAAACGGGCAGAAACAAAGCCCTTCGAGCCATCCGCCGCGCCTGGGCACCGCACCTTTGCGGGGATCAGCATTTAGCCGTCGTGGTTCAACACGGAATCGACAGTCACCGGGATGGCCCCTTCGGTTTCACCAACCCTGCGATCGTCAACACCATCTACGGACGTTGGTGGCATCCGCTTGATGAGCAGCCTGGCCACAACCCTATTCCTGGAAGTCCCCTAGCCTGGACAGGTGACTACGAAGACGGTCTCGGCAACGCAATCACCATGCATGCTTACGCCAATCCAGAGGACCGCACGGACGAGCTCAAACGATCCGACGGTTACGGGCTCGTCCGCTACAACAAACAAGACCAAACCATCCGTTTTGAGTGCTGGCCACGATTCGCCAGTGTTGCTGATGGCGATAGCGCTCAATTCCCCGGCTGGCCCATCACCATTCGCATGGCCGACAACGACGGACGAAAGGTCACCCACCTCTTACCGGAACTCCAGTTCTCCGGACTCACAGATCCAGTCGTTCAAGTCATTGAGGAAGCTTCCGGTGAGATCCTTTACACCGTTCGCGTGCAAGGCACCCGTTTCCAACCCAAGGTTTACTCCGCCGGAAGCTACACCGTGAAGGTTGGAAAGAATCGTCCCGATGCCCGCAGCTACCCTGGGCTCAAGGCCGACTCTCTCAACAGCACGGAGACGCTCAGCATTCGGTTCTAGCCACCCCTCCCATGGGAATCGATCGACTCAAGGCATTCGTCATCAGCATCGGACTCGCGGCCAGCTCTCCACTGCTTGCGATTGAGTGCGCGGAGCTGGAGCGAGTCACCGACAAGCTCTTGCTTGACCACTATGTCCATCAAGAATATGACGACGCCCTGAGCCAGCGAATCCTAGACCGACTTTTCATCGAACTCGATCCTGGCAAACTCATTTTCACGCAAAGCGATATCGATGAGTTTAAGGCTAGATTCGGTGACGATATTGATATCTGGCTCTTCGCTCAGAGTTGCGGCTTCTTGGAGGCGATCCAGCAGCGCTATCATGAAAGAACTCAAGAACGTAAATCCCTCGTCGACCACTGGCTTCAATCGAACCACGATTTCAGTATCGACGAACACTACCAGCACGCGCAGTTTCGCAACTACTTAAATAGCCCCGAGGAGCTCAACGAGCGCTGGCGAAAACAGATCAAATATCAGCTCCTTCAAACCCGGCTCACAGGTCTGGACGAAACGACGATTCACGAAAAACTCAGCCGCTTCTACGAAGATCAGCTCGCCGCCCCTGATCGACTCGAAGCCAGCAAATTGTTGGATCATTTCCTCAAAGCCTTCGCCCGAGCCCTCGACCCACACACAAAATACTATCCCCCAGCAAACGAGGCCGACATACGGATCGCTCTCGGAGAGTCCTTCTTCGGGATCGGCGCCACAATCGAATCCCGAAATGAGAGCTTCTTCATCTCTCGACTCAACCCAGGGGGGCCGGCCTTCAGGGGCAAGGAACTTAAGGCAGGAGATCAAATCCTGGCCGTCACAAACAACGATCAAGCCCCCGTCGAGACTTTCGGAAAAACTCTAACGGAAGTGGTCCATATGATTCGGGGCCCAAAGGGAACGCAGGTGGATCTCACCGTCCATCGACAAAGTGATTCAGGCAGCATCGTTAAGAAGATCCCGATTGTCCGCGACAAAATCGATCCGGTCGCCGCGGCAGCCACTTCAGAGACCTATCTCGCCTCCTACGATTCCAGCAACGAGTCACCCCTTCGTGTCGGAGTCATCTCGCTTTCAAGTTTCTATCTCGATCGAACCGCCCAAAGATCTCATCAAAGCGATTATCGAAGCGCTTCGCGGGACGTAGAAAAACGGATAAAAGCCTTGGAAGAAATGGGTATCGACAGTCTGATCCTCGACCTACGCGGCAACGGAGGAGGCGTCCTCTCCGAAGCGGTCGAAATAACCGGCCTCTTCATCGAGTCCGGACCGGTCGTGCAAAAAAGAGATGCCTTCGATGATGTCGTGGTACTCAAGGATAAAGATCGACGAATCGTCTACGAAGGGCCCCTCACTGTCATTATCGAACCCGGCTCTGCCAGCGCCAGCGAGATTGTTGCAGGAGCCCTCCAGGACTACCGCCGAGCCCTTATCGTGGGCACAGGAAACACCTTCGGGAAAGGTACCGTTCAGATCGTGTCTCCAGTCGATCGAAAGCGCCCTGAACTCGGATCCTACAAACTGACCAACGCTCTCTACTTCCTACCGAGTGGCCGAACCCCTCAGCTGCACGGAATCAGCCCCGACGTTCTCATCTCATCCAAACCTGTCTGGCGGCGAACAATGGCATCGATTGATTTCGCCGTTCCTTCCGAAGAGTTGCCTGCCATCGAGTTCCCCCCTAGTTCCGACGGAGACCACTACCGGGCTACACTCCAAGCAAGAAGCCAACAACGACTGCCAAGAACGCTCTCGAAGGACGGCACACCAAAACTAAAGAAAGTCGTCAGTTTAAAGAAGTCCTCCTACACTTCAAAATCGGATTCCAAGGATCAGGACACCTTACTCTCAAAAGCCCTACTGGAGGAAGTCGTTCGCATCAGCTTTGATCGTCATCGCTTGCTCCACTTTCAGCCTTTGGAGAATCAGCCCATCACGGTTTCACCTCTTCCGGCTGAGGTATCAACAATCGGCGAAAGCCCATCTGAGAACTAGCCCTACGCCTCTTGAGTAGCCCGAGTCGGCAAACCGCCCTCAAGGCGAAGCCGTTCCGAGAGAGTCTCAAGACCGAGCTCTTCTGCGATGACCATTAAGGCAGGGATAAGGGACAACACAACCACCGCTGACACAATCGTCCCCACCCCGAGAGCGATCGCCATCGGTACTAGGAAAAGCGCTTGCAGACTCGTTTCGAAGATCATCGGACCGAGGCCAAGGAAAGTGGTGAGCGCGGTCAACAAGATCGGACGAAACCGCCGCTGTGCAGCTAAGATGATCGCTTCAACCGGTTCGACGCCATCTCGCACGTACTGATTTCGCGTGACTGCCAGCACAAAGGCTCCGTTCACGACCATCCCGCATAAAGCGAGCATTCCGAAGATACTGAACACACTCAGATCGAAGCCCATGATGACGTGTCCCGCCACCGCACCTGACAGGCTCCAGGGAATCATCAGCAATACAATTACGGCCTGGAGATAACTTCGCAACAGAGACGCCATCAAAGCATAGATCGCAAACAAGGATAGGAGCAGCCCCCAGTAAAGGTTCGCCATGGAATCCCGCTGCTCCCGCTGCTCGCCCTCAAAACTATACTGAAGCCCCGGATACTTCGCGAGTATCTCCGGGAGCTCGGTCTCGCTAAACTTGGCCAGCACCTTGTTCCCGGTAGTCATCCCAGGAATAACGTTGGCGGTAATATTGTGCACCCGAGCCCCATTGACTCGCTCGATTCTTACGGGCGCCGTGGTCGGAATCACTCGAGCCGCTTGAGCCAAAGGTATCTCGCCGCCCCCGGGAACCCGGATGAGAAGCTTCTCCATTCCGCTCAGAGACTTCCGCTCAGATTCAGGATACTTCACCATCACCCGAAGTTCTTCCCGCTCTCGAGGCTGGCGCAAAGCCTCAGCGCCATAGAAAGCATGGCGGATTTGCGCTCCCAGCTCTCGGGCCGTGATCCCGAGACTACGTCCTTCGGGTTTGATCTCAAAATTAAACTGAGGCATCTCCCGGCCAAACCCTTTCTTCACATCCTCAACACCGGGGTATTTCCCAATCGCCGCCGCCACCTCTGCCGCTGCTTGACGCAGCACAGCGGTTTCAGGATGAGAGATTTGGACGTCGATCTCAGCCGACCCGCCGGGACCGATCAGGTAATCAAAGAAGACCGATTCTATATCTGGGATATCGGGGATCTCTTCTCGCCATCGCTTTGCAAACTGTTCCGCGGTGATGCGGCGCTGACTCTGGGGCACCAAGCGGACAGACACTTCCCCTCCGTTGAAACCCCGTTCCGCAATCCCTACGGTGACGCCCACCAGAATATCTTTTTCCCCGTTCTTCTCTAAGACCCGGCGAGCGGCCTCTTCGATCTCGAACGCAACTTCTCGGATTCGACCAACCGGCGTTCCGGATGGCATTTCAATCTCTGCTTGGATGAAGGGGGTTTCGATCGATGGACGGAAGGCAAAATTCACCCGCCCACTAAAGATATAACCGGCCGAAACGAACAGAATGGCAACAAAGATCGCGCACGTGAAATAACGGTTCCGAATCACTTTGCGAATCACCGGCCCGTACCAACGATCAATCCCGTCGTCGATTCGGATCCGAAGAGCGGTTTGCCATTCGTGAAAGGCCTGGAACCATCGAGGCCCAGAATACTTGCTCTGGTGCGCTAGATGGGCTGGCAAGATCAATAGGCATTCGATCAGAGACACGGTGAATACGGCGATCACCACGGCCGGAAGCACATAAAAGAAGCGCCCTGTTTCGCCCGGTACAAAGAGTAAGGGCAGGAACGCAATGATGTTGGTGGAGACAGCGAAGACCACCGGCACCGACATTTCCTTAACGCCCGCAACCGCCGCTTCATAGCGACTCATCCCCTGGCACATCTTATGAAAGATATCTTCCCCAACCACAACAGCGTCATCGACCACAATCCCCAGAGTCACGATGAAGCCAAAGAGAGAGAGCATGTTGATACTGGCATCCATCGTCGGAAGCAGAAACAGCGAGCCCAGGATTGAAACCGGGATTCCCACCGCCGTCCAAAACGCCACCCTCAACTCTAAGAACAAACCAAGCGCCAGAATCACTAAGGTCAAACCAAGCGCCCCATTGGTCATCAACATATCGATCCGCTCGGCGTAGCTATGCGAGCGGTCAAAGGTCACTGCCATTCCAACACTGGGCGGCAAGTTGGCCTTCTCCTCCTCGATGTAAGCTCTGACGGCCGTCGCCACGTCGAGTGGGGACTGAGTCTCTGAACTGTAGACCGCCATCCAAATCGAGGGGCGGCCATCGAAATAACTTTCCGTGTTCGAATCTTCAAAACCGTCCGTCACCGTCGCGATGTCATCCAACAAGACCTTCGTGCCGTCGGCCTTACTCAAAATCGCGATCTCGCCAAACTCCTTGGCGAAGTCTCGGCGCTCACTCGTCTTCAACAGAAAATCGCCACCCGGCGTCTTGATGGAACCGGCGGGCACGTCGAGGGCGGAAGCATCAACTGCGCGAGCTATATCGTCTAGGCGCACCCCGAGAGAGCGCAAACGCGCAGGGGGAATCTCAATGTGGATCTCAGGACTCCGCACACCGCGCAACTCGACCAAGGAAATCTCAGGCCGAGAGAGAAGCCCTTCTTCAATCTGTCTGGCAAACGACAGGAGACCATGTTTATCCAGATCCCCATAGATCGACAAATAAAGGACGCCTCGACGACGTCCCGAGTCGAGCGAAGTCGTCGGCGGTTCTGCATCCTCAGGAAAGAGACTGATTCGCTGAACGGCGGCAGTCACTTCTTGCAGACCGCGGTTCCGATCTGTTCCCGGCAGCAGTTCAGCCATGACGGTCGCCCGCCCTTCACTGGCTCTCGCCCGGATCTCTCGAATGATCTCCATCCCACGGAGCTCCGCCTCGATCGGAAAGATGATGGACTGCTCGACTTCCTCCGGACTCGCGCCTCGGTACTGCATTTCGATTTGGACAATGTCCAAGGTGTAGGTTGGGTAGATCTCTTGTCGAATATGCCCCGCGACCAGCAACCCGGTTGCCACCACCGCAATCATCAAGAGATTCGCCGCAACATGGTTTCGAGCGAACCAAGCCATCATGCCTTCGTGAGACCGGTCTGAAGAAGAAGAATTCATCGCTTACCCTATTCGCTCAATTCCGTGCCCAAGGGTTTCGCTTCAACCGACTGGGGAGCCAGCTTCATTCCTGGCAGAGCAGAGCGAAGCGGACTCACAATCAAAGACTCTCCCGCTCCAATCACATTGCTAAGGTAGACTGTTTCATTCCGACGCCAGAGCACTTCAACGTCGCGAATCTGCAACTCATTATTCCCATCACAGAGCCACACGCGGTCTCCTTCTCTCAAAGCTCCACGTTGAACAGAAAGAACATCCTTGAGCTCCCCCGCCTCGATCTCGACCCGAACGAAGCTTCCAATCAGCAAAGGAGCCTTCGTCGTTGAACTTCCAAATCCCATCGGGTCCTCCACACTCACGAGCAGACGAGCCATACGCCCTTCTCTCTCCAGATCACTTAGCAGACGCACCACTCTTCCATCACGTCGTTCGACGTGCCCTTCACCCATTTCCAGGAACACAGATACCTTGGCTCCCTCCTCTCCTGGTGCAGGGAGTTTCACCCAGCGCAACTGATCCATCGAGAGCGCGACTCGGACCCAGAACTCGTCCGTTCCCACCAGCGTCACCGCCTGGTAGCTTGGATTGACTCGCTGACCAACTTCTACCGATTCATCGAGCACCATGGCGTTGAACGGCGCGCGTAATTTGTGCCGGATCAACAACTCTGCGTCTCGGTCCCTTACCGCTTGCAAGCGCTTCAATTCCGTGCTTTGGGTCTCAACTTGCGATTCCAGCTCTGCTAATTCGGAGGCAGCAATCACTTGTTCGGAAGCCAAACGTAGCGCCTCTTCCCGTTTTCGTATCGCTTCCTTCAATAGCACCTCTGCCCGATCTACAGAAGCAGCTGATTCGCGGGCACTCAATTCGGCAAATCGGGAATCGATTTCAAATAGGGTTTCCCCTGCTGAAACAAAGCCTCCTGGAATGAGCTCAGGGTGCTGCGCCTCGATCTCTCCGCTGACCTGAGGTTGGATCACGACTCGGCGAGCCGGCAAAACAGAGCCGTGAGCAGAAATAGAAATGGGATAGCTCGAAGCTTGAGGAGACACGGTCTTGACCAGCTTGGGCGGCCGTTTCTCTTCTTCGGGTGTCGTGACGGGCCCGGATCGAAAGAGAACGTAGCCGACAGCCATCGCTACGATCATCACTAGAAGTGATTTGATCCCGTTGGCTCTTACGTCCGATGCCGATTCTTCGCTCATAATGCTTACGACGCAATTCCTGCGTGGAGGTTTCAGGGTTTTACCGATTTCGAGCAGATTCGGCAATCGCGGGTTCGCGGAAGGAAATCTCAGGGGTGCATCTCACTTGATTCGTAGAGGTCCACAGAAGCACTCACGGGAGACATTTTTGACCACGGATTCCTCAGGGATGTGGTTTCTCAACTTCCGTTGACTCTCTTTTCTGGGGACGGTGAGGGAAGCTAATGTTTGAGCGGGGCAGGTTCGTTGATGCTTCGTGAGGTTGGTCATTTTTTTGCGCTGAGAGACAGGTGTTTTGGCCCCAATGGCTGGTCTTTGGCAAGGTGTAGCTCAGGAGGCCGAGGCCTCGAGCTAGTTCGAGCAGCGATGAATATCAGTGCCTGCTTGATCAAAGCGTCTTTTCAGTTCGGACTTATCGACTAGAAAGTCTGGATTGTTCTCAACCTAGCGCTCCCACCAAATCGTCCAGTTAGGATCACGCGCTCGGGAGGACACGTTTCCTAGAGATTCCAGAGCCAAGCGAAATGTCTCTCGAACGTTCTCCAGCCGACTCATTCGACTGACCAATCCAATGACAGGGCTTTACTCCAATCTCTGACGCTTGGTTTTCTTGCCTATGTAGCCCGCTTCTCGCATTGCATCCAGACAGGCATCGAAAGCTAGTTTTTCAAGCCCATGGGAAAGCCAAACACCGCGGACAAAAGAGCATTGGTAATCGAGCTCCAACGAGAGCCACGAACGGACACCCGTAGGAAGCTAGTAGAGTCTAGTAGCGCCCATGCGTGGCGTTGCTCAGCTTGAATGACAAGCGAAGGAGCGCTCCCCTCACAAGACGCCTCCCTACTTTCAGCCCCACAAAATATTCGTATCTTGCGACTTACGCCAACTCGACCAGACCTGATGACAGTCACTGTATTCAGTGTGGCACGGGCCTTGCATCGAGACTGATCGCTACGCAGCAACGTATCCTATGTCATTAAGTTCAGGAACAGTTCTGCAACAAAGGAAACTCATGAAAACCATCCAAAGCGTATTCAAGGCTACACTTGTCATGTTCTTCTCAACGTCGCTCATCACATTTGGGCAAGGAGATCCATTTCGAAACGTAGAGAGAATAATCGGCTTACACACCTGGGGCGAACAGAAAGCACAGGCAGATCGAATAGCAGTCAACCGTTATGAAGATGAGTACTCCGGAGTCTACTTTGGACATCTATTCGGACAACGTTCGAGACAACAAGACTATGACTCCAATAGAGACCACGAGTACATTCACACTATGCACTTGCCGGATGGTTCGAGCATGTCCTGGTGGCAAGATGCCACCTATTCTTGGGGAACAACGGAACGGGACTACAATTACAGGGTCACGGGGGACGGAGGCACCACGATCTATTATCACTATTGGGACACAACTTACCGAGTTTTCTCGGATTATTCCCGCACTGGAACCAACCCCCCAGATCCGATGCCGTCAAATTTTAAAGTGACCGTAACCTGCCGAATATCTGATGTCGAATACGGAGAAAATCATGGATTGGCAACAACGCAGCGATTCGGTGAGGAAAAGCATTTCTACAGTCTCTCAGCCCTAACAGATGACTATACAGACACCGATATTCTCGACTACGGTGAACAGATGGATTCCGCAAACACATCCGGTCTCTGGCGTCGCTACTGGGCGCGGTGCAAACCCAAAGCAGCCGACCTCGCCCTAATCATGGATAATACGGCGAAGCTCCAGGCTGAGACCAAAGGAATACCCTGCGAGCAAGTAGAAAAAATCGGGCAAGATTGAAATGCCCAAGACTAGGGGTAATAAAAAGGACGAACCGTATACTTCGGTTCAACGACTTCATGCCTTAGTCGTTTTCGGGCCCTTGATCCTTCTATTTCTCTGGTTCTTCACAGGGTGGCAAGAGGAGTCAGCCAGTGCTCTCTCTCAAACACGAACAGAGCCACCTGAACTTCCGCCCGATAATGAGCATAGCGCTTGGGCAACGATTGAAGAAAAGCTCAAGTCCACGGCCGACAAGCAAGAATTCCAACGCAAGGCCAATTGGATCGCGAATTTTCCTTACCAGGAAACTCGGCACCCGACCCTCCGACACGATCCGTCAGTCTATGACGCTAATGATCCCAGTACGTGGAAAGGACAAAACCGGCAACGCTACCAACCCGTGATAAAAGCCCATGGTTTCATGAAAGCCTTTTTCGAAAACGAGCGCCGATTTAGCAAAGGCTTTGAAGACCTTTACCATCTACTCGAAGAATACGACAGGCATGAGAATCCAATCGCAACCGGCAGCATCTTCGAATCACTGGGGGACTACCACATGGCCGCCTCGCATCCACCTGATGACATCATTACGGAAACCGTTTTTACCGGAAAGTTTGATGAACTCGGGCAGCATATCACTCGTTTGGAGCCAAAAAAACACTATGGCCCCACTGGTGAATTGCTACCACCACTGACATGGGGAGAACGGGCTGAACAGCTCGCGGACAGCATCGTCTATAAAATCCACGCAAGAAGGCGATGGCCCGACAAGAAAGTCATACCTGAAGCAGAAGCCATTGCCATTAGGGATCGGATCATTACAGAGATTGCCCCCGCAGATATTCCGCAAGGAATGGGCTTTGGCTATTACAACGACTACGAACGTTCTTTGCAACCAGGTGAAGCCTTCATCGTTCCTTATGACGGTTGGATTGAAGCTCAATGGAAGTTTCAAGACAATGTTGTAGGCCCAATCATGCAACGTAAGGCGGAAGAGCTAATCGAGCGTCACCAGGACCCATAGTGCGCCTGTTTTGCAACTATCCACCAACAACGACAGCGACGAGGCCCCGTTCCCAGCAATCATCCATACTTGTGCGAAATGGATCAATAGTTTGCCATCAGGCTGGCCCTGCCTTCTAAACTGACACACAGAGTTTGGAAGGCGACTGAACTCATCGACAATGAGGTCGAAATTTGCTCACGAAGGAAAAGCTATGGAGGATTCAAAAGTGGTGGGCCGTCCTCTTCATCACGGTTGCCTGCGTGTTCTTAAGCGTGCATGCTACTTTGGACATAGCTGACAACTTCAGTTCCTCGATTGGCGTTGGAGGGACTTATTTCAACCACGGATACTGAGATACCACAGATTTCGGGTGACACGGTTAGCTCTTATTGATGCCCACGGTTTACGAAGCCTGGAAAGCGGCTCGAGCTCTCCGCTTACTCAGCCTTCGCCCGCAAGCCAGTCATCGTCAGCAGGGGAAGCACGGAATAATGCCCGGCATCATCAAAGACGATGACGTACGAGGCTTTCGGAGGCAGCGTAATGTAGTCCCGGTGAGGAACAGAATACTCTCTTCCGTCTGCCGTCATGAGTGAAAATGGCCGACCAGATGAGATAGCAGACTCAATTTGAAGCCTCGTCATAGATTCACAAGCTACAATACTTTCCTATACCGATCAATCATTCTTTGGTCTTCGCCACTACCTTCTCAATATCTCCAAAAAGCACCAGGTCTGCCCGCCCAGAAACCGTCTCGTCCATCTTCACCTCACCGGTCTCTGCCTTCCATACCGACAATCGCCGAGTACGATAGGCGCCCTTCTCATAGTCAAAGCTCGATGCATCGTCTTCATACAACTCAAAGACACCTGGCTGCTTGCCATACCATCGCAGTTCGAGGGGTTTTCCAATTGCTTTATCCGCTTGATTCACAGACTCACTCAAGAGCGGAATCACCGCGCCGTCTCGTACAAACAACGGGATCCTATCTCTCAATCTTTCAGCCGAAACCGATATGACTTCACCGTTTCCGACAAAGTCTCCCGTGTAAAAGTCATACCAATTCTCCTTCGGCAAATGAACATCACGGACAAGTGCCTGATCCTCATAAAAGGGTGCCACGAGGATCGATGGACCAAACATATATTGATCCGTCTTTTCAACCCGTTGGCCCATCGCGTAAGGGTTGGTTTCGCTATCTAATTTTCCCTGACTCACCTGCTCAACAACTCCCTGAAAGCCATCTTCCAGAATCATGGCCCGAAGCGGCGGAATTCCAAAACGTTGGTATTCAGAGAACGCCGTGTACAAGTACGGCAGCAAGCGCATTCGGAGTTTGATGGCGTCTCTCACGCCATCCGTGACTCCCCCATAACTCCAAGGCTTCTTACCCGATGACCAGGCATTGAGCTGCGCCAAGGCCGAGAAGCAAACGGTCTGCATACGATTCAGCCACTCCCGATCACTCCGTGCCGACCGAGCCTCCGGCGTCCAAAGAATGCCGCACAAACTCGATGTCGAAACGCCCGTGAGATACTCCTTGTGGCTGTAAGCATCACTGTAGATGACAAAGGGATAGCCAGAGGCAGCCCCATTGGCTGCCCGAACCAAACTATATGTCCGCACGTTGCGTTTCCGAAACAGATCCGTGAACAGCATGTTCTGCATCAACAGGCCATAGGACTGACGCATCGCTTCACCCGAAACGCCTGAAGGAAAGGTCGCATGATCTGGCCAAAGCCAAAAATCGTAGCCATCCACTTCATCGATCTTGTATCCCGAGACGCCAATACTGATGTGATCTTTATAATGTTGTTCAGCCAACAGTTGCCGGGCAGCCGGAAGCGTGTAATCAGGAACCAGCCCCAACCACACGAGATGAGACCCGGACAAAGGATACATCGACTCATAGAGACGGCTGTGTCTCGAGATATACGGATTCTCCCACAGGTTGAGACGGATCCCTTCATCCAACAGATCCTTCGTGAAGGCCTCAGGCTCCGGAAATCGTTTCCGCTGCCACTCGAAGGTACACGGGTAAGATTTCGTCATCCATCCCGGCTCTAGCCCTACCACATCGATTGGAAAGTCGCGTCGTTTGAATTCCGCTAGCTCCTCCCGGACCTCGTCGGCACTGAATTTGGCATGAACGCGGTGCCAAAAGCCGAGTCCCCAAAGCGGTGGCAAGGTCCCTCCACCACTAAACAGATTGTACCGCTGCACGACTTCAAGGAGCGACTGACCTGAAAACACAACCAACTCGAGCCCCTGACCATTAACCTGTGCTTCAACCGAATCGCCTGGAGGTTGGGCTAACCACGGCCCCGCTTGTTTTTCATCCGCCGGAGGATTCCGATCCACTTCTTTAGGATTGCGCTTCGAGTCTTTGCGATTCCCGATCTGATTGTAGATCTTTAAAAATCGCGCCGTATTGAAGAACACCCCGTATCCCTTGCTCGAGAGATAGAAAGGAACGGGCGCATGCGTTCGCCCGCCACCCTTACTCCAGTGATCGACGTTGAGCGTCATTACTTTGCGCGACTTCTTGATACCGTCCAGCTGCAGCCCAAAACCATAAAGCGTCTCATCCTCATCCGTCGGAATCCGAACCATTATTTTATGCCCGGGTCCCTCGAGGTACGAGATTGCTTCGGGAGAGAATGGAAAGGTCGCTTCGGAGAGCGCATTGAGAGCCGCAATCCTTGGAGGGGCTGCCGCCAGGTCGGTGTAGCGAATCTCACTGGACAAATCGCCCAACTCGGCCCGCCAAACCCCTTCTGCCACTTCATGCCAGTTCTTGACCGGGCTCAGATCGTTCAAATCGGCGGCTCCGCCACGCAGGAGCACGGCACAAAACACCCCAATAGCAGCGGCTCTGGAGACAAAGGAATTCGAAGCTATCATTTCCTACCGATGCTACGCCCGGACGATCCCCGTGTTAACCCCATTCTTCAGCACAATTGAAACGCAATCTCCTGGGCCACAGGCGATCTCAATCAACCCCCCCGTGCAGCCGGTGCGATACAACATGCGACGATTCATAGCACAACGCTATTGACAAGACAGACAGGTCAGTCTACTAATCCAGAGAGATACCGACCAGTTGGTATTTCACTAAAGAAATGTTTCGGCTCCCAATCAAGATGAAGACGAAGATTTGCGAACGTTCCTTTCGTCTGGCAAGGACACTAGCAATGGACTTGAATTCTCGGGTCCACATTCGGATCCTATAGCCTTGGGCGCCATTTGACTGACGACTTAAAATAGGACCCTAAGACGCCAAAATCATGACAATGACACAACCAGTTCTCGATCCAGCTGCTCGCACCTTTCCTGAATTCTCTCTCTCCCGATTGCTCCAAACAGTCTTCGAACCGACCCAAGACATGCGGGTCTGCATTCTGATCGATCTCGAAGACCCGAGTAATGTGAAGGACTTTGGATTCCTCTCTGACACGTCCCTTACCGTGCAAAAATACGCCTACGAGGTCTTTTACCAAGGCTTGAAAAACGGGGTCATGGACGAGCTCGGTATGAAAGGCGGGGAGTTCTTCGCCTACCCGATCTCAGGAGGCAGCAATCTCAATCTTCAAGACCGAGCGGTTCGCAGTGATGGCCAAGAAGTGAGCCTTGAGAAAGATGTTTATCCCAACTATGACATTATCCTTTGCATCTCCACATTCTCCGCAACGGCTCCGTTGACGGCATTCGCGAAACAATACGGCTTCCGAGGGGCAACCCTTCATGGACTGAATGATATCATCATCAAATCGGGGCTGAGTGTGAACTACCGCGAAGTCAGTGCTGATGCCGAAAAACTTCGCTTGGCGATGACTCGGGCCGATGAGATCGAAATCGATTTCACCATTGCGGACACGCACAAGATGACCTGCAAATTGTTCCTCGAAGGACAAGAAGCTCAAAAGAGTCACGGCCTCTGTCTAGGGACACAACCTGACATCGCAAACCTCCCGGCCGGCGAAGTCTATTTCGTTCCAACGAGTGCCGAAGGGCAGTTCCCTCTAAAATATGAGGACGGATCCCTTGGAATTCTCGATCTCGACAAGGGACGCATCACCAAAGCGACCCTCGTGGAGGGCAACCAATCAACGATCGACGAACACAATGCCATGCTGGAAGCAGATCCCATGACCGGTGTTCTCGGCGAACTCGGATTCGGTACCCAGGTCCTTCCTGTCTCCGGGGCTGATATTCAAGACGAGAAGATCTTGGGCACCTGCCATCTAGCGACCGGACGGGACGATCACCTGGGGGGACACATCACACCGGAGCTCTTCAAGCAGCATCAAAACGCCACGCACGACGACATTCTCTTCGCGCCACACAAGACGCCAAACTTCGACATCGCTCAGGTGAGAATGAAACGCGGCGACCAGCAAGAAGTCCTCATTGAGCACTTCAAACCAATGCCCTACTTGGTGGAAGCCTTGTCCGCGTCCGAATAGCCCGCTTCCGTTCGCGCGGCCCGATGAACCGAGCGATTTGATCGACCCGCTCGGGGAGCAGCAGAATTCTGCTTAGCTCCCCGGGTGTCGGTCATCCTTTCTTCTCCGTATCGGCGATCTCTCGCAACGAGGGCCACTTCTGTAGTCGACGGAGTAGCGATTGCGGGGTGAGCCCCAGACTGGTTGCAGCCCGACGGATGCCGCCATTGGTTTTGATCAGGGTCTCTCGAATCAGATTGAACTCCTGCTCTTCCAACTTGCTCAAGCCCTCTGGAACATCCACGCTCTCTTGAGCTTCCTCCGCCGCAGGCTCGGTTGGAGATGATGAGGAAAACACTCGGGGATCGAGTGTCAGCCAACGATTACCAGGATCGGATCGAAGCAAAGATCGCTCAATGATATTTCTCAGCTCACGAACGTTTCCTGGAAACTCGTATTCTTGAATGCGCTTCAAGTCGCCGGGCTTCACCAGAGGAACGGCCCGATCATATTTCTTGGCTATTTGACCAAGAACGCCCTCGAAGATCTCAGGAATATCCTCCTTCCTGTTTCGAAGCGGTGGCATTGGAACGGTGAAGACATCGATGCGGTAGAGCAAGTCTTCTCGGAACCGCCCCGCATCGACTTCAGCCCGCAGGTCCCGGTTTGTCGCGGCAACCACTCGCCCCTCGAAATGTTTCACCAAGGTGCTGCCTAAGGGCCTATACTCGCGAGACTCAAGAAACCGCAGTAACTTGGCCTGAAGATTCAAAGGCACTTCCCCAATCTCATCCAAAAAGAGAGTTCCACCCTGGGCAGCGCCAACCAATCCAGTTCGCTTTTTATCTGCCCCCGTGTAGGCACCTCGCTCCGCACCAAACAACTCGGCTTCGAACATCTCCGCGGGAACAGCTGCACAGTTCAAAGAGATCATTGGTTTCTCTTCGCCACCAAAGGTCATGCTGTGTAGCACTCGAGCAGCAAGGTCTTTCCCGGAGCCACTCTCGCCCGTCAGCAACACGATGGCCGCCGGGTGCTTGGCCGCTTGCTCCAGCTGAGCAGAAACATCGCGCATCGCAGGCGATTTGCCCAAGAGCTCCTCGACTTCTCGTTGCCCATCGGCGGCCTCCATTCTCAAAACCGCCCGATCCAAACAAGCCGACAAATCGTCAACCTCGACGGGTTTAGTCAAATAATCAAAGAGACCATTGCGCGTCAGCGAGATGGCCTGATTCAATTCGGGAATGCCCGTGATCATAATCGAGACAGCCTTTGGGAGCTGCCGCTGCACCTGACGATGAAACTCGTATCCCTTCCCATCCGGAAGATGATTATCCAACAAAACCAGATCAAAGATTTCATCCTCAAGGGCGGCTGAAGCACTCGCAATATCGTGACACACCTTGGGAGCGCCAAGTTTTTCAGTCACGATTTCCTCAAGCATCTGACTGAATCCTTTGTCGTCTTCTAAAATCAGAACTCGACGAGTACGAACTGGGCTGGCTGCAATCATAGATCAACTCTGGCTACGAACGTGAAAATCAAAACCTACTGGCTCACAGGTCCAGCTGCATTTGCCGTTTGCTTCTCTCGCAATTGATAAAAACGTGTGGGCGATTGCCCATCTATTTGAAGTTCCCAACGATCCCCTTCGGCAACCCCCTGCCGATTCAAAGGACTCCACGCTCCTCGAAAAAGCTCTGGGCGAACCATGACCTCAAAAGCTTCGGAAGAGGACCATCTGAGGATCATCTCACCAGTCGCTGACCGAACCACGCTGAGTCGAGGCCTCGATAGGGTGTTGATTGAGTTCAGGTTTGCATTGGACAAGTCATAGTTTAACCGCACTACCCCCGCGGCTCCGCCTACTCCATCAATCACGACAGCGTAGAGCACGCCCTTGCGAACCTGAAACTGTACGCGACTATCCTCGCCGTCGGCACCACTGTTATTGTCGCAGGCAACCGATGCAAGGCCCGCGAATCCACCGCGTGGATCCTGGATTTCATAGACTGCCAAAATCGTATCAAACTCGCTTCCCTCCGTGTTCACCCGCAGCAAACCATCCTCCGGGGCCTCATAGGCAAACCAATAGGACGAACCACCGACCAAACCACAATGGAGCGGTTCATTAGCGTCTTTACTGCCCAAGATCGTGTTGAACACCTGACTCCCGGTGAAGCCTCGACTCAATCCCGCTGCCGCTCTCCGCAGCCCTTGGACCGCGACGGGTGGCGGGGCAACCACTTGCGACTGCAAGAGGGCACTCTCGATAGCGTCCGGCAGTTTATCTCTAGCGATGACGTCTGTCTGCCCTTCAGAGTTAATCTGAAGCTCAATCGGTCCGGTGAACACCTGAAACTCATCGAGCTGAATCAGCAAACGGTAGATGCCCGTGTGCTCGGGTTGAAAACTAGGAATCTCGAGGGTAGCACTCTCTTCCCCTTCCAAAACTTGGCCATTCCTGAACCACTGCAATGAAACGAGTTCTGTCGACTGAAAGTTCACCGACAACATCAAAGGATCGCCAAAATTCAGTGCCCGATCATTCGGCGTCGTTAGAATCACCGGCAATCTTTTGTCGGCGGTCAGCAAGGACCAGTTTAGCACGACCTGTCCCGAAGCTCCTGCAAAGCCATCAATTGCAATCTCATAACGTCGCCCTGCTTCGGCCCAAAACTGGATCAAACTGGCAAAGAAGGCTTCCGAGTCGTCGTCACGACCCACTTCTTCCAAATTACCGATGCCCAACAACTCGTCCACCGGAAGGGGATCCGCTGGTTCGCCATCTTCGACTGGCCTGACACCGATCCCAAACTCCGGATCCTCCTCGTCGTCTTCTTCATCATCGTCGTCGTCATGGTCATCATCATCCTCGTCTCCGTCGTCCTCATCGTCTCCGTCGTCCTCGTCGTGTTCCTCGTCATCTTCATCATCATGATCATGACGTACCGCCCAGGTATTCGCTCTGAGACGCTGGAACCGTTCCAACTCGTCCTCTTCTTCAGGTTCCTCAATAAGATCTTCGAGATCCGGCTCATAGATGGAGAGAAGCGTATCGAATCCACTCCCTGAGGTATCAAAAGTCGCAATTCCTTCACGGGGCGCAATCCAAGAGATCCAAACGGTTTTCCCCCCCGCCTTGCCGCCGTGTCGCGGTTCATCAATCTCACGAGTAGCCCCGACATTGGATCCCGTGACGCTTCCCCCCTCACCACTCAGCGTAGATCGCTGTTTAAAGTGATCAGCAAACTGAGCATTCTTGGCCGCCACAACCAAATCGGCCGGGAAACTCTCCACGGCCCAAACATCATTATAGACCGTTACGGAGTAGACCCCAGAATCCCGTGGACGCACGGCTTCAATTTCGAGCTCCGGTTCGGTCGCTCCCTCGATCCATTCTCCATTCCGATTCCATTGAAACCTCAGAGGAGGATCTCCTTCCGCTTCGACAAAAAGCAGGACCTGATCTCCCGGCAACACGACCTGACCAACGGGGTGTTCGACGATCAGTGGAAAACCTTCAGCCAGGAAAAAGTCATCGTCATCGAAGAATCGATCACCGAACGCTTCCTCATCATCGTCGTCATGATCATGGTCATCATCGTCGTCGTCGTCATGATCCTCCGCCAGCGCCCCTCCCACGGCTAAGAACAAGCCCAGGAACAACGCGAATCCACGCGCCAAGAACCACCAGAAACCATTCAACTGAACATAACTCTCTCTCACAACCAAAGCCGAAGCATTGAGCCAGGCAAAAGGACCCTCAGCAACTTCCAAACCACCTCCTCACTTAAATAGCCAAATAGGGCAATTTCAATGTCCGAAATTCGCTATCAGGCTTGCCTGACCACTCTGGTCTAAGCTCCCAGTGATCGTTCTTTCCTCAACGCAGGGATGGCAAAAGTCGAACTTCAGCCGTTTTCCAAGGCATCCATCAACACCAGGCCACTAAAGCTGCCGGCCTGATAAACACTCTCTCAGCTTCCAGAGCAACTCCAACCCTACCGGATAGGCAGGTGATCGACGCGTAACCTGATCCGTTTACGGAGGACATGTTCCGCAAGCGGAACACGCATACTGAATCCGACACGAGATGCAGCTTGGATTCCCCAAGAACCACTCAAAAACATCCCTATTCTCTCCCCGCCGAAGCGAGGGAGAATGCTTGACGCTACCCTGGCACTGACGATGCTCTACGACTCACGACGCCTTCCAGCCGGCATGCTGGTGGCTCATAGACACCTTGAAAGCAAAGACTCCACCAAGAATACCGGTTCCACTACCGACCTCGTCCCCACTCAAATGCTTGGGGCTCGTTCTGATGCTCCTGTCCCTCCCGGTTCTGTCCCAGGCAGCTGAAAGAGACTCAAACAAGAAAGTTCCCTCTCGGCTTCTCGAAGCATCGGGAATTGTCGACGTCTCAAGAAGCACGTTGGCGGGCTGGAAAAAAGCCCGATCAGGAATCGCCCTGAATCCGGGCGACCGCATACGGACGCGAGCGCGCAGCCGAGCGACCATTCAACTCTCAGATCGAAGCATTCTCCGCATTCGCGAACGAACGCTCGTTGTCATCGACACGCCCAAGCCTCAAAAAAGGGGCGGATTCCAGCTTCTCAGAGGAGCTCTGTTTTTCTTGAATCGCGAGAAACCGGATCAGATCGAGTTCAAGACCCCCCTTGCCAGCGGAGCCATTCGGGGAACCGAGTTCATGATTTCTGTGGATGATGCAACCGGGACCATGGATCTCGCGGTTTACAACGGGGAGGTCGCCATCAACGGTGCAGACGGCGAATGGTCGGTGACAAGCGGCGAGCGGGTTCGACTGGAGCCCAACAAGCGCCCACAAAAAACACCCATCATCAATGCCGTCAGCCTCATCCAGTGGGCCCTCTACTATCCCGTGATTCTCGCGCCAACCGAAGGAGGCATCGCAGAAAACGAACGGCCACGATACCAAGATTCTCTTGATCACTATCGGCTAGGAGACCTTAACGCAGCCCTAGCGGCTCTGCCAGAGCCAACGCCCAATGGACCACGAACGAGCTATGAACTAGCGCTTCTCTTGAGCTTAGGCCTAGTAGATGAAGTCGAGCAGGCCATTGGCGCATCCCAAATCCAAGCGAATACGGCTCGTGCCTTCCAGTATCTGATCGCTGCAGTGAGGTTCGAGAAACTGCCTTCAATCTTGTCACCGACAAGCGCCTCAGAGTGGTTGGCACTTTCCTACTACTACCAATCTCAGTCAGACTTAGAAGCAGCCCGCAAGGCAGCAAGAAAAGCCACCGAGAGTGCGCCAGACTTCGGAGCCAGCTGGATTCGACTCGCCGAACTTGAATTCGCGTTCGATCGCCGAAAAAGCGCTCGTGAGCTTCTGAGGAAGGGACTGACGCTGTCGCCTAAACAAGCACAAGCCCACAGTCTTTTAGGATTCATTGCCCTTGAGCAGAATGACATCACCTCAGCCAAGAAAGAGTTCACCTCAGCCATTAAACTCGACGGCGATCTTGGCACAGCATGGTTAGGCCGGGGCCTCACGCTCATGCGCTCAGGACAACGAGAGGCCGGCCGGGGCGCTCTCCAAACCGCCGCTACCCTGGAGCCTCAACGCTCTCTCTTTCGCAGCTACTTGGCAAAATCTTTCAGCGAACTCGGAGAAACGGCCTTAGCGGACAAAGAGTTCGGCATCGCCACGTCGCTCGATCCTTCAGATCCCACACCGCCCTTCTATGGAGCCCTGCATGCCTTCCAAGTCAACCGAATCAATTCGTCCATTCGATTGCTAGAACAGTCCGTTGCTCTCAACGACAACCGAAGCGTTCACCGTTCCGCATCACTCCTTGACCGGGACCTGTCCATCCGATCCGCTGACCTATCTGCCCTTTATGCGGAAGCGGGAATGTCCGATGTCAGCGACTACCTCGCGACTCGATCCATCCTGCAAGATCCAAGCAATTTCTCAGGGCATCTTTTTCTCGCCAACAGCCTCCAGAATAGAGAACGCAAGCTCGGCATAGATCGGCGACTCGAAAGTGCTCGATCCAGCGAACTCCTCACAGCCAATCTCCTCGCGCCCCTGGGAAGCGGTAATCTTTCACAACTTCTCTCCCAACAAGATCATCTCCAATATTTTTCCCCACGCCCCTTCGCTCTAAACACCACCTTTGAATACCTCAGTCACCAATCGTGGGAGCATCAAGTATCGGGCTTCGGTACGATCGGATCGCTGAGCTATGCCGTAGACGCTCAACACCTTGACCAGTCGGGGCAACGCCCTAACCAGAATCGAGACCTTCGTCAGCTATCCATCCAACTAAAGTATCATCTCTCACCCAGCGACAGCCTTTACCTCCAGGCGGGAACCCGACGCGAGGATGGAGAAGACCTCCGGAGCTACTACAACCCCAACGACGCGAGCCCGACGCTGAAGTTTGAATCGGACCAGCCAGCCAACCTCTTCCTCGGCTACCATCGAGAGTGGTCCCCGAATAGTCGCACCCTTTTCCTAGGGGCACGCCTCGAGGAGAACCTGAACGTGACTGATACCAACCCCAACATCCTCTTTCTCTCGCAGTCGGGAGGCATGCCAACACGCGTGGAAACGAGCCCGAACTTTGATTCATCACTGGATAGCACCTTCACGCTGTATTCTGCCGAACTTCAACACATGCTGACCTGGGAACGCCATACGCTCATACTCGGAGGCCGGGTCCAGAGCGGCAGCGTTGATCAAACGGGAACTCTAATTCGCGATCTCACGGGCATCGTCGATCATCACCAAAGCAAACCCGACATGGCGCGCGCCAATGCCTACGCCTACTACCAGTGGCAGATCAGTGAACAACTACGATTGATTGGTGGACTTTCTTACGATCACCTCGAGTCTCCAACCAACACCGATCTTGCGCCTATTTCGCAGAGCTCAGACGCTCGCGATCTGATCGCTCCCAAGCTTGGAATCACCTACGAGCCGTGGAAACGGGGCGAGTTCCGAGCAGCCTATAGTCAATCACTTGGGGGCCTCTTCTTCGACAACAGCGTCCGGCTTGAGCCGAGCCTCCTAGCCGGGTTTAATCAGAGTTACCGCTCACTCATCCCCGAGGGTGTCGCAGGCCTCAGCCCGGGCAGTCGTTTTGAAACACTTCACGCATCCTTCAACCAATCCTTCGACAGTGGCACCTATCTCGGCGTGACCGGAGAAATTCTGCGCTCGGATTCCAAGCGAGGCATTGGCGCCCTTACGAACGGAAGCCCCCTGCCCTTTCCCGATACACCGAGCACGCTCTCGCAATCGCTCGACTACGAGGAGAAGTCGCTCTCCCTGTTTCTCCATCAGCTCGTGGGCGACGAATGGGTCCCGGGCGTTCGCTATCGACTCAGCCACGCCACACTCGATGATCGCTTCAGTGGCTTACCGAGCAACTTGCCGGGACTCGCGGCGCTCTCGCAACAGAATGCGGCGACACTACAGGAGTTGAATCTCTTCGTTTGGTATAACCACGAATCTGGATTCTTCGGTCGATGGGAATCCAATCACTACCACCAAAACAATGAGTCCGGCAGCGGTTTCCAAAACGAAAGGTTCTGGCAGCACAATCTCTACCTGGGCTATCGGTTCCCGCAACGACGAGCTCAGATTCAACTCGGATTCCTCAACCTATTCGACTCCGACTACCGACTAAACCCCATCAATCTTCACCACGAACTTCCTCGAGGGCGCACCTTCAGTCTTTCCGCTCGCTTCAATTTCTAGTGGGAGGTCCGCTCCTCGAGCTAGACAAGCATCGCAGAAGAGAGCACTTAATTAGTTTCCTTTGAACGCGCACAAGAGGTTGTCTTCTCACTCGTTATCAGTCATAAAGGCTCAGCGCGGCACACGCGAGTAGTCATACAGCCGACCATGAAGCAGGCCATCAAAATCACGCTCTCCAGCCTGGCCCTCACTTGGTTCGCACTCATTATTCTGAGATCCGATCACGGCTTCAATCAAAGGCTCAAAGCGTGGGCCTACGACTCATGCTTCTCCCTCGGATCCTGGGCACAGTCAACGCTAGAAGACTCTCCCGTCATTATCGCTTACCTGGATACGGAAACCTATCTCTCGCAAGGACAAGATCCCAGCCTTCCCTTCTCCCGAGAGCTTCACGCCAAAGCCCTTGATCGCTTGACTCAGATCGGCGTCGCCGGTGTTGTTTATGATATCATATTCGGAGGCCCAAACTTTTCTGGCAATGACGTTGAAGACCACGCCTTCGCCGCTGCCATCGAACGGAACAGCCACGTTGTTCTCGGGGCCGACCTCATTCAATCCAGTGTAGCATCCGTCGACGGCATCAGCGCGAATTCTCGACACCTTGAACTACCTTACCTTCCGCTCCGACAAGCTGCTACAGATTGGGGACTTGTGCAGTACCGGATGGATCCTGATTTCGTCGTCCGAGAGTATTTTCCCGGCTCACTAGCGGACGATCAACCCTCGCTCGCCCATTCCGGTGGTCGGCTCCTGGGATTCAGTGAGGAGCGCCTCGTCGAGCCACAGATGCTCTACTATTATGGGAAGCCCTACACGATTCCTCACATCAGTCTGCGTTCCTTGCTCGAAACCGACAGCTTCCCGCCCGAGGCGATCCAGGGAAAAACCATCTTCATCGGAGCCCGTCCAGCAACGCCCGTTTTTGACGAACGGAGGGATGAAGCCAGAAGTCCCTATGGAACTTGGGGGGCCCAGGAACTCTTCATGCCCGGAGTTGAAGTCCACGCCACTCAATTACTAAATCTGATCCGTGGCGATGGAGTTAAAACACCGTCCTTCACTCTCTCTGCACTGCTGCTACTTGCCACCGCGATTGGGATGAGCACGGCAGCATTCCGCTTGTCGATTCGATCGATGTTCGCACTTTCGCTAGCGGCTTTTCTGGGAATTGGACTCGCAGCCATCTACCTCTTTCACGCGCATCATCTCGCCCTTCCCTGGACCCACGCTGCGCTCTTGCAGCTTCCCATAGTACTCAGCGGCAATATCGTCGGTCGATCCACGCGATGGTACAGCCAACGGCGGGCATTCCTGAGAGCCAAAGCACTGGCTGATGCCAAAATTCGGGAACAGGCCACCCTACTGGACCGTGCTCATGATGCGATCGTCGTTCTAACAGTAGAAGGGCAACACGTTTACCATAACGAGAGTGCACGGCGTCTCTTCAGCGCAGCGACGGAAACGGATTCCACAGATTCGAATCGGCTCCCCCATTGGGATGCCTTGCCCTCTGAACTGAAGGCCGAAGCGCTCTCCACCACACTCCGTAACAAAACATGGGAAGGAGAATTCGAGATTGCGACGGAGAGCGAATCAGCCAAGAAAATCGAAACCCGTTGGACTCAGATTCGTGCCAGCGATGGATCCATCCAATCTATTATGGCGATTTCCGCTGACGTGACTCAAAAGCGACTTCTCGAACAGCAACTCTTACAATCACAACGACTGGATACCATCGGATCCCTCGCCGGAGGAGTCGCCCATGATCTGAACAACGCCCTTTCCCCCATCCTCATGGGCGTTCAGCTACTGCGGCGTCAATCGCCCTCTGAGAAAGCAACCCGTATGCTCGATGTCATGGAGCAAAGCACGCAGCGAGGCGCCGAAATGGTCCGCCAGATTCTCGCCTTCACCCGGGGATCGGGCGAGGACCGACAAAGCGTCGATCTCAAGAGTCTCACGGACGATCTCGTTCATCTTGTGAAAGAGACTTTTCCCAAAAACATCGAGGTAAGCAGCTACGCGGCCTCGGACCTATGGCCCCTTCAAGCGAACCCGACACAAATCCATCAAGTTCTGCTTAATCTCTGCGTCAACGCCCGCGACGCGATGCCAGACGGCGGGCACCTCACGATTGCTGTCGACAACCACAGTCAGAAAAGCTCTGAGCCAGCCACGATTGGCGTCCGAAAACCTGGGGACTATCTTCTCCTAATCCTATCCGATACAGGATCGGGAATGCCTTCAGAAAGAGTCCAAAAAATCTTCGATCCCTTCTACTCAACCAAGGCCGCTGAACGCGGAACGGGCCTGGGCTTGACGACGGTCAAGACGATCATTGAAAAATATGACGGCTTTCTTGAAATCTCAAGTGAACTGGGCAAGGGAACCACCTTCGAGATCTATCTACCGGCCCATCACCCATCCGTGACGGCAAGCTCCAGAGCCCCAGAAACAGCGACACCGATTGGCGGAGGCCAAACCATACTCATTGCGGATGATGAACAGGCGGTTCGTGAAATGCTTGGATCTACTTTGGAAGCGTCTGGCTACAATCCTATTCTCACCAGCAATGGAGTTGAGGCGATTAAAGCGATCCAGAGTGCAGGCGTTGACCTCGCAATTCTCGACGACGAAATGCCCATTATGTCCGGGCTTGAATGTTCAGAGGAGATTCAAAGACAACAACCAGACTTGCCCGTGATTCTCGTTTCAGGCTTGGCCGCAAACGGAGACCCTAAACAGGATGAAACTTCGTTCCTTATCAAGTTGCCCAAGCCCTTCCAACTAGACACGCTACTCCATCAAATCGATAAGATGATCTCGAGCAGATAGAACTGAGCTATTGAGCAGGCAAACCCGGCTCACAGAGATCAATTAGATTGGTCATGGCGCAAAGTTCGTCATAAACCCGGTCTCGCATCTCTTGACTGTCAAGCGTGATACGAACGGGGTCCGCTCCAAACTCCGTCACGACTAACGAACGATCGTGGCGCGACTTCCGAAACCCTACAACCAAGCCGAGGTTAAAGACGTATTCCTGAATTTTGACGAACTGGAGAGAGGATTGCGCCATTTCTGGTAGATCGATTATTGGTCCAAGGACAGCCATAGCATTAATTCGTTTTCTCCTTTATCGGCATTCAAACAACATTCCTGAACAAAAACTCGCTGCATTCTGTTGACGAACGGCTTAGGGTCTATTGATGGCTTCGCTCGATACTCTACATCAATACCTTAGAACGCGCATCCCATTTATCGCATCGATCACTGCTTCCCTCACATTTGCGGCGGAGCCTCCCGACACTAATTACGATGAGTCAAAAGTTCCTTCCTACGAACTACCAAAGATCATTGAATTGACCGATTCCAAGCCTCAGGCCGCGACATTTTGGAAAGAAAAACGACGCACCGAAGTTCTGAAGCTTTTAGAGACCAATGTTTATGGGAGAACGCCCGACGCCAAAATCGGTCCGTTCAAATTCCAAACTCACGAGAGCGCCGCGGAAGCCTTTGGTGGAAAAGCGATTCGCAAACAAGTCTCCATCCTGATTGACCCTGCGCGGGATCTCGCAATTGACTTGCTGATCTACCTCCCCAAGAACTCGTCTCACGCAAGCCCCTGTTTTCTTGGGCTCAATTTTTACGGCAACCAGACCGTTCACCCAGATCCCAAGATCAAGATCAACCCACGTTGGATGCGAGGCAATAGCAAGATTGGCATCCAGAACAACCGCGCCACCGAGGCCACCCGTGGGGTCTATCGTGACCGATGGCAAGTTGAGACGCTCATTGATCGAGGCTACGCCCTGGCGACGGCCTACTGTGGAGATATCGATCCCGACAACTATCGACATGAGTTCGGAGATGGGATCCACCCACTCTTCTACGAACCCAGCCAGACCAAACCCCTTCCCGATGAGTGGGGCACTATCGGGGCCTGGGCCTGGGGCCTTTCGCGGGCACTCGATTATCTCATCGAACACGAACCGCGAATCAACGGCGACAAAGTTTGCCTTATCGGCCACTCACGACTCGGCAAAACCTCCCTCTGGGCCGGGGCTCAAGACGAACGCTTCGCACTCGTCATTAGCAATAACTCTGGATGCGGTGGGGCAGCTCTGTATCGACGCGAATTTGGCGAACGCATTCATCACATGATCAAACCCGTCGGCTACTGGTTCTGCGGGAACCATGCCCAATTCGCCAAACGTGAACAGGTGCTTCCAGTAGACCAGCACATGCTCCTCGCCCTAATCGCTCCCCGACCACTCTATGTCGCGAGTGCGAGTAAGGATCTGTGGGCCGATCCCAAAGGAGAGTTCCTCGCAGCAAAGGCCGCAACGGCGGTTTATGCGCTTCTGGGAAAACAGGGACTCCCCGTGAGTCAAATGCCAGCCTTGAACACTTCTGTTCAAGGCACGATCGGATACCATATTCGCGAGGGCGAACACGCCGTTACCGCGTTTGATTGGAAGCACTACCTGGACTTCGCCGATCGACACTTGGCTCACTAACCGAGCCCAGCCAAAAATCTCTCGACCTCACCAATGCTCGGCAACGGCTGACGGTTTCCCATTCCGCGGCACTTGAGAGCTGCAGCAGCTGCGGCAAAACTCAAGCGTCTCACGGGAGACCAGCCTTGGAGCGTCGCATAGATCATTGCACCCGAGAACACATCTCCCGCTCCATTCGTATCCACGGTCTCAACGACGAAAGCAGCTTGGTGAAAATTCTCATCACCGACAAACAACCAAGCCCCTTCTTCGCCGTCGGTCACCGAAACGCTCTTTGCCCCCATCGAGAGGAAACGAGCAGCACAGTCGCTCAGCCCTTCTCCCGGGTAGAGAATCGAGAAGAGCCGCTTTGGGCAGTTGAGGTGATCCACCTGCGACACAAGTTCTTCAAGGCGTGGTTTCGGAGAACCCAAATCCATGAAGACCTTCACATTCGCCGACTGAGCAGACTCCGCTGCAATGATAGCCGCATCCGTCGACCAACCATCGAGATGCAACGCTGCATAATCAGCCCACTCGACCCCGTCGACATCTTCAACCGATATCTCGTGGCTTCCTCGAAACGCCGCGATGCTCCGTCTACCCGAGGCCCGTTCTACCCAAACATGTGCAAAGCCTGACCGAAACTGAGGGTGAACAAGAGAGAGCCCTGTTTCAACACGGTGCGCCGTCAAGTCGCCCTCAATCATCCGGCCCCAGTCATCCGTTCCCCATTTTCCGATGAAGCTTGTTTTCAGTCCCATCTTTCCCAACAAAGCCAACGCCGTCGGCACAGGTCCTCCAACCTGAAAGCGGTCCGAGATTACCTCCGCCTTCGTGTCGGCATCAGGAAGAGAATTCAAAAACACCTGATGATCCACCACCACCGTTCCCATTCCCACGACGGGGAGCATTGATTCGGGATCTACAGATTCATCCATGGACGGCCGAAACGATACTGGTCGAAGCCGTGAGCCCCAAGCTCAATTCAGACACCGGCTCAGCCTCAGTTTTCTCCTCCAAACACCGTCTCTTGACGAGCTACGACACGCGTGATCGTACAACTACGACTTTCGCATGTGGCACGCGGCCAAGTCTCTGCTCCTTGTTATTTTGTGAATGAGAGAAATCCATCACCTGAGTTTGAAAACAAATAAAACGGGGCAACCCACAAAACCAATATCAAGAGAAAGAAAATCATCATGAATAACAAAACCATCCCCTCAATCGGAGCCGCCATCTTAACCACCGGACTATTGACCGCATCCATCACGAGCTATGCTCAAGCCCCGGACGGTGGAGAAAATCAAGATCGACGCGCTCAATTCTTGGAGCGATACGACCTCAACGGAGACGGGGAAGTCACCCGCGAAGAGATTCAAGCCGTTCGAGCCGAAAACGCCGCAACCCGAGTAGCAAACTTCATGGAACGACATGACCTAGATCAAAACGGCGTGATCACCGCAGACGAGCTCTTGCTGGCCGCATCTGAAAACGCTGCGGAGAAACAGGCTGCCGTGCTTGAGAAATTCGACCTTAACCAAGACGGTACTGTTACCCAGGAAGAATCCCTGGCTGTTCATCAAGAGATCGTAGACGAACGGGTCGCTCGGATACTTGATCGCATCAACGGCGTCGAACCAGAGGAAACCGATGGCGAAGGCCCAGAGCGCCGACGTCCGCGACGCGGCAACCGATCCAACCTCGATCTCAACGAGGATGGCGAAGTCACTGAAGATGAAGTGCTCATCGCCGGAGCCACCATGGTGGTCGAAATGCAAGCTCGATTCAATGAACGCTATGACACAGATGGAGATGGTTCTGTAACCGCTGCGGAGCTCAGCAACGTCAGTGATGCAGCTGTAATGGAAAAGGTGGAGGAAATGCTTGCTAAACTAGACGGCAATGAGGACGGCGAGATCACGGCAGAGGAGGTCGCAGCAGCCGCTCAGAACCGACGTGGCAACCGCCCCGAACGCCGTGCCCCAGACAACAATGATGGCGAAGACGGCGATCAAGTCGGAGCAAACGCTGACGAAGGTCCTCAAGCACCTCAACGTCCACAAGGCCGACGAGGCAACCCTCGAAGAAGTCGATAGTCGATAGGATCCACACACTCACCAAGCTAGCCCGAGCTTCGAAATATCAAGCTCGGGCTTTCTCTTTGCCCGCAAGAAAAGTTGCTATTCTGAAGCCGAATTCAGAAAAAAGGAAGCGACTCAGATGGGGCTCTATCCATCGAGACTGAGCCCCCAAACCTAGCCCCGCGAAGTCTTCCACCGTTCGTATTCTTCTACAATCTCTTCGCGTGAGCATCGGGGTCGAAGAACGGCTCGCACGTCTAATCGATAACGTTCCGGAACTTCGAATCTGGGAACAATGAACTGAAAGTCCCACGCGGGATTCGTCGTTCGTTCGGCACGATTCAGGCCACCACCGGAGGGAGAATGAGAGAAACGAACGAGCTGATCCGAATCAAACATGACGATCCAGACTAAATCTCCGAAGTTTCCATAGTAGAACGGTTCTCGAAATCTCAACCGGGAATAGTTCCGAAACAAAGCCTCACGATAGTCCGGGCTAAATGTGAGTTCGAAAGCGTCCTCAGTCGAACGCACCGTGCTCTGATCGTTATGGAACTGAGTGCAGTACTGCAACCAATGCCCGGGAGATTCTCCTCCCAGAAAATAAAGGCTCTTATCCATCGGCCCATTCATGTAGCTCGCCCAGAACACTCCGATATACCCATGATCAAAGACGTGCTGATGAGGGCGACACTCAAAGCTCATGTCGATGTAGTAAGGCGGCTTGAGCTGGAATTTCGTCCAACTCTCCAGCTCGAATGTCGGCGTGGGCGGCTGATGAAGTTCCACGGTCGATTCATCATGCCGCCGGAGAGTCATTGGCGCTCGTCGAGGTTCAAAAAACACCTCACTGTCGAAGGGGGGGGCACCGTCAAAGATGTGCTCAAGGTTGAGCCCAGCATAGGCAGGTACGAAGAGATTACGATCAAGTGAGCGATGCTTCAAACTCCAAAGACCATTGTAGCCTGCCCGGTGCTGCCCATGCTCAGCGTTATCGCCAACCACCGCGGTGAGATCCCCAACTGATAGGGTTTCAAAAGCCATGCCATAGGATAGCCCGCTCCCAATGGATGGAACAAGAATCAAAGAGGCGTCACAGAGGCCCCTTCAGAACAACTTCTACGCCAGAGCCGCGGTGTAGAGCGTCTCGAAGTCTGCGGCGGTGATGGAACGAGGATTGAAACCCGCAGTCCATTGTTTGGCGGCTTCCTCAGCCAAGCTCGGGATTTTTTCTGCTGAAACTTCCCAAGCGCCCAAGGTCGCAGGCAGATCGGCCGCGACGAGAGTTTGTGAAAGATAAGTGACCAGAGACTCAACCGCTCCTTCTTGATCAGACCAAGATTCAACGAGTCCACCAATCCCAGCCATTTCCGCATAGATTTTCTTCGCATCGCGATCAACGGCATTGAACGCCACAACGTGGGGAAGCATCACGCCTACGGCCTGGCCATGGATGACGCCAAAGTGGGCCGTGAGCGGATTAGCAGCCGAGTGAGCCGCACCCAGCATGCTGTTCTCGATAGCCACTCCCGCCAGGGCAGCCCCTAGAAGCATCGCTCCCCGGGCATCCAGATCGTTGCCGTCTGCGAGCACCCGAGGAAAGGCTTCAACCATCAGTCGAAAAGCCTCGAGGGAATAGATTCGAGAAATCGGCGTTCGCTTCTTGGTCACAGCCGCTTCCACAGCATGTGCGATCGCATCAACCCCGGTGCAAGCTGTCACCCGCCTTGGTTGCGAAATGGTAAGGGCAGGATCCAGAAGAGCAATTCGAGCCGCGGCTTTCACATCCCCACAGGCCATCTTCTGATGGGTTGCGGAGTCTGCAATGAGAGCGAACGACTGGCACTCACTCCCTGTTCCAGCAGTTGTTGGAATCGCAATGAGGGGAAGCATCGGTTTCACCGCTTTGCCCACTCCCCAGTAATCCTTCATCTCGCCCCCATTCGTGAGGATGAAATTGCAACCCTTGGCCGTGTCCATGCTGCTGCCGCCACCAAGCCCAATAAGAAAATCAATCTCCCCATCCCTGGCAGCCGCCACACACTGAGCAACGTCTTGAGTGGTCGGATTTTCATGAACTTGATCGTAGACAGTTACGGCAATCCCGGAATCAAGGAGGGACTTCTGAACTCGGTCTGCGTGCCCCGCTTGAACAATCCCTGGATCGGTCACGAGCAAGGCCCGGCTGCCCCCAAGTGCCTTGGTCTGCTCTCCGACCGAATCAACGACTCCGTTGCCGAAGACGAGACGGGTTGAGGACGGAGATTCAAAACCGATTATCCCGGCCATCGCCCCAGCCCTCAGTGTTTCTACTCCCTCACTCACAAGATTCTTGTCGATCTACCAAAAACTCCAACCTTTCCCTAATAGACCCCAGAAGCCTCTCAGTAGTTACGTGACGATTTAGGAAGCCCGTTCGATGGAACGCCGTTTGTAAAGAAACTCAAACATGTTCCCTTCGTGCGGTTGATCCCAAGACACCTTCATCGTCGTGATCGGCCCCAGGTTCAATCGCTCAATCAGAGGGGAACTGAGTAGATCTTCCGTAAACTCAGAATCTTTGGTAATCGCGCTGACCACCAACGAGGGGCCAATGCTATCCAACATCTCCGCTTGCGGCACTTCTACAACACTGGCGTAGGGACACAGGAACTCACGATTGTAGAGTGGATGGTCAATCGTCTCGCAATAGACCACCGTCGGACGGAGATACGTCCCTCCGTCGGTCTCGACCTTTCGATCCCCTCCGCGATAGCGAGCCGTAACGTCTTCCGCTCCAGGTGTCTTCAAGTCATCTTCAATCGTGCCATCGATGTATTCAGCCATCTTGGGGTTAGCAAAACCCGAGAGGCGAGCGCCTTCGTCGTCAACACTCGTCGGCTTCAGTGGCCCCAAGGCCTGCCCCAGGGCATCAGCAATCTCTTTACCATACCGAGGCACGACGACAGCCGAAGCATTAATACAGCTCCTTCCACCATTCTCAGCAATACTCGAGGCAATGAGATCCACATGGTCCTTCCAGTTCTCGATTTCGTCTTCCCCAATCAGGATCTTACTAAACCCAGGACCGTGAATCTGAATTCCTGGATTATTCGCATACTGGTCGGTTGTGTTCTTGTCCCCAAAGATCAGCGCCCGCCCGCACTGTTGCAGAATCGCGGTCGAGCCTTCGTGATCGGTAGGATAGAAACCAAAAGCCTCTTTAGGGCAACCAGCAGCGATGAAAGCTTGAATCAATCTATACGGCGTCCAGGGCTCCTCGCGACCCGGTTTGATAATCACCGGGATCTTGAGAGCAATTGAGGGTAACCAGAGCGAATTCACTGCAGGCGAATTGCTCGGCATGACCAAGCCCAGGGCCTCTGTCGTAGGAAAGAAGCTAATCCTGGTTCCGAACTGCTCTCCAAATCCACGGTCAATGATGCTCAGATCCAAACCTCGCGTGAGTCCCGTCAGGATCGTTCGCATGTTCGTCAGCGCATAGTGAATCTTGTTCATGTTCCGGCGAACCATGACGTAAGGCAAGCCACTGGTGGACGAGAGAGTGGAAACATACTCGTCAGCAGACTGAGTATGCCCCTGGTCCCCAAGAGGCAGCGAATCGTTGAGAAACGCCTCGCCCGCTTTAGCGGAGATATCGATTAGCTCTTCAACGGTAAACTTTTTCAGTGCAGCGCGAGCCTCACCAACTTTTCGGAGATCGCGTTTCACGACCCCAGAATTCACTTGGCTGACCGTCGCAAGCGCTTGATTGTTGCGATAATCGGTCACGTCATTCTGATTCAGGCTGACGTAAGGGACGCCCTGCCGCAGGCAAGGGATATGAGGCAGATCCATAGTCTAATACACTCCTTCCACAATCTTCTTCTCCATGGCTCCGAATGGCCGAACTTCAGCAACCCCATCCCATGCGTAAGGTGCGCGTGGGGCACGACGGATGGCTTCATCTCGTTCTAGGAAACGTGGCATGAAGAATTCCTTCGTCAAGGTCGTCAATTCGACCCGACCCCACTCGTTGTAGCCTCGGACCTCAGTGGTGTTCTCCGGATCGACAACACGAAGAACGGCACGCGGCTGTGGCGAATAGTAGGTGATCGAGAAATTGTCTTCGGGCTGAAGTGGAACGCTGGCAGCCAATCCCATCAACGTGTTCCCGTAAGTTGGGTAGAATCCAATTTTACCTTCCAGAACTTCCTCAGTGAGAAACCGAACATACTGCGGATCCATCGTGGTTCCACCGCAGAACACACCCCGGAGACCTGCCTTCCAAAGGTCGATTCTCTCTGATAGGGCCTCAAGCAACTTCGGTGTTGTGAACAAAGCACTCACCTTACGGTGTTTGAAAATGGTGACTGCCTGATCGACGACGTGATCCATGTAAGAACGGGCTACATCGAATTTCTTGTCAGCAATCACCTTCTTGACGAAGCGAGGGTCTAAGTCGATGAAGTAGCAGGAACAATCACGCACATTGGCAAGGTGCTCAATGGCGAGGCGCAAACGACGAGGTCCGGTCGGGCCCATCATCAACCAATAGTCGTTCCGCGGAAAATGCTCATCGGAAATCTTGTCAGAGAACTCGCTATAATCGACCTTGTAATCGTTCCAACCGATCCTTTGTTTCGGCATCCCCGTGGTGCCCCCCGTCTCAAAAATGTTAAAGGGCTGGCCTTTATACGCTTTCGGCACCCATACCTCGGGTTGCAAATCTCTCAACCATTCATCCTGAAAGTGAGGAAACTTCGCGATGAGATCCGCGAAGGATTTCACCTCCTCGGCCGGATTCCACCCAGCCTTCTCTGCCCACTCGAGCCAGAACGGGCAACCAGTCTCCGGCGAGAAGTGCCACTGCACGATCTCGCGCACTCGCGCGTCCAATTGTTCACTCGCCTGATTCATCGCGTCTTGCGATACAGTTAGGTCACTCATAATGCTCTACAAGTCTGCTTCACTGCAGACAGTTTAATCTCTTTAACGATCCCTTATCTGGGAAAAAATTTTGCCAAGGTTTCATCACTCGGAGGACGAGTCATCAATGAAACCACAATGACCGCAATCGCCGAAGCCACGACGCAGACAGCCGCCGGAACGATCCCTGGCCCGATGGCGTACTCACCGCCATAGCCTGAGGCTCGGAAAAAGTAGAACCACGTTCCCACCGCAACAGCGATCGAAGCATAGGCCCCAATCAGCGTCGTTCGCCGCCAATAAAGGCTGGCTAAAACCAACGGCACCAAGGACGCAAACCCGGTAAAACACCAGACGGCCAAATCGAAAATGTTTCCAGGCGCTACCAAAGACAAAAGGTAGGTCACGGCCACCACCGCAAACACAAAACCCCGTGCGATCAAGATTATCTGCCGATCCGAGAAGCGCTTCGGTCCCACAGACTGCAACACAATGTCATTGGTGAACATGGTCCCCAAACACAGAAATTGCGAATCCAGCGACGACATAATTGCCGCCAAAACACCCGCCGTCAGAAAACCCGTGAGAACGGGGCTTCCAACCAGCGTAGCCACCATCGCTCCCAAAACTCCAGAAACCTTGTGTGACTCCAAGGGCGGAAGAATTCCAGTGGCCCAAGAGCCGATCAAAACACAAGGCACCCATACGATTAAAATACAAAGGGGATGCGCTACAATCGTCAGACGAAACGCCTTCGCACTCCGAGCCGTTAACCAATGCTGAAACAAGTGAGGAAACATTCCAGCGCTCAAAGGAATGAACAAATACGTAAAAAACATCCACTTCCCGATCCCATACTGGCGATTGAAAGTAATCTGATTACCTGAACTCGGATCGGTCGTATACAGCTCAACCTCCGTAGGCGTTCGCGCCAGGAGAGGATGTTTCCCCGCAACATCAGAAGGATTTCCTAGGGTTTTCCCGATCACCTTCGGTGGATCGTTCTCTAACAACTCACCCGCTCCCGCGTCGTATCGATGAGTCTGCACCAAGAAACCCTGCTGATCAAATTGAGCAGACAAATTCGTGGCTTGTTGAAACCCACCCAAACTGCGCGCAATAAAGATAAACGCCAGAAGCCCCATCAACATGAAGACCAAGGTCTGGAAAGTATTTGCCCAGGCAGCTCCTCGGGAACCGCCTTTGAAAACGTAGGCCAACACCACGCTACAAACTACGAGCCCCGTGAGCCACACCGGAATCCCTCCCGCCCATTGAGGTGTTGCTGGATTGGGAAAGAGACCGGGGAGCGCTCCGGTCGTCACCGGCAGCAAGGTCTTTCCTGCACCGATGATACCAATCAGCAAATAAGGCACGACCAACAACACCAAGACCGGAAACAGGACATACCCAATACCGGAGGAATCGAAACGCGCCCGGAAAAACTGGATTTGCGTAACATACCCGTTCCGCTTCCCGATCGCCCAGAGCCGAACGCCAATAAAGTAAAACATGGCTGCGTGAACGAGGCCACTGACCGACGCCATAAGCCCATACACACCAATACCCCGTTCAAACGCCTTGCCGGTGGATCCCACCAGTGCAAACGCGGTCATGGTCGTCCCAAACACGCTCATCAAGAGCAGAAAGGGGCCAATCGAATGGCTCGCCACAAAGAAATCTCGGCTCGTGCCACGGAAACTCCGACTACTCCAGAAGCCCAACCCAAGGAGCAGACACAGATAAAGAACAACAATGATCAGCGGTGTCATCGAACTATTCGGAATCGTTTGACGCTTGGTTGTCCTCCGCAAAGGCCTCCAACTCATTCGGCCAGGCCAGCATCACCACACCACCCCAAAAAATCGCAATCGCTACTGTGTAGACCGCATGATATGCCAGGCCTACTGGCAGGAACCCAAAGAACAGTGTCTCGTCATCGTTCCAAAACCACACGTCTTGGTGAAGGGCGAGAAATCCCACAAGGGCAATCAGAATTAAGCCGGAACGGGTCATGTGTTGAAGAAAGAAGAGGAGGGAGAAAAGGTGGGGAACACTCTTAGAGGTTCCCCACCTTTGACCAATCCATGCCGAATCTTAGAAACGACCAAATTCGGCAACCTATCCAGTTTACTTCGCTATGGCGTAAAGGTGCGTCTGAGTCCCAACATACAAGACCCCGTTAGCCACAATCGGTGATGAGTAAATCGGCGCACCAAAGTTTACCTCGTTCAAGACCTTCTTTTCTTTCGTCGCAGCGAGAATGACAAAATCACCATCCTCATCACCCAGGAAGACTTTTCCATCGGCGACCAAGGTTGAGCTCCACATGTGGGCCTTCATGTCATAGACCCAGTATTCCTCACCCGTGTTAGCATCTAAGCAATAGACAAATCCAGAGTAGTCACAGATGAACAGGAGGTCCGTCGCAGGATCGATGGATACCGTTGAGATCGTTCGATTGATCTTGTCGTAGGTCCAAATCGCACCACTCTTGGAGATATCTCCCGTCTTCGTGGCGTCGATGCAGGAAAGCATGCCAACACCCTCACCGTGCTCAGGATCTTGACCGATCGAGACATAGACTCGGTCCTTGTAAAACACTGGCGTGCTAATGATCTCACTGGGACCTTCCGCCAGCGGATACTTAATCGGTTTACCGTCCTCCTCCTTGTATTTGTCAGGCACACCATCGTACTTCCAGATCTCTTTCAAGACCATGATGTCATCTTCACCGGCAACCGGCTTCGGATCAAAGGCGTAGGTAAATCCATCGCCGGCACCAAAGAGCACCATGTCTTGACCATTCACCTTACCGAAGCCAGGCGAAGACCAGTTACAGTGCATCAAGTTTTGGCTAATTCCAGAGGCTTCTTCCCCCTTCAACTCACCCGTGTTCTTGTCCAGAGCAACCAGACAGGGAGCAAACGGAGAAGGAATATTCAAGTGTGACCAGTCTTGACCGTTAGAGGTTGTAGCGAAGACCGTATCCCCCGCAATCACAACGGATGAGCTGGCAATATTGTGAGGAAAGACACCGAGCTCCTCTCGCATGTCGAAGACCCAAATGATATCAGCATCTGTCTTCCCAACCGCAACGGGCGGTTGGCCAGTACCTGCCATATACTTCGCTTCATCTTTGAATGGACCGTCGTTCCCATTGCTCAACCCTTCGGTGTCTAAGCAGAGGATCTCACACTTGTTGGAAACCACGTAAACTCGATTTCCTTCAACTGCGGGCGATGAGCAAATACCAAGATACTCCCAATCACTCACTTTACCCGCACCGAGTTTAGGCACCACCAATTGCCAAAGAAACTCACCGGTTTTCTCATCCAAACAGTAGACGATTCCACGATCACCCTTGTGCTTGGGGTCTCGAGGCGACTCGTTGTTGGTTCCAACGAATACCTTCCCGTTCGAAACGGTCGTGTTCCCGTAAGCCTGTGATCCGAGTTTGGTCACCCACTTAACATTCTTTGTGGTTGAGAGGTCGACCTCTTCAGTCCCGCGCTTGAAGTCTCCGGGCGTGAACTCGTGAGGAATCCCCTTCTCCGGCGAGTAGAGGTTCTTGCTTTGGTTTCGCCCCCATTGTGGCCAGTCTTCGGCCTGAACGAACGACGATGCCATCGCTGAACCTGCGATGATCGATAAGAGCAAACGTTGCGTTTTCATAGCTTTGTTAATCTAAAGTTTTTCGTAAGGATCAATTGGGGTAAACCGAGATGTTGTCAACGTAGACACTGTAGCGGCTCTGCGGCGAAAAGCCACGGATACCAGGTGCCCCCTTCGGATGAGCCACTTTGTGCGGCACTTCGATTGTCCAAGCATCAGGCTCGGGCTCGTCCCGTTTCCAGGCTTTGGCTCGGACCACTCCTGAACCGTCAGCGGCTACATCAACGCGAGACTTCAATCGATACCAAGTCTTCGTGCTCCACTTGAATGGAACGGACACTTTCACTCGATCATGATTGGAGCTCACTTCGAGCTTCTGCCAATTGCCGATCAGCTCAATCACGTAGCGTTGGTTGATCACTCCAACATTGGACTTCATGCGGCGATTACCATCCGTCATCACGTCGGCTTCAACCGTGTAGTTTGACATCTCTGGGTCACCGATGAACGTCGTCGCTCGTTGGAACAAAACGCGGTCCAAGGTTTTTACGAGAACGTTATTCCCATCGCGGTTCTGGATATCCCACTTGAATCGCGCACCGATCCATGGAAGCGGCGGATAAGCGAACTCAACCCCTTGGTGAACGTGCCCATCGGGATATTTTTGCGTGATCTTGAAGCTTTCGAAGTCCTCAGTAAGCGTGCTGCCAGCGAGCACGCGCCCACGGGCGATGCCGGATGCGTTTCGTCGCGTCGCTTTGATGGCGCCAGCAGAGAAGGCAGCATCGCTAGCAGCCATAATCGACTTGCCATCAAAACTGGCATCAACCTCAGTCTTTACCTTGGCGGTCGGCGGGATGAACTTCTCAAAACTGGCTCGAACGTCTTCGCGCACCACATAGCCATTCGCGTCGAGTGCCCGAACTTGGAAGGTTTCTTTCTCGCCGGGATTCAACAGAACATCCGAAGGTACCACCTGGAGTTTAGCCACACGCCCACGTTGTCGGTCCTTAGTCATATGCCGCGCCCAAGGCTCGCCCTTGAGCTTGCCGCCCGTTTTCCCAAAGCAGTAGAGCTTCTCTTTGCTGTGCAGCAGGATCTTGCCATTCCACACCGTTGGCGCACCTAGCAAACCGCCTTCAACCGTGACCATATCAAGTTGCTCAACCCCATCGTCTTTCAACTTCAAGATGTAGAAGTTGCCATTACCCATCGGGACATACAGCTTACCGTCGGCGTAAAGCGGAGAGGCATGGAGCTGACCATTCTCAAGCTTATGGTGCCAGAGAATCTCGCCACTATTGGCATCCAAGCATTCCAATTCACCGGTGTGAGAAACTTGGTAAACACGGTCACCCACGAGCACAGGAGAGCTGGTGAACATAACGAGTGGCTGACGCCACAGCTCTGAGGATTTGTCGAGTACGACGGGGCCCTTCTGACCGGCGGCTGGTTCCGCGCCAATCTTGATCGCAGCCATGCGTCCCACTTCTGTGGTATCGATATTCTCTTTTCCGTGAATAGCGATCAGCTTGTCATTGTTGTGCAACAAGATGGATGAGTTCACCCCACCGAACGAAAAGTGGTATCGCCAGAGAGGATCTCCCGTCAGGGCGTTGATAGCGACCAAGTTTCCACAACCCGTGCCGGCATAAAGAACCCGCTTGCCGTTGATCGAGGCGATCACGGGGGAGGAGAAAGAACTATCCTTAGGGGGCGTTCCCGGGGTGGAACTCCACACGAGCTCACCGGTCAGCTTCTTGAACGCGAAGAATCGATCTCGAGCCGGACCATCCGCGCCCCAGTAGGATGTGATGCAGTGGTGAATCACCAGATCGCCTTCGATCTTTGCTGCTCCGCGCCTCCCGTTAGGGAAGGTGAGCAAACCGAATCGCTCCATCATCGAATACTGCCACTGAACCTCTCCAGCGGGATTGAAGCAATACATCTCTCCAGCCGTCGTCATCAGGTAGATGTTCCCGGTCTCGCTATCGACCGTTGGAGCTCCGATCGCATAGCGCTCGTAAACAATGTCACTCAGAAAGTCGTTGAAACCGTGTTGCCAAATCACTTTGCCGGTGTCCGCGTTGAGACAGGTCAAATACTCGCGCAAATCAGGTCCTTCGCCCGCATAACCAAAAGCGTAGACACGATCTCCAGTCATCACGGCTTCACCCCGACCGGCCATCTCGAAGGTCCAAAGATGGTTTTTGCCGCCCAACTCAATATCATCAGGAAGACCGGTTTCGTCCGAGGTTCCATTCTGATGCGGACCGCGCCAGTGGAGCCAACCTGTCACGGGAGCCGCTAAGAGCGACGAAACCGAGAGGCTGCACAACAGTGAGAAAAGTAAGAACTTGAGTTTCATCGTGTGAAGTAGTGCTTGTCTACAATGACCAGATTTGCCGTCTGGAGAGGGAAATCGATCTGATTTTCCTTCTCGAAGTGAGGCGAGTATTCTACACCAGGAAACGCGTTGCAACAAAATAATACCTATACGTAATAAATTGAGCCAACGTTCCTTTTGAGCCTTTATGCCCGAAGATCCGCAAATACCGATGCCCGAATCGATGGGAGACCCGATCGACGCGCCAACCCGCCGTCGACTCCCCCCGCTATTGCGCCGATGTTGGTATGGCCTGAACCAGGCATTCCGACGCCGAATCGCCCATTTGAGCCTCACCCCGGATCAATTCACCGTGCTTCGGTCCATCCTTGAGGGAGATCCTGAAGGAATGACACAGCGACAGGTCACCGAGGCAATGAGCAGTGATCCGAATACGATTGCTTCGTTGTTAGAACGAATGGAGCGAGCCGCCCTGCTGGAACGAAAGCCGCATGAAAAGGACCGCCGAGCTCATCGTATCATTCCCTTGGAGAAGGGAATCAAGAGCTACGAGCAGGCTAGGGAAATCGCAGTCGAACTTCAGTCCGAAGTTCTCGAAGTGCTCCCCACGGAGCAGCGCGAGGGATTTCTCGAACAATTGACCGTGATCGCCGAAGCCTGCCGCGAAGCCGCCGAATCCTCTCCTCGGCGATCGAAAACCTAGACGGAATTGATTTTCATTTCGTTTTCCGGCGCCCCAAGCCATCATTTCGACCTGAACTATGCCCGCACCCGCATTACTCAAACTCGAGCTCACGGACGTTCCCCGCATCGGCCAAGGGAAGGTTCGTGAGATCTACGATATCGGAGACCATTTGCTCATCGTCGCCACGGATCGCATCTCGGCCTTCGATGTTATTCTCCCGAACGGAATCCCCCAAAAGGGAGAGATCCTGACTCGAATTTCAGACTTTTGGTTCCATCGTACGGAAAGCATCGTTCGGAACCATCGCACAGGCATTACCCTCGACCAGTGGCCCAAGGCGCTGGAAGGGAAACGAGGCGCGATCGAGTCTCGCAGCGTCGTCGTCGCCAAAGCCACTCCCCTCCCTATCGAATGCGTGGTTCGCGGCTATCTTGCGGGATCGGGCTGGAAGGAATACCAAGCAGAGCGAACTGTCTGTGGCATTGAGCTCCCGGACGGACTGGCTGAATCTGCAGAATTGCCTGAACCAATCTTCACCCCTGCGACTAAAGCCACCTCGGGTCACGACGAGAATATTCCATTTCATCGTGCCGCTGGATTGGTGGGTATTGACGTCGCAGAACAAGTTCGAGAGCTGAGTTTGGCGCTCTACAAGCACGCCCGGGAATACGCTCGCGAGCGAGGAATCATCATTGCCGATACAAAATTTGAGTTCGGCTTCTCCGACGGCGAGCTGATTCTGATTGATGAAGCCTTGACTCCCGACTCTTCGCGTTTCTGGCCGGCTGATTCGTATGAACCTGGTAGATCCCAAGAGAGCTTCGACAAACAATTCGTGCGAGAGTACCTGGAAACGTTGGATTGGGACAAGACAGACCCTGGCCCCGTCCTACCGGATCAGATTGTAGACAAGACCCGCGCGAAATATGTCGAAGCCTTTGAGACGCTAACTGGAAATACTTTCTAGATTAGCAGAGCCCAAACAGCTTTCTCAGATTGGTCCTCGAGGCTCTCTCGACAAAGCATACCAACGGGCTTGAACCGCGCTCGGCCGGCTAACCGCGAGGGTGAAAGCGTCGGTGAATATCCCTCAATCGATCACTCTGGACATGGGTGTACACCTCCGTCGTGGCGATACTCGCATGCCCGAGCATTTCTTGGATCACCCGTAAATCAGCTCCGTTCTCGAGTAGGTGAGTGGCAAAACTGTGCCGCAACATATGAGGGGTCACATTGCGCTCAATGCCAGCCCGTTTGACTCGCTGCTTGATCCGAGACCACATCGTGACAGAAGCAAAAGCTCCCCCGCGGAGGTTCAGGAACACATTCGCTGGTGACTTTGGCGAGATGAGTCTGGGTCGCCCTGAGTCCAAGTAAGACTCGATCGCTCGCACAGCTGCCTGCCCCACCGGCACGACCCGTTCCTTGTCTCCCTTCCCGATGACCGTCACGAACCCTTCCTCGAGATGCAACTGTTCAAGGCGTAAATGCCTCAGTTCAGCAAGCCGCAACCCGGATGCATAGGCGAGTTCAAGGACAGCTTGGTCACACAAGCTTCGCGGGGTGACCGGCATTTCAGGACGGAGCAGTTTCTCGATCTCATCTCCACTCAAACACTTGGGCAATCGCTGCCATCGGCGCGGAAGTGAGAGAATCTCGGCTACATTGCGCGGCAAATGGTTTTCGAGCTCGCAATAGCGATAGAACGCTTTCAGAGCGGCAATTTCTAGATAGAGACTCTCAGAGCTGAGACGTCGGCTCGAATCCTTGGGCTCGGTCTCGAGAGGTCGCTGTTGTTCCCACTTTAGATAGCCCATGAGATGATCCAGACTCACAGCACCCCAATCAGGGATCCCCTTCTCTCTCGCCCAATGGACAAAGCGGCCAAGCAAAGCCGCATAAGTCCGCTGAGTCTTCTCGGACTGACCTTTCTCGAGCCGGAGATAGCTGACAAAATCTTCTACCAAGGCTTCCATTTTCGCCCCCTACAATAACACTGGTCGCCCCATCCCGCGAAGAAAACTACGGACTCAAGACAAGGACTTGAATCCCCGATACAAATGATCGATTCTTCCGGCAGGGAAATGTGTCTAATAATCCAAGTACAAGTATGAGTGAACTTCTCTGGTATGTCGCCCACACGCGCCCGCGTTGCGAGAAGAAGCTCACCCGCTTCACTGAGCGGGAAGGCTTCCCGACGACGCTGCCCTGTGTCGACTCTGTTCACAAATACAAAGGCAAAACGGTTACCTTTCAAAAGCCCCTTTTCCCAAACTACGTGTTCCTGAAGCTCACCAGGCCACAGAGACAAAAAGTTCTGCAGAACGACTACGTCGCTAACCTCCTGGACGTTCCCGATCAAGAGGAATTTGAAGACCAATTGGCCGACATCCTCACAGCCATCGATTCTGAGGTGGAAATCCGTTTAGCGCCCCAGATCACAGAAGGCACCCAAGTGTCCATCAAACAAGGATCCCTTCGAGGACTGGAAGGTTGGGTCGAGAAACGAGAAGGAATGTGCACCGTCCTCCTCAGATTGGATTTTATTGGTCAGGCAGCGGCTGTTAAAGTGGACGCCAACGACCTCGAACTCATCTAGGCATGGCCTTCCCGTATCGAATCGCTACCCTGATTTACGCCTTCAATCAGGACGACGAAGTCCTACTCATAAAACGGAGAAAGAAACCCAACCAAGGTCTCTGGAGTCCCTGCGGCGGAAAGCTCGATACAGCAAGCGGAGAATCTCCGCACATGTGTGCCGCTCGAGAAGCCACTGAGGAACTTGGGATTAAAGCACGACCAAACGAGTTCCACCTCACGGGCATCGTCAGTGAACGCGGCTACCAAGGCGAGGCTCATTGGTTGATGTTTCTGTTCGAATACCTCCCTCGCCTGAAACAGACCCCAGCAGAGATCGATGAGGGTGAGTTCCGATTCTATCGGCGAGAAACCATAGAAGAACTGCCAATCCCGAACACGGATAGAGACCAGCTTTGGCCCCTTTTCTGGCAGCACCGAGGCAAGTTCTTCATGGCTCACTGTGTCTGCTCAGCGGAGGGCGACCAATGGACAATCGAGCAGACCGCTAACTGAGAATTCCCTCTCCCAAGTCAAGATAGATTCGATCCCATGGACGAGCCAATCATCAACCTCTCCGGAGACACCTACTTCATGGGCGAAGCGCTCCGTCAAGCCACCCGCGCATTCACTGCGGACGAAGTTCCCGTGGGGGCAATTATTGTGAAGGACGGTGAAATTATCTCCCGGGCCTACAACCAGGTCGAACTCCTGAAAGACGCCACCGCCCACGCAGAAATCCTAGCCATTACCCAGGCCGAAGCCCAATTAGGCAACTGGCGCCTCACGGATTGCACCCTCTTCGTCACCAAAGAGCCCTGCCCGATGTGTGCCGGGGCTATGGTGCAATCACGCATTCGCCGAGTGGTCTTCGGAGCACGGGATCCCAAAGGCGGCGCTGCCGGAGGAGCGGTCAACCTCCTCCAATTTCCGAGCTTCAACCATCAGTGTGAAATCGAAGCCGGTATCCGGGAAGAGGAGTGTGTCCAACTCCTCAAACACTTCTTCCTTGAGAAACGCTCTCCGGCTTCCGAGAAGCCGCCGAACAATCTCTTCCCGCCAAGAAACTAGCTGACTGACAACAGGGACGCCTTTGAGTCGTCCTCCATCTTAACCACACCAGTTGCACGAGGATCTAAGTGAGGAACGCCATCAATCAGAAATTGGTAGCGATGGTGGCCACTGTGAACAGGGAAACTCGAGTGCCAAGTCCCATCATGGCTCTTCTGCATCTCGTTCACTGAAGGGTCCCAACCATTGAAGTCGCCAACAATAGTGACCTGCTCCGCCTCAGGGGCGGAACATAAAAAATTTACCGGAACGACTGTGTTTTTAGCCGAGTAACGCTGGCCCGTTTCCGAGCGATTCCCATGTCCTAGTTGCATTCTATACTCCCCTACAACAATGATTCAAAAATTCCATCCAGAGTCTAAGCCCCGGCACTCCCCGTGCCAGACGACTCCAATTGGAGCCGGCTAACTTACAGATTCAGCTGCTCCGTTCAAGGGTCTTTTAAGCAAATCTCAGACCACTCTTCCAATATCAGACAGATGACCGAAATTACCTCAAGCTCGCCTGTATTGGGACGTCGCAAGAGGTGATTTATTTCCACCGAAATCCAGTCATGATCAAAATCCACCACGCTCATGCGAGTGGCCGGACGAGAAAGACTCCTTGGCCTTGGAACAACCAATGTGAGCTAAACGCTCCTCTCAGTCTGAACCTACAACGCAGAACATACTGAAGCAAATTTGAGAATCAAATGGTCCGTCAATCGCTGTCACGACACACGCACTATCGAGCTCGAAGGGGCATAGGACCCAACCCATTTAACATCACTCATCCATTACCTTAATCCAAAGATCTCGGTACATCACAACCATTCCCGGATCGTGAAGCTGGAGTTGCAACATCCCTCGATCCAAGCGCTGATCCTCCGGCAGGTGCTCGATAAATTCGGCTGACGGTTTTCCATTGATAGAGAATTTGAAATGGTTCCCTCTTACCGTCACGTGGACGTCGTTCCATCCACCCTTCCGAATATCATCCACCGTAACCGCTCCGGGCAACGGCGTGATCGTCGGCTCGTCATCGGCTCCGATGACCAAGTGATCTCCGCGAAAGCATCGATGTTCTCTTCGCCCAGGAGTATGAAAGTCCCAGGCTCCCAAGACCTGTTTTCCAATCCCGACATTGCCGATGTCAACATGATAGCTCTGAAAGTCTCTCGTTCCAGTCGGATCCGGACGCGCCCGGATATTCACACCGCTGTTTCCTTCGCCTGGGAAGCGATAGCTGAATTTCATATCGAAGTCCGCGATGTCGCCACGATCGTATGCCAGATACCCGCGCCCCTTGTCACCTTCTCCGACGATCATACCATCTTTCACAGACCAGGCGTTCTCCCCTTCGGAAAGCATTTCCGTCCAGCCCGCCAACGACACGCCGTCAAACATGGATACAAATCCAGCCTCGCTCCGACTAACGACCTCGGTAGACCGGTTGCCAGGTTTATCCGTGTGAGAACACCCCGCTAGGATGACTACGATGATGAAAGAAAATACGTTTTTCAATTGATCCATCTCTCCGCTAAGGTTTTCGAGAATGCAGTGGGTCGCCTGAAACTACGTACGAAAAGCCCACGCTCCATCAATCTCAAAATTCTCAACTGCTCAACTTAACAAGCCCCGAAACACTCCGCCCTATCCGCAATGAGAAATTTACTCTTGAGCGTTTTTCTATTCCTTACCACGAGCACGATGCTTTCAGCGGACCTCCCCTTGCAGTTGGGAACAAAGCTGGAGCCTTTCATCGACTCCTATCTGATTGACCAAATCAGTGGTCTCCATCTCCAACTGAAAGATCCGGTCGACCAAGGGATGGTGATGCGCTTTGATGCCCCCTGGGAAGGTCGCTTCAGCGCCTACGCCACCGTTCTCCACGACAAGGATCGATACCGTCTCTACTACCGTGGAATTCCCGATGCGGGCCAAGACGGAAACGAGACTGAAGTCACTTGCTACGCTGAGTCCCAAGATGGAATAGAGTGGAGGAAACCTGAGCTTGGACTCTTCGAAGTGAACGGGAGTCGAAACAACAATGTCATCCTTGCCAACGCAGCTCCCATCACTCACAACTTCTGCCCCTTCATCGACACCAACCCCGCAGCAGCCCCACGGGGAAAGTATAAAGCCATGGGCGGGATCGCCTCCAGCGGCCTCTTCGCCTTCGAATCTCCTGATGGAATCCACTGGGAACGAATTCAAACCACCGCCGTTTTCAAACCCGAAGGATGGGTTCTCGATTCGCAAAACGTGGCATTTTGGTCGCCGCTCGAGCAATGCTACGTACTCCACTATCGCTCCTCCGTAAACGGCGTCCGTGCCATTGCGAAATCCACATCAAAAGATTTCGTCAATTGGACTCCGCCTCAACAGATGACGTACAGTGATACCAAAACGACTCAGCCCAGCCACCATCTCTACACGAATCAAACGCACCCCTACTTCCGAGCACCTCACATCTATCTCGCTACAGCAGCTCGATTCCTTCCTGGCCGGCAAGTTCTTTCCGATGAACAAGCTCGGGCGATCGATGTTCACCCGAAGTATTTCAAAGACACCTCGGATTCAATCCTGATGAGCACCCGAGGCAAGCACCAGTACGATCGCACCTTTCTGAGCGCTCTGATAAAACCCGGAATCGGAGCCGTCAACTGGGTTTCCCGATCCAACTACCCCGTCCTAAATATCGTACCTACGGGCCCTCACGAAATGTCTCTCTACGTGAATCAGAATTACGGACAACCCAGTGCACACCTGAGACGCTACACTTTTCGCTTGGATGGCCTTGCCTGTCTCAAAGCATCCCACCAGGGTGGCGAATGGGTATCGAAACCACTCACCTTCACCGGCCACTCGTTAAACATCAACTTTGCGACTTCGGCCGCTGGCAGTATTCGTGTGGAGCTACAAGATGTCCAAGGCCAAGCCCTAAGCGGCTTCAGCCTGAGCGAGTGCCCTGAAATCATTGGAAACGAAATCGAGAGGAAAGTGACCTGGACCTCAACGGCCAAACTCTCCGAACTCGAGCAACCAGTCCGTATCCGAATGACGATGCGCGATGCCGAGCTCTATTCACTCCGGTTTCGCTAGGAAGAATACTCGAGTCACGAGAGCAAAACCCCCAGGAGTGAAGTCACGGCTTCCCTCTTGCAAGACCATGACGAGTCGTCAATGGGCTTGCGTCTCACTCCCTTCTTGGGTAGCTATTAGATCATCAATCCGTGTCCGTACGATTCATCTCCCAATTTGTGTCGCGTCATGAAGAATCAAATCCAAACCAGTCGGTCAGCAGCCCCCACATCAACGCCGACAGCGTTCGGTTTCACACTGATCGAGCTTTTGGTCGTCATTGCAATCATCGCGATTCTCGCCTCCATGCTTCTTCCCGCTCTAAGTCGAGCCAAGCAAGAAGGAAAAAGAGCCGTGTGCCTAAGCAACCTGAAACAGCTCAGCCTGATGTGGATGATGTACGCCGACGACAACAACGATGCCATCGTCAACGGCATCAACGCAATCAACGCCGAAGGCGAACAGCCATGGGTTGGACGAGCGAGAATCGAACAACCCGTTGAGCAACAACTCCAACTGCTCGCCGAAGGGGCTCTCTTTCCCTACAGTCAAACCGTGGAGATCTACCGCTGTCCGGTCGCGAAGCCAAAAGAGATGCGAACCTACAGCACCGTCCATGCTATGAACGGCATCCCGGTTTTCGGAGCAAAGCTTCGCCTGCGGAAAGTATCACAGATCAGAAATCCGGTAGAGCGAATCGCATTCATCGACGATTACATGGACAATTGGGATGCAGCCTGGACAATCAATTTCCAAACGCCTGCCTGGTGGAACCCCCTGCCCTTTCGCCACGCGCGAGGAACGACCTTAGGGATGGCTGATGGTCATGCCACGACGTTTCGCTGGACTGATTCCCGCTCGATCGCCTTTGCGAAACTTAGTTGGTCGCAGGCCGAAGCAGGCGCCGTTCCCAAACAACAGAAGGGCAACGCCGATATCCACCGTCTCACCCAGGCCGCTTGGGGCGAGTTGGGATACGACCCAGAGTAAGCTCCCAGGCCCTCTCGTTGCTCTCCGATCTTCCGCATCCGCAAGGGAAACGTCGGCAGAGAAGCAAATCACCATCAATCTCGCGCATCGAAGTCGCAAAGTCCCCGCTGCCCGCGAGACTCACCCCCTGCTTTGCCGCCCCAATGTCGGACAGGGCTTGCCAGATGCGGGAACGAACGCTAACACTCACGGCTACTGGTATGGTGAATAAGTTTCAAAGATTGCTTGCTTCGGTTTGTCTGCTCGCGTTCGGCCCTCTGTCCAAGGCGCATGTTGGCGATCACCCATCGATCCACGACACCGTGGCTGGGATCGCTCAAAAATTTCACAAGCAATTCAGCGAGGAAGAACTCAAGGCCCTTACCGTCCACCAAATCGAGCAGTTGCTCACGGCAGAGGAGAAGAAGATTCTCGGGACCGAGCACATCACGTTCCGCGTCAATGTTCCGGTCGAGGTGCTGGTCATTCGAGACCGAGCACTCAAATCGGAGCCCTTCTGGATTCGAGAGAGAGACTTCAAATTGCAAGGCCTGACATTCAAGGTCGGGGACAACGAATTCGATCTCTGGACCAAGGACTTTGAAGCGGGCCCGGTCGGCCTGGGAGTCAATTCTCTTAGCGGCGGCAATATCCACTATGTCGTCCTTCTCCGCCCTAAAGAACCCGGAGCCAAAATCGAGGTCACAGATCTCTACCCGGGTCAGCTTCGTGTCGAGAGCATCACGAACGATACCTTGCCTTTCGTCGATAGCACAACCAAGCTCACGAATCTCCCGCCCGACCTCTCAGACTGTTTGATTCTAAGGACGCAATACGACAGCCGAGACGACGGCCAACTGGTCAACTATTTCAAGTGGACACTCTACCCCGCTCTCACGATGCCGGATCAGATCGTCTTGACCTGGAGCGACGATCCCAAGACGACGCAAACGATTCAATGGCGCACGAGTTCCACAATCCGACAGGGCAAGGTGAGTTATCAGGAAAAAGCCCTGTATAATCGGTTTAAGCCCACCCCTCTCGTCACAGTTTCGGCTGAGACAATCCAACGTGAGTATCCCAACATCGCAAACGATCCCTATTCAGCCCAACACACGGCTACTTTGACCGGCTTAAAGCCTGAGACAACCTACCTCTACTCCGTGGGTGATGGATCTGATGAAGGATGGTCTGAGCTTTCGGAATTCACAACGGCACCAGAGTCGATTCGGCCCTTCTCCTTCATTTACATGGGGGACGCCCAGAACGGTCTGGATCGTTGGGGAACACTCGTACGGAATGCCTTCCGCGAACGTCCAGATGCGGCCTTCTACATCATGGCGGGTGACCTCGTGAATCGCGGAAACGACCGGGATGATTGGGACAGCCTATTCTTCAACGCCCGAAGCATCTACAATCAACGTCAACTGGTTCCCGCCATCGGCAACCACGAAAACCAAGGCGGTCACCCCACGCTCTATCTCGAGAACTTCACGCTGCCCAACAACGGACCAACGGCCACCGAGTCCGAGCGAGCTTACTCGTTTGAATACAGCAACGCACTCTTCGTCATCCTCGACAGCAACCTAAAACCCGAAGATCAGGCTGAGTGGTTGGACAAGACTCTTGGAGAATCCAAAGCGACGTGGAAATTTGCCGTCTATCACCACCCAGCCTATTCATCCGCTCCAGCTCGAGACAACACCGGGATTCGCACTCACTGGCTCCCCATTTTTGATAAACATCACCTGGACATGGCCCTGCAAGGACACGACCACGCCTACCTCCGAACCTATCCAATGAAAGGCGACAAGCCCGTCGCTTCTCCGAAAGACGGGACCGTCTATGTCGTTTCCGTTTCAGGCACGAAAATGTACGAGCAAGACGGACGCGACTACATGGAGTTCGGCATGACCAATACGCCCACTTACCAGGTCTTGGATGTCCAAATCAGCGGAGATCGTCTGGTCTATCGAGCATACGATATCGATGGGGCGAAAAGGGACGAGATTATCATCGAAAAAACGAGCAATTAGCACATTCGGCAAGCTGCACAATCTCGTAACTCAGGTGCGAAATCTTGGGGCCCACACCGGGCCCCATTTTTGTGTGTTGCCATTGGTGGGATAAGAGCGAATATGTTGGACACCAAACCCAGCGAGCATCATGTACTCAAGCCTAGCCCATCATCTGCCGAAACGGCCCTCTGCCCTCCTTGCCGCCAGCTTCAGTCTCACTCTTGCACTACTCACTTGGCCGGGGTCACTAAGAGCAAATAACTGGCCCAGCTACAGAGCTGATTTGAGTCGTAGTGCTCAGACCGAAAACGAAATCCCAAAAAGCCTTAAGCCTTCCTGGGTCTTTAAGTCAACACATCGTCCAATACCCGCCTGGCCAATGCCCGGAGAAGAGACACCGAGGATGCACACTGACCGGGCACTGCACGTCGTCGTTCACGAGCAGACCGCTTTCTTCGGATCGTCTGTCGACCATCTCGTTCGAGCCGTCGACACTCGTAGCGGTGCTCTCAAATGGCAATTCTTCGCCAACGCTGCGGTTCGCTTCGCGCCCCAGGTCGAAGGAGACCACCTCTACTTTGGCGCTGACGATGGGCTCATCTACTGCCTTGATATTCACACCGGTAAAAAGCTGTGGAGCAATCGCCCAGGCCCCGCTGCCGAACGGATCATTGGCACCGGCAACATGATCGCAACCTGGCCCGTTCGGACCGGCCTTGCCGTCCGCGACGGCGTAGTCTATGCAGCCGCCGGGATCTTTCCCTACGAAGGCCTTTATATCACCGCCCTGAACGCTGAAGACGGTTCTGAGATCTGGAAGAACGACACCGCCGGAGATCTTGCCTGGGGACTCGAATACGGTGGCATGGCCCCACAAGGCTACCTCCTCCTTTCGGGCGACACACTCTACGTTCCTTCTGGTCGTGGGATGCCCGCGGCCTTCGATCGCCACACGGGGACGTTTAAGAAATTTCTTTCTCAGGGTGCTAAGACAGGCGGATCTTGGGCCTTGATCGACCAGGGAAAATTGGTTGCCGGTGTTAGCAGCCAGGGTGACGCAGCAAAAATCGTCTACGACGAGAGCGGCAAAAAACAAGGGCACCTCTTCGCGAGTTTTCAGGGAATCGACGTCGTTTTGACAAGTGACGTTGCCTACACCCTCACCCCGGAAGGCGTGATCGCAGTAGATCGAGCTGCTAATCAGCGTGAACAGACCGATTCCCCGAAGATCGCCAAGGAAATCAAAAGCATCAGCCAACAGGTCGCTGCAGTCAGAGCCGCTCTCAAGAGTCTTCCAGATTCGAGAGATTCTGAGACCAGCGCGGCACGAAGTGACTTTCGTTCTGAACTAACCCGCCTGACCGGAGACATCGCGGATCTCAACGATCAGCGAGATCAACTGACCGCCGATTGCGTTCGCTGGAAATACCCCGCAACTGGGCTTACCAGCATCGCTCGAGCCGGTGACGCCATCCTCTGTGGCACCGAGAACCAAGTCGTCTGCCTGAACGCAAAAACAGGTGGTGTCCAGTGGCAACAGGAAACGGATGATCTCGTCCTTGGTCTTGCGATTGCAGACTCACGCGTTTTCGCCAGCACCGTGTCTGGCTCCATCTATTGTTTCGCGGAAGCACCCGGACAAAGTGCCACCCAACACCAGGTCACTCTCAGCGACCAGGCATTTCGCAACTCTCCGAATCAACAACTCTTTCAGCGGGCTGCAGAAGCGATTCTCGAACAATCCAAAATCAAGAAGGGATTCTGCCTCGTACTCGACAGCCAAACCGGGCAGCTCGCCTTTGAAATGGCGAGCCGGAGTGACCTTAAATTCGTCCTACCAGTAAGCGACGCAGCGAAGCTCAGAGAGATTCGAGACCGTCTCTTACCGACAGGCCTCTATGGCCGAAGAATTATAGCCGTGCCCTGGTCCTACGCTGAGCTTCCTGATTACTTCGCCAATCTTGTCGTCTCGGAATCACTGGTCGTTCAACCTGGAATCAGCGTTCCCGCTGCAGACGTCACTCGACTCATTCGCCCAGCCGGAGGCGTAGCAGTTCTCGGTTCGCCCACCCGGTCAGGCATTGCGAGTCTAGTAAGCCATTGGGCAAACAAGAGTGATTTACCAGCTTCGAAAAGCTCCTCAGTTGGTGATAACTGGGTCCGATTCGAACGCGGAAAACTTCCAGGAGCAGGAACCTGGAATGGGCTCTACGGCGATGCCGGTAATACAGGCTCGTCCCCGGATGAGCTCGTCAAAGGGCCGCTCGGTGTTCTTTGGTTCGGCGAACCCGGATCGGAATACATGTTGGATCGCCACGCACGGTCGACCAGTCCCTTAGCAGTGAACGGACGGCTCTTTGTCCAGGGAATGGAGGTCGTCATGGGATACGATGCCTACAACGGCACTTTCCTCTGGCAGCGCAACATCAAGGGCGCCGTTCGCTCACGAGTCGATGTCGACGGCAGTAATCTTTTCGCTACGGACGAATCGCTGTTCGTCGCCGCAGAAGATCGAACGCTTCAACTAGATGCTCAAACGGGGACCATCATTCGAGAATTCAAAGTACCCCAGAAATCTGATCAATCCATCCGACGATGGGGATACATCAGCGTCAAAGACGGTATCCTCTTCGGATCGGGAGCCATTCCCCTCCGATTCGAATACGGACATACGTGGAACGACATGATTACTGACGGGCAGTGGAAAAGCAAAAGCGAGATCCCCGACTTCTACCACACGATCAAGGCTCGCCGAAGCGCCATTGATGAGTCGATCGTGGACTATTTTCTCAGGAAGTATCCCACGCCGAACAAAGGCGCCTACGATGAATTCAAGAGAGATGGCTACCACTGGAAGTTCAGTGGCAACTTCCCTGGCTGGCTTCCGGATCACACCCCTTCACCCGTCACGGACAAGATGATGATCAGCGACAGCGTCTTCGCATTCGACATCGAGAGTGGGCGCCTCCTGTGGCACCGCGAGGGACATCATATTCCTCAGATCTCCCTCACACTGGGAGACGAACATTTATTCTTCGTGGACGGAGGGCTCACTGAGACAGAAAAAGAAGCCGCGGCTCTGGATCGGCAAAAGCAAATCACAAATGGGGTCTACCAGCCGCACGACGAGTCAAACCTAGCCTTCGACGAACGAGACTTTCGGCGCGTGGTAGCACTCGATCCTCGCACCGGAGCCACGGACTGGTCTCGCGTCATGGATCTCAGCGGGGCGGGTGGCAACAAGTTGGGGGCGGCATTCAAGGACGGCCGACTGCTCTTCTTCGGACACTATAGCAACCACGACCAAACCCCATTCGCCCAAGGCAAACTCAGCTGGCGGCGCATCACGGTCCTCAACGCGAACAACGGAGATACCTACTGGTCCAAGCCACTCAACTATCGGCGGCGCCCGCTCATCGTAGAAGACACTCTGTTCATCGAACCCCGAGCAGCCAGCTTGACCACGGGCGAGATCAAGATGCGGCAACATCCCATCACCGGAGCCGAGGTCGAGTGGGAGTTTCTCCGGCCCGGGCATAGCTGCGGTGTCGTGACCGCCACACCTAACAATCTTTTCTTCCGGTCCTACTCAGCCGCCATCGTCAATCTCGAGCAAGATTCGGGACTTCAGCTTTTCGGCGGGACCCGGCCGGGTTGCTGGAACAGCATGATCCCGGCGAACGGACTCCTCACCATGCAGGAGTCGAGCGCTGGATGCACGTGCTCCTACGCCCTACGAACGACCGTCGCCATGAAAACAAAGCGGCAGAAAGGCCCTGGAGAGTGGGCGGTCTTCATTTCGCAAACACCCACTCTTCCGGTCTCACACATGGCCTTAAACCTGGGAGCGCCCGGAGATCTGCGTGATCCGGACGGAACGCTCTGGTTCGCTTATCCCCGACCAGACACAAGTGATGGTCAAGGCCCGTTTAAAGACTACGGGGTCAAATTCGATCTCAAGGAAAACAAATCCATCGCGGTGACACGTCGTGACTACCGGGGAATCCAGATCAAAGGCTCTCAACAGCCCTGGCTCTTCACCTCCGCTGTCCAAGGACTCAAAGAGTTGCATGTTCCGCTTTTGGACGAAACCGAATCAGGCAAATTCACGGTTCGGATGGGGTTCACTGCCCACAAAGGGCAGCGAAAGGGGCAGCGCGTCTTTGACATACACTTGCAGAATACACCGGTTCTCGAAAGTTTTGATGTGTTGGAACATGCCCAAGGGCCGAGGGAAGCCATCATTCGAGAATTCACCGGAATTGACGTCGAGGATCAGCTCCACTTTCAGTTCGCATCTCACGCCCGTGGATCGGGACTGGAACAGGCGCCGATGGTGCAGTTCATCGAGATCACCCGGGAAGATAAACAGCCCAAAAAAGCTCGATTTCTCAACCCCGTTCACTAGGCTCTGCCCCCAGTGACTTGAGCCCCATACCGGGTCTCAAAGGCGCCGTTACCCCGATGACTGAAGACAATTACCAATACCGACGGATAAGCACCAACTGGATCTTGCTCGGCCTGGCCTCGGTCGTGCTTGTCGTCGCTCTGATCGCTCTTCTCAAGCGGGAAACCACCATTCCTCAGACGACCAAAACGAACCTTGTGGTCTACTGTGCTGCCGGAATTCGTAAACCCGTCGAGGCCGCAGCCAAGCAATATGAGGACGAGTACGGAGTCGAAGTTCGCCTTGACTACGGGTCTAGTGGCGAACTGGAGAGCAAGCTTGCACTCGAACATGAGTCTAATGTTTCGCGATGTGATCTCTATATTCCGGCCGACATTTTCTTCAGTCAACGCGCTCGGGAAAAAGGCCTCACTAAGGAGTCCATTCCCCTCGCCCAACAAGAGGTCGTCGTCGCAATCAAACCGGGTGTGAATCCAAGCTTCAACAGTGTCCAAGAACTCCTCGCCCAAGACCTTGCATTCATCGTCTGTGACGAACAAGCGGGGGTTGGGAAGAAAACAAAAAAACACCTCGAAGCTCACGGTCTATGGGATCAGGTCTATCGCAAAAAGAAAGCCAGCTTCCCTCGCGTCCCTGAAGCAGCCAACGCGGTCAAGACCTCCGAGGGAATCGACGCAGGCATGGTCTGGAACGCCACCGCTCGACAGTTCGGGCTTCAGATCGTTCCCTGCCCAGAACTCGAGAACAGTGCGGCCACGGTTTCAGCCGACGTGACCACGACCACGGAAAAAGCCAGCGCAGCCCTCCACTTTGCTCGCTATCTCGCTGCGCCGGAAAAGGGAAAACCTTTCTTCGAAGAATTTCACTTTGATACAGTCCCAGGCGATTCATGGAGTGAGGCTCCCGAGCTCGTCATCTACTGTGGCGGCGTCAACCGCAACGCGGTGGCAAACACACTCGCAGAGTTCGAAATGCGCGAAGGGTGCGTAATTAAGACGCACTACGCTGGCTGCGGCACAATCGTCGGCAACATCCAAGCAGGCAAATTTCACCTTCCAGACGCATTCATGACCTGCGACGCTAGTTACCTCACGATGGTCGAATCCGATTTCCTGCCCGCGAGCGACGTCTCAAGCACACGGGTTGTGATCATGGTTCGCAAGGGGAACCCCAAGCAAATCACAAGCCTCGAGGACCTAGCCAAACCGGGCCTTAGCATCGGAACCACGGACCCCAAAATGAGCACACTCGGAGCGCTCAGCTGGAAGCTATTCGCCGAAACCGGGATCAAAGGTCAAATCGAGTCGAATCAGAATGTCATCGTAACAACCCCGACTGCCCACGAACTGATTCTCCAGATGGAAGGACACGATAAGCTTGATGCCGCTCTCGTCTACGAGGCGAACTGCCAGAATCTCACGGATCGATTTGAACTGATCTCCATCGACAACGAAACCGCCAAAGCGGTCCAGAATATCGCCGTCGGCAAGGAGAGCAAGTTTCCACAAATGACGACTCGACTGCTCGACACGCTCCTCTCGAAATCCTCCCGTAGCCGATTCCTCGGCGAGGGATTCTCTTGGGAAGCACTGAACGCCGCCCAATGACGGATCCCGAGTCGATTCCTTCCGAATCAACACGAACTGGAACTAAGAACGCCTCTTCGCATCCAGTTCATCAGTCAGAGCACCGAGCAGCTTCTGACACGTTCTTTCTTTCCGGACTCATCATCCTCGGGGGAGCCTACGTCTTGATCATCGTCTTGATGGTGCTCGCAGACATCGCCTACACCGATACCGCCTCACTCCTGCAAGCACTCAACAGCAAAGAGATTCGCTTCTCAATCACCCTAAGCCTCATCAGCTGCTGCATCTCTACCGCGCTCTCTCTCTGGGTAGCCGTACCCATCGGTTACCTCATGTCACGTTTCCATTTTCGAGGCAAGAGCCTCGTAGACACGGTCTTGGATATTCCAATTGTTTTGCCGCCGCTCGTCATCGGCATCAGCCTTCTCATTCTATTCAACTTTCCACCCTTTTCGTGGTTTAGTGATGCGGTCGTTTTCGAGGTGCCCGCGGTGATTATCGCCCAGTTTATGGTGGCTGCCGCCTTCGCCGTTCGCACGATGAGGGTGACCTTCGATCAAATCCCCTCACGATACGAGGACGTGGCAATGACCTTGGGTTGCAACCGAAGCCAAGCCTTCTGGCAAGTGATTCTACCCCAAGCGAAACGCGGCCTGCTCGCCGCCGGCACGATTGCCTGGGCGAGATCACTGGGCGAGTTCGGCCCTATTCTGGTTTTCGCTGGCTCCACCCGGCTCCGCACGGAAGTACTCCCGACATCAGTCTATCTCGAGATGCAGGCCGGCAATCTCAAAGGCATGCTCGCTGTTTCGATCATCATGGTCGCTGCCGCCGCTACTGTCCTCATTCTCGCTCGCCTCTTCGGAATGCAACGGATTAACGCATGATCTCGATTCGACAACTGAAATTGATCCAAGGTGAATTCTGCCTGGACCAGTTCGATTTCGACGTTGAACCAGGCTCGTATTGTGTCCTCATGGGCCGTAGCGGATGCGGTAAGACGAGTCTGTTGGAAGCCATTGCCGGTCTCCGTCCCATCCAATCGGGAAGCATCCATCTCGGCAACCGAGACGTCACTCACTTGAAGCCTGCCGAGCGAGGGGTCGGCTACGTCCCACAGGATCGCGCCCTCTTTCCTACTCTTAAGATTCGAGACCAGCTCGCATTCTCGCTCGTCATTCGGCGCCTCACATCAGCGCAGATTAGTGAGCGCGTGAACGAACTGGCCCGACTCTTGGATATTGAACCCCTTCTCGATCGCATGCCCCAAGGCCTCAGTGGCGGCGAAGCCCAGCGCGTGGCTCTCGGTCGCGCCCTGGCTTGCCATCCCGCAGTCCTCTTACTCGACGAACCTTTGAGTGCCTTGGATGAAGAGCTCCACGACGAGATGTGTACGCTCTTAAAACAGGTCCACGAACAATCTAAAGTAACCGTTCTCCACATCACCCACAGCCTTCAAGAAGCACAACGCTTAGGCGATGTGCACTATCGCCTTGAGAAGGGCCGCGCGATTCCTTTGCCACTTCAACCAGAATCCGTACGCTAAACACTCACTCAGCCTGGGAACGAACTCATCCTTGGTCAGCTCGCAAAGAGTGGCGGTCGCCGACTCCAAACGTCCAAGGACTCTTCAAGGGCACGCCCAACGGCACATAAAACACCCTCTTCAAAGAGCCCACCCCAGAGGGTGATTCCCGTGGGTGTTCCGTCATCCCGCATTGCAGACCGTAAAGTCAAGGAGGGGTGGCCTGTGAAGTTTGTGGCAATTAGCAGTTCGCCGGCATAGCTAGGACTAATCAAGACATCCGCCTGATCCATCCATTTCGCCATCTGCTCCATCACCTCTCGCCGAAGTCGATCCGCTTGCACATACTCCACCGCGGGAACAAACCACGCTTTCCGGAAAAGGTTCGGCCACGCGCCGTCCGACTGTCGCACCAATCGCTCGTCACGCCCATCGAATGTCAAGGATTCGAAGGCTGCGGCAGCTTCCACACCCAGAATCGTATAGAGTGATCTTACAGACCGTTCGAAACCATCAAGCTCAACTGGCTTCACACCGAGTGCCAACAAAGTCTCGAGCACCTTGCGCTCTTCCGAATACTCCTTACCAGCGAACCACTCAGGGGCATAGCCTACGCGAAGTTTTCGAAGGTCCAGCTCCCCATCATACTCGAAGCCGTGATTTCTCGAAGATGGATCTTGATCGTCGGCACCATTAATGGCGGAAAGAACCAGAACCGTATCCTCGACGCTCCGGCAGATGGGACCGATCTTATCAAGCGACCAACAGAGAGCCATCGCTCCCGAGCGGGCGACCCGACCAAAAGTAGGCCGCAACCCCGTGGTACCACACCGCATGGAGGGGGAAACAATCGAACCGAGAGTCTCAGTCCCGAGAGCAAAGCTCACTAACCCAGCTGCCGTTGCCGCGGCGGACCCGGCACTGGAACCGCTTGACCCTTGCTCAGTCTTAAACGGATTTCGTGTCATATCGTCAAACCAAACATCTCCCATCGCAAGGGCTCCAAGGGTCAACTTGGCAACCAAGACTGCGCCGGCATCGGCCAGCTTCTTGACGACGTAGGCATCCGTCTCCGGAACACGATCCTTGAAGGGCATCGCTCCCCACGTTGTTCGAACCCCACTCGTATCAAAAAGATCCTTTGCCCCCCACGGGATGCCGTGCAGAGGACCGCGATACCGTCCCGAGGCAATCTCCTTGTCGGCACGCCGAGCTTGTTCCAGCGCTTCCTCTCGCATCAACGTCACGACACAATGCAGCGTCGAATCATAGCGCTCCAAACGATCCAGATAGATGCGGGTCAATCGCTCACTCGTAAGAATTCCTTGCCGGATCCAAGCAGCCAGGTGAATGAGCGGGGCAAACGCAATATCGACATCTCGCTGAGGTAAGTCAGGAACTAAGTGAGGAAACATTCGTAGGCGATCCCCTTGTGCCCGAGGTGTTCTTCCCGGCAATCGGGGATCAAAGATCTGAGCGGGCGATTGATAGTTTTCAAGAGCGCCTACACCTCGACGAGCGAGAAACTGATCTCTCTGACGCGCTAATCCGCGCAACACCTGAGTTCGTTCAGAATCTGTAAGTCGCAGCCCGATAATCGCTTCCGCCCCTCGCAAATCAGCCAAAGAGAGTGCCCCCCACTCGTCGCCTTCATCGCCCTCGGCGCCCTGAGCTTCTTGACCGATGATGCCTGCCTCCCCCCCGAAACCCAAGGTCGCAACCCCCATGAGGCCCCCCCACGCGCTCAAGAATTGCCGGCGACTGATGTCCGTTTGCTCATGCCGTTCCATAGACGAATCCTAGGGTGAATGCGGCGTCCGTCAATTCTCTGAGGCCTAGGATGTTTCGCCCCCATCTCTAACTCATCCCAGACTCATCTGGTTTACAAACGAGGACTGGTCCGGCCATAATCCAGGGCCAAGGGAAAAACATGCTCTACCTCATCCTCAAGCTCCTCATCGCACCTACCGGCCTGATCACGATCGCCTTGTTCTCGAGTCTCGCTCTCTATCGATACCCCAAATACTCGTTAGCTGCCCTCGCGACCGCGATTCTTTTACTCATGATCACCGGCAACCTTCTCATTGCGGGGAAACTCGTGAAATCTCTTGAGTGGAAACATCTCCCTCCTGATGAACTCCCAGAGGCAGATGCGATCGTCGTCCTCAGCGGCAAGTTTCACCCCAAACAATACCCTCGCAAAACGGTGGAGATCGGCGGGAACGGAGATCGACTTCTTTACGGAGGATGGCTCTTCAAACAAGGGAAAGCCCCGAAGATTATTGTGACCGGAGCCGGACGCCCAGTCGGAGAGACTCCGACTACGAAGGTCTCAGAGGACATGGCCACGCTTCTCCAAATGGTGGGGATTCCTGAGGAAGTGATCGAGATCGAATCTGAAGCCAAAAACACCTACGAACACACCGTCTATTGCAAACCGATCTTCGAGCAACAAGGGATCCAATCGATCTTATTGGTCACGTCAGCAATGCACATGCCTCGGGCTCTCGGGGTGTTCAAACATCTCGATGTTGAAGTCACCCCTGCCCCAACCGACTTTTACTACACAGTCGCAAGCAATCCGATTACATGGCAGGGAAAGATCTGGCAGTTCATTCCCACATGGAAAGCACTGGCAGCGACGAGCGATGCGCTGCACGAATATCTCGGGATTACCTTCTATCGCATGAAAGGGTGGATGTAGGCCATAGTCGTAGGTTTCCCCCAACATCAATTCGACCGCCTTCACTAAAGCACGCTTCGAACCCAGGGCCTTCTCCAAGAGAACACTGCCCGGAAACAGAAAAAAGGGATGAGAGCATCAAACTCTCATCCCTTTCGTAATTCAACCTCAGCCTCGCAGCCGCGGTCCGTTCAAGGTGCCTCGCTGAGGCACTTCAGAACGAAATGCTATTCCAACTTATCGAGTTGGGAGCTGGTGACCGTTCTTACGTTGCGTGCGCAGAGCAAGCCACAAGACGTCAGCATCGCTACCACCTGCCGGCGTGGGTTTCACCCAACGGAAACGAACAGGATTCACACCTTGTGATGCAGAAGCAGTCCACTTGTGGATTTCCGCATGTCCATCTGCAAAGGCAAGACCACCAGCGCTGTTGTGGTAACTAGCAGGGAGATCGATCCATGGGTTACCTCGTTCCAACTCAGGCGTGAAGCAACCTGCATCATTGATGCTATCAGGATTCTCATCCATGTACACCCACGTTTGTGATGGTCCTGGATCATTCAAACCAGAAGCTTTCGCCGTGAAGTTCGGGTAGTCTCGGCAACCCCATGCATTGGTGTCATCACCAATTCGAATGTTTCCGGAGATACTTCGAACGCGCTCGGTCCAACCCAAGCGCCGTTGCTGGGGACTCACCTTGTTGTCAGATGGGCATTTGAAAAGATTTCTCGCGTTAGAGAAGTAGGTTGCCAATACAGAATACTGGGGATCCAGCAGGTAGTTGACGTTGGTGTTGTCCTGCCGGCTGTCCCAGGTCAACCAGCCCGTCACCCAAGCGCCTTGGGCAGTTGAACCACCGTGGCGTGCGGTAGGGAAGCTGTCTTCGTTGTCACCAAGATACATGTGACAAGCGAGCATGAGCTGTTTGTTGTTGCTCATGCATTTGACACCTTTGGCTTTTTCTTTCGCTTTGCTCAAAGCGGGCAAGAGCATTCCTGCAAGGATCGCGATAATCGCGATCACAACCAACAACTCGATGAGCGTAAACGCTCCACGAGTACTGAGCGGCCAGTTACTGTTCGTTTTCTTATTCATACTTTTCAATACAGATACGTGATATTTCTTTGGAAAATCCCGGTTACCATACGGACTCGCCCCCTGGGTGACAAGGCAAGAATTCCGCCTTTTCTGGGGCAAAACCGCGATGTTGCCGGTTGTTCATGCGACCCTCCCCAGGAGACAGAAGGATCCGTGCCACATCTCAGCTAAGCCTCCCCACATCCTCATGGATCCCGGCTCAAATCGTTCCCCCAACCCAAGCCTACCCGCACAAAACATGTTTATTTGTTGCATTTGCACGAAATTAACCTAGAAAATAATGCACCTGCATGATTGCTGCCATTTGCGAAGGAGAAGCGAGTAACCGGATCACTCGACGAATTGAGTCGTTAGGCCTTCGGCATCAAAACACGGATCCCAACTCCATCAGCGAGCTCAGTCATCATACGACAGGGCTGGTCTATATCTTTCCCCTTTCTGTAGCCCAGGGTCCCAATTGGCCAAGCCTGCGTGTACGCCTCGCTCACACCAACCGACTCTACATCGTGGTCGGAGAGGCAGCTCCGACCGATCAAATCGTCACGATCGTGCGAGATGGGGCTTATGACTACATCGATCTCAAGGATCCCGACGAGCGCTGGGTTCAATCGCTCAAGAAAGCTGAGGATTCTCAGGGCCTCTGGATTCAACTCTATGGCGGAGCTCCCATCGAAACTGAGGACATGCTCATCGGGCAATCGCACGGGATGCAGAATCTCAAAGAAGCCATTGCCCGACTTGGCCCCACCGACGCAACGGTGTTAATCTTAGGTGAGTCCGGAGTCGGGAAAGAGCGAGTCGCCGAAGCGCTTCACAAGGCGAGTGGCGACGGCCCCTTCGTCCCGATCAACTGCGCCGCAATCCCAAAAGACCTCATCGAGGCCGAGCTCTTTGGGGCCGTCAAAGGCGCTTACACCGGCGCATTGAAAGATCGCGAAGGTCTGGTCGAGCAAGCCCGCGGAGGGACACTCTTTTTGGACGAAATCGGCGAGTTCGATATCAGCCTTCAACCGAAGCTACTCCGCTTCTTGGAAACCCGCATGGCCAGAAAAGTGGGCGGCACAACGGAGTACCAAGCCAATCTACGGGTGATTTCAGCAACAAACCGAAATCTCCAGGATGACATCGATTCCAATACCTTCCGAGCCGACCTCTACTATCGCCTCTCAGAAATCACACTTCGGGTGCCTCCCTTGAGATTGCGTCTTGAGGACATCCCACTCTTCACTGTCAGTTTCATGCAGAAAGCAAGTGAGCGCTTCGGGAAGATGTATGACCAGGTTGAACCCGGGCTCGTCAAACGGTTCCAGGAATACGAATGGCCCGGTAATGTTCGCGAGCTGAAGAGTCATATCGACCGAATGGTGATTCTCTATGACGGGCCCATCCTGCGCGAGGCATGGTGGGATCCCCCTCAGAGTCGGAAAGAGACAGCCCCCGCAGCTGGGCAATCAACCCACACATCACCCAGCAATCCTCCAGCCGGCGAATACCAAGGGATGCCGTCCCGAATTCCATCGCAAAAAGAACGCATGGAGCGGGCTCGTGAACTTCTTGCTAACAACGATCAGAATCTCAGTTGGGTATCGGCTCAGCTCGGCATCCATCCCACGACTCTTTATCGTTGGAGAAAACAAGGTAAGGTTTGACGGAGACCAAGCGTGCGCTTCACCTCGAGGGGACAGGCTAACAGGAAATCCGCCCCAGATCGTCCAGAGAAAACGAAGCTGTTCGCTGCTCCAACCCATCGTCCACACACTCGCTGCAGACCTTCATCGAATCCTGGAATCGACCACAAATGGGACAGTTTCCTTCCCACCGGCGTTTGCCCTTGACGGGTTCCGCATTCGCCAACCAAGGCAATACCAGTGAAAGGTTCCCTTTCATGGCTACCAACCGTAGTGCTCAAGAATGTCGAGACGACGTCACTCAAGTCACGGATCGGTGACAATCAGATCCCTTCGAGCACCTGACAGCACATCTCACTCGGCCTGAGGGCTCGTTTTTCCCTCGTCAAAAGCTCGCAGATGCCCGAAAAGTTCTGAATGGCAATCCCGACACGTCCCCTGATCAAGAAGCGGGGTTTCACCCTGATCGAATTGCTGGTTGTCATTGCCATCATCGCGATTCTGGCAGGGATGCTCCTCCCCGCGCTCAGCAAAGCGAAGGGAAAAGCTGCCGGAATCTTCTGCATGAACAACCAGAGGCAAATGACGCTGGCCTGGCTCATGTATGCTGATGACAATGACGATCGTCTTCCTCCAAACCACATTCGGGGAACAAACCGAAACAACACCTGGGTGCAAGGCTGGCTAGACAACGCCGCACCGGTCACGGACAATACCAATACCGTCTTTCTGCGGCATAGCCACCTCTGGCCCTACCTCAATTCACTGAAGTCGTGGCGTTGTCCAGCCGACAAAAGTCTCTCGCGGCACGGCGGCAAGCTTCTACCTCGGGTTCGCAGCGTGTCGATGAACAATTGGTTGAACCCGAACCAGATCTGGTCTGGACAGACTCAATTTAAGGCCTTTCGAAAACTTGCTGACATGACCCGACCTTCGCCTACAGGGATTTGGGTCCTTCTCGATGAGCGGGAAGATCGCATCAACAACGGGTTCTTCGTCGTCGATATGAACGGGTTTAGCCCTCTAAACGCGAATCGATACGAGATGGTGGACATGCCGGCTAGCTATCACAATGGAGCGGCAGGGGTTGCCTTCGCCGACGGCCACGCCGAGATTCACAAATGGCGTGATCCCCGCACAACACCTCCCGTACGAAAGGGGCGCAATCTCCCGCTCACGGCAGGCTCTGGGGGCAACGTAGATGTTGCCTGGCTGCAGGAACGAAGCACCGGGCTACTGCGTTGATCCGTAACCCAAGAAATTCTAGAAGCTTCGCTTGGCGTCCGTTCAAGAAGAACTTAGCCTTCCGCTCCCCATGAACGACTCACGAGACGCCCAAAACCAGATCCCTTTCGGCTGCGCCGAGAGAGGCCTCCGTTCGTATCCCCTTAAGAAGCAATTCGCGCTCCTTCACGAGTCTGGGGTTCGTTCGCTCGAAATAGGCCTTGGGACCGAGCACCTCGGACACCTCGCCCCTCGCCCCACGGAGGATGAGTTTGAGTCCCTTGAGGCGCTTTGCAACGAGTATGCAATTCAGACTCCCTACGTTGCCTTGGAGGAAAATCTGACGACCGAAGAGTCAACGGATTCCGAAGCCCGCCTCGCTACGCTCATCGATCAATTCCAAACGGCAAGTCGAATTGGGGCGACAACCATCAATCTTCGAGTCACGGACCTACCGACAATTGATGTCAACGATACCATTTGGGAACACTTCACTCATCAGCTCGATCGCCTCTCCAAAGCGGCCCAAGAATTAGACCTCACGATTGCACTCATGACCCAGGGACTAGTGGAAACCGAAAGCGCGGATGGGCTCTTTATGATTGAGACGATCATGACCCATCGCCCCGCCCTCTCGAGGCTTGCCGAGACACTTCCCCCGAACCTTGGATTCGGTTACGAGCCGGCGATGTTCAAAGCAGTGAATCCTAGCGACTTGCGATATGGATCAGACATTGTTGCCCCTCGTACTCAACTCTGCATTCTCCAAGAATGGGCCCCGAGCCAACGAATGATTTCTCCCCAACTCACTGGAGCGGATGATCTCGACTTCGGTTCCATCCTGAGCCGCCTTTCACCCGACACTCCCCTACTCCTCGCCATCCCCGAATCCATGGAGCCAAGCACAGCCATCACGCACGCAGGGCGCTATATCGATCGAGTTAAATCAACCCGTAATGTTGCCGTGGCGGAGACCGCGGCGCCTTGACCGTTGATTCGAATGCGGGAGTAGAATTCTGACTAGGAGCCTCGTCACTGATGTCGCATCACGATCCGACTCAGTGAAGGATGAAATCGATCCCCGGTGCTTGAAAGTTCAGACACCCTGGCGACTGAAAATTCACGGAACGGGAATTACCATCAACACACGATGGTTCTCACTATCACCGACAAACACCCGCCCTTCCCCATCCACAAAAACCCCATGAGGCCGGTCCGTCTCGCACTTGAGCGGATCGGCTGAGAAGGTCTGTCCCCTTTTGCCTGTTCCTAAGAGCAATTCCACCGTCCCTTTCTGAAGGTCCACATAGCGAATCGAATGGCTCTCGGTATCGGCAAAAAAGACATTCCCATCCGGGGCGACCGAAATGCCTTTGGGTCCTGAGAGGAGCGCCTTTTTCGCGTCGCCGCCATTGCCGGAGAACCCCTTTGCCCCCGAACCCGCAACGTGAAACGCCTGCTTCGCAGATAGGTCTAACCGAAAAATCGCGTTCCCCTCACGAAGCGCCACCCACAAATCTCCCGAAGCGTCAAAATCAACTGCTCTCGGACCGTTGAGCGAAAGTTCCGAGAAATGGGCGCCGTGAGGTGTCGGACGCCGACGCCCGTCTCCGACGAATGTTTCGAGCAAGCCCGATCCCAGATCGAGACGCCGAATCCGATGGTTACCAATATCACAGATGAACAAGCCCTTCTCGTCCGGACTCAGCTGAATGCTATGGGGCCGCTTCAGCTTTCCCTGAACCGCCGCCGCACCATCGCCACCAAAACCCGCCACACCCGTTCCCGCGATCGTTTCAATTCGTCCCGTTCGGGCATCGACTCGTCGAATCACATGATTCGGCATCTCAACGAAATACATATTCCCCATTCGATCAAAACGAATCTCATACGGCTGATTCAACTGCGCTTGTTGAGCCGGACCTCCATCGCCAGAATACCCTTTCACTCCCGTGCCAGCTACCGTCGTAATCGTGCCTGAGCGATCGACCCGCCGAATCACGTGATTGTCGATATCACAAATGAAGAGAGCGCCTTCGGGTCCCTCAACAACTCCGTAAGGATTATTCAACTGTGCCTTCTCCGCTGGCCCTCCATCGCCAAAATAACCCTTCTGACCTGTCCCCGCGAAGATCTTCACTTGCCAGGCAGGTGTCGCGGCAGCCGCATCAAAGGCCATCAGGGTTCCAACAAGACCCAAAGTAAGAAGTAAGCAACCCGTTCGATTCATGATCTGATCAACCCATTAAGTAATGATTCAAGCCAAACTCCGGCGCCTCCCAGTTCACTCAATAGTAACTGTGCCAATTCCCTGAGTATCGCCATTCTAGTTTGGCTCTTGGCCGCGTTTCCACATGGCCGTCACCAAAAAGCAGATTCACGGAATCCACTTGGCCCCGATAAGGATGTCCCTCCCCGGCTTTCGCGATGTCCGGCGGTCCGTCGGCAGCAGCGTTCTGACAACGGTCCGTCAGGATTGGCTGGCTAGAGACCCGGAAGTCATCCTGCCTTAACGGCCAACCCCGCTCGTCCATATGCTTGTTACTCCCGCGCGCGCCTTCCGGCGCCGGGAACCAATTGTTTCCACCCGCCGCACGTGGAACCCACCAACTATGAAAAAAGATGGCGAAGTTACCAAAACTGCGTCGATGAAAATCATTGAGATCCGCCACCGTTGCGATGCTGTGGCCGTCCCCGTTGTTTTCACGAAACCACTCGTTGGCCGTTCGAAAGTTCTGCGGTCGTGTCGGGCAAAACCACATCGGCACAGTCAGTCCGTAAGGCTCTACGATGAGCGGAAAATCCACCCCGACGTCCCAGGGATTCAAGCCCGTGTTGGGCATCTCCGCAGACGGAAACCTTCCTTGAGCATCGTCGCCCGCATACATCACCACAGCCAAGCCCCACTGCCGATAGTTGGAGGTACAGTTGGAAACCTTGGCTTTAAACTTCGCCTTTCCCAAAGCGGGCAAAAGCATCCCTGCAAGAATGGCAATGATGGCGATGACCACCAAAAGTTCAATCAGCGTGAAACCGGCTCGACAACGTTTTCTCATAGCGATCCTTGCCCCACGGACCGCGCCAACACGATGACTAAAGCACGCCTTGTGGGATGTAATTCAACGTATAGTAGGCCGTATCATGCAGCAAGGGATTTCCCGCACGCGAACGAACCCCGGAGAGCTTCAACTCGTGCACGTGACCGATCTGTAATCCATCAAGATAGATTCGCACCCGCAACCCATTCTCCGAGACGACGGCCTTCTCAATCTTGGGCTTCGTCTGATCGACTTCAGGACTGCCATAACTGCTCTGATAGATATACGTGTAGGTCTCGATCTTGTAGCTCTCTAGATCGCGGGCGGTATCTGCATCGACCGGCTCCGTGAACACCAGTTCAAACCCATCTTCCTGTGCACGCATCTCTTTCACTTCAAACGGCGTCTTCCCTGTCCAAACGGCTCGCTGCAACGCAAAGGGCTTACCACCTCGAGCTCCCCAGCCTCGATCGGTTCCCCCGACAAACAAGGATCCGTCCGGTCCAAATTCCAAACTCAGGTTTCCCGAATCAAAGCCGCCCATGAACGGAAACAGCGCACCCTGATATCGTCCATTCACTTTCTCGAGAAAGACTCGCATCACAGTGCTATGGGTTTGGTCTCCCACGAAGAGCTGCTCCTCGAAAGGGCCAAACTTGCCGCCACTCAGATCGCAGGCAATCCCACTGGCAGACTGCCCCATTTTCCCATAGGGGAAATAAATGGCCGTGGGAACCAACTCCGGAATCTTCGCAGCTTCAATGTGCATTCGACTGCCACTGATCGGGTCTTCTGGCCGTGGCCCCAAGGCATCCGTCAAGGAATACCATGTGTTGCCGGTCGGGTTCCCCATAAAGCCTCCCGGCTCCAAATACTTCAAACCGGAAGTACCGTTCCAGACACCCTGGTTATCCGTGTAGAACATGTCTCCCACCGCGTTCATCCCGATCCCGCCTGGCGATCGAATCCCGCTACAAGTCGGCACCATGGTGCCATCCGGTTTGATTCGAAGACACCAACCTCGATACTCCGTTTCACTGGTGAACGATCCCGTGAGGCAGTGCACAATCCAGAGATCCCCATTACGATCAAACTTCGAGCCGAAGGCATACTCATGGTAATCCCCCGTGATGCCCCAATCGTCATTCACCGTTTCGAAAAGATCGGCTCGACCATCTCCATCCAAATCCTTCATCCGAGTCAGCTCACAACGTTGTGTGCAGTACAACCACCCATCGCGATACGCGAGACCGAGCACCTCATGAAGTCCCGAAGCGAAGGGTTTGAAGGCAACATCTTTCGGAGGTTCTCCGTAGGCTCCCTCAACGATATAGATGTCACCCAAACGGGTGGAAACCGCAATTCGTTCCCCCTCCAATACTTGAATAGCCCCCGCCTCCAAGACGATTTCCTCTGGGATCGGGATAGTATGGATTTGATAATAGTCTGATTCACCGAGTTCAGCCGCTGAGACTGCCGATGAAACGAAAAAGGCCGCGCATAGAGAAAGAAGGTAAGTGCTCGCCGCAGCATGTGTTTTGAAGATTTGATTCATCTCTGTCGTCTTTCGCTTTGAGTTTCTTTGCTTTATCTTCACCACACCATTTCAACGTCAATCTTGCCGTGACCGTTCCGCACATCAACCGGAACAAGGAGCTCCTTCCCTGCCGCCGCATCCCGAACAAGCGGCGTCGCGCCCCCCCCATTGCTCACCTTCAATTGGAGGCGACCATCCACATTGAAGACTCCATCTTCTCCCCGTGTGATTGATTGGCCGATGGCAAGACGCATCCAGACATCCACCACGGTTGCCTTGGACGTAAACCGAAGCTCACGTCTCAGCTTGGCGTCGAGCTCCGTGCGGATAGCTTCCGTAAAGTCCTCAACTTCCAGATTACGGAACGAGTAGAGAAAGGTCGGACGTCGCTGTTCATCAAGACGATACCCACGAAACTCATATCCCCCCGGCTTACCGACCGTTTGCGGCCACGCAATTTGCCGATCCGGCAAGATCGCCAAGGGCGGTCCCTCCGGCAGCATCAGCTTATTGTGCCCCAGTGGAGGCTCAAAGCCCTGCCCTCGACCCGAGCTGTGCCGGGCCGCATCAATGAATGGCCCGTGCCAGATCATCGCCAAGCGCATCGACTGAGCATCAAAAGAAAGGTTCCCTTTTTCTGGATAGCCAACGCCAATGGAACGAGGGCCGGATCCGGCAATAAAGTTTCTGTAAATGACTGCTTCATCCGACGCAATGATCTCTTTGGTTCCTTGCACGAGTCCATCGGGCGGGTTGGTCTCATCAGCGATCTCAAGAAATCCCCACAGCGCTTGGATTTGACGCTCGGTATCTCCGTCAAAGATTTCCTCATTCACACTCTTCCCGCCGGGAAAAAATGATGGCATCCGAGTTCCCGGCCGAAGCGAGGCTGGATTGATGAGGTAGTCGCGGAACCAACTCCTCTTCAGACGATGACTCATCTGGGTGAGATCGATCGCGGGAACCCCCAGAGAGGGATACGGACCGTAGGTGTGACATGTGATACAGGCCATTCCCTTCGTTCCCAGCAATCGGCGACCATACTTGGTGTCGAGCAAGGGTACTTCTCCCGTCGGATCATCAGGCTCGGGATCATCGACTCGATCAAAGAGGCCAGGCAAATGCCCGACGTTATCCGCCCCAAACTGAGGCATCCGGGTCGCCATGTAGGGACGCACAGCCCCCCCTTTTAGCAAGACCTCTGAAGTCCAATCCGGACGTAGCTTCGCTCCAACGCCGTTCAGGTGAGGCGGTAATCGACCTTCATCCCCAAGATCCACCTCCGTTGTCATCCCGAAGTACGGTGCCCGCTCAAGACTCGGTCCTCCCACCTCGCCTCGGGCATGACAAGCATAGCAATTCATCTGAGTCATCGAATGTTCAATCTTCGCTGCATCCGATCGGGGTTGAGAAAGCTGTCGACCTTTCCCGAGTGCCGCGGCAATCGCTTCTCGTTCAGCAGCGTCCAAGCGATACGACACCGCGCGGTCACTTGGTTGAGCGCTCAAGCAGCCCGATTGACTACTTCCGCCCAACGCTGAAAGCGTGCCACCCGCTGGCGATTGTCCCGTTAAGCTTGAGTCCGCATCGTGACACTGTGCGCATCCAAACGTTACAAAATGGCGTCGGCCAACGCGCGCCTTATTGAGATCCACTTTGAACTCTGCCAAGCCCAACGGCTTCATGGCTTGGCCCCGGTAGGTGAATCGGTCCGCGGGGATCTCTTGTTTGCTAATGCCCGGTCCTTCAAAAGAAGCTGAGATCTCACCGTCACCCCCCCGGTTATAGTAGGTCACCTTGAAAGGATGATCACCAACTCCGAGGCGGATCTTCCCCGATTTTTCCACCGCACCATGATCATTGTCATTGTTCACCACCAACTCCGTCCCAATGTACAGGCGGGATCCATCATCAGATTTCACATAAAACGTGTACTCACCAGGCACCGAAATCGTCAGGCTCCCATAAAAGACCAAGCCGACTTGTTGAGGTCGTTTTAGAACCGAGTCCGTAACGCGATCGATAATCCCCGAGCCCGCCACGCGCAAGAAATCGCGCACTGAATCAGGCAGGTTTCCGGGGAAATGGTTTGCAAAGTCCTCATTGCCCTCGGTCGAATACTCGTTGTTTCCAAACTCAATGTAGGTATACCGAAGCCCGGGCACTCGCTCCAAAGGCTGGTTCGGATCAAACAAGCCTGTCGCTTGCCCACGAGCAAGGTACATCGCGATGGCCTGAGATTCGCCCGCGCTCAATCCGAGTGAAGGCATCCTACCCGAAGGTCGTGAGGCGAGTGGGTTCTCGAGAAACTTCGCTAGGGCTGCCACACTCGTCTTAGCAGACAAATTACCCATCGGGACCGAATGGTGCCCGAACTGAGCTTCTAACTCCGTTCCTGACAAATCCGGAGACCCCACTTCGGCTTGGCCCAAAGAGGATTGGGTTTCCTGCGGGGAATGACACGCAACGCACCCAACCGAGTGGAACAACTGTCTTCCTTGCTCGAGTTTGAACTCATCGAGGCCCGTCGGGGCCAAATACTCATCCGATTGCTGGGAAACCAGAAAGTGAACCAGGCTATCGACCACGTTGTTCTTCTCAGTTTCACTCAAGCCGTGCAAGACATCCGGCATGGTTCCACCGTCAGTCACGGGATCATGTAAAAACTCACGGATATAGGCAGGCGACAATGAGACACCGTTTTTACCTAGCCGAGGAGCCTGCTTTGGTTGAAGCCGGCTCATGGCTCCCGGATTCGCCTCATGGCAAGCGACGCAGTTCAACTCGCCAATCAATGTCTCACCATAGTGTCCCGAGGGAATCATCGCTCCGAGCCGACTAGACGGGATCGACGCTCCGTCCGAGCGGATTGACACGAAGAAAAGAACGATCGCAAGAGCCTGATAGGTTTTCGGTTCACACCAAAACTGCCACTGCGGCAGTCGGGTGCCCAATCGAGTATCTTTTAAGGTTTTCAACGCCCCGGTTCTACACCGAAGCAAGCCTGCTGTCTCGAGGATTTTTGCGTCGAGATTCCTGAGCCAGATCGAATTCGATGAGAGATTGCCCTAAGAAGGAAAGCTGGTTTACGATTTCGGCACCGATTTCAAGGGATGCCCACAATCCGGAAGCCAAATCCAAACACCGCGTCGACGAGAGCGAACGAGGCATTCATGCTTCGTGCACTCACTCTCGCGCGGAAAGGGCAAGGTCTGGTTTCTCCCAACCCGGCCGTCGGTGCCATCCTCGTGAACAGGGGGAAGATTATTGGAGAAGGCTGGCATCAAGGGCCAGGACGCCCTCACGCGGAGGTGGAAGCGATCCGAGACGCGGCGAAAAAAGGTCACTCAGCTCGGGGAAGCGATCTCTACGTCACTTTGGAACCTTGTTCGACTTACGGTCGGACTCCGCCCTGTACTAAGGCAATTATCGAACACCAAATCAAAAAGGTGTACGTGGCCACTGCCGATCCAAACCCACAACACGCCGGTCGCGCCTTTAAGCTTCTCAAGGACCAAGGTATTGAAGTCCACGAGGGACTGTGTGGACAGCAAGCTGTCGAGCTCAATGCCGGCTTCAATCATTGGATCGTTGATCAAACGCCTCTGGTCACTCTCAAAACGGCAATGACCTTGGATGGGAAGATCGCCACCAACGAGGGACGTTCGCAGTGGATCACCGGCCTCCGAGCCCGAAAAGAAGTGATGAAGATGCGTGTCCGCCACGACGCTATTCTGGTCGGGATTGAGACCGTGCTCCAAGACAATCCCAGTCTGACCGCACGAGTGGGGAAAGAACTCACGCAAGATCACCCAAAGAAAGAACTCCGTCGCATTGTGTTGGACACCCACGCACGGACACCAACCGAATCAAGACTCTGCACTGATGCAAACGCACATTTAACAACGATCGCGGTCAGCAAGCACGCGCCTGCAAAGCGCATCAAGGCACTGCAAAAAAAAGTCGAGGTCTGGATGCTTCCCACTCGGAAGGGGCATGTCTCACTCAAGAGCCTGCTCAATCGACTCGGAAAATCCGATATCACGAGTCTCCTCGTGGAGGGCGGAGGGCAAGTCAATGGCGCCTTTATTGACCAACGATTAGCGCATCGAATCGCGTTCTTTTACGGACCGAAAATCCTCGGGGGAGCGGATTCCCGCCCGGCGGTCGGAGGCGATGGATTCGATTCTCCTACGACCTTTCCGCGGCTTTCCGAAACACGCTGGCAGAAACTCGGTCCCGACCTCCTACTCACTGCAAACATTCACAATCCCAGCTGAATATCACCATGTTTACCGGCATCGTCGAAGAAACGGGCACCATCGCAAAGATTACCAAGTCAAGTTCTGGAATCCGGATGGAGATTCAGACCCGATTGACAGGAAAGGACCTCCAACTCGGGGATAGCCTGGCCGTCAATGGATGCTGCCTCACGGCAACAAAACTCTCAGGCAGAAAAACGAGCCGTACCGTGGCAGTCGATCTCCTCTTGGAGACCTGGGAGAAGACCAATCTCCAACACCTGAAAAAGGGATCACTCGTCAACCTCGAGCGTCCCTTGAAAGCCGATGGGAGACTCGACGGACACATGGTGACCGGCCACGTGGAGGGCCTCGGAAAAGTGCATCGCTGGGAGCAGGTCGGCCAAGATTGGTGCCTGGAAGTGACTCCCCCAAAAGCCCTCATGAAGTACATCGTGGAAAAAGGCTCTATCACCATTGACGGCACCAGTTTGACCGTAGCCAAAGTGCTCGCCCGAAGATTTCGTATCTGGATTATCCCCCACACCTACAACGTCACCCGTCTCCAACAAGTCAGCGAAGGAGATTTCGTGAACGTGGAGACGGACATCATCGGGAAATACGTCGAAAGGCTACTTGCCTTTCGCAGCTAGGCCATTCAAACCAAGCTGTAAGTCGCGGAACCCCGCCTCGAAACAATCGAGACGGGGCCGTCCGTTGACTCTCAGTTTGACCGAATTCTAAAAAACCGCTGAGGCAGACTGTCATCAGCCGCAACAACCAGCGCCCCGATCGAAGGATCCACTTCAAACGGAATCGGTCGCCATACAGCCGGATCTAAAGTCGGCGAGGTCTCAAGAATGATTCCAACCCCTTCTTGAACGAGCACGAGATCTCCTTTAGCATCCCCTAAGAAGATGAGGATTCCTCGTTCCGGAAATCCGAGCTCGACCCTCACAACACGAGATTCCAACACCGAAGAAGCCATCTCCTCCCCCCTAACAAGTGCCGCCGTATAGCCAAAGCCAGCACTAATCGCTAAGCCGTGCCCCAGACCAGGCGGGATTTCTTGTTGCCCATACCGATTGCTTCCCCACGAAACTAACTCGCCACTACTCAACAGCGCGACAGAGTGATTCTCCCCGGCGTCGATGGCGATCACATCATCCAGTTCCCGAGGAATGGTCGCCTGGCCAAACGAGTCCAGTCCCCAACCAAACACTTTCCCTGTCTCCGTGAGCGCCAAACCGTGCCTTCCCCCCGCAGCAATGGCGACAACATCCCTCAGGTCGGGAGGAATGGAGATTTGCTGATGACGATTCACTCCAACGCCAAGAACCTGACCGTCCGACCGCAAACCCAAGGTAAACTCTCCACCAGCGGCAATCGCTACCATGTCATTCCAACTGCTCGGAAACCGTGTTCGCCCGACCCAATCCTGGCCCCACCCCACCACCGTTCCATCCGCCTTCAAGGCCACGGAATGTTCCGCTCCAGCAGCGATCGCCACCACACCGTACAAGTCATTGGGAACGATGGTTTGATTGTAGGTGTCTCGTCCCCAAGCCACTACCGTACCATCCCCCTTGAGTGCCAAGCCATGGTAACGTCCCGCAGCAACCGACAGGACGTCCTTGAGCCCGTCAGGCAATCGAGCCCCTCCGTCGGGAATTCGTTCGACGGAATCGAGCATTCGCTCCGCGTTGATCAGAAGTAAGTTGTCCCTCCCCGCGTCCAAATCAAGAAACTCAGCACGATCCCCCATGCTTCCCCCCGGCTCACCCGGCAACCGTCCCCAGACCACCCATCGCCCAGCCTCCCGCGATGGAAGCTCCGCCTTCGGCACAACATTCAGTTGGCCCCGCCCAACGGAAACTCGATCATGGCGATCAAACACCCGCACGCTCACAATGCCTGAGTCAGACAACTGGGCACGAGGGATTTCGAGCGCGGAACTCGACGCCTCCGGCACCCACCTCCCATTGAGAAACCACTGATAGCGCAAGGGGCCAGCACCCAAGGCATGAACCGAAAAGCGAACCCGATGCCCGACACGAACCGTTTCGTGGGCGGGCCCTTGCCGAATGATAGGCGCTTCGGGCAGGACAATGGCAACGCCATGCGTTTCCCCCAAAGCTACCGAACTCACTCCTCTCAATCCTGCTGGAAGCAGGCTGATGTCAGGCGATGTCCGATCCCCCACCAAGTGGACATCTCCGCTCGCATCTACGACAAGTGCTTCGCCGTTCTGTATCGAGATATCAATCCCATGACGCAGATCCGCTTTTTCGATACGCTCTCGAAATCCATCCGCTCCCCAGCCAATCAGAGTTCCATCGGATTTTAGAGCCAGCGAATGCCGGTCGTCAGCTGCCAAAGCCACGACATTCGTGAGATCATCCGGCACATCACTCTGCCCGAACCGATTCGATCCCCAAGCCACAACAGTCCCATCGGCTCTTAAGGCGAGCGTATGATTTCCGCCTGCGACGATCCTCACGACATCGCTCAAGTCCGGCGGCACATTTCGCTGCCCATAAGAATCACGTCCCCAGACTCGAACGGTTCCATCATCCAACAACACCGCCGAGTGACCGTTTCCAGCAGCGATGCCCACCACTCTCCCCAACCCATCAGGGATCTCCGTTTGCCGGAACGTGTTTCCTCCCCAAGAAAAAACAGAACCATCCCGTTTCAAGACCAGCGAGTGATTCGCTCCTTCCGACAACGCGACCACATCTACAAGGTTATCAGTGATAGCCCGTTCAACGGGGCGCCCGCCCCAAACCACAACTTGTCCATTCTCTCTCAACGCCAAGCTTCGATCGGCCCGTGTTGAGATCGCGACCACGTCGTCTAAACCGGCTGGGATAGGAAGCGATTCCCCAGCACGCAGGTCCCAACCCCAGATAGACCCCGCTGGTCCGAACTCGCCTTCGGGTCTCAATCCCACCGGATGTCCATCGACCAAATGCAAGCTCGCCTGACCATGAACTTGATCCCCATCTCGATCGGTGATCACCACTGAGTATCTGCCCGCATCAGCTGCCGACACGCTTGCGATCTCCAATTGCGCTGACGTTTCTCCCGGAATCTCTTCTCCTTCGAAATGCCAGCGATACCTCAGCTCGAGCCCTCGAGCGGCCACAGAGAATCGAACTCGATGACCCAACCGAGCCGTCACGTCAGGAAACGCTCGAATCTCAGGCCGCATTGGCACCATCACGCCGAACACATCCGACGAGGCAACGCCGATCTCTACCAGTTCAAAACCAGCCGGAGCGACGCGCTCTTGTCTTCCGCTTCTCCCCCAAGAGATCAGAGTTCCATCGACCTTCAAGGCATAGGAATCATTCTCTGACGCAGCCACTGCAAGCACCCCATGCAATCCCTCAGGTATCGAGCTCAACTCAGCGGAAATCCCTCCCCAGGTCGACACCGTTCCATTCCGCATCAATGCCACGACATGATTTCCCCCGGTTGCAAGGCTCACAACCGCCCCCAGATCCAACGGAGGCTGAAGATCGCCATTCCTGTCGTCACCCCAAACAATGACTCGACCATCCCCACGGATTGCGAGTGAAAGATTGCCACCGGCAGACACGCTGACAACCTCATCCAAGTCACGGGGCACTCGCGTCTGGCCCTTCGATGGATCTCCCCAAGCCACCACCGTTCCATCACCACGCAGCGCTACCGTGTGATTGCTGCCCGCGGCGATCTGAGTCACATTGTCCAAGCTCATCGGAACATCAATTTGCCCAACATCATTCACCCCCCAGGCGTACACCTCCCCGGACGACAGCAAGCCAACACGGTGATAGTCCCCAGAAGCCACAGCAACGGCACGGTCAAGAACATGCTCAAGATTCTCTGGCCAAGGCGTGCCTCGTACCCTCGCTCGGCGAACGGGTCGCGGTCGCCAGCCCTCAAAGACCTCTCCGGACGAAGTCAGTACGAGCAATGAGTTGGGTCCCGCAGCGAAGGCCGATACGTCTCCCTTGTCGAACGCGACCGCCAGTCCCTCCTCCCTACCTGCCAGCCACATCACCAAGCTGCCGCGAACCACATCCCTCGCAACCGGTTCTCGGACCACGATTTCCATCTCACGCCGCACCCTATTGCCCAAAGCATCAGAAAGGAGCAAAGAATAGGTGCCTCCGTCGTCGGTATTCAACTGATCCACCGTGTATCGATCCCCTGCCACTCCCTCAATCAATTCACCGTCTTTGAACCATTGATATTGAAAAGGAGCCTCCCCCACAGCCACGACCGTCAGCTCTGCCCGATGACCCGGACGAGCCACAAGGCGAGATGGGAGTCCAAGAATCTGAGGCGTCCTACCCAACTGCATCATCGTGAACCTCGATCCCGCGGCGACCGAAGCAACCCCCTCAGCGCCAGGCGGGATTCGGGTTTGACCAAACTCATTCTGCCCCCATGCCACAACCCGCCCATCTTCACGCAAGGCAACCGAGTGCTGACCACCTGCAGCGATCGAGACCACGGTTCCAAGATCCGCCGGAACCTCAAGCAGATCCCCCAATGCACCGCCCCAAGTCACCAGAGAGCCATCTCGGTTGAGAGCCAGCGTATGCCAATCACCCGCCGCGATGGCGGTCACATCGTCGAGTTCAGAGGTCAAGAGAATGAGCCGGTTCTGGCTACTTCCCCACACTTGAACCTTACCATCTAGCTTTAGCGCCACGACGTGCCCGACACCTGCAGACAAAGAACGGACGTCCTTCAGACCATGGGCAAGGGTTCGTCTCCCATACGGATTTAAGCCCCAGGCTTGGAGCACACCTTCTCGAGTAAGCGATATCGTTGTTTCCCCTCCAGCCGCAATGTGACTGAAGGCTGATGCTCGCGCCGGAGTCATCGTCGCCCCACGCCGATTGTCACCCCACGCGACAACAGAACCATCCGCATTCAGGGCAACCGAGTGCCGATATCCAGCGGCTATCGCGGTGACGTTGGTCAAGCCCGGCGGTACCGTTGCTTGCCCAAACTCATTCTCTCCCCAGGCAACAACGCTCCCGTCCGCTCGCAATGCAACGACATGGCCATCGCCCGCACTCAAGGCGACGAATGGTTCATCGGAAGACGAAATGGTTTGATCAAAGGTAGGGTAGTCCCCCACACCAAGAAGAGCACCCGCAGCGAAACCCCTCGGACGAGGAATCGCTAACAAAATACCAAACAAGAAGATCAGGAGGATCCTCGTTCGACGTTTTCGACTGGTGAGAAACGAACTGCACTGAGCACCACCCAAGGCGGTGTCAGAAACGCGAATTATGCGCAGAGTCTTCATAACGATATCTCCACGCTGGCCAGCATTGGTGTAACACACAGACATGATCTGGCAACAAGAATTTAACGTCCTGCCATCGGCTGGTCATTAGAGCGGGGAGAACACCAATCCAAGAGTGCGATATCAATCAACGAGAACGAGAGAAGAGACGTTCCCAAGCCGTGATCCTGGGCTGAAGCCTGACCGCCTCAAAACACGCACTCCTACTCCTTACAACACAAGAGGTCAGTTCTGTTTTCTTGGAGGGAGCGTCGAATCAACAAACGCCAAACCTTGCCGATACAGATTCAAACGCCGCTGAAAGCCCCGAGCACTGGCACCGTGCAGTCCCTTCAGTGCCCTCTCAGCGACGCGGATTGCAGACTGAAAATCACCGTCCGCAGCCAAAGCGGCCGCCCGCGTCTGCCGGTAGACAGCCGCATTCGAGGTATCATAAAAGCATGCAAGGGTTGACAGGCGGATTGCCTCAGAAGGCTTGCGCACGGTCGAATCTGGATGGGTTGCTAGCAGGTAGGCGATTCGGTTCAGCGCTTCAAGGTCCTTCGGCATCCAGATCAGAGCCTTGCGAAGGAATAACAACTCTCGCTCCAGATCGCGCCGGGCGCGAAAAAACCGCGCTGCTGACTCGTAGACACCCGGGTCTTCCCGCGGACATTCCATGGCCAGGCGATAGTGACGTGAGGCCTCCTCAGGTTCCTGTTGCCAGTCAAGATTCTCGGCCAATGCCCGATGCATTAAAGCATTGTGTTCTGTAACCGCCACTGCTCGACTAAACAAGGTTCGGGAATCCTTCCAGAATCCAATTTGCCGCCAAGTGAGCGGAATAAAAAAGAGCGACACCCCCACAGCAATGACACTAAAGACCATCCGTCGACGTGATACGATCCACTCATCCAATCCCCAAACAATCGCAACGCACAATCCAATGAGAGGCAAATAAGTATAGCGATCCGCTCGGCTCTGCATCCCCGCTTGAATCAAGCCGATCACCGGAAGTAGAGAAACGACATACCACGCCCAACCAAAACCAAAGTAAGGACAACGGAAGCGAGCCTTGTAAGCGACAGCCGAAACACCCACGAAGAAAACAAGACTCCAGCAGACTGAGAAAGAAGCAAACTCCGTCGGGTACGGATATCGAACTGCGAGTCCCAGGGGCACGACTAACTTGACGGCATAGAACCAATACGATTGCAGGGCGTTGGCCACACGTACTGCGACCGGCACCTCAACGGTCGTTGCAAGAATATTGAGATCGTTCTGAGCTACCAGAGTCACAACGCAAATCCCGAGTGACATCAGAAAAAGTGGCCCTTTCTCCCATAGCAATTCTCTCCACTGACAAGGCACCTGGAAGCCCGTCGTTTGAGTCCTCGGCAACCAGAAATCGAGAAACAGCAAAAGCACGGGAAACGTCACCAACATGGGTTTACTCATAAGAGAGCAAGCAAACACCAAGACCAGGAGGCCATACCTCCGAAAACTCGGAGCGGCCCGATAATTGAGATAGCAATGGAATGCCAAGAGTCCAAAGAAAGTGCTCAGCACATCCTTCCGCTCACTCACCCAGACAACCGATTCAACGTGCAACGGATGCCAGGCAAAAAGAGCAGCCACAGACAGGCTGAAACCAATCGAGGGACGCAGCCGATAAAGCAGACCAAAGAGGAGCAGACTATTGTGACAGTGAAAAACCAGGTTTACCAGCTTGTGCCAGCCGGCCTCCGTTCCAAACAACGCGTAATCGATCTGATGGGAGATCCAGGTTAGCGGATGCCAATAGCTCGTGCCCGCATTAAGCGTTACAAAAGCATCCACCAAACCTTTCCAACTCACCCCCTGGGTCACCAGAGGGTTATTGGTCACATAGGCTCCATCATCGTAGCCGACAAACTCCTGAGACTTAACAGGGCAGAAGAGAGCAAGAGTGCCAAGAAAGAGCACCAAACTCGCAATACAGAACTCAGATCTCGAATCAAACAAGCTTCACGTAGCACGACCCTCAAGTTGCGAGCCCTAGAACCCTCCTCTGAGCCACGACCAATCGCTCGCTATCACAAGAGGCAAAGCCCCACAACCAATCGCCGGCCTTCTTCCTAAAACCTTGTGTCCTCAGGATTCACTCCAATCTCTTCACCCTATTGTCCCGTTGGAACAACGGGACAAGGAGAACCAGCCGCGACGGCAACAGGTAAAGCCGTGCTTGTCCTCGCGGTTACCGTTCGGCCATTGCAGTCCGTGTAGGACACAAACCCATTGCAGTCACGAAACCGAATCGCCGTATCATCGAGTCCGCTATTCGAATTGTCTGCTTCAGATACCAGACCAGGAGACGAGTTGCCTGAACGGGTCACCGGAATCGACACCTGAAAGGTTTGAGGTGGATTCAAATCTAGCCATCCCAAAAGGGGAATGTAGATTCGAGAAATGGTTACGCTCGTCGTACAAAAAATGATTTCAGTCCAGAACCCGCCATCACAGGGGCTTGGGAAATCATCCACACAGTTTCCACTCCGCATCTGGGACGGAGCCGCAAATAAGCCCACAATCGCCAACACCAAAACAAACCTGCTTCTCATACGTATCTACTTTCCATTTTTGCTTTCATATTCTCGTACATTCTTCGGCTCATTACCCATGAACCGAACCCTAATCATCAACGCTTCGTCATCGCTCGCCCCGCCCAAAGGAATCCCAACCCGAGCAGAACGAGGACACCAACGTAGACCGCTCTTCCCGTCACGTTCCGTTGTCCAGGCAAGCGACTCGCATTCTTCTCGGTGACCGTTCGAAGCGGAATCAAACTGCCATCCGAGCCTTTACGGAAGTGCCCATCAGCGCTGCTGTAAATCGTATACTTCATGTCGATGGGACTGCCCTCAGCCCCTGAGATTTGATGATGCGTGAACGCACTGTCAGGCAACGGCGTATCCGAGCTCTCCAAATGTTTGACCTGATAGCGAACAAACGGTGAGCTGTGCGCCTTGAGACCTCCTTCAGGCAAGCTCGGATCCACGGCATTCGCCTGCTCAACCGAAACTAAATGCGAGACCTCAAACATCGTCGGAATTCGCCAATCCTTCGACTTCTCACCATAGTGGTATGAAACGCGAAACGCGTTGAACGCTTGTGAATTGCCATCTGTCTTAGACAACTCTCTCAAATCCAATTGAGGAAGAGGCTCGCCCTCAATCCAGTATTGAACCGCTTCGAGCACGCCGTCGGAACCAATCTCGAGCAGCCCGGAGATCTCATTGCCTTCGATAGACAGCGCAGTCATTCGTCCGTCCCTTCGGTCCCACGAGATCGAGCCTGGCTGAATTCGAAGCAACCCCAAGTTCAAGAATTCCTGAATTTTTTTCTGGGCTGCCACCACCAGAAGCGCGCCTACCGATGTCTCAGTCCATTCACCGACATAACCACGATCAAGAAGGACCGAACTTTCAATACAGGTTAACTGCGAGCCCTCCGAAATCGCCCAGTAATGCGGATGAACGCCCCCACAAGCGATCTCTGTAACGGCGAGGAGATCATTGTAATCTCCACTCTTCAGCAAAATCCTCGAAAAGAACTTCCCAGCATCCCAACGCATATGATGCCACTCAAGCCCTCCTTCTTGAGAACTCAGTGAATCACTGGATATGGTTGGAATTTCACCCGCGATCGCGTTCACCCTCACCCCCAACATGTCGGCAATAGCCGGCGGATTAACCAACCACTCCATCACCTCTCCAACCGTCACGGACTCCCCAAATCTCGTCTCTTGTTGCGCTAGACAACGCTCCGGGCCAAGCGTTAAACAAGCCCATGACACGACGCACAAACAACGCCAAACCCCACGCCCCCAGCCCAGCATCGCGATCTGATTGAGCAGAGTCACAGACATGCTATCTCCACGAACTCCTGCACTCACTTACACCACGACAATCCTTACTACTTCTTTTAACACCACTCAACCTACCCACCTTGAAACTCCCGGCAAGCTGAATCCAATCTAACGTCAGATCCTGGGCTAAAGTGTCGGAGTCTTGTATTGACACAAGCAAGACTCGAGAGAGTGGGCGAGCGGCAGGGACGGTGAGCTGAGGCATACCCCAAGTGAGCGAGAGCACTCAGCTAACGAATGATCGAGATCAAAGCAAGTTTCCGCGGCCCACCCTTATACAAATCGATGACCATTGCAAAGCGTTCGAAAAGGCCCATTTAAACCACGGATTACAGGATACCACAGATCTCGGGAAGCGTTTCAGAATCCTATCCGTGAGATCCTGTAATCCGTGGTTGAGTCCCCGTTCCTCATTCAAAGATCAAAGCAACCACACCTAAGACAACACCCCATACCACAATGCAGGATTGCCCAAGAAAGCCGAATGCACCCGCGTAGGCGCTCTCTCAAATCCGTCAGCAGCGACTCCCCCCTTCGCTTCACTAGGTTTTGCCAAGAGTGCCTCTAGTGAGTCCAAGCGCGCTGATAGCAAGGCAATCTGCTTGCGAACCGATTCAGATTCTAATCTCAGAAACTCGGCAAGTTCCTCTTGATCCTTAAGATTCTGGCGCTTTAAACGATTGATAGAAATGAGCGATCCCCACAGCATCGCAACCGTCAGAATCACCGCAACCCAAATTGAATCCGACCTCAAATTCCAAAGTGCTGTCTTCAATATAGCTATCTAAGGGGATTCCTGCGCGGGGGCTTGCTCCCGAATAGGAAGGGGCCCAGATTGGGATTTTGAGTGACGTGAAGGTTCAGGCGAAACCGTTCCAAATTCGCTTACTCTTACCTTCGGAGCACCTTGATACCGAGCCTTCGCTGCAGCAAACTCAGCATCTAGCCAGTCCTCGTCAGTATAGAGCTTATCCCCACGGATGGTTCTGAGAGGGCCGAGACCAAGCACTTCCTCATTCGGCAGAAACTCAAGTTCAACTCCGATTAGAGTATCCATGAGTTCTGGATCATCGATCCCACACCGAGCTCGAAGGTTGTCGTGTATTAATCGCAGTTGTTGCTGCTGCTGGAGTTTTGCCGAACCCAGATGGTCTTCAACTTGTTGGGGAGAGAAGCCAGCCTCCATCAATGAATGGCGTTTGAGGACAACCGGCAAGTGATGAAACCCTAGAATCGAAACTGCCTCAGCCCACTCCTCAATTCCGTAACCGTTCTCAAGTAGTAGTGTAAGAATTTTTCGGTAAGATGGATCGTCTCGTCGAGTCGACGACAGGAACTGCCCGATCTGATTGTGTCGTCGCACTTGAGCTTGATACCATGGATCAGTTCGATCTGGATCAAAATAGGCATCGGGATTCTCCGCGATTCTCCTATCGCGTTCTGCTTTCCCCTGCATCGTAGCACGGACAGCCTGGTTGATGGGGCTTCCCTTACCATCCCCCTCCGAGCTAACTTGTAGAATCGGTGTATCAGCAGGCGAGGCGTCGGCAGAAGGAGAATCGGCCCTCCGAACGGAGAAGCCGATCAATATCCCGAGGAACAAACCTATCCCAATCGGCAATACGTAGTGTTTGTTCTGTGCTTTGTTGTTGCGCATGGTCGTCGTTAGTCCAGCACGTAGTATATGCCGCTTGCGTCATATGAATCCGTTCGCGTGCCGCTAGAAGGGGAAACCGTGATACGACCCGAGTTGCCCGGAAGAAGGTCTATCTTATCATTTCGCTCCGTTGTGGTCCCGGTTGCATTTCCACTCGAGTTTATGAAGCTCAAATTAGCCGAGATTTCGACATCAATGGAAGTGCCAGATCCATTGGGATTGGAGTAATCTGCGGAGAGCTCAGCGGTATGGCGCTCGGATGACGTGTAAGTCGAACCGTTTGGTAGCTGAGATTGAAAAGTGGTCGTTGCGTAGTAGTTGTCGTCCGTTTGGATCCAGAATCCGTACATCACCGTAACGACACCGTTGGAAACATAGCGAGTGCGAGAGGAACTACCTCCATTTGATTGACTCTTGCTTCCGGTAGAGTAGGTGGTGGATATGGTTTGCACGCCATTCGCCGCTGTTGTGGTATCCTTGAACCAATACGTGGAGTAGCTAATGTACGGAGAACTAATCCAAGCTGAGACTTGAGCCTGAGCTTGTGATGCAAAACTTGCCAGAAACAACAAAGCTAGAACCCATGGGGCACGGCCACGGGTTGACGCTAGTATCGGTTTGGTTCCGGGATCTGATGTTTTTTTCATAAGCATGTTTCTATTCTGGGGACTTGAATCTCTTCTCGATTAACTTTTTGGGCCTGTTGGTTGGGTAAAACCAATCTACCTAGAGCTGGTTTTAAAACCTGTGAATACTCTGTCACTACAACTGCAACCAGGGCTATTTGGGTGGTCGAACCGTTTTATAGTAGAGTAGCTCATAGCAGTTTGTTTTCTGTTTATTGTTTCAATGACAACCTCTTTGTAATTTCTCTAGAGAATCTACTTTGACCATCAATCATGCCAATGTGTTGAGTTAAGTTTGGATCATGGTGGCATCGGCGATGAGCGGCTTGATCTACTGCTTTCGAAACATCTCGCCCTTTGGCGAATTCGCATGAGCCAACAAAAGGTATGCCGAAAACTATTCCCATTACTATCCGGTCGTTTACGTAGATCTGCGTTTGAGTTTTCATGTGTTGAGCGCCTGAATACTCATAGCCTCCTTTAGCAGAAAAGCAGTATGACGCATCGTTATTCAGATTCCCGCCGATTACCGAGTCCATTATGAGCGTTCCCAACAAAGCAATTTCACCTTCGAACCCCATTAATGCCCTCAATACTTTCTGAATCTGACTCACACCATGTTGTTCCGCAGTTTCCATGCCGAAGGTCAATTCAGAAACATTGCATCCTGGCAGAACAAAGCCTTCAACGGCTCTAACCCACTTGTTACGAGAGAATTACAGACAAGAAAACCAACCACTCATCATCGCACCCTCAAAGAAAGCGTAAGACTTCTCATCAGCGCAAGACTGCTAGTAGCACGCTAGAAGAGCTCTAGTAGCTTCCATTTTCCGAGTTGTTTCGCTTGCAACAAGAGCGAAGGAGCGCCCGCCCCCAACCTAAAACCCGAACACTTCCACAACACAAAAATCTTGTTACTAAATACTTGCAAAGACTCAACCAAGGGCGATGACGACCACTAATCTTGCTGTGGCACGGGTCTTGCATTACGTCTCAAAATTCACGGAAGGTTAGGAGCCTGTCTGAAGGGTCAACTCAAGCAGGAACGCATTGAATCTATGAAAGACCCTCACTTCAATAGTCACAAGCCCAGCTACAGGAACAGGTTGGGCGCATGCACCATAGCTGTCGTGCTTACTTCACTATTTCTCAGCAATCAAAGAACGTTGGCTGCAGTAGCGCCAGGAGCGGGTTGGGGTGTTGCGCGTTTTCTTCCAGCCTTGAAGAATATTGGATACGGCTTCGCTGGAAATTTCGTCTACGATGCAACTAGAAACGCATGGACATGGACGATCCCTAATCCTCGCAATGGTACGATCACGGTCTCGCCTTCAATCGTAGCCGATTCCAGTTCAAGGGAGACGGCATACTGGTATGACAACCAAGAGGTGGGAGGTTCCAACAGTTCAGCCATTCAAGAAGACCGAGAGTTCGGTCGCTATGACATCACGATCCAACAAGTTACTTGGGATTCATCTGCCGAGGAGTTCGTTGTAAACCACAGTCACAGCTATCACGGCGGATCGTTTCAAACTTCATGGGGCATCTACATGACGGCTCAGAAAGATGGGCATGGCGGATGGGCTTCAGGGGGTTGGCATTTGGTGCGTGGAGAAACAGAGAGATCATCTGTTACCCATGCAATAGAATCCATCGCAAATGTTGGAGACTTCACCTTGAGGGCGATTGGGGACCCTGGCTACAAGGCCACAGCAGTGTATTCGCGATCAAACATGCGCTATCAAGGCGGAGGAAGCTGGAGGTATCTACCGGACTATAAAATCCACAAACAAGAGCGAAATCTGAGCGCAATCAGAGATGATCGGGCCATCGTGGATCTTGTTGATACCAACACCAGGTTGAGCGGTAAAACAGTGACCGGAAGCTCTCGACTACAGTGGGTCATTAGATCTGTTCCGGTTACGGTCGTGCTACAGAGACAAACATATACCTTTGATGAGAAGACACTTCGAATCCCGGGTCCCATTGAGGAATCTGAGCAGGAAACCAACGCGCCAGTCTGGGACATCGAACAAAGCGTAACAAATTAAGCTATGAAAACCGGACGCACGCTTTTTTTCGGAATCGTCACTCTGACATTCGCAATCATTCTTGGGTTTCTGTTTCGCACTCAGAATCCCAACGTCTTCGCTCCGATTGAACAACAAGGCTCTGAAGATAGGAAGGAGGGTGATGCTACGCCCAGCCCTAAGGAGTATCACACAAAGCTCAAAAATCTTAAGCAATTGGCTGAAGAGAAAACCATAGAATACACGAAAACCCAGCGAGAAGAGTGGAAGAGAAATTTCCCATGGAAGCCTACTCGAGATCCTGGCGTTATCGTCACGAAAAAGATCGTTGATTCAACCTATGCTGAACCCATGCTTGAGAACCATGGGTTCTTAAAGGGATTCTTTGAGAATGACGCCCGTTTTACTCCGCAATTCCAAAAATTCTATGAAATCGTGAGTGAATACGGCCGCGATGATAATCCGGTCGCCATAGGGCAGTCGTTTCAAAATCTCTGGGATTTGCATGAGGCTTTAACACACGATCCTGAAGAGGTTTTAATGAATTCTGATGGGACCCCAGGCACATATATTGAGGCATGGGAGCCGAACGATGCACAAAAACCTTGGACCTATGGTGTCTTTACGAGAATGCTCTGGGGCAGTATCGGTTCCTTTTTGCACTCCCAAAGTAGCTGGCCCGAAAAGGATCCCGAGCAGTTACCACCACCTGAAATCCAGAAAGTCATTCACCGTTTGTTTACTGAGGTTCCAGGGATGGATACGATTCCTGACCCTCGTTTTGTGTTCAACGGCGATTATCAAGATGAGCTGCAAGTAGGAGACAGCCCTTTGGTTCCTCGCGTTGGATGGCAAGCAGCATACGACAAGTGGAACGACGAGGTGCAAGATCAACCCTTTGGCTTTGCCTACTTGGTTGACCCGACAGGCGACAGCCATGCCATGATGCAAGGCCCAGACGGCAGCTTGGTCAGCCCATTAAGCACCGAGCAGATCGAAAAGATCAACAACGGGCAGTAGTTTCTCAAGCGGAGTCTCGGACGCTCAATAAGGCCTCATCAACGACGTGAACGAAACCTACAACAACGTCGCTCAGCCCCGCAAGGAGTCCGAACTGAATCGGAATGACCGTCTAGCTTCGTTGGGATTAGCACCCTTACAGAGAGAGTGCAGGCTTTCAATCACTCGAGGTCAATCTTCCGCTTCAGGCGTTAAAAACAAAGGCGCGCCGGCACAAGTCTTGCACCGGCCATCCGAGGTCCACTCGGGGCAAGAAAAAGAGATAGGGTTCGCCGCAATCTTGCAAGAGCGACCATGAAACAGCCCAAGGGACGCTACTACCTCATCTACAATGGGGGCGACATCAGCCAGACAGGAGTCACACCATAGATAATTCGAACAAATGGTGGGCGGTTCTATTCATAGCCACTGTCTGCGTGTATCTCGGTGTTCATGCTACTTTGGACATTGCAGATACCCAGGAGGAGATTAGAACGCGGCTGGACTCGATTGACGAGAAGCTCGCCACAATGAAAAGCGACCTGAGCGAACAGAGCCCCCAATTACCCTCCCTGGAACGAGAGGAGTCCCAAGTATCACCGTCGCCCCCGAATCTCGATTCGAGCAGTCAAGTTCTTCTCCCAGAAAACCCTCACCCGCAGGAACTATCGACCGGATTCGACTCGCTTCGTGAGGACCAAGCCGACGCCAGTCTTCTACCGCTTCCTGCCGATGGATTCATTGATCATTCGGAAAGAGTCATTCAAGAACTCGGGGATATGGACGCTCGAGTGGAAGAGTTTCGAACGTCGATGTCAGACGAGGAGCGAGCCATCTTTGAAGACATGAAACAGAAGGCATTTCACGCAGCAGTGGAAGGAACAGAGCTCGTTGAAAGCATGTCAGAGGACGAACTCAAGACCTTGAAGAGGCGACTACTCGAGGATCCCGGGATGGCAGCTTACTTTTTAGTTGTGGAGGACCGGATCTTACGCCAGATGGTGATCGATAAGGCAATGAACGGCTTTGCGAGCCCGTTCTCCATAGGAGCCGAGAAGACGGAATCCGAAAGTCCATGAGAGACAAGCGAATTCGATTCGGATCCGACGTGCTGTGAATTCTCTGTCTGCTCCTATTGTTTGGAGTCTTGGCCAGGGCTGTCGGAGTCCAAACTACGGAATGGTTGGTCCAGTTCCTCGATTGGCGCTGAAGCGACCGACTCTTAACCACGGATAGTGGAATACCACAGATTTCAGGAAGGGTTTCAGAATCCCATCCGTGAGATCCTGTAATCCGTGGTTGCCCCCCGGTTCCTCATTCAGAGATCACTTGATGATCGATCCCCCAAAAGGCCTTCTCGTCCGCAAGGATACTTCGTTCGACAGCAGCCTGTACTTCAAAGCTCTTTCTCCACACCGCAGCGTTTGTGCCCGTGATCAAGTGAGGAGGAAAATTCGGAGTCACTCTATCCCAGATTTCCTGAGCACGTTCGGCAATAGCAATGGCATCAGTCTGGTCCATGTTCTCCATGAAATGATCGGCCTCCAACATCATTTCAGCCACCATAGCCTTGCCAACCTTCCCCCCAGTAGATTCTGCTCCTTCCAACATTGCTAGCCGAATAGCATCCCAGTCAATCTCGAGTTCATCTCCTGTATCCCGCACTGCACCCTCGGATACAAACGCAGCTTCCGCTTGCTCCAGGATGTTCCGAGGCGGCAAAACCTCCTGCAACTCCGGATCAGATTCATCACGATGATGCCACCCCTGATCTAGCTGTCCCTTAAAGACCTCACGCTCTTCCATTGAGCCACCACAGCATTCTCCCCCACCCATCTGCATTTGTTCCCCACTGACGGGCTCGGGAACCAGTTTTCCCAAAAATTCGGAATTCGGGTCAGATTCACCGAACCAACCAAAACGCTTCTCTAGGCCATTGAATACGAACGTATGGATCAACACCGGGATACCAATTGCGATGGCCCCCGTTGTGGCTTTACCTTTGTAGACTCGGACTCCAAGTTTTCGACAGACAAGGAAAGAGAAGACAATCAGACCTGTAAGAGATGCTACTCTGACGATTACTTCAGTTAAGATCATAACTAGACTCTCAATTGCTTTCGAATAAAGCTACTCGCAGTTGTCACACAGACCATTCCGGTTCACGTCAGCCGTATCGCTCAGAACAGCTTCACTCCAGGCAACATAGATCGCCCTATAGCCGTCACGTAACTCATCACGCGATCTCACGCAGGCAGCTTTCCTTGCTCGATACTCGGAATCAGCGAGGCAGAATGCAACGCTTCCAAGGTACGTCCCACTTGCTCCGACGGCCCCGCCAATAACAGCTCCCCTGTGAATACTACCGCCAACTCGGCTGATTCCGCCCATGACACCACCTACGATACTGTTCTGGACCGCGGCCTGTGCCCAGTCAATGCAGTCATCCCATGCCTGCTGTTTGCAGTTGTTATACGCGATGTAGGCATTGCAAAGGGAACTGAGGTAACTTTCTCCAATTCCAACAATGCACCGTTTAGTCTCAAATCCGTGCCCGCAGTTATCGCCACAATAGTGCTGGCTATTACGGCACCACGCCATGACGCCTCTATCAATGTGGACTGTTGCTGCAACGCTGTTGATCAACAAGGAACCGATCAACGACAAAGCGACGCAGAGAGTAAGGGTTGTTCGTGGCTTTAAGATAGTCGAGCTCATCTTTCTACAAGTCTGGTTGTTTTTTTCTTTGTTTACTCGCGAATTACTGAATCCGCTAAACCTGTGTTTTATCCAAGGATCCATGACAAGCATCACGAAGGAGATTCTCAATCCCAACTACTTCACTCATCGCAGCTAAGATCAACTTCCCCTGGTAGAACTCGTGCCGCCTTACCTAATCCCTACCGCTGCTGATCGAATAGTCACCAACAGTAATACAACTTACATAGAATAAACCATGCCAAACACCATCATTTCCCTAATGTTATTTGAAAATCGGCAGAGATGCCCTATTTGAAGAACTGATGGCCGATATCGGCCATGATCCAATGGTTCTACGAGCGTCTACGAGCGTCTATGGGCGCGCAGGGCAGGCGAGGTGTGGACATCGCCTACAGCGATGCTGAAGGCTAACAGGGCCAGCTCTGAATGGTCGTTCCTTCACTATTTCGAATCCCGGCTAGGAATGTCGGGTTCCCAGTTACGGAATGGTTGGTCCAGTTCCTCGATTGGCGCTGAAGCGACCGATTCTTCACCACGGATAATGGGATGCCACAGATTTCGGGAAGGGTTTCATAATCCCATCCGTGATATCCTGTAATCCGTGGTTAGAATTCCAGATACCAACAACGTTGGGCTGACCTGAATGGCCTGTAAGAAGTGCACTTCCATTCCAGCAACGAACTCGGAAAAAACCAGTCTAGATCATTTGGCTCGTTCCTTACTGTCGCGCATCCGGTAGTCCAGCGTGAACTGGCTACTGGGACGCGTGAGGAATTGATCCAAAACAGGGGAGTACGTCTGAACATCAATCGTATTCTTACCCGGATAGAACGTCATGATGCGCAGGTAACCGCTTCCAGCCTTGATCTCAGGCTTATCCCAATACCAGTAATCAGCCTGGACCTGGTGCACATCGTTATTGTTCCTCCCCTTGCTGGTCAGACGGTTCTCCATGGCATGACCTGAAAGGACCAGAAAGATGTTCTCGTGGCGGCAGACGAACTTCTCCCATATCGATTCCCCAGAGTTACCTTCCACTCGATAGCTATCTGCGCTGGTTCGTTGACCCTCTTTCTTCGTGAGATAGGCATGGGTGACAACGATCGTTCGATGATCAGGATGCTGCTCCACAACCCTATTCGCCCAGGCGAGGGTCTCATCCCGAGGTTTAAACTCCATGGCGAGGAAGAGAAACTTGAGCCCTCCTGCATTGAGGAGGAGATAATAGTTTTCAATCTTCCCCTGATCCCGAAAGTGCACACTCTTGTCACGACCGAAAAGCGAGTCATACAAGGGATTCTCCGTGAACCTTGTTGGGCTAAAGTAGGTGCTAAAACGACTTTCCCGAGAAAAACTTGTCTGCCGATATTGAGGAGAGTAGCCCATGTCGTGATTTCCAGAACACAGAATATAGGGCACACAAGCGTCAATCGTCTTGAACGCCTTATCCGCTATTTTCCACTCCTCATCGTGGTCGGTCTGAGTGATATCTCCCACGTGAACCACCATGACAATATTCAGCTTGTTCCGGTTCTCCTTGATCCAAGCAGTCTGCGAGTAAAAACACGAACGCTGATCTCCAATCTCGGGCCAATGCTTCTGGGTCTCCTGATGCCTGACATCCGCATACCCCTGCGTGTCGGGCAATACAACAAAAGTAAAATGCCCCGCATCGTCCCCCGGCTCCTGGCCTACCAAGACAAGACAGGAGGCAGCAAAGAAAACGTATCGCGCGAAAGACGCTAGCTTCATCATTTCAGACACAATCGAGTTCTTCATCGTACGCTCGGGTGGAGCTTGGACCTCTCGCTTAAACTTCGTCTCCCCCACCGCCTCACCCAAATTCCTAATCATCAATCCGGTTCGATGACGTGCTCTACTCATTTACCTTCCGGAATCAATCCTCGTGGGTCGCTCTATCGCAAACGGATCAATTCGGTGCGTATCGCAGCAAGCTGGGCGGAAACTTTCGCCGGAATAGAGAATCGGATGTTACGAAGTGCCCGCTATGGTTTCTTCGGTGGGACGCTTATGCTCATTGGTTGTCGACTCGGTTTCAGTCTCTGCTGAGGAAGCCTTGTCGCCTCGAGGATTTCTTCGGGCCGGTTTTGCCAGAATTTCAACGTAAAGTTCGGTCCATGCCTCATTCGCCGCTTTGTCGACATGCGAAATGACCTCGGCAAGGTGGATACTCGTGGCGCTTTCTTTCGTCTTACCGACGCGACAGTCGAAATCCCAATAATCAGCGCCTTTTGGGAGATCCTTACGTCGCTCTCGTTTGACGTATTTTCGGATATTGTTCTTAATCGATTCGACGACCCTTGCAGGTTTGTGTCGAGGGTCGCTTAGTGGGAATGTCTTGCGCACTTACGGGGTGTCGCGCGAACACTACCACTTGTCAAGTGTCATCTAGATTACCAGCCCCTCTATCGCAGCAAATCTAGAGAATGAACTCGAAGAATAGGCTCTTTGCGTAGAACCGATTTTTAACCACGGATTACAATATTCCACAGATTTCGGGAAGGGCTCCGGAACACAATCCGTGAGATCCTTTAATCCGTGGTTAAACCCTCCCCCTTCTCAAGCCAGACTCTTTATCGTAGCATGCTGGCATGACCAAAAACGTCGAGATGGTTATGGAGCAGATCGGGAATCTGTCGATCGACGAGCAGAAGGAGCTATTTGAGGCTCTGGAGGATATTTCTGATGGCGTCATCTCCGAGATTCGCCTACAGGAAGTTTAAAGCATCGGGTGAACAGGGCATCCCGATTCGAGACGCTTTCGCTCAGTTACGAACAGAAAAATGGGCTACTCAGTAATTGTCCCAAAATCTGTCTATCGTGACCTATCCAAACTCCACCCGATCCAGCATTGATTGCGCTTAGACCATTGGGCGGCAATTGCTATATTGAATCTTTAAGGGCTGACCCTAATGGGACACACACAGACAGGCTGAAACCAATCGAGGGACGCAGCCGATAAAGCAGACCAAAGAGGAGCAGACTATTGTGACAGTGAAAAACCAGGTTTACCAGCTTGTGCCAGCCGGCCTCCGTTCCAAACAACGCGTAATCGATCTGATGGGAGATCCAGGTTAGCGGATGCCAATAGCTCGTGCCCGCATTAAGCGTTACAAAAGCATCCACCAAACCTTTCCAACTCACCCCCTGGGTCACCAGAGGGTTATTGGTCACATAGGCTCCATCATCGTAGCCGACAAACTCCTGAGACTTAACAGGGCAGAAGAGAGCAAGAGTGCCAAGAAAGAGCACCAAACTCGCAATACAGAACTCAGATCTCGAATCAAACAAGCTTCACGTAGCACGACCCTCAAGTTGCGAGCCCTAGAACCCTCCTCTGAGCCACGACCAATCGCTCGCTATCACAAGAGGCAAAGCCCCACAACCAATCGCCGGCCTTCTTCCTAAAACCTTGTGTCCTCAGGATTCACTCCAATCTCTTCACCCTCACCCCCAACATGTCGGCAATAGCCGGCGGTTTAACCAACCACTCCATCACTTCTTCAACCGTCACGGACTTCCTCAACCCCGTCTCTTGCTGCACGAGGCACCGCTCCGAACACAGCGTCAAACAAGCCCAACCCCTACGTACCCAGCCCAGCATTGCGGTCCGATTAAGCGGAGCCACAGACATGCCACCTAAACGACCCCCGAGCTCCGTTAACAACAGAGGCTTTTCCCTCCTCCCTCAAGGAAAACAGACAAAGCGAAATCCAGAAAGCTGAAGGAACGCCAACAGTTCCTTACTTCCTCTGCCCTCTCCGATAGACATTCAAAAAGTAACCGACCGGAAAAAGAAAACAGCAGCAAACCACGAACTTCGCCACGAAGCGCGTGAGCCACTCGAATGGAGGATCTTCTACGTTCAAGATCTCACCCCCTCCTGGGTTGGAAACAATCGTCGCTTGCCCAGATCCATCAAGCTCTCCAACAATGTAGTGCTCAGGGAAAACCGGAGCAAAGATCTCCCATTCCTCTGACTCATCAAACGTGTCGATACCCTCAAACTCGAACACTCTCCTTTCAACAGGAGCGTCGCTTCGCGCCCTCTCTAAGAGCTCCCAGCGCATCGGATAACCTTGCTCATTGAACGCGCTCCGAATGGAGACATAATTCACCCCAGATCGTCTCTCAGCAAATTCTGCCCTAAGAAGCCGACTGAAGTCAGACTTGTCAAATCGATACGAGACCTCGATTTCACTGACCTTGTAATCCTTGGGCATTCTTCCCCGGAAGTTCTCCGGCGAAACGACTCGCCCACTCAGGGTCAGTTCAACTTGAGGAGGATTCTGTTCTGGCAACTCAATCGCTGCTATCCGCCAATCTGGATTCGAAGCTTCGAGAAGCCTCTCAAGTTTTCCTGAATCGATCCGCGAACCTTCCCTCATCAATTCAAAGTCGCGGCTTGGATCCATATCTGATCTCGTCGTCCCCAAGGCCACAATCAATGGAAACGCGAGTTGGGCCTCAAGCCCAATCGCATCCCAAAGGGCAAGCTCTGTATGCCGAGCACTTGAATCCCACTGGATGTCCGCTGAACCCAACCGCCGGCTTGCCGTATAGCTAGGAACATTCGTGAACGTGGTGTCCCAAATATTAACCGATGAGAAGTCACTCGCATTCTCCCCTAGTGAGAGATCGATCTTATCCAGGCGATAGAGTTTCCCCCTACGGGATCGCCAAAGCTGGTAGTGAATGCGTTTTTCTCCCGACATGGACTTGCGAAACAGCTCTCTAAACTTGTCGATTTCCCCTGGCGTCAGCGTTTGCCCCGTCGTCGACTCAAGATGCTCCACATTCCGTTGAGTCGCCCTCTCGATATCCTCATCGGATCCCGGTTCGCTCATGACCACGGCCTTGACCTCGAGATAGAGAGGACTCGGAACACTCCTAGTCACCCGATTGAACGCCGCCACCAGTTCATCCCTTGAAGGCATCCGCTCTACCCCCTGAGCGAATCCCTCAGAAGCTACTACAACGAGAGCAAGCCTCATCGACAGCCCTACGCCTCGGATTCTAAAACATCTGCGCCAGCCTTTCATTATAGCGGCTGGATCATTTGGAATCATGCTACGATTCATTCACCACCCCCGATCACACGATGCATTCCGAAAACAAAACTGCGACTCCAATGAGAACAGGTCCGCTATCCAAACTCTCCTACGCACCTGTGGATCCATCCGGGCAAGCCCCTGTTGCATAGATCATCTCGAGCCCCCACAAGGGCGTACTATTTCGAATCGTGCAAGTCCGGATGGCGCATCCAGTGCAGGCTGCGATATAGGCAGCCCAACATGCATAACACTTCTTCCAGTTTGAAGGTGTACTGGCAGCACACTGGCTTTCGCAGATCAACGCTGCTCCGATACATGCCGACCAAACATTCCAATTGACTCTTATCCCACAATCCCAACTACTCCCAATCTCCACAGACTCGCGTCCGCACTTTTTGTAGCCTGCACCTGCTGGTCGACATGTCTTGAATGAGCGCCGCGAAAACCCTTGCGATCCACAGTGGTAATCCGGCAATGGCCCGAAGTATCCAAGTTGGCATGAGCAAGCACTCCCGCTAGCTGGAACCGTAGGCGTTGCCCAACAACCCTGGCTACCATCGGCATTGACCTCCAGGGTCTGGAACGGTGAAGACTGAATTAGTATTGTCAAAGAGAGCATCACTGAGAACACCCCCGTCTTTCGGTCGAGTTTCTTCATACTTAGCCTAGGTATCATTGTGTATCACTTTTGTTGGTTCGCATGAACCTGAACTCTTCGATAACAACCCCTCCAATGCGATTACAATACGTCACCGTCCAATGGCCCCCGCTATCCCGCTTTCGCTCCCCTTCGCACTGCATTCCGCTTACGGATCGAGAGTTCATGCTACTCAACAAGCAGTAGCATGGTTTATACCACCAAGATTGCACTAGTGTCTCAGAGCCACCTGACAACCTTACTTAAAGCTGGGTTACCCCCCTGAGAGCACGATAGATACAGCCACTAAGAATAGCATGTCATTAAGTCCCCAAAGACAATGCCATCCAATTTGAAGATGGCCCCTTTGGCACATGAATGGAGAATGCGTAATGCTACTAGCGCCCTACTAGAGCGCTAGTAGCATTCTACGAATAGTCGCACATTGGAGACCGAAGCAGGCCAGATCACAAGACCGACGAGACATGAGATGGTCGACCAATAGGGGGGCGAAGAGCAGTTCTGGGACAAAAACTCGTCGCGCTGATTCTTTTCAATCACGGTCGATCTGAAAGGGAACGGTTAGGAATCTGCCAGCAACTTTCATTAATCGTCAGGCTCAGGGTGCATGGCATGCACAGATCAAAATGAATCTCAGCATCGTCAATACGGCGAAATCAGTAGACGACAATGGGATCACTCTGAGTGCGATTCCATCGGCTCACTGACTTCGACCGGTTCCAATATGAGAACTCGAGAGGTTGACCTGCGACCAGGTCTTGTCTCTACTCGCGTCCAAACTCTTCAGCTGTCTCCCCCTTCTGTTTCCTCAGGAAATCGGCGGTTAGCATGCGCTGATTCGCCAGAGCTTCATCTAGCGGGGTTAGGCCACGGAATGGTTGGTCCAGTTCCTCGATTGGCGCTGAAGCGACCGACTCTTAACCACGGATAATAGGATGCCACCGATTTCGGGAAGGGTTTCAGAATCCTATCCGTGGAATCTTGTAATCCGTGGTTAAATCTCCAGAAACAAACACCGTTGTGCTGACCCGAATGGCGTGTAATAGGGGCACTTTGATTCCAGCAACGAACTCGGAACAACCAGTTTAAATCATTTGGCTCGTTCCTTACTGTCGCGCATCCGGTAGTCCAACGTGAACTTGCTACTGGGGCGCGTGAGGAATTGATCCAAAACAGGAGAGTACGTTTGAACATCAATCGTATTCTTATCTGGATGGAACGTCATGATGCGCAGGTAACCGCTTCCAGCCTTGATCTCAGGGCTATCCCAGTACCAGTAGTCAGCCTGGTCCTGGTGCACATCATTTTGGTTCCTACCCTTGCTGGTCAGACGGTTCTCCATGGCATGCCCTGACAGGACCAGAAAGATGTTATCGTGGCGGCTGACAAACTTATCCCATATTGATTCCCCAGAGTTACCTCCTACTCGATAGCTATCCGCGCTCGTTCGTTGCCCCTTTTTCTTCGTGAGATAGGCATGGGTGACAACAATCGTTCGATGATCAGGATGCTGCTCCACAACCCTATTCGCCCAGGCGAGGGTCT